>NZ_JBGGPM010000009.1:0-109256 GCF_041320675.1 Erwinia sp. STN24 | reverse complement strand
AATTTGCCTGGCGGCTTTAGCGCGGTGGTCCCACCTGACCCCATGCCGAACTCAGAAGTGAAACGCCGTAGCGCCGATGGTAGTGTGGGGTCTCCCCATGCGAGAGTAGGGAACTGCCAGGCATCAATTAAGAGCAGTAAACGTGAGTAAACCGTTTGCGCTCAGACCTTCCAGTGACGTGGAAAGGGCGAAACACCTGAGATCGGAAGCAACATTCTGAGTTCAGTACAGAATCGGTGGAGCGGTAGTTCAGTTGGTTAGAATACCTGCCTGTCACGCAGGGGGTCGCGGGTTCGAGCCCCGTCCGTTCCGCCACTTTATATAAGGCCCTGAGCTAACGCTCAGGGCTTTTTTTTGCGTATAAGTTTTGGTCAGCCGGCCTGCCTGTGTTCTGCCATTATCCCTTCCTGGACAGGCCAGCCTTCGACTATCTTTTTTCTTTAAAGCGGATGTTGCCTGAGCCATTCGCTGACAAAATCAATAAAAGAGCGAACGCGTGAGTTAGCCGAGCGATCCCCATAGTAAACCGCGTTAAATGGCATATCTACCGGCACAAGCCTGTCGGCCATAACCTCTATCAGCGAACCATCGTTTAAATCTTTATTGATCATAAAGTCCGACAGGCAGGCAATGCCGTTACCGGCCAGGCACAGCTGCCTGAGCGTCTCGCCGCTGTTTGAGGTACTGGCGGGCGTAATGTCATAAAGCTGCCCGTCTGCATTAGCAATGGGCCAACGGTTCAGGCTCAGGGGTTCAACAAAGCCCAGACAGTCGTGCTGTGCCAAATCCTCTACGGTTTGCGGCGTGCCGAACTGTTGCAGCCAGCCAGGGCTGGCGACTATTTTACGTCGACTATTAAACAGCAGGCGCGCGCGAAGGCTGGAATCAGTAAGATTACCGGCACGGATAGCGATATCTACCTTACGTTCAATCAGATTGATAAAGGTTTCGGATGAAACCAGAGAGAGGGTGACTTCAGGAAAGCGCTCCCGAAAAGGTTTAATCATCGGCATTAACAGATGCAGAACCACCGGCGTAGCAGCATCAATACGCAGTGACCCTTTTGGTAGCCTTTTTCGTTCTGCCAGCTCGTTTTCCGCTGCGGACATCTCCTGAAGAATCGCCTGAACGCGCTTGAAGTAGGCTTCGCCTTCCTGGGTTAATTTAATCTGTCGGGTGGTGCGTGTCAGTAGCTCTACCTCGAGCTTGTTTTCCAGCTTTTTTACCGCACGGCTAACGGCAGAATTTGCCATTTTCAGCCGCTCGGCGGCCTTGCTGAAACTGCCGCTTTCCACCACGGCGACAAAAATCGCCAGTTCCTCTGAGTTTGCCTTCATGACTGCTTCCTGAACGTAATGCTTTTTTTGGAGCCTGCAGGCGGTAATTAAAGCATGAGGAAGCAGGGGAAGCCAGACAACGGGTGAGGCTGCCAGGCCTCTGTCAGTGCGTTGACAGCAATAAAGCATCCCCGCGGCGTTGTCTGAAAACGCCCGGTGCTCGTCTGGCCTGTAAACAGTCGGATCTCTGCCCTGTTATGAACGCTATCAGATACATAACCGGAGCCGGTGCGTTAAATCGACTACAGTTACAGGCGGCGGACAACCAAAAGTTTGTATTTGCTTACCTTCAGCTGGCACTTATTAGGCGCCTCCGATTGAAACCCGGCCATAAAGTCCCTATAACTGAATGCAGGATCATTGATCAACACGCAGAGGTCAGACGCTAACGTGCGGAAAAAAACTTATGCCATGAGATATGTAGCAGGGCAGCCAGCGGAACGTATTTTTCCGCCGGGCGCTATGCTGCATATGGGCAAAGCGTTACCGCCCGGTGCGCCGCTGACAGAGCACGCTACGCTACGGGTGCTGGTATGGAACATATTTAAACAGCAGCGCGCCGAATGGCTTTCGGTATTACAAAACTTCGGTAAAGACGCTCAGCTGGTATTGCTACAGGAAGCGCAGACGACCCCAGAGCTGATCCGTTTTGCCACCAGTAACTATCTGGCGGCGGATCAGGTACCGGCATTCGTCCTGCCGCAGCATCCTTCCGGCGTGATGACGCTGGCCGCTGCGCATCCCGTCTACTGTTATCCGCTGCGCGAACGTGAACCGCTGCTGCGGCTGGCTAAATCAGCCCTTGTCACCGCCTATCCGCTACCGGACGGCAAGATGCTGATGGTGGTGAATATCCATGCGGTCAACTTTAGCCTGGGGATCGACGTATACAGCAAGCAGCTTGGCCCTATAGGCGAACAGATTATTCACCATAAAGGGCCGGTGATTATGGCCGGGGATTTTAATGCCTGGAGCCGCCAGCGGATCAATGCGCTTTATACCTTTGCCCATAATATGGGGCTGCACGAGGTCAACTTTACCGACGACCATCGCCGTAAAGCCTTTGGCAGGCCGCTGGACTTCGTTTTCTACCGCGATATGGGCGTAGCGGAGGCCTCCGTGCTGGTGACGCGTGCTTCCGACCATAACCCTTTACTGGTTGAGTTTAAGCCTTAATCCTGTACCAGAGCCACAGCGCGCACGGGCGAGGCGGAGCCGCCTTTGATGCGCAAAGGCAGAGCGATAAAGGTAAAAGCCGTCGGCAGGCTGTAAAGGTTTGCCAGGCTTTCAACGATCAGGCCTCCGGCACTTAGTATCGCCTGATGAGCCGGATAATCTTTGCTGCCTGCATCATCCAGCGACATCGCATCGGTACCGAAAACCGTAACGCCTTTTCCCAACAGGTAATCTGCGCCTCTGGCTGACAGCCCCGGCCAGCCGTTCATAAACGCGGTATGATCGGGACGGCAACGCCACTTTTTATCGTAGCCCGTATGAAACAGGACGATATCCTTTGCCGCTATTTCGCCGTATCTGCCTTCCCAGTCCGCGATCGTCGCACGCGTAATCGCGCTGTTTTGCGGCAAATGGGTCATATCCAGACAGCGACCACGCCCGGTCAGCTGGCGAATATCAACCTTATCAATGCTTTTTCCGCCCGGTATAAAATGTGCCGGCGCGTCTATATGCGTGCCGCAATGATCGCCTAAGCTCAGCTGACAGTTATAGTTACCGTCGCCTGCGGCGAATGTTTCTGCGCTGCTCATGAAAAAGCGCCCGTCACCGGGCCAGACCGGCATGCCTTCTTCATAAACGTGGCTCAGTTCAATCAGGCGATGCTGGTTCAGCAGCGCAACCAGATCATTCGTCATGGCGGCCTCAGGATCGTTGGACAGAGGGGCAGTAAAGCACAGGAGAGGGGAGCGGGAAATGTCGGGCATAAAAAAACCAGTCCGAAGACTGGTTTTTAAACTGAGCTTTAGCTGTCAGGCGTGGCGTTGTTGGTGACAAATAGCGTCAGCCTGTCGCCGGGCTGAATATTCGCCGAACCGCCGCTGTTCCAGCGCAGCAGATCTTTCGTGTTCACGCCGTGACGTTTTGCGATGCTGGCCAGAGAATCACCCTTACGAACCTTATAGGTGATGCTGTTGCCATTATCGGCCAGTCTGGCTGCGCTTTCGCCGCCGCCCAGGCTGAGCGTCTGCCCCGGTTTGATGTTCACGCCGCGCAGGTTATTAGCCTGCTGTAGCGTCTTCACCGACACGTTCAGGCGTTTTGCAATGCCTGACAGGGTATCACCATTACGCACCTTGTAAGAGGTGCTGGTACTGGCCAGCGCCGTTGGCTGCACCGCCGCGATATCGCCTGTTGCCAGGGAGTTGCGCAGCTGCGCCACGTGCGACTTCGGCACCATGATATAGTGCGGGCCGTTAGGCGCCGTCATCCCGCGCTTGTAGCCTGTATTAAAGCTCTTCAGCTTGTTCAGCGACATGCCGGCCATTTCCGCCGCCTGCGTCAGCTCAATCTGCTGACCCACTTCAACACGCGCCAGCGCACGGGTTTCGTTAGGTTCCGGAAGACGGATGCCGTAACGCTTGTTGTTTTTCAACAGCTCGCTTAACGCCAGCATCTTCGGCACATAAACCGTGGTTTCATGCGGAAGCGACAGCGACCAGAAATCCGTTGCCTTACCGCGAGCCTTGTTGCTTTTTATCGCTTTCAGCACGCGGCCTTCGCCGCTGTTGTACGCGGCCACGGTCAGCAGCCAGTCACCGCCGAACATCCCGTTCAGCCGCTGCATCATATCCAGTGCGACTTTGGTAGAGGCGACAATATCGCGACGACCGTCATACCACTGGTTCTGCTTCAGACCATAATTACGCCCCGTCTGCGGCACGATCTGCCAGATGCCTGCGGCATTGGCAGAAGAGGTCGCATGAGGATCAAAAGCGCTCTCCACTATGGGTAATAGTACCAGTTCCATCGGCATCTTACGTTGCTTAATCTGCTCGACAATCCAGTACATATACGGCTCAGCCCGTAACGTTACATCGTGGAGATAGCTCTTGTTTCTTAAATACTTTTGTTTTTGTTCGCGTATCCGGGGGTTTTCCGGAACCTTCATCTTCAGCTCATCGCTAATGAAATTCCACAGATCCTGATCTTTCGTCAGGCTGGTCCCATCGTCCTGCCAGCGTGGCGATAACAACCGATCTGCGTTCTGACTGCTCTGTGCTGAAGACAAACTCTGTGCATGCTGTTCGGGGGCGTCGTGCTTAGGCGCCTGGCACCCCACCAGCAGGACCGAGGCGAGTAGTAATATCGCTTTAGCCTTCATGTGTGTGTCATTGTTCGCTTAAAAGACGAGCAACTATACGTGCTCGGGCTGCTCAACACAACCCGAAAAATCAAAAATGGTCTTTCTTCTCGCGTAGAGTTGCAAAAACTTGCCATTCTTGTTGCGGAGGTGTTTCGAAGCCAATAACTTTCTGTAAATCAGCATCTTGCGTACGCATAAAAACATTTATTTGCCGCTCAAAAGCGAGCGTTACGGGCAAGGAAACCGCGTTTTTTGCACGTAACTCCTTAATTTCGCGATAATAGCCCGCTATTTTCGTATCCTGTGGCAGCAGCGAGCAGGCAAACTTCATATTCGATAACGTATATTCGTGCGCACAGCACACCAGCGTTTCTCCCGGAAGCTGATTAAGCTTTTGAAAAGAATTGAACATCTGTTGAGGGGTACCTTCAAACAGACGTCCACAGCCGCCGGAAAACAGCGTATCACCACAGAAAAGGTAAGGTGCGCTATAGTATGAGATATGTCCTAAAGTATGCCCCGGCGTAGCAATCACACTAAATTCGAGGCCCAAAATAGCGACCTTATCACCCTCAGCGACAAGCCGATTGCTTCCCTTATCTTGTGTCTCTTGCGGGCCGTACACCACCAGATCGGGAAAATGTTGCAGCAGTTCTTTCACGCCGCCAACGTGATCGTGATGATGATGCGTCAGCAGGATCGCCGCTGGCCGCCACTGGTTTTTTTCCATGGCCGTCAGTACCGGTGCCGCTTCGCCCGGATCGACAATCAGGCAGTCGCCCCGATCGTTATTTAATGTCCAGATGTAATTATCCTGAAAAGCCGGAATGCTGGTAAGATTCATTATCGCCTCGTTGACTGGCCGCAATGGAAAGAAGATGGTAAAGCATGAAGCCCGCTAAAACACGCCATATTCGTCACGTGCCGTATTCCTGGGCGGACATCCCCTGGGGAGACTACTATCGTGACGCGCTGACCCGGCATCTGCAACCCTGTCTGGACAGGCTATACGGTTTTCATTTGCTGAAAATCGGCTCGCTGAGCGCGGAAATCGACACGGCAAGCTGCGCCATTTCGCATCAGGTCAACGTTGGCTTACAGGGCGACAATTTGCAGGTTCTGGCCGATGCCGGCAGCCTGCCTTTTGAATCAAAATCGGTTGATGCCTGTTTACTGGCGCACAGCCTGGCCTGGAGCAGCGATCCGCACCGTATTTTGCGCGAGGTAGATCGCGTTTTGATCGATGACGGCTGGATGATTATCAGCGGCTTCAATCTGTTCAGCGTGCTGGGGACGGGCAAACTGGTGCCCGGCCTGCGCCAACGCGTGCCGTGGAACAGTCGGATGTTTACCCAGACCAGGCTGATGGACTGGCTCAGCCTGTTAAACTACGAGGTGGTGCAGCGCTCGCGCTTTCAGGTGCTGCCGTGGAATCGTCAGGGCGGTAAGGTCATCAGCACGCATCTTCCGGCGCTGGGCTGCCTGAGCATTATCGTCGCGCGCAAGCGGACTTTCCCGTTAACGATGAATCCGGCCAAAAAGGCAGCGGCCCAAAGAAGGCTTGCACCCGCCGTTGGCGCAACCAGCCGGATGCGTCGACGCCATCAGGATGCTGACTGATAGCCGATGTCTTCAAAGGATGGATTGCCGGCGGCCGCGCGCGCCAGTTCGTCGCAGCGTTCGTTTTCAGGATGGCCGGCATGGCCTTTTACCCATTCCCAGGTAATTTGATGCTGGCCCAGCGCCGTATCCAGCCGTTTCCAGAGATCGACGTTTTTAACCGGCTTTTTGTCCGCCGTTTTCCAGCCGCGCTTTTTCCAGTTATGGATCCAGCTGGTAATGCCCTGACGCACGTATTGGCTGTCGGTACTCAGCACGACGTCGCAGGGTTTAGTCAGCGCTTCCAGCGCGACGATAGCCGCCATCAGCTCCATTCGATTATTGGTGGTCAGCTGATAGCCGGCGCTGAACGTTTTCTCGTGCTGGCCGTAACGTAAAATTGCGCCGTATCCGCCCGGGCCAGGATTGCCAAGACAAGAACCATCGGTGAAAATTTCTACCTGTTTAGGCATCTCTGGTAGACTCCCTGTGTAAAAACGCCAAGTCTGACATAAAACGGGTCCTATGAGCACAGTAAATACAACGCGTCAGATCGTCCTCGATACTGAAACCACCGGTATGAATATGATCGGGGTGCACTATGAAGGGCACCGCATTATTGAAATCGGCGCCGTTGAGGTGGTAAACCGTCGTCTCACCGGCAACAACTTCCATGTTTATCTCAAGCCCGATCGCCTGGTCGATCCGGAAGCGTTCGGCGTACACGGTATTGCCGACGAATTTCTGGCGGATAAGCCGACCTTCGCCGATATTGCCGACGATTTCCTGGCCTATATAGAAGGTGCCGAGCTGGTGATCCATAACGCCTCGTTTGATATCGGCTTTATGGACTACGAATTCGGCAAGCTTGGCCGCAATATCCCCAAAACCGAAACCTTCTGCCAGATAACCGATAGCCTGGCGATGGCGCGCAGGCTGTTTCCCGGCAAGCGCAACAGCCTGGATGCGCTCTGCTCGCGTTATGAAATAGATAACAGTAAGCGAACGCTGCACGGCGCTCTGCTTGACTCCGAAATTCTGGCCGAGGTCTTCCTGACCATGACCGGTGGGCAGACGTCGCTGAAGTTTTCGATGGAGGGCGACAGGCAGGAGCAGAGCAACGACGAAACCATCTATCGCATCACGCGTCCGGCTTCTGGCCTGTGCGTGATAGCGGCGACGGACGAAGAGATTGCCGAACACGAATCCCGCCTCGATCTGGTGATGAAGAAGGGCGGAAGCTGCCTCTGGCGTGCCTGAAGACGTTGAAATGTCGTAAGAGTCGAAAAAACAGGCAGTCGATCAGCAAGCTTAAGAAAAAGCATTGACGGGATGCAGGCCGCACCGTAATATTCGCCCCGTTCCCGACGGGGAACAAAGCGCGGAGCGGTAGTTCAGTTGGTTAGAATACCTGCCTGTCACGCAGGGGGTCGCGGGTTCGAGCCCCGTCCGTTCCGCCAAGTATCCGGAAAGCCCGATGCAGCAATGCATCGGGCTTTCGTCATTTCGGCATACAGCCCGTGATTTTTATTCCTTTCCGCTTTTCTCTTCCTGAATCAGCCTCGCGGTTCCAAAAGCCTTTATCCACTGCTGTTCAAACTGATTGACCGCGGCGGTAACCGCTGGCGCAGAGAGGATCTGTTCGGCCACATCCAGCGGCAACGTTATTGCTTCGCAGCCAGCCAGCATACACTCCAGCGCCTGGCGAGGCGTTTTGAAGCTGGCCGCCAGCACTTTAGCCCCCGGCGCATGCAGAGCAAGCAGCTGTTGAAGTGCTTCTACTGTCTGAATGCCATTTCCGCCCTGGGCGTCAATACGGTTAACGTAAGGCGCGACATACTCCGCGCCAGCCAGCGCCGAGAACAATCCCTGCGCTGCGCCATAAACGGCGGTGCCCAACGTTGGAATAGCCTCTTTTTTCAGCTGCCTGATTGCCGCCAGGCCTTCTGTCGTAGCCGGAATTTTTACGACCACATCAGGAAGGATCGCGCGCAGCTGTAACGCTTCCTCCACCATCTCTTCCGCCCGGGCGGCAATAACCTGAGCAAAAATTTTGCCCTGGCCGCCCAGCGCCGCCTGCAACTCAGGTAACAGAATGGATAACGGCGTTTTCCCGCCGGCGACAATAGCCGGATTGGTGGTCACGCCCGCCAGCGGCAGTATCCTCGCTAAACGTTTTACCGCCGCTACATCCGCAGTATCAAGATAGAGTTCCATATAGCTCCTTAAGCCTGTTGACGATCGCAATTCCGAAATATTACCCGCTGCGTGAACTTGTTTATTGCCCGGGATCAAAGTTACTTTCATTTGAAAGTACTTAAATCTTCGTACGTAATATGACGGAGGCGGTTCATGATTTTCAATATTCAGCGCTATTCCACACACGACGGGCCTGGTATCCGCACCGTGGTGTTTTTAAAAGGCTGTTCGTTGAAATGTCGCTGGTGCCAGAATCCGGAAAGCCGCTCGCACGAGCGGGAAATCCTGTTTGATAAAAGAGCCTGCCTGTCGGGCTGCGAGTTATGCCAGCTGGCCGTGCCGGACGCCATCGTTCGTCAACAACAACAACTCGTCATTTTCCGGGAGAAGATGCGTCCCAACCATTTCTCCGCGTTGGAAAACTGTTGCCCCACCCAGGCGCTGACGATCTGCGGCGAAGAGAAAAGCGCAGCGGAAATTATGGCCGTAGTCAGGCGGGATAAGCCTTTTTATCAGCGCAGCGCGGGCGGCGTGACGCTTTCCGGCGGCGAGCCTTTTATGACGCCAAACCTCACCGAAACGCTCTTACGGCTCAGCCATCAGGAAGGGATCCATACGGCCGTGGAAACCTGCCTGCATGTGCCGTGGCGTTATATCCAGCCTTCGCTGCCCTGGATCGACCTGTTCCTGGCCGACCTTAAACACACCGACGAAGCGCGTTTTCAGGCATGGACGAACGGTTCGGCGAAGCGGGTGCTGGCTAATTTGTGCAAGCTGGCGGAAACGGGCAAGGAGATCGTCATCCGTGTACCGCTCGTTCCGGGTTTTAATGCCGATCGGCAGTCGATCCGCAGCATAGTGGATTTCACCGCCGATCGATTACGGGCCAAAGAGATCCATTTCCTTCCCTATCACACGCTGGGTAAAGGCAAATATGCCTTGCTTAATCAGCCTTACCTTGCGCCAGCCAGGCCGCTCGATAATCCGGAAATCCTTGCCTTTGCGCAGTCGTACGCGCGGCAAAAAGGCCTGATAACCACGCTAAGAGGATAAAATGATGACCAGACTTAACCTTGATGTTTTAAGCAGCCGTATCAAAACGCATAAAGAAGCCCTGATCGCTATCAGCAAGCCCCCGATTTGTACCGAGCGCGCGCGGCACTATAGCGAAATCTATCAGCAGCATCAGGATAAACCCGTACCGGTTCGCCGCGCGCTGGCGCTGGCACACCATCTGGCGGAACGGACTATCTGGATTAAGCATGATGAGCTGATTGTAGGCAACCAGGCCAGCAAGGTGCGCGCCGCGCCCATTTTCCCGGAATATACCGTGACATGGATCGAAAAAGAGATCGACGATCTGGCGGATCGTCCCGGCGCGGGCTTTTCTGTTTCTGAAGAGGACAAGCGGGTACTGCATGAAATCTGCCCGTGGTGGCGCGGCCAGACGGTGCAGGATCGCTGCTACGGCATGTTTACCGGGGAGCAGAAGGCGCTGCTGGCAACCGGCATCATCAAAGCGGAAGGGAATATGACCTCCGGCGACGCCCATCTGGCCGTCAACTTTCCGCTGCTGCTGGAGAAAGGGCTGGATGGCCTGCGTGAGAAAGTGGCGGAACGCCGCAGCCGCATCGATCTGACGCATCTGAACGATCTGCATGGCGAGCAGTTTTTGAAAGCCATCGATATCGTTCTTCAGGCTGTAACTGAGCATATCAAGCGCTACGCCACTCTGGCCCGCGAAATGGCGCAGGCAGAGAAGAGCGCCGCGCGCCGTGGGGAACTGCTGACCATCGCGGAAAATTGTGACGTGATCGCCCATCGGCCGCCGCAGACCTTCTGGCAGGCGCTCCAGCTTTGCTATTTTATTCAGCTGATCCTGCAAATTGAGTCTAACGGTCATTCGGTCTCTTTTGGCCGCATGGATCAATACCTTTATCCCTGGTATCGCCGCGACGTGGAGCTGGAACAGCATACGGATCGCGAGCAGGCGATCGAGCTGCTGCAAAGCTGCTGGCTGAAGCTGCTGGAGGTCAATAAGATCCGATCCGGCTCGCACTCCAAAGCTTCGGCCGGCAGTCCGCTCTATCAAAACGTCACTATCGGCGGACAGAATCTGCTGGTGGACAAGGCGGTGGATGCCGTCAACCCGCTCTCTTACGCGATTCTGGAATCCTGCGGCCGTTTGCGTTCGACGCAGCCAAACCTGAGCGTGCGCTACCATGCCGGAATGAGCGACGATTTCCTGAATGCCTGCGTGGAGGTTATCCGCTGCGGCTTTGGGATGCCGGCCTTTAACAACGATGAAATCGTCATTCCGCAATTTATCCGGCTGGGCGTCTCAGCGGCCGACGCTTATCAGTATGCGGCTATCGGCTGCATCGAAACGGCCGTGGGCGGCAAGTGGGGCTATCGCTGCACCGGGATGAGCTTTATTAATTTCGCCCGCGTGATGCTGGCGTCGCTGGAAGGCGGACGCGACGCCACCAGCGGCAAAACGTTTCTGCCGCAGGACAAAGCGCTTTCCGCAGGCAATTTCGACAGTTTCGATCGGGTTATGAGCGCCTGGGATGAGCAGATCCGCTATTACACCCGCAAATCGATAGAAATAGAGTACGTGGTGGATACGGTGCTGGAAGAGAACGCGCACGATATTCTCTGTTCGGCGCTGGTGGATGACTGTATTGAGCGGGCAAAAAGCATCAAGCAGGGCGGCGCAAAATATGACTGGGTATCGGGATTGCAGGTGGGCATCGCCAATCTGGGCAACAGCCTGGCGGCGGTGAAAAAACTGGTGTTTGAACAAGGAGTGGTGGCGCAGCAGGCATTAAGCGAAGCGCTGGCCACCGATTTTGACGGTCTGAATGGCGAGCAGCTGCGCCAGCGTCTGGTTAACGGCGCGCCAAAATACGGCAATGATGATGATTATGTCGATGAGCTGCTGACGCGCGCTTATCAAACCTATATTGAGGAGCTGAAAAGCTACGTTAATCCACGCCATGGCCGTGGCCCGATCGGTGGCGGTTACTATGCGGGTACCTCGTCTATCTCTGCCAACGTGCCTTTTGGCGCGCAGACGATGGCAACGCCGGACGGGCGTAAAGCGCGAACGCCGCTGGCGGAAGGGGCCAGCCCGGCGTCAGGCACCGATCGCCTGGGGCCGACGGCGGTGATGGGTTCAGTCAGCAAGCTGCCCACCGGATCGATTCTGGGCGGCGTTTTGCTGAACCAGAAGCTGAATCCCGCCGCGCTGGATAATCCGGGCGACAGGCAAAAGCTGATGCTGCTGCTGCGCACTTTCTTTGAAGCGCATAAAGGCTGGCATATTCAGTACAACATCGTCTCGCGGGAAACGCTGCTGGCCGCAAAGGCGCAGCCCGATAATTATCGCGATCTGGTGGTGCGCGTAGCGGGATATTCCGCCTTCTTTACCGCGCTTTCTCCCGATGCGCAGGACGATATTATTGCCCGCACCGAACATAGCCTTTGACGGGGCATCGCAGAGTACAGGCCAGGCTTGATTGTGAGCCGACCTGTACTCTTTTATCCAATAAAAATGAAAGCTTTTAAATAATTTAAGCTGAAAATATGCGTCGTCTTTTTTATTAAAGAGGTGGAATATTTTTGGTCGTTGAATGAAAATAAAAGCCTGTATTTATATACTGCTATGAGGGCTTTTTTATGTACAGGCTAAACCAAATTATCCGTGAGCTGGAGGGGTGTGAACCCTATAAGCCCTTCAGATTCATTACCCGGCGTGAGCGAATCATAAATATTATCAGCGCCTGGGGGCTTGCCTTTAGTGGTATCTGCTTTCTATTATTGTTAATGCTCGCACTCTGGTGCCAGTATAATACGCCAGGCCTTAAAGTCATCTGGCTGGCGACAGCGCTATATTTACTTTGTACTTTAAGTGCGCTCGTAGCCATGTTTATACCTTCGCTCTACGGATTAATAAAAATATTTGGGTGGAAAAAAGATGCTATAACTGAGCTACTTCTTGAAATCGACCACGATGAAGCTAATGCCAAAAAGCTAAGCTATTATTCAAAGTTAGAATTAGACTATGCCAAACACTGGGTACAGCTGAAAATAAACCGTTTACTCGTCAGAGTCAGCAATGTTTTTGGCGATAAAACAGCTTTAATGGCGCTAATTGGGCTGGCTTATGGCGCCATCAAAGGACTGGGCGGGCCCAACAATTTACTGGCCATGTTTAGTAAAGGATTCTATTCGGTAGAGGGCATTGTTATTCAGGTGTTGGCTTTACTATTAGGGGTTTCTTTAGGGGCTTTGATGCTTAAAAAAATGGCAGGTTACTACGTATACAAGCTTGAATTAATTGAAGCAGCGCTAAAAATTGAAGCTATCAAATCAGAGGAAGGCGCGCAGAGCTGAACGTTTTTTTAAGCGGAAGCCTGCCGGTAGCAGGCTTTCTGCCCTTATCATTTAAGCGCGTCTTTTCTCCACCGCTACGCGGCTCGCGTAACGCGGCACAGCGCTTACGCACTCTTCGCGTGCCATCCAGCGATAGCAGCCTGCCGCCAAAGCAACGCCGATAAACCAGCTGAAGTTAGCCACTTCGTGCAGCGAAGGCGAAAAGCTAATCGCCAGCCCAATCAGTACTGAGGGCAGCAGCGCGGCAATCGCTTTAGGATTGAAGCCGCCGCGATACCAGTATTTTCCCTGCGGCGTAGCATTAAAAAGATCGTCCGTTGAAATCTGTCCGCGTTTGACCAGGTAAAAATCGCACAGCAGGATGCCAAACAGCGGGCCGATAAAGGCGCCCAGCACGTCCAGCGTATAGTGGATAAGCTCGGGCGACTGAAACAGGTTCCACGGCGTCAGCAGCACCGATCCTACGGCAGCAATCATGCCGCCGGTGCGGAAGCTAATCTTCTGCGGCGAGCAGTTAGAAAAATCGAACGCGGGCGAAACGAAGTTAGCGACGATGTTGATGCCGATCGTCGCGGTGATCATCGTCAGCAGGCCAACGGCCACTGCCAAATCGCTGCCCACGCGGCTGACCGTTTCAATGGGGTCGGTAATCATATGGCCGAACAGCGACTGCGTACCGGAAACAATCACCACCGTCACCACGGAAAAAAGCAAAAAGTTAAACGGCAGCCCCCAGCGATTGCCGCGGCGGATCGCCTTCATGCTTTTGCCATAGCGCGCGAAGTCGCCAAAATTAAGCAGCGGCCCGGAGAAATAAGAGACGACCAGCGCCGTCGCGGTCACCATCTGCCAGAGCTGCTGGCTGCCGCTGAGCTGTTTCGTGGAGAGCGTAAAGGAAATACCTTCAAAACCCGTTCTGTATACAATCCAGACCGCCAGCAGCACCATCACCACATAGACCGCCGGGCCGGCCACATCGATAAAACGCTTAATCGCCTTCATGCCGTGCCAGAACACCAGCGCCTGAGCAAGCCACATAAAACCAAAGCAGAGCCAGCCAAGCTGCGACAGGCCCAGCCAGGAAACCTGCGTCATCGGCGCCAGTGAAGGCCAAAACTTCAGCGTTACCAGCATCAGCGCGTTAGCGGCCAGCCAGGTCTGGATACCGTACCAGGCGAACGCGATCAGACCCCGGATCACCGCCGGAATATTGGCGCCGAATACGCCAAAGGCCTGGCGGCAGACGACCGCATAAGGCACGCCGGTCATCTGGCTGGGCTTAGCGATCAGATTAGCGCACAGCTGCACGATGCAAATGCCCGCCAGCAGACAAATCAGCACCTGCCAGCTCGCCAGACCCAGCGTGAAAAAGCTGGCCGCCACCACATAACCGCCCATGCTGTGCACGTCCGACATCCAGAAAGAAAAGATGTTGTACCAGCTCCAGTTCTGCTCGCGCGTCGGGGCCAGATCCTCGTTGCACAGCCGCGGGCTGTAGCTGGCGTGCGCTTCCTCTGCGGACGCCGGAGTAACATGTAGACTCTTTGGCATGAAACCTGCTCCTCAACAATTCAACGAAATAGCAAACGGTTGAGAGAGGTATTGCAGGATCCAGGCCAGAAGTTGAATTCATGTATACAAAATAAGTTAATCGTGTGTACGATTTTAGGCAAGATAAACCTGAGCGGACCAGGAAATGAAAAGTGAAAGCGGCCTGAAAAGGGCTACCGACCTGAATGACAAAGACGAAGCTATCTTTCAGGCGCTGATGAAGGCGATGGTGGAGCGTCAGCTGCCGCCGGGCAGCAAACTGCCGGAAGAAGCGCTTGCCGACGTCTTCGGCGTTAGTCGAACCGGCATCCGTAAAGTGCTGACTCGCCTCGCTGCGGTGCAGATGGTGGTGTTAACGCCCAAGCGTGGTGCACAAGTTGCCACGCCTTCGACAGAAGAAGCGCAGGACATCTTCCGTACGCGTGAACTTATCGAATGCGCCAATCTTCCCACCGTGCTGGCGCACTGTCAGTCTACCCATCTGGTCGCGCTGGAAAACCTAATCCAGCAGGAACAGCAGGCGCATGAGGAGCGTGACGGCCCGGCGGCGATCCGGCTTTCCGCCGCGTTCCATATTCAGCTTCAGGCGATCTCCGGTAACCAGGTGCTGACCGAGATGGTGACCCGACTGACCCAGCGTTCGTCGCTGGTGATTGCGGCCTGGGGCGCGCCGTGGCAGCAGGGCTGCCGCTGTGACGACCACGACAGGCTGATCGGCCTGCTCAGACAAAAAGCGCTGGTGCCGCTTACTGAAGCAATGCGGCAACATTTTGCGCATATAGTAGCGAGCCTGCATTTCGAGCGCGGTGGCGAAACGCTGCCGGATTTCGCCAGCCTGTTCACCGGTTTTGGAGGCGCGAATGACCGTTAAACAGCTTATTCAGGTTATCAATCCCAATACCAGCCTGGCGATGACCGAAACCATTGGCGAAGCGGCGCGCGCCGTAGCATCGCCGACGACGGAAATCCTGGCGGTTTGTCCCTCGGAAGGGGTTCCCTCAATCGAAGGGCATTTTGACGAGGCCGTCGCCGCTATCGGCGTGCTGGAGCAAATAAAAGCCGGACGCGAGCAGGGCGTCTGCGGGCACGTTATCGCCTGCTTTGGCGATCCGGGGCTGCTGGCGGCGCGTGAACTGGCTTCGGGGCCGGTTATCGGCATTGCGGAAGCCGCTATGCATATGGCTACGATGGTTGCCACGCGCTTTTCCATCGTCACCACGCTGCCGCGCACCGTTATTATCGCGCGTCATCTTTTACAACAGTACGGCTTTGAACCGCATTGCGCCGCGCTGCATGCTATCGATCTGCCGGTACTGGCGCTGGAGGATGGCACAGGGCTGGCGCAGGAAAAAGTGCGTGAGCGCTGCATCCGCGCAAAAAAAGAGGACGGCAGCGGCGCCATTGTACTGGGCTGCGGCGGCATGGCCCGGCTGGCGCGGGAACTGACGCAGGAGCTGAATATGCCGGTTATTGACGGCGTGGGCGCGGCGGTAAAAATGGTGGAATCGCTGGTGGCGCTGGGGCTGTCGACCAGTAAGCATGGCGATCTGGACTATCCGCTGCGAAAAAACCTGTCGGGTCAGTTTAAGCGCCTAAACTAAGTTATCTTGCTCTGGAACAGGACTACGATCATGACCGATGCTGATGAAAAGAAAGAGTACAGCTTCAATAAAAACTATCCCCGCGATCTGATCGGCTACGCCGGAAAGCCGCCCCATGCGGCCTGGCCGGACAATGCACGTATCGCCGTGCAGTTTGTTCTGAACTATGAAGAGGGCGCGGAAAACAGCGTGCTGCATGGCGATACCGGCTCCGAGCAGTTTTTATCGGATATTATCGGTGCGGCCAGCTATCCCGAGCGCCATATGTCGATGGAATCGCTGTATGAATACGGCTCGCGCGCCGGTTTCTGGCGCATCCACAACGAGTTCCAGAAGCGCGGCCTGCCGCTAAGCGTTTTTGGCGTGGCGATGGCGCTGGCACGTCATCCGGAAATCGTCGAGGCGATTAAAAACGCCGATTACGACGTGGTCAGCCACGGCTGGCGCTGGATCCACTATCAGGGAATGGATGCAAAAACCGAGCGGCAGCATATGCAGCAGGCGGTGGATACGCTGACCGATCTTTTCGGCAAAGCGCCAACCGGCTGGTATACGGGACGCGACAGCCCGAATACGCGCAGGCTGGTGGTGGAGCAGGGCGGCTTTACCTACGACAGCGACTATTACGGCGACGATCTGCCATTCTGGACAAAGGTGACCTGTCAGGACGGGACGGTCAAGCCGCACCTGATCGTACCTTATACGCTGGAAACCAACGACATGCGTTTCGCCACGCCGCAGGGCTTTAACACGGCGGAGCAGTTTTACACCTATCTGAAAGACAGCTTTGACGTGCTGTATGAAGAGGGTGAAACCGCGCCGAAAATGCTTTCCATCGGCATGCACTGCCGTTTGCTGGGCAGGCCTGGCCGCTTCCGCGCATTGCAGCGCTTTCTGGATCATGTACAGCAGCATGATAAGGTCTGGATCTGCACGCGCCAGCAGATTGCCGACCACTGGATAAAGACGCACCCGGCGCCGGAGGCGTAAGTAAACCTGTCAGGAAGGCATCATGAAGTGCCATCCTGACAGGATCGCCAGCAGAGGCAAAATTGGCTATCGGGTCGACCTTGAGCTGGCAAAGCCACGAATAGCAGCTTCAGCCAGGCTTGCTGCCGTATCAACAATCGGCAGCAACTGCTGAGGATGGCTTTTAAGTAAGGGGCTGATGTCCGTACAGGCAATAAGCAGCGCCTGGGCGCCAGCTTCCTGCGCCAGAGAAATCAGCGCCCGCCACTGCGTTATCACTTCAGGATCGGTAAATCCGTTTTGTTTAATCAGCGCTATCAAACGCGTTGTGCTCGCACGTAATGGCTCAGAAGAGACACAGCGCTTTCCTGTCAGATGCAGACGCTGCTGATAAAAACCCGCATCAAGCGTAGCCTCAGTAGCAATCACGGCGATGTTCTCCGCTGCGGCAAGGCGTTCAAGCGCGCAGTCGGCAATATGCAGGACAGGAATGCCAGCGCTGGCCTCCTGCATTTCAGCAAAGTAGCAATGGGCTACATTGCAGGGCACCACGATCAAATTGACCCCGACTTTTACCAGATCGCTAATGCCATCGCGCAGTGCCGCTGACATTGCGGCATCTTCAACCGCCCGGTCAGGGAAAAAAGGCGTCGGCAAGGAAATAATATGCATTTTGGGATAGTCGATATCGAACCTGGCCCCGTATTGCTTTTGGCACTCATCCACCAACATATCGATAAAAGGCGCGGTGGAGCGCGGCCCCATACCGGCCAGCACCCCTAGACTGTAAGGCATTACGCTCTCTCCCTTTGATAACGGACAAAATTCATCATACATAGCGCCAGCAGTAAAAAAGAAATTATTAACAGCTCAACAGAGATAAGGACGGCGGTAAACCGATAGACACTGGTTGATAATTAAGCGCTTAAATAAACTGATGCGGTCCATTTTTTAATGCGCTATCCGGTTACGGATTAAACGACCTTAAGGCCTGGCTCTCTCCCGCAAACAGGTGACAGAAAAGAGCCTGGCCCTGGTAAAAGCATTTTCAGGCTAAAAAATAGCCGGTCGGGCTTCTGCCGGGTCTGCGGATTCACTCCTGGTGAAACGGCATTATTCGCCGCACGTTATCAGGCTGACCTGCGCGGCGACAATCCGCCAGCCTTGCGGCAGCTTCACCCATGTCTGCTGCTGACGACCAATCTTATCCGTTCCCTCACGGGTAAACTCTGTGCTGCATACCGCGTAATCATCGCCAAACGTGGTGATTACCGTATTACGCAGCTGACGAGCCAGGCCCTGTGCAGGACGCGCGGCGCGGAAAGCGCGGATCGCCTCAATCCCGTATAAATTTTCTCCTGCGCCCAGCCGCACGGTGCGCTCGTCATGCCAGAACAGCTCGTCGAGCACGTCGATATCGTTGCCGGTCAGCGCCTGCTCGTAGCGATAAAAAGCTTCGGTAACCTCTGCCAGCACCGAGGGGCGATTAATTTTATCCGTCATGCTGTCAATCCTCCTGCTACAGGTGCTTTAGCTATGCCCATTTTCTCCAGCGTCCATGCCACGCGCAGGCAGGCTTCTTCTTTAAACGGCGCGGCGATAAGCTGTAGGCCGATCGGCATGCCGCCCGGCGTTTGCAGCGGCACGGTCGTCACGGGCAGCCCCAGAAAGGAGATGGGCTGCGTCAACATGCCCATGCTGGCGCGGATGGGCAAATCGCTGCCGTTGATATGCATCGTTTCCTGTCCAATCAGCGTGGCGCTGGTGGGCGTGGCGGGCGCAATCAGCACGTCAAACTGCCCGAACAGGGGCAGCACCCGCTCACGAAAATAGTGGCGGAAGCGCTGCGCCTGCACGTACCAGGCGGAAGGCGTCATGGCACCGGCCAGCAGGCGCTCGCGCGACAGCGGCTCAAAACGCTCCGGCTGCGTGCGCAACGCGGGCAGCCAGGCGTTGCCGCCTTCGGCAGCGGTCAGGATAAACGCGGCGGTACGGGCCAGCGCGGCCTCCGGCATCAGCACCTCTTCCTGCGCATCAAGCGCTTTTGCGGCCTGCGCGACGGCTGCGCGGGCATCGTCATCACACCAGGTTTGAAAATAGCCGCCCAGCACGGCGCACCGCAGGCCCTGTGCGCCTTGCTCCAACAGGCGATGAACAGGCTGGATCGCTTTTTCCGCCTGAAAGCTATCCTGCGGATCGCGGCCCTGTAACGCATCGTAAACCAACGCAAGATCTTCGGTGCTGCGGGCGAAAGGCCCGATATGATCGAGGCTGGCGACAAAGGGCTGGCTGCCACTGCGCGACAGGCGGCCAAACGTCGGCTTCAGGCCAAAAATGCCGCACAGCGAAGCCGGTACGCGGATCGAGCCGTTGGTATCCGAGCCCAGTGAAAAATGCACCAGGCCAGCGGCGACGGCCGCCGCCGATCCGCCAGAGGATCCCCCGGCGATACGTTGGCTATCGTGAGGGTTACGCGTGGCGCCGTAGTGGCTGTTTTCCGTGGTAAAACCGTAGGCATAGGCGTCCATATTCACCATGCCGGACAGCAGCGCGCCCGCCTCGCTAAGCTTGCTCACTGCCCAGCTGTCTTTTTTGGCCGCCGGGCGATCGCTGAGCAGGCTGGCACCCGCCAGCGTGGTATGGCCTGCAACGTCAAAAAGATTTTTTACCGCGCAGGGAATGGCCGCCAGCGCGGGTAACGGACTATCCTCTTTGCGCTGACGATCGAGGCGATCGGCCTCGCTCAACATGCGATCCCGCGTTACGCTCGTCCAGGCATTGATCGTCGGATCCAGCCGCTCGATCCCGTCCAGCGTTTGCTGCGCGATTTCTCTGGCGCTCAGCTCGCCTTTAAGCAGCGCGCTTTTTAGTTCGGCAATGGAAAGGGAGCTTAGCGTCATGCTTTATATACTCCTGCGATTTCCTGACGTTCATCCAGCGGGAACGCCATCAGCGGCGCGGCCATCTCGGCAATACGTGAAAACTGCACCAGCAGCTCGGCGCGACGACGATCGTCCATCGGTACGCCCAGCACCTGCTCCATGTGGGCCAGATAAGCCGTCCAGTCAATTTCGGTGTTCATAATGTTCTCCTGTTAAAAACCGGCCGCGCTGCCGTTGCTGCGGGGATCGCTGGCGCCTTCCAGCATGCCGTTGGTATGGCGGACAATCGCGCCTGCGTGGCCGACCGCCTCGCTGAAATCCTCCAGCGCTTCGACTTCATGCCCCAGCTCGCGCAGGCGGGTAAAGGTGGCGGCGGAAAAACGGCCCTCCAGCTTCAGCGAATCGGAAGCCTGGCCCCAGGTGCGGCCGAGCAGCCAGCGCGGCGCGCTGACGCACTGCTGTAGCGGCATTCCCTGCACTACGTGACGGGTAAAAATGGCGGCCTGAGTCTGCGGCTGGCCGTCGCCGCCCATCGAGCCGTAGACCATGGTGCGGCCGTCGTTCAGCCGTGCGGCGGCGGGATTAAGCGTATGAAAAGGCTGTTTGCCCGGTGCTAAAGCCAGCAAGTGTTCGGGATCCAGGCTAAACGCCGCGCCGCGATTTTGCCAGGTGATGCCGGTGCCGGGCAGCACCACGCCGCTGCCGAATTCGTGATAGATGCTCTGAATAAAAGAGACGGCAAGGCCGCTGCTGTCCATCACGCCCATCCACACGGTATCGCCCGGCCCTTTGCCGGTTCCCCAGCCGGCCGCGCGGCTGTCGCTGATTTGCCCCGCCAGCGTTTCGAGCTGGTCGGAATCAAGCAGCGCCTGCATCTCTTCGCGCATATGCAGCGGATCGGTGATATAGCGGTCGCGCAGGCCGAAAGCCAGCTTGGTCGCCTCCACGATGCGGTGCACGGTCTGCACCTCGTCTGCTTCCGCCATATTCAGATGATTGGTGATGCCCAAAATCGCCAGCGACACCAGGCCCTGGGTCGGCGGCGTCATATTAAAGACCTCGCCGTACTCGTGGCGGATGCTTAATGGCTTACGGCGCTTCGCCCGATGCTTATTAAGATCTTCCAGCGTAATCGGCATGCCAAGCGCCGACATTTCTGCCGCCAGGCGATTAGCCAGCGAGCCGCGATAAAAGCTGTCCAGCCCCTGTTCCGTCAGGATGCCCAGCGTGTTTGCCAGCGCCGGTTGGGTAAAGCGGCTGCCGGCGCGCGGCACCTCGCCATCCGGCAGGAAAGCGGCCGCGAAGCCCGGCTGCGCCGCCAGCTCGTGATATTTGCCGGCGGTTGCGGTCGACTGCGATTGGGTGACGGGAATGCCGTCCGCCGCATAGCGGATCGCATCGGCCAGCAGGCGTGAAACGGGCATCACGGCACCGCTAAGCTCGTTGGCTATCGTCAGCGCTTCTGACCAGCCGCTGACCGTTCCGGCTACCGTCAGCGCCGATTTTGGCCCGCGATGGGGGATAGCCGCCGCGCCGTCATAAAAAGCGAAATCGGCCAGCGATCCGGCCGCGCCGCTGGCGTCGATGGCGATGGGATCGCCCTGCGGCGGCATAATCAGCCAGAAGCCGTCGCCACCCAGCCCGTTCATATGGGGATAAACCACGGCGATCGTGGCCGCCGCCGCGACCATCGCCTCAATAGCGTTGCCGCCTTCGCGCAGAATGGCCAGCGCGCTTTCACTGGCGAGATGATGAGGCGTTACGGCCATGCCAAGCGGAGCGAGATTACTTTGTATCATCACGTTCTCATTTTCAGGGACGGAGCAGAAAGGGAAGCAAGAGCTGTTCCAGTTTGTTGCAGCCGGAACGGCAGGGCAGTGAAAAAACGCGTCCGGCTTGCAAGATGAAGGTGAACTTTTCCGCCCGGCACGTTATTTGTATACGTTATCTTCTCTGAAACAAAAGTTACAAGGTTCATATCATGAAGCAGCTTGATGAGCGCCTGAGAAATCACTATCCCCAGCTTTCTCCGCAGGAGCAGCGCGCGGCGGATTTCATCTTCGATCATTTTGACGATTTGATTAGCTATAACAGCGCAGAGCTGGCGCGGCTCAGCGGCGTTTCTAAAGCGACCGTCAGCCGCTTATTCAAACGTCTTGGCTATGAGAAATATCGCGATATGCGCGACGAGTTGCGTACGCTGCGCCAAAGCGGCATGCCGCTGACCGACAATCGCGACGCGGTGCAGGGCAACACGCTGCTGGCGCGCCACTACAAGCAGGAAATGGCGAACCTGACGCAGTGGGTAAGCCAGCTGGACGCCGCGCAGTTCGGCGAGGTGGTGCAAAGACTGGCCGCCAGCAGGCGCATCTTTATTGTCGGTATGCGCAACTCCTGGCCGGTGGCGCTGCACCTTCGGCAGCAGCTGTTGCAGGCGCGCGGCGAGGTCTCCGTCGTGCCGCAGCCGGGGCAGACGCTGGCGGAAGAGCTGCCGGATATGACGCCGGACGATGTAGTGGTGGTGATTGCCTTTCGCCGTCGTCCGCGCATCATTAAGCCCCTGCTGCAACAGCTTCAGCAGGCTGGCGTGCCCACGCTGGTGATTTGTGAGCCGCAGGCGCAGGCGATCCTGGCGCTGGCGACATGGCAGCTTTGCGCGCCGTTGGACAGCGTGTCCGCTTTCGACAGCTATGCCTGCGCCAACAGCCTCATCAACCTGCTGACCAATGCGCTGCTGCATGAGCTGTTAAGTAAAGGTCGTCAGCGCATCCATCATATCGCTAATCTGTACGGCCAGCTGGACGAGCTGGAACAACGCTGACAGGGCACCATTTTGGTGCTTTGCTTTATTTCAGGGCAGCGCCGCAGGCATCGGGAAACTGTTTTCTGAGCTTGCTGACATGCTTCTTTTTCTGCCTTATCTTCTGCTTTCTGGCTAGTTTGAAACCGCTTTTTCCTTTCTTTGCGTGCTGTTCCACGGGTGGCGATCCCTTTTTCCGTGGCTGGCACATTAGTTGCAAATGATTATTTCAGGAATCTTTCGTTTCATGTTGGCTTAACCGGGGAAGAGAAAATGAAAAAAACGTTACTGGCGATCGCGGGCGCAGTATTGCTGTTCACCCAGGCCGCACAAGCGGATCAGTT
The DNA here is from genome assembly GCF_041320675.1 of Erwinia sp. STN24. Taxonomy (NCBI): domain Bacteria; kingdom Pseudomonadati; phylum Pseudomonadota; class Gammaproteobacteria; order Enterobacterales; family Erwiniaceae; genus Erwinia; species Erwinia sp. STN24. The sequence continues at coordinate 86,257 of NZ_JBGGPM010000009.1, read as the reverse complement.
GCAGGATATAGAGAAACGCGGCGTGCTTCGCGTCGCCGTGCCGCAGGACTTTCCGCCGTTTGGCTCGGTCGGCACCGAGCTACAGCCGCAGGGTTACGATATCGATATGGCGCGCTACCTGGCCAGCCAGATGAAACTTAAGTTACAGCTGGTGCCGGTCACCAGCGCCAACCGCGTCCCCTATTTACAGACGGATAAAGTGGATCTGGTGATCTCCAGCCTGGGTAAAAATCCCGAGCGGGAAAAAGTTATCGCCTTCAGCCGCGCCTATGCGCCTTTCTTCCTGGGCGTTTTCGGGCCGAAAGAGGCCGAACTGCAAGCGGCAGCCGGGCTGAGCGGCAAGTCGATTGGCGTAACTCGCGGCGCGGTAGAGGATATGGCATTAAGCGATATTGCGCCCAAAGACGCGCAGCTGAAACGCTATGAGGATAACAACACTACGCTGTCGGCCTACCTGTCGGGCCAGGTACAGTATGTGGCGACCGGCAACCTGGTGGTGGCGGCGATTGCGCGCCAGAACGCAGACAAAGCGCCGGTGGCTAAGTTTATGCTGAAAGATTCGCCCTGTTTTATCGGGATGCGCAAAGGCGAACCGGCGCTGAAGGCGAAGGTGGATAGCCTTATCGAACAGGCGATCAAAGATAAAACGCTGAACGGGCTGTCGCAGCAGTGGCTGAAAGCGCCGTTGCCGGCCGACTTCAGCGCGTAAGGGCCGGCCAATGACGGAGCAACTCGACTTTCCGGCGCTGCTGCCTTACTGGCCGCAGCTGCTGGCCGGACTCTGGATCACTATTCAGCTGACGGTGATGGCGACGGCGGGCGGCGTGGCGCTCGGTATTCTGGGCGCGGCGCTGCGTAGCGGACGGCCTTCGGCGCTCAGCCGCCTGTGGGGCTGCTACGTTGAGCTGATCCGTAACACGCCGTTTGTGGTGCAGCTGTTCTTTATCGTGTTTGGCCTGCCGAACCTGGGGCTGAAGCTGACCGCTGGCGAAGCGGCGCTGCTGGCGATGCTGATCAACCTGGGCGCCTACAGCACGGAAATTATCCGCGCCGGGATCCAGGTCACGCCGAAAGGCCAGTGGGAAGCGGGCCGGGTGCTGGGCCTGACGCGGTCGCAGACTTTCCTGCGCGTGGTTCTGCCACCTTCTTTAAAGCGCATTTATCCGGCGCTGGTCAGCCAGTGCATCATCGTGATGCTGGGATCGTCCGTGGTCTCGCAGGTTTCGTATGAAGAGCTGACCTTTGCCGCCAACCTGATCCAGTCACGCACCTTTTTAAGTTTTGAGGTCTATCTGGTCACCACGCTGATTTATCTGGCGCTGTCGATCGCCATGCGTCAGCTGCTGCTGGCGGCCGGACGTAAATGGCTGGGAGGAACGGCCTGATGACGACATTTACCGACTGGGACATTCTGCGCAATTTACTGCTGGCGGCGCGCTGGACGCTGCTGCTGTCGCTGACCGCGTTCTTTGGCGGCACGCTGGTGGCGATGCCGCTGGTGATGGTGCGCCTGACGCGCCGCCGCTGGCCTAACCGGGTTATCAGCGCCTGTATCGAGCTTTTTCAGGGCACGCCGCTGCTGATGCAACTGTTTCTGGCGTTTTTCGGCGTGGCGCTGTTCGGCATCGACGTCTCGCCGTGGACGGCCGCCTCGCTGGCGCTGACGCTCTATACCAGCGCCTTTCTGATCGATATCTGGGTGGGCAGCATCAACGCGTTGCCGAAAGGGCAGTGGGAGGCGTCGCGCTGCCTGGGGCTTGCCAAAGGCCAGACGCTGTATCGCGTGGTGCTGCCGCAGGCGCTGCGTATCGGCATTGCGCCGACCGTGGGCTTTGCCGTACAGGTGGTCAAAGGCACCGCGCTGGCGTCGATTATCGGCTTTGTCGAGCTGACCAAGGCGGGCACCATCCTGAATAACGTGACCTACCAACCTTTTAAAGTTTTCGGGCTGGTGGCGCTAGGCTACTTCCTGATCTGCTATCCGCTGTCGCGCTACAGCCAGTACCTGGAGAAAAAATTCAATGCCGCTCATCACCATTAATCAGGTACAGAAATATTACGGCGCCAACCACGTGCTGAAAGGCGTGGATCTGGACATTGATATGGGCGAGGTCATCTCGATTATCGGCCGCAGCGGCTCGGGGAAAAGCACGCTGCTGCGCTGCATCAACGGGCTGGAAGGCTATCAGGAAGGCAGCATCAAGCTGGGCGGCATGACCATTACCGATCGCGATTCGCAGGCGCGGGAAATCAGCCGCTCCGTTGGCATGGTGTTTCAGAACTTCAACCTGTTTCCGCATATGACGGCGCTGGAAAACGTCATGCTGGCGCCCAGGCGCGTGCTGAAAAAGAAAGAGGCGGAATGCCGGGCGCTGGCGGCGCAAATGCTGGAGAAGGTCGGCCTCGGCGAGCGCATGGATTACTACCCGTCCAGCCTTTCCGGCGGCCAGCAGCAGCGCGTGGCGATTGCGCGGGCGCTGGCGATGACGCCCAAAGTGTTACTGTGCGATGAAATCACCTCGGCGCTCGATCCGGAGCTGGTGGGTGAAGTGCTGAAGGTGCTTGAGCAGCTGGCCCGCGAAGGCATGACGCTGATTTTAGTCACGCACGAAATGAATTTTGCCCGGGAAGTGGGCGACCGCGTGGTGTTTATGCATCAGGGCCGCGTCTGGGAGCAGGGCGACAGCAAAAGCGTGTTCGCCAGCCCGCAGACGGCGGAGCTGAAACAGTTTATCTCATCGGTGCGCGGCCTGAGCTGAGCACCGGATCTGCAAGAGAAGGAAACGAAATGGATGTAACCCGCTATCCGCAAATTAATCCGCCGCAGCGCCTGTTGATGGGGCCTGGGCCTATTAACGCCGATCCTCGCGTATTGCGCGCCATGTCCAGCCAGCTGCTTGGGCAGTACGATCCGGCCATGACGCACTATATGAACGAGGTGATGGAACTGTATCGCGGCGTGTTTCGCACGCAGAACCGCTGGACGCTGTTGGTTGACGGCACCTCGCGCGCGGGCATCGAGGCTATTCTGCTGTCGGCGATCCGCCCCGGCGATAAGGTGCTGGTGCCCGTTTTTGGCCGCTTTGGCCATCTGCTGTGCGAGATCGCCCGCCGCTGCCGCGCGGAAGTGCACACCATCGAAGTGCCGTGGGGCGAAGTCTTCACGCCGGATCGCATCGAAGACGCGATCAAAACTGTGCGCCCTCGTCTGCTGCTGACCGTGCAGGGCGATACCTCCACCACCATGCTGCAACCGCTGGCCGATCTGGGCGGCATCTGTAAAAAATATGGCGTGCTGTTCTATACCGATGCCACGGCCTCGCTGGCCGGCAACGCGCTGGAAACCGACGCCTGGGGTCTGGACGCGGTCTCCGCCGGAATGCAGAAATGCCTCGGCGGCCCGTCCGGCACCTCGCCGATCACGCTAAGTTCGGAAATGGAAGCCGCGATCCGCAAACGCAAATGCGTAGAGGAAGGGATCCGCACGGCGGCGCATCAGGATGGCGACGACGAGATGATCTACTCCAACTATTTCGATCTGGGGATGATCATGGATTACTGGGGGCCGGAGCGGCTGAACCACCACACCGAAGCGACGTCGGCGCTGTTCGGCGCGCGTGAATGCGCGCGGCTGATTATGCAGGAGGGCCTGGATAACGGCATCGCCCGCCACGAGCTGCACGGCGACGCGCTGCTGCAAGGCATTCAGGGCATGGGGCTGGAAACCTTCGGCGACCTGCAACACAAGATGAACAACGTGCTGGGCGTGGTCATCCCGCAGGGCATTAACGGTGACCAGGTGCGCAAGCTGATGCTTGAGGACTTCGGCATTGAAATCGGCACCTCGTTCGGCCCGCTGCACGGCAAGGTCTGGCGCATCGGCACCATGGGCTATAACGCCCGTAAAGACTGCGTGATGCAGACGCTGAGCGCGCTGGAATCGGTGCTGACCTGGCTGGGTTATAAAACGCCTCAGGGCGCGGCGATGCAGGCGGCCTGGGATCGTTACGCCGTCGGGAGCCGCTGATGGAGCCACTCAATCTTGCAGAGGCGCAGCAGGCAGCGGCCAGGGTGATGGCGCGCTGCGATCGCCTGGCGGAAATCAGCGAAACGGCGGACGCGCTCACCCGCGTCTATCTGTCGCCTGAACACCTCCAGGCCAACCGGCTGGTAGGGGAATGGATGGCGGCGGCGGGAATGCGCATCTGGCAGGACAGCGTCGGCAATATCTGCGGACGCTATGAAGGGCAGCAGCCCGATGCCCCCGCTCTGCTGCTGGGATCGCATCTGGATACCGTGCGCAACGCGGGCCGCTACGACGGGATGCTCGGCGTGCTGACCGCGATTGAAGCCGTGCAGGCGCTGCACCGGCAAAATCTGCGGCTGCCGCTGGCGGTGGAAATCGTCGGCTTCGGCGACGAAGAGGGAACGCGCTTCGGCATCACGCTGCTGGGCAGTCGCGGCCTGACCGGAAGCTGGCCGGAAAGCTGGGTCAGCCATCCCGACGGCAACAGCATCACCGTGGCGCAGGCGATGGCCGACGTCGGGCTGGATGCGCAGGCGATTGGCGAGGCGGCGCGTGAGGTAAAAGATATCGTCGCCTATCTGGAGCTGCACATAGAGCAGGGGCCGTGCCTGGAGCAGGAAGACCTGGCGCTGGGCGTGGTCACGGCGATCAACGGCGCACGCCGCCTGAACTGCCGGTTTGTCGGTGAGGCGGGCCATGCGGGCACGGTGCCGATGACGCATCGTAAAGACGCGCTGGCGGCGGCAGCGGAATGGATGGTGTTTATCGAACAGGCTGCGGCAAAGCACGGCCCGCAGCTGGTGGCAACGGTCGGCACGCTCCAGTGCCTGCCGGGCGCGGTCAACGTGATCCCCGGCGAGGTGGCGCTGAGCCTGGACGTGCGGGGGCCGGAAGATCGGGCGCTGGCGGAACTGCTGTCGGCGCTGCTGACCCAGGCGGAAGCGATAGCGCTGCGGCGCGGCTTAAGCTTCAGCGCCGAAGAGTATTACCAGATCCCGGCGACGCGCTGTGACGAAAAGCTTCAGGCGGCGCTGAGCCAGGCGGTAACGGCGGTGCAGGGCCGCTCGCTTTCGCTGCCCAGCGGCGCGGGTCACGACGCCATTGCCATGGCGGAGCGCTGGCCGGTCGGCATGTTGTTTGTCCGCTGCGATCGCGGCATCAGCCACCATCCGGCGGAATCGGTCAGGGTGGAAGACGTGGCGCTGGCGGTTCGCGCCTGGACGAAAGCGGTGAGCGAGATAGCGCTGTCAGCAGACAGCACAGGAGGTCAGCGTGTCGCCTGAACAGTTTAATCAGGCCCCGGTCGCCGAGGCCAGAAAGCACATCGCCCACTGCGTCGCGCTGGCAAGCTGGGTGGAAGAAGTGGTGTCCGCACGCCCTTTCGCGTCGTTGGACGAGCTGCTGCAAACCGGCGAGCAGCTGGCGAGCGGCTGGGACGGTCAGGCGCTGGACAAGGCGCTTTCCGCGCATCCACGCATCGGTGAAAAGGCGCAGGGCAGCGACAAAGAGGCCGCGCTTTCCAGCGGCGAGCAGGGCAGCGTTAAGGAGGCGGATGCCGCGCTGAAAGAGGCGCTACGGGCAGGAAACGCCGCTTACGAACAGCGTTTTGGCCGGGTGTTTTTAATCCGCGCTAAAGGGCGAAGCGCCGGAGAGATGCTGGCCGAACTGCATCGACGCCTCGACAACGACCCGCAACAGGAGCAGCAGGAAGCGCTGGATCAGCTACGGGAAATCACTCTGCTGCGTTTAAAAGAGACGTTTCGCTAACCCAGCTACATTTGCACAGGAGAGTTCAATGAGCACCATCACCACGCATATTTTGGATACCGCACTGGGCAAACCGGCGATTGGCGTCGCCGTTTCGCTGGAGCAGAACAGCAGTCAGGGCTGGCTGCCGGTGGCGCAGGGCGATACCGATGCGGATGGCCGCATCACAGACTTAACGCCCGAGCCGCTGGCACCGGGCCATTACCGCTTAATTGCTGATATCGGCGACTATTTTGCCGCCGATGGCCGCGACGCGCTCTACGTCAGCGCCCAAATCGATTTCGTGTTGCCGGAAGCGGGCAGCCACTATCACCTGCCTTTCCTGATTTCGCCGTGGTCGTGGTCTACCTATCGCGGCAGCTGATCCTTTTATCCTTCGGGCCGCAGCCTGAATGATGTTGGGGAGAGATTAATAACCAGCACCGCCTTTGCGGCGAGTGCAGCAGTGAGGGGTAAACATGAGCGCCAGGCCAGAAGATACGCGTTACCCGGCAGGCAAATCTTTTGCCTGGGGATTGCAGCATGTATTGACGATGTACGGCGGCATTATCGCGCCGCCGTTGATTATCGGCTCGGCCGCCGGGCTGCACGCCGCCGAACTCGGGATGCTGGTGACGGCGGCGCTGTTTGTCAGCGGCTGCGCCACGCTGCTCCAGGCGCTGGGCGTGCCCGGTTTCGGCTCGCGTCTGCCGCTGGTGCAGGGCGTCTCTTTCGCGGGCGTGGCGACCATGGTGACGTTAGTGACCAGCGGCGGCGGCTTGCCGGTGGTGTTCGGCGCGGTGATCGCCTCTTCGCTGATTGGTCTGCTTATTGCTCCTTTGTTTGCCCATATCATCCGCTTTTTTCCTCCGGTGGTGACCGGCACCGTGATTACGGTGATCGGCCTGTCGCTGATGCCGGTCGCCGCGCGCTGGGCGATGGGCGGTAATCCACACGCGCCGGAATGGGGCTCGCCGGGCAATATCGGGCTGGCCGCGCTGACGCTGGGGATGGTGCTGCTGTTTCATCGCGTAGGCAACGCCGCGATAAAAAGGCTGGCCGTGCTGGCGGCTATGGTGTTGGGCACGCTGTTTGCTGTGGCAGGCGGTAAAACGCAGTTTTCGGGCGTGCTGCATGGCGACGTGGTGGCGCTGCCCGGCATCCTCAGCTTTGGGCTGCCGGTTTTCGACGTGGCGGCCATCCTGTCGATGACGCTGATCGTGCTGGTGCTGCTTACCGAAACCACTGCCGGGCTGATCGCTATCGGCGACATTGTCGGTACGGAGGTTGACGGTAAACGCATCGCCAGCGGGCTGCGGGCCGATATGCTGACCAGCGCGCTCGCGCCGCTGTTTAACTCCTTTCCGCAGAGCGCCTTCGCCCAGAACATTGGTCTGGTCGCTATTACCGGCATCAAAAGCCGCTATGTAGTGGCGGCGGGCGGCGCGATCCTGGTGCTGCTTGGCTGTCTGCCCGTGCTGGGCCGGATAGTCGCGGCTGTTCCCGCTCCGGTGCTGGGCGGCGCGGGCGTGGTATTGTTCGGCACCGTCGCGGCATCCGGTATCCGCACGCTGGCAAAGGTCGATTACAAAGAGAATATGAACCTGGTGGTGGTGGCGACGGCCATTGCGTTTGGCATGATCCCCATCGTGATGCCGACCTTTTACGACCGCTTCCCTGACTGGGTCAGAACGATTTTCCATTCCGGCATCAGCGCCGCCTGTGTCGTAGCCGTGCTGCTGAATATTGTGTTTAACAGCGTTAAAGGAACGGTAAGCGTGCAGGAAAGCCGATCGGGCTGAAGCATTCAGCCAGCAGGCTATGCGATGCCGGGCAGCAACGGCTTATAAACTAAACTCATCCGCATCGCGCCAGGCCGGAAAACGCTCCCGATATTCGCGCAGCTTGTCCAGCGATAGCTCGGCGCTCAGTACCGCTGGCTGATGCGGTTCGCCAGCCGCCAGGATTTCGCCCTGCGGGCTGATAATCCGGCTGTCACCGCTGTAGCTATGGCCGTTGGCATCGTGGCCGGTGCGATTGCAACCGGCTACGTAAGCCTGATTTTCAATGGCCCGCGCCAGCAGCAGCGCCTGCCAGTGCGTCGCGCGCGCTGCCGGCCAGTTGGCGACATACAGCGCCAGATCGTAATCGTTGCGGTTGCGGGAAAACACCGGAAAGCGCAGGTCATAGCAAATCTGCGGCAGAATGCGCCAGCCGCGAAACGCTATGATTTCTCGCCTTTCGCCCGCCAGGTAATGCTGGTGCTCGCCTGCCATGCGGAACAGATGGCGCTTGTCATAGCGATGTACCGTGCCGTCCGGCTCCGCCAGCAGGAAGCGATTGACCGCGCCCGCGGGCGTCTGAACGGCGACGCTGCCGCCGATCATGGCATCAGCCGCGCGGGCTTTCTCCTGTAGCCAGCCCACCACGCGCGCTTCCGGCAGCGAGCTTTTCGCCGCCTCCATCGCAAAGCCGGTGGTAAACATTTCCGGCAGTACAATCAGGTCGCGGCCCGTTAATCCGGCTAACAGCTCGTCAAAAAAACGCAGATTGGCTTCGCCGTCCATCCAGACCAGCGGCTGCTGTAGCACGCTCAGGTTTAAAGCTGACATAGCCGCTCCGCTGCCGCATCCAGCGTGGCTTCCTGTTTGGCAAAGCACAGACGGATGAGTTTATGAGGGAAAGGCCCGGCGCAGAAAACCGACAGCGGGATCGCCGCCACGCCCGCTTCTTTGGTCAACCACTGGCAAAAGGCGACGTCATCCAAATCGGAAACGGCGCTGTAGTCGGCCAGCAGAAAGTAGGTGCCTTCACACGGCAGGATTTCCAGGCGACTTTTCGCCAGCGCCTGTACAAAACGGTCACGGCGGGCACGATAAAACGCCGGCAGCTCGCGGTAGTGCTCTGGTTCGGCGTTCAGCATATCGGCCAATGCCAGCTGCGCGGGCGTGTTGACGGCAAAGGTCAGATACTGATGCACCTTGCGCACTTCCGCCGTTAACGCTGGCGGCGCCACGCAGTAACCGACCTTCCAGCCGGTCATATGAAAGGTTTTGCCAAACGAGGAAACGGCGATCGCGCGCTCACGCAGCTGCGGATGGGCGAGCACGCTGGCGTGGCCCTCTTTGGCAAAGCAGATATGCTCATAAACCTCGTCGCTCAGCACATAGATTTCCTGTGCTTTCACCGCTTGCCACAGCGAGGCAAAATCGCTTTTTTGCCAGACGGTAGCGGAAGGATTGTGCGGTGTATTGAGGACAACCAGACGGGTACGAGGCGACAGCAGCGCGGTAAATTCCTGCCAGTCGACGCGAAAAGCCGGCGGCTGCAAAGCGATGCGCTTCATCACGCCGCCAGCCAGCATCACCGCTGGCGCATAGCTGTCGTAGCTGGGATCGAAACAGATCACCTCATCGCCCGGCCGCACCAGCGCGGTAATGGCGGCATACAGCGCTTCGGTCGCGCCTGCCGTCACCGTGATTTCGCTGTCGACGTCGGGTTTATGCCCGTAAAGCTCCGCCGTTTTAGCCGCAATCGCCTGCCGCAGCGGCTGCACGCCGGTCATCGGCGCATACTGGTTGGCGCCAGCGCTGACGTGATGCGCCAGGCGCGCTTTCAGATAGTCCGGGCCGTCGAAATCCGGGAAGCCCTGAGAAAGATTAATGGCGTTATGCTGCTGCGCCAGCGCGCTCATTTGCGAAAAAATAGTGGTGCCCAGAGCGGGGAGTTTGCTCTCAGGCTTAATCGGCGTCTGGCTCATGATTAGTCACCCTTGCGGAACGCTATGGATATGTTTTAGCCCGTTGCTGCCACTATAACGTCAGTGCTAATATTTGGCAATCAAGACGCTTAGACGTCTAAACGATAAGAATATGCCGTGCTTAGCGGTTGAAAAGGAAGGTTATGACAACATCGCAATTAGATCGGCTGGTGGCGGCCTGCCACTGGATCGGTGCCAAAGGCTGGGCGCCCGCCACCGGCGGCAATATGTCGGTGCGGCAGGACAGCGAGTTTTGCCTGCTGAGCGAATCCGGCAAAGACAAAGGTTCGCTAACCCGCGAGGACTTTATTCAGGTCGCCATCGCCACTAACCATGCGCCTTCCGGCCGCAGGCCTTCCGCAGAAACGGGCCTGCATACGCTAATCTATCGTCTGTTTCCCGAAGCGGGTGCCGTACTGCACGTTCATACGGTGAACGCGACCGTACTCTCAAGAGTTGAGAAACGCGCCGCATTAGTATTGCAAGGCTATGAAATGCAGAAAACGCTGGCCGGACAAAGCTCGCATCTGGAAGAGGTGGCTATTGCGCTGTTCGATAACGATCAGGATATTGAGGCGCTGGCGAAACGTATTGAGCAGTACGCGGAAGGCCATCCGCTGCGCTACGGTTTCCTGCTGCGCGGCCACGGCCTGACCTGCTGGGGAAGAGACGTGAACGAAGCGCGTCGCCATCTTGAAGGGCTGGAGTTCCTTTTCCAGTGTGAATTACAACGTCGGCTTCTGGAGGCCCAATGATCCGCGCTATTGTCACCGATATTGAAGGCACCACCAGCGATATTCGCTTCGTACACAACGTGCTTTTCCCGTATGCGCGCGAAAATCTGGCGGCCTTTATTGCCGCTTTTCAGCACCGGGAAGAGGTGGCGCAGGCGCTGAGCGATCTGCGTGATGAAATCGCGCAGCCGCAGGCCACGGTAGAGGATTTAATCACCGTGCTGTTCGGTTTTATGGATGAAGACCGCAAATCCACCGCGCTGAAAGCGTTACAGGGCATGATCTGGCGCGATGGCTATTTTAACGGCAGCTTTACCGGCCATCTCTATCCGGACGTGCTGCCCGCGCTGAAAGCCTGGCACCAGGCTGGCATTGGGCTGTATGTTTATTCATCCGGCTCGGTAGCTGCGCAGAAATTGTTATTTGGCTACAGCGACGAGGGTGATATTACCTCGTTGTTCAGCGGCTATTTCGATACGCACGTCGGGGCCAAGCGCGAAACGGACTCTTACCGCAATATTGCCGCAGATATCGGGCTGGCACCGGGCGAGCTGCTGTTTTTATCCGATATTCGTCAGGAGCTGGACGCCGCTCGGGAAGCGGGCTGGCATACCGTGCAGCTAATTCGCGATGAAGCGGATGACGTCAGCCGTCATCCTCAGGTCAACCGGTTCGATCACCTTACTCTGGAGTCGTTTGTATGAGCGCACTGACCATTTTTACCGACAGCGAAGCGAAAACGCAGATCTGGCAAAGTACCGATGAAGAAGCGATCCGTCAGAAACTGAGTGGCAAAAACGTGCGTTTTGAGCGCTGGCAGGCGGATCGTGATTTAGGCGTGGATCCGCAGCCGGAAACGGTTATTAACGCTTATCAGCACGCTATCGATCGGCTGGTGGCGGAAAAAGGCTACCAGAGCTGGGACGTAATCAGTATGCGCGCGGACAATCCGCAGAAAGAGACGCTGCGGGAAAAGTTTCTTTCCGAACATACGCATGGCGAAGACGAAGTGCGGTTCTTCGTGGAGGGGGCGGGGCTGTTCTGCCTGCATCTGGACGGGCATATTTACCAAATTCTGTGTGAAAAGAACGATCTGATCTCCGTGCCTGCGGGGACGCCGCACTGGTTTGATATGGGATCGTCACCGCACTTTACCGCTATTCGCATTTTCGACAATCAGGAAGGCTGGATTGCGAATTTTACCGGCGACAGGATTGCCGATGCCTATCCGCGATTGCCGTAAGCGAATCTCTGAGCCGTGATGAAAATGGCCGTTTTACAAAACGGGCGGACAGACTGGCCGCCCGGGTTTATCTCAATCAGGTAACCGGAGCGCCAATAGAATAAGACAGTTACTCATTAGCAACTGAACCATCTGTTTTCAATGATGCTTTAAAAATAGTTCTTTTTGTTTCTTATGTGCTTCTGCTGGGGATAATTAATGAAGTGGTTTTGGAAGGTATTGTAAAATATTTATATATATAACTGAAATATTATTCTGCTAATTAACGACCGGGAAGGGCTGGTAGATAAAGCGATAATGAAGATTTTTTGTTTTCATCTCAAGATGTTGATTTTTAATATTTAAAATTTAATGCTTAATGTTAGGGTTTGCAGTCAGGGTTTGCTGAAGGTTGTATCCGTTCTGGTGGGCGCGTTTTAAATACTTCCTTTCTCGATTTTTCATGTAGTGGCGTGAAATTACCATGTTTAAGCCTCTTTTGATTGGTTATTTTCTTATTGTTAATGAATCTTGCCTTTTTTCTATTTTTTTTACTGCAGGGTGCATATTTATTTTGACGGGAATGTTTTATCAGACGTAGTATGATTTTGCTCTGTCAGAAGGGGATATACTATTTTCAGGTGATAAGTCGTGCCTCACGCTGCTATTTCTGTGTGGCACCGTTCAATTTTAAAAGGAAATTAAAATGAGAGAAATAACCCGAACAGAAGCCACCCGCGTCAGCGGCGGAAGCTTTTTATGCGATCTCAGTCAGGCCAACCTGGCGTTAACCGCCAACCTGTTCAAAGTTGGTTTCTTTTTGCTGGGCGGGCTGGTATTGATGAACTGTCTGTGTTCAGGGGCACAAACACCAACACCAACACCACCAACACCAGCACCAACAACACCAGCACCAACAACAGCACCAGAACCCCCCCTGTAGTCACGATCTTTCATGTCCCATAAAATGATGCCGTCATTTTAACCTGCGGGCGCTGCTATAACGCGGCGTCCGGGCCAGTTTACCTTCCGTCAGTTTGTTACACGGCACTTCCTGTTCTCCGTCCGCCTGAAAGCTTTGCCAGGCGCGCGCTGTCCTGTGTTTTTTAGTGGCGCGGCGCTTAAGGTGTCGTTAACCTGTCTTCGTTTTGTATGCACAGACTTAAGGGAAACATTATGAATGAGGCACAGGTCCGTCTGGCTATTGTTGGCGCAGCGGGACGCATGGGGCGTCAGTTAATTCAGGCCGCTCACGAAGCGGAAGGCGTTTGCGTGGGGGCCGCGCTGGTGCGTAACGGCTCTTCTTTGGTCGGCATTGACGCGGGCGAGCTGGCCGGAACCGGTACGCTGGGCGTGAAGGTCAGCGATCGGCTGGTTGCCGATGAGTTTGATGTCCTGATCGACTTTACCCGTCCCGAAGGCACGCTGGAATATCTGGCGTTTTGTCGTCAGCACAAAAAAGCGATGGTCATCGGCACCACCGGCTTTGACGAGGCCGGTAAGGCGGCGATCGGCGCGGCTGCGCAAGAGATAGCCATCGTTTTTGCCGCCAACTTCAGCGTGGGCGTCAATCTGGTGCTGAAGCTGCTGGAGCAGGCCGCGCAGGTGATGGGCGATTATGCGGACATCGAAATTATCGAAGCGCACCATCGCCATAAGGTTGATGCGCCTTCCGGCACCGCGCTGGCGATGGGCGAAGCGATAGCGGACGCCATGGACTGGGATCTTAAAGAGCATGCGGTCTATAGTCGGGAAGGGCACACCGGCGAACGTAAGCCACAAACCATTGGTTTTGCTACCGTGCGGGCAGGCGATATCGTCGGCGAGCATACCGCGATGTTTGCGGATATTGGCGAGCGTATAGAGATAACGCACAAGGCTTCAAGCCGTATGACCTTTGCAAAAGGCGCTGTTCGTGCTGCATCCTGGGTTTTTGCGAGTAAAGAAGGTCTTTTTGATATGAGAAATGTGCTTAATATTGATAAGAATTGATAAGTACGAATCTGGATATTTTTTTAAGTTGCTGTTTTGAATGGGTAGTTTTGCTGCCCTTTTTTTATTTCTGCATATAAATAATATTTAGATGGTATTTTTAACAAAAAGTTGTTTTTAGGTGTTTTTCTGCATCTTTACAGGGTTGATTTGTTAATTTTGACCATTTGGTCCACTATTTTTCGGGCTATCTGGATTTTTCCCATTCATTTCGTCAGGCAACCGTTTTTATCACCACGATAGTTGCTGTTTTTGGTGGCTATCATCATCTTTTTACGCCAGTGGCACAAAAAACAATGAAAAACTCCGCTTCAGGGTAGACATCAGCTGGGGCGATCATTAGAATGCGCGCAATTTGCCAAAAATCGAGCAGACAGGCAGGTTTTGCATTGATTTAAAGGTGTATCCTGAATTAATATGCAAATAATGTGACTGTTTATTCTCTGGAGGATGTTTTGATTAAGTCAGCGCTATTGGTTCTGGAAGACGGAACCCAATTCCACGGTCGGGCCATCGGGGCAACAGGAACGGCAGTGGGTGAAGTTGTTTTCAACACTTCAATGACCGGTTATCAAGAAATCCTCACTGATCCTTCCTATTCCCGCCAGATTGTTACTCTCACTTATCCTCATATCGGCAATGTCGGCACCAATATCGCCGATGAAGAATCCGCCCAGGTTCATGCTGAAGGCCTGGTTATCCGCGACCTGCCGTTGATCGCCAGCAACTTCCGTAATGAAGAGGGGCTTTCCGCTTACCTGAAGCGTCTGAATATTGTCGCCATTGCCGATATCGACACGCGTAAGCTGACCCGTCTGCTGCGTGAAAAAGGCGCGCAGAACGGATGCATTATCGCGGGCGACGCGCCGGATGCCGAGCTGGCGCTGCAAAAAGCAAAAGCTTTTCCAGGCCTGAAGGGCATGGATCTGGCGAAGGAAGTCACTACGCAAGAAACCTACAAGTGGCTACAGGGCAGCTGGACGCTGGATGGCCTGCCTGCACCGAAGAAAGAAGAGGAGCTGCCTTTCCACGTGGTGGCCTACGATTACGGCGTGAAGCGAAATATCCTGCGGATGCTGGTGGATCGCGGCTGTCGCCTGACGGTTGTCCCGGCGCAAACGCCTGCGGAAGAGGTAATGAAGATGAACCCGGACGGGATCTTCCTCTCTAACGGCCCTGGCGATCCGGAACCCTGCGACTACGCTATCGCCGCGATTAAGACTTTCCTGGAAACGGAGATCCCGGTATTCGGCATCTGCCTGGGCCATCAGCTGCTGGCGCTGGCCAGCGATGTGAAAACGGTGAAGATGAAGCTGGGCCACCACGGCGGCAACCATCCGGTGAAAGATCACGACAACAATACCGTGATGATCACCGCGCAAAACCACGGTTTTGCCGTAGACAACAACAACCTGCCAGCGAACCTGCGTATTACCCATACCTCGCTGTTTGACCACACGGTGCAGGGCATTCACCGCACGGATAAGCCGGCGTTCAGTTTCCAGGGCCATCCCGAAGCCAGCCCTGGCCCACACGACGCCGCACCGCTGTTCGATCACTTTATCGAACTGATCGAAGCCTACCGTTCAAATAAATAATCAGGAGCGAAAGAATGCCAAAACGTACCGACATAAAAAGTATCCTGATCCTGGGCGCGGGTCCGATCGTTATCGGCCAGGCCTGTGAATTTGACTACTCTGGCGCGCAGGCCTGTAAAGCGCTGCGCGAAGAGGGCTATCGCGTTATCCTGGTGAACTCCAACCCGGCGACCATCATGACCGACCCGGAAATGGCCGATGCCACCTACATCGAACCGATTCACTGGGAAGTGGTGCGCAAAATTATTGAGAAAGAGCGTCCGGATGCCGTGCTGCCGACCATGGGCGGCCAGACCGCGCTGAACTGCGCGCTGGAGCTGGAGCGTCAGGGCGTGCTGGAAGAGTTCAACGTCACCATGATTGGCGCGACGGCGGATGCAATTGATAAAGCGGAAGACCGCCAGCGTTTCGATAAGGCGATGAAGAAAATCGGCCTTGAAACCGCACGTTCCGGTATCGCCCATAATATGGAAGAAGCGCTGAAAGTTGCTGAAGACGTTGGCTTCCCGTGCATTATCCGTCCCTCCTTTACCATGGGCGGCAGCGGCGGCGGTATCGCTTACAACCGCGAAGAATTTGAAGAGATTTGCGAGCGCGGCCTGGATCTGTCGCCAACCAACGAGCTGCTGATTGATGAATCGCTGATCGGCTGGAAAGAGTATGAAATGGAAGTGGTGCGTGACAAAAACGACAACTGCATCATTGTCTGCTCCATTGAAAACTTTGACGCGATGGGCATCCATACCGGTGACTCCATCACCGTAGCGCCTGCGCAGACGCTGACCGACAAAGAGTACCAGATCATGCGTAACGCCTCGATGGCGGTACTGCGTGAAATCGGCGTGGAAACCGGCGGCTCCAACGTGCAGTTCTCGGTGAACCCGGAAAACGGTCGTCTGATCATTATCGAAATGAACCCGCGCGTTTCCCGCTCTTCGGCGCTGGCTTCCAAAGCGACCGGCTTCCCGATTGCGAAAATCGCCGCCAAGCTGGCCGTCGGCTATACGCTGGACGAGCTGATGAACGATATCACCGGCGGCCGCACGCCGGCCTCGTTTGAGCCTTCCATCGACTATGTCGTCACCAAAATCCCTCGCTTCAACTTTGAAAAGTTTGCGGGCACCAACGATCGTCTGACCACGCAGATGAAGTCCGTGGGCGAAGTGATGGCGATTGGCCGCACCTTGCAGGAATCAATGCAGAAAGCGCTGCGCGGCCTGGAAGTAGGCGCGCACGGTTTCGACCCGAAAGTTGACCTGAACGATGCGGAAGCGCTGACCACCATTCGCCGCGAGCTGAAAGATGCCGGCTGCGACCGTATCTGGTATGTGGCCGATGCGTTCCGCGCGGGCATGTCCGTGGACGGCGTCTTCAATCTGACCAATATTGACCGCTGGTTCCTGGTGCAGATCGAAGAGCTGGTGCGGCTGGAAGAGCAGGTTGCCCGCGAAGGCATCAACGGCCTGACCGCCGATTTCCTGCGTGCCCTGAAGCGTAAAGGCTTTGCCGACGCGCGCCTGGCCGTGCTGGCTGGCGTGGCGGAATCAGAAGTGCGCAAGCTGCGTCAGCAGTACAACCTGCACCCGGTTTACAAGCGCGTGGATACCTGTGCGGCGGAGTTCTCTACCGATACCGCCTATATGTACTCCACCTATGAAGAAGAGTGCGAAGCCAATCCCAACCAGGATCGCGACAAGATCATGGTGCTGGGCGGCGGGCCAAACCGTATCGGTCAGGGCATTGAGTTTGACTACTGCTGCGTGCACGCCGCGCTGGCGCTGCGTGAAGACGGCTATGAAACCATTATGGTTAACTGCAACCCGGAAACCGTCTCTACCGATTACGATACCTCTGACCGCCTCTACTTTGAGCCGGTCACGCTGGAAGACGTGCTGGAAATTGTGCGCATCGAGAAGCCAAAAGGCGTGATCGTGCAGTACGGCGGCCAGACGCCGCTGAAGCTGGCGCGCGCGCTGGAAGCCGCAGGCGTGCCGGTTATCGGCACCAGCCCGGATGCGATTGACCGTGCCGAAGACCGCGAGCGTTTTCAACAGGCGGTGGACCGCCTGGGCCTGAAGCAGCCGGCCAACGCAACGGTCACGGCGCTGGAGCAGGCGGTGGAAAAAGCGGTGGCTATCGGCTATCCGCTGGTGGTGCGTCCTTCTTACGTGCTGGGCGGCCGGGCAATGGAAATCGTCTATGACGAAATTGACCTGAAGCGCTATTTCCAGACGGCGGTTTCCGTTTCCAACGATGCACCGGTGCTGCTGGATCGCTTCCTGGACGACGCGGTTGAAGTGGACGTTGACGCCATCTGCGACGGCGAGCGCGTGCTGATAGGCGGCATCATGGAACATATCGAGCAGGCTGGCGTGCACTCCGGCGACTCGGCCTGTTCACTGCCGGCCTATACGCTGAGCAAAGAGATCCAGAACGTAATGCGTCAGCAGGTCGAAAAACTGGCCTTTGAGCTTTGCGTGCGCGGGCTGATGAACGTGCAGTTCGCGGTAAAAGATAACGAAGTCTATCTGATTGAGGTTAACCCTCGCGCCGCGCGTACCGTGCCGTTTGTCTCTAAAGCGACCGGCGTGCCGCTGGCGAAAGTCGCCGCGCGCGTGATGGCGGGCAAAACGCTGGCAGAGCAGGGCGTAACGGAAGAGGTGATCCCGCCTTATTATTCGGTGAAGGAAGTGGTACTGCCGTTTAATAAATTCCAGGGTGTCGATCCTATCCTTGGCCCGGAAATGCGCTCCACCGGCGAAGTCATGGGCGTTGGCCGCACCTTTGCCGAAGCTTTCTCTAAAGCGATGCTGGGCGCGCAAAGCAATATGAAGAAAAGCGGCCGCGCGCTGCTCTCCGTTCGCGAAGGCGACAAAAAGCGTATTGTGGATCTGGCCGCTAAGCTGCAAAAGCTGGGCTTTGAGCTGGACGCCACCCACGGCACGGCGGTAGTGCTGGGCGAAGCGGGCATCAATCCGCGTCTGGTTAACAAGGTGCACGAAGGCCGCCCGCATATTCAGGATCGCCTGAAGAACGGGGAATATGCCTACATTGTTAACACCACGGCCGGACGCCAGGCGATTGAGGATTCCAAACTGATCCGCCGCAGCGCGTTGCAGTATAAGGTGCACTATGACACCACGCTGAACGGCGGTTTCGCGACGGCTATGTCGCTGAATGCCGATCCGACTGAGCAGGTGATCTCCGTGCAGGAAATGCACGCGCAGATCAAACAGGCTTAAAGCGTTTTCTCTGCCCATCCCCGCTACGGCGGGGATTTTTTTATCTCCGCCGCGTTCCCGCCCCAATAACCCGTTTTGTGACGCCTTTAAAATTGATGCGCCAAAAAATGCTATAGGCTTGTCCCGTTGCCGAACCGTCGGCGCTTTTACTCAACATCAGGGATGAAACAATGAAAAAACGCTTAATAGCTCTGGCCTGCATGGCCTTTTTTTCGCAGGCCTTTGCGGCGAAAGACGTTACCACGCAACCTGACTTTTATTTCCTGCAGGAGGCGCAATCCCCCGACAGCCTGACGCTGTTGCCGCCGCCGCCCGCGACGGACAGCATCGAATTTCTTAACGACAAAGCGCAGTACGAGCTGGGCAAAAGCCTGCGCGATACGCCCCGGGGCAAGCAGGCGTGGCAAGATGCGCATGTCGCAGGCGATGGCGTGGCCGCGGCTTTTTCCGGCGCGTTTGGACGAGAAATCAGCAAGAGTAAAACGCCGGAGCTTTATCGGCTGGTGATGAAAATGCGTGAGGATGCCGGCGATTTGGCCACCCGCAGCGCCAAAATTCGCTATATGCGCATTCGTCCTTTTGCTTTTTATCAGGAACCGACCTGCCGCACCGATCAGCAGCAGGAGCTGTCTACCAACGGCGCTTATCCTTCCGGGCATACAACAATTGGCTGGGCTACGGCGCTGGTGCTGACCGAAATAAACCCCGCCAGACAGAATGAAATCCTCAAGCGCGGCTATGAAATGGGCCAGAGCCGGGTGATTTGCGGCTATCACTGGCAGAGCGATGTTAACGCCGCCCGCATCGTCGGCGGGGCTGTCGTGGCTCGTCTGCATGCCGATGAAAGCTTTATGCGACAGTTACAAAAAGCGAAGGACGAGTTTAAACGTCAGACGACGCTGGCCGGAAACCTCGACAGATAACCCACCGCAGAATAACCCTGTGGTTTTACCCCGTCCGCGCGTGGGAAGTAGGTATTGCTGCTGCCGTATAGTCGCTAAAGCCGCAAAGTAAAAAGGCCCGGTTGCCAACAATGCCAACCGGGCCTTCGCTTATCCCCCGCTAATCAGGAGAGCGCGACTTTGATACCGAAAGCGATCAGCACGGTGCCCAGCAGCCTGTCGATCAGCTTCTGCGCGCGGGCCAGGCCACGGCGTACGGGCGGGCTTTGGATCAGCACCACCAGCGTCGGCCACCAGATGGAAGAGAGCGTGATAATAATGCCTGCATACCAAATCTTCTCGCCCAGGCTGGAATGCACGTTCAGCACCTGCGTAAACATCGACAGGAAAAACAGCGTGGCCTTAGGATTCAGCAGATTGCAAAGGTAGCCCTGCATAAAGGCTTTCTTTAACGAGGTGCTTTCCGCCGCGACGTTGCTGAGGTCCATCTTGCTGCCGCCGCGTGAAAGCAGCGCCTGGATGCCGACGTAGATCAGATAAGCCGCCCCGGCATACTTCAGCAGCATAAACAGCCACGGCGTGGTGGTGATCACCACCGCCAGCCCGGCGACGCAATAGGTCATATGCGTTGCCACGGCGCAGTTAACGCCAAGCGCCGTCATCAGCGCGGCGCGGCGTGGATAGCGCGCGGCATTTTTGATAATCAGAAAAAAATCGGGGCCGGGCGAAAGCATGCCCAGCGTCGCAATAGTGAGGATAAGTAAACTGGTTTCTAACATGGTGTTCTCAGAATTCAGCAGAAGAGAGAAACCCCAAAGGGTTTGCCGTGGCTATTTTAGCCTGAAGTGCTAATAAATAACACGGCGCCGCTAAACCTTTACTTAATTCGCCAGGTTTTGCTATCGACGAAACTTTCGCCTTTCCGTATGATGGCGCCAATTTTACACCTTGTGAGTATTCTCAGATGATAAGCCTGATTGCAGCCATGGCGACCGACCGCGTTATCGGGATGGAAAATGCCATGCCGTGGCATCTGCCAGCCGATTTGGCCTGGTTTAAAAAGCACACCCTGAACAAACCGGTCATTATGGGACGCCGCACCTTTGAGTCGATCGGCCGTCCGCTGCCGGACAGGCTGAATATTGTGATCAGCAGCCAGCAGGGCGATGCGGAAGGCGTGCGCTGGGTCACTTCCATTGAGGAAGCGCTGAAAGCGGCGGGCGACGTGGCAGAGATCATGGTGATTGGCGGCGGGCGCGTCTATGAACAGCTGCTGCCGCGCGCGGATCGCCTGTATCTGACGCATATTGATGCGGAAGTCGAAGGCGACACGATTTTCCCGGACTACGAGCCGGATGAGTGGCAGTCGACCTTTAGCGAATTTCACGACGCTGACGAGAAAAACACGCACAGCTACTGCTTTGAAATTCTGGACCGTCGACAGTAAGTAACTTTACATTCCTTTCGAACATTTTGTAACCTAAGTGTAACAAAATATCTCTAGCATTGCTTCATTTTACAAACCGTAAAGGAAGCAATGCGCTATGAATAATCAATCGCCGTTACCGAACGAAGCCGTCACGCCCAATCCTGGCCGTCGTAAATTCCTTGCAGGAACCGGGGCATTGAGTCTGGCAGGCTTTATTGGCGGCGGTCTCTCTGTTCCCTCTCTGGCGCTGGCGAAGCCCGTGTCGGGCGGCAGTCAATTGCTGGGCTTTGACGGTATTCCGGCTTCCACAGCGGATGAAATTGCCATTGCCGACGGCTATCAGGCTGATGTGCTGATTTCATGGGGCGATCCGCTGGTCGATGGCGCCCCGGCGTTTGACGCGGAAGGAAAAAACAGCGCAGCCGATCAGGAAAAACAGTTTGGCGATAACAATGATGGCATGAGCTTTTTTGCCATGGAGGGAAGCCGGGATCGCGGCTTAATTGCGGTTAACAATGAATATGTTAATGAGCAATATCTCTATGCTCACGGCGACAGCAAGGCGCACGATGCTGAAGATGTAAAAAAATCGCAGGCGGGCCACGGCGTATCGGTGATGGAAGTCCGTCGTGGCCAGGGAAACCGCTGGGAAGTTGTCCGTCCTTCACGCTATAACCGCCGCATCACTGCCAATACGCCAATGCGTTTTTCCGGCCCTGCCGCTGGCGATGCGGCGCTGCATACCGCAGCCGATCCGCAAGGAATGAACGTGCTCGGCACCTTTGGCAACTGCGCTAACGGCAAAACGCCCTGGGGTACTTATCTCACCTGTGAAGAAAATTTCGATACCTATTTCGGCACTAAAAAAGCGGATTTCAGCCTGACGGCGGCGCAAAAGCGCTACATGCTGAGCCCCGCCGATCCCGAGCGCAACTGGTCCGATTTCGATCCGCGTTTTGATGTGGCGAAAAACCCTAACGAATTTAATCGCCACGGCTGGATTGTCGAGATCGATCCCTTCGCCCCCGATTCCGTGCCGGTCAAGCGCACCGCGCTGGGCCGCTTTAAGCATGAAAACGCGGCCGTTACGGTAGCGAAAAGCGGCGAGCTGGTGGTGTATATGGGGGACGATGAACGCGGCGAGTATATCTACAAATATGTTTCCAAAGGCAAGGTCGATCGCGCTAATCCGGCGGCAAATAGCAGGCTGTTGGATGAGGGAACGCTCTATGTTGCCATCTTTGACGGCGACAGAAACGGTACGCCGCTGAAGGGAACCGGGCACTGGGTGGCGCTGGTTCAGGGGCAGCACGGCCTGACCGCCGACAACGGTTTCCGCACCCAGGCAGATATTTTGATTAACACGCGCGGCGCGGCGGATGTGGTGAAAGCCACACGTATGGATCGCCCTGAGTGGATTGCCGTTAATCCTCATGATGGCCGCGCCTACTGCACCCTGACCAATAACAGCAAGCGAGGCGATGAGGGAATGCCGATCAACGCGGCTAATCCTCGGCCGGATAACATTTATGGGCAGATTATTCGCTGGGATGAGAAAGGGGACGCTACGGCCCAGGCGTTTGACTGGGATATTTTTGTGCTGTGCGGTAATCCAATTGCGCATCCGCAGGGCATATATCGCGGTACGCCGAACATCACCGAGCAGAACACCTTTAACAGCCCTGATGGTCTGGGCTTTGATGAAGCCGGACGCCTGTGGATCCTGACGGATGGTAAATACAGTAATAAAGGCGACTATGAAGGGCAGGGGAACAATCAGATGCTGGTGGGCGATCCGCAGAGCGGAGAAATTCGTCGCTTTATGGTGGGGCCCAAATCCTGTGAGCTGACCGGGATCACTTTTACACCGGACTACAAAACGATGTTTGTGAATGTGCAACATCCGGGAGAAGAGAAAGACTCGCACTTTCCTGACAATAGCCCGCGTCCCCGCTCTTCCGTGATAATGATTACGCGCAAGGATGGCGGCGTATTGGGTGCCTGAAAGCGGACGGATACGTTTATCGGCTGAGTAAAGCCACGCCTTTAAGGGCGTGGCGCTCACTCTTTATCGGATAGCAAAAAGCCTGTCGCGAAAGCAATTGACGCTTATGAGTCAGCAGACGGCGCCGCTATAGCGTTCTCATGTTCGTTTGACAACCGTTTTGACGGCTGAGTAAACCAGGTTTTATCTTCCCAGCGCAGCATCGTCAGCGTGCCGCCCCAGCAGCAGCCGGTATCCAGCGCCAGGATATTTTCCGGCGTGCCTTTTCCTTCCAGCGAAGCCCAGTGACCAAACGCAATGGTGTAGTCGCGCGACACCGGCCCCGGAATAGCAAACCACGGCTTTAACGGCGCGGGCGCCGAATCAGGCGTATCTTTGCAGATCATATCCAGCTGGCCGTTAGGAAAGCAGAAGCGCATCCGGGTTAGCGCATTGGTGCTGAAGCGCAGACGAGCCAGCCCGGTCAGCTCCGGCGTCCAGTTGTTGGGCATATCGCCATACATCGCATCCAGAAACAGCGGATAGGTATCGCTGGAGAGCACCGCCTCGACCTCGCGGGCGCAGCTTTGTGCCGTAGCCAAATCCCACTGCGGCGTGATGCCCGCGTGCGCCATCACCAGCTTCTTCTCTTCATCGACCTGGATCAGCGGCTGGCGGCGCAGCCAGTTAATCAGATCGTCGGCGTCTTCCGCTTCCAGCAGCGGCGTCAGCCTGTCCTTTGGCTTGTTGCGGCTGATACCTGCAAACACGGCCAGTAAATGCAGATCGTGATTGCCCAGCACCACTTTTACCGCATCGCCCAATGAACGAACGTAGCGCAGGACTTCCAGCGAAGCGGGGCCGCGCGCGACCAGATCGCCCGTCAGCCACAGGCTGTCCCGGGCAGGATCGAAAGCCACCTGGTCCAGCAGTGACCGAAGCTCATCGTAGCAGCCGTGAATATCGCCAATCAGGTAAGTGCTCATCAACAATCCGAACCTCAGCGCCGGACCAGCGCCCGGATCGCAATCAGAATTAGTGTATGTGGCTGGGGATGGCCAGCCGGAACACCGGGATCGCCACGCGGAAAGCTTCGCCTTCGCTGTCGATCATTTCATAGTGTCCCTGCATGGTGCCCATAGGGGTTTCCAGTACCGCGCCGCTGGTGTACTGGAATTCGCCAGCGGGTGCGATGTGCGGCTGTTCGCCGATAACGCCTTCGCCCTGAACTTCCGTTTCGCGGCCGTTGCCGTTGGTAATCAGCCAGTAGCGGCCCAGCAGTTGAACGGCGTGACGCCCCAAATTACGAATGGTAATGGTGTAGGCAAAAACGTAGCGGTTCTCTTCCGGCGCGGACTGCGACGCAATATAAGCGCTTTGTACATGCACACAAACTCGGGGCGTATCCATGTTTAACTCTCCTGCGGCGTCTGTTGAGGATGCGCAGACAGCCAGTTCGCCAGCTGGCAGTACTGGGCTACGGAGATGTTTTCCGCGCGCAGCGTCGGATCGATATTCATCTCCTGCAGCGCTTCCAGCGTAAACAGATGGCCAAGGCTGTTGCGCAACGTTTTACGGCGTTTGCCGAACGCTTCGGTGGTGATCCTGCTGAGGACTTTAAGATCCTGCACCGGATTCATAATCGTGGCGTGTGGAACCAGACGAACCACGGCGGAATCCACTTTCGGCGCAGGCGTAAAGGATTCCGGCGGCACTTCCAGCACCGGGATCACCTGGCAGTAATATTGCGCCATTACCGTCAGACGACCATAGGCTTTGCTGCCCGGCCCGGCAACCAGTCGGTTGACCACCTCTTTCTGCAACATAAAGTGCATGTCGCGGATCGCATCAGTATAGCTGAAAAGGTGGAACATCAACGGGGTAGAGATGTTATAGGGCAGGTTGCCGAAGACGCGCAGAGACTGGCCTTTTTCACGGGCGTAGGCCGCGAAATCAAAGGTCATGGCATCCTGCTGGAAAATCGTCAGCTTTGGCCCTAAAAACGGATGGGTCTGCAAACGAGCCGCCAGATCGCGGTCGAGTTCGATCACCGTCATCGCTTCCAGCCTGTCGCCAACCGGTTCGGTTAACGCGCCCAGACCGGGGCCGATTTCGACTACCGCCTCGCCGGGCTGAGGGTGGATGGCGGAAACGATGCTGTCAATAATATACTGATCGTTAAGGAAGTTCTGGCCAAAACGTTTGCGGGCGAAGTGGCCCTGATGGACGCGATTATTCATTACTGCTCTTAATCATGGTAATGGCGAGGTTAAGCGCCGTAATAAAGCTGCCCGCATCCGCGTTGCCCTGGCCGGCCAGCTCTAAAGCGGTGCCGTGGTCAACGGAGGTGCGGATAAAGGGCAGGCCGAGCGTGATATTCACCGCTCGCCCGAAGCCCTGGTATTTCAGTACCGGCAGGCCCTGGTCATGATACATCGCCAGAACCGCGTCGGCATGTTGAAGATATTTAGGCTGAAACAGCGTGTCCGCCGGCAGCGGGCCGGTCAGCTGGATGCCGCTGCGCCGCAGCTCGTCAAGCGCCGGAATGATAACGTCAATTTCTTCACGTCCCATATGGCCGCCTTCGCCCGCGTGCGGATTCAGGCCGCAGACAAAAATATGCGGCTGCGCCAGACCGAACTTGCTTTGCAGATCGGCATGCAGGATGTTGATCACTTCATGCAGGCTGTCGCGGGTAATGGCGGCGGAGACGTCTTTTAACGGCAGATGCGTGGTCGCCAGCGCGACCCGCAGCGCTTCCGTCGCCAGCATCATCACCACGCGGGCACAGCCTGCGCGCTCGGCGAAAAACTCGGTATGGCCGCTGAACGGGATACCGGCGTCGTTGATCACGCCCTTGTGTACCGGCCCGGTAACCAGCGCCGCAAATTCGCCGTTAAGGCAGCCGTCGCAGGCGCGAGCCAGCGTATCCAGCACGTAGTGGCCGTTGGCGACGCAAAGCTCGCCAGCTTTTACCGGCTGCGGCGCGCTAACGGGCAGCACGGTCAGGGTGCCGGCAGCCTGCGGCCGGGCAGCAACGCCCGGCTGATAGTCACGCAGCGTCAGAGGGAGGCCCAGCTTTGCCGCGCGCTCGCGCAGCAAAGCTGGATCGGCGACGACGACCAGTTCAACTGGCCAGTCGCGCTGGGCCAGTTGTAGTGTGACATCGGGACCAATCCCGGCGGGTTCGCCGGGAGTGATCGCCACGCGCATATTACTGAGCATTGGCATCCAGAATTTTCACATAGGCAGAGGCGCGCTGCTCCTGCATCCAGGTTTGCGCTTCTTCCGCAAATTTACGGTTAAACAGCAGGCGGTAAGCACGCTCTTTCTGCGCCGCGTCGGTTTTATCAACCTGGCGCGTATCCATCAGCTGGATCAGGTGCCAGCCGAAAGAGGAGTGCACCGGCGCGCTCATCTGGCCTTTTTTCAGTTTCAGCAGCGCGTCGCGGAAGGCGGGATCGTACACCTCTGGCGAGCTCCAGCCAAGATCGCCGCCCTGGTTGGCGGAGCCGGGATCCTGAGAAAGCTGTTTAGCGGCCTGCGCGAAGGTGGTTTTGCCGCTGTTGATTTCAGCCGCAACCTGCGTCAGCTTCTGGCGCGCCTGATCGTCCGTCATCACCGGCGACGGCTTGAGCAGAATATGACGAGCGTGCACTTCCGTCACGGAGATGCTCTGTTTGTCGCCGCGAACGTCGTTCACTTTCAGGATATGGAAGCCTACGCCGGAACGGATTGGGCCGATGATATCGCCTTTCTTCGCCGTAACCAGCGACTGCGCGAACAGCGAAGGCAGTTCCTGGATGCGGCCCCAGCCCATATTGCCGCCTTTCAGCGCCTGCGGATCGGCGGAGTAGGTGATCGCCAGCTTGCCGAAGTCCGCGCCGCCTTTAGCCTGGCTGACCAGCTGTTTCGCCAGATCTTCCTGCTCGTCCACCTGCTGCTGCGTCGGGTTTTCCGGCAGCGGCAGCAGAATGTGGCTGAGGTTCAGCTCGGTAGACGCGTTGTTCTGCGAGGAAACCTGCGTCGCCAGCGAATCCACTTCCTGCGGCAGAATAGTCACGCGACGACGTACTTCGTTGTTGCGGACTTCGGCAATGGTCATCTCTTTACGGATCTGCTCGCGATAGGTGGCGTAGTTCATACCGTCATAGGCCAGACGGCTACGCAGCTGATCCACGCTCATCTTGTTCTGAGCGGCGATATTGGCAATCGCCTGATCGAGCTGATCGTCCTGGATCTGGATCCCCGCCTGTTTCGCCATTTGCAGCAGAATATTGTCCATCACCAGGCGTTCGACAATCTGGTGACGCAGCGTTTTATCATCCGGCAGCTGCTGACCAGCCTGCTGCGCCTGACTTTTCACCGACCGCATCATGCCGTCGACATCGCTTTCTAACACAACGCCGTTATTGACCACGGCGGCTACTTTATCAACAACTTGCGGTGCTGCAAACGCGGTGCTGGCAGTGAGCGCAGCCCCCAGGATCAGCATTCTCCAGTTCTTCATACTTTTTCCATTTTTCTATCCGCACTGCGGGTTGGCATACTAATTATCACAACATCAGAAAGAGCGCTGATAAGGCAGGATGCCCTGTCGCAGCATTTGCCCGGTGCCCAGACCATAGGATGAGCTCAGGCCGCGCAGCTCAATGTTGAACGAGATTTTGTTGTCGTACGTGCTGCTGTCGTTTTCCCAATTGGTGATTTTACGTTCATAACCCAGACGAATAGCGTAGCAGCAAGAGCTGTACTGGACGCCCAGCAGCTGATCGGCAGGCTGTTTGGCCTTGGTATCGTAATACCAGGCACCGACCACCGACCAGGCATCGGCGATTGGCCAGCTGGCCGTGGCGCCTACCTGCGAAATCCCCTGCTGGTAGCCAGGGTTCTTAATCTGGCTCAGCGTCTGCTGAATATATTCGGGGCTGGTGTAGCGGTAGTTCAGCTGCACCAGACGATCGGCATCCCGACGATATTCCAGAACGGCGTTGCCCTGGGAAACGTTATCGATGCGGGTGTCGTACTGCACACCGCCGCGCGCGCCCCAGCGATCGCTAATCTTCCAGTAGGTGTCGCCAGCCCAGACCAGGCTGCCGCGATCGTCGCTGTCTGCGTTCTCCAGTCCGGTACGGGCTGGGGTAAACGAGTAGATTTGACCAATGGAAGCGTTAAAACGTTCAACCAAATCGTTATCAAATATTCGCGTAGTCACGCCGCTGGTCAGCTGATTAGCGGAAGCGATGCGATCCAGGCCGCTATAGGTGCGGTCACGGAACAGGCCGGTATAGTCGCTTTGCAGCAGCGTTGAGTCGTAAGCGCGCACCGTGCTCTGATCGCGATAGGGAAGATAAAGGTACTGCATACGCGGTTCCAGCGTCTGCGTGTAGCCTTCCGACCAGTCCATATCGCGGTCAAATACCATCTTGCCGTCGACCTTAAACTGCGGCA
The DNA here is from genome assembly GCF_041320675.1 of Erwinia sp. STN24. Taxonomy (NCBI): domain Bacteria; kingdom Pseudomonadati; phylum Pseudomonadota; class Gammaproteobacteria; order Enterobacterales; family Erwiniaceae; genus Erwinia; species Erwinia sp. STN24. The sequence continues at coordinate 58,170 of NZ_JBGGPM010000009.1, read as the reverse complement.
TAACGCGGTTTACGCTGCTTTTCAGCTGGTTGACTTTGCTGGTATCAACGTTGTTGTTGTAATACTCGACGTCATCCTGCTGATAGTGCGTCGCCAGCAGTTTCGCTTCGGTATTAAGGCTGCCCCAGCCGTTGGAAAGCGGCAGGTTGATAGTCGGTTCCAGGTGCAAACGCGTTGCATCCGGGTAATTATCGTTAACGTTGGTAAACTTCACCGCCTGCGCATAGAGATGCGTATCGAACGGGCCGACGTTGTTCTGATAGTAGTTATAATCGAACTGCGGCTCGGCGCGGTAAACGTCGTTATTGGTCTGGGTGGAGAAGATCTGGAACTGCTTGGTCGACAGCGTCGCATCCCAGTTTTTCTCTGCGTAGCCTACGCTGAATTTCTGCGTAACGTAGCCGTCGGTCGAGTCGCCGTAGGTGGAATCCAGATCGGTAAAGTAGTAAAGATCGCTGACCTTGGTGTAATCAACGTTAAAGCGCCAGTTCTGATCGTAGACGCCGGAGTGCCGCCAGAAGAAGAGCCAGCGGTTAGAATCTTTGTCGTCGGTCATCCCGCGCGTGGCGGCATCTTTATTGTACTGGTCGTCGCTCGGCAGATAATCAAACTCAACCAGGCCCGCGCCCGCCTTGGTCAGGTAGCGGAATTCGTTCTGCCACTGCAGGCCGCGCTTGCTCATATAGTGCGGCGTGATGGTGGCATCAGCCTGCGGCGCAATGTTCCAGTAGTAAGGCAGAATAAATTCAAAGCCGTTGGAGCTGCCGAATTTCGCGTTGGGGATCAAAAAGCCCGAACGGCGGCGGTCGCCAATCGGTAGCTGTAGATAAGGGCTGTACAGCACCGGCACCGCGCCGATCTTAAAGCGGGCGTTCCAGATTTCCGCGACCTGCTCTTCACGATCCTGGATCACCTGCGTACCTGCAACGCTCCAGCTGTTGTCGCCGGGCAGACAGGAGGTGAAGGTACCGTTTTCAAGGATGGTATAGCGGTTTTCACCGCGCTGCTTCATCTGATCGCCGGTACCCCGTCCCTGGCGGCCCACCATTTGATAGGTGCCGTTCCAGACGTTGGTGTCTTTGGTATTCAGATTCGACCAGGCTTTCGGCCCTTTCAGGATGACCTGATTATCGTCGTATTGCACATTACCCAGCGCGTCAACGGTGCGTACCGGCGTCGTCTGGCCCGGCTGCTGTCGCTGATGCAGCTGCATCTCGTCGGAAAGCAGACGGCTGTTGCCCTGGCGAATATCGACGTTGCCGTTGAACACCGCGTCGTCAGGGTAGTTGCCTTTCGCTTGATCCGCGTTGATAGTAACCGGCAGTTCATTGGTATTTTTACCCTGAATCAGAGGCCGGTTATAGCTCGGTACACCCAGCATACACTGCGAGGCGAGGTCATCTGCCAGACCCTGCTGGCTGTAGAGCGCTGAGCCGATAAGCGTGGCCAGCAAAGTAGGTAGTCGTTTTTTCATACGCGGTATCGAAAATTCCGTGATAGCTGGCATCATGCCGACAAACGGTCAGAGACTAACGCACTCAACTGCGTTGCGCTAGTGTTATCCAGGCTGTTTGACCGCGTTGCCGTTAGGCTCAGAGATAAATGACGGGTATGATAATGCAATTTTTAGCCTTCAGCATGGCGAATTGAGGAGTATATGCGCTATTGGGGAAAAGTAATCGGGCTTGTGCTGGGTTTGTTAAGCGGCACCGGCTTTTGGGGACTGGCGATTGGCCTGCTCTTCGGGCATTTGGTTGATAAAGCGCGAGCGGTTCAGGGGCAGGGCTATTTTGCTAATCAGCAGACCCGTCAGGCGCTCTTTTTCAGCACCACCTTTCAGGTTATGGGCCATCTGACCAAGTCAAAAGGCCGCGTGACCGATGCGGACATCCAGATGGCGTCATTGTTGATGGATCGTATGCAGCTGCACGGCGAGGCGAGAACGGCCGCGCAGCAGGCTTTTCGCCAGGGGAAAGAGGGCAACTACCCGCTGCGCGACAAGCTGCGGGAGCTGCGCAGCGCCTGCTTCGGCCGCTTCGATCTGATTAGGATGTTTCTGGAAATCCAGATCCAGGCCGCGTTTGCCGACGGCTCGCTCCATCCTAACGAACGTCAGGTGCTGTATGTCATCGCGGAAGAGCTGGGGATTTCGCATGCGCAATTCGATCAGTTTTTACGGATGATGCAGGGCGGTCAGCAGTTCGGCGGCGGGGGCTATCAGCACGGTGCCGGTTCGCAAGGCTATGCGCAGGCGCAGCGCGGGCCAACGCTGGAAGATGCCTGTAGCGTGCTGGGCGTAAAAAGCAGCGACGATGCGGCGACCATCAAGCGCGCCTATCGCAAGCTGATGAGCGAACACCATCCCGATAAGCTGGTGGCCAAAGGCCTACCGCCGCAGATGATGGAGATGGCGAAGCAAAAAGCGCAGGAGATCCAGGCGGCTTACGATCTGATCAAGCGTGAAAAAGGGTTTAAATAATTTGTTAGCGGCCGACGAGCGCTTTCGTCGGCCTTTTTAATGCCAGCTTTATTATTAATATTCTTTTTAACACCACGCTGATTTTTTATTAACGCCTTGTCTTTTAATTCCCCTTTCTTGTTAATCTCGCCTGGCTGTAATCATGCCGCAGCCCGTCTGCGCCCTATATTGTTAATATAAATAATCAGAATGATATACAGACAGGTTCTGTCTGAGCGAACGGAAAATGTTTATGCTGGGTTTATCAGCGGGCCGCTATGATAGAGAAATAAAATACTGACAATATTAAAATGGCTTAATGAGATATGAATAAAGATAAATATTTTCTTTTTCTCTGTGTTGCTATCGCGTCTGAAATAACGGCTACCACGATGCTGGCGCTGTCTAAAGGCATGTCCGTGCTGCTACCGGCATTTACGGCGCTGGCCGCTTATGGTTTCTCCTATTATTTCTTATCGCTGTCCCTTAAAAAAATTCCGCTGGGCCTGGCCTATGCCCTGTGGGCCGGGCTGGGGATTGTCGCCACTTCGCTGATCAACCGCTTCCTGTTCCAGGTTTCCCTGAGCGGCGGCGCGATTGTCGGCCTGTTAATGATCATAGCCGGGGTGCTGGTGATTAATCTGCTGGCCAAAAGCGATCGCGGTAACGATACCGTGGAGGAAAACTAATTATGCACAGTACGCTGATGGGATTGTTATGGCTTTTTATCGCCATCCTGCTGGAGGTGCTGGCAACCAGCCTGCTGCCTAAAACCGATAATTTTAAACGCTGGGGACTGACCCTGGGCGTCATGGCAATTTACGGCACCTGTTTTTACGCATTATCAAAAGCGATTGTCGTGCTTTCCGTTGGCCTTTCTTATGCCCTGTGGGCCGGGCTGGGCGTAGTTATTATCAGTCTGGTTGGCGTGATTTTTTATCGAAATAAGATCGATAAGTATTCCGTTCTGGGAATCGGTCTTATCGGCATTGGCTGTATTACCATGGGGATATTTTAATGCAGGATATAAACACACGGCTTTTACCTCGTGCTGAGCGTCTGCGCGAGCGTTATTTACAGGCTAAGCCATTTATTTCGGCCGCGCGAGCCAGAGCGGTCACGGAAATTTACCGTCGCTATCCGGGGATGCCGGCTATTTTATTACGCGCGATGGCCTTTCGTCATGCCTGCCGCACGGCGCCGCTGGTGATTGCAGAAGATGAACTGATTGTCAGTCATCCGGCAGGCGCGGCGCGCGGTGGCGAAGTGTCGCCGGAAATTGCCTGGCGCTGGGTGGCGGACGAGCTGGATACCATGTCCACGCGCGCGCAGGATCCCTATGAAATCAGCGAAGAGGTAAAGCGCGAGCTGCGTGAAGAGATTTTCCCTTTCTGGCAGGGGCGGTCGCTGGATGAGGTGGCGGAAACCCGGCTGCGCCACGCGGGGCTGTGGGAATGGAGCACCGTTGAAGGAATTTGTGATTTAAGTATTAAAACGCAAAACGGCGGCGGCGACACCTGTCCGGGCTACGACATCATCCTGCTGAAAAAAGGCATGGGCGGCGTGCAGCGGGAAGCGCAGGCGGCGCTGGATAAGCTTTCGCCAACCTGCCCCGAGGATCAGGACAAGCGCTATTTCTATGAGGCGGTCGTGGAAACCTGTCAGGGCGTGGTGGATTACGCCAACCGCTACGCCGACTACGCCCAGGCGCTGGCTGAGCAGACGCCGGACGCGCAGCGCAAAGCGGAGCTGGAAAAGCTGGCCGCTATTTGCCGTCGCGTGCCGGAACAGCCGCCCGCCACCTTTTACGAAGCGCTACAGGCCATCTGGTTTGCGCAGTCGCTGTTTATTCTGGAAGAAAACCAGACCGGCATTTCGCTTGGCCGTGTCGATCAGTACCTGTGGCCGCTGCTGCAGGCCGATCTTGCCAGCGGCGAGCTGACGGAGGAACAGGCGGAAGAGCTGCTTTGCTGCTGGATGATCAAAATGTCCGAGTGCATGTGGATTTGCAGCGCCAGTTCCGCCATGTATTTCGCGGGCTACCAGCCCTTTGTCAATCTGGTGGTCGGCGGCCAGAAGCGCGAGGGCGGCGATGCCACCAATCCGCTTTCCATGCTGATTATGGACTGCTCGCGCAAGCTGAAAATTTATCAGCCAAGCCTGGCGGTGCGGATCCACAACCAGTCGCCGCAGCCTTTTATGCGCAAAATCGTCGAGGTGATCCGCGCCGGGATCGGTTTCCCTGCCTGTCACTTTGACGACGCGCATATCAAAATGATGCTGCGTAAAGGCTTCGATTACGACGATGCGCGCGACTACTGCCTGATGGGCTGCGTAGAGCCGCAACGTTCTGGCCGCATCTATCAGTGGACCTCGGTAGGCTATACCACCTTTACCTGCGCCATTGAGCTGGCGCTAAATAACGGCAGAAGCGCCAGCGGCAGCCAGATGGGGCCGCAGACCGGCGAGGCCGCCACGCTGAAAAGCTGGGAAGCCTTTGAGGAGGCAGTCAGGCAGCAGCTGCGCCACATTGTGAAGCAGGCCGCAGAAGCCACGCTGATGATGCAAAAGCTGCATAAAGAGCTGGCGCCCAAGCCGTTTATCTCCTGCCTGGTCGAAGGCTGTCTGGAGCAGGGCAAGGATGTGATGCACGGCGGCGCGGCAATTAACAACGGGCCAGGACTGATCTGGACGGGAATGGCGGACTACGCCAACGCCATGATGGTGATGCGCGAGCTGGTTTATCAGCAGCAGCAGGTGACGCCAGCGCAGATGGCGCAGGCGCTGCGTGATAATTTCTCCGGGCACGAAACGCTGCGCAACGCCTGCCTGAACGTCGCCAAATTTGGCAACGATATTGAAGAGGTCGATCTGATCGCGCGCGATCTGATCCGCTTTATCGAAAGCGAGCACCGCCGGTACTCGATGCTGTACGGGCCGTTCACCCACGGGACGCTTTCTATCTCTAACAATACGCCGTTCGGCCTGACCACCGGCGCGCTGCCCAGCGGACGACTGGCCGGTATGCCGCTCGCTGACGGCATCAGCCCTTCCCAGCAGACGGACTATGCAGGCCCTACGGCGATTATTAATTCCGTTGGCCGGATCAATGTCGAAGAGATGGAGATCGGCATGGTGCATAACTTTAAGCTGCTGCACGGCATTCTGGATACGGAAGAGGGCGAGCAGGGCATTATTACCCTGCTGCGCAGCGCCAGCCTGCTGGGCAACGCGCAGATGCAGTTCAGCTATGTGGACAACGAAACGCTGAAAAAAGCGCAGGAAAACCCCGGGCAGTATCGCAACCTGATGATCCGGGTGGCGGGCTACAGCGCCTTTTTCGTTGAACTCAGCCGCGAGGTTCAGGATGAAATCATCAGCCGTACCCAACTCCAGTCTTTCTGAGGCCGCCAGCGGGAGCGTATTCAATATTCAGCGCTTTTCTCTGCATGACGGCCCCGGCGTGCGCACCGTGGTGTTTCTGAAAGGGTGCCAGATGCGCTGCGCCTGGTGCGCCAACCCGGAAAGCCTGGCGCCGCAGCCGGAAGTCCTGTTCGATCGGCAACGCTGTGCAAAAGCGCCTTGCGAGCAGCACTGTCCGGGCCGATCGGCCGTTAAAATGGCGGCGGTCGGCTATGAAAGCTGGCCGGATGACCAGAAGTGCCCGGCGGCGGCGCTGCGCAAGGTGGGCAAAACGCTTAGCGTCGACGAAGTGATGCGCACGGTGGCGGCGGATGCGCTTTATTACCGTACTTCAGGCGGCGGGATGACGCTCAGCGGCGGTGAGGCCGCCATGCAGCCTGATTTTTCCCGTGCCTTACTGCGCCGCGCCAGGCAGGAGGGGATCCACACCGCCGTTGAAACCTCCGGCTTCGCCGCCTGGCCCGCGCTCTGGCAGGTCTGCGAAGCCAGCCAGCTGATCCTGTACGATGTTAAGCTGGCCGACGACGTCCTGCACCAGCGCTACACCGGCGTCAGCAACCGCAGCATCTGGCAGAACCTGACGCGCCTGCTGGCGCAGACGATCCCGCTGCGCATCCGCATTCCGGTCATACCTGAGGTGAACGACAGCAGAAAAGAGGCGGAGAAGATGATGCGCGCCATCGCCAGCCTGACGCAGGGCAGCCGCTGCTTTCAGGGCATCGATCTGCTGCCTTATCACAATTTCGGCCTGCGCAAATACGTGCTGACGGACAGGCGGTGTCTTTATGAGGAAATGCACCCCGATCGCGGCAAGCCGCGGGTGGCGGAGCTGGAGAAAATGGCCGTGCGGTATGGGTTAAGCACGACAACGCTGTCCCACTGCATCGGCTGAATAAGGCCTCTGGCGACAGAGGCCTTTGTTCAGAAGTCCGCCGGCTGACGGAAAGTCATCGGCGTCTGGTATTTGGGATGGGTGATGGTGAGCATCTCGGCGTGCAGCAGCAGGCGCGGCGCCATCGCTCTGGCCTCTTCATGCGCGTAAAAGTTATCGCCCAGAATCGGATGCCCCAGCGCCAGCATATGCACGCGAAGCTGATGAGAACGGCCGGTAATCGGCTTTAACCGCACGCGTGCGCTGTTATCCGCCGCATACTCCAGCACCTGATATTCGGTCTGCGCCGGTTTACCGGTTTCAAAGCAGACTTTCTGCTTTGGTCGCAGCGGCCAGTCGCAGATCAGCGGCAGATCGATAAGCCCTTCTTCCTGCGCGGGATGACCCCAGACGCGTGCCAGATAGGTTTTTTTCGGCTCGCGCTCGCGGAACTGGCGTTTCAGCTCCCGCTCGGACGCTTTGGTCAGTGCGACCAGGATAATACCGCTGGTTGCCATATCCAGGCGGTGTACGGATTCCGCCAGCGGAAAATCGCGCTGAAGACGCGTCATCACGCTGTCTTTATGCTCGGGCAGCCGACCGGGCACCGACAGCAGACCGCTCGGTTTGTTGACCACGATAATATGCTCGTCCTGATAAAGAACGGCTAAGGGATCTTGCGGAGGATTATAGGGTTCCATCTTTTTGCCTGTATGGGGCGACCGCAGCCGCCCCGTGCTAATTACTGATGCGTGACAACGATCAGGCGCAGCGCGTCAAGACGCCAGCCCGCGCTATCAAGCGCCGCCAGCACCTGCTCGCGATTGCTTTCCAGCGCGTCGATCTCATCCTGACGGATGTTAGGATTAACCGCGCTCAACGCCTGCAAACGCGACAGCTCCGCGCTCAGGTTCTCGTTTGCTTCCGTGCGGGCAATCTCGATCAGCTTGCGCGCTTCTTCGGCAGCCTGGCCTTCCGCCAGCTTCAGGATCTCGTGCACATCCTGCTGTACGGCGTTAACCAGCTTGCTGCCGGTATGGCGATTGACCGCGTTCAGCTGACGGTTGAAGCTCTCGAACTCGACCTTACCCGCCAGGTTAGTCCCCTTGCGATCAACCAGCATCCGCACCGGCGTCGTCGGCAGGAAGCGCGTCAGCTGAAGCTGTTTCGGCGCCTGCGCTTCCACCACGTAGATCAGCTCCACCAGCAGCGTGCCGACAGGCAGCGCCTTGTTTTTCAACAGCGAGAGCGCGCAGCTGCCGGTATCGCCGGACAGGATCAGATCCAGGCCGTTGCGAATGATCGGATGCTCCCAGGTGACGTACTGTGCGTCTTCGCGCGACAGTGCCTGATTGCGATCGAAAGTAATGGTGCAGCCATCTTCCGGCAGGCCAGGGAAATCCGGCACCAGCATGTGATCGCCCGGCGTCAGCACGATCAGGTTGTCGCTGCGATCTTCCTGATTAATACCGACGATATCAAACAGGTTGAGCGCAAAGTTAACCAGCTCGATATGGTTATCCTGCTCGCTGATGGTTTCCGCCAGCGCCTGCGCTTTTTCACCGCCGTTGGAGTTCAGCTCCAGCAGGCGGTCGCGGCCCTGTTCCAGCTTGCTTTTCAGCGCGTTATGCTGCTCGCGGCAGTCGCTGATAAAGTCGTCCAGCCCCTCGCTGTTTTCCGGCGAGGCCAGATAGTTCACCAGCTGGTCGCTGACCGTATCGTAAATAGCGCGGCCGGTCGGGCAGGTATGCTCAAAGGCGTCCAGCCCCTCGTGATACCAGCGCACCAGCACCGACTGGGCGGTTTTTTCCAGATAAGGCACGTGGATCTGGATATCGTGCGCCTGACCGATACGGTCAAGACGGCCAATACGCTGCTCCAGCAGATCCGGGTTGGCAGGCAGATCGAACATCACCATCTGGCTGGCGAACTGGAAGTTACGGCCTTCGGAACCGATTTCCGAGCAGAGCAGCACCTGCGCGCCATCCTCTTCGGAGGCGAACCAGGCCGCCGCGCGGTCGCGTTCAATAATCGACAGCCCTTCATGGAACACGGCGGCGCGGATGCCTTCGCGCTCGCGCAGCACCTGCTCCAGCTGGAGCGCGGTGGTGGCTTTGGCGCAGATAACCAGCACTTTGCTGTCGCGATGGCTGGTCAAAAAGCCCATCAGCCATTCGACGCGCGGATCGAAGTTCCACCAGGTGCCGCTGTCGCCTTCAAATTCCTGATAAATCTGCTCCGGATAGAGCATGTCGCGCGCGCGCTCATCGGCCGCCTTACGCGCGCCCATGATGCCGGACACCTTGATCGCCGTCTGATACTGCGTCGGCAGCGGCAGGCGGATCTGATGCAGTTCGCGTTTCGGAAAGCCTTTGACGCCGTTACGGGTGTTGCGGAACAGCACGCGGCTGGTGCCGTGGCGATCCATCAACATGCTGATCAGCTCCTGACGCGCTTCCAGCTTGCCTTCGCGATCGCTGTTGGCGACCTGGAGCAGCGGCTCGATATCCTGCTCGCCCATCAGATCGTTCAGCATATTCAGGGCGTCGTTATCGATCGCCTTATCGGCCAGCAGGCCGGAAACCGCATCGGCAATCGGCTGAAAATGTTGCTGTTCTTCAACAAAAGTGGCGAAGTCGTGGAAGCGATCCGGGTCCAGCAGGCGCAGACGGGCAAAGTGGCTCTCCATGCCCAGCTGCTCCGGCGTCGCGGTCAGCAGCAGCACACCGGGGATCTGCTCGGCCAGCTGCTCAATTACCTGATATTCGCGGCTTGGCTGACCCTCTTCCCAGGCCAGGTGATGCGCCTCGTCCACGATCAGCAGATCCCACTCGGCTTCCGCCAGCATCTCCAGACGCTGCTTGTTGCGGCGCACAAAGTCGAGCGAGCAGATTACCAGCTGTTCGGTATCGAAAGCGTTGTCGCTGTCCAGGCGCGCCTGCGCGTAGCGATCGTCGTCAAACAGGGCAAAGCGCAGGTTAAAGCGGCGGAGCATTTCCACCAGCCACTGGTGCTGTAGCGTTTCCGGCACGACGATCAGCACGCGCTCGGCGCGACCGGCCAGCAGCTGCTGATGAATAATCATGCCCGCTTCGATGGTTTTGCCAAGGCCCACTTCATCAGCCAGCAGCACGCGCGGCGCGTGGCGACGGCCTACGTCGTGCGCGATATGCAGCTGGTGCGGGATCAGGCTGGTGCGCATGCCGCGCAGGCCGCTGACCGGCAGGCGATACTGTTCGCTCTGGTATTTACGCGCGCGAAAACGCAGCGCGAAGCGATCCATACGATCCAGCTGGCCGGCAAACAGGCGGTCCTGCGGCTTGCTGAACACCAGCTTGCTGTCGAGCATCACTTCACGCAGCATCACGCCGGACTCTTCGGTATCAAGCCGGGTGCCGATGTAGCTGACCAGACCGTTTTCGGTCACGACTTCCGCCACCTCCAGCTGCCAGCCTTCGTGACTGGTAACGGTGTCGCCCGGGTTGAAGATCACACGAGTAATAGGCGAATCATTTTTAGCGTAAAGACGGTTCTCGCCGGTGGCGGGGAAAAGCAGTGTGACCATGCGCGCATCTACCGCAACAATAGTTCCTAATCCCAGTTCGCTTTCCGTATCGCTGATCCAGCGTTGACCAAGTGTAAAAGGCATAGATATTCGGCTCGATTCTCGTAGAGGTTATTTCAGGCAATAGCACGGCTGCCCGGCAATAAAGCCCGGCAGATTCATTTCGTTTTGCAGGAAGGGCGCTATGGTACTGGAAGGTGGCGCGTTCGTCACCTGTCAAAAAAGCCCCAACTGACCTGTTACCAGTGTAGCAAAGTCATCCTGCACGAAAGGCAAAATGCCTTCCGCAACGGGCTGCAGCTGGCGGGAAAGGTAGTGATCGTAGTCCAGCGGCGTCAGGCGTGCCTCCAGCGGCTCCGGCCCTGACGTGGCGATAACGTAGCGGATCCGGCCGCCTTTTTGATACTGCAACGGGCGGCCCAGCTGGCGGTTCTGCTCATCGGCAAGGCGCGCGGCGCGCACGTGCGGCGGCACGTTGCGCTGATAATCTTCCAGCGGGCGGCGCAGCTTTTTGCTGTAGGTCAGCTGCTCGTCCAGTTCGCCATCCAGCAGCTGCCGCACGGTTTCGCGGATGTAATCCTGATAGGGCTGCCGTTTGAAAATCCGCAGATAAAGCGCCTGCTGAAAATTTTTCGCCAGCGGCGTCCAGTCGGTGCGCACCGTCTCCAGCCCTTTAAACACCATGCGCTCCTGGTCGCCTTCGCGGATCAAACCGGCGTAGCGTTTTTTGCTGCCCTGTTCCGCGCCGCGAATGGTCGGCATCAGAAAACGACTGAAGTGGGTTTCGTACTCCAGCTCCAGCGCGCTGGTCAGCCCCAGCGTTTCCTGCAGATGCTGCTGCCACCAGGCGTTGATTTTTTCCACCAGCCGACGGCCAATCGCGGCGGCCGACGCCTCGTCGTGCGGCGTTTTCAGCCAGACGAAGGTGGAGTCGGTATCGCCATAAATCACGTCATAGCCTTCCGCCTCTATCAGCTCCCGCGTCTGGCGCATGATTTCATGGCCGCGCAGCGTGATGGAGGAGGCCAGCCGCGGATCGAAAAAGCGACAGGCGCTGGTGCCCAGCACGCCGTACAGCGCGTTCATAATGATTTTCAGCGCCTGCGACAGCGGCTTGTTGCCGTGCTTTTTGGCCGTTTCGCGGCCCTGCCAGATCTGACCGACGATCTCCGGCAGGCAGTGCAGGGTGCGGGAGAAACGCGCGCCGCGAAAGCCGCTGACCGACTCGCTGTCGTCGGGATGCGCCATGCCTTCGGCCAGCCCGACCGGGTCAATCAGAAAGGTACGGATAATCGAGGGATAAAGGCTTTTGTAATCCAGCACCAGCACCGAGTCATAAAGGCCTGGCCGCGAGTCCATCACGTAGCCGCCCGGACTCGCCTCCGGCGCGACTTCGCCCATATTCGGCGCAACGTAGCCGGCGCGATGCATACGCGGCAGATAAAGATGGCTGAACGAGGCGACCGAGCCGCCATGCCGATCCGCAGGCAGGCCGTTGACGGTAGCGCGCTCCAGCAGAAAAGGCATGATCTCGGTACGCTGGAAAATGCGCGTGACCAGTTCGCAGTCTTTCAGGTTGTAGTGCGCCAGCGCCGGTTTGTCTTCCGCAAAGCGCTGGTCGATCTCCTGCATCCTGTCCCACGGATTATTAATGGCTTTGCCTTCGCCCAGCAGCTCGCGCGAGACCGATTCCAGGCTAAAGGAGGGGAAATCCCAGAAGGCGGATTTCAGCGCCTCGATGCCGTCGATAATCAGCCGCCCGGTCGCCTGCGCAAAGTAGATCCCCGGCTTGAAGCCGTGCTCGCGCCACTCCAGCGCTTCGCTGTTGCGGCCCAGCCGCAGCGGGATGCCATAGCGATCGGCATGTTTTTGCAGCACCCTGAGATCAAACTGCACCACGTTCCAGCCGATCAGCACGTCCGGATCGTGTTCGGCAAACCAGGCGTTGAGTTTTTCCAGCAGCGCAGGACGGCTGGCGACATATTCCAGCCTGAAGTCCAGGCGGCTGGCGTCGCCGTTTTCCGGCCCTAACATATAAACCACGCGCTGGCCGCAGCCTTCCAGCCCGATACAGTAAAGCTCGCCGTGGCGCGTGGTTTCAATGTCCAGCGACACCCATTTCAGCGGCGGGCGATAGTCCGGGTTAGGTTTAAGCCGCGCCTGCGTCAGGCTGCCGCCGACCTGCTGGCCGCTGAACCACACCGGCGCGGTGATAAAACGCTCCATCAGGAAACGATCGGGCGGGCGGATATCGGCTTCATAAACCATCACGCCGTTTTCGCGCAGCAGCTTCTCCAGCTTTTGCAGCTGCCGATACTGTTTGCAGTAAAGCCCGGCGACCGGACGCTGGCGGAAGTCCTTCAGCGTCAGCGGCGTCAGCCGAATATCTTTTTCGGCACGCAGCAGGGTTTCCGCCTGCGCCAGCTGCTGCTGCGGAATAAAGGCGACCGACTCCTGCGGCGGCAGCACGACCCGCTGCGGGCCGTCGTCCGTGGCCAGCCACAGCACGATCTCCGTACCGCTGGGCGTATCCCGCCAGTGTCGGGTCAGCAGAAAGCCTGCGCGCGCGTCGTTCACCTGAACCTCCTGAGCGGCTGGAAATGGGATACGGGGCTGTTCACCGCCATGCGGGCCTATAATAGCATGTTTATTTATACAGTTCTTACTTCGCCGGCGCCGCTCACCGGCAAGCGCTTTTCTTCTTTACCTGAACAGAAGAAATATCCGCATTCCCATACAAAACAGCGCTTGACGGATCCCGGACGGGCCAGGACAATCCGGCTTTCCAATAAACAGAATGTGAAATCTATGGAAGCCTGGCTGGAACACCTTATAACTCAATCAGTTGCCTGGTCTTTACTGGCAGTAGGACTGGTCGCCTTTTTCGAGTCGCTGGCGCTGGTTGGGCTGCTGCTGCCGGGCACCGTGCTGATGGCCTCGCTGGGCGCACTGGTCGGCAGCGGACAAATCAGTCTTTATCCGGCCTGGGGCGTGGGGATTATCGGCTGCCTGCTGGGCGACTGGATCTCCTACTTTATCGGCTGGCAGTTCAAAGGGCCGCTGCACCGCTGGTCATTTATTAAAAAGCATCAGCCGCTGATGGATAAAACCGAACACGCGCTGCATCAGCACAGCATGTTTACCATTATTATCGGCCGCTTTATCGGCCCGACGCGGCCGCTGATCCCGCTGGTGGCGGGGATGCTGGAGCTGCCGGTAAAGAAGTTTATCCCGCCTAATTTAATCGGCTGCGTGCTGTGGCCGCCTCTGTACCTGCTGCCGGGCATCCTGGCTGGCGTGGCGATTGACGTGCCGAAGGACGCCAGCAGCAGCCTGTTTAAATGGCTGCTGCTGGCGGTAGCGCTGCTGGTGTGGCTGGGCGGCTGGCTGGGCTGGCGCTGGCTGCGCGCCAAAAAACAACATGACTGGGCGACGGCCTATTTGCCGGAGAGCCGCCTGCGCTGGCTCGCGCCGCTGATGATGGCGGCGGGCGTCGCCAGCTTCGTGGCGATCCAGTTCCATCCGATGATGCCCATCTTCCGCCATCTGCTGTGGCAGGTGTTTATCGGCTAGTTCGCCAACCATGCCACGAGATCCGCCGTGAAACGTGACGGATTCGCTGATATTAACGCGATCCATCTTCATGCGGTTGCCCGGTGCGGTTTCGGCCGGGTAGCAAAATGAGATGCCAGGCAGTAGCTTCACAAAAGGAAGGCATAAAGAGCAGCGCGACATGTGGCGCGTTGAAGAACGAGTGGTTATGGGCCGCTGCCCGCTGACGACCTTCTTTTTACCGTTTCGCTGAATGACAGCACGCGTCCTTCAGACGCAGCGGATAGAACCTGATTATTCATGGCACTTCTCCTTATGAAGTGCTCCCTGCGCCAGCGGGGATAGACCGGTTAGCGCCCTGAATGCCAATCACAGCCCCGGGTGTTCCCCGCGCCAGCGGGGATAAATCGAAACTGTATATTCAGCCGCTTTTAGATTTGATGTGTACCCCGCGTGAACGGGGATAAACCGGACGATGGGCGGCGATATAGCCCGTGGGTTGTGGGTTTATCAGTCAGGCAGTAAGATTTACCTACTACGCATCTTTGTTAAAAAAACGCCCCCCACAGAGATTGCGTTATTTCTTGTCGTTAGTGAGTTATCCGTCTGCTACAAATGAGCTACGCAGCCCCAAGCGATTGAGGCTGAAAAATGGACAAATTTTTCTTTGCTTTTGTTGTCCTGCTTGCAGTACTGAAATCTTTCGGAGGAGATACGCCAGCGATTAACATCCACGCGGACAACTTCCTTAATATTTCAGTCACTAGCAGCAAGTAACCCATACAGAGGTCGGAATTATCCGGCCTTCTGTAAAATTCTATAGCGGCATATTATCGCCGGTCTGCCTTTTCGGCGATCAGATAAGTCAGTCCATAAACCACAAGGCCAGCGATCAAAACCAATAAGGGGTTAATGACGCGCATCGCCCCTTCGCTGAGTGTTGCGGCCAGAAAAATACCTATAACGACGGCCATAAGCACCAGACCGCCAGAAATCTCGGCTATCAACTTGCGAACCAGCCTAATAATTTTCGATAGCATTAATAAATTCCTGTGAGGCTGTCGGATTTTTGCGCAGCGTTTCGCCCATCTTGATGTAGTTTTGCAACGGCTCTTCAAAGAAAAAATAGAGCATATCGTAATCTTTAACCCGCAATTTTTGCCACAGCTGGGGGTTTTGCATGTGTAAACGCCTGGACGACTCACAGGCCCGCGAGATCACCCCCTGAGCCACCATGCCGCCGGTCATGGTTCCCGTCAGTCCCCGCAAGGCAATCCGGGAAATAAAAGACAGCATCACGCCGCTGACCACTTTTGATCCCAGATAAGAAGAGAGCGCAAGCTGGGTCGTTGTTCGGCTGGTCATCGAGGTGGCACCGCCGATCAGTTTGTCGTACACCTTCTTTAACGCCGGTTCTGGCAAATTTTTTAGCGAGTCGTCAATGATGATTTTTGCGATCTGGGTTATTTCGTTTCTGTCCCTGAAAGCATTCCTGATAGCCCGCCCCACGCGAATATCGTCCTGCATGTTGCGGTACTGTATGCGGCGGCCACCGTCGGAAAGGTTCAGATCCTGGAAGGTGCGTTCAAGCCCCAGATAAAAATCCATTGGTACCGATATAACGCCCGACATTATCGACTTGGCCAGCATTGTTGCGTTCATTCCCTTTCTCCTTTTGGGGGCTGTGATCCAGATTTGTTTAAATATGATACATATTAAAAATACTGAACCACAAGGACAAGGTTTGCTCGTCGGTTTGAGGCCGCGCCCTTACTGGCTTAACAGGTGATCCTGATTTTTTATCTATATCTATATAGTCAGAAAAATTGGGAGCATTTTCAGGCTTCAATGTCTGCGGCTGTTTCAGGGCAAAGAACGTTTGGCCATCCTGCGCACGCTGTGCCAGCACATCGGCAACGAATGAGTAAGATTCCGGAATAACTGACCATACCCAGTTCATGCGTGTTCCCCGCGCCAGCGGGGATAAACCGTCCTGTCCGGTAATCAGACGGCGCACCGACTCGTGTTCCCCGCGTGAGCGGGGATAAACCGTCCACGTAATTGCGTGGTAACTCCAGCCGGGCGTGTTCCCCTCGCCAGCGGGGATAAACCGGCCTTAATTTCTGTCTGTGCCGTCTGGCTCTGGTGTTCCCCGCTCATGTGAACACACTTTTCCAATTTGCTACTAACAGGCATGGCGAGGTTTGTCCCCAAAAATACGGAAGAAGGTTGCTTACGGCTGCGATAATACAACTTATATGCGCGAAAGGGCTGACACCACGCGGAGCAGACGACATTCCAAACTCTTCTTCCGGTAGAATACAATCCCAGGCCCGGCTAATGCCGCCGTGCTGAAGTATTAAACGGATCATATATGAGGCAATACAGAACGCGCGACTTTCTGCCGTTCAAGCCTGCGCCATGTCGCTTTTGCTTAGTGGTTTACTAAATTTTTCCGCACGGACAAAGGCGATGGCGTGCCCATAAGTACGCAGATCAATCCAAGGCCGTCGGTGCCGAAACCGATAGCGTTAGGGAGTGCTCACGGGCGCGTAAATTAACCGACTCATTTTCCGGAGAACGCAACGCGTCAAAAGAGTCGCTTTCAGAGCATTTTACCATGTTAAAAGCGCTGTCAAAAAAAAAACTAAGATATTCTAGACGACCGGTCTAATCAGGTGTAAGGTTAGTTCATGAACACAGCGACGCATAAACACAAAGACGATGTCCGCGAGCATATCCTCGCCACCGGACAGCGCATCATGGCGGGCAGAGGCTATTCGGCCGTCGGGCTGAACGAAATCCTGACCGAAGCGGGCGTGCCTAAAGGCTCCTTCTATCACTATTTCGGCTCCAAGGATGCCTTTGCTGTCGCCATGCTGGAAAGCTATTTTGCCGACTACCTGGCCGGGCTTGACCACACGATGAGCCAGCCCGGTGCCAATATGGCGCAGCGGCTGATGAACTACTGGCAGCAGTGGCAGGATACACAGTCATTCCAGGACTGTCAGGGCAAATGCCTGGCGGTAAAGCTGGGGGCGGAAGTGGCTGACCTGTCGGAAAATATGCGACTTGCGCTGGAAAAAGGCACTTCGCAAATTGTGGCGCGGCTGGCTGAAGCCATTGAGGCTGGCGCAAAGGAAGGGTCACTGCGGATTATCGACGAGCCAGGCCGGGTCGCAGAAAGTCTTTACCAGCTCTGGCTGGGCGCGAGCGTGATGGTGAAAATCGTTCGTCACAAAGGGCCGTTTGCCTCAGCCATGCTGTTAACCCGGCACACGCTGGGCCTGGCAGGCTGAAGCGCCGTTTGCTTCAGCGGTCCGGCAAATGCGTGGCCTGGCAGGCCAAAGCGCCGCTAAGCCAGGCGGATAGTTTTATTACAGGTTTACGATCGACAGGGCCAGCAGGCTGGCCTGTTTTTTTACCCCGAGATTAGACGACTGGTCTACTATATATTAATGCCACCATGCGGAGAGACACGATGAAAGTTTTAATGGTTCTGACCTCACACGATCGACTGGGCGACACCGGCCGTAAAACCGGTTTCTGGCTGGAAGAGCTGGCCGCGCCTTATTATGCCTTTAAAGATGCGGGCGCCGAAGTAACTCTGGCTTCGCCGGCCGGCGGCAATCCGCCGCTGGATCCGAAAAGCAACGAGCCGGATTTTCAGACTGAGATGACGCATCGCTTTGAGGCTGACGCCGACGCTGTTGCGCAGCTTGCCGCTACCGTGCGTCTGGACACGATTTCCCAGGCCGATTACGACACGGTATTTTATCCGGGCGGCCACGGCCCGCTGTGGGATCTGGCTGAGGACAAGCATTCCATCGCCCTGATTGAATCTTTCCTCGCCGCAGAAAAACCGGTAGCGCTGGTTTGTCACGCGCCTGGCGTGCTGCGCCATGTGAAAACGCCGGCGGGCCGTCCGCTGGTGGAAGGGAAAAAGGTCACGGGCTTCGCCAACAGCGAAGAAGAAGGCGTCGGCCTGACCAACGTGGTGCCTTTCCTGGTAGAGGATGAGCTGGTGGCGCAGGGCGGCATCTACTCTAAGGGCGCCGACTGGGGCTCTTACGTGGTTCAGGATGGATTGTTAATTACCGGCCAGAACCCTGGCTCCTCAGCGGCAACAGCCGCGCTGCTTCTCAAACAGTTCGCATAATCATCGCTTTCCTGCGGCGCAATGCCGCAGGATCCCATCGGGCCGCGGCTATTGCAGTAGCGGCATCAGCGCGGCTACCAATTTTTCAGGCGAAACTGGCGGCCCTTCCGGCTGCCAGGCGTTCTGCAATTCCGCTATCTCTATACCGATTAAAGACGAACAGGCGAGCACTTCGCAGCAGGCCGTCAGTTCCGCCAGCGTTAATCCTCCCTCTGACTGATAATCTGTCGGCACCGTGCCCGGGGCCAGCACGTCGCAATCCAGATGCACATAAACCGCACGGCCAGCAACGGCCTTACGCAGGCGATCCGGCAAATCTTCACCGGGCGGAAGGCAGGAAATATTGTGCTGCTCGATCAGGTTCACTTCAAAAGGATCGAGATCGCGCTGGCCGACCAGCACGACCTGTTCCATCCTGATACCGCTGCCCAGGCCGGTGTCCCAAAGGCCCAGCGGCCCGGCCAGAGCCAGTCCGCCCAGAAATCCACTGGTGGAAGAAGCCGGCGTATTGAGATCGGCGTGCGCGTCGAACCACACCAGACAAGCGTCGGGATAATGTTGCGCCAGCGCGGGCAGCGTCGCCAGCGACACGGCACAGCGGCTGGTGGCCGCTACGGAAACGGCTCCGGAGGCAAACACGGCGGCAAAATGTTGTTGTACCGCGTGCAAATCGGGCATGGCCGCGTCCAGTTCTTCGCGCCAGCCTGCGCTCAGCGCCGGTTTGGGCGTACCGATAACAGTCGGCCGCTGGCCGAGGCAGGATGCCAGCGCGTTACCAAGGGATTTGGCCGCTGGGATCGCAAGATCGTTATGGTCTCCGGCACGCCCCTGAAAAATAGTACAGACAGTGTGGTTTTCGACCATCAGGCTGCTCCGGTTAATTGCCAGGGAGGATTAAACATAAAACAGCGGGGAATGACGCACAAGATGGCATGATGTTTTACACAAAACCCGGCCGTTTGCCATAAACGCAAGCGGCCAGGTGAATACTTTGCAGACTGAAGATACGAGGCGGTTTTCAGACGAAGAAACGGCGGGCCTAAACAGCCAGCCCGTTGACCCTTAACATAAACAGGTCGCCTTCCCGGATTTCCCTTTTTCTTTCCAGCAGCAAATCGAGATCGTCTCTGACGGTAAGATAAAGTCCGCTTAACGACCTGTATTTCCCGCTGCACAGTTTTTCAATATTGATCAGGCTTTGCGTTTCATCAACGGTATTCCCGGCATCTTTTTCATCATATACCCACTGCAAGGCTTTTCCACGAGCGCTGTTGCTGTCGGTGATGGTATCAATCAGATTCGTTACCATGCCGGTGGAATGAACCAGGCCGGGGTGATAGGCGTAAAGAGAGATATTTTCACGCTTCATTTCAACCGCAAGATTTTCGGTTAATTTAATCACGGCCGCTTTGGTTACGGAATAAGAGGTACAATAAGGCCAGCGGTAAACCCCGGCATTACTGACGATATTAATAATAATCCCACGCTTTTTCACACGCATTGGCTTTAGCGCCTCATGCGTGCAATAAGAAAGGCCAAGCAGGTTAATATTGATGGCCTCAAACCAGTCGTCCAGTTCGATATCGGCAAATTTATCTACCGGCCCCCAGACGCCGGCGTTGTTGATCACAACATCAATATGACCAAACTTGTCGGCTATGCTGGCAAAGCAGGCGGCAACCGCGACCCGATCGGTAACGTCGCACTGGAGGCAGTGAACGGCACCGCCAAACTCCTCTTCAAGTTCGGCCAGTCTTTGCGCATCTCTGCCGGTAATAATAACCCGATGATCTTTCGCCAGCGCTCTGGCATAGGACAGGCCAAGCCCTTTAGACCCACCGGTGATTAATATCGTCTTTTTTTGCGCATCAATCATTGCCTGTTTTCCTTTAATAAAATAGATTTCTGGTCATGCTTGCTATATCGCATTAGTAACATATCTTTATGTAACTTACATGACATTCATCATTCATTTTATTTATGACAGGATAATAGTTTGTTTCTGAGTTGAATTAACAGATGAATAAGGTGACTATTCCTGTGCGTTAATATATGTCAATAAAAAGGAAAATATTTAATAAGTAAATAAAGCCGTCTGGCCCTGTTGATATCAATATATCTGTGCCGTTGCAGGAAAGATGACTTAGTTAGCAGTACCAGTTTAATGTGGACTGTAGCTATGCCAGCGAATGCTTACGACGTGGCTCGGCTTAAGGCAGAGAGGCCCGGTATGTAAACCAGGCGCCGCCGTCGTTACCGCAGGCTAATGCCTAATATGGCCGCCTCTTTGACCTCACCGTTAAGCAAGGCAGAAGTGCTGCCGTCCCAGAAAATCCGGCCATCGACCACCAGGGCGCTGCGCGGCGTGATGCGCGCCGCATCCTCAATACTGTGCGACACCATCAGCAGCGTCATCTTTCTTTCCCGACAAACTTCATCCGTCAACGCCAGCATCTCTTTACGCAGCGCCGGATCCAGCGCCGAGAACGGTTCGTCCAGCAGCAGGATCGGCTGCTGGCGCACCAGGCAACGGGCCAGCGCGGCGCGCTGACGCTGCCCGCCGGAAAGCTCGCCCGGCAGACGGGTCAGATAGTCTTCCAGACCGACCCTCTCCGCAATCGTCTGCAAGCTTCGCTGCTGTTCCGCCGTCAGCCGCAGCCCCGGATGCAGCCCCAACCCGATATTTTGCGCCACGGTAAGATGGGGAAACAGGTTATTTTCCTGAAACAGCATGGAAACCGGCCGCCTGGCCGGCGGCGTAGCGCGATGATCTTCGCCGTTCAGCCGCAGTTCGCCACTGTCGGCGGTAAGAAAACCCGCTACCAGGCTCAGCAGGGTGCTTTTACCTGCGCCGCTGGGGCCAAGTATCGCCAGGCGCTCCCCGGCCTGCATCGACAGGGAAAAGCGCATCGGCAGATGCTGGTAGATCCAGGTAAGGTTAGTCAACGTCAGCATGGCGTCCCGGCAGTTTTTCAATCAGGGTAAACAAAAGAAAGCAGAGCAGCAGCAGCAGCAGCGCGGTCACCGCGCCATCCTCGCTGCGATAGGCGCCCATCTGCTGGTAAAGCCAGAACGGCAGGGTGCGGAAATCTTCGTTGCCGAACAGCGCCACCACGCCGAAATCGCCGACCGACAGCACGCTGGCAAACGCCAGCGCCTGCGCCAGCGGCCGTTTTAACGCGCGCAGCTCGATCAGCCGCAGACGGTTCAGCCCGCGAATATCCAGCGCCAGACAAAGGCGGCTGTAGCGCTCGGCGATATCGCGCAAAGGATTTTCCAGCACTTTCATCGCGTAGGGCACGGCCATCAGCGCATTGGTAAAGATAACAATGCCGTCCGCAGACTGCGGCAGACCGAGGGTATCGTTCAGCAACAGGAAAAAACCGGTCGCCAGCACGATCCCCGGCATCGCCAGGATCAGCATTCCGCTCAGCTCCATCAGCTGGCCCGCGAAAGGCTGCTGGCGCAGGCGCAGCTCGCGGCTGCTCCACAGCAGCATCGTGGTCAGCAGCACGCAGAGCACGCCGGCGCCCAGGGCGATGCGTAGCGAGGTAAAGGTCGCCTGCCAGAGCGCGGGCTGTTGCAGGACGCTAAACAGGTTGCTGTTCAGGCCGCTGGCAATCACGGCCAACAGCGGCGGCGCGATCAGCAGCAGCAGCAGCAACAGCAGTACGCCGTCCAGCAGCTTCGCGCCCGGCGCTTCCTGCTTATCCCGCCAGCCTTGCAGATGAGTGGTGCCTGACGGCAGCGCTTTACTCAGCCGCTGGCTCAGCAACACCAGGCTCAGGCAGCAGATCATTTGCAGCAGCGCCAGTAAGGCGGCGCGGCCGGGATCGTAATCAAAATTCAGCGCCTGAAAAATCGCCAGCTCGATAGTGGTGGCCTTAGGGCCGCCGCCCAGCGCCAGCACGGTGGCGAAGCTGGCGAAGCAGAGCATAAAGATCAGCGAGCCGACCGGCAGCAGCTGGCGCCGCAGCCAGGGCCACTCAACCAGGCGAAACTGATGCCAGCCCGTGACGCCCAGCTGCGCGGCCAGCTGGCGCTGTTCGGTGGGGATTTGCTCCAGCGTTTGCAGTAGCAGCCTGGCGGCCAGCGGCAGGTTAAAAAAGACGTGCGCCAACAAAATGCCCTGCAAACCATAAGGCGTAAAGTGATAGTCCACGCCCAGCCAGGCGCACAGCGACGCCAGCCATCCCGTACGCCCGTAAACGCTGAGGATACCGAATACCGCCACCAGCACCGGCAGCACCAGCGTCATCGCGCAAAGGCGCAGCACGAGTTGCCTGCCCGGAAAGCGGCGGCGATACAACGCCCGCGCCAGCGGCACGGCGGGCGTCAGCGCCAGCAAAGCGGAGAGAAACGCCTGCCAGAAGGAAAAGCGGAGGACGTGCCACAGATAGCTGTCTTCCCAAAGCGCGCGGGCGCTGACCGGCGCGTTGCGCCCCAGCGCGATAAAGGCGAGCAGCGCCACGGCGACCAGCAGCGTGGCGGCCAGGCAGCCAGGAACGAGGCTGCCTGAAGGCTGATAGCTGGCTAGCGGCTGACGGCGCGTTGCCATTCGCTGATCCATTGGCTGCGATGGCTGGCAACGTTCTGCGACGAATATTGCAGCGTGGTTTTCGGCAGGGTCAGCGTGTCAAAGCCTGCCGGCAGCTTGCCCGCCACGGCGGGATACATCCAGTTGCCCTGCGGAATGGTCTGCTGGAAAGGCTGAGCCAGTATAAACTGCATAAACTTCTGCGCCAGCTGCGGCTGTTTACTGGTTTTAAGCTGCCCGGCGACTTCCACCTGGAGGTAATGACCTTCACTAAAGTCGGCAGCGGTATACTGCGTTTTTTTCTCGGCAATCAAATGATAAGCGGGTGAGGTGGTGTAGCTCAGCACCATGTCGGCTTCGCCCTTCAGAAACAGGCCGTAAGCCTCGCTCCAGCCTTTGGTCACGGTCACGGTTTTCTGCGCCAGCTTCTGCCAGGCGGCGGGCGCGTTATCGCCATAGACTTTCTGCATCCACAGCAGCAGGCCCAGTCCCGGCGTGCTGGTGCGCGGATCTTCGTAGATAATTTTCAGCGGCTGACTGCCCTCGACCAGCTCTTTCAGGCTTTTGGGCGGGTTTTGCAGTTTAGTTTTGTCATAGACAAAGGCGAACCAGCCGTAGTCGTAGGGAACGAAAGTGCTGTTTGACCAGCCGCCCGGCACGGTGACGCTGCGCGTATCGACGCCGCTGGCGGCAAACAGGCCGGTTTTTTCCGCCGCGTCCAGCAGGTTGTTATCCAGCCCCAGCACCACGTCGGCGCGGCTGTTTTTCCCTTCCATACGCAGGCGGTTCAGCAGCGCGACGCCGTCGGGCAGGGCGACATAGCGCAGCTCGCAGCCGCAGTCGGCCTCAAAAGCCTTTTTAATGGCCGGACCGGGTCCCCATTCGGAAGAGAAAGAGTCATAGGTATAGACCGTCAGCGCGGGTTTGGCGGCAACGGCGGAAAGCGAGCAGAGCAGCAGCAGAGGCAGGATTTTTTTTAGCACCTGGAGTTCCTTGAGGGTCAGGCGACGCGCGATCTGAGCAGGTGAAGCACTCTCAAATCCCTACGCCGGTATTAGCCGGGTCAGGTTCGACGGGTTTATCTCAGCGTCGGCCAATGCCGCGCACCCCGTTGAGAACGGCTTATTCTAATGATTTCTACAGGGTAGCGAAAGCATCATGATTCGGGCGGTGCAAACCATGCGGACTTGAAGTCAAACCAGCCCAGCGTATTCATGCGCACCCCGCGCATACTGCGTTCGCCTTCCAGCAGCAGCCAGTGATGGAAAAGCGGATGAAAGTAGCAGTCGGCGATCAGCTGCCTGCTCCAGTCGGCCAGCGGCAGCTGCTGTTCGCGCCAGCGCTGCGCATCCTGCTGCCAGTCAATCGGCACGCAGTGTTGCAGCAGCGGGATCTCATACAGCAGGGCAAACAGCGAAAACTCCAGCGGCAGGGTAAAGTTAGCGCTGCCCAGCCAGATGTCGCTTTCCGCTTCGCCCTGATGCCAGCTGGCGTAATCGACCTGCTTCGTGACCAGCGTCACCCCTTGCGCAGCCAGCAGCGGATGGAGCAAATTAGCAATAGCCTGATGCTCAAGATGATCGCCATACCAGGTCAGCGTAAGCGAGGTCAGGCCCGTCGGCTTTTCCGGCGCGTCCAGATCGCGTCGATGATGCCAGCGCGGCAGCAGCCCGTAGGCCGGAAACCAGTAGCGCTGATAGCCCGCTCCGGCGCGGTTCAGCAGCGCTATCGGGTTGGCGATGGCGCTGACCCAGCGACGGATCTGCTCGTCCCGTCCCAGCGGCGAACGCTGGTCGAACAGCAGAAAATAGCAGCCTTCTTCAAGGCGGCTCTCTTCCGATTTTTCATCCAGGCTGCCGCCTTCCAGCCTGACGCCGGAATAGACCAGCTCCTCGCTGATTTCCGGTAATACCCAGATGTTGACCTCATCAAGCAGCGCGCGGTAGCCGAAATAGGCGTCGAAGGCTTCGATCTTAAGCTGGCTCTGCTGATTACGCACCACGGCATAGGGCCCGGTGCCGACGGGCTGACGGCTGAAATCGGGCAGAAAAGGCCACTCTTTCGGCACGATCAGCGCGCCGACGCCCGCCAGCAGCCACGGCAGCCAGCGGTCGGGCTGGTGCAGATGAATATCCAGCGTCCAGGGCGTGGAAGAGTGAATACGGACGATATTGGCGAAAAGCGGCTGCGTCCGCGCGCGTTCCAGCGTGGCGATCACATCCGCCATCTCCAGCTCGCGTCCGTGATGGAAATGCACCGCAGGGCGTAAATAGAAGCGCCAGTGCAGCGAAGAAACCGACTGCCAGTGGTGGGCGATATCCGGCTCGATTTCCCCGTTTTCCTCATTTATGCGCGTCAGGCCGCTGAAGATCTGCCGGGCCAGATGCGTTTCCGAACGACGCAACGCGGTGGCGGGATTCAGGTTCAGCAGCGAGCGATAATAGAGCACCCGCAGGATATGTTTTCCCTGGCGAAAGCTGCGGCCGAGATGAGAGAGCAGCATCTGCCGCACGGTATTTTTATCGCCGACCAGCTGCACCAGCTGATCGATGCGATCCTGCTCCAGCAGGTCTTCCGCGCGCTGCTGCTGAAGCGCCAGGCCCGTATAGTGAAACGTCAGCTTCGAGCGCTTGCCGCGCCCGGCTTCTGCCTGCCAGGTTAGCCAGCCCGCCTGCTGCATGGCGCCAAGCAGGTTACGCATATGGCGACGCGAACAGCTAAGCTGGAGCGCCAGCTGGTCGAGCGTGGTTTCCTGCGGCTGGCCCTCGCAGCTCTGCCAGAGCCGGATAAACTGCTGCTGTAAACGCGTTGATTGCATAAAAGGGGAACTCTTGCTGAAAAGTCGCCTGTTTTTCTTGCCCTATATTAAGGCAATACTGGTTAGCGATGAAAGTGCGGGAGGCATTCTTTTGAATGGCGCGCTTTCAAGACTTTATATCTGAGTAGGGTGTGCTTTCACCAGCCAGCAGGCGTCTTGCCCGCTGGCTTTTTTCATTTCCCGTTTTCTTCTATGCTTGCTGTTTGCGCCCGCGTGCGGGCCTCTTTATTTGCAAGGGATGTGGTATGAAATCGTTGCTTACGCGTCAACGTCGTATTAACCCGGTTTACCTCGCTTTTATGGCTGTCTCTTTTATGGTGGGTATCGCGGGGGCGCTACAGGCGCCAACGCTGAGCCTGTTTCTGACGCGCGAAGTGGGCGAGCGGCCATTCTGGGTCGGGCTGTTTTATACCGTGAACGCAATTGCCGGTATTGCGGTCAGCCTGCTGCTGGCGAAACGATCGGACAACCGTGGCGATCGACGTATGCTGATCCTCTTTTGCTGTCTGATGGCGACAGGCAACGCGCTGCTGTTCGCTTTTAACCGCGATTATCTGACGCTGATCACTTTTGGCGTGCTGCTGTCGGCGCTGGCCAGCGTCGCCATGCCGCAAATTTTTGCGCTGGCGCGCGAGTATGCGGACAGCTCTGCGCGTGAAGTCGTGATGTTCAGTTCGGTAATGCGCGCCCAGCTTTCGCTGGCGTGGGTGATTGGCCCGCCGCTCTCTTTCGCGCTGGCGTTGAACTACGGCTTTACCACCATGTTTTCCGTTGCCGCCGCGCTGTTTGTGCTCTGCATCGCGCTGATCTGGTTTGCGCTGCCTTCTGTACCACGGGTGGAACAGTCGCCGGAGGTGGTTATCACGCAAATCAGCGCGTGGAAAAACAGAGACGTGCGGCTTTTGTTTATCGCCTCGCTGCTGATGTGGACCTGCAACACCATGTATATCATTGATATGCCGCTTTATATCAGCAGCGTGCTGGGCCTGCCGGACAGGCTGGCGGGCCTGCTGATGGGCGTGGCGGCGGGCCTGGAGATCCCGGCGATGCTGCTGGCCGGGCACTATGTTAAGCGCTTCGGCAAGCGCAATATGATGCTGTTTGCCGTGGCGGCGGGCGTGCTGTTTTATCTGGGGCTGGTGCTGTTTCACTCGCGTGCGGCGCTGCTGGCGCTACAGATTTTCAACGCTATTTTTATCGGCATCATCGCCGGGATTGGCATGCTCTATTTTCAGGATCTGATGCCCGGCAGACCGGGTGCGGCCACCACGCTTTTTACCAACAGCATTTCGACCGGCGTGATCCTGGCGGGCGTGTTGCAGGGCGCGCTGGCAGAAACGTTCGGCCACTATTCGGTTTACTGGGGCGCGCTGATCCTCGCCGTCGCGGCTTTGGCGATGTCGGCTAAGGTGAAGGATGTTTGAGTGGAGGGAAGCGGCCCGCTCGGGCCGCTTTTAACCCGACTGAAGCTAGCGCAAGAACGCTGGCTGCCGCCGTTCATACTCGCTGATGCTGGCTTCGTGCTGCAGCGTCAGGCCAATGCTATCCAGCCCGTTCAACAGGCAGTGACGACGGAAAGGATCGATGCTGAAAGCGTAACGCTTGTCGCCTGCCACCACTTCCTGCCTGTCCAAATCCACGGTAAAGCTGACGCCCGGCTCGGCGGCGACCCGTTGAAACAGCGCATCCATTTCGGCTTCGCTTAACGTTACCAGCAGCAGCTGGTTATTAAACGCGTTATTGGCAAAAATATCGGCGAAATCACTGCCGATAATCGCCTGGATACCGTAGTCGGTCAGCGCCCAGGGCGCGTGTTCGCGCGAAGATCCACAGCCGAAGTTCTCCCTCGTCAGCATAATGCTGGCGCCGCGAAAGGCCGGTTTATTCAGGATAAAGTCCGGGTCAGGGATCTGACCTTCCGCATCCTTGTAGCGCCAGTCGTAAAACAGGTTGCGGCCAAAACCGGTGCGCGTCACCATCTGTAAAAACTGCTTCGGGATAATGGCGTCGGTGTCGACGTTGGCGGCGTCCATCGGTACCACCACGCCCGTATGCTGCGTAAATTTTTTCGCCATAGTTACTCCTGATCCAGCTCGCGGATATCGGCAAAGCGACCGGCTACCGCCGCAGCGGCGGCCATCGCCGGGCTGAGCAAATGCGTACGTCCGCCACGGCCCTGGCGGCCTTCGAAATTACGGTTGCTGGTTGAGGCGCAGCGCTCGCCCGGACTCAGGCGATCGTTATTCATCGCCAGACACATCGAGCAGCCGGGCAGGCGCCATTCGAAACCGGCAGCCAGAAAGATTTGATCCAGACCTTCCGCTTCGGCCTGCGCTTTGACCGGCCCGGAGCCGGGCACGACGTAAGCCTGCACGCCAGCGGCGATTTTATGCCCTTTGACCACGGAGGCCGCCGCGCGCAGATCCTCAATACGGGAATTGGTGCAGGAGCCGATAAATACCTTATCAATCCGCACGTCAGTCAGCCTGATGCCCGGTTTGAGATCCATATAGGCCAGCGCTTTTTCCGCCGAGGCGCGTTCAATGGGATCGCTGAAGCTGGCCGGATCGGGGATGACGTCGTTGACGGCGATCACCTGGCCGGGATTGGTGCCCCAGGTGACCTGCGGCGCGATCTCACTGGCATTAAGCGTCACGACTTTATCAAAGCGGGCACCGCTATCGGATTTCAGCGTGCGCCAGTAGGCGACTGCCTGTTCCCAGGCCCCATCTTTGGGCGCAAACTGGCGGCCCTTCACATAATTAAACGTGGTCTCATCCGGCGCGACCAGGCCCGCTTTCGCGCCCAGCTCAATCGCCATATTGCACAGCGTCATGCGGCCTTCCATGCTGAGCTGCTCCACGGCCGGGCCGCAGAACTCCACCACGTGCCCGTTGCCGCCGCCGCTGCCGGTTTTACCGATGATCGCCAGCGCGATATCCTTGGCGGTAATGCCCGGCGCCGTCTGCCCCACGACTTCGATCTTCATGGTTTTAGCGCGCGACTGCTTCAGCGTCTGCGTTGCCAGCACGTGTTCGACTTCTGACGTGCCGATGCCAAACGCCAGCGCGCCGAAAGCGCCGTGGGTAGAAGTATGCGAATCGCCGCAGACGATGGTCATACCGGGCAGCGACATGCCCTGTTCAGGCCCGATAACGTGCACAATGCCCTGAAAAGGATGCTTCAGATCGTACAGCCGCACGCCGAATTCTTCGCAGTTTTTGATCAGCATCGACATCTGAATGCGCGCCATCTCGCCGCTGGCGTTGATATCCCGCGTTTGCGTAGAGACGTTGTGATCCATCGTGGCGAAAGTTTTACCCGGCTGACGCACCGGGCGGCCGTGCGCGCGCAGACCGTCAAAAGCCTGCGCCGAGGTCACTTCATGCACCAGGTGCCTGTCGATATAAAGCAGCGGCGTCTCGTCAGGCGCTTCATACACGACATGGGCGTCAAACAGCTTCTCGTATAATGTTTTCATAATCAGGCTTCGCGGATAAATCGGGCGATAACGGAACCCATCTCCTCGGTGCCGACGGCGTCGCCGTCGCCAGCCAGGTCGCCGGTACGGTAATTTTCTGCCAGCGCGCGGCTGATGGCCTGCTCAATGGCATCGGCCGCGTCGGCGGCTTGCAGGCTGTAGCGCAGCAGCAGCGCCAGCGACAGGATCTGAGCGACAGGATTGGCAATATTTTTTCCGGCGATATCCGGCGCGGAGCCGCCTGCCGGTTCAAACAGGCCAAAACCCTGTTCGTTAAGGCTGGCGGAAGGCAGCATCCCCATCGAGCCGGTAATCATCGCGCACTCGTCGGAGAGAATATCGCCAAACAGGTTAGAGCAAAGCATAACGTCGAACTGTGAAGGTTCTTTGATCAGCTGCATCGTGGCGTTATCAATATACATATGATGCAGCTCGACATCCGGGTAATCCTGCGCCACTTCCGTTACGATCTGCCGCCATAAAATGGACGATTGCAGCACGTTTGCTTTATCAATCGACGTCACTTTTTTACGGCGCTTGCGGGCAGATTCAAAGGCGATGCGGGCGATGCGTTCGATCTCGAAGCGGTGATAAACCTCGGTATCAAAGGCGCGCTCGTGCTGGCCGCTACCTTCACGGCCTTTCGGCTGGCCAAAATAGATGCCGCCGGTCAGCTCGCGCACCACCAGAATATCGAAGCCTTTGGCGGCGATATCGGCGCGTAGCGGGCAGAACGCTTCCAGCCCCTGATGCAGGCTGGCCGGCCGCAGGTTGCTGAACAGTCTGAAGTGCTTACGCAACGGTAGCAGCGCACCGCGCTCCGGCTGCTCCGCTGGCGGCAGGTGTTCCCATTTCGGGCCGCCGACGGAGCCAAACAGGATCGCATCCGCCTGTTCGCAGCCCGCCACGGTGGCCGGCGGCAGCGGCTCGCCGTGACGGTCGATGGCAATGCCGCCGACGTCATACTCGCTGGTGGTGATGCGCAGATCGAAACGCTGACGTACCGCATCCAGCACCTTCGCGGCCTGCGCCATGACTTCCGGCCCGATGCCGTCGCCCGGCAATACGGCAATATGATAAGTCCTTGTCATTATACGGCTTCCTTTTCGTTGGCTTTGCGCTGCAGTTCCTGCTCGACCTGGCGCGCGCGCCAGATATTGTTCAGGGCGTTGATCATGGCTTTGGCGGAGGATTCCACGATATCCGTCGCCAGGCCCACGCCGTGGAATTTACGGCCGTTATAGTTCACCACGATATCAACCTGGCCCAGCGCATCTTTGCCGTGGCCTTTGGCGGTCAGCTGATATTTCACCAGCTCGATATCAAAGTCGGTAATACGGTTGATCGCCTGGTAAACGGCATCCACCGGCCCGTTGCCCGTCGCGGCTTCGGCGATGGATTCTTCTCCGCAGTTCAGCTTGACCGAAGCGGTTGCCATCACGCTGGAGCCGGACTGCACGCTGAAGTAGTCCAGGCGGAAATGTTCCGGCTCTTCGTTCTGCTTGTTAATAAAGGCCAGCGCTTCCAGATCGTAATCGAACACCTGGCCCTTTTTATCGGCCAGCTTCAGGAAGGCGTCGTACAGGCTGTCCAGATTGTAATCCTGCTCTTTGTAACCCATCTCCTCCATGCGGTGTTTCACGGCCGCACGACCGGAGCGAGAGGTCAGGTTCAGCTGGATTTGGTGCAGGCCGATCGATTCCGGCGTCATGATTTCGTAGTTTTCGCGGTTTTTCAGCACGCCGTCCTGGTGAATACCGGAGGAGTGGGCGAAAGCGCCGCTGCCCACCACGGCTTTATTGGCCGGGATTGGCATATTGCAGATCTGGCTGACCAGCTGGCTGGTGCGGTAGATTTCCTGATGGTGAATATGGGTATGCACGTTCATCAGCTGGCTGCGGGTTTTTATCGCCATGATGGCTTCTTCCAGCGCACAGTTGCCTGCACGCTCGCCCAAACCGTTAATGGTGCCCTCAATCTGGCGCGCGCCAGCCTGCACGGCGGCGATAGAATTGCCGACCGCCATGCCCAAATCGTCATGGGTATGCACTGACAGGATCGCTTTGTCGATATTGGGCACGCGGTTGCGCAGCTGGGTGAAAATGTTGCTGTACTCGCTCGGCAGGGTGTAGCCCACGGTGTCAGGGATATTGATGGTAGTGGCGCCGGCGTTGATGGCGGCTTCCACGACGCGGCACAGATCGTCGATTGGCGTCCGACCGCCGTCTTCGCAGGAAAATTCGACGTCGTCGGTGTAGTTACGCGCATGTTTTACCATACGCACGGCGCGCTCGATCACTTCCGGCAGCGTGCTGCGCAGCTTGGTGGCGATATGCATGGGCGACGTCGCCAGAAAGGTGTGGATGCGGTAGGCTTCGGCCACGCGCAGCGCTTCGTAAGCCGCATCGATATCTTTTTCCACACAGCGGGCCAGCGCGCAAACACGGCTGTTTTTTACCTGGCGAGCGATAGTCTGCACGGATTCGAAGTCGCCTGGCGAAGAAACCGGAAAACCGACCTCCATCACATCAACGCCCATACGCTCCAGCGCCAGCGCTATCTGCAATTTCTCTTTCACGCTCAGGCTGGCCTGTAATGCCTGTTCGCCATCACGCAGCGTGGTATCGAAAATAATAACTTGTTGGCTCATCAGATAATTCCTTTCATGTTTGCATCGCTAATGCTACGAGCATAAAAAAACCCGCGCAGTAGCGCGGGTTTTTTAGTTTGCAAGCCTGAATCAGTGATTCATTCCGCCCACAAGTCTACCGCGCATAAATATGCGTTTAGTAGTAGACCAGGTAGGAGGAGGGTACGGATCATTGAGTCAGGCCTCATAAATTTGCTGTTCCTTTATTGATACTTGAAAGCGGGGGGCGATGTCAAGGCGAGTCACAAGGTTATAATTAGCGACGTAAAATCAGCGCAGAGAAATTATTCTGGCTCAGCAAAGGCAGACAGAACAAAAAGGCGTACGGCAGGCCGCCCAGCAGAAAACCATCGAAAAACAAAAGGGAGTGCTGGCGGTTTTTAGCAAAAATAGCCTTTTTTATCAGTATATTACATAGGTTTTTCTTATAAACAACTTTCACCAACAATGCCCGGTTAGTTAGCGCATTCTTTTTCAGATAGATCGGGAAGCAGCAGAAAAAACTAAATCCGCCGCGATGTTTGAACAGGTAAACTTTATTCAAAGAAGTTCACTCATTAATAACGAAACGATCACACTGGAAAATAAAGCGCAGTCAGCATAAACCGCTTTTTTCCTGGCGAATAGTTAGTGTAAACGTCGACGCGTTAGCGAAACAGGTAGTGCCTTAATGAGGGCTTTCATTCATCAGTCACGTGCAGGACGTTTGCCTGTCGGGTTTTCTGCGGTTATGGTAAATCTTCACTCAAAGCAAAAATAAAACGGGCATCGCCCTGTACCTGGCCGCTGAAAATATTTTTAGCGGTTGAATAAACACAGGTTTTGAACTTATCGGCAGGCAGGCGTTATTTTCTGCATAAGCGCGTTAAGCACGTCGGTAAATCAGCACCTTAAAGCCTGGAGGCAAAAATGGAGATGTTGTCAGGAGCCGAGATGGTGGTCCGATCGTTAATCGATCAGGGCGTAAAACATGTGTTCGGCTACCCCGGCGGGGCAGTACTGGATATCTATGACGCATTGCAAACCGTGGGCGGCATTGACCACGTGCTGGTGCGCCATGAGCAGGGCGCTGTACATATGGCCGATGGCTACGCACGCGCTACCGGCGAAACCGGCGTGGTGCTGGTCACGTCCGGGCCGGGCGCCACCAACGCTATTACCGGCATTGCCACCGCCTATATGGATTCTATTCCTATGGTCGTGCTCTCCGGGCAGGTTCCTTCCTCCCTTATTGGCTATGACGCCTTCCAGGAGTGCGACATGGTCGGTATTTCGCGGCCGATCGTCAAACACAGCTTTATGGTGAGGCAGGTTGAAGATATCCCCACCGTCGTGAAAAAAGCCTTCTGGCTGGCGGCCAGCGGGCGTCCCGGCCCGGTGGTGATCGACCTGCCAAAAGATATGATGAATCCGGCGAACAAGCTGCCGTATCAGTGGCCGGAATCGGTCAGTATGCGCTCTTACAATCCCACGACGCAGGGGCATCGGGGCCAAATCAAGCGCGCGCTGCAAAGCCTGCTGGCGGCGAAAAAACCCGTTCTCTATGCGGGCGGCGGCGTAATCAATGCCGACTGCGCCAACGAGCTGCGCGAGTTCGCCGAACAACTCAATTTGCCGGTGACCTGCTCGCTGATGGGCCTGGGCGCTTTCCCCGGCACCCATCGCCAGTGTTTAGGCATGTTGGGGATGCACGGCACCTATGAAGCGAATATGACGATGCACAATGCCGACGTTATTTTCGCCGTTGGCGTGCGTTTCGATGACCGCACCACCAATAATTTAATGAAGTATTGTCCGAACGCGACGGTGCTGCATATTGATATCGATCCCGCGACTATCTCCAAAACCGTGCCGGCAGACGTGCCTATCGTCGGCGATGCCCGCGATGTGCTGAAGCAGATGCTGGAGATGCTAAAACAGCACAGCGAGCAGGATTGCGACAGCCTGCGCGACTGGTGGCAGAGCATCGAACAGTGGCGAGCGCGTCAGTGCCTGGCGTTCGATCGCAGCAGCGAGAAAATCAAGCCGCAGGCGGTGATCGAAACGATCTGGCGTCTGACCAACGGCGACGCCTACGTGACCTCCGACGTGGGGCAGCATCAGATGTTCGCCGCGCTTTATTATCCCTTTGACAAGCCGCGCCGCTGGATCAACTCGGGCGGTCTGGGCACGATGGGCTTCGGCCTGCCTGCCGCGCTGGGCGTCAAGCTGGCGCTGCCGGAGGAAACCGTGGTTTGCGTCACGGGCGACGGCAGTATTCAGATGAATATTCAGGAGCTGTCGACCGCGCTGCAATATAATCTGCCGGTGCTGGTGCTGAGCCTTAACAATCGCTATCTGGGCATGGTGAAGCAGTGGCAGGATATGATCTATTCGGGACGGCATTCGCAATCCTATATGGAGTCGCTGCCCGATTTTATCAGGCTGGCGGAGGCTTACGGCCATGTCGGCATCGGCATTAATCATCCGCATGAGCTGGAAGAAAAACTGAGCCAGGCGCTGGTAGAGCTGCGTAAAGGCCGCCTGGTGTTTGTGGACGTTAACGTTGACGGCAGCGAGCACGTTTACCCGATGCAGATCCGCGGCGGCGGAATGGACGAAATGTGGCTGAGCAAAACGGAGAGGACATAATTATGCGTCGTGTTTTATCGGTACTGCTGGAAAACGAATCCGGCGCATTATCGCGGGTAGTAGGGCTTTTTTCTCAGCGCGGCTACAACATCGAAAGCCTGACCGTCGCGCCTACTGACGATCCGACGCTGTCGCGGATGACTATTCAGACCGTGGGCGACGAGAAGGTGCTGGAGCAGATTGAAAAGCAGCTGCACAAGCTGGTGGACGTGCTGCGCGTCACGGAGCTGGGCCAGGGCGCGTTTGTCGAGCGCGAGATCATGCTGGTGAAAATCCAGGCGACCGGCTACGGGCGTGAAGAGGTTAAGCGTAGCGCGGAAATATTCCGTGGGCAGATCGTCGACGTGACGCCTTCGCTTTATACGGTTCAGCTGGCGGGCACCAGCGACAAGCTGGACGCTTTTTTAAGCACCGTTCGTGAAGTGGCGGAAATCGTTGAGGTTGCACGTTCAGGCGTTGTCGGTGTTGCGCGCGGCGAGCGAATTATGCGCTGATTGCCCCGCGTGATAATTGCGAAAAGCTTCTAACCCGGCGTAATGCCGGGTTTTTTTATTTTTGCCAGAAAGCTCCCGACTGGGACTAAAAGAGGTTGCTGGCGCAGCCGTTAGATGTAAGATTATCTTATCCTTAGCCGCGACATGGCTATTTTTTCTGCGCCGTCATGGTGCCTGAAGCGTGGAGTTATTGTGAAACTGGATGAAATTGCGCGTCTTGCTGGTGTATCGCGCACGACGGCCAGCTACGTTATAAACGGAAAAGCCCGGCAGTATCGTGTCAGCGACAAGACCGTAGAAAAAGTCATGGCGGTGGTTCGCGAGCATAATTATCACCCTAATGCGGTCGCCGCAGGTTTAAGGGCAGGGCGTACCCGCTCGATAGGCCTGGTTATTCCCGATTTAGAGAATACCAGCTATACGCGGATCGCGAATTATCTGGAGCGCCAGGCCCGTCAGCGCGGCTATCAGCTGCTGATCGCCTGCTCCGAAGATCAGCCGGATAACGAAATGCGCTGTGTGGAACACCTGTTACAGCGCAAGGTAGACGCGATTATCGTTTCGACCTCCCTGCCGCCGGAACACCCTTTTTATCAGCGCTGGATTAACGATCCGCTGCCGATCGTAGCGCTGGATCGCGCGCTGGATCGTGAACACTTCACCAGCGTCGTCGGCGCCGATCAGGATGATGCCGAGATGCTGGCGGCCGAACTGCGCAAGCAGCCGGCTGAATCCATTCTTTACCTCGGCGCGCTGCCGGAGCTGTCCGTCAGCTTCCTGCGTGAAATGGGCTTTCGCCAGGCGTGGCAGGGCGACGAGCGCCATATCGACTATATCTATGCCAACAGCTTTGAGCGCACGGCGGCGGCGGCGCTGTTTGAAACCTGGCTGGAAACGCACGCCATGCCCGATGCGCTGTTTACCACCTCTTTTGGTCTGCTGCAGGGCGTGATGGACGTGGCGCTGAAGCGGGAAGGGCGGATGCCGACCGATTTATCAATAGCCACCTTCGGCGATCATGAGCTGCTGGATTTTCTGGATTGTCCGGTACTGGCGGTAGGTCAGCGTCATCGCGACGTGGCCGAGCGGGTGCTGGAACTGGTGCTGGCCAGCCTGGACGAGCCGCGTAAGCCAAAACCCGGCCTGACGCGTATCCGTCGCAATCTTTACCGGCGTGGACGCCTGAGCCGTAAAGGAAGTTAATCAGTTGCTAAAAGGGTGTCTTTTATTGGCACCTTTTATTTTTCTGGTTTCGCAACTTTTCGCGCGGTGCCGGATGCCCAAATAAGACCGGTGCGTTTTTGGTTTGTCGTTAGCGTAAATAAAAGTAAAGATAAAGTTTCAAATGATTTTAACTTTCCGAAAATGCACGCTTATTAAAACGTTAGCGACACGCCTTCGCTGCCGCATCAGGCAGAACGGCACTATCAGGCCATTTTCTTAGGAAATTCCTTAAAATACCGGTCAACGGCTAAAGTTGGCGGCCGGAATTTTACGGGTAACGGCTGGTATATTTTTGAACAACTCAGACTTTCTCATCAATTTCCCGTCACTATTCATTAGTTTAATTTTCGATAGCGCGCTAAAGGCGCTTCTTTTTTAACTCTTTGCTGTTTTTTCTGGAAAAGAAATAATTCTTCAGGGCCTGCGCTGTCGCTTGACAATGATTTCCTCCGCTCCGTACACTCCTCCGGGTGGGAATTTGTGGTGTAAAGTGGGACTTAAGGGTAACCAAAGGGGAAGACTGGCATGTTCCGTGGAGCAACGTTAGTCAATCTCGACGGCAAAGGGCGACTGGCTGTGCCCATGCGCTACCGCGAAACGCTGATCGGGGAATCTCAGGGGCAAATGGTGTGTACTATTGACCTCCATCAGCCATGCCTGCTGCTTTACACCCTGCCTGAATGGGAAATTATTGAACGTAAGCTGGCTCGCTTATCGAGCATGAACCCGGTAGAGCGCCGTATTCAGCGCTTGTTGCTTGGTCATGCCAGCGAATGCCAGATGGATAATGCAGGCCGTTTGCTGATTGCGGGTACGCTCCGTCAGCACGCGAATCTGACCAAAGAAGTGATGCTGGTTGGACAGTTTAACAAGTTTGAGCTGTGGGATGAACAGACCTGGTATCAACAAGTCAGGGAGGATATTGACGCGGAGCAGTCGTCTCAGGAACCGCTATCTGAGCGCTTGCAGGACTTGTCATTATAGCTATGCAGGAAAATTTTAAACATACCACGGTGCTGCTGGACGAGGCGGTCAACGGCCTCAATATCAAACCAGACGGCATCTATATTGATGGCACCTTTGGACGAGGCGGGCATTCCCGACTGATCCTCTCCGCGCTGGGCGAACAGGGGCGTCTGTACGCCATCGACCGCGACCCGCAGGCTATTGCCGCCGCCGCCGCCATTACCGATCCGCGCTTTACCATTATACATGGGCCTTTCTCCGCGCTGGCGGAGTATGTTGACGCGCGCGGGCTGACCGGCCGCATCGACGGCATTTTACTGGATTTGGGCGTCTCTTCGCCGCAGCTGGATGATGCCGAACGCGGCTTCTCTTTTATGCGCGACGGCCCGCTGGATATGCGCATGGATCCGACCAAAGGCTTATCTGCTGCGCAGTGGCTGCTTCAGGCAGAGGAGAGCGATATCGCCTTTGTGCTGAAAACCTTTGGCGAAGAGCGCTTCGCAAAACGCATCGCGCGCGCCATCGTCGAGCGCAACCGCGAGCAGCCAATGACCCGCACCAAAGAGCTGGCGGACGTGATTTATGCCGCTACGCCGGTAAAAGATAAATTCAAGCATCCGGCAACGCGCAGCTTCCAGGCTATCCGTATTTGGGTCAACAGCGAGCTGGAAGAGATTGAAAAAGCGCTGAAAGGCGCGCTTTCCGCGCTGGCGCCGCAGGGCCGCCTGTCGGTGATCAGCTTCCACTCGCTGGAAGACCGTATCGTCAAACGCTTTATGCGCGAACAGAGCCGTGGCCCGCAGGTTCCGGCCGGTATTCCGATGACGGAAGCGCAGCTGAGCAAGCTCGGCGGCCGTCAGCTTAAAGCGCTGGGCAAAATGATGCCGGGCGAAGCGGAAGTGGCGGAAAACCCGCGCGCGCGCAGTTCCGTATTACGTATTGCTGAGAGAACAGACGCATGATCGGCAACGAGCGACACAGTTTACCCGGCGTGATTGCAGGCGATCTTTTACGCCACGGCAAAATCCCGCTGATCCTGGCTGTCGCCGTGCTGGTGTCTGCGGTGCTGGTGGTGACCACGGCGCATAAAACCCGCCTGCTCACCGCGCAGCGCGAGCAGCTGGTGCTGGAACGCGACGCGCTGGATATCGAATGGCGCAACCTGATTCTGGAAGAGAATGCGCTGGGCGATCACAGCCGCGTGGAAAGAACGGCGATGGAAAAACTGCAAATGCAGCATGTCGATCCTTCGCAGGAAAATATTGTGGTACAGCCATAAGGGCATAAATGAAAGCCGCAGTTAAGACGCTTAAGACAAAACGTCAGGAAGATCAGGCCAGCTTTGTCAGCTGGCGTTTTGCGTTGTTGTGCGGCTGTATTTTACTCGCGCTGGGCGGACTGCTGGCGCGCATGGCTTATCTGCAGGTGATCAACCCGGATAAGCTGGTGCGGGAAGGCGATATGCGCTCGCTGCGCGTCCAGGCCGTTCCGACCTCTCGTGGCATGATCACCGATCGCGCCGGGCGGCCGCTGGCCGTCAGCGTGCCGGTCAACGCTATCTGGGCCGATCCGAAAGAGCTGCACGCCAAAGGCGGCATCACGCTGGACAGCCGCTGGCAGGCGCTTTCCGATGCGCTTTCCATTCCGCTGGATCAGCTGGCGGCGCGCGTTAACGCCAACCCCAAAGGGCGCTTCGTCTATCTGGCGCGCCAGGTCAATCCGGCCATCGGCGACTACATTAAAAAACTCAAGCTTCCCGGCATCTTTTTACGGGAAGAGTCGCGTCGCTACTATCCGGCAGGGCAGGTCACGTCACATCTGATCGGCTTTACCAACATTGATGGTCAGGGCATTGAAGGCGTCGAAAAGAGCTTTGATAAATGGCTGACGGGCGAGCCGGGCGAGCGCACCGTGCGCAAAGACCGCCATGGCCGCGTGATTGAGGATGTCTCTTCCGTAGACAGCCGGGCGGCGCACAACCTGGCGCTGAGCATTGACGAACGCCTGCAGGCGCTGGTCTATCGCGAACTGAACAATGCCGTCGCCTTTAACAAGGCGGAGTCGGGCACCGCCGTGCTGGTGGATGTTAACACCGGCGAAGTGCTGGCGATGGCCAACAGCCCGGCCTATAACCCGAACAACCTTACCGGCGTTACCAAAGACGTAATGCGCAACCGCGCCATCACCGATATTTTCGAGCCGGGTTCAACCGTCAAACCGATGGTGGTCATGACCGCGCTACAGCGCGGCGTGGTGCGCGAAAACAGCGTGCTGAACACCGTGCCTTACCGCATCAACGGCCATGAGATCAAAGACGTGGCCCGCTATAACGAGCTGACGCTGACCGGCGTTCTGCAAAAATCGAGTAACGTCGGCGTTTCCAGGCTGGCGTTAGCGATGCCGTCCTCGGCGCTGGTAGAAACCTACTCGCACTTTGGACTGGGTAAAGCGACCAATCTGGGACTGGTCGGAGAAAGTAGTGGCTTATATCCCCAAAAACAACGGTGGTCTGACATAGAGAGGGCCACCTTCTCTTTCGGCTACGGGCTGATGGTAACGCCGTTACAGTTAGCGCGAGTCTACGCCACAATCGGCAGCTATGGTCTCTATCGCCCGCTGTCGATTACCAAAGTTGATCCGCCCGTGGGCGGACAGCGCGTATTTTCTGAAGAAGTGGTTCGCACCGTCATGCATATGATGGAGAGCGTGGCGCTGCCCGGCGGCGGCGGCGTAAAAGCGGCCATCAAAGGCTACCGCATCGCCATTAAAACCGGTACGGCGAAAAAAGTCGGGCCGGACGGGCGCTACGTTAACAAATATATTGCCTACACCGCCGGCGTTGCACCGGCAAGCCGTCCCCGTTTTGCGCTGGTGGTGGTGATCAACGATCCCCAGGCCGGTAAATATTACGGCGGCGCGGTTTCGGCTCCGGTGTTTGGCGCCATTATGGGCGGTGTATTGCGCACCATGAATATCGAACCTGATGCGCTACCGGTCGTTGAGAAAAACGAGCTGGTAGACAATAAGTGAGGGATCAAGTGACAGATCGTAATCTGCACGACTTACTGGCGCCGTGGGTGCCTGGCGCGCCCGCGCTGCCGCTGCGTGAAATGATCCTGGACAGCCGTTTAGCGGCTGCCGGCGATCTCTTTGTCGCCGTAAAAGGCCATACGGCAGACGGCCGTCGTTTTATTCCCCAGGCTATCGCGCAGGGCGTGGCGGCGATTATCGCCGAAGCGGAAGGCGAAGCGGAAGATGGCGACATCACTACCGTGCACGGCGTGCCGGTGATTTATCTGGCGCAGCTGAGCCAGCGGCTTTCCGCGCTGGCCGGGCGCTTTTACCAGCAGCCGGGCGAAAAACTGCGCCTGATTGGCGTGACCGGCACCAATGGCAAAACCACCACCACTCAGCTGCTGGCGCAATGGGCGCAGCTGCTGGGCGAAACCGGCGCGGTGATGGGCACCGTCGGCAACGGCCTTTACGGGCATCTGGCGCCGGTTGAAAACACGACCGGCTCGGCGGTTGAGGTACAGCAGACGCTGGCTTCGCTGGTGGAGCAGGGCGCGACGCTGGCCGCGATGGAGGTTTCCTCCCACGGTCTGGTGCAGCATCGCGTAGCGGCGCTGCCTTTTGCCGCTGCGGCCTTTACCAACCTCAGCCGCGATCACCTGGACTACCACGGTGATATGACGCGCTATGAGTCCGCCAAATGGCTGCTTTTCTCCGAGCACATGGTCGGCCAGGCCATTATCAATGCCGATGACGAGACGGGACGCCGCTGGCTGGCGAACCTGCCGGACGCCGTTGCCGTTACGCTGGAAGATAACCTGGAGCCGGGCTGTCATGGCCGCTGGCTGAAGGCGACGGACGTGCGCTATCACGACAACGGCGCCGCCATCCGTTTTGACTCCAGCTGGGGCGGCGGCGAGCTGGAAAGCCGTCTGATGGGCGCGTTTAACGTCAGCAATCTGCTGGTGGCGCTGGCTACGCTGTTGGCGCTGGGTTATCCGCTCAACGAGCTGGTGGCGACCGGCAACCGACTACAGCCGGTCACCGGCCGTATGGAAGTCTTCAGCTCGCCCGCGAAGCCAACGGTAGTGGTGGATTATGCCCACACGCCGGACGCGCTGGAAAAAGCGCTGGAGGCCGCTCGCCTGCACTGTAAAGGCAAGCTGTGGTGCGTCTTCGGCTGCGGCGGCGATCGCGACAAAGGCAAGCGTCCGCTGATGGGCGCCATTGCCGAGCAGTTCTCCGACGTGGTGGTGATCACCGACGATAACCCGCGCAGCGAAGATCCTGCCGCTATCGTGGCCGACATTCTGACCGGCCTGCTCGATCCGGGCCGCGCCCGCGTGGTAGCCGGACGAGCACAGGCGGTCACTAACGCCATCATGCAGGCTAAAGAAGAAGATATCGTGCTGGTTGCCGGTAAAGGTCATGAAGATTATCAAATCGTCGGCAACCGTCGGCTGGACTATTCCGACCGCGAAACCGTGGCGCGTTTGCTGGGGGTGATGGCATGATCGCACTCTCTCTGCAAAAGCTGGCTGAGATCACCGGCGGTGAACTAATCGGCAGCGACCTTACCTTTAGCGAAGTGACCACCGATACGCGCAAGATAAGCGCCGGCTGTCTGTTTATCGCGCTGAAGGGCGAGCGTTTTGACGCGCACGAGCTGGTCGGCGACGCAATAGCGGCCGGTTCGGCGGCTCTGTTAGTCAGTAAGCACTTACCTGTTGCGGTTCCTCAGGTGGTGGTCAGCGATACGCGCATAGCGCTGGGCCGGCTGGCCGGCTGGGTTCGCCAGCAGTCGACGGCGCGCGTCGTGGCGCTGACCGGCTCTTCCGGCAAAACCTCGGTCAAAGAGATGACCGCCGCCATTCTGCGCCAGTGCGGCGAAACGCTGTATACCGCAGGCAATCTGAATAACGATATCGGCGTCCCGCTGACGCTGCTGCGTCTGAGCGCGCAGCACCAGTACGCGGTGATTGAGCTGGGCGCTAACCATCAGGGCGAAATCGCCTGGACCACCAGCCTGGCGCGACCGGAAACGGCGCTGGTCAACAACCTGGCGGCCGCGCACCTGGAAGGGTTCGGCTCGCTGGCAGGCGTGGCCAAAGCCAAAGGCGAAATTTTTCAGGGGCTGCCGGACAACGGCACCGCCATTCTGAACGCCGACAGCAACGACGAGGCTAACTGGCAGCCGATGCTGAAGGGCAAAACGGTCTGGCACTTCTCTTCCCAACCGCAGGCCGAAAGCGAGTTCGCCGCCAGCGATGTGCAAATCACCAGCTCTGGCACCCATTTTGTGATGAAAACGCCTGTAGGCAGCGTAGCCGTTCAGCTGCCGCTGCCGGGGCGTCACAATATCGCGAATGCGCTGGCCGCCGCCGCGCTGGCTATCTCCGTCGGCGCTTCCCTGGAAGCGGTACAGCTTGGCTTAGGCCAGCTTGAAGCCGTGCCGGGCCGCCTTTTCCCGGTTCTGCTGGCGGAAAATCAGCTGCTGCTGGACGACAGCTATAACGCCAACGTCGGCTCGATGACCGCAGCGGCTCAGGTGCTGGCGGATATGCCGGGCTATCGCGTGATGGTCACCGGCGATATGGCGGAGCTGGGCGAGGAGGCCGAAGCGTGCCATCGCGAAGTGGGCGAAGCGGCGCGGCGCGCCGGTATTGATAAGGTGCTTAGCGTGGGCACATTAAGCCGCGCTATCGGCGAGGCCAGCGGCGTGGGCGAACATTTTACCGATAAGGCTGCCGTCACGGCGCGTCTGCGGACGCTGCTGGCGGAACAGCCGACGATCACCATTTTAGTTAAAGGTTCACGTAGTGCCGCCATGGAGCAGGTAGTACAGAGCTTACAGGAGAAAAGAACATGCTAGTCTGGCTGGCCGAACATCTGGTCGCTTTTTATTCAGGCTTTAACGTCTTTTCCTATCTGACGTTTCGCGCCATCGTCAGCCTGCTGACCGCGCTGTTTATCTCGCTGTGGATGGGGCCGCGCATGATCGCCCGCCTGCAGGAAATGTCCTTCGGTCAGGTCGTGCGTAACGACGGCCCGGAATCGCACTTCAGCAAGCGCGGCACGCCGACCATGGGCGGCATTATGATCCTGTTCTCCATTACCGTCTCGGTGCTGATGTGGGCCTATCCGTCCAACCCTTACGTCTGGTGCGTGCTGGTGGTGCTGGTGGGCTTTGGCATCATTGGGTTTGTGGACGATTATCGCAAGGTGGTGCGTAAAGACACGAAAGGGCTGATCGCGCGCTGGAAATATTTCTGGATGTCGGTGATTTCGCTGGGCGTCGCCTTTACGCTCTATGCGACAGGAAAAGGCACGCCGGCGACGCAGCTGGTGGTGCCGTTCTTCAAGGACATCATGCCGCAGCTTGGCCTGTTTTACGTGGTGCTCGCCTACTTCGTTATCGTCGGCACCGGTAATGCGGTGAACCTGACCGACGGGCTGGACGGACTGGCGATCATGCCTACCGTTTTTGTGGCCGCCGGTTTTGCGTTGGTTGCCTGGGCCACCGGTAATATGAACTTCGCTAACTACCTGCATATTCCCTATCTGCGCCACGCTGGCGAACTGGTGATTGTCTGTACGGCAATCGTCGGTGCCGGGCTGGGCTTTTTATGGTTTAACACCTATCCGGCGCAGGTCTTTATGGGCGACGTCGGATCGCTGGCGCTGGGCGGCGCGCTGGGCACCATCGCCGTGCTGCTGCGTCAGGAGTTTTTGCTGGTGATTATGGGCGGCGTCTTTGTGGTGGAAACCCTGTCGGTGATCCTACAGGTGGGGTCGTTCAAGCTGCGCGGCCAGCGAATTTTCCGCATGGCGCCTATTCATCAT
Organism: Erwinia sp. STN24; assembly: GCF_041320675.1. Taxonomy (NCBI): domain Bacteria; kingdom Pseudomonadati; phylum Pseudomonadota; class Gammaproteobacteria; order Enterobacterales; family Erwiniaceae; genus Erwinia; species Erwinia sp. STN24. Next base: position 14,486 of record NZ_JBGGPM010000009.1, on the reverse strand, counting down.
CATTACGAACTTAAAGGCTGGCCGGAACCGCGCGTTATCGTACGTTTCTGGATCATTTCACTGATGCTGGTGCTGATTGGCCTGGCGACGCTGAAGGTGCGGTAATAATGACTGATTACCAGGGTAAAAAAGTCGTCATTATCGGTCTGGGATTGACCGGGCAGTCGTGCGTTGACTTCTTTTTAGCGCGTGGCGTCACGCCGCGCGTCATGGATACCCGACTTGTTCCGCCGGGCCTGGAAAAGCTGCCAGCAGAAGTGGAACGCTGGCTGGGTTCGTTGAACGACGACTGGCTGCAAAGCGCCGATCTGATTGTCGCCAGCCCCGGGCTGGCGCTGTCGCATCCGTCCCTGACGGCGGCGGCGAAAGCGGGCGTGGAGATCGTAGGCGACATCGAGCTGTTTTGCCGCGAGGCGCAGGCGCCGATTGTGGCGATCACCGGCTCTAACGGCAAAAGCACCGTGACCACGCTGGTGGGCGAGATGGCTACAGCCGCAGGCTGGCAGGTCGGCGTGGGCGGCAATATTGGCCTGCCGGCGCTGATGCTGCTTGCTCAGCCCGCCCGGCTCTACGTGCTGGAACTCTCCAGCTTCCAGCTGGAAACGACCCACAGCCTGAAAGCGGCGGCGGCGACCATCCTGAACGTGACGGAAGATCATATGGATCGCTATCCGTTCGGGATGCAGCAGTATCGGGCGGCCAAGCTGCGCGTTTACGAACAGGCAGACGCGTGCATTGTGAATGCGGACGATGCGATGACCATGCCGGTACGCGGCGCGGATAAACGCTGCATCAGCTTTGGCGTCGATGTCGGCGACTATCACCTGACGCGCCAGCAGGGCAGTACCTGGCTACGGGTGAAAGGCGAGAAGGTACTGAATACCAACGAGATGGCGCTGGTGGGCCAGCATAACTATACCAACGCGCTGGCGGCCCTTGCGCTGGCCGATGCCGTGGGTTTGCCTCGCGCCTCCAGCCTGAAAGCGCTGACTACCTTTACCGGCCTGGCGCACCGCTTCCAGCTGGCGCACGAGCGTAACGGCATCCGCTGGATCAACGACTCCAAAGCGACCAACGTCGGCAGCACCGAGGCGGCGCTGAACGGTCTGACCGTGCAGGGCACGCTCTGGCTGCTGCTGGGCGGTGACGGCAAATCCGCCGACTTCAGCCCGCTGGCTCGCTACTTACAGGGCGATAACATCAGAATTTACTGCTTTGGTCGGGATGCGGCCGCGCTGGCAGCGCTGCGCCCGGAAAGGGCAGTGCAGACCGCAACGATGCAGGAAGCCATGCAGCAGATTGCCGCCAAAGCGCAGTCTGGCGATATGGTGCTGCTGTCGCCGGCCTGCGCCAGCCTCGATCAGTTTAAAAACTTCGAGCAGCGCGGCGACGTGTTCACTCGACTGGCAAAGGAGCTGGGCTGATGCGTGTTCCGGGTTTAAGCGTTGCCAGCTGGCTGTCAGAACGCCTGAAAGAGTGGGTGATGGGCTCGCGCGAGAGCGATGCCAGCACCATGGTGCTTTACGACCGCACGCTGCTCTGGCTGACGATAGGGCTGGCGATTATCGGCTTCGTGATGGTGACGTCGGCCTCCATGCCGGTGGGCCAGCGTTTATCGGACGATCCTTTTTACTTCGCCAAGCGCGATGCCTTTTACATCGTGCTGGCGTTCGGCATCGGGCTGGTCACGCTGCGCGTGCCGATGGCTTTCTGGCAGCGCTACAGCAACATTATGCTGCTGGTCACGGTGGTGATGCTGCTGATTGTGCTGGTGGTGGGCAGTTCGGTAAACGGCGCCTCGCGCTGGATTGCGCTCGGCCCGCTGCGTATCCAGCCTGCGGAGCTCTCCAAGCTTTCGCTGTTCTGCTATCTCGCCAGCTACCTGGTGCGCAAGGTAGAGGAAGTGCGCAACAACTTTTGGGGCTTCTGCAAACCGATGGGCGTGATGGTGGTGCTGGCGGTCCTGCTGCTGGCGCAGCCCGATCTGGGCACCGTGGTGGTGCTGTTTGTCACCACGCTGGCGATGCTGTTCCTGGCTGGCGCAAAATTATGGCAGTTTCTGGCGATCATCGGCTCCGGTATTTTTGCGGTTTGCCTACTGATTATTGCCGAACCTTACCGTATGCGGCGCGTCACCTCTTTCTGGAACCCGTGGGAAGATCCCTTCGGCAGCGGCTACCAGCTGACCCAGTCGCTGATGGCGTTTGGCCGCGGCGAATTCTGGGGCCAGGGGCTGGGCAACTCGGTACAGAAACTGGAATATCTACCGGAAGCGCACACCGACTTTATCTTCTCGATTATCGGTGAAGAGCTGGGTTATATCGGTGTGGTTTTAGCGCTGTTAATGGTATTCTTCGTCGCTTTTCGCGCGATGTCCATCGGGCGCCGCGCGCTGGAGCTTGACCAGCGCTTCGCCGGTTTTCTGGGCTGCTCTATCGGCGTCTGGTTCAGCTTCCAGGCGCTGGTTAACGTTGGCGCCGCAGCAGGTATGCTGCCGACCAAAGGCCTGACGCTGCCGCTGATCAGTTACGGCGGCTCCAGCCTGATAATTATGTCAACCGCCATCGTATTTTTGTTACGCATAGATTATGAAACGCGTCTGGCAAAAGCCCAGGCGTTTACGCGAGGTAGTCGATGAAAGGGAAGCGACTGATGGTTATGGCCGGCGGCACCGGAGGACACGTTTTTCCGGGGCTGGCGGTGGCGCACCATCTGATGGCGCAGGGCTGGCAGGTGCGCTGGCTCGGCACGGCTGACCGTATGGAGGCCGATCTGGTGCCGAAACACGGCATCGACATCGATTTTATTCGCATCAGCGGCCTGCGCGGCAAAGGGCTGAAGGCGCAGCTGGCCGCGCCGCTGCGGATTTTCCACGCCGTACGTCAGGCCCGCGCAATCATGAAGGCCTACAGGCCGGACGTGGTGCTGGGCATGGGCGGCTACGTTTCCGGGCCGGGCGGCCTGGCGGCGTGGAGCTGCGGTATTCCGGTGGTGCTGCATGAACAAAACGGCATCGCCGGATTAACCAATAAGTGGCTGGCGAAAATCGCCAAAAAAGTGATGCAGGCGTTTCCCGGCGCGTTCCCTGATGCGGATGTGGTCGGCAACCCGGTACGGACAGACGTGCTTGCTCTGCCGTTGCCTGCTGAACGTATGGCCGATCGCAGCGGCCCGGTTCGCGTATTGGTTATCGGCGGCAGCCAGGGTGCCCGCGTGCTGAACCAGACGCTGCCTCAGGTGGCCGCGAAGCTGGGCGACAGCATTACGCTGTGGCACCAGACGGGCAAAGGCGCGCTGGCTGAAGTCAACGACGCCTACGGTAAGGTTGGACAGACGCAGCATAAAGTCACCGAATTTATTGACGATATGGCAGCGGCCTACGCCTGGGCGGACGTTATCGTCTGTCGCTCCGGCGCGCTGACGGTCAGCGAAGTGGCCGCCGCAGGCTTACCGGCGATCTTCGTGCCGTTTCAGCATAAAGATCGTCAGCAGTACTGGAACGCGCTGCCGCTGGAAAAAGCGGGCGCGGCAAAAATTTACGAGCAGCCGCAGTTTACGGCTGACACCGTGGCGCAGACGCTGGCCGCATGGGATCGCCCAACGCTGATGGCGATGGCGGCGAAGGCCCGTGCCGTGGCGATCCCGGATGCGACCGAGCGTGTCGCAGCCGAAGTCAGCAAAGCGGCGCTATAGCACAGGACGAGACTTGTCCCGGAACAGGGTGCCAGCAGGTACCGACAGGCAGAAAGAGATGAATACACAACAACTGGCAAAACTGCGTTCTATCGTGCCCGAGATGCGTCGCGTCCGGCACATTCACTTTGTTGGCATCGGTGGTGCCGGCATGGGCGGTATTGCCGAAGTGTTGGCCAACGAAGGCTATGAAATCAGCGGTTCCGATCTGGCGCCGAATGCGGTCACGCAGCATTTGAGCGCGCTGGGAGCGACCATCTATTTTAACCATCGTCCTGAAAATGTCAGCGATGCCAGCGTGGTGGTGGTATCCACCGCGGTGTCGCAGGATAACCCGGAACTTATCGCGGCGCGTGAAGCCCGCATTCCGGTGATCCGGCGGGCGGAAATGCTGGCCGAGCTGATGCGCTTCCGTCACGGCATCGCCGTCGCCGGGACGCACGGAAAAACCACGACCACGGCCATGGTATCCAGCATTTATGCGGAAGGCGGCCTGGATCCGACCTTCGTTAACGGTGGCCTGGTCAAAGCGGCGGGCACCCATGCGCGCCTGGGCAGCAGCCGCTATCTGATTGCGGAAGCGGATGAAAGCGATGCGTCCTTCCTGCACCTTCAGCCGATGGTGGCTATCGTCACTAATATCGAAGCTGACCACATGGATACCTATCAGGGCGATTTTGAGAACCTGAAGCAGACCTTTATCAATTTCCTGCACAACCTGCCGTTCTATGGCCGCGCGGTGCTCTGCGTGGATGACGCGGTGATCCGCGATCTGATCCCGCGCGTAGGCCGCCAGATCACCACTTACGGCTTTAGCGAAGATGCCGACGTGCGTATCGCCAGCTACGAGCAGCACGGCGCGCAGGGCCACTTCACGCTGGCCCGCCACGATAAGCCGCTGATGCAGGTGACGCTGAACGCGCCTGGCCGCCACAATGCGCTGAACGCCGCCGCCGCGGTAGCCGTCGCGACGGAAGAGGGCATTGACGATGCAGAAATCCTGAGCGCGCTGGAAAGCTTCCAGGGCACCGGTCGTCGCTTCGATTTCCTGGGCGAGTATCCGCTACAGGAAGTGAACGGCGTGCAGGGCACCGCGATGCTGGTTGACGATTATGGTCATCATCCCACGGAAGTTGACGCCACGATCAAAGCGGCCCGCGCGGGCTGGCCGGACAAGCAGCTGGTAATGATCTTCCAGCCGCATCGCTATACGCGCACCCGCGATCTCTATGACGATTTCGCGAACGTGCTGTCTCAGGTGGATGTGCTGCTGATGCTGGACGTTTACTCCGCTGGCGAAACGCCGATCCCCGGTGCCGACAGTCGCTCGCTGTGCCGCACCATCCGTGGGCGCGGCAAAGTGGATCCTATCCTGGTGTCGGACCATGACGCCGTGCTGGAAATGCTGGCGCCGAAGCTGTCCGGCAACGATTTAATTCTGGTGCAGGGCGCGGGCAACGTTGGTCGTATTGCCCGCACGCTTGCTGAAAATAAGTTACAACCGCAGAAAGAAGGTAAACATCATGGCTGAGAAAGTAGCGGTATTGCTGGGTGGCACTTCTGCGGAACGCGACGTTTCCCTGATGTCGGGCAACGCCGTGGTGAGCGGACTGCTTGAGGCGGGCATCGACGCGCATGCCGTCGATATCCGTGATTTTCCGGTAACGCGCCTGAAAGAAGAAGGCTTCGATAAAGCTTTTATCGCGCTGCACGGTCGCGGCGGCGAAGACGGCACCCTGCAGGGGCTGCTGGAGTTTCTGGCTATTCCCTATACCGGCAGCGGCGTGATGGCTTCCGCCATTACCATGGACAAGCTGCGCACCAAATGCCTGTGGCAGGGCTGCGGCCTGCCGGTATCGCCTTACGTGGCGATTACCCGTAAAGAGATGGACGCCGGGCTTAACGACGAGATCCGCGCCCGTATCGCAGCGCTGGGCCTGCCGGTTTTCGTTAAGCCCAGCAGCGAAGGCTCCAGCGTCGGCATCAGCCGCGTTAACGACGCTGATTCGCTTCAGGCTGCGCTGACCGAGGCTTTCCGTCACGACGACGACGTGCTGGTAGAGGCGTTTCTGAGCGGCCCGGAATACACCGTAGCGGTGATCGGCGACGATATTCTGCCTTCCATTCGTATTCAGGTGGCTTCGGAGTTCTATGACTATGAAGCAAAATACTTTTCTGACGAAACGCAGTACTTCTGTCCAAGCGGTTTATCGGCCGAGCGGGAAGCGGAACTGAGCGAGATCGTGATTAAAGCGTGGCGCGCGCTGGGCTGTAGCGGCTGGGGACGCGTCGATCTGATGATGGGCGGCGACGGCCAGTTTTACCTGCTGGAGGTGAATACCTCGCCCGGCATGACCAGCCACAGCCTGGTGCCGATGGCCGCTAAGCAGGCCGGCATGAGCTTTTCGCAGCTGGTAGCCCGCATTCTGGAACTGGCGGACTGATATGTCCCAGGCTGCTCTGAATGTTCGCAATCGCGAGGCGCAGGAAAAAGCGCGCACCGGCCGCAGCAACGGCTCGCGGCTGGCCGGCATTCTTTTCCTGTTGATAGTGCTTGGCGTGATGTCGGCAGGCGGTTACGTAGTGGTACGCTGGATGAACGACGCGTCCCGGCTGCCGCTGTCCAGGCTGGTGGTGACGGGGCAAATGCACTACACCACCAACGACGATATTCGTCAGGCTATCCTGTCGCTGGGCGAGCCTGGCACTTTTATGTCGCAGGACGTGGATGTTATCCAGCAGCAGATCGAACGGCTGCCCTGGATCCAACAGGTCAGCGTGCGTAAGCAGTGGCCGGACGAATTAAAGATTCATCTGGTTGAATATGTGCCCGTTGCCCGCTGGAATGACCTGCATCTGGTTGATGCAACGGGAAAATCGTTCAGCGTGCCGGCTAATCACCTCGGCAAAGAGAAGATGGTGATGCTTTACGGGCCGGAAGGCAGCGAATCCGAAGTGCTGGCAGGCTACCATCAGATGGACGCTATGCTGGCCGCCGGAAAATTTAAGCTGAAGGCGGCGTCAATGACGGCGCGGCGTTCATGGCAGCTGGTGCTGGATGACGATACGCGTCTGGAACTGGGACGCAACGAGGATATGAAGCGGCTGAAACGCTTCATTCAGCTCTGGCCGACGCTCCAGCAGCAGGCGCAAGCGGAAAATAAGCGGATCGGTTATGTGGACCTGCGATACGACTCTGGCGCGGCAGTAGGCTGGGCACCGCCACTTATTCAGACCACTGACGGTAATAAGCAACAGAATCAGGCACAGGTTAAACAACAATGATCAAGGCGACGGACAGAAAACTGGTAGTTGGACTGGAAATCGGCACCGCGAAGGTCGCCGCTTTGGTAGGGGAAGTTTTGCCCGATGGTATGGTCAATATCATCGGGGTGGGTAGCTGTCCTTCTCGCGGCATGGATAAAGGCGGCGTCAACGACCTGGAGTCGGTCGTCAAGTGCGTACAGCGTGCAATTGACCAGGCCGAACTGATGGCGGACTGCCAGATTTCCTCGGTTTATCTGGCGCTGTCCGGAAAACACATCAGCTGTCAGAACGAAATAGGGATGGTTCCTATTTCAGAAGAGGAAGTGACCCAGGAAGATGTGGAAAACGTGGTGCACACCGCGAAATCCGTGCGTGTTCGTGACGAACACCGGATTTTGCACGTTATTCCGCAAGAATATGCGATCGATTATCAGGAAGGGATCAAAAATCCGGTAGGCTTATCGGGCGTGCGTATGCAGGCGAAAGTCCATTTGATCACCTGCCATAACGATATGGCGAAAAACATCGTTAAAGCGGTTGAACGATGCGGCCTGAAAGTTGACCAACTGATTTTCGCCGGTCTGGCCTCCAGTTTCGCTGTGCTGACCGAAGATGAACGCGAGCTGGGCGTTTGCGTTGTGGACGTCGGCGGCGGCACAATGGATATCGCGGTCTATACTGGCGGGGCGCTGCGCCACACCAAGGTTATCCCGTATGCGGGCAATGTGGTCACCAGCGACATCGCCTATGCGTTCGGCACGCCGCCGACCGATGCGGAAGCCATTAAAGTGCGTCACGGCTGCGCGCTCGGCTCCATCGTCGGCAAAGACGAAAACGTCGAGGTGCCGAGCGTGGGCGGACGGCCGCCGCGCAGCCTGCAGCGCCAGACGCTGGCAGAGGTCATTGAGCCGCGCTATACCGAGCTGCTGAACCTGGTCAACGACGAGATTTTACAGCTGCAGGAGCAGCTGCGTCAGCAGGGCGTCAAGCATCACCTGGCCGCAGGCATCGTCCTGACCGGCGGCGCAGCGCAGATTGAAGGCCTGGCGGCCTGCGCGCAGCGCGTGTTTCATACGCAGGTGCGCATCGGCCAGCCGCTGAATATCACCGGCTTAACAGATTATGCGCAGGAGCCTTACTACTCGACGGCTGTCGGGCTGCTGCACTACGGAAAAGAGTCTCATCTTAACGGTGAGGCGGATGTGGAAAAAAGAGCGTCAGTGGGCAACTGGTTCAAGCGAATCAACAGCTGGCTGAAAAAAGAGTTTTAATTTAGAGAAAAGGAGATCATGCTAGGCTTATTTTATGATCTCCAGGCGACAGGCACATAACGGAGAGAAATTATGTTTGAACCTATGGAATTAACCAATGACGCGGTGATTAAAGTCATCGGCGTCGGCGGCGGCGGCGGTAACGCCGTAGAGCATATGGTGCGTGAGCGCATCGAAGGCGTAGAATTCTTTGCCGTTAACACCGACGCTCAGGCGTTGCGCAAAACGGCAGTAGGCCAGACCATCCAAATCGGTAACGGGATTACCAAGGGTCTGGGTGCCGGGGCAAACCCGGAAGTAGGACGCAATTCAGCGGAAGAAGATCGTGAAGCATTACGTCAGGCGCTGGAAGGCGCGGACATGGTGTTTATCGCCGCAGGTATGGGCGGCGGCACCGGTACCGGCGCGGCGCCGGTCGTGGCCGAAGTAGCCAAAGATTTAGGTATCCTGACCGTGGCCGTCGTGACCAAGCCTTTCAATTTTGAAGGCAAGAAGCGTATGGCTTTCGCGGAGCAGGGTATTGCCGAGCTCTCCAAGCATGTCGATTCTCTGATTACTATTCCAAACGACAAGCTGCTGAAAGTGCTGGGTCGCGGTATTTCTCTGCTGGACGCGTTCGGCGCGGCTAACGACGTGCTGAAAGGCGCGGTGCAGGGCATTGCCGAACTGATTACCCGTCCGGGTCTGATGAACGTCGACTTTGCCGACGTGCGCACCGTAATGTCCGAAATGGGCTATGCGATGATGGGCTCCGGCGTGGCGTGCGGCGAAGACCGTGCGGAAGAAGCGGCCGAAATGGCGATCTCCAGCCCGCTGCTGGAAGATATCGACCTTTCCGGCGCGCGCGGCGTACTGGTCAACATCACGGCTGGTTTCGACCTGCGTCTGGATGAATTTGAAACAGTGGGTAACACTATCCGCGCCTTCGCTTCCGACAACGCGACCGTGGTTATCGGTACCTCGCTGGATCCGGAAATGAACGACGAGCTGCGTGTGACCGTGGTCGCAACCGGCATCGGCATGGACAAACGTCCGGAAATCACGCTGGTGACCAACAAGCAGGCACAGACTCAGCCTGTTATGGATCATCGTTATCAGCAGCACGGTATGGCGCCGCTGCCTCAGGAACAAAAGCCTGCGGCGAAGGTGGTCAACGAGCCCGGCACGCAAACCAACAAAGAGCCTGACTATCTGGATATTCCGGCCTTCCTGCGTAAGCAGGCGGACTAAGAATTCCCTGAAGGTTGGGGTTCTCCGCTCTTTGTGTTAAAGTGTTCGCCCGTCAGTGATTTATACTGGCGGTCGGATGAGTAATTTTGCGAGATAATGCGATGATCAAACAACGGACATTAAAACGTATTGTTCAGGCGACTGGCGTCGGTTTGCATACCGGCAAGAAAGTCACTCTGACGCTACGCCCTGCGCCGGCTAACACCGGGGTCATCTATCGTCGCACTGACTTGAATCCACCGGTTGATTTCCCGGCTGATGCCAAATCCGTGCGTGATACCATGCTCTGTACCTGTCTGGTCAACGAGCATGACGTGCGTATTTCCACGGTCGAGCACCTGAATGCGGCCCTTGCCGGCCTCGGCATTGATAATATCGTGGTGGAAGTTAACGCGCCTGAAATCCCTATTATGGATGGCAGCGCGGCGCCCTTTATTTATCTGCTGATGGACGCGGGTATTCAGGAGCTGAACTGCGCGAAAAAATTTGTGCGCATCAAACAGCCTGTCCGGGTTGAAGACGGCGACAAATGGGCCGAACTGGTCCCGCACAACGGCTTTAAGCTCGATTTCACCATCGACTTTAAGCACCCGGCTATCGACGCCAGCTCACAGCGCTACAGCATGGATTTTTCCGCTGAAGCCTTTGCGCGTCAAATCAGCCGTGCCCGTACGTTCGGCTTTATGCGCGACATCGAGGCGTTACAGTCTCGCGGTCTTTGCCTGGGCGGCAGCTTCGACTGCGCCATCGTGGTGGACGACTATCGCGTGCTGAACGAAGACGGCCTGCGTTTTGAGGACGAGTTCGTGCGTCACAAAATGCTGGATGCGATCGGCGACCTGTTTATGTGCGGACACAACATCATTGGCGCGTTTACCGCGTTCAAAGGTGGTCACGCGCTGAACAACAAGCTGCTGCAGGCCGTGCTGGCGAAGCAGGAAGCCTGGGAATGGGCAACGTTTGAAGACGAAGCCGAGCTGCCGGTGACCTTCCGTGCGCCAAACCTGGTGCTGGCTTAAGCACTATTTATGACGACTGGTTGAGCGGGTACTCTCTCCGGCCAGCAAGGCCAGTCGTTCTAATGTTTTCTTTAGTTTTTCCGGGCTACGGCTCGCGACTCCCCGTAAAATTTCCGCACTCTCTTCGCTAAGCTGACGCCCCAGATTATTCTCTTTTGCTGGCCGAACGCTGTTTTCCTGCGCGTTTTCCTGAGCTTTTGCCGCCATCGTTGGATTTATCCTGATGTCGATTGACGTCAATGATGGTAATATTTGCGCTCGTAAAGCTGACAGCAGGCTGGATTGTTCATAGCGTAAGCGCATCATCCAGCTGGCGTTAGCGGTTTCAAGCACCAGAACGCCCTGGCGGAAATTCGCCACGCGGCACCAGGGATGCAGCTGAGCCGGGATAATACCCTGCAACGCACGGTTCAGCTTATTCAGCGCAATAGCGCGTTGCTGAATGGATTGCAGCATACTCTGGCCTTCGGCAGCTTCGAAAAAACTTTCAATTGATTGCGGGCGACTATCGCGCATAGCAGGCTCCGGCGGAAAACAGTGGGTATTCTTAATTGTTGGCGACAATTTGGCAGACGTTACTTCTGGCCGCATCTCCTGTTGGGGATGGTCGCGGCGAGCTTTGGTCTGCCTCACGCCTCAGGTGATACCTTACCAGAAACTGCTTCCAGAAGCCTGAATATCAATAATAGCGTGCGCTTCGACAGCCTTGCGTTGTTGAACGCGCGTCGCGCCAGCTTTAATGTGGATTACTGGCATCAACACGCCATCCGCACCGTTATTCGCCATCTCTCTTTTACGCTGACGCCCGCTGCCGTTATTGAGCAGGCCACGCCGCTTGAGGTGCATCGGCTGGCGCTGCTGGACACGCTGAATGCGCTACTCACGCATGAAGTCAGACCGCCCGCGATTGTTCGCCAGACCACGCCACAGCAAACAACCGACGCGCCTCGCTATCAGACCGGCCTGTGGCTGGCCAGCGTGCAGGGCATTCGCGCCGGGCCTGTCTCTCTCGCATAAATCGACTATAGTTCCCCCATTAAAAGTTTAGTGATGCGCTGTAGAAGCAGTGGCTGAGAGAATATTGTTTATGTTAATCAAATTATTAACCAAGGTTTTTGGTAGCAGTAACGACCGTACGCTGCGCCGTATGCGCAAAGTGGTTGAGCAGATCAACAAGATGGAACCGGACTTTGAGAAGCTGTCCGATGATGAGCTGAAGGCGAAGACCGCCGAGTTCCGCGCGCGTCTGGAAAAAGGCGAAGTGCTGGAAAACCTGATCCCGGAAGCCTTTGCGACCGTACGTGAGGCCAGCAAGCGCGTCTTTAACATGCGTCACTTTGACGTGCAGCTGCTGGGCGGCATGGTACTGAACGATCGCTGCATCGCGGAAATGCGTACCGGTGAAGGTAAAACCCTGACCGCTACGCTGCCTGCTTACCTGAACGCCCTTAGCGGCAAAGGCGTGCACGTCGTCACGGTCAACGACTATCTGGCGCAGCGTGATGCGGAAAACAACCGCGCGCTGTTCGAGTTCCTGGGACTGAGCATCGGCATCAACCTGCCGGGAATGCCTGCTCCGGCCAAACGTGAAGCCTACGCTGCCGATATTACCTACGGCACCAACAACGAATATGGCTTTGACTATCTGCGCGATAACATGGCGTTCAGCCCTGAGGATCGCGTACAGCGCAAGCTCAACTATGCGCTGGTGGATGAGGTCGACTCCATCCTGATCGATGAAGCGCGTACGCCGCTGATTATCTCCGGCCCGGCGGAAGACAGCTCCGAACTCTATATCAAAGTTAACAAAATCATCCCTCACCTGATCCGTCAGGACAAAGAAGACTCCGACACCTTCCAGGGCGAAGGCGACTTCTCCGTGGATGAAAAAGGGCGTCAGGTGCATCTGACCGAGCGCGGCCTGATGAAGGTGGAAGAGCTGCTGGTCAGCGAAGGCATCATGGAAGAGGGCGAGTCGCTTTATTCGCCAGGCAACATCATGATGATGCACCACGTCACGGCGGCGCTGCGCGCCCATGCGCTCTTTACCCGCGACGTGGACTATATCGTGAAAGACGGCGAAGTGATTATCGTCGATGAACATACTGGTCGTACCATGCAGGGCCGTCGCTGGTCGGATGGTCTGCATCAGGCGGTAGAAGCGAAAGAAGGCGTGGAGATCCAGAACGAAAACCAGACGCTGGCTTCTATTACCTTCCAGAACTATTTCCGCCTTTACGACAAGCTGGCCGGTATGACCGGTACGGCAGATACCGAGGCTTTTGAGTTCAGCTCTATCTACAAGCTGGAAACGATTGTCGTGCCGACCAACCGCCCAATGGTGCGTAAAGATCTGCCGGATCTGGTCTATATGACCGAGAAAGAGAAGATCGACGCGATCATTGAAGATATCCGCGAGCGTACCGCTAACGGCCAGCCGGTGCTGGTGGGAACGATCTCTATTGAGAAATCGGAAGTGGTGTCAGCCGAGCTGACTCGCGCCGGGATCAAACACGAGGTGCTGAACGCCAAGTTCCACGCCCGTGAAGCGGATATCGTGGCGCAGGCTGGTCAGCCGGGCGCGGTTACCATCGCAACCAACATGGCGGGTCGCGGTACGGATATCGTGCTGGGCGGCAGCTGGCAGGCGGAAATCGCCGCGCTGACCGATCCAACCCCTGAGCAGATCGAAGCGATCAAGAGCGCCTGGAAAGTGCGTCACGATGCGGTACTGGCTTCCGGCGGTCTGCATATCATCGGCACCGAGCGTCATGAATCACGCCGTATCGATAACCAGCTGCGCGGCCGCTCCGGTCGTCAGGGCGATAACGGCTCCTCACGCTTCTATCTGTCGATGGAAGATGCGCTGATGCGTATTTTCGCCTCCGATCGCGTCTCTAATATGATGCGTAAACTGGGCATGAAGCCGGGCGAAGCGATTGAGCATCCGTGGGTGACCAAAGCTATTGCCAATGCACAGCGCAAAGTGGAAAGCCGTAACTTTGATATTCGTAAGCAGCTGCTGGAATATGATGACGTGGCTAACGATCAGCGTCGCGCTATCTACACCCAGCGTAACGAGCTGTTGGACGTTTCCGACGTATCGGAAACTATCACCAGCATCCGTGAAGACGTGTTTAAAACCACGATCGATACCTACATTCCACCGCAGTCGCTGGAAGAGATGTGGGATGTGCCAGGCCTGCAGGAACGTCTGAAAAACGATTTCGACCTGGAGCTGCCAATTGCAGAGTGGCTGGACAAAGAGCCTGACCTGCATGAAGAGACGCTGCGCGAACGTATTATGACGCAGGCCAAAGAGCAGTATCAGCGTAAAGAAGAAGTGGTCGGCATTGAGATGATGCGCAACTTTGAAAAAGGCGTGATGCTGCAAACGCTGGATTCGCTGTGGAAAGAGCATCTGGCTGCAATGGACTATCTGCGTCAGGGCATCCATCTGCGTGGCTATGCGCAGAAGGATCCTAAGCAGGAGTACAAGCGCGAGTCTTTCGCCATGTTCGCCGCAATGCTGGAGTCGCTGAAGTATGAAGTGATCAGCACGCTGAGCAAGGTGCAGGTCCGGATGCCGGAAGAAGTCGAAGCGATGGAAGAGCAGCGTCGTGAAGAAGCCGAGCGTCTGGCGCAGCAGCAGCAGCTGAGCCATGTGGATACCGAAACGGAAGCGGCAATGGCGCTGGCTGAGCAGACCGGCGAGCGCAAAGTCGGACGTAACGATCCTTGCCCTTGCGGCTCAGGAAAAAAATATAAGCAGTGTCACGGCCGCCTGGCCTGACGGGTATTGCTGACCACGCTTTAAAAAACCGGGGAATTCCCCGGTTTTTTTATGGCGGAGAGACAGGGCAAACCAGTACGCTCTTGCACAGCCACAGCCACAGCCACAGCCACAGCCACAGCCACAGCCACAGCCACAGCCACAGCCACAGCCACAGCCACAGCCACAGCCACAGCCACAGCCACAGCCACAGCCACAGCCACAGCCACAGCC
>NZ_JBGGPM010000008.1:0-126264 GCF_041320675.1 Erwinia sp. STN24 | reverse complement strand
ATTTTTTTGCGTCCGGAGACGCTTGATATCAATCCTGCGAGTGCCCACACAGATTGTCTGATAAATTGTTAAAGAGCGTTGCGGCCAGTGCTTTCGCTTCCTGCCGCGAGGTGGCGTATATTACGCTCTCCTCCTTCAGAGTCAACCACTTTTTCAGAAGTTTTCTCCGGCGATTCAGCTTCCTGAACCTTCTGACCCGGTGACCGTCAGGCCGTTGTTCCGTGTCAGTGGAGGCGCATTATAGGGAGTTTCTGACGGCTGACAACCCCTATTTTTAAAAAATTTTCCGACCGTTGTTTTTTTATGCAAAGCCGGGCTAAAGCGCCAGTTTTTCGAGCTTTTCGAAGCCATAACGCCGTAAAACGGGCATTAATTGTACTGCCTGCTCCGTCATTGCCAGACAAAAGGCCAGATTACTTTCTTCGGAGAAGACTTTTGGCGACTCATTTTCCAGCAGCCAGACGGTGCGACGCGCGATAGCCGCGCCGGAGTCGATTAATCGCGTCCCTTCAGGCAATACCTGTTGCAGTTCATCCGCCAATAAAGGGAAGTGCGTGCAGCCGAGCACCACCGTATCGGGCGGCTCTTTCATCCGCAGCCAGGGTTGCAGGATCTGTCTTACCTGCTCCAGCGGCACCTCTTTACCCTGCAGCTTGGCTTCCGCCAGCTCCACCAGCTCTGCGGAACCCAGCATTTCCGTTTTGCATTCACCGGCGAAGCGCTTAACCAGCTCATGGGTATAAGGACGCTTTACCGTCCCTCGCGTCGCCAGCAGGCCGACTACGCCGTTACGCGTTAAGCGCGCAGCGGGTTTAATTGCCGGCACCACGCCGACGACAGGAAAACTGAAACGTTCGCGCAGGGAGGGAAGCGTAACGGTGCTGGCCGAGTTGCAGGCGATAACTACCAGCGACAGCGGATACAGACGCGTAACGGCGGTCACGATTTCAAGCACGCGTTCAACAATAAAAGCTTCGCTTTTTTCACCGTAGGGGAAGGCAACGTTATCAAAGGTGTAGATATAGTGCAGATCCGGCAGCAGCTGCCGGATCTCTTCGCAGACGGAAAGCCCACCGACGCCGGAATCAAACACCAGCACGGTGGGTCGCGGATTAGAAGGTGTAGCTGCCGCTGAGGTAATACTCCCTTCCTGGAGTTTGATAGCCATAAACTGTCTCGTAATCTTTATCAAACAGGTTGGCTATTCTACCACGAACGGTCAGCCGGGATGTGACCGGATACGAAACCGCGAGATCCCATAAGCTGACGCCGCCAAGCTTCACAATTTTGCCGCTGACATCCTGTGAATACTCTTTATCGTAGCGCTGGCCCAGATATTGATAGCTGAGCGACCAGTCGAAGGCATACAGGGTGTAATCAAGCTGATACTTCACCTGCTGTTTGGCGCGACGCAAGAGGATTTCGTTGGTTTCACCGTTACGCGCATCCGTATAGTCATAGGAAAGCGTGTGGCTGACGGGGCCGGTATCAAACGACGCCGTGGTTTCCACGCCTTTAATCGTGGCTTTATTCACGTTGTAGTAGCTGCTGGTTACGTTGCTGTAGTCGATCAGACTATCGATATCGTTGCGATAGCCCGACACGTGCCAGGTAACCGGGCCGGTCAGGCCTTCGAAGCCCCCTTCCCACTGCTTGCTTTGCTCCGGATCGAGATCGCTGTTGCCGCCAAAGGAGCCGTAAAGCTGGCCGATGGTTGGCGCCTTAAAGGCCGTTCCATAGCTGGCGATAACGCGATAGCCTTCTGCGAACTCCCATGCGCCGCTGGTTTGCCAGGTGTTATGCCAGCCAAACTCGGCATGATCGTCGCCGCGCACCGCGCCTTCCAGCGTCAGTGAACCGAACGCCTGCTGGGCTGTTGCATAAAGGCCGGTATTTGTTACTTCGTGGCTGTCGGTAACGTAGACCGTGCCGGGCTCGATGGTTTGCTTCTGCCAGTCGACGCCGCCGCTAACGCTGCCGTTGCCTACCGCAATGTTATTGCCCCATTGCAGATTGTACTGCTGCGAGTCGTCTAACGTAGCGGATCCGTCATACCGTCCCAGGCCTGGGCTGTAGTTGTAATCTTTAGAGTGGCTATAGCTGGCGACAAGCTGAGAAGAGTAAAGCCCGTTATTGAAGCGCAGGCCGCCATCCCACGTCTGGCTGTAAAGCTGACGCGTATCGACATAGGTATCCGGCTTAACATAGGTAGAGTAGCCATCGTAGGCCGTGCGGTTGTCGTAGCCGTAGCCGCGCACGAAACCGCTGAACTCGTCATTGATCTGCTGTTCAATCGCGCCGTAAAGCGTTTTGCTCATAAAGCCATCGCGATCTTTCTGCCGCTCGTTGCCTGAAGCATCCGGATAGTTCGCCACCACATCATACCCTTTGGTATAGGTATAGTTACCCGCCAGGGTCACACGCGTGTTTTCCCCCAGCATCTGTTGCGTGGCGCCGTCATAAGCCTGATAGCCGTTTGAACCGACTCCGGCCGTTAAGGTCGTGCCCGGTTTTTCCCGCCCGGTAATAATGTTAACCACGCCGCCAATCGCATCAGAGCCATAAACGGCCGAGCGCGCGCCGCGCACGTATTCAATACGCTGCACCAGCGAGATCGGGATTTGGCTGAGGTCGGAAGAGCCGCTGATGCCGGCCTGATTCAGGCGAATGCCGTCAATCAGCACCAGCACGTGGCTGGAGTTGGTGCCGCGAATAAACAGCGAGGTTTGCTGCCCCAGCCCACCGTTGCGCGCGATATCCACGCCCGGCAGCCGACGCATCACATCGGCAACGCTTTTCGACTGCCAGCGATCTATCTCCTCGCGCGTGACGACCGTGGTGGGCGCAAGCACGGAGGAAACGGGTTGTGCAAAACGGTTTGCGGTGGTGACCAACGTGCTGTCGGCATCCTGCGCAAAGCCATATTGCGCCCAGAGGGAAAGTGCCGTAGCGCTGAAGGCGAACAGCTTCGGTTTCGTTATCATGGTGTCAGAGCATCCGGTAGATCATGCAGATGCCGCAGGCATACGAGAAAGAACGCGCTCGTAGGAGTTGCGACGTAATCACCGGCAGGTCTTCGGGCTCGGAATCATGAAACGGTGCAGACTTCCCATCCAAAGACAGTGTCAGGCGCCCACGACGACATTCCATACCGCTGCGCGTCAGCTCCAGCTTTGCACTGGATTCCCTTTTAACTTATTGAAAGGCCGGCAGCGCATTTTATGGTTAACCCATACAGAATTCCAGACGCCCGCGCATCCAAACGATGCCAGCACCGGACAACGCTGGACATTACGCGGCGGATGCCTACAATCGCAGGGCTTTTAAGGCCCTTAACCCAGGAATGACCATGACTCCCGAACAGCTGCCGATCGAACACTACGATGCCCAACTGGAAGAGAAAGTAGCCCGTCTGCAAACGCTGATGGTTCCTTTTACCGCACAGGATGTCGAAGTTTTCCGTTCGCCAGTCAGCCACTACCGTATGCGCGCTGAGTTCCGGATCTGGCACGACGGCGACGACCTCTACCATATTATTTTTGACCAGCAGACGCGCCAGCGTATCCGCGTCGACAGCTTTCCGGCGGCCAGTGAACTGATCAATCAGCTGATGCCTCGCCTGATTGACGCCGTGCGCGATAAGCCGGTGCTGCGCCATAAGCTGTTCCAGATTGATTATCTGTCCACGCTGAGCAAGCAGATTGTGGTTTCCATGCTTTACCATCGCGCGCTGACGGATGAATGGCAGCAGGCGGCCACGGCGCTGCGTGACGAGCTGCGTGCGGAAGGCTTCGATCTGCATCTGATTGGCCGCGCCACTAAAACCAAAATCTGCCTGGATCGGGATTTTGTGGACGAGCGTTTACCGGTAGCCGGAAAAGAGCTGATCTATCGTCAGGTAGAGAACAGCTTTACCCAGCCGAACGCGGCGATGAACATTAAAATGCTGGAGTGGGCGCTGGACGTGACAAAAGACGCCAGCGGCGATTTGCTGGAACTCTACTGCGGCAACGGCAACTTCTCTTTAGCGCTGGCACGCAATTTCCGTCGCGTGCTGGCTACGGAGATCGCCAAACCGTCGGTCGCTTCCGCCCAGTACAATATTGCCGTCAACAATATTGAAAACGTGCAGATTATCCGCATGGCGGCAGAAGAGTTTACCCAGGCGATGAACGGCACGCGCCAGTTTAACCGTCTGGAAGGCATCGATCTCAGCAGCTACGAGTGCGAGACTATCTTTGTCGATCCGCCGCGTAGCGGGCTGGATGAAGAGACGGTAAAAATGGTGCAGGCTTACCCGCGCATCCTTTATATCTCCTGCAACCCGCAGACGCTGTGCGACAATCTGGCTACGCTTTCCGCCACCCATGACGTTGAACGGCTGGCGCTGTTTGACCAGTTCCCCTATACCCATCATATGGAGTGCGGCGTTCTGCTGACGCGGCGCTAAACGCAAAAGAGCGATGCCAGGCATCGCTCTTTTTATTGCACCGTCGGGCGTTAGCCGCCTCTGCGCGCCCGCAGCTTCAGGCCAATCCAGAAAATTAGCGCAACCATCAAAATAGTCTGCACAAAGTTAGAACCGATTTCAGGATATTCCGCGCGGACGATAGCGCTGTAAACCAGGATGCCGAGCAGGAAAAACGCAGCGGCGAGAGAAGGCATGCCGTCCGGCATCGCGCGGTTAAGATAGCGCTGATGCAGGCACCAGGCGGAAAGGCCCAGCGCGATAAGCGGGAAAACGGAAAACGGCACTATCGAACTGAACAGCACCGAAAACGAGCCGTTAATGGATAGCCCGGTCAGAAAGGCCAGCAGCAGCGTACCCTTGTCCCGGCCAGTCGCTAAACTCATCTCACTCTCCTAATCATGGGCGCCTGGCGACACCGCCAGCCGCTCCTGTTCGCGTCGATACCAGTAGTAAGCGCCTTTAGAGATCATCCGTAGCTGCAACACCAGCCGCTCTTCCAGCTGGCGTCGCTGCGCCACGTCAATATCCAGCGCCTCGGCCCCGGCGTTAAAGACAATAATAACCATCGCCTCCGCCTGCGCTTCGGTAAAGCTGCGCGGCATACGATTTTCAACTTCAAGATAGTCCGCCAGCTCGGCGATAAAATGCTGGATTTCACGGGCTACCGCGGCGCGAAACGCGGCCGACGTGCCGGAGCGTTCACGCAACAGCAGGCGGAAAGCGTTGGGATTATTGCCGATGAATTCCATAAATGTGGACACCGAGGTGCGGATGACGCTGCCGCCTTTAGCGATACGCTGACGCGCCTGGCGCATCAGCTGGCGTAGCATCAGGCCGCTCTCATCCACCATTGTCAGCCCAAGCTCGTCAACATCGCGAAAATGACGATAAAAGGAAGTCGGCGCGATGCCCGCTTCCCTGGCGACTTCCCGCAGGCTCAGGCTGGCAAAACTCCGCTCGGCACTCAGTTGGCTGAATGCCGCTTCGATCAGCGAACGCCGTGTCCGTTCTTTTTGCTGCGCTCTGACGCCCATGTTTGTGCCTGTTTTGCCTGCCAGATTTGCACTATATCAAACTTTTCAGCGTACAGCGGTATCAACTTTGTGTACGCCTGTTAACCTTCCGCTTTGTCAATAAATGGCAAATTGAACAGTTAAAATTGGGAACCCGCTCACGAGATGTTAGAATAAAGTTGAAAATTTGTATAAGAATATAGGACGTATTGGTATGCAACAGTCTTATGATTACGACGCCATCGTGATTGGTTCCGGTCCTGGCGGCGAAGGCGCGGCGATGGGCCTGGTTAAACAGGGCGCGCGCATTGCCGTTATCGAGCGTTATCACAATATCGGCGGCGGTTGTACCCATTGGGGAACCATTCCATCAAAAGCACTCCGCCACGCCGTCAGCCGCATTATCGAATTTAACCAGAATCCGCTTTACAGCGATCACACCCGCCTGCTGCGCTCTTCTTTTGCTGACATTCTGAACCATACGGAAAACGTTATCAGTCAGCAAACGCGGATGCGTCAGGGCTTTTACGAGCGCAACCGCTGCGAACTGTATCAGGGCGACGCCCGTTTCGTTGACGCCAACACTATCGAAATCGTTACGCACGACGGCAGCGTGGAAAGACTGACCGCTGAGAAATTTGTTATCGCCTGCGGCTCGCGTCCTTATCATCCGGTAGACGTGGACTTTACCCATCCGCGCATTTACGACAGCGATTCCATTCTTAATCTGCATCATGAACCTGGCCACGTGATTATTTATGGCGCGGGCGTGATCGGCTGCGAATATGCTTCTATCTTCCGTGGGCTGAACGTAAAAGTTGATTTAATCAACACGCGCGATCATCTGCTGGCGTTTCTCGATCAGGAAATCTCAGATTCGCTTTCCTACCATTTCTGGAACAGCGGCGTGGTTATCCGCCATAACGAAGAGTTCGAGAAAATCGAAGGCGTCAGCGACGGCGTGATCATGCATCTGAAGT
Organism: Erwinia sp. STN24; assembly: GCF_041320675.1. Lineage (NCBI taxonomy): Bacteria > Pseudomonadati > Pseudomonadota > Gammaproteobacteria > Enterobacterales > Erwiniaceae > Erwinia > Erwinia sp. STN24. Next base: position 119,800 of record NZ_JBGGPM010000008.1, on the reverse strand, counting down.
CCGGCAAAAAAGTGAAGGCCGACTGCCTGCTGTACGCCAACGGCCGTACCGGGAATACCGATGCGCTGGGGCTGGAAAACGTCGGGCTGGAGGCGGACGGCCGTGGCCTGCTGAAGGTCAACAGCATGTATCAGACCGCCCAGCCGCATATTTATGCCGTAGGCGATGTGATCGGCTATCCAAGCCTGGCTTCTGCCGCTTACGATCAGGGCCGCATTGCCGCTCAGGCGCTGATGAAAGGCGAAGCGAACGCGCACCTGATTGAGGATATCCCAACCGGTATTTATACCATTCCGGAAATCAGTTCGGTGGGCAAAACGGAGCAGCAACTGACGGCGATGAAGGTGCCTTACGAAGTGGGTCGGGCGCAGTTTAAGCATCTGGCGCGCGCGCAGATTGTGGGGATGAACGTTGGCAGCCTGAAGATCCTTTTCCACCGTGAAACCAAAGAGATCCTGGGGATCCACTGCTTTGGCGAACGCGCTGCCGAGATCATTCATATCGGCCAGGCCATCATGGAGCAGAAAAACGGCGGCAACACGATTGAATACTTCGTGAATACCACCTTTAACTATCCCACCATGGCCGAAGCCTACCGCGTGGCCGCGCTGAACGGGTTAAACCGCCTGTTTTAACGCGCTGTTCATATAGCCCTGCATATGGGTGCGGATCGCCTCTGCCAGCTGCTCATAGCGGCCGCGCAGCGGCGAGCCTGGCCGGTACACCAGCGCGATGGTGCGCTGCGGTTCCGGCTTGTAGCACGGCAGATAGCAAACGCCGTCGCGCACGCGCTCTTTCGGCACCGCCAGCGCAGGCAGCAGCGTGATGCCGCTGCCTGCCGCCACCATATTACGCAGCGTTTCCAGGCTGGTGGCGCGGAAATGCGTGTCTTCGTCTGCCCCGGCCTGAAAGCAAAAGCCCATTGCCTGATCGCGCAGGCAGTGGCCGTCTTCCAGCATCAGCAGCTTCTCGCCAGACAGATCCGACATCGGTACGCGATCGCGGTCGTGCCACGGATGATCCTGATAGATCGCCAGCTTCATCGGCTCATCAAACAGCGGCACCTCGATAAAGGCTTCTGACTCTTTCACCAGGGCCAGGATCGCGCAGTCGAGCTTGCCGCTGTCCAGCTGCGCCAGCAGCTGCTGCGTTTGCGCCTCGTGCAGATACATCTCCAGCTTGGGAAAGGTTTTGTGCAGCGTCGGGATAATCTGCGGCAGCAGATAAGGTCCCACGGTCGGGATCAGCCCGATATGCAGCGGTCCGGACATCGCCTCGCCCTGCTGGCTGGCCATCTCTTTCAGCACCTTGACCTCGCGCAGCACGGTGCGCGCCTGGTCGACCAGCAACAGGCCAGCCTGAGTGAAAAGCACTTTACGGCTGGTGCGTTCTAACAGCATAACGCCCAGTTCATCTTCCAGCTTGCGGATCTGACCGCTGAGCGTAGGTTGACTGACGTGGCAGGAATCAGCTGCCCGTCGGAAATGCCGATGTTCAGCCAACGCTACCAGATACTCAAGATCGCGAATATTCATCTTTTCCTCCGAGCCACGATAGTTCATGGCGATAGATAGAATAGCAATCAACGATTAGCCCTATCAAGCCCGGATGATAATAATGTCACCCGTTCGAGAGATGAGTCACTTTTACCCCTAATCAAGAGGTAGTTTATGTTTGCAAGTCAGGAAGGTAAGTCAGTCCCGCAGGTCACTTTTCATACGCGTCAGGGCGACAGCTGGGTAGACGTCACGACTGATGAGCTGTTTAAAGACAAAACTGTCATCGTGTTCTCTTTGCCAGGCGCGTTTACGCCAACCTGTTCATCGAGCCATCTGCCACGCTATAACGAGCTGTCAGACGTTTTCAAAAAACACGGCGTGGACAATATTCTGTGCGTATCGGTCAATGACACCTTCGTTATGAACGCGTGGAAAGCCGATCAGCACGCTAACAACATTACCTTTATCCCGGATGGCAACGGCGATTTTACTCGCGGCATGGAAATGCTGGTCGAGAAAGCGGATCTGGGCTTTGGCCCGCGCTCATGGCGCTACTCCATGCTGGTTCGCAACGGCGTGGTAGAGAAAATGTTTGTTGAGCCAAACAAGCCGGGCGACCCGTTTGAAGTGTCTGATGCCGACACCATGCTGCGCTATCTGGCACCGGAATTTAAGGTGCAGGAGTCCGTGTCCCTGTTCACCAAGCCGGGCTGCCCGTTCTGCGCTAAAGCCAAGCAGATGCTGTTGGATCGCGGTATTCAGTACGAAGAAATCGTGCTGGGCCAGGATGCCACCACCGTCAGCCTGCGCGCTGTAACCGGCCGTGCGACCGTTCCTCAGGTCTTTATCGGCGGACGCCACATCGGCGGCAGCGACGATCTGGAACAGTTCTTTTTAGCCTAAGAATTAAGAAGGCGAGCCATCGCCCGCCCTCTTATGTGCCTAAAATAAAAATATAAGTCGAAATTAGTTGGCGGGCCTGATGCCCGCCTTTTTTTTGCTTACGCCAGGCGATTTTTCGCGTCGGTAATCGCAAGCGACACCTGATGCGGCGAAACACCACCCTTCGCATTACGCTTGTCCAGACAGGATTGCAGCGACAGGATCGGATAGACGTCTTCACCAATCACCTTGCTGTACTGTTGCAGCTCTTCCAGCCTTAGCGCTTCCAGCGCCACGCCTTTGCCAATTGCCGCCACAACGACTTCGCCCACGATATGATGCGCTTCGCGGAACGGGACGCCTTTAGCTACCAGATAGTCAGCCAGCTCGGTCGCATTGGCATAGCCCTGCTCTGCCGCTTCCTGGCAGCGCGGACGCTTCACCTGAATGCCGTCCAGCACCAGCGCGGCCATATGCAGACAGTCGGACCAGGTGTCCAGCGCGTCGAACAGGCCTTCTTTGTCTTCCTGCATATCTTTGTTGTAGGCCAGCGGCAGGCCTTTCAGCGTCATCATCATGCCGGTCAGCGCGCCCTGCACGCGGCCGCACTTGCCGCGGATCAGCTCCAGCGCGTCCGGGTTTTTCTTCTGCGGCATCAGCGAAGAGCCGGAGGTAACCTTATCGGACAGCTCGACAAAGCCTGACTCGCCGGTATTGAAGAAAATCAGATCTTCGGCGAAGCGGGAAAGATGCACCATGCCGATAGAGGCGTCGGAAAGCAGCTCCAGCACGTGATCGCGGTCGGAAACGGTGTCCAGGCTGTTGCGCGTGGCGGAGGCAAAGCCCAGCCAGCCGGCCAGCTGCTCGCGGTCGATTTCATAAGCCGTGCCGGCCAGCGCGCCGCAGCCCAGCGGGCTGACGTCCAGACGCTTCAGCGTATCCTGCAGGCGGCTTTCATCCCGCGCCAGCATCTCGACATAAGCCAGGCACCAGTGCGCAAAGGTCACCGGCTGCGCGCGCTGCAAATGGGTGTAGCCCGGCATGACCGCGTCCTGGTTCGCTTCTGCCGTGGCCACCAGCGCCTGCTGTAGCTGACGCGTGGCGATCAGCAGCTCGCCGATCTGCGCTTTGCACCAGAGCTTCAGATCGGTGGCGACCTGATCGTTACGGCTGCGGCCGGTATGCAACTTTTTGCCGAGCGCGCCGACTTTCTCAATCAGCCTGCCTTCAACATAGCTGTGAATATCTTCCGCATCGCTTTCCAGGATCTGCTGCGGATTAGCGCGCACTTCCTCAAGCAGCACGTTCAGCGCGGCTTCCAGCTGCTGCTGCTCTTCTGTAGTCAGAACATTGACCGTCACCAGCGCTTTGGACCAGGCTACGGACCCGACAATGTCCTGCTCTGCCAGACGATAGTCAAAGCGCAGCGAGTCATTAAACAGTTTGAAACGTTGATCTGCTGCCTGAGTAAACCGTCCACCCCAAAGTGCCATGTCAGTGCTCCCTTAAATTCATTGAGTTTTCTTTAAAAGGCGGCCTGCGCCGCCTTATTTCGCCAGGCAAAATCCCGGCTTACTTTTTCTCGTTCAGCGCACGGATGCGTGAAGAGAGCGAGAACAGACGGATAAAGCCGCCCGCGTGACGATGGTCGTACACTTCATCTTCGCCGAAGGTCGCAAACTCTTCTGAATAGAGGCTGTTAGCGGATTTTTTCTGGATCGCCGTGACCTGGCCTTTATAGAGCTGCAGCACCACTTCGCCGTTGACTTCTTCCGCCAGCGATTCGGCAGCGGCCTGAATGGATTTACGCAGCGGCGCGAACCAGCGGCCGTCGTAAACCACGTAGGACATCTCGTGGCCCAGCTGTTCGCGCCATTTGAAGCTGTCGCGATCCAGCACCAGCTGCTCAACCGCACGCAGCGCGTTGACCATAATGGTGCCGCCAGGGGTTTCGTAGCAGCCGCGAGACTTGATGCCCACCAGACGGTTTTCGACGATATCGATACGGCCCACGCCGTGTTTCGCGCCGATAACGTTCAGTTTTTCCAGGCAGCCGAACGGGCTTAGCGCTTCGCCGTTTACGGCAACCACGCGGCCTTTCTCCACGGATACCGTCACCTGCTCAGGCTGGTCCGGCGCTTCCAGCGGATCGACAGTCCAGACCCAGCAGTCTTTGTTTGGCGCATTCCACGGGCTTTCCAGCACGCCGCCTTCGGTAGAGATATGCCAGGCGTTTTCATCACGGCTGTAGATTTTTTCCAGCGACGCGGTGGTCGGGATGTTGCGCTCTTTCAGATAGTCGAGCAGCGCCTCACGGGAACGCAGGTTCCACTCGCGCCATGGCGCAACCACTTTCAGCTGTGGGGCCAGCGCGGTGTAGGTGGTTTCGAAACGCACCTGGTCGTTGCCTTTACCGGTTGCGCCGTGGCACAGCGCATCCGCGCCGACTTTCAGCGCCAGCTCAACCTGCGCTTTGGCGATAATAGGACGCGCCATCGACGTGCCCAGCAGATAAGTACCTTCATACAGCGCGCCGGTTTGCAGCACGGGATAGACGTAATCGCTGATGAATTCTTCACGCAGATCCACTACGTGGCATTCGGAAGCGCCGGACTGCAACGCTTTCTGCTCAACGCCTTCCAGATCGCCACGCTCCTGGCCGATATCGGCCACGAAGGCGACCACTTCACAGCCGCCGTAGTTCTCTTTCAGCCACGGAATAATCGCGGAGGTATCCAGACCGCCAGAGTAAGCCAGAACGATTTTTTTGATGCTTTTATCTTGCATTGTCATTTCCTTGAACCGGTTAAGCGAGGATCCGGGTGCCAATCGACACGCCGTTAAATAGGGTTGGTAGCTGTTCGGCATGACGCCAGCTGGCGATATCGACCGGGCGGCCCAGCGTGCGGGCGGCATCCAGCGCGGCGTTGACTTTAACAATCATGCCGTCGGTAATGATGCCCTGGGCGATCAGCTGTTCCGCCAGCGCCGTCGTCATCTCTTCGATGCGCTGGCCTTTGCCGTCCAGAATGCCGCTGACGTCGGAGAGCAGCACCAGATCGGCACCCAGCGTCGAGGCCAGCGCGGTGGCGGCCTGGTCGGCGTTGACGTTCATCAGCTTGCCGTCTTCGGTGATGCCGATAGAGCTGATCACCGGCAGGTAGCCTGCTTCCAGCAGCGTAGTAATGAGTTTGGGATTGCCCGGTGTCGCCTGGCCCACGTGGCCCAGCTCTTCATCAAAAGCCGCCACGTTGACGCTGCCGCCGTCGCCCAGGCACAGGCCAACGGCATCAATACCGTGTTTTTTCGACCAGGCCAGCAGCGTTTTATTGGCGGTGCCCGCCAGCGCGCCGGTAATGATGTCGATCTGATCGGCTGGCGTGACGCGCAGGCCGTTTTTCTTTTTCACCGGCAGCGCCAGCTTCTTCATCAGCTCGTCGACCAGGCAGCCGCCGCCGTGAACGATCAGCAGCGGGCGCTGATGGGTTTCGCGGTACGCCACCAGTGCGTCAAACAGGCGCGCCAGCGCCTCTTCGCTATCCAGCAACACGCCGCCGAGTTTAATAATTAAAGGATTGGTCATGGGCTTTCTCACTGATTAAATAAGCGACTGCGTTTCCGGGAAGCCGAAACGAATATTCATACACTGCACCGCCTGCGACGACGCACCTTTCAGCAGGTTATCTTCCGCCGAGACGATAATCGCGTGCTCGCCCTGCACGGCAAAGCCGATATCGCAGAACGGCAGGCCGACCACGCCTTTGATCGACGGCACGCCTTTATCATAGACACGCACCAGCGGCTTATCGTGATAGGCGTTATGGAACGCTTCCGCCACGTCTTCATGCGTTACGCCCGCCTTCAGCCGACAGGTGGTGGTGGCCAGGATGCCGCGCGGGAAGTTGCCCAGGTGCGGCGTGAAGATCACCGGCACGCCAAGATGCGCGGCGATTTCCGGCTGGTGACGATGGGTGAAAATGCCATAAGGCTGCAGGCTGACCTCGCAGAAACTGGTGGTCACGGACGCTTTGCGTCCTGCGCCGCTGACGCCGCTGGTGGCGTTGATCACCGGCCACTGCGCTTCGTTCAGCAGATCCGCCGCAATCAGTGGCTTCAGCGCCAGCTGCGCGGCGGTCGGATAGCAGCCCGGCACGGCAATCAGCTGCGCTTCTTTTAGCTGGCTCTGCTGCCATTCGGCCAGGCCATACACGGCCTTTGCCAGCCACGCTTTATGCTGATGCGGGAAGCCGTAATAGTCGGTGAAGAAGCTCTCTTCGTTGACGCGGAACGCGGCTGACAGATCGAACACCACGCAGCCGGCGGCCAGGAATTCAGGCGCCAGGTCATGACTGACTTCGTGCGCCGTCGCCAGAAACACCACGTCTACTTTGTCGGCGAACTCTGCCGCGCTTGTCAGCGGCTGCAGCGGCATGTCCAGGATGCCTTTCAGCTGCGGATGCAGATCGGAAAGCAATTTTCCGGCGTCAGGGCTTTGCGCTGATACCGCTAAAGCGGTTATGTTCACCTGAGGGTGACGGTTCAGGTAGGTCGCAAGCTCTACGCCAGCATAGCCACTGGCACCAACAATCAGCGTATTTAACATCGGACACCTTATAACGGTCTCGGGTTTCGGGTGACGGCTTCACGCCGTATTCCCACGCGGTTAGCGCCGGTTATGCAGGAAATCTGGTTTCCATCCCCACGCCATTAATGTATTTTTATTCACTATTAATGCATGAATATTGATACTATCCTAACGCAAGGACTGTCAACAGTGAAGACAAAATTACCGCCTTTTATTGAGCTTTACCGTGAGTTGATCGCCACGCCGTCCATCAGCGCCACCGACAGCGCGATGGATCAGAGTAATGAAGCTTTAATCAGTTTGCTGGCAGGCTGGTTCCGCGATATTGGCTTTGAGGTGGAAGTGCAGCCGGTTCCCGGCACGCGCCATAAATTTAATATGCTGGCCCGTACCGGCAGCGGCGCTGGCGGCCTGTTGTTGGCTGGTCACAGCGACACCGTGCCGTTCGACGATGGCCGCTGGACGCGCGATCCCTTTACGTTAACCGAACACGATAACAAGCTGTATGGCCTGGGCACCGCCGATATGAAAGGCTTCTTCGCCTTTATCCTTGATGCGCTGCGCGATGTTGACGTGAAAAAGCTGGCGAAACCGCTCTACGTGCTGGCGACCGCCGATGAAGAAACCACGATGGCGGGCGCGAAATATTTCTCTGAAAACGCCACCGTGCGGCCCGACTGCGCCATTATCGGCGAGCCTACCTCGCTTCAGCCGGTGCGGGCGCACAAAGGCCATATGTCGAATGTGATCCGCATTGAAGGCCAGTCGGGCCACTCCAGCGATCCTTCGCGCGGCGTCAACGCCATTGAGCTGATGCATGAATCCATCACGCAGCTGATGGCGCTGCGCGACACGCTGAAAACGCGCTATCGTCACGACGGTTTTGCCATTCCTTATCCCACCATGAACTTTGGCCATATCAGCGGCGGCGATGCGGCAAATCGCATTTGCGCCTGCTGCGATCTGCATATGGATCTGCGGCCGCTGCCGGGCCTGACGCTGAACGAGCTGGAAGGCTTGATTAACGAGGCGCTGGCACCCGTCAGCGAACGCTGGCCGGGCCGCGTCAACGTCAGCCAGCTGCATCCGCCGATCCCCGGCTATGAATGCCCTGCCGATCATCGGCTGGTCAAAGTGGTGGAAAAGCTGTTGGGTACGGAAACCAGCATCGTGAACTACTGCACCGAAGCGCCGTTTATTCAGGAACTGTGCCCGACGCTGGTGTTAGGGCCAGGTTCGATTAACCAGGCGCACCAGCCGGATGAATATCTTGATACCGCTTTTATTAAACCTACCCGCGAATTGATTACGCAGGTCGTACAGCATTTTTGCAATCACTGAGTGAAAAGCGGGGCATTTAGCCAGTAAAACGGCCTTTTACCCCGGCTTTATCATTTGTTTCTCGATAAGAATAACTTATCTCGCTGCGTCGCTGTTAAATTTCTTAAATTACCGCAAGTTAGCGACAGGTTCGCACACGTTTAAGTCAATTGACGGATGGACGGGAACGTGGCTAGATAAAAGGCAATGTTATACCGGCGACGGTAGAGAGTGATAAAAATAACGGTCAGGGGTCATATGAACGAACAATATTCCGCAATGCGAAGTAATGTCAGTATGCTCGGCAAACTGCTCGGGGATACGATTAAGGATGCGCTTGGCGAGAACATCCTGGATCGGGTGGAAACCATCCGTAAGCTCTCCAAGTCTTCCCGCGCGGGAAACGACGCCCACCGTAAAGAGCTGCTTACCACGCTGCAAAATTTATCCAATGACGAACTGCTGCCGGTGGCGCGCGCCTTCAGCCAGTTTCTGAACCTGACCAACGTCGCCGAGCAGTACCACACCATATCGCCCAAGGGCGAAGGCGCCAATCACCAGGAGCTGCTGGCGAAAACCTTCGAGCGCCTGAAGCAGCAGCCCAACCTGACGGAAGCCAAAATTCGCGAGGCTATCGAATCGCTTTCTCTGGAGCTGGTGCTGACCGCACACCCGACGGAGATCACCCGCCGCACGCTGATCCACAAGCTGGTCGAGGTCAACAGCTGTCTGAAACAGCTGGATCACAACGATCTTTCCGACTACGACCGATCGCAGATTATGCGTCGTTTGCGCCAGCTGGTTGCGCAGGCCTGGCATACCGATGAAATCCGTAAATATCGCCCGACGCCGGTCGATGAAGCCAAGTGGGGCTTCGCGGTGGTGGAAAACAGCCTGTGGGAAGGCGTCCCGGCCTTTCTGCGCGAGCTGTATGAGCAGGTAGAGGCGTCGTTTGGCGTTAAGCTGCCGGTAGATTTTGTGCCGGTGACCTTTACCTCCTGGATGGGCGGCGACCGCGACGGCAACCCGAACGTGACGGCTAAAATCACCCGCCACGTGCTGCAGCTAAGCCGCTGGAAAGCCACCGATTTGTTCCTGCGCGATATCGCCGTGCTGGTTTCCGAGCTGTCGATGTCGGAGTGTACGCCGGAAGTCCGCGAGCTGTGCGGCAACCCGGAGGCGCTGGAGCCTTACCGCGAAATCATGAAAAACCTGCGCGCCCAGCTGCTGGCGACCCAGGCGTATCTGGAGCGCCGCCTGAAGGGCGAGCGGCCTGCGCGTCCCGATAACCTGCTGATTGCCAACGAACAGCTTTGGGATCCGCTCTACGCCTGCTACCAGTCGTTGCAGGCCTGCGGTATGGGGATTATCGCCAACGGCCAGCTGCTGGACACGCTGCGCCGCATCAAGTGCTTCGGCGTGCCGTTGGTGCGCATCGATCTGCGTCAGGAGAGCACGCGCCACACCGACGCTATTGCAGAAGTCACCCGCTATTTAGGCCTGGGCGACTACGCCAGCTGGTCGGAAGCCGATAAACAGGCGTTTCTGATCAGCGAGCTGAGTTCCAAACGCCCGCTGCTGCCGCGTCAGTGGGAGCCGAGCGCCGAGACGCAGGAGGTGCTGGATACCTGCCGCGTGGCGGCGGAAGTGCCGAAAGGTTCCATTGCCGCTTACGTGATCTCAATGGCGAAAACGCCTTCCGACGTGCTGGCGGTGCATCTGCTGCTTAAAGAGGCGGGCATTCCTTTCGCCATGCCGGTGGCGCCGCTGTTTGAAACCCTGGACGACCTGAACAACGCCAACGACGTGATGCGTCAGCTGCTGGATATCGGCTGGTATCGCGGCTTTATCCAGGGCAAGCAGATGGTGATGATTGGCTACTCCGATTCGGCAAAAGACGCGGGCGTGATGGCCGCCAGCTGGGCGCAGTATCAGGCCCAGGATGCGCTGATTAAAACCTGCGAAAAAGCCGGTATCGCGCTGACGCTGTTCCACGGACGCGGCGGCACCATTGGCCGTGGCGGCGCGCCGGCCCACGCGGCGCTGCTTTCCCAGCCGCCGGGCAGCCTGAAAGGCGGCCTGCGCGTGACCGAGCAGGGCGAGATGATCCGCTTTAAATACGGCCTGCCGGAAGTCACCATCAGCAGCCTGACGCTTTACACCGGCGCCATCCTTGAAGCCAACCTGCTGCCGCCGCCGGAACCGGAAGCGGCCTGGTGCGGCATTATGGATCAGCTTTCCGCCGACTCCTGCGAGATGTATCGCGGCTACGTGCGTGAAAACGCCGACTTCGTGCCCTATTTCCGGTCGGCCACGCCGGAACAGGAGCTGGGCAAACTGCCGCTGGGCTCCCGTCCGGCCAAGCGGCGCCCCAGCGGCGGCGTCGAGTCGCTGCGCGCGATACCGTGGATCTTCGCCTGGACGCAGAACCGCCTGATGCTGCCTGCCTGGCTGGGCGCGGGCGCGGCGCTGCAAAAAGCGATGCAGGCGGGTCATCAGGATCAGCTGGAGGCGATGTGCCGCAACTGGCCGTTCTTCTCCACCCGTCTGGGGATGCTGGAAATGGTATTTTCCAAAGCCGATCTCTGGCTGGCGGAATATTACGATCAGCGGCTGGTGGACCAGACGCTGTGGCCGCTGGGCAGGCAGCTGCGCGACCAGCTGGATTCCGATATCAAAGCGGTGCTGACCATCGCCAACGATGCGCATTTGATGGCCGACCAGCCGTGGATTGCCGAATCCATCGCGCTGCGTAACGTTTATACCGATCCGCTGAACGTACTGCAGGCCGAGCTGCTGCACCGCTCCCGCCTACAGGAAACCAATGGTGAAGAGCCGGATCCGCGCGTTGAGCAGGCGCTGATGGTGACAATAGCCGGCGTCGCGGCGGGCATGCGTAATACGGGCTAACGGTACAGGGCGTTCATATCTGCCGGATATGAACGCCCTTATGGTTTAATGGGCGACCACGCGCACCAGAAGTTGACGACCCTGACGCCATACTTATTGACCTCTTCCACCACTTCCATTCTGTCCATGCCTCTTTCGCAATGTTCAGCCAGCCAGGCCCTGCTGCTGCAAAACTGTATCCAGCGGTTAAGGTGACGATCCTTAAGCCACAGCCCCATTTCGCAACGGCCCGATTTGCCCCGGCTCGGGCCGGGAAAAGAGACGTCATACTCCGTCAGATATTGACTGCTTTGATGGGGAAGATAGCGAACCAGAGCGGAGGGCAGCTGCAACGAGAACACGCCGATCATAAAAGCGCTACAGATAAAAAGTTTAGGGAGCTGCCGCAGCGTCAGGCGATGGTGAAAAAAGATGACGGCCACTAAGGTAATGACTAAGGCGGCGCCTACGCCGACTTCGCCAGCTATCCAGAAAACGCTATCTGGATCGGCCAGATAGACGTTGCGCGAAAGAGCAGACCAGTACGCCATCGCCACCAAAGGCACAACGGTAAAAAAGGCCATCAGTAAACAGCCTTTTATCCCCAGCCGCTTTATTTCCCTGATAATGTTTTGCATGGGTTCTTCATGATTCCTGCCCTGGAAAACAGGTATCATAAAAAAAATGCCGCCTCGCGTAAACGAAGCCGCAGCTGGCTTTTACTTATCAGGCCGGCACGGCAACCGCCGGGCGCACGCCCAGCGTGTGGCAAATGGCGTAGCTCATCTCCGCACGGTTCAGCGTATAGAAATGGAAATCTTTCACGCCTTCGCGGCTGAGGATTTTTACCATATCCATCGCCACGTTGGCGCCCACCATTTTGCGGGTTTCCGGGTCGTCATCCAGCCCGGCGAACATGCTGGTCATCCAGCCCGGCACGCGCACGTTGGTCAGCGTGGCAAAACGCTGCAGCTGTTTGAAGTTGGAAACCGGCAGAATGCCGGGCACGATTTCCACGTCGATCCCGGCGGTTACGCAGCGGTCGCGAAAGCGCAGATAGCTTTCCACATCGAAAAAGAACTGGGTGATAGCCCGGTTTGCGCCCGCATCAATTTTGCGCTTCAGGTTGATCAAATCCGCCTGCGCGCTTTTGGCTTCCGGATGCACCTCGGGATAGGCGGCAACGGAGATATCAAAATCGCCCACTTCCTTTAACAGCGCCACCAGATCCGCGCCGTACATTTCCGGCTTGCCGCCGCCCGGCGGTAAATCCCCGCGCAGCGCCACGATATGCCGAATGCCGCTGTCCCAGTAATCCTGAGCGATAGCGCGCAGCTCGCTGCGGCTGGCGTCAATGCAGGTTAAATGCGGCGCGGCTTCCAGCCCGGTGCGATCCTTAATACCTTTGATGATGCTGTGGGTACGGTCACGCTCGCCGGAGTTCGCGCCGTAAGTAACCGAAACAAATTTCGGCTTCAGGCTGCCGAGACGATCGATAGAGCGCCACAAAGTCTGTTCCATTTCGCTGCTGCGCGGCGGAAAGAACTCAAACGAGACGTTAATCTGCCCGTTCAGTTCGGCCAGACTCTGGTTCAGTGCTTCGCGCTGGTTGGCGTGGAAAAAACTCATGGCTTACCTCATCGATCGCGGAAGAAAACGGCCCACCTTGAACTTCTATACGTTTAGACGTCCAGACATTCAAAATGACGGATCGGCAGTTTTACGTCAACAGATAAATGATGCCGCAGCGTGACAAATTCTCAACAAAGTTGAATGAAATTCATGCAGGAAAAAGAAGTGAGGAAAATCAAAGGGCCGCCGCGATCGGGCTGAATGCACAGAAAAATGACGCGCTATCATTTAAGCCGGGGCCGCGTTTTACGGCCCCGAAAGAAACTACAGCAGCTGCGCCAGCCGGTTGATGTCGGACTGGATTGCGCCTGCCGTTACGTCGCGACCTGCGCCCGGCCCGCGGATCACCAGCGGATTATCGCGATACCAACGGCTTTCAATGGCAAAGACGTTATCGCAAGGCAGCAGCGCCGCCAGCGGATGATCGTCCCTGACCGCCTCGACGCCGACGCGCGCCTTGCCGTTGGCGTCAAAGCGGGCCACGTAACGCAGCACCAGCCCCATCTCCTGTGCGGCCTCAAAGCGCTGCTGCATCTGCTCGTTCAGCGCCTCGCCGTTCTCAAAGAAGTGATCGACCGACTCGCTTTCGCAGCTTTTCGGCACCAGCGACTCCACGCGCACCTGATCCGGTTCGATATCGTAGCCCGCCTCGCGCGCCAGGATCACCAGCTTGCGCATCACGTCCTGACCGGAAAGATCGACGCGCGGATCCGGTTCGGTCAGCCCCTGCTGCCATGCCTGATCCACCAGCTCGGTAAACGGCACGGTGCCGTCATACTGCAAAAAGAGCCAGGAAAGCGTGCCGGAGAAGATGCCGCTGATGGCGATAATGCTGTCGCCGCTTTCACGCAGATCGCGCACGGTGTGGTTAACCGGCAGCCCGGCACCGACGGTGGCGTTGTAAAGCCAGTGGCGGCCGGTTTTAGCGAAGGCGTCACGGATCTGACGATAGCGGTCGCTGCTTGACGCCCCGGCCACTTTGTTCGCGCCAATCACGTGAAAACCGTGGCTGGCGAAATCCAGATACTGATCGGCGAGCTGCTCGCTGGCGGTCACGTCCAGCACCACCAGGTCGTCGAACGGGTGCGCGCGCATCCACAGGAACAGCGACTCCTCGTCCCGCTCCACCGCCTCGTCATCAAAGAAGGCCAGCGCGCGGCTGGCGTCCAGCCCTTCGTAGTTCAGCAGGCTGCGACGACTATCGACCACGCCGGCTAAAACATATTCAAATCCCGTCCGCGCCGATAGCGTTTCCTGCTCGCGCGCGAAAAGTTCCAGCCAGCGGGAGCCGATATTGCCCTTGCCGAACAGCATCAGGCCGACCTGTTTTTCCGCGCGGAACAGCGACTGGTGCAGACCGCGGATCAGATGTTCAGTCGGCCCGACGCGCAGCACGGCGACCAGGCTGATGCCCTCTTCCGACTGCCAGATAAATTCAACCGGCTGATCCTTCAGCTGCTGCCAGAAACGGTGGCTGTGCAGCGGATTGCGGCAGACGCCTGCGCCCACCAGCGCGACCAGCGCCATGTCTTCCCGCAGCTGTAGGCGTCCGGGAATGCCCGCGTCCTGCAGCAGCGTCAGCGCGCTGTTCACCACTTCCGAGGTATAACAAAGCTGTAAAAGGTGGCGATCGGGATGAACGCCGGTCGCCAGCGGACGCAGCTGCGCGCGCTGAAGCAGTCGTTCAATCTCTTTCTGCGCCGTGGCGAAATCGTGCTGCGGCGGCACCTGGAACTCAATCAGGCAGACGTCGTCGTGGCTGGTGACAATCCGCGCGCCCGTGCCGGAAGCCAGCACGCGCTCAATGCGGGTCGAGCCCTGTTCCGGCTGGTAGCTACAGCGCAGCTGCAGGTCAATATCGCTGCCGGAAACCGGCTGTAGCGTACGGGTATGCAGCACCGGCGCGGCCAGGCGCGCCAGCTCGCTGGCCTCATCCAGCCGCAGCAGCGGCAGCAGGCAGGCGTCTTTCACCTTGCGCGGATCCGCACTGTAAACGCCCGCTACGTCGCTCCAGATGGTGACGCGCGACACGCCGGCCAGCGCGCCGATCTGCGTGGCGGAATAGTCGCTGCCGTTACGGCCCAGCAGCACGGTTTCACCCGCGTCGTTGCGGCTGATAAAGCCGGTTACCACCAGCCGCTCGCCCGGATGCTGGGCAATCAGCTGTTGCAGCAGCGGCCAGGATTTTCCTTCATCCACCTGCGGCTGGGCGGCCCGCTCGGCGCGCAGAAATTCCCGCGCGTCCAGCCAGCTCGCCGCCATATCCTGCTGCTGAAGCACGGCCGCCATCAGCCGTGCCGACCAGATTTCACCGTGTCCCACCACTTCCGCGTAGGCGGCTTCGGTTATTTTGCCATCCAGCAGAGCGGCCAGCTTTTCCAGATCGCGAATGAATTCGCCGATCAGCCCGTCCGCCGTCTGTGCCGGAAGCAGGCTGCTGATTAACTCACTCTGGTAGCGTCGCAGCGCCTGCTGCACCTGATGCGCCGACAGGCGGTCGCTCTGGCTCAGCTTCAGCCAGCTAATCAGCTGATTGGTGGTGCTGCCTGCGGCGGACACCACCATCACGTCGCCGGGACGGCTGTATTCCGCCATGATCCCCGCTACCCGCAGGTAACATTTGGCGTCGGCAAGGCTGCTGCCCCCGAATTTATGCAGCTGACGCGCGCCTGCTGCCACTGCTGAATGACTCATGCTTACCTCTTAGCCGCTATCCGGAATGCATTATCCAGATCGGCAATTAAATCTTCGTGATCTTCAATCCCTACGGAAACCCGCAGCAGCGTTTCCGAAATACCTGCCGCCGCGCGCGCCTCTGCCGACATGCCCGCATGGGTCATGGTAGCGGTATGGGAGATCAGGCTTTCCACGCCGCCCAGCGATTCGGCCAGCGTGAACAGTTCCAGCGCCTTCAGGAAACGACGCAGCGTCTGCTCGTCGCCGTTCAGCTCAAAGCTGAGCATCGCGCCGAAGCCTTTCTGCTGGCGGGCGGCAATCTGATGGCCCGCGTTTTCCGGCAGTGAAGGATGATACAACTTTTTAACCAGCGGCTGCTGTTTCAGATAATCCACGATGGCGAGCGCGTTGCGCTGTGCGGCCGCCATACGTGGCGCCAGCGTGCGCAGGCCGCGCAGCAGTAAATAGCTGTCGAAAGCCGCGCCGGTTACACCGATATTATTCGCCCACCAGGCCAGCTCTTTCACCCGCTCGGGATCTTTGGCAATTACCGCGCCCGCCACCACGTCGGAGTGGCCGTTAAGGTATTTCGTGCAGGAATGGATCACCAGATCGGCGCCCAGCTCCAGCGGGTTTTGCAACGCCGGGCTAAGGAAGGTGTTATCCACCACGCTAACCGCGCCCGCTTCTGCCGCCGCCTTACAGATAGCCTCGATATCCACCACGCGCAGCAGCGGATTGCTCGGACTTTCTACCAGCACCAGCTTCGGTTTTTCCGCCAGCGCGGCGTGCAGCGCCGCTTCATTGCCCTGATCGACAAACTTCACGCGATACGCGCCGCGCTTGCTCAGGCTGTCAAACAGGCGATAGCTGCCGCCATAGCAGTCGTGCGGCGCCACCAGCAGATCGCCCGGCTTCAGGAAGACGGTACAAACCAGGTGGATCGCCGACATGCCGGTATTGGTCATCACCGCACCGGCGCCGCCTTCCAGCTCGGCCAGCGCGCGCTGGACAACATCGCGGGTAGGGTTACCGCGACGTGAGTAGTCATGCGCCCGAGGCTCGTTGAAATCGGTAAAGTTATAGGTGCTGGAGAGGTGGATTGGCGGGACAACGCAGCCATACTGTTCGTCATCATTCAAGCCGCTGCGTACCGCGATGGTTGCCTGTTTACGCGTCATGGTGCATAAATTCCTGCAGGAGAAAGAAAGAAGAGCCATCAGCATAACAGGGAACAGATAGACGTCAATACATCTGGACTTCTAAATGTCTTTGCGTATAGATTGAGCAATCTGTCAATAACCGGTAATATTACCTTTTTGCTCCCTGGAAAAAGTGGGCGCAATACGGTGTGGCGCCGCCCAACTTCGGGCATAATTAGCTGAATTTCGGCACAGTAAATATTAATGATGACTAAGGTAACCCATGGCTGAATGGAATGGCGAATATATCAGCCCTTACGCTGAGCACGGTAAAAAGAGCGAGCAGGTAAAAAAAATTACGGTATCCATCCCGTTAAAAGTTTTAAAAATTCTGACCGACGAGCGTACCCGTCGTCAGGTTAACAACCTGCGTCACGCCACCAACAGCGAGCTGCTGTGTGAAGCGTTTCTGCACGCTTTTACCGGCCAGCCTCTGCCGGATGATGTCGATCTGCGTAAAGAGCGCAGCGACGAAATCCCGGAAGCCGCCAAAGCGATCATGCGGGAAATGGGCGTCGATCCCGATACCTGGGAATATTGAGCGCTTTTTCGCAGATATAAAAAAACCCAGCCGAAGCTGGGTTTTTTATTGCATCCGAAACGGTATCCGCTTCGTGCAGGCGACTTATTTGCTGCCTGGGATGCTGAAACGCTTGTTGAAGCGGTCAACACGACCACCGCTGGCAACGTCACGCTGCTTGCCGGTGTAGAACGGGTGGCATTTGCCGCACACGTCCAGGTTCAGGTCGTGACCCACGGTTGAGCGGGTTTTGATTTCGTTACCGCAAGAACATTTAGCAGTAACTTCAGCGTAATTTGGGTGAATACCTTTTTTCATGGGAAAACCTCAGTTAAGGCCGTGTCGCTCTCCCGTGCCAGGAAAACCCTGCACCGGCACCACACGAAGATTAATAATTCAGGTGATTTGATACCAAAATGCCGTACCAACGGCGGCGAACTATACAGAAAATAACCGCTCGCTGCAATCGAATCCGCACATTCAGGAAGACACAGTGTACACTATCCCGCTCATAATTTCATCCGGATAAATTCATGCCCGTCGTTCAGGTCGCTCTGCCCGTTCCGCTTGCCCGCAACTTTGACTATCTGCTGCCTGCGCATCTGCCTGCGGCGGTGCCGGGCGCGCGCGTCAGCGTGCCGTTTGGCAAGCGCAAAGCGGTCGGCGTGGTGGTGGGGCTTGCGGATACCAGCGACTTTCCCCTCGATCAGCTGAAGCCCGTTTATGAAGTGCTGGACGACGAGTCGCTGTATCCCGCTTCGCTGTGGCGCATTCTGCTGTGGGCGGCGGACTATTATCACTATCCGCTGGGCGAAGTGCTGTTTCACGCCATGCCCGTGCTGCTGCGCCAGGGGAAACCCGCGCGGGAAGCGCCGCTCTGGCAGTGGTTTATCACGGAAACCGGTCGGGAAACCGCCCCGGAAAGCCTGAAGCGCGCGCCGAAACAGCAGCAGGCGCTGGCGGCGCTGCGCCAGCGTAATCTCTATCGCCATGAAATCGGCCAGCACGACATTACCGATGCGACGCTTCAGGCCCTGCGCGCCAAAGGATTATGCGATCTCCAGACGCAGCAGCGCGCGCCGCAGGACTGGCGAACGCATTACGCCGTCAAAGGCGAACGGCTGCGGCTGAACACCGAACAGGCCACGGCGGTCGGCGCTATCCGGGCCGAAGACGACCATTTCGCTGCCTGGCTGCTGGCCGGCATCACCGGCTCCGGCAAAACCGAAGTCTACCTGAGCGTGCTGGAGAACGTGCTGGCCAGCGGCAAGCAGGCGCTGGTGCTGGTGCCGGAAATCGGCCTGACGCCACAAACCATCGCCCGCTTCCGCGAGCGCTTTGACGCGCCGGTAGACGTGCTGCACTCCGCGCTGAACGACAGCGAGCGGCTGGCGGTATGGCTGCGCGCCCGTCAGGGTGAAACGGCCATCGTTATCGGCACCCGCTCGGCGCTGTTCACGCCTTTTGCGCAGCTGGGCGTGATTATTATCGATGAAGAGCACGACAGCTCCTACAAGCAGCAGGAAGGCTGGCGCTATCAGGCGCGCGATCTGGCTGTTTTTCGCGCCCGTCAGGAAGATATCCCGATTGTAATGGGAACCGCCACGCCCGCGCTGGAGACGCTGCACAACGTGCAGATGGGCAAATATCGTCAGCTGAACCTCAGCAAGCGTGCGGGCAACGCGCGTCAGGCGACGCAGCAGCTGATCGACCTGAAAGGCGTGAAGCTTCAGGGCGGCCTGTCGCCGATGCTGATCAAAAAGATAGGGCAGCATCTGCAGGCGGATAATCAGGTGCTGCTGTTTTTAAACCGACGCGGCTTTTCTCCGGCCATGCTCTGCCACGAGTGCGGCTGGATAGCCGAATGCCAGCGCTGCGACCGCTACTACACGCTGCATCAGCACCACCGCCAGCTGCGCTGCCACCACTGCGACAGCCAGCGCCCTATTCCGCACCAGTGCCCCCAGTGCGGCTCGACGCATCTGGTGCCGGTCGGCCTGGGCACCGAACAGCTGGAGCAAAACCTGGGCGAGCTGTTTCCCGGCGTGCCGCTGTCCCGCATCGACCGCGACACCACCAGCCGTAAGGGCGCGCTTGAACAACATCTGGCCGACGTTCATCGTGGCGGCGCCAGGATCCTGGTGGGCACGCAGATGCTGGCAAAAGGCCACCACTTTCCTGACGTGACGCTGGTTTCGCTGCTGGATGTCGACGGCGCGCTGTTTTCCGCCGACTTCCGCTCCGCCGAGCGCTTCGCCCAGCTTTATACCCAGGTGGCCGGGCGTGCCGGACGTGCCGGGAAACAGGGCGAAGTGATGCTGCAAACCCATCATCCTGAACATCCCCTTCTGCAAACGCTGCTGCATCAGGGCTACGACGCTTTTGCGCAGCAGGCGCTGCTCGAAAGGAAAACCGTGTTTCTGCCGCCGTTCACCAGCCACGCGCTGTTCCGCTCGGAGGATCACGATAACCAGCAGTCCGCGCTCTTTTTACAGCAGCTGCGCAATCTGCTGGAAGCCAGCCCGCTTAAGGATGAAGCGTTCTGGGTTATGGGCCCGGTGCCGGCGCTTCAGCCTAAACGAGGCGGGCGCTACCGCTGGCAGCTGCTGCTCCAGCATCCTTCCCGCGCGCTGCTGCAGCGGCTGATTAAGGCTACGCTGCCGCTGATGGGCACGCTGCCGCAGTCGCGCAAGGTGAAATGGACGCTGGATGTGGATCCCACCGAAAGCTGAAATGCCAGACGATATCGTCTTCTTGCTGCGAGCCGGCTCGAAAAAAGTCGCACAAGTCACTATTTTTATGCAAATTAAGTAACGCAATTGATTAGCATTGGTTAATTTCACGGTGAGGGTCGGCTATAACGCTGACAAAAAGCCTTTTATTTCCGGCCGACGCCGGGCAGTCAACCGGCCGGTATGAGGAGAACAGCGTTGGAGCACAAGCCAGAAACCGTGGGCGCCACGATGAAAGACGTGGCGGAAAAAGCGGGCGTATCGACGGCGACCGTTTCCCGCGCCCTGATGAGTCCGGAAAAGGTTTCTGCCGCCACGCGCCAAAAAGTCGACGAGGCGGTGATTGCCGTTGGCTATTCGCCTCATGCCATGGTGCGCCATCCGCGACGCAGCGAGTCCCGCACAATCCTGGTGATAGTGCCCGACATTTGCGACCCCTTTTTCAGCGAAATTATTCGCGGGGTGGAATCGGTGGCGGCCGAAGAAGGCTATCTGGTGCTGATTGGCGACTGCGCGCACCAAAACCGTCAGGAGAGCGCTTTCCTGAATCTGGTGATGACCCGACAGATTGACGGCATGGTGCTGCTGGGGTCGCAGGTGCCTTTTGAAACCGGGCCGGAAGAGCAGCGCAGCCTGCCGCCGATGGTGATGGCCAATGAATTCGCGCCCGATCTGGCGCTGCCGACCGTGCACATTGATAACCTGACGGCGGCGTTCGAGGCGGTGAACCATCTGCTTAAGCTGGGCCACGAGCGTATCGCCTGCGTCGCCGGGCCGCAGGAGATGCCGCTGTGTCAGTATCGCCTGCAGGGCTATATTCAGGCGCTGCAACGCAACGGCATCAGGCTGGATCCGCGCTATATCGTGCGCGGCGATTTCACGTTTGACGCCGGCAGCCGCGCGCTGAAGCAGCTAATGCGGCTGCCGCAGCCGCCGGACGCCCTGTTCTGCCACAGCGATATCATGGCGCTGGGCGCGATGGCGCAGGCGAAAATAATGGGGCTGCGCGTGCCGAAAGATCTGTCGCTGATTGGTTTTGATGATATCGAACTGTCGCGCTACAGCGATCCTCAGCTGACTACCATTGCCCAGCCGCGATTCAACATCGGCCGCGAGGCGATGAATCTGCTGCTGGAACAGCTACAGGGCAAGCTGGTAAACAGCGGTTCCCGGCTGCTGGATTTTGAAATAAAAATTCGCGGCAGCACGGCGCCCGCGCTGCGGCAAAAAGCGTAGCGCGAACAAAATCTTTCCTTTTGGGCAACAAAACCGAGATTCAGCAGATTCTTAATCGTATCCCTGCTGGTCAAACTTCCGGCCCTTGAGTAACATGGCGAGCTGCAGGCCAGCGCGCTGGCCCGACCTTACTCTTCATTGATTATTAGCGGAACGATAGTGGCACAAAAAGATTACGTAGGCCGCGGGCGTTCGACAGGGACGCGTCGCAAAAAGAGCAACGGCCGCGGCGGCAGTAAAAAGCGCAGCAGCGGATCGGGTGTATCAAAGATCATGGTAGGTCTGGCCGTCGCGGTACTGGTGACGTTTGTCGGCGGCTTATGGTTTATCGCCCATCATAAAAAAGAGGAAGAGGCGCCGGTCATTCCGGATCACAAAGCAGCCGGCAACGGTTTGCCGCCCAAGCCAGAAGAGCGCTGGCGCTACATTAAAGAGCTGGAGAACCGTCAAATCACCGTGCCGACGCCCGTCGAGCCTTCGGCAGGCGGTGAAGTGCATTCGCCTACGCAACTGACCGACGAACAGCGCCAGCTGCTGGAGCAGATGCAGGCCGATATGCGCCAGCAGCCTACCCAGCTGAACGAAGTGCCGTGGAACGAGCAGACGCCAGCCCAACGCCAGCAAACGCTACAGCGCCAGCAGCAGCAGACGCAGCTGCAACAGCAGTCGCGCCAGCCGCAGAACGCCTATTCATCAGAACCTCAGCCTTCTCGTCAGGTACAGACGCAGCCACAGATCCAGCCGCGTCAGGTTCAAACGCAGCCGCAGGTACAGCCATCGCGTCAGCAGCCGGCACAGCAGCAGCACATGCTGCCGCAGCACAGCCAGCAGCCGACGGTAGCTCAGGAGCCTGTCCGCCAGCCGCAGCCGAAAACCGAGAAGCCAAAAGAAGTCGAAAAAGAGAAGACGCAGCGCTGGATGGTGCAGTGCGGCTCGTTCAAAGGCAGCGACCAGGCGGAATCCGTACGCGCCTCGCTGGCGTTTGAAGGCTTTGAAAGCAAAATCACCAGCGGCGGCGGCTGGAATCGCGTGATCGTCGGCCCTTACAACAGCCGCACCGCCGCCGACAGCACGCTGAAACGCCTGCGCGGCAACGGCCACTCAAATTGTATTCCTGTCTCTTTGGGGGGTTGAAACCTTCCAGATTCCCCCCATATCTGATCGCATCATTGCCCCGCAGTAGGCCTGCGGGGAGATCTTTCGACTGTAACAAGGGGTCTGCCCGTGACAACAATTGTAAGTGTACGACGCAACGGCCAGGTAGTAATTGGCGGTGATGGCCAGGCTACGCTCGGCAACACCGTAATGAAAGGCAACGTCAAAAAAGTGCGTCGTCTTTATAATGACAAGGTCATTGCTGGTTTTGCCGGTGGCACAGCAGATGCCTTTACGCTGTTTGAGCTGTTCGAACGCAAGCTGGAGATGCATCAGGGCCATCTGGTGAAGGCGGCGGTCGAACTGGCCAAAGACTGGCGTACCGATCGGATGCTGCGCAAGCTGGAAGCCCTGCTGGCCGTAGCTGACGAAAACGCCTCGCTGATCATCACCGGCAACGGCGACGTGATCCAGCCGGAAAACGATCTGATCGCCATCGGTTCTGGCGGCCCGTACGCACAGGCTGCCGCTCGTGCGCTGCTGGAAAACACCGACATTGGCGCGCGCGACATCGTGGAAAAAGCGCTGGGTATTGCAGGCGATATCTGCATCTATACCAACCACAATCTTACTATCGAAGAATTATCGTCTAAAGCGTAAGGACCCTGATTATGTCTGAAATGACCCCGCGCGAAATCGTCAGCGAACTGGACAGATTTATTATCGGCCAGGACGGCGCCAAGCGCGCTGTTGCCATCGCCCTGCGCAACCGCTGGCGCCGTATGCAGCTCGACGAAGAGCTGCGCCACGAAGTGACGCCTAAAAATATTCTGATGATTGGCCCGACCGGCGTAGGTAAAACCGAAATCGCCCGTCGCCTGGCCAAGCTGGCGAATGCGCCTTTTATTAAGGTGGAAGCGACTAAGTTCACCGAAGTGGGCTATGTAGGTAAAGAAGTGGATTCTATCATCCGCGATCTGACCGATTCCGCGATCAAAATGGTGCGCTCGCAGGCGATTGAGAAAAACCGCTATCGCGCCGAAGAGATGGCCGAAGAACGCATTCTCGACGTGCTGATCCCACCGGCGAAAAACAACTGGGGCCAGCCGGAAGCCGCTGCCGAGCCGTCTGCTGCCCGCCAGTCTTTCCGCAAAAAGCTGCGCGAAGGCCAGCTGGACGATAAAGAGATCGAAATCGATCTGGCCGCCGCGCCAATGGGTGTCGAGATCATGGCGCCTCCGGGTATGGAAGAGATGACCAGCCAGCTGCAGTCGATGTTCCAGAACATCGGCGGCCAGAAGCAGAAGCCGCGTAAGCTGCCGATCAAAGAAGCGATGAAGCTGCTGATCGAGGAAGAAGCCGCCAAACTGGTCAATCCGGAAGAGTTAAAGCAGGAAGCGATCGACGCGGTCGAGCAGCACGGCATCGTGTTTATCGACGAAATCGACAAGGTCTGTAAGCGTGGCGAAAGCTCCGGCCCGGACGTTTCCCGCGAAGGCGTACAGCGCGACCTGCTGCCGCTGGTGGAAGGCTGCACCGTTTCCACCAAGCACGGTATGGTGAAAACCGACCACATTCTGTTTATCGCTTCCGGCGCGTTCCAGGTCGCCAGCCCTTCCGATCTGATCCCGGAACTGCAGGGTCGTCTGCCGATCCGCGTTGAGCTACAGGCGCTGACCACGCACGACTTTGAGCGCATCCTGACCGAGCCAAGCGCGTCCGTCACCGTGCAGTACAAGGCGCTGATGAAGACCGAAGGCGTGGATATCCACTTTACGGAAGACGGCATCAGCCGCATCGCTGCCGCAGCCTGGCAGGTGAACGAAACCGCTGAGAACATCGGCGCGCGTCGTCTGCATACCGTGCTGGAGCGCCTGATGGAAGAGATTTCCTACGACGCCAGCGACCGCAACGGCGAGTCGATCACCATCGATGCCGATTACGTTGGTAAACATCTGGACGAGCTGGTAGCGGACGAAGATCTCAGCCGCTTTATTCTGTAATCTTCCACGCTCGCGCCTTTTTAAACCCCGTCGCTTACGCGCGGGGTTTTTCTTTGTCCGCCGCATCTGCTTTCCCGCCCAATTCCTGACGTGGATTAATTCTCCGCGTGCAGACAGCCAGTAAACTGGTCGCTTTCCGGCATTCATCCTCTTTCAGCAAAGGCCCAGCCTGATGAGCGACAATATCTCTGCAGTTCCGGCTTTTACCTCTTTCCGCGCATGGCTGGAAAGCCTGCGCTTACGTACGCTGCCTTTAGCCTGCGCGTCAGTGATTACCGGCTCGGCGCTGGCCTGGCGTGAGGGACATTTCGATCCGGCCGTCGCGCTGCTGACGCTGCTGACCACGGCGCTGCTGCAAATTTTGTCCAATCTGGCCAACGACTATGGCGATGCGGTAAAAGGCAGCGACACGCCCGATCGCCTCGGCCCGCTACGCGGCATGCAGAAAGGGCTGATCGGCCTGAAGCAGATGCGCTTTGCGCTGACGCTGACGGTTGCGCTGACGCTGATCGCGGGCGTAACGCTGGTGGTACGCGCCTGTCAGAGCCTCGGCGATATGCTCGGCTTTCTGGCGCTGGGCGCGCTGGCCATCGTCGCCGCCATCGCCTATACGGTAGGGAAAAAACCTTACGGCTATCTTGGGCTGGGCGATCTTTCTGTGCTGGTTTTCTTTGGCTGGCTGGGCGTGGTGGGCAGCTTTTATCTGCAAACGCACGGTCTGCATCTGTTGGCTTTTCTGCCCGCGACCGGCTGCGGCCTGCTGGCGGTCGCCGTGCTCAACGTCAATAACATGCGCGATATCGACAGCGATCGGCGGAACGGTAAATTCACCCTGGCCGTACGGCTCGGCGCCTGTAACGCGCGCTATTACCATGCCATGCTGCTTTCCGGCGCGCTGTTTTGCTTTGGCCTGTATGCCAAACTGGCGATGCTGGACGCGTCGGGCTGGCTGTTTTTGCTCAGCGCGCCGCTGTTGTTCGGCCAGGCACGCTTTGTTATCAAACATACCGCCGCCGCCGCTATGCGGCCCGTGCTGGAGAAAACGGTAAAAGCGACGCTGCTGGTTAATCTGCTTTTCGCCATTGGTCTGGCGATGAACTAATCGCGATGTCCCTGACCTGCCGCAATTTTTAACAACTGATGATTTTGCCAACAACCGCCAGAAAGCGATATACTTAGTCTCCCTGTGGCGAACAGATGAACCCCTTATGAAATACGATACTTCCGAACTCTGCGACATCTATCATGAAGATGTGAACGTGGTTGAACCGCTCTTTTCAAACTTTGGTGGCCGCACCTCGTTTGGCGGGCAAATCACCACGGTGAAATGTTTTGAAGATAACGGGCTTCTGTATGATCTGCTGGAAGAAAACGGACGCGGGCGCGTGCTGCTGGTAGACGGCGGCGGCTCTGTACGGCGCGCGCTGGTCGATGCGGCGCTGGCTCGCCTGGCGTTGCAAAACGAATGGGAAGGGTTGGTGGTCTACGGCTCCGTGCGCCAGGTAGACGACCTGGAAGAGCTGGATATCGGCATTCAGGCGATTGCGGCTATCCCGGCTGGCGCCGCTGGCGAAGGCATTGGCGAAAGCGACGTGCGCGTCAATTTTGGCGGCGTGACCTTCTTTTCAGGCGACCATCTTTATGCCGACAATACCGGTATTATCCTTTCCGAAGATCCGCTGGATATCGAATAGCAAACCTTATCCTTCCAGAAGATCCACCGGCTGGCATATAGCAAAAACGGGTGCTGACTGGCACCCGTTCTTTTACCGCCTGCCGTCAAACCTGACTCAGACTTCTTCCATTTTTCCCAACAGCGCACGCAGACGCTCCTGCCAGACATGCTGCTCCTCTTTCAGGTGCTGGTTTTCACGCACCAGGGATTCGCTGTTGCCCGCGGCCTGCTGAACCTGCTGATTCAGGTTGTTGTTCTGCTCTTTCAGCTCTTCAATTTCCATCTGCAGCAGCGTGATAGTATCAATCGCCTGCTGTACTTTTGCTTCCAGTTTCTCGAACACTTCAAATGACATCGTAAATGACCTCTCCTAATCGCAAGGCGTTGATGTTGCAGACGCGGCGCGATCGACACTGGCCGACCCGCTGCGGCTCACAACGATGTTCCGATTGTATGTAGAGCGGCCCGCCAAGTCCAGCAACGAACCTGCTACGGCGCAGAGAGCCGCGTTTTTCAGCGCAGACCTGGTGTTTGTAACATTTACCCGCGATCCCTGCGCGGGTATTGTTAACAAATTGCAACATGAAATGGAAAACGAAAGCCAAAAGCCGCAGGAAAATTCCGTTAAAAGACGCGAAAACGCTCATTTTTTTGAAGCAGCACACAACTTTTGATTTCGCTATTTCTCGTTTATGCTCGTTAACGATAAATTCACAACAACCCCACACAAGATTGGGGCGACTCAGGGAAAGAGAAAAAAAAGCCGTACACCATTTAACCTCGCCTTCAGGAACCAACATCATGAGCCAGACAACCACCACCCTTAAAGGGCAGTGCATCGCCGAGTTTCTCGGCGTCGGCACGATTATTTTCTTTGGTGCCGGCTGCGTCGCGGCGGCAAAGGTAGCAGGCGCGGTACTCGGCCTGTGGGAAATCAGCATCATCTGGGGGATCGCCGTTGCCATGGCGGTTTACCTGAGCGCGGCCATTTCCGGAGCGCATTTGAACCCGGCCGTGACCCTGGCGCTTTGCCTGTTTGGCAACTTCGAAGGCCGTAAAGTTATTCCTTATATTGTGGCGCAGGTGGCAGGCGCCTTCTGCTCCGCCGCGCTGGTTTATGCGCTCTACCATAACCTGTTTCTGGACTACGAGCAGACGCACCATATGGTGCGCGGCAGCGTCGAGAGCCTGGATTTGGCCGGTATTTTCTCTACCTACCCTAATCCGCATATCAGCGTTGGCCAGGCTTTCCTGGTTGAAGCCGTGATCACTGCCGTGATGATGGGGCTGATTATGGCGCTGACCGACGACGGCAACGGCCTGCCACGCGGCCCGATGGCTCCGCTGCTGATCGGCCTGCTTATCGCGGTTATCGGCGGTGCAATGGGCCCGTTGACCGGCTTCGCCCTGAACCCGGCCCGTGATTTCGGGCCCAAGATCTTTGCCTGGCTGGCCGGTTGGGGTAACGTTGCTTTCACCGGCGCCCGCGATATTCCTTATTTCCTCGTGCCAATTTTTGGCCCGATTGTTGGCGCCTGCGTGGGTGCATTCGGCTACCGCTCTCTGATCGCCCGTAACCTGCCTGGCGCAGCTGCGGTAAAGAAGCCAGAGACGATAGCGCGTGCTGAACAGCGTAAAGCGTAAGTGCTAACCCTTTACACATCAGGAAGGATTTATGACTACAGATAAAAAATATATCGTCGCGCTGGATCAGGGCACAACCAGCTCCCGCGCCGTGGTGCTGGATCACGACTCCAACATTGTTGCGGTTTCCCAGCGCGAATTTCAGCAAATTTATCCTAAGACCGGCTGGGTCGAACACGATCCGATGGACATCTGGGCGTCGCAAAGCTCCACGCTGGTGGAAGTGCTGGCCCACGCCGATATCCGTTCGGACGAGATAGCCGCCATTGGCATCACCAACCAGCGTGAAACCGCTATCGTCTGGGACAAAGAGACCGGCAAGCCGATCTATAACGCTATCGTCTGGCAGGATCCGCGCACCGCCGACTACTGCGCCCGACTGAAAAAAGAGGGGCTGGAAGAGTATATTCAGCACACTACCGGGCTGGTGATTAACCCTTACTTCTCCGGCACCAAGGTTAAATGGATCCTGGATCACGTTGAAGGCTCGCGCGAGCGGGCAAAGCGCGGCGAGCTGCTGTTCGGCACCGTCGATTCCTGGCTGGTATGGAAAATGACGCAGGGACGGGTGCACATCACCGATTACACCAACGCCTCGCGTACCATGATGTTCAACATCCACAAGCTGGAGTGGGATCAGCGCATGCTGGATATCCTGGATATCCCGCGTGAAATGCTGCCGGAAGTGAAGTCTTCTTCCGAAGTCTACGGCCAGACCAATATCGGCGGTAAAGGCGGCACGCGTATCCCTATCGCCGGTATCGCGGGCGACCAGCAGGCGGCGCTGTATGGCCAGCTTTGCGTTCAGCCGGGCATGGCGAAAAACACCTACGGTACCGGCTGCTTTATGCTGATGAACACGGGCACGGAAGCGGTCACCTCCACTAACGGCCTGCTGACCACTATCGCCTGCGGCCCGCGCGGCGAAGTCAACTATGCGCTGGAAGGCGCGGTATTTATCGGCGGCGCGTCTATCCAGTGGCTGCGTGACGAGATGAAGCTAATCGGTGACGCCACCGATTCCGAATACTTCGCCACCAAGGTGAAAGACAGCAACGGCGTGTATATGGTGCCGGCCTTTACCGGCCTGGGCGCGCCTTACTGGGACCCGTATGCGCGCGGCGCTATCTTCGGCCTGACGCGCGGCGCGAACGCGAACCATATTATTCGCGCCACGCTGGAATCTATCGCCTTCCAGACCCGCGACGTGCTGGAAGCCATGCAGAATGACTCCAACACCCGCCTGCAGTCTCTGCGTGTCGATGGCGGCGCGGTAGCCAACAACTTCCTGATGCAGTTCCAGTCCGATATCCTGGGCACCCGCGTCGAACGCCCGGAAGTATTGGAAGTAACCGCGCTGGGTTCCGCCTATCTGGCGGGGCTGGCGGTCGGCTTCTGGAAAGATTTGGATGAAGTCCGTGCCAAGGCCGTCATTGAACGCGAATTCCGTCCGAGCATCGAAACCACCGAGCGTAACTATCGTTATGCAGGCTGGAAGAAAGCCGTTTCCCGCGCTCAGGCATGGGAAGACCACGAAGAGTAACGTCTTCTCGCCCGCAGTCGCCACGGCTGCGGGCATCTGTTCCGCCCCTCCTCCCTGATGTTCAGAACCCGGCGATAAGAATGCTGGCGTTTTTCCTCCCCGCCATGCCAGACTTCCTGCTTCATTACTTTGCGTAAGGCCCATTATGAAACGAGAACTCGCTATTGAATTTTCACGCGTAACGGAAGCGGCAGCGCTGGCTGGCTATAAATGGCTGGGGCGCGGCGACAAGAACGCGGCCGACGGCGCTGCGGTGCACGCCATGCGTATCATGCTGAATAAAGTCGATATCGATGGGCAAATCGTCATCGGCGAAGGCGAGATCGACGAAGCACCGATGCTGTACATTGGCGAAAAAGTGGGTAGCGGCCAGGGCGATGCGGTGGATATCGCGGTCGATCCTATTGAAGGCACGCGCATGACCGCCATGGGCCAGGCCAACGCGCTGGCCGTGCTGGCCGTTGGCGATAAAGGCACCTTTCTGAACGCGCCCGATATGTATATGGAAAAGCTGGCGGTTGGCCCTGGCGCGAAAGGCGCTATCGATCTGGCGTTGCCGCTGGCGGAAAACCTGCGAAATATCGCGCGGGCGCTGCAAAAACCGCTGACGGAGCTGACCGTCACCGTTCTTGCCAAGCCGCGCCATGACGGCGTGATTGCCGAGATGCAGCAGCTGGGCGTGCGAATTTTTGCCTTTCCCGACGGCGACGTCGCCGCCTCTATCCTGACCTGTATGCCGGACAGCGAAGTGGACGTGCTGTATGGCATCGGCGGCGCACCGGAAGGCGTGGTTTCGGCGGCGGTGATCCGCGCGCTGGATGGTGATATGCAGGGACGCCTGCTGCCGCGTCACGCGGTCAAAGGCGATACGCCGGAAAACCGCGCGCTGGGTGAACAGGAGCTGCAACGCTGTCGGGCAATGGGTATTGAAGCCGGAAAGGTGCTGGCGCTGGCCGACATGGCGCGCAACGATAACGTTATTTTCTCCGCAACCGGCATCACCAGCGGCGATCTGCTGAAAGGCATTACGCGCGAGGGCAACGTCGCCACCACCGAAACGCTGCTGGTGCGCGGCAAATCGCGCACTATCCGCCGCATCCAGTCCATTCACTATCTGGATCGTAAGGACGCGAGCCTGCATCAATATATTCTGTAGGATGTTTACGGGCCGTTTGGCCCGTTACTTCATACCGCGTGCATCTCCGGCCTTTTCGACAAGGGTAGCCAGCACAGCAGGATCAGCAGCGCCATGGCGAACATCAGCATTCCCAGGCTGAACTGGCCGTTCTGCGGCAGCAGCGCCGACAGCCAGGCCGCCAGGCCCGATCCCAGGTTTTGCAGGCCGCCCAACAGCGCGCCCGCCGTACCGGCCATATAGGGCCACGGCTCCATGGCGCCCGTGGTCGCCAGGGGAAACAGCATGCCCGCGCCGAAGAAAAACAGCGCGGCAGGCGCCACCAGCGTCCAGATGGTCATCACGCCGAACCAGGCCGGGATCCACATCAGCGCGCCAGCCAGCAGGCAGCTATTGACCGACCACCACATCAGCTGCTGAAAAGGCTTATTGTCGCGACCGGCAAACCACGCGCCGAAAAACGCCGCCGGGATCGGCAGAATAAACAGCAGGCTGACCGTGAGGCTGTTGAGTCCCAGCACGCCGCCCATCAGCACGCCGCAGCTGGCTTCAAACACGGCGATGCCGCCCAGCGCGCCCATCAGCATAATCAGATAGCGCACAAAGGTGCTGTCAGCCAGCAGCGGCTTATAGCGTGAAAAAAGCGCGCGTTTTTCCAACGGCGCGGGACGCGTTTCCGGCAGCCAGCGCAGCATTGCCGTGCCCACGCCCAGGCAGAGCAGCAGCAGAAAAATAAAGCAGGCGTGCCAGCCAAACAGATGAGTCAGCAGCGCGCCAATCACCGGCGCAACCAGCGGACTGACCAGAATGCCCATATTCAGCAGGCTGTTGGCCTGCCGCAGCGCGCCGCCCGCATACAGATCGCGCGGCATGGTGCGAGCCATTACGCCCGCCACGCCCGTTCCCAGCCCCTGAATGGCGCTGCCCAGCACCAGCAGATCGAAGGTCGGCGCGCCGAGCGCGACCAGTGAACCGATCATAAAAATAGTTAATCCGCCCAGGATAACCGGACGCCGCCCGATATTATCCGACAGCGGGCCATACAGCAGCTGCGAGCCGCCGTAGGTCATCAGATACGCGGCCATCACGCGCTGCACCACGCCGTCGCGCACGCCAAAATCCTGCGCAATGGTCGCCATCGCCGGGACATAAATGGTTTGCGCCATCTGACCGACGGCCACCAGCGCGATCAGCATCACCAGCAAATGCCCGTTTGCAATTTTCTTCATTTTATCAGCACAATTTATCGGCTAAATCGCCATTAAACAGAACGATTGGCCAGGAAGGGTTTTCGATAGCGAGGAAAATATCAGGAACGCATGACAAAGCGAGAGGGCAAGGAAAAATGGTCTTTAATTAAGTGTCAGCAAAAGCGTTCAGCGGCGTAAATGAAACTGTACGTCGGATGCCGGATTTGTCGATATGAGCTTTGCGCAACACGGAGGCTGGCAAAAAAGCCGTTCCGTAGCGAAGATAGGCTATTCAACCGTTTTGACTAAGGAGCGCACTATGGCCGAGTGGGTCAACGCCACAGTACAGCAGGTGCAGGACTGGACGGAGAGCCTGTTCAGCATTACCGTCACCGCGCCCATCGATCCCTTTATTGCCGGACAGTTCGCCAAGCTGGCGCTGGAAGTCGACGGCGAACGCGTGCAGCGCGCCTACTCTTTTGTGAACGCCCCCAGCAACGCCAACCTGGAGTTCTACCTGGTGACGGTGCCGGAAGGCAAATTAAGCCCGCGACTTCATGCATTGCAGCCGGGCCAGAAGCTGATGATCACCAAAGAATCCGCCGGTTTTTTTGTGATAGATGAAATCCCCGAGTGCAAAACGCTGTGGATGCTGGCGACCGGGACGGCTATCGGCCCCTATCTTTCTATCCTGCAGGAAGGCAAAGGGCTGGCGCGTTTTGAGCATATCGTTCTCGTCCATGCCGTCCGCTACGCGCAGGACCTGAGCTATCTGCCGCTGATGCAGGCGCTGGAGCAGCGCTATCAGGGACAGCTACGTATTCAGACGGTGGTCAGCCGCGAAGCGGCCGAGGGGTCGCTGACCGGCCGCGTGCCCGCGCTGATAGAGCGTGGCGAGCTGGAAGCCGCCGTCGGGCTGCCCATGACGGCAGAAGAGAGCCATATCATGCTGTGCGGCAACCCGCAGATGGTCAGAGACACCCAGCAGCTGCTGAAAGAGACGCGCGACATGCGCAAGCACCTGAAACGTAAGCCTGGCCATATCACCAGCGAACACTACTGGTAATCGGGCGTCCGACGGCCAAAATAGTTCACCTGCAACGTCGTTTTGCCGAAGCGGTTGGCGCCCTTGCTGCCGCTGAACACGCCCAGCTCCAGGCTCATGGTCACCAGGATCAGCGTGGGAATAAAGCGCCCCAGCGTCCACTGCCAGGTGGCGGGCAGCGCCGACCAGTTCCCTGCCAGCAGCATCCACGCCACGATCAGCAGCAAAGCCCAGGCGGCCGATTTGTTACGGTCGTGCAGACGTTTCACCACCACGGCGCTGGACGGCCACAGCAGGCTGACCACGCAGAAGGCGGCGGTCTGCGTGCTGATCCAGCCTCGCGCGGCCAGGGTAAACAGCACGGTCAGCAGCACCAGCCACAGCGTCAGCCAAATCCACAGATCGCGCCGCCCCAGCCTGCCACGCCAGGAAAAACACCACGCTTGTAAGGTCATTTTTTCTTCCTCAGAACAGCGTCAGGCTTTGACTTTGCCGGTCATTGTCCGTTTTAATCTTGCGTTAACTGCATTAGTTAGAGCGACAGATAATGAATAAAGCGTTGTTCACGGGTTTTACGTTACTGGTCTGGCTGAGTACCGCGCCCGTTCGGGCCGAAGCCGATCCTCAGGAGCGTGCTGAACATATGCCTACAGCGCCCTATCTTCTGGCGGGTGCGCCGACCTTTGATATGACTATCGGCCAGTTTCGCGAAAAGTATAATGCTATCAATCCAAAGTTACAGATTGCTGAATACCGGGCGACGGACAGCCGCGGTGATAAAAGTAATTTGACCCGTGCCGCCAGCAAGATCAATGAAAATCTCTACTCTTCTACCGCGCTGGAACAGGGAACCGGAAAGATCAAAACGTTACAGATTACCTGGCTGCCGGTGCCCGGCCCGGAAGAGAAAGCCGCACGGGATAAAGCGCTGGCCTATATGATTGCGCTGACGCGGTTTTTTGAACCGACGCTGACTCAGGAACAGAGTCAGAAGCGGCTGGACGATCTGCTGAGTAAAGGGAAAGGCTCGCGCTACTATGCCCAGGCGGAAGGCGCGCTGCGCTACGTGGTGGCCGACAACGGCGAAAAAGGGCTGACCTTCGCCATCGAGCCGGTAAAACTCGCCCTGAACGGCAGCTAACCGGGTTTAAAAATGACGAAAAGCAAAGCTCTGAAGGGCTTTGATCTCTATACTGTCCGGCAGACAACGCTGCTGAGGCAGGGTAATTAAACCGTATCGCGCTAAGCGTGGAGGATAGAATGCGACATCCGTTAGTAATGGGTAACTGGAAACTGAACGGCAGCAAACACATGGTCAACGAGCTGATTGCCGGTCTGCGTAATGAGCTGAGCGCCGTCGATGGCTGCGGCGTAGCCATTGCCCCTCCAACGATTTATCTGGATCTGGCGAAGCACGCCAGCTCGGGTAGCCATATCGTGCTTGGCGCGCAGAACGTGGACGTTAACCTGTCTGGCGCGTTCACCGGCGAAGTATCCGCCGAGATGCTGAAAGACGTAGGCGCGAAATACATCATTATCGGCCACTCCGAGCGTCGCACTTATCATAAAGAGAGCGACGAGCTGATTGCCAAAAAATTCGCGGTGCTGAAAACGGCCGGTCTGATCCCGGTACTGTGCATTGGCGAAACCGAAGCGGAAAACGAAGCGGGTAAAACCGAAGAAGTTTGCGCACGCCAGATTGACGCCGTGCTGGAAACCCAGGGCGCTGACGCGTTCAACGGCGTGGTCATTGCCTATGAGCCAGTCTGGGCTATCGGCACCGGCAAATCCGCTACCCCTGCACAGGCCCAGGCCGTGCATAAATTTATCCGTGACCATATCGCCAAAAAAGATGCCGCTGTCGCAGAACAGGTCATTATCCAGTACGGCGGTTCCGTTAACGATAAGAATGCGGCCGAGCTGTTTGCCCAACCGGATATCGACGGCGCGCTGGTTGGCGGCGCATCGCTGAAAGCGGATGCTTTCGCGGTAATCGTTAAGGCTGCCGCAGCGGCTAAAAAAGCCTGACGCTGCCGATAAAGCACAGTGCCTGTTCCGTCCGGCAGCATGCCGGACGTATCAATCTGTGACGCCTGTTCCGCCCGTGCGGAGCAGGCATTTTTTTGCCCGGCCTGCGCGGAGGTTTTTTAAATCGGCCTGTCCGCACGGAGATATCCACCCTCATTTTACCCGCCACGCGGCTGAATCGTCCGCCGGCCTTTCCCACTTAACAATCAGTTAACATTTAATAACAACTAAATTCTCTGCG
This sequence comes from Erwinia sp. STN24, assembly GCF_041320675.1. NCBI lineage: Bacteria > Pseudomonadati > Pseudomonadota > Gammaproteobacteria > Enterobacterales > Erwiniaceae > Erwinia > Erwinia sp. STN24. The sequence goes on along the minus strand of NZ_JBGGPM010000008.1, from coordinate 85,028 downwards.
ATCTTCCCTGCTCACGCCTGCTTTTCAGGCTTTACCTGCCTGCTTTTTGCACAACCCCATCCGAAGAAAACCAAATTATCCTTATGAAAATTAATAATAAATAACCGCTAACTCTCTTTGCCGTTTCGCTGAAGCAGCCTCTGGTATTACTTCCTCTAATTTTGTTTGATTATTCATTCTCATTTTTAATCTTTAAACAATTTTTTAATTGCTACGTAACAATGGTATATTTCCACAACGCTTAACGCGCGTTAATCATCCGTTTTTGTGATGGAAGCGCACTGTACTCAGCGAAGCGGCTACCACGGTCCGAAAGAGATCGCGCCGTTTCACCTGCTCACCATGTTGATTTATCAACATACGGAGAAGTCGCCTCATGCCAAAATTAGCAGGACTTCTGGCCGCTATGGGCTCTGCGAAAGCCGCTACGGCAGATGAAGAAAAAGATGTATTACTGATCGGCGGAGGTGCGATGAGCGCTACGCTTGGCACCTGGTTGCAGGCTCTGGAACCCGAGTGGCGCATCAGTATGATCGAACGCCTGGACAGCGTGGCTGAAGAAAGCTCCAACGGCTGGAACAACGCCGGTACCGGGCATGCCGCGCTGGCCGAAATGAACTATACGCCGCAGAAAGAAGACGGCTCGGTCGATATCAAAAAAGCCGTCGAGATCAACGAAGCGTTTCAGATCTCGCGCCAGTTCTGGTCCCATCTGGTCCAGAAAGGCGTCCTGCGCAATCCACGCAGCTTTATCAACACCGTTCCCCATATGAGCTTTGTCTGGGGCGACGACAACGTGGCGTTCCTGAAGAAACGCTTTACGGCGCTGCAGAAAAGCTCGCTGTTCCGCGGTATGGAGTATTCAGAAGACCCGGAGCAAATCAGGGCGTGGGCACCGCTGCTGATGGAAGGACGTGACGACAAAGATCGCGTTGCCGCCACGCGCATCACCACCGGCACCGACGTGAACTTCGGCGAAATCACGCGCCAGATGGTGGCATCGCTACAGAAAAACCAGCATTTTTCGCTGGAAACCGCCCATGAGGTTCGCGGCTTTAAGCGCAACGGCGACGGCAGCTGGAACGTGACCGTGGCCGATTTGAAAAACAACGGCCGCCGGAAAACCATCCGCGCGAAATATATCTTTATCGGCGCGGGCGGCGCGGCGCTGACGCTGCTCCAGCAGACCGGTATTCCAGAAGCCAGAGAATATGCGGGCTTCCCGGTCGGCGGCGAGTTCCTGGTAAGCGAAAACCCGGAGATCGTGAAGCGCCATCTGGCCAAAGTGTACGGCAAAGCTTCCGTTGGCGCGCCGCCGATGTCCGTGCCGCATCTGGATACGCGGATGCTGGATGGCAAGCAGGTGCTGCTGTTCGGGCCGTTTGCCACCTTCTCGACGAAGTTCCTGAAGCAAGGCTCGCTGTGGGATATGTTCGGCTCCATGACCTCGTCGAACTTTAAGCCAATGGTGCACGTCGGGCTGGATAACTTTAACCTGGTGAAATACCTGATTGGCCAGGTCATGCTGACCGATGACGATCGCTGCCAGGCGCTGCGGGATTATTTCCCGGAGGCGAGAAAAGAGGACTGGCGTCGCGTTAAGGCGGGCCAGCGCGTACAGATTATCAAGAAAGACGCGCAGAAAGGCGGCGTGCTGAAGCTGGGCACGGAGGTCGTCACGTCGCAGGACGGCACCATCTCCGCGCTGCTGGGCGCCTCGCCGGGTGCTTCCACGGCCGCGCCTATTATGATCGATCTGATGAGCAAAGTGTTCGCTGAGCAAATGGCGACGTCGGCATGGCAGGCGAAGCTGAAAGCGATTGTGCCCTCTTACGGCCAGAAGCTGAACGGCAACGTGGCGGCAACCGAGCACCAGCTGGCGGAAACCAGCCGCGTTTTGCAGCTCGACTACACGCCGTTTACCGCGGCCAATGACGAAGCGGCGGTGGCCGCAGCCGTAATCGGTAAATAGTAAAGCCTGAAGGCGGGATCTCCCGCCTTTTTTACGCGCGCATTTTGCCGCTTCCTGCACAACTCCTCCAGGCGTCTATGCTTTTAGCTGACTCATTTAAAAGGAGCAGCTGATGGACACCTCTTCACCCCATTCCGCTACCGAGACTGAATTAGCGCTGCTTGACCGTTACTGGCGCGCCGCTAACTATCTTTCGGTCGGGCAGATTTACCTGATGGCTAATCCTCTGCTGCGCGAGCCGCTGCAGCCTGAACATATCAAGCCTCGTCTGCTGGGGCACTGGGGAACCACGCCGGGCCTGAACTTTATCTATGCGCACCTGAACCGCATTATTCGCCAGCGCGATCTCAACCTGCTTTATATCTGCGGCCCCGGCCACGGCGGGCCAGGCATGGTCGCCAATACCTGGCTGGAAGGCACCTACAGCGAAATCTACCCAAAAGTCAGCGCGGACGCGCAGGGCATGCAGCATCTTTTCCGCCAGTTTTCGTTTCCCGGCGGCATTCCCAGCCACGCGGCGCCGGAAACGCCCGGCTCCATCCATGAAGGCGGCGAGCTGGGCTATTCGCTGGTGCACGCCTTTGGCGCGGCTTTCGATCATCCGGATCTTATCGTGCCCTGCGTGATCGGCGATGGCGAAGCGGAAACCGGCCCGCTGGCGGCCAGCTGGCACGGCACTAAGTTTTTAAACGCCGCGCGGGACGGCGCCGTGCTGCCGATCCTGCATCTGAACGGCTACAAAATTGCCAATCCTACGCTGCTTGGCCGCAGCAGCGATGAAGATCTGCGGCAGCTGTTCGCTGGTTACGGCTATGAACCGCTGTTTGTCAGCGGCGACGACCCGCAAAAAATGCACCGTCTGATGGCCGACACGCTGGATCGTGCTTTCGATCGCATCCGTGACTTCCAGCAGCAGGCGCGTCAGGGCCACACCGGCGACAGCGTACCGGCATGGCCGATGATTATTCTGCGCAGCCCGAAAGGCTGGACCGGCCCAAAAACGGTGGACGGCAAAAAGGTGGAAGGATTCTGGCGCGCGCATCAGGTGCCGGTTTCCGAATGTCGGGAAAACGACGAGCATCGCCAGCTGTTACAAAACTGGCTGCAAAGCTACCGGCCTGACGATCTGTTTGATGAACAAGGCAGGCTTAAACCCGAATTGCAGGCGCTGGCGCCACAGGGCGAAAAGCGCATGGGCGCGACGCCTTACGCCAACGGCGGCCGGCTGCGCAAGCCGTTAAAAACGCGGGATATTCGGGAATTTGCGGTAAAAATCGATAAGCCTGGCGACACGCAGGAGCAGTCTACCGCCGTGCTGGCGAGCTATCTGAGCGCTATCTTCCGCGATAACCCTGATAACTTCCGCCTGTTCGGCCCGGACGAAACCGCCTCTAACCGGCTGAGCAAGGTTTTTGACGTCACTAATCGCACCTGGATGGAGGCGATCCGCGATTACGACGAGCAGCTGGCGCCGGATGGGCGGGTAATGGAAATCCTCAGCGAGCATCAGTGTCAGGGCTGGCTGGAAGGCTATCTGTTAACCGGTCGCCACGGCCTGTTCAACTGCTACGAAGCCTTTATTCATATTATCGATTCGATGTTCAACCAGCACGCCAAGTGGCTGAAGGTGTCCCGCAAGCTGCCGTGGCGCGAGCCGATCGCCTCGCTTAACTATCTGCTTTCCTCGCACGTCTGGCGACAGGATCACAACGGCTACAGCCATCAGGATCCCGGTTTTATCGATCACGTTATCAACAAGAAAGCCGATATTGTTCGCGTTTATCTGCCGCCGGATGCCAATACTCTGCTGTGGGTCGGCGATCACTGCCTGAAAACCTGGGACCGCATTAACGTGATCATCGCCGGCAAGCAGCCGGAGCCGCAGTGGCTGAGCATGGATGAGGCTATCGCGCACTGTGAGAAAGGCATGGGCATCTGGCCTTGGGCAGGCAACGAGAAGCCAGGCAAACAGCCGGACGTGGTAATGGCCTGCGCGGGCGACGTGCCGACGATGGAAACGCTGGCGGCCGTCGATCTGTTGCGGCAATATCTGCCCGATCTGTCGGTTCGCGTCGTTAACGTGGTGGATTTAATGGCTTTGCAAATCCGCGACCAGCATCCGCACGGGCTGGAAGAGCAGGATTTTGATGCGATCTTTACGCGCGACAGGCCGGTGGTGTTCGCTTTCCACGGCTATCCGGCGCTGATCCATCGCCTGGCCTACCAGCGCAATAATCATCCGAATTTCCACGTCAGAGGCTTTAACGAAGAAGGCACCACCACCACGCCTTTCGATATGACGGTGCTGAACGAGCTGGATCGTTACCATCTGGCGCAGGAAGCGATCCTGCGCGTGCCCGGTCTGCAGGAGAAAGCCGCCGACGTGCTGGACAAGCTTCAGGAGAAGCTGGCGGCTCATCACGCCTGGGTGCGTGAATACGGCGAGGATATCCCGGAAGTACGGGACTGGAAGTGGCCGTCGCAGGAAGGCGGCGGCGAAGTCGGAGACTAAAACAGAAGGCGGCCTTCGGGCCGCCCTTTTTTATGGCTTTAACACCTCTGCCAGCATCCAGCCGATGGTGGCCACCAGCGACAGCGCCATCACGCTGTTAAAGGCCCGCAGCTTCCACGCCACCTGCAAATGCCTGCCCAATCTGTCGCCCATCATCGCCCAGACCAAAATGCAGGGCAGATTCAGCGCGGCGAAACCGCTCATGATCGGCAGGATGCCGCTGCTGGCGGAATAGATCAGCGCTACGTTGGTGGCCATCAGCCAGGCCTTTGGATTGACCACCTGAAACAGCGCGCTGCCCAGCAGCGTCAGCGGCCTCGCTTTTTCCCGCAGTTCCGGCGCGCCCGCGCGGAAAATCTTCCATGACAGCCACAACAGATAGGCACAGCCCAGCAGTGTTAAAGGCAGGCGAATGGCGCTCATCCACAGCAGCAGGCTGTCCAGCAGCAGCGCGGCGATCGCTATCTGCAAGGCGCAGCCCAGCGTGATGCCGAACATCATCGGCACGGTGCGGCGCATCCCGAAGTTAACGCCGGAAGTGGCAAGCATCAGATTGTTCGGCCCAGGCGTGATCGACATAACGGTAACGTAGCTGAAAAAAGAGGGATCGAGCATGGCCGCTCTCCTGCAAGTGAATGAGAAGAACATGGTAAGGCGTCTGCGATGATGGTAACAGATTCAGAAATCCACTATTGTTATGAGCACAATCCTTGTTATCGATTAACTGTACCCATTAGCCGGAGACGTGACTGTGTCCATTATCGATCCGCAAGAGCAGACGCTGTATCACCAGCTGGCCGAAACGCTGGCGGAAGCCATTCACAACGGCACCTGGCTGCCGGGTAGCCGCCTTCCCGCCGTGCGCCGCTGCGCCGCTATCCATCAGGTCAGCGTTAACACCGTGCTGACGGCCTATCGGCTACTGGAAGATCGCGGACTGATCGAAGCGCGTCCCCAGTCCGGCTACTATGTCCGGGGCGTTCTGCCTTCGTTAAGGGCGCGCAACGGCCACCAGTCACAGGTGCGCACGCCCGGCAGCGAGAAGCTCGATTTGATCGATACCGTCTTTGCGGCGCAAAACCATCCGGACTATATCAACCTTTCGCTGGCCTGCCCGCAAAACAGCGATTTCTTTCCGACGGCGAAAATCAGCCGCATTATGGCTTCGCTGCTGCGGCGCGAACCTGGGCTGATCGGCCGCTACGCGCTGCCGCCGGGAAGCCAGCGTCTGCGTCGTGAAATCGCCCGGCGCGTAGCGGATTTGGGCATGATGCTCACCGCCGAAGATATTACGCTGACGCACGGCTGTATGGAGGCGCTACAGCTGGCTCTGCGCGCCGTCACCAGGCCCGGCGACTGCATCGGGCTGGAAACGCCCACCTATTTCTACCTCTTCCCTCTGGTGGCGAGCCTGGGCCTGAAGGTGCTGGAGCTGCCTACCGATCCGCAGCACGGTCTGTCGCTGGACGCGCTGGAGCTGGTGCTGCGTGAGCAGCGCATTCAGGCGCTGGTAGCCATGCCGACGGTACAAAATCCGCTGGGCTGCACCATGCGGCTGGAGGATAAAAAGCGGCTGGCGAAGCTGGTTAACCATTATCAGGTGCCGCTGATCGAGGATGGGCTTTATGACGAGCTGCAATTCTGCTGGCCGCTGTCGCCAGCGGTAAAGGCTTTCGATACGGATGGCTGGGTGCTGCACTGCGCCAGCTTCACTAAAACGGTGGCGCCCGATTTTCACGTTGGCTGGATAGCGGCGGGACGTTTTTCCCAGGCGCTGGCGCGGCTTAAGTCGGTTTCTTCCCTGACGGAATCAAAATTGCTGAGCGAAACGCTTGGGCTGTTTCTGGAATCCGGCGGCTACGATCGTCATCTTCGCACCATGCGTCGCCGCTATGCCACGTTAATGGATGAGGCGCGCGGCCTGATCGCCCGGCATTTCCCGCAGGGCACCAGAGCGACGCTGCCCAGCGGCGGCTTTATCTTTTGGGTCGAGCTGCCGGGCCAGATCGACTGCATCGATCTGTTCCACCGCCTGCTGCAGGAGAAAATCTGCCTGACGCCGGGCGCGCTCTATACGCTGAGCGACCGCTGCAACAGCGCGATCCGGCTGACCTGCTGCTACCACTTTGACGAACGCTATACCTGGGCACTGAAGCGCACCGGCGAGCTGGCCTGCGAGATGAGCGGCATCCCGCCCGGCATAGCCTGAGCCGTTACGGCATCCCGTTGCGTCCCCAGTGCGCGTAGCCCTTACGCTTCGTCAGGCGCTCGTAGTAGGCGCGCACCGCCGCCAGCTCGGGATGCTCCATCGGCGTTTCATACCAGCGGTTCACCGACAGCCCAATCGGGATATCGGCCAGCGAGAACGCGTCGCCCGCGACAAAAGCGCCGGTTTTTTCCAGCTGCTGATTAAGAATAGCCATCGTGTAGTTCCAGCCTTTACAGGCGGCGGCCAGCAGGCGCGGATCCTGATGGGCGGGGGAATGCCGCACCAGCGACATAAACGCATAGCGCCAGGAAGTATTCAGTTCGGTGGCCTGCCAGTCAATCCACTGATCGACCCGTCCACGCGCGCGCGGTTCCTGTGGGTAGAGCCAGCCGCCTTCATAAGCGTTCGCCAGATAGCGAATGATGGCGTTGGACTCCCATAATATAAAATCGCCTTCCTGAATAACCGGCATTAATGCGTTGGGATTAAGCGCCCTGAATTCGGCCTCCTGAGGCGATCTGGCGCCTTCGCCCCACTCTTCGCGTGCAGAGGCGATACCCAGTTCCTCACAGGCCCACAGGACTTTACGGACGTTGATAGACGATGCACGCCCCAGTATTTTCAGCATATTTCCGTCACTTTTTTGTTCGGGTTTAGGCTACCTGTTACAGCGTGAACTGATAACGGCGCTCCTTAACCTGAAAATAGCACCTCTTCAGCACCCCGACCGGGAAAATTCCTGATATTGTCAAAGAAAATTAATGGAAAGGAGAGACAGATGACGCAGCTACGTGCTTTTAAACAGGTTGATGTTTTTACCTCTTCGCCCTTAAACGGCAACCCGCTGGCGGTGATCATGGCGGCCGAGGATCTCAGCACAGAACAGATGCAGGCCGTGGCCCGCTGGACGCATTTATCGGAAACCACCTTTGTTCTGCCGGCAACCGACGAGGCCGCCGATTACCGGGTGCGTATCTTTACGCCGGACGGCGAACTGCCGTTCGCTGGCCACCCAACGCTCGGTACGGCCCATGCGCTGCTGGAATCCGGTATTAGCCTGAAGAAGCCGGGCCAGATTGTGCAGCAGTGCGAGCTGGGGCTGGTAAAGGTTAAGATTGCCGACGACGGCGCGCTGGCTTTTGCCGCCCCGGAGGCGACGCTGACGGAATTTAACGAGGCGCCGCTGGGCAGCGCGTTAAACACCGATGCGATAGAAACCCGTCTGCCGGTAATGATTGCGGATATGGGCATTCGTTTTCTGCTGGTACCAATGGTTTCCGCCGAAGCGGTGCTGGCGATCAAACCCAACGTTACGGAATTTGAACGGCTGCTGAAAAAAGCCCGCGTGACCGGCGTGATGCCGTTTGGCCCTTTGCAGGGCGCAGCGGAACAGTATGAGGTGCGCGGCCTGCTGATGGAGCACGGCTCGCTGTGCGAAGATCCCGTGACCGGCAGCGCCAACGCCTGTCTCGCCCGCTACCTGCAGGCGCAGGGCGTGGAGCTGGATTACCGCGTGCGTCAGGGCACGGCCTTACAGCGCGCCGGTCGCCTGAGCGTCAGCTGGGCGTCGGGCACAGCCTGGATTGGCGGCCAGACGGTCACGGTCATAGACGGCACTATCCGTCTTTGAGGCTAAAGCCGGGAGGCGCGACGATTCCCGGCCTGAAACGCCTCAGAGAAACATGCCGCCGGACGCCTCGATGCGCTGTCCGGTGATCCAGGCGCTTTCGTCACTGAACAACATGGCGATCGCCTTGCCGATATCGTCCGGCAGCCCCACGCGACCCAGCGCCGTGACGGAAGAGATAAACGCATTAATTTGCGGATTGTCGCGTACTCGCCCATCGCTGAAGTCCGTTGCGATAGCGCCGGGTGCCAGGATATTGACGCGAATGCCCCGCGCCGCCAGCTCTTTCGCCTGATAGCGCGTTAACACTTCCATCGCACCTTTTACCGCCGCATACGCTCCGGAGCCAGGCTGGCTGAAACGCGTCAGGCCGCTGGAGACATTAAGGATATGCCCACCGTCGGCTATCAGCGGCAGCAGCTGCTGCGTCAGAAAAAACGGCCCTTTAAAATGGACGTTAACCAAAGCCTCGAGCTGCGCTTCCGTGGTCGACGCAAAAGGCTCATGCAGCGCCGTGCCTGCGTTGTTTAATAAATAATCAAAGCTGTCACGCTGCCAGATCGCTTTTAGCTGTTTTTGCACTTCGCTGACAAAGCCGGGAAAGGCCTGACTGTCGCCGACGTCCAGCTGTAGCGCGACGCCACGGGCGCCCAGCGCTTCAATTTCCTTAACGACCGCCTGCGCCTCCTGTTCTTTACTGCGCCAGGTAAAAATCACGTCAACGCCCTTTTCAGCCAGCTTCAGCGCACCGTTTCTGCCTAAACCCCGGCTGCCGCCGGTAATAACCGCAATTTTATGGCTCATTTCTCGCTCCGTAGGTTCCGCTGTGGATAAAAAACAGGATATTGCTCGCAAAGCGATCTATAAATGGTCCTGGCTACGCATCACTGTTTCGTTATAAGCAACAATGGGCGGATAAATGGATAAAATTCACGCAATGCAGGTTTTCGTCAGGGTCGCTGAACTTCAGAGCTTCACCCGCGCTGCCGACAGCATGGGATTGCCTAAAGGCAGCCTGTCGCGGCAGCTGCAATCGCTGGAAAACGCGATGGGCGTGCGGCTGCTGCACCGCACCACGCGGCGCGTCCAGCTGACGCAGGACGGCCTGATCTATTACGAACGCTGCCGCGACGTGCTGGCGACGCTGGATGAAATGGATTCGCTGTTCCAGCACGATCCCGCCACGCTAAGCGGCAAGCTGCGGGTGGATATGCCCATCAGCATGGCGTGCGACTATATCCTGCCGCTGCTGCCGGATTTTATGCAGCACTATCCCGGCATCGAACTGGAGCTGAGCAGCAGCGACAGACGCGTGGACGTGGTGCGGGAAGGCTTTGACTGCGTGGTGCGCGTCGGCGTGCTGGAAAGTTCCGGCCTGATCGCCAGGCCTTTGGGTAAGCTGACGCTGATTAACTGCGCCAGCCCTGACTATCTGGCGCGTTTTGGTACGCCGGCCACGCCGGACGATCTCGTCTCGCACGCGATGGTGCACTACAGCCAGCAGATTGGCGTGCAGCCGACGGGCTTTGAATACTTTGACGGTAAAAATAGCCGCTATATTCAAACCGGTGGAACGGTAACCGTTAACAGCACGGAAACCTATCGCGCCGCCTGTCTGGCCGGCCTGGGCATTATTCAGGTGCCGGAACGCGGCGTAAAACAGGCGCTGACCGAGCGAAAGCTGGTCGAGATCCTGCCGCATTTTCGCGCCGAACCGATGCCCGTTTCGCTGATTTATCCCCATCGCCGCAACCTGACGCGTCGGGTTCAGGTCTTTATGGAATGGCTGACCCAGGCAATGAAAAACTACGTTGCCTGAGCGTCCGGCTATAATTTGTTTTACGCCATGCACTTGAAGGATATGAAGAAGGATCCATGAAGGAAAATAAACCCGAAGAGAAAAAAGCGGAAAAGCCGCTGATTAATATCAAAACCGGCAATCAAACCGTTGATAAGTCGATTACGCGCGTTTCCCGTCTGGTAAGCTGGTTTCAGGCTATTCCGGCGGTGGCGCATTTTATCCGCGCCGGGGAGCGCTTTACCGACCGCATGGGCAGCCAGTTTGGCGCGGCGATCACCTATTTTTCTTTTCTTTCGCTGATCCCCATTCTGATGGTGTCGTTTGCGGGTGTGGGTTTCGTACTCGCTTCCAATCAGGATCTGCTGACGGATTTGATCGACAGAATGGTTAACAGCATCAGCGATCCTACGCTGGCCACTACGCTGAAAAACAGCGTGAAAACGGCCGTCGAGCAGCGCACTACCGTGGGGATCACCGGCCTGCTGGTGGCGCTCTATTCCGGCATCAGCTGGATGGGCAACCTGCGCGAAGCCGTCCGCGCGCAGTCGCGCGACGTCTGGGAACGTAACCAGCAGGATAAAGAAAAGATTTACTTCAAATACACCCGCGATTTTATCTCGCTGATAGGCCTGGTGCTGGCGCTGTTTATTACCATCATGCTGACTTCGGTCGCTGGCGCGGCGCAGGACGCCATCGTGCGGGCGCTGGGGCTGGACGGTATCGAATGGCTGCGCCCGGCGATGACCACCATTGCCCTGACCATCTCTATCCTGGCGAACTATTTGCTGTTTCTGTGGATTTTCTGGCGCCTGCCGCGCCACCAGCCGCGTAAAAAGGCGCTGTTCCGCGGGACGCTGCTCGCCGCTATCGGCTTTGAGGTGATTAAAGCCATTATGACCATGACGTTGCCGAAGCTGGCTTCTTCACCTTCCGGCGCGGCGTTCGGCTCCGTGCTTGGCCTGATGGCTTTCTTCTACTTTTTCGCGCGTCTGACGCTGTTCTGCGCCGCCTGGATAGCCACGGCGGAATATGCGGATGATGAGCCGGAGCAGGCTAATACTCCGGTCTGATAACAATCAGGATGACGGCTGCAAAATAGCGCAGCTGTGATCCTGAAGCTCTTCCGCCGAACCCCGGTTCAGCAGCAGCAGATTGCGCTTAATCACCATCAGCACCCGCCGCCCGCCCGGCATTGCCGCCACCGCGATACCGTATTTCCCCATCTCCTCACGCGCGCCCGGCAGCTCGTTTGCAATGCGGACAAACGGACTGGTTTTTTTCAGTTCGTCACGGCTCACTATCCTGATCTGATACTCATGCTTACCCAACTGCGCCGACTGCCATTTCTCGCTTAGCGAGCTGTTCAGGCTGTCCAGCCGCCGCCGGATATCCGGACGCAGGCAGGAGATATGAATATGCAGCTGATTTTGCGTTCTGCCGCGCTGCGAGTTAATGCTTAACGCTACCGCGCTGTCGTCTACCGGCGAGCCGCGACGCTCTTCCATATAGTGACGCGCGTGCCAGGCCTCGGCAAAATAGTTAGGAGCAAAAGGATTAAGCAGCTCCGGACTTTCGATACCGGCAAGCTTTTTCACGGGCATTAACAGGAACTGTAGCGGCCCTTCCCGATCTTTCATCACCACGTAGCCGTTGCGCAAATCTACAATGCGGCAGGGCGCCGGATCGTTGTTTTGTTGCTGATTGGGTACGCACTGCTGGCTGACGATATTCCATAATGCATTGGCATTGTGTTTAAAACTGAGCGCCTTGCAGCCTGCAATAACAGCCACGGACGCCACGATGCCCATAATCAGGACACGCGTTCCTCCCTGCATGACAACAACCTCTGCGCGTTAAATTGCGCATAATGTAAACGAATCGTTGCTAAAGGTCATGCTAAATAATCAACACGCGTGACTATTTGGCGGAAGCTTTTTGGAATCAGCAGGATATAACGAAGAAAACAAAAGCCAGTCGGATGACTGGCTTCTGACTGATGACAAACTCACCCTCTGTCAGCATTCTGAAGATATTAACGCTGCATGGCTTTGTCGTAGGTGCCGCCATCCGCAAAATGCGTTTTCTGCGCTTTGGCCCAGCCGCCGAACTTAGGATCGTCGATGGTAAACAGCTTCACCGGCGCGAATTTGTCGGCATATTTTTTCGCCACTGCCGGATCGCGCGGACGATAATAGTTTTGCGCCGCGATATCCTGACCTTCCGGCGAATAAAGGTATTTCAGGTAGGCATCGGCCACTTTACGGGTATCGCGCTCGTCGACCACTTTATCCACAACGGATACCGTCGGCTCGGCCAGAATCGACTCGCTCGGCGTCACAATCTCAAACTGGTCTTTGCCAAGCTTGTTGACGGCCAGGTAAGCTTCGTTTTCCCACGCGATCAGCACGTCGCCGATGCCGCGTTCAACAAAAGTATTGGTTGCGCCGCGTGCGCCGGAATCCTGTACTTCAACATTCTTAAACAGCGCCTTGATATAGGCCAGCGCCTTGTCGTTGTCGCCGTTGTTTTTGTCCAGCGCCCAGCCCCAGGCAGCCAGATAGTTCCAGCGCGCGCCGCCAGAGGTTTTTGGGTTTGGCGTGATCACGGAAACGCCAGGCTTCGTCAAATCCTGCCAGTCGTGGATCTGTTTTGGGTTGCCCTTGCGGACCAGGAACACAATGGTGGAAGTATAAGGGGCGGAGTTTTCCGGCAAACGCTTGATCCAGTTTTTGTCGATGCGTCCGCGCTCGGCAATAGCGTCCACGTCGGAAGCCAGCGCCAGCGTCACCACATCGGCGCGAATGCCGTTAATCACGGAGGTCGCCTGCTTGCCGGAGCCGCCATGCGACTGACGGATCACCACGTTATCGCCTGTTTCCTGCTTATAGTGCGCGCTGAAAGCTTTGTTGTACTGCTCGTAAAGCTCACGGGTAGGATCGTAAGAGACGTTTAACAGCTGGATATCTTTTGCCAGAACACTGGTTGAAGCCAGCAGCAGGGTTAATCCGATGCTCCACTTTTTCATTATGCGCGCTCCCAAAGGTTTTTTCTGGCAGAGAGCGTGACACAAAGTGACTGCTGACTTAAAGAATTAAAAGATAGCTGTAATAACTGAATGGAATATCACTTTGCATAATAAAGGCGCTGACGGGCAGCGCCTGAAAAGTCATTACGATTTAATAAAGACGTTTAGCCGTATCCAGCCAGTCGCCTTTAAATGGACGCTTCATATTCTCAATGGCGTCAATAATATCGTGATGCACCATCTTCTCATTCTGAATACCGACGCAGCGGCCGCCGTAGCCCTGAAGCAGCAGCTCGATAGAGTAGGCGCCCATCCGTGAAGCCAGAATGCGGTCATAGGCTACCGGCGCGCCGCCGCGCTGAATGTGGCCCAGCACCGTCGAGCGGGTTTCGCGTTTGGTTTCGGATTCGATATATTTCGCCAGCTCGTCGATATCGCAAATGTGCTCGGTAATCGCCACAATCGCGTGCTTTTTACCTTTAGCGATGCCCGCTTTGATTTCCTGCACCAGCTCTTCGCGGGTAAACGGAATTTCCGGCAGGACGATAAATTCGCAGCCGCCCGCGATCGCTGCCGCCAGCGTCAGATCGCCGCAGTAGCGGCCCATCACTTCGACAATAGAGATACGCTGATGGGAAGAAGAGGTATCGCGCAGGCGGTCAATGGCCTCTACCACCGTTTCCAGCGCGGTAAAGTAGCCGATAGTGTAATCCGTACCGGCTACGTCGTTATCGATGGTGCCCGGCAGGCCGATGCAGGGAAAGCCCATCTCCGTCAGCCTTTTGGCGCCCATATAGGAGCCATCGCCGCCAATGACCACCAGCGCATCAATCCCGCGCTTTTTCATGTTCTCAATGGCCACGGCACGAACGGACTCTTCGCGGAACTCCGGGAAACGCGCCGACCCCAGGAAAGTACCGCCGCGGTTGATCATATCGGAAACGCTGTAGCGATCCAGATTTACCATGCGGTCTTCATATAATCCCAGGTAGCCGTCATAAATACCAAAAACTTCAAGATTTTCACTCAGCGCCGCACGAACGACACCCCGAATAGCTGCATTCATGCCAGGCGCGTCACCGCCGCTTGTCAGTACACCGATTTTTTTGATCATGACAACCTCTGAACTTGTTAATGCAAATTTTAAATTCTGAACGCCTTGGGGGATCGGCGTACGCGAGCGATCGACTAATGTTGGCAATAGTATATCAAAGCCTTTTAGCTGAATTGATTCAGGTCAGAGATCATTCTGCTATTTTTCCATCGCAAAATAACTCTTTCAGGCAATTTTCGGGTAACTCTTTTAACTCTCTGAAAATCATAGCCCATTCAGCTCCTTTTCAGGTACTACCGAGCAGGGATCCTGGTGAATAGTAATATCAGAACCGGGAAAAGCTTTCAGCAACGCTCGTTCAACTTCTTCCGCAATCAGGTGCGCCTGAAACAGCGTCAGATGGTCTTTTAGTTCCAGATGCAGCTGAATAAAACGCGTCGGGCCGGAAAGACGCGTGCGGATATCGTGTACGCCTTCCACACCGGGCCACTGGCCGGCAATGGTCGCAATTTCTGCCTTCTCTGACTCCGGCAGCGCCCTGTCCAACAGCAGCTGTACTGCTTCGTACCCCATCCGCAGCGCGTTATAGAGGATCCAGACGCCGATACCCAACGCAAACAGCGCATCGGCGCGTTTAAAGCCATACCAGCTCAATCCCAGCGCTATCAGGATGGCGCCGTTCATAATAACGTCAGATTGATAGTGAAGCATATCGGCGCGAATGGCGAGGCTGTGGGTTTTGCGCACCACCCAGCGCTGAAAAGCGACCAGAAGTAGCGTAGAAAAGAGCGCAATAAGCGTGACGATAACCCCAACCAACGGCGCACGCATCCCGGCAGGCGTCGACAGATGTTGTAATCCCGTCAGGAAGAGGAAAAGCGCGGAGCCGGAGATAAACATGCTTTGCGCGAGCGCGGCCAGCGATTCGGCCTTGCCGTGTCCGAAGGTATGTTCCTCATCGGCAGGTTGCAGAGAGTAGCGCACCACAAAGAGGTTAGTCAGCGAGGCAGCAATATCCACCAGAGAATCCACCAGCGCCGCCAGCAGGCTGACCGAGCCGGTATACCACCAGGCGAAAATCTTCACCAGAAGTAACAGAGAAGCCAGAGCCGTAGCCGCCAGAGCGGCAGAGTTAACCAGGCGCGCATAATGCTGTGCCATATCGCACTCCGTTCAGGACAGTGGCTTAAGTATACCGGATTTCGGGCAAAAAAAGCCCCGTTATCATGAGGGGAAAGACAGGGGTGGCATTAACCAGTCAAAATTAACTCATTGATAAAGATATTTATATTAAAAAAAACGCATCCTGGTCTCATTAAAAAACCTTTTCCGGATGCTGTTTAACAGCGTCTATTGTGATGCGCTAATACGCTCTAACGCTGCCTGAGCCAGAAAGCCCGAGCGGCTTTTAAACGCCGGGTGCCTGGCAACGAAACGATCGATCCGGTCAATAAGAGACTTAGGCAAGGTAACGTTAATTTTTTCAGCGCCGCCCAGCAAACGAAGTATATCCACCTCCACCAGCGCCCACGTATAGCCCGCGAAGTCAGGGTTTTTAGCCAGCGTGCCTACAGTGGCCACGGCAGGAATGTCCTGCCCCAGCTCGACCAGTAACTCTATATGGAGTTATTGGGGTTATCCTTTCACGTGATCGGAAGACAAGCGGCTGTAATGAAGGTTTTTTGAGAAATCATCAGAGGCGGGAAGTGTGAAAAGCCTGATAAAAAAACCCCCACATCATGTGGGGGAAGACAGGGATGGTGTCTATGGCAAGGAAAAAAGGGATATTCTGCTACTGGTTACTGCCTGTGCTACTTACAGCCTGCAGCGGTGTAACGTGCTGCGCTTCCGTCAGGCGGCGCATTTCGTTTATGCGCTGCTGATGCTTCTGATTCAGAACGGCTTGCTGCGTCGGCGTCAGCAGGTGATACATCTGGTAGCGCACTCGCGCCATCTCTACCTGCCGTGCTACTTCAGCCTGAGCAATTTTGTCGACGCGGGCTTTATAGGCCGCCTCATCAAATTTATCTGCAATAATCATTGCGTGCAGCTGTTCTAAATCGTTAATACTTATGGGAGAACGCTCATGACGAGCCTGCTGCATCAGATCCCGTAACTGCTGGCGCTGCTGTTCGGTAAGATCGATGCCATCAAACATGTGGTTTTGCGGAACTTGCGCCATACTGCCTGGCACTGCACTACCCCGATGCATCTCGTCAAACGTCGTCACATCTGTAGCCCATGCGGCGGAGAAGCTGAGTATCAGCGCCGGAACCACAACGACGGCGGTAACTTTGCGCATCGTTAACTCCCAGGTTGGTTTCCATATTTCGATTCAACGAAAATCAGTCTACGGGGGCAGCTGCAAACATGCGTCAGGGGGTGTAAAACTACGTAAAGTCATGGATTGCGGGCATTCGTTCACGGTATTTTGCCTGTGGAGGGCGATAAAAAATGAATAAAATCCTGTTGGTTGACGACGATCGCGAATTGACTTCGCTATTGAAAGAATTGCTTGAAATGGAAGGGTTCGACGTACTGGTAGCTGGCGACGGCGAACAGGCACTGGCCCTGTTGGATAGTTCTGTCGATCTGTTACTTCTCGACGTTATGATGCCCAAAAAGAACGGTATTGATACCCTGAAAGAGCTGCGTCAGCAGCATCAAACGCCGGTTATCATGCTGACCGCGCGCGGTAGCGAGCTGGATCGCGTTCTGGGGCTGGAACTGGGCGCGGATGACTATCTGCCTAAGCCCTTCAACGATCGCGAACTGGTGGCCCGCATACGCGCAATTTTACGCCGCTCCAACTGGAGTGAACAGCAGCAACAGCACGACAGCGGTTCCCCAACGCTGGAGGTTGACCATCTGCGCCTGAATCCGGGGCGTCAGGAGGCCAGCTTTGACGACGTCACGCTGGATTTAACCGGTACCGAGTTTACGCTGCTCTATCTGCTCGCGCAGCATCTGGGCCAGGTCGTCTCTCGCGAACACCTGAGCCAGGAAGTGTTAGGCAAACGCTTAACGCCGTTTGACCGCGCCATCGATATGCATATTTCCAATCTGCGCCGCAAGCTGCCGGACCGCAAGGATGGACATCCCTGGTTTAAAACGCTGCGCGGTCGGGGCTATCTGATGGTCTCCGCTACATGATATCGAGCCTGACTACCCGCATCTTTGCCATTTTTTGGCTGACCCTGGCGCTGGTGCTGATGCTGGTGCTGATGGTGCCCAAACTGGATACCCGTCAGATGACGCCGCTGCTTGATAATGAGCAGCGGCAGGGCACCATGATAGAACAACACGTCGAGGCGGAGCTGATGCAGGATCCGCCCAACGATTTAATGTGGTGGCGCAGGCTGTTTCGCGCCATCGACAAGTGGGCACCGCCGGGTCAGCGCCTGCTGCTGGTGACGAGCGAAGGCCGTGTCATCGGCGCGCAGCATAACGAGATGCAGGTTATCCGTAACTTTATCGGCCAGTCCGATAACGCCGATCACCCGCAGAAAAAGAAATATGGCCGCACAGAGATGCTCGGGCCGTTTTCCGTGCGCGATGGCGAAGACAGCTATCAGCTCTATCTGATCAGGCCTGCCGGCAGTTCGCAGCTGGATTTTATCAACCTGCTGTTTGACCGCCCGCTGCTGCTGCTGATAGTCACCATGCTGATCAGCTCGCCGCTGCTGCTCTGGCTGGCGTGGAGCCTGGCGAAACCGGCGCGCAAACTGAAACACGCGGCCGATGACGTGGCCGCCGGCAATCTGCGGCAACGCCCTGAGCTCGAATCTGGCCCGCAGGAGTTTCTCGCCGCCGGTTCCAGCTTCAACCAGATGGTGAGCGCGCTGGAGCGAATGATGACCGCGCAGCAGCGTCTGTTGTCCGATATCTCGCACGAGCTGCGCACGCCGCTGACGCGATTACAGCTGGCTACCGCGCTGATGCGTCGTCGCCAGGGTGAAGGTAAAGAGCTACAGCGCATTGAGATGGAGGCGCAAAGGCTGGACGGCATGATCAACGATCTGCTGGTGCTGTCGCGCACCCAGCATAAGAACGCGCTGGTCAGCGAAGCCATGAAGGCCAATCATCTCTGGTCAGGCGTGCTGGACGACGCCCGGTTTGAAGCGGAGCAGATGGGCAAAACGCTGGAAGTCCCCTATCCGCCAGGGCCGTGGCCGCTTTACGGCAACCCGAGCGCGCTGGATAGTGCGCTGGAAAATATCGTTCGTAACGCGCTGCGCTATTCTCATAGCCGTATCGTAGTCAGCTTTTCCGTGGATAAACAGGGTATTACCATCCATGTGGATGATGATGGCCCGGGCGTCAGCGCGGAAGATCGCGAGCAGATTTTCCGGCCGTTTTACCGTACCGACGAGGCGCGCGACCGTGAATCTGGCGGCACCGGCCTGGGGCTGGCGATTGTGGAAACCGCCATTCAGCAACATCGCGGCTGGGTGAAAGCAGATGACAGCCCGCTTGGCGGACTGCGACTGACGCTCTGGCTGCCGCTCTATACCAGCAACAGCTGAATTTGCTATGCTGCGGCCCTTGTGAACGAGGGCCGCTGCTGATGCTGAATATCGTACTTTTTGAACCTGAAATCCCCCCAAACACGGGCAATATTATTCGTCTGTGTGCCAATACAGGCTTTCGCCTGCATCTGATTGAGCCGCTGGGTTTTACCTGGGATGATAAGCGTCTGCGCCGGGCTGGTCTGGATTACCATGAATTCACCGCCATCCAGCGTCACGCCGACTATGCGGCTTTTCTGGCAGCCGAACAGCCGCAGCGCCTGTTTGCGTTGACCACCAAGGGCACGCCCGCGCACAGCGCCGTAAGCTATCAGAAAGGGGATTATTTGCTATTCGGCCCGGAAACGCGCGGCCTGCCCAAAGAGATCCTGGACGCGCTGCCTGCGGCGCAGAAAATTCGTATTCCAATGCAGCCGGACAGCCGCAGCATGAACCTGTCGAATGCGGTTTCCGTGGTGGTTTATGAAGCGTGGCGCCAGCTGGACTATGCGGGCGCGCTGATTAAAAGCTAAATACCGTCGCCGAACTCAAAGCCCGGCACCATACCGTTGAAGTGCTGATCCATCTCCATTGACGGTTTGTCGCTACTGGGTTTGCCGACGATGCGCGCCGGTACGCCGGCCGCCGTGGTATGCGGCGGCACGGGCTGTAGCACCACGGAACCGGCGCCGATTTTGGCACCGCGTCCCACTTCAATATTGCCCAGCACTTTCGCGCCTGCGCCAATCATCACGCCTTCGCGGATTTTAGGATGACGGTCGCCGCTGGTCTTGCCTGTACCGCCCAGCGTCACTGATTGCAGGATAGAAACATCATCTTCAATCACGGCGGTTTCGCCCACGACAATGCCTGTGGCGTGGTCGAGCATGATGCCGCGCCCGATCTTCGCGGCCGGATGAATATCCACGGCAAAAGAGACAGAGATTTCGTTTTGCAGATAGATGGCCAGCGCACGGCGGCCTTCATTCCACAGCCAGTGGCCGATACGGTAAGCCTGTAGAGCATGAAACCCTTTCAGATAGAGCAGGGGCGTAGAGTATTTATCAATGGCGGGATCGCGCTGGCGTACGGCCTGAATGTCGCAGGCGGCCGACTGGATCATAGAGGCGTCCTGCTTATAGGCCTCCTGGACGATCTCGCGGATGGCGATAGCGGGCATGATTGGGTTAGCCAGCTTGTTAGCCAGCATATAGCTCAGCGCGCTCCCCAGATCATCGTGCTTTAACAAGGTAGCGTGGTAAAAACTGGCCAGCATCGGCTCGCCTTCCGCCAGCGCCCGCGCTTCCTCTTTGATATAATCCCAGACCACCCCGGGCTCTACACACGGCATTACTCTACTCCCCATCAAATAACAGAATACTGCGGCGCTTCCCTGTCTCAGCTGATGCTGTTTTCGTCTTTCCGTGTACGCCCAAGTAGGCTTAATGCTGCCTCCCGCGCGTTCTTTTCGCAATACAATACCTGATAAATTTGCTCGGTTATCGGCATCTCCACGCCGCAGCGTGCGGCCAGCGCCCTCACCTCTTTGGTATTTCGGAATCCTTCCACTACCTGCCCGATAGTATTTTGCGCCGCCGTCACGTCCATTCCCTGCCCCAGCATCATGCCGAAGCGGCGATTGCGCGACTGATTATCGGTACAGGTCAGCACCAGATCGCCCAGTCCCGCCATGCCCATAAAGGTGGCGGGATCGGCCCCCAGCGCTACGCCCAGCCGGGTCATCTCCGCCAGGCCCCGGGTAATCAGCGCCGTTCTGGCGTTGGCGCCAAAGCCGATACCGTCAGAAATACCCGCGCCGATGGCGATAACGTTTTTTACCGCGCCGCCAAGCTGCACGCCGGTGAAATCTGGGTTGTTATAAACGCGAAAGCTTTTGCCGCAGTGGAGCAGCTGCTGTAAATCGTCGGCAAATTCGGCATCCGTCGCGGCCAGCGCGATCGCCGTCGGCATGCCCGCCGCCAGCTCTTTGGCAAAGGTCGGGCCGGACACAATCGCCAGCGGCAGATCGTCACCCAGGATTTCGCGCGCCACGTCCTGCAGCAGCCGCCCGGTCTCTTTTTCAAGCCCTTTGGTGGCCCAGACAATGCGGGAGTCGCTGCGCAGGTGCGGTTTAATTTGTTGTAACAGATCGCCGAACACATGGCTGGGCACAACCACCAGCAGATCGCGGCTGGCGGCAATAGCCGTCGCCAGGTCGCTCTCAAGGCTCAGCGAATCGGGAAAAGGAACATCGGGCAGAAAAGCCGCATTGCAGCGGTCAGCCTGGAGCTGCGCCAGATGCTGTGGGTTATGGCCCCACATCACCACGTCGTGTCCGTTACGGGCCAGCGTGATAGCCAGGGCGGTGCCGTACGAGCCGGCACCGAGTACACTCATTGAGGCAGGCATTATGCATCCTGTTGCGGAGCGGCGCCTTCACCTGACTGCTGCTGCAGATAGTTCATAAACAGCGCGTCAAAGTTAACCGGCGCCAGGTTAAGCTGCGGGAAGGTCCCACGGGAAACCAGGCTGGTAATGCATTCGCGCGCATAAGGGAACAGGATGTTCGGGCAGTATGCGCCCAGGCAATGCGCCATCTGGTTGCCGTCAATGCCGGCCACGGAGAAGATGCCCGCCTGCTGCACTTCGCACAGGAAAGCCGTATCTTCGCCCACGGTGGCGGTCACGGTTACGCGCAGAACCACTTCGTATACGTCATCAGCCAGCAGAGTGGATGCCGTATCCAGATCCAGTTTCACTTCTGGTTCCCACTCTTTCTGGAAAACCTGCGGCGCATTTGGTGCTTCAAAAGAGACGTCTTTAGTATAGATACGCTGGATCTGGAAAGACATCTCGGTGTTATTTTGTTCTGACATTTTAAAATCCTATGGGTTAATAATCCGTTATTGCGCCACTTGCCCGCGTTACTGCAGCAGCGGGTCGAGGCCCTGGCGGCCCTCGAGGGCATAGAGGTCGTCACAGCCGCCAATATGCTGTGCATCGATGAAAATCTGCGGAACGGTGGTACGGCCGCTGCGTTTGATCATCTCTTCGCGCTTCTCAGCGTCGCCGTCGATAGCGATTTCCTGGAACGCTACGCCTTTCTGAGCCAGCAGCGCTTTGGCGCGATGACAGAAAGGACAGGTTGCTTTGGTGTAGATCTCAACGTTTGCCATACCTTCGTCTCCAGAAATTATTTGCCACGCACCAGCGGAAGGTTTTCACCGCTCCAGCCAGCCACGCCGTCTTTCAGAATGAAAACCTGTTCAAAACCGGCGGCGTTCAGCTGCGCAGCAGGATCGGCTGCAGAAACGCCGTTAGCGCACACCACGATAACCGGCTTCGTTTTGTGTTTTTCCAGTTCGCCAAAGCTGCCCTTTTTGATATCGGCAGCCAGCACGTTGATCGCGTTAGAAATATGGCCTTTACGGAAGTCATCGCGCCCGCGCACGTCCACTACCACGGCTTCTTCTTTATTAATCAGACGCGTTGCTTCGCCGCGACTGATGGTTTTTACCTTGGAGAACATGCCCTTAACAGTGGTCACGATCACCAAAACCAGCAGGACGACCCATGCCAGACTAAGAAGGGTATGATTGCCTGCGAACTGCATAATATCTTGCATGAGGGGTAACAACTCCCGAAAGGGTTAATAAGCGAAAACAAGGCTTCTGAGTATACCTGCCAGGCGTTTCATGTACAGACGCGATGCCGTCAGAGTTGCTTTTTCTGCGGCAAATTTCCCAAAAAAATTGGCTTATGTCATAAACGTTCGATCCGAAGGTTAACGCAGTAATCCTGACTGGCGATTAATTGCGCAGCGACCCTCTTTGCGTCTGCGCTTTCCGGCCAGCCGCCTCGCTTTGTCACCGATGGAAACGCAAAACCCGCCGGCGAGGCTGGTAAGGCGCTGTTCATCGTGGAATAATCCTCCTCCTATGAGGGAAAAAGCGACAGTTTCATATCAACGAACCCCAGCTAACGGATTGGCCTCTGCACCCCCGTTACGATCGGGCATGTTCACGCTGTCAGCCAGCCTGTTTTGCGCTGGCCTGCTTCTGCTGCCCGCTATCGGCCACGCAGACGACACGAAATCCGCGCTCTCCAGCCTGCGTGCCGATATCGCCGCCAAAGAAAAAAGCGTTCAGCAGCAAAAACAGCAGCGCAGCAAGCTGCTCGATCAGCTGCAAAGCCAGGAAAAAATCATTGCCCAGGCCAGCCGACAGCTGCGTGAAACCCAGCGTACGCTTGGCGCGCTCAATGGCGAGATCGCGGCGCTTACCGCCTCGATCGGCAAACTGCAAACCCAGCAGGCGAAGCAGGAAAAAATGCTGGCCGAGCAGCTGGACGCCGCCTTTCGCCAGGGCCAGCACAACGGTTTACAGCTGCTGCTGAGCAGCGAAGAGAGCCAGCGTAGCGAACGTATCCTGGCCTACTTTGGCTACCTGAACGATGCGCGCCAGAAATCGATCGACGATCTGAAAAAAACGCGCAGCGATCTCTCTTCCCAGAAAACCTCGCTGGTCGACAAGCAGGCGAAGCAGAAAGCGATGCTTTCGCAGCAGGAAGTCCAGCAGCAGAAGCTGGAAAGCGCTCGTGCGGCGCGCCAGAAAACGCTGACCACGCTGGAATCCTCGCTGGAGAAAGACCAGGCGCAGCTGGAAGAGATGCGGGCGAACGAGAGCCGCCTGCGCGATAAGATCGCCAAAGCGGAGCGGGAAGCCCGCGCCAGAGCCGAAAAAGAGGCCAAAGAAGCGCAGCGCGTGCGCGAACGTGAGGCGCAGGCTAAAAGCAAAGGCACCACCTATAAACCTACCGAGGGCGAGCGCTCGCTGATGGCGAGAACCGGCGGTCTGGGCAGGCCCGGCGGCCAGCTGCTGTGGCCAGTGCGCGGCACCCTTGAGCACCGTTTCGGCGAGCAGTTGCAGGGTGAACTGCGCTGGAAAGGACTGGTGATCGACGCGCCGGAAGGCCGGGAAGTCAAAGCCGTTGCCGACGGTCGCGTGCTGATGGCGGACTGGCTACAGGGCTATGGTCTGGTGGTGGTGGTGGAACATGGCAAAGGCGATATGAGCCTGTATGGCTACAATCAGAGCGCGCTGGTCAGCGTGGGCGCTCAGGTCAGGGCAGGCCAGCCGATTGCGCTGGTCGGCACCAGCGGCGGGCGCGGCACGCCTTCGCTCTATTTTGAAATCCGCCGCCAGGGACAGGCCGTTAATCCACTTCCGTGGTTGGGAAAATAACTTTTGTCTTATCTTTATAAATTCAGCGGCGCGCTGACGGGTCTGCTGATGGCCTGTTCGGCGCACGCGGGTAAACTCGCTATCGTCATTGACGATTTTGGCTATCGTCCGGCGCAGGAAAACCAGGTATTACAAATGCCGGCAGCCATTTCCGTGGCGGTATTGCCGGACGCTACCCATGCTCATGAAATGGCAACGAAAGCCCACCAGCGGGGACATGAGGTGCTGATCCATCTGCCGATGGCGCCGCTCAGCAAACAGCCGCTGGAAAAAAACACGCTGCGCCCGGACATGTCCAGCGAAGAGGTAGAGCGGATTATCCGGGAGGCCGTGGCTAAAGTTCCCTACGCCGTGGGGCTGAACAACCATATGGGCAGCGCGATGACTTCCAGCCTGCCGGGCATGCAGAAAGTGATGCAGGTGCTGAACCACTACAACTTTTATTTTCTCGACAGCATGACCATCGGCAACAGTCAATCGACCCGTGCCGCAGCGGGCACCAGCGTTAAAGTGATTAAGCGCCGCGTCTTTCTGGACGATACGCAAAACGAAGCCGATATTCGCAAACAGTTTTTGCGCGCGGTGCATCTGGCCCAGCGCGACGGCTCCGCGATTGCTATTGGGCACCCACACCCGACTACGGTGAAAGTACTGCAACAGATGCTGCCGACGCTGCCAGCCGATATCACGCTGGTCAGTCCGGGTCAGCTGCTGAACGAGCCACAAAACGCAGGCCGTCAGGCGCCGCCGACCGTCGCGAAACCGACGCCGCCGCGTAATCCGTTCAAGGGCGTGAAAGCCTGCCCGGGCAAGCCTGAATTTGTGCCGGCCAGCCGCGCGCTGAACGCCATAACGGAAAGCCTCGCCGACAGCGCGGGCGTCCGCTATATCAATACTTACTTTTCCGGCCTGAAGCTGGAACTGGGCAACGATTAATCTTCATGCCGCATCACGTCGGCTAAACGAGTCTGGAAGCGGCATGATGGCGCCACAGCGTAAAAAAATTCTGTTACTGGATACCGGCAATGAATGGGGCGGCGGCACCAACAGTATGCTGGAGCTGCTGAAGCGTATCGATCGCAGCCAGTTTGATATCCGCTGCTGCTTTTACCATAACTACCGGCGCGGCAGCGGGGATTCCATTGAGCAGGTGCTGGCTTCGCTGGCTATCCCCGTTACCTTTATTGCCCAGCGCAAACAGCCGCGCTGGGCGAAGCTGCTTAAAGAGCTGCTGCGTTCGCTGGTGTTTTTCCATCGCGGCCTGCGGCTGAAAGCCACACGTTTTGTCGATAAGCTATGGCGCATCCGGCCCAACGCCCTCGCTATTCGCCAGCTGCTTATTCAGCAACAGAGCGATATGTTGTATATGAATAATCAGCCCGGCTCCAACGCCGAAGGCTATCTGGCTGCCCGCGATCTGCCCGTCAGCGTGGTGCAGCACTGCCGTATTGAGCCGGTGCTGGACCGCGAGCTGGTTGCGATGGTCAACCGGCGCGCCGATGCGGTTATCGCCGTCTCCAACGGCGTACGCGAAGTGTTGCTGGCCAACGGCGTAGCGGCGGAAAAATGCCTTACCGTTTTTAACGCCATCGATATTTATCAACCGTTACCGGAACGGGCCGCCATGCGCCGGCAGCTGCCGGACGTAACCGACGATACCTTTGTTTTCGGCAGTATCGGCTCGCTGATTGCCAGAAAATCCAATCACCATACCTTGCAGGCGTTGGCGAAGTTTGCCGCTGCTTTTCCCAAAGCCGACTGGCGTATGGTGATATTGGGCGAAGGGCCGGAGCTGGCGGCACTGCAGCAGCAGGCGGCGCAGGCCGGGATTCAGGATCGCGTGATTTTTACCGGTTTTCGCAGCAACCCGCTGGATTATCTGGCTGCTTTCGACGTTTTTATACTGGCGTCGAAAAGCGAAGGCCTGCCGCGCGTGGTGTTGGAAGCCATGCTGCTCAACACCGCCGTAATCGGTTCAAAAGTCACCGGCACGGCGGAGCTTATTGAGCATAACAAAACCGGCCTGCTGTTTGATTATGGCGATACGCAGGGCCTGTTCAAACAGATGGAAACGCTGTGGCTTGATGCTGAAAAGCGCCAGCAGCTTCTGCGCCAGGCAAACCAGCACGTCAAAGAACACTATGCCATTGAGCACTACGTCTCTGGCGTGGAAACCATTTTGAAAACTGCGGCTTATGGAAACTCATCGCATGTTTGAATTTTTGAATCCCCGATTTCGGCATATTCGCGCACGACATAATATTTCGTATCAACAGCCAGAAGTTCAGGGCGCTGTCCCGGTGACCTCTGTTGTTATTCCTTGTACGGGCGCGGATTTTGTTGAAGAGGCCAGGCTGAGCGCGCTGTTCGCCTCGCGCTTCGCGCCTGCGGCACAGGAAATCGTCATCGTCAGCGACCAGCCTGTCGAAGCTTTCGGCCAGCTGCCGGAGAAAACGCGCGTGGTGACGCTGGATGTGCCCGTGCGGGAAGAGAGCTATCGTTATAAGCAGATTTACCGCAGCCGTTTAATCAAGCTTCAGGCGCCACTACAGGCGCGTACCGAAGGTATTTTGATGATCGATTCAGACCTGAATTTGCTGAAAATGCCGGTCATCAATATGCTGGACGGACACATTTACTCCAGCTTCCGCCAGGGCAAAATGATTGCCAAGCTGATGAACGCGCCGGAACAGAATCGTCCCGCCTACTACCGCAACAGCGTGCGTCCTTTTATCGTCGAGCACGTTAACGGCGCCTTTTTAGCCGCGACGCACCAGACGTGGAAACGTATTTGTCCGCTGTGGCTGACGCTGTTTCAGGACACATGGGAGCTGATGGACGATTCCCAGCCGCCGACCGATCAGCTGCCTCTGGCTGCCTTACTGGATATGCTGGATCTGAAAACGGTCAACCTGGGCGACTGGATGAACTGGCCGGTTTCCAAAAAAATCGGTGGCACTACAGCAGCCATTCCCAAAGAAGTGGTGGGCGCGCACGGCGGGTTCCCGCTGGACGAATGGCAAAAATATTTGCAATCCCCTGATACGCCGCTGACGTTCAAGGGCCAGGATTATACCCGCAAAGTACGCTATCTGACCGACGCGGAAAAGCTGAAGTAGTTTGCCGCCTCCGGCCGGAATTTACCTTCTCTTACGGAGTCATCCGGCTGTTTGAGGCGGGCTGAGATGTTATGATATCAGGCATTAGCGCGTGAACTTTGTGTTTCACCCACATTCTTAAAGGTTAAAACTCATGATTATCGTCACTGGCGGCGCGGGATTTATCGGTAGTAACATCATCAAAGCGCTGAATGACAAAGGCCACACCGATATTCTGGTGGTCGACAACCTGAAAGACGGCACCAAATTCGCCAACCTGGCGGATCTGAATATTGCCGATTATATGGATAAAGAAGATTTCCTGATCGCCATTCTGGCCGATGAAGACTTTGGCGACGTCGAGGCGGTTTTCCACGAAGGCGCCTGCTCTTCCACCACCGAGTGGGACGGCAAATACATGATGGATAACAACTATCAGTACTCCAAAGAGCTGCTGCACTACTGTCTTGAGCGTCAGATCCCTTTCCTGTACGCCTCTTCCGCCGCGACTTACGGCGGCCGCAACGATAACTTTATCGAAGAGCGTCAGTATGAGCAGCCGCTGAACGTCTACGGCTATTCCAAAATGCTGTTTGACCACTATGTACGTGAGATCCTGCCGGAAGCGCAGTCGCAGATTTGCGGCTTCCGCTACTTCAACGTGTATGGCCCGCGCGAAGGGCATAAAGGCAGCATGGCGAGCGTGGCTTTCCATCTGAACACCCAGCTGAACAACGGCGAAAATCCAAAACTGTTTGAAGGCAGCGATAACTTTA
The DNA here is from genome assembly GCF_041320675.1 of Erwinia sp. STN24. Lineage (NCBI taxonomy): Bacteria > Pseudomonadati > Pseudomonadota > Gammaproteobacteria > Enterobacterales > Erwiniaceae > Erwinia > Erwinia sp. STN24. The sequence goes on along the minus strand of NZ_JBGGPM010000008.1, from coordinate 57,203 downwards.
AGCGCGACTTTATCTATGTGGAAGACGTCGCCGCCGTCAATCTGTGGTTCTGGGAAAACGGCGTTTCCGGCATTTTTAACTGCGGAACCGGCCGTGCCGAATCTTTCCAGGAAGTGGCCGACGCCGCGCTGAATTTCCATCAGAAAGGCCAGATCGAATACATTCCTTTCCCGGAAAAACTGAAAGGACGTTACCAGGCCTATACGCTGGCGGACCTGACCAAACTGCGCGCGGCGGGCTACGATAAGCCGTTTAAAACCGTGGCAGAAGGCGTGGCCGAGTATATGGCCTGGCTGAATCGCAACGCGTAACGGGACGGATCCGGCAATGAAAATTTTGGTGATCGGGCCATCCTGGGTCGGCGATATGATGATGTCGCAAAGCCTTTATCGCACGCTGAAACAGCGCTGGCCTGAAGCCACAATTGACGTGATGGCCCCCGCGTGGTGCCGTCCGCTGCTGTCGCGGATGCCGGAAGTCAACGAGGCGCTGGCGATGCCGCTGGGCCACGGCGCGTTGGCGCTGGGCGAGCGCCGCCGTCTGGGCCGCTCGCTGCGCGATAAGGGTTACGATCGCGCTTACGTCCTGCCCAACTCCTTTAAATCCGCGCTGGTGCCTTTCTTTGCCGATATCCAGACCCGTACAGGCTGGCGCGGCGAGATGCGCTACGGCCTGCTGAACGATATCCGCGTGCTGGATAAAGCCGCGTTTCCGTTGATGGTTGAGCGCTACGTCGCGCTGGCTTACGACAAAGCGCAGATCGCGAGCGCCAGCGATCTGCCGCAGCCGCTGCTCTGGCCGAAGCTGCTCGTCAACGAGCAGGAAAAGCAGGAAACCGCCGCCGCCTTCAGGCTGAGCGCGGAACGGCCGCTTATCGGCTTCTGTCCCGGCGCGGAATTCGGGCCGGCCAAGCGCTGGCCGCACTATCACTATGCCGCGCTGGCGCAGCAGCTGATCGACAGCGGCTATCAGATCGCGCTGTTTGGCTCGGCTAAAGATAAAGAGACCGGCGAGCAAATCCTGCAAAGCCTGGAAGAAAGCTCGCGCCAGCACTGCCATAATCTGGCTGGCGAAACCAAACTGGAGCAGGCGGTCATTCTGCTGGCGCACTGCCAGGCCGTGGTCAGCAACGACTCCGGCCTGATGCATATCGCCGCCGCGCTGGACCGCCCGCTCGTTGCGCTTTACGGCCCAAGCAGCCCGGACTTTACGCCGCCGCTGTCGCATAAAGCGCGCGTTATCCGGCTGATCACCGGCTATCACAAGGTCCGTAAAGGCGATGCGGAAGAAGGCTATCACCAGAGCCTGATAGATATTAAGCCGCAGCGCGTGGCGGAAGAGCTGTCGGCGCTGCTGGGTCAGCCTCTGGAGGCTGTATGCACGTCCTGATTGTAAAAACCTCCTCAATGGGCGATGTCCTGCACACGCTGCCCGCCCTCACCGACGCCATGCGGGCTATCCCCGGCATCCGTTTCGACTGGGTTGTAGAAGAAGGTTTCGCACAAATCCCCTCCTGGCATCCGGCGGTTGATCGGGTTATCCCCGTGGCAATCCGCCGCTGGCGCAAGCACTGGTTCGGCAGCGAAGTGCGCGAAGAACGCTTTCTGTTCAAGCGCGAAGTACAGTCGCGCCAGTATGACATGGTGATTGACGCGCAGGGCCTGATCAAAAGCGCCGCGCTGGTGACGCGCATCGCTAAAGGCGTCAAGCATGGTCAGGACAGCCGCAGCGCGCGCGAACCTTTCGCCAGCTGGTGGTATGACCAACGCCATGAAATCAATAAGCAGCAGCATGCCGTGCAGCGCACGCGCGAGCTGTTTGCCAAAAGCCTGAATTATCCGCTGCCGGAGACGCCTGGCGATTACGCTATCGCGCAACATTTTATGCGTGAGCCTTCGCCGGATGACGGCCGCTATCTGGTCTTCCTGCACGCCACCACGCGCGATGAAAAGCACTGGCCGGAAGCGCAGTGGCGTGAGCTGATTACGCTGCTGAACGGCAGCGGCCTGCGGATCAAATTGCCGTGGGGCGCGGAACATGAGCACCAGCGCGCGCAGCGGCTGGCGGCTGGCTTCGACTATGTGGAAGTGCTGCCCAAACTTACGCTGGAGCAGGTGGCGCGCACGTTAGCGGGCGCCGCCGCGGTAGTGTCGGTAGATACGGGGCTTAGCCATTTAACGGCGGCGCTGGATCGCCCTAATATCACGCTGTACGGCCCCACCGATCCCGGCCTGATCGGCGGCTATGGCAAAAACCAGTTTGTACTGAAACCCGCACAGGGCAATCGCATGGCGGATATTTCTGCCGAAAACGTGATGGCGCAGCTGATGCCGCTGCTGGGTTCCTCGCCGGAAGAAAAGTCATGAACAGCCCTGCGCTGAGCGTACTGATTGCCGCCCATAACTGCGGCGAGACGCTGGCCGATACGCTGGAAAGCGTCGTCGCTTCGCTGGGCGCGGCAATCGATCGCGCAGAGATAGTCGTGGTTAACGACGCTTCCACGGATGCGACGCAGAGCATTATTGAGCGCTACGCGGCGCGGCTGCCGCAGCTTCGCAGCAGCCATACCGACTATCGCAACGTTGGCAAAGTGCGTAACCACGCGGTAGGCCTGGCGCGCGGCGATTATGTCTTAATGGTGGACGGCGACGATATGCTGCTGCCCGACGCGCTGGCGCACCGGCTGACGACGCTGCGCCAGACCTCGCCGGATATTCTGCTCAGTAAAATTATCGAAGTGCGGCACGCCTCGCCCACGGTGCAGTGGCAGCCTGCCGAGCCTGAGGAGCTGACCACGCATGATGCCGTAGAGCGCTTCCTGATCCATCGTGATTATCAGGCGCATTTTATCGGCCAGTTTTTCTCCCGCGAGCTTATTCAGCAGCACGCCTTTCCGGACTTTATCTGCTACGAAGATAGCTGGCTGTTTCCGCAGCTGCTGATGCAGAGCAAAAAAACGCTGTTTACCTCCGCCGGTTTTTATCTCTACCGCAAGCATGAGCAGAGCCTGTCGTCCGCTATTGATGCCGACAAAATTGCCTGCCTGATCGCCGCAACGGCGCATATGGACGAGGTTTTACCGCCGCGCTATGAGCATTTGATCACCTGCCACTGGCTGGATATCGCCAATCGCTACCATGCCGATCTGCGAGGAACCTCGCAGGGCGACAAAGTGAGAGCGCGGATCGCGCAGGTCGGCCTGGGGCGTTTTTTGCTGAACGGCAAAATCAGGACGAGTTATAAAAGGAAAATGCTGACGGTGAGAAAACGGGGCCTTTAACGGCCCCGTTTCTGTTCAGGTGCCGGCTTTCGCGGCGGCATACTCCGCCAGCGTCATGCCATGAGTGCGGCTTTGCAGCCAGCTGAACAGCTGCGCCAGATCGTCATAGAGCCGGTCAATATCGGCCGCCGTTTTAAAGGTCGGGCTGCCATCGGGCATAAACTCGCTGGAGTGCAGCATAAACTCTACGTAGTCAGCGCCTTCCGCCAGCGTTTTTTCCGCCAGGTCGATCATCTGCTGCGCGTTGCCGCCAGTCGGGCGCAGCCAGTAAACGGAAGGGCTGCGGCGCTTGCCGCGCAGGCGATCGTAGCCCTGTTTAACCGCATTCATCAGCCCGGAGTGCTTATAACGGATGGTCATCGGCACTTCCAGCAGCGGTGAATTGCCGGGACGAGAAATATCTGCGCTATCGGGATGGTAAGCCGAGCGGGGAAAGTGCGTATAGTCCGTGCCGCCGTTGCCCTGCGGCGCGCCCGGGGAAAACCGCCAGTTAACGCCCGGCGTCACCGAGCAGTCAACCCGGTAGCCGTGTTCGACCAGCAGCTGAGCGTAATACTCGTTGAACGCCCAGCGTCCCGCACGGTGGCTGAGCATTTTGACGTTAAACGTCTCTTCCAGCAGCTCAGTCATAAAAGCGACTTTTTTGCGTATCTCTTCACGAGGGTATTCAATCAGATAGGGCTGATGCTGCCAGTCGTTGTCGGTTAATTCATAGGCTGGCGGGCTGTTCCAGGCGTGCAGATGCATGCCTACTTCGCCCTGGCCGCGAGCGATAACATCGCGGGCAAAATCGATATAAACCGGATCGACGGCCATTTCATAGTTCGTCAACCAGGTCGGTTTAAAGGTATATTTCTCGCAAAGCTGCTGAAAGCGGGCAAGCCAAGCGGCATTTTCGGTGGTCACCTGACCAGAGCGATTACGCCAGAGATTATCACCTTCCGTATCGATGGTGATTAAGAAAGCAGGTTTTTTCATGTCGATGCGGCGCTCCGCGTTAACCTCGTGTTAACTCTGCCGGTATGGTAACAGCGGCATGACGGGACGCAACAGTAATTGCAGCGCAACGGCGCGAAAGCGATTGGCTATGGCGCTATCTTTTTTATTTTTCTAAGATAAACAGATAAAACTGGCTCAGCCTGACAGGATCGGCAGGACAGCTTTACCGGGCTACGGCAAGGGACTTGCCCGACTAGATAAAAAAATGCTTTTTTTCATGCGGTTAGTGGCCTGGAATCGGTCGGCACCGCATGATTTTCTCTGCTAAGGGTACAAAATTGTCCAAGCGCGTATTAATGATCATTGATGGTCTGCCCGGCGGGGGCGCGGAGAAAGTTGTGCTGACGCTTTCCAAAGGGCTGATAGAGCGCGGTCATCGGGTTTCGCTGTTTTCGCTGCGTGCCGTCTGCGATTACGCCATTCCTGCCGGGCTGGATTATCAGGTCATTCAGGATACCTGCCATATGCCCTGGCGGAAACTTACGGAGCTGAGCCGGCGCGCAGCCTGCCTGGATCGGGCGATAATGCAGGCCGAAAAAGAGCAGGGCCGTTTCGACCTGGTGGTATCGCACCTGCACAAAACCGACCGTATCGTCAGCCGCTGTCGCCATCTCGACAAGGACAAGACCTGGTTTTGCCTGCACGGCGTCTTTTCCGCCTCTTATCTGGCCCACCGGCAGGGCTTTTCCCTGTGGCAGAAGAAACTGAAAACGCGCCGCGTATATCAAAACCGGAATATCATCGGCGTCTCTCAGTACGTGGTCAGCGATTTGAAACGCTCCTTTGCGATACAGCCAAAGCACGAGCGGATCATTTTCAACCCTTTCGATTTTGATACCGTTCGTACCGCGGCTATGCAGCCCTGCGAGATGGCGGGCGAACCCTATCTGATCCACGTCGGCCGCTTTCACCAGACCAAGCGCCACGACAGGCTGCTGCGCGCCTATGCCAAAACGGGGATAAGCGCGCCGCTGGTTTTAATCGGCCAGGGCACGGATGAAGCAGTAGGAAAAATTAAGAAACTGGCGCTAACGCTGGGCATTCAGGATCGGGTAATTTTTAAAGGTTTTACCAGCAACCCCTATCCCTGGATCCGCAACGCGAAGCTGCTGGTGGTCAGCTCGGACAGCGAAGGCTTCGGCAACGTGCTGGTAGAAGCGCTGATTTGCCAGGTGCCCGTAGTCAGTACGCGCTGTCCCGGCGGCCCCGTGTCGATCATGACCGGCGAACTGGCTCGCGGCCTGGCGAACCTGGATGTGGATTCGCTGGCGGACACTATCGCGGACGTCTGGTCAAACCCGCCTGATGTTTCACAGCTTGATTTGGAGGCTTACAGCATCGAAGCAATCTGCAAACAGTATCTTGCGCTAATCGCTTCTTAGGCCCACGCAACGTTTGCGGATCGGAGATGTCTGAGAGGGTCAGACATTATTCTGGCGCGCTCCCTGGCCTGGCCGGACGCGCATTTTTATCTTTTAAGGTTTCAGTATGAATACGCTCATAACCGAAAACGGCTATCAGAGCACGGTGAAAACGTTACAAACGTCATCTGTGGCAGCTGAATACCGGCACTTTTCGCTCAGGGAGAACCGAGCGTGAATTATGTGTTGCTGTTTTTACTTTTACTGCCTTTTAAGCTGTTGATGAAACTCAGCCATAAAAAAGAGGCCCGTAATCTGGTGATCCAGACGGCGAAAATCGGCGATTTTGTCAATATCACCCCCCTGCTGGCGCATCTTGAAAAGAGCGACGCGCTGCTGAGCCGTACCGTTGCACCGCTGGCGGAGCACGACAGCACGCTGGCGGACATTTTTTATATTGAAGAGCATAAAAGCAGCACGTACAGCAAGCTGAAGCTGGCCCTGAAGCTGATGAATCGCTATGAAAACGTCTATCTGCTGCATCCCAATAATACCAATCTGTTTTATGCCGCCTGCTGTAACGCGAGCAACAAGCAGTTTCTGTCGATGTACCGCCGCAAATGGTATCAGGGGATCTTTTATCTGACCGCGACCGGCACCGTGGAACATGATAAGTATTCGCTAACCCTGGAAAACTACCTCAGGCTGGCCGATCGTTCGCTGACCAAAGAAAGCTATCCCAAGCACGCCACGCTGCCGCTGCTGAAGCCGGACACTACGCCGGAAGAAGTGTTCAGAACGGACAAGATCAAAATCGGCATCAGTATTTCGGCCGGCAACCAGGCGAAAACCATTCCGCCGACGATCTGGAAAGCCCTGTTCGACAGGCTGAGCGGGCTGCCCTGCCTGTTTTATGTTTTTGGCGCGCCAAATGAACTTACTCGCCTGCACGAGCTCAATAAAGTGGTGGGTGAAAGCGATAACATCGTTAACATGATCGGTAAGGTTTCGCTGGAAGGCCTGCCCTACGCCATCAGCCAGATGGATTTTTACATCGCCTCCGACTCGGGCAACATCTACATCGCTGACTCGCAAAATGTGCCAGTGATCCTGATCTACGGGCCTTGCTGCGTTGAAGAGCAGCGTCCGCTGGGCGACGTGCTGTTAATCGGGCCGAATCATATCGCGCCGTCGTCGTTTGTTTTTCACGCCCTGTATAAGTTTAATCATCCCGTCGAGCAGCTTTACGAGCTGGATAATCGCAAGCTCGACGATATTTATGATTTTATCTGCGCGCGCAAGCGGCCATTACAAGAAAAGAAGACGTCATCCTGAGCATGAAACCGCAAGATACCTCCTCAGCGCCTTTGCTGAGCGCGATCGTCCCGATGTATAACGCCGGAACCAGCTTTCAGGCTTTTATCGACTCTATGCTGGCGCAAACGCTGGCCTCGCTGGAAATCATCATCGTCAATGACGGCTCGACGGATGCTTCGGCGCAGCTGGCGCACCGCTACGCCAGCGAATATGACCATATCACCGTGATCGACCAGGCTAACGGCGGCGTTTCCCGCGCCCGCAACGCCGGGCTGGCGATAGCGCGCGGCAAATATGTCACTTTCCCCGACGCCGACGATACGCTTTCGCCAGAGATGTACAGCACGCTGATCGCCATGGCGGAACAGGACGATCTGGATGTGGCGCAGTGTAACGCCGAGCGCGTTTTTTGGGGATCGGGCCGGGCAAAAACGCTTATCCCTGCCGACCGTCTACAGGCTACGCCGGTGCTGAGCGGCGCAGAATGGCTGAACAAGGCGCTGGCGTCCAACCGCTATCTGCACGTCGTGTGGCTGGGTATCTATCGCCGTTCGCTAATCGACCAGCTGCACCTACAGTTTGAACCCGGCCTGCACCATCAGGATATCCCGTGGACGACCGAACTCATGCTGAACGCTCGCCGCGTTCGCTACACCGATAAGGTTTTGTACCGGTATTACGTTCACGACCAGTCCATCAGCAACCGCAAACGCAGCGGTATGGCAAACGTCGAGTATCAACGGCATTATCTGAAAATCGCCCGGATGCTGGATGAGATCAACCTGCGCTATCGCGATAAAGTTAAAATTGGTCCGGCAATTTATCGTCAGGTAACCAAAGAGGCGCTGACCGTTTGCCACGCTTTACGGCGTGAACCTGATGCTGAAGCACGGCAGGCGATGATAGCGGATCTGCTCGCCAGCAAAACGCCGGGAAGGATGCTGCGCAACGCGCGCGGCGTTAAACAGTGGTATCAGCTGTTGCTCTGGCTGATCCGGATTTACCGCTGGCGTCGTTCGTAATGCGCGGCGCCTTTTTCCTGCACGAGCTTTCCCTTACAATCGGTCCACTTTATTTTGAGATCCCATGAGTATGGCCATTTCTTCGTCGATTCCCGCCTCCTTTGCGCCGCGAAAGATTTTGCTGATCAAGCTGCGTCACCATGGCGATATGCTGCTTACCACGCCGGTTATTGAGGCGCTGCGCCAGCGCTATCCGCAGGCCGCCGTCGACGTGCTGCTCTATAAAGAGACGCTGCCGATGCTGCAGGCGCATCCGCATATTCGTCAGCTGCGCTTTATCGATCGCAAATGGAAAAACGAGGGAACGCTGGCGCATTTGCGCCATGAAGCCGCGCTGCTTAAGGCGATCCGCCAGGAAGGCTACGATCTGGTCATCAACCTGGCCGATCAGTGGCGCAGCGCGATTATCACCGCCCTTTCCGGCGCGCCGGTTCGGATTGGGTTCGCTTACAACAAGCGTCGCAACGCCTTCTGGCAACGGGCGCATACGCACCTCGTGTCCACCAGCAACCACAGCCAGCTGCATACCGTTGAGCAAAACCTGGCCGCGCTACAGCCGCTGAATATTCCCTTTTCCGGTTTCCCGGCAGCGATGCACTACAGCGAAAGCGACTGGTCACATACGCAAACCGTGCTGGCGCAAAGCAAGGTTACGCGTCCCTATATCGTTATCCAGCCTACCTCGCGCTGGATTTTTAAATGCTGGGAAGATGACAAAGTGGCCGGGCTGATCGCCGCGCTGGCCTCTGAGCAGATCGATATCGTGCTGACCGCCGCGCCGGACAAAAAAGAGCTGGCGATGATCGACCATATTCTCTCGCTGTGTCCCGGCAAAGCGATTTCGCTGGCCGGAAAGCTGTCGCTGCCGCAGCTGGCTTCGCTGATCGATCATGCCCGCCTGTTTATCGGCGTCGATTCCGCGCCGATGCATATGGCCGCCGCGCTGGATACGCCGTGCATCGCGCTGTTTGGCCCGACCAAGCTTAAGCAGTGGCGTCCCTGGGGCGACAATAATCAGGTGATCTGGGCCGGCGACTATGCGCCTCTCCCTTCGCCGGACAGCATTAATACCAGGACCGAGACCCGTTATCTTTCTGCCATCCCACTTGATGACGTGGTCAAAGCCGCAAGGAACTATCTGGATGAGTAAAGTACGACTGGCTATAGTGCGGCAAAAATATCGCCCGGACGGCGGCGCGGAGCGGTTTATTTCGCGGGCGCTGGAGGCGCTGGACGATGACAGTCTGGATCTGAACATCATCACCCGCAGCTGGCAGGGCGAGCCGAAACCGGAATGGCACCTGCATATCTGTAACCCGAAAAAATGGGGACGCATCTCGCGCGAGCGCGGCTTTGCGCTGGCGGCGCGTGAATGCTGGCAGCGAGAGAAGTTTGATATCGTACAAAGCCACGAGCGCATTGCGGGCTGTGATATTTTTCGCGCCGGCGACGGCGTGCATCGCGTCTGGCTGGCACAAAGAGCGCGCATCGTTTCGCCCGTGCAAAAGCTGCTGGCCGATTTAAGCCCTTATCATCGCTATGTGATGGCGGCGGAAGAAGAGATGTTCCGCTCACCTGCGCTGAAAAAAATCATCTGTAATTCGCTGATGGTAAAAAACGACATCATGCGCTGTTTTCAGGTGCCGGAAGAGAAGTTCGCGGTGATCTACAACGCGATTGACGCTCAGCGCTTTCAGCCTGCCACGCCGGCCGAGCGCCAGCAGTCGCGCGCGTCGTTGCGTCTGCCTGCCGAAGCCAAAGTGTTTATTTACGTCGGTTCCGGTTTCGAGCGCAAAGGATTAAGGGCCTCCATCAGCGCCCTGGCCGCTACCGAAGCGCACCTGCTGGTGGTGGGTCAGGATAAACAGCAGGCCCGCTATCTTAGCCACGCTCGCGCGCTGGGCTGCGAAAAACGCGTCCACTTTGTCGGCGTGCAGCACAACGTGATCCCTTATTACCATGCGGCCGACGCGCTGATCCTGCCCACGCTTTACGATCCTTTCCCTAACGTGATCCTGGAAGCGATGGCCTGCGGTCTGCCGGTCATCACCAGCGACACCTGCGGCGGCGCAGAGTTTATCGTTAACGGCGAACAGGGCTACGTTTGCGACGCGCTGGATATTGTGGCACTGAGCGCCGCCGCGCAGGCCATCCCGCTCAGAAGCGTTGATGCGCGCATGGGCGATGCGGCCCGGGAGCGCGTTCTCCCCTGCTCGCCGCAGCGCCTGGCAGGGCAGCTTCATGCGCTATATCAACAAGTGTTGCGACAGGCCTGAGAAGAAGGTGTGAGCATGCGCGACTTATCTGCTAACATGCGGTAATGTTTCTCTTTTCCGGCACTTTCTGACGCGAGTCACTCCGTAATTCGTAAACACTGTGATGACAACAATTTATTCCGTCCTGCTCTATCTTATTCAGCCGCTGATTTGGCTCCGGCTCTGGTTACGCGGCAGAAAAGCGCCCGCCTACCGGAAGCGCTGGGCCGAACGCTACGGCTACTGTAAAGGCAAGGTCAAGCCGGACGGTATACTCCTGCACTCCGTTTCTGTCGGCGAGACGCTGGCCGCCGTGCCGCTGGTCAGGGCGCTGCGCCACCGTTATCCCACGATGCCGATTACCGTGACGACCATGACGCCGACCGGTTCGGAACGAGCGGCTTCCGCCTTCGGTAAAGATGTTCATCACGTCTATCTGCCTTACGATCTGCCCGGCTCGATGAACCGTTTTCTGGATAATGTCAGCCCGCGGCTGGTGATCATTATGGAAACCGAGCTGTGGCCGAATATGATCGCGCAGCTTCACGCCCGAAAAATCCCGCTGGTCATCGCGAACGCCCGCCTGTCGGAGCGTTCGGCGAAAGGGTACGGCAAGCTCGGTAAATTTATGCAGCGTCTGCTGCAAAAGATTACGCTGATCGCGGCGCAGAACGAGGAAGACGGCGAACGCTTTGTGGCGCTTGGCCTGAAGCGTTCCCAGCTGGCGGTGACCGGCAGCCTGAAGTTCGATATTTCCGTAACGCCCGAGCTGGCCGCCCGCGCGGTCACGCTGCGTCGGCAGTGGGCGCCGCGTCGTCCGGTATGGATAGCCACCAGCACGCACGAAGGCGAGGAAAGCATTATTCTGGAAGCGCACCGCAAGCTCCTGGCGCGTTTTCCTTCTTTGCTGCTCATCCTGGTACCGCGCCATCCGGAACGTTTCGACACGGCTCGCGACATGACGCAAAAGGCCGGCTTCAGCTACACGCTACGCAGCAGCGGCGAGATCCCTTCCAGCGGCACCCAGGTGGTGATTGGCGATACGATGGGCGAACTGATGCTGCTCTACGGCATCGCCGATCTGGCTTTCGTCGGCGGCAGCCTGGTGGAGCGCGGCGGGCATAATCCGCTCGAGGCCGCCGCACATGCTATCCCCGTGCTGATGGGGCCGCATACGTTTAACTTCAAAGATATCTGTGCAAAACTTCAGCAGGCGGACGGCCTGATCGCCGTAACCGATGCCGACTCGCTGGATAAAGAGATCGGCACGCTGCTGACCGACGAAGACTATCGTCTTTACTACGGCCGCCATGCGGTAGAGGTACTGCACCAGAATCAGGGCGCGCTACAGCGTCTGCTACAGTTACTTGAACCCTATCTGCCACAGCGGAATCACTAAATGCCTTCACGTCAGCTTCTGTCGGTCGTGCTGATCGCTAAAGACGCAGCCGAGCTGCTGCCGGAATGCCTGGAGTCCGTGAACTGGGCCGACGAGATTGTGCTGCTGGACTCCGGCAGCAGCGACGGCACGCCGCAAATCGCCGCCCGCCACGGCGCCAAAGTGTTTCACTCCCGCGAATGGCACGGCTACGGCAAACAGCGCCAGCTGGCGCAAAGCTATGCCACGCATCCGATGATTTTGATGATCGACAGCGACGAGCGCGTGACGCCGCAGCTGCGCGCCGCTATCGAATCCGTGCTGCAACAGCCTGCCGCGCCCGCCACGGTTTATAGCCTGGGCCGCCGCAATCTGTTTCTGGGGCGTTTTATGCGCCACAGCGGCTGGTATCCTGACCGCGTGACTCGTCTCTATCCACGTGAATACGGCTATAACGATCATCAGGTGCATGAATCGCTGGAAGCCAGAGGGGCGCAGGTGGTGGCGCTGAAGGGCGATCTGCTGCATCTGACCTGCCGCGATTTCTCTGCGTTTCAGTGGAAGCAGTTCGCCTATGCCGAAGCCTGGGCGAAGCAGCGTCACCACCAGGGGAAAAAGTGCGGCCTGTTTTCAATTTTCGCCCATACGCTGGGCGCCTTCCTGAAAACGCTGGTGCTGCGCGCCGGTTTTCTGGATGGCAAACAGGGCTGGCTGCTTGCCGTGGTTAACGCGCAGTACACCTTCAATAAATACACGGCGCTCTGGGCGCTGAACCACTCTTCCCACGCTTCCGGCAAAGGCGGCCTATGAGCACAAAAGCGATCTATCCCGGCACTTTCGATCCCATGACCAACGGTCATCTGGATATCGTCACGCGCGCCGCGTTAATGTTTGACCATATCGTCCTGGCTATTGCCGCCAGCCCCAGTAAAAAGCCGATGTTCTCGCTGGATGAACGCGTGGTGCTGGCGCAACAGGTGGTCGCACACTTGCCGAATGTGGAAGTGGTAGGATTCAGCGATCTGATGGCGAACTTCGCGCGGGATCAGCAGGCCAACGTCCTGGTGCGCGGCCTGCGGGCGGTGTCCGATTTTGAATACGAAATGCAGCTGGCGCATATGAATCGGCACCTGCTGGCGGAGCTGGAAAGCGTGTTTCTGATGCCTTCAGAAAAATATTCGTTTATCTCTTCCACGCTGGTCAAAGAGGTGGCGCGCCATCACGGCGACGTCAGCGCTTTCCTGCCGCCGTCGGTGCACAGCGCTCTGCTGGCAAAGCTCTCCGCCTGATTATTTCTGACAGGTCGGGCAATAGAAGGTGCTGCGCTGCGCGTGTTTGGCGCCTACGATCGGCGTAGCGCAAACGCGGCAGGGTTCGCCAGCACGGCCATAGACCTGTAGCTGCTGCGCGAAATAGCCCGGTTTACCGTCCGACTGCAGGAAATCACGCAGCGTGGTGCCGCCCTGCTCAATCGATCGCAGCAGCACGGCCTTGATCGTTTCCGTCAGCAGAACCACTTCTTCTCTGGTCAACGCCATTGCCGGTCGATCGGGATGGATCCCGGCGGCAAACAGCGATTCGCTGGCGTAAATGTTGCCAACGCCCACCACCAGCTTGTTGTCCATCAGCCAGGGCTTGACCGGCGTACGCCTGCTGCGCGACTTCTCAAACAGGTAATCCGCGTTAAAAGCTTCACTCAGCGGCTCCGGGCCAAGATGGGCCAGTACGTTACTGGCGGCCAGATCGCTGCTCCACAGCCAGGCGCCAAAGCGGCGAGGATCGGTATAGCGCAGCACTTTGCCGTTGCTCATCACCAAATCCACATGGTCATGCTTCGCCGGCGGTGCTTCTTCTGACAACACGCGTAGACTGCCGGACATGCCAAGATGGATGATGATCCAGCCTTCAGGCAGCTCCAACAGCAGATATTTGGCGCGGCGCTGTACGCTGAGTACCGGCTGGTCGCTGAGGCTGTGGATTTCATGCGAGACCGGCCAGCGCAACCGGCCGTTGCGCACCACGGCGTGCAGAATGGTGGCGCCGACAAGGTGCGGTTCGATACCGCGTCGGCTGGTTTCAACCTCTGGTAATTCCGGCATACAAACCTCCCGCAGATGTTTTCAGGCGTACAGATGTTTTCAGACGTGCAAATGTTTTCAGGCGCACAAAAGAAAAAACCCCGCCGAGGCAGGGTTTTTCAGTCGCTAAAGTCAATTACTTGATTTTAGCTTCTTTGTAGATCACGTGCTGGCGGACAACAGGATCGAATTTCTTCAGTTCCAGTTTTTCCGGCTTAGTACGCTTGTTCTTCGTGGTGGTATAGAAGTGACCTGTACCAGCAGAAGAAACCAGCTTGATCTTCTCACGAATACCTTTAGCCATGTTTCAGTTCCTTACCTTAGTACTTCTCACCGCGGGTACGCAGATCGGCCAGAACCGTCTCAATACCCTTTTTATCAATTACGCGCATGCCTTTGGCAGATACGCGCAGTGTAACGAAGCGCTTTTCGCTCTCAACCCAGAAACGGTGAGAGTGCAGGTTCGGCAGGAAACGGCGTTTCGTCGCGTTCATTGCGTGGGAACGGTTGTTACCCGTCACCGGACGCTTTCCAGTTACCTGGCAGACTCGTGACATGTCAATTCTCCAAAAATCAAATAAGCTCGAGCTTTAAAAATAAGGTCTTGGCCGCCTCGTCAGGCTCTTAGCCCATCCAGGCGAGTTCTATGTGAACCCGCTGAGCAGGCCCAAATGCCAAACCCGAGATTCTCAAAGGTGGCGTAGTATACGCCCTGCAACGCTGGTGCTCAAGTCCCGAACAGATAAAGATCCCTTTGGATCGCGCAAAATTGCCGCATTTGAACGGAAAAAGCACCGCCGCTACGTGGGAAAAAACACGGTTTGCCGCTTTTTTCCGCATTACAGCCAGCCTTTTTCCGCAAAGGAAACATATTCGCCCTGACCGATAACAATATGGTCAAGCACGCGGATGTTAAACAGCTTGCAGCAGTCGTTAACCTGTTGAGTCACATCGCGATCTGCCATGCTGGGCGCCGAAATGCCCGAGGGATGGTTATGCGCCAGGATAATCGCCGCCGCGTTTTGCTTCAGCGCTTCACGCACGATTTCACGCGGATGCACCTCTACGCTGGCTATCGTGCCCGCAAACATTTCACTGGTGTGAATGACCCGATGCTGATTATCAAAAAAAACCACCATAAATATTTCCCGTTCACGATGCGCCAGCTTGCTGTGCAGGAAATTCACCATATCGCCCGGGCTTTGCATGGCCTGTTTTACCGAATCCGCACAGGTGAAAAAACGCCTGCCCAGTTCGGCAATGGCATTCAGCTGGGCATACTTCGCCACGCCTACGCCTTTCACCCGTAAAAACGCGTCTTTGTCCGCCGTCATCAGCCGGTGCAGCGAACCGAACTCCTCCAGCAGCTGTTGCGCCAGCGTCATTACGTGGACACCGCGCGCGCCGGTACGTAAAAAAATCGCCAGCAGTTCCGTATCCGTCAACGTGCCGGCCCCGCCTGCCACCAGCTTTTCGCGCGGTGGCATTTTTTTCCATGGCTTCTTCATCCGCTTTCTCCTTCCGTAGCTGGCTAAATCATGGCATTATATACAGTAGTTTTCCATGCATTTTTCCGTCTGCCGGGCTGCTTTACAGTACGGTCGTTGTGCTAAAAGTCAGCAGGCAGGGATTATGATAAAATGGCGGAATTCCGGCGCGCGGGCGCCCTGCTGGCTCAATGGAGCAGAAACTATGACATTAACCGGTAAACGTATTGTGCTGGGCGTAAGCGGCGGTATCGCTGCCTACAAGGCGCCTGAGCTGGTAAGACGCCTGCGCGATCGCGGGGCGGAAGTGCGCGTCGTGCTGACTGCCGCAGCCAAAGCATTTATCACGCCGCTGAGTCTACAGGCCGTATCGGGTCATCCGGTCAGCGACGACCTGCTCGATCCGGCGGCGGAAGCGGCGATGGGGCATATCGAACTGGGAAAATGGGCTGACCTGGTGATCCTGGCACCCGCCACGGCCGATCTTATCGCTCGCGTCGCCGCAGGCATGGCTAACGATTTGGTTACCACGATTTGCCTGGCGACGGCGGCGCCTGTTGCCGTCGTTCCCGCCATGAACCAGCAGATGTATCGTGCCGCCGCCACGCAGCATAATCTTCAGGTTTTGCAGGCGCGCGGCCTGATGATTTGGGGGCCGGACAGCGGCAGCCAGGCCTGCGGCGACGTCGGGCCGGGCCGAATGTTAGATCCGCTGACTATCGTGGACGAAGCCGTCCGCTGGGCGACGCCGCAGCACGATTTAGCGCACCTTAATGTGATGGTAACCGCTGGCCCAACCCGCGAATCGCTTGATCCAGTCCGGTTCATTAGCAACCACAGCTCGGGTAAAATGGGCTTCGCCGTGGCTGCCGCCGCCGCAAAACGGGGCGCTAACGTGACGCTGGTCGCCGGGCCGGTCGCCTTAGCCACGCCGCCGGGCGTCAAACGTATCGACGTGATAAGCGCGCTGGAAATGCAGCAGGCGGTGATGGCCAGCGCCGCCGAACAGCAGATTTTTATCGCGGCCGCTGCCGTCGGCGACTACCGCGCTGCGGAAGTCTCCAGCGAGAAAATCAAAAAGCAGGGCGACGAAATCCTGCTGAAGATGATTAAGAATCCGGATATCGTCGCGGGCGTCGCGGCCATGCAGCAAAATCGCCCGTACGTGGTGGGGTTTGCAGCGGAAACCCGGAATGTGGAAGAATACGCCCGGCAAAAAAGGATTCGGAAGAATCTGGATCTGATTTGCGCCAACGATGTTTCAAAAGCCGGGCACGGTTTCAACAGCGATACCAATGCCCTGCATCTTTTCTGGCAGGAAGGGAATAAAGCCTTACCGCTCGGCGATAAGCAGCTCCTGGGCCAACAATTACTGGACGAGATAGTCAGCCGTTATGAAGAAAAAAATCGACGTTAAGATTTTAGACCCGCGCGTGGGCACCACTTTCCCTCTGCCCGCCTATGCCACTTCCGGCTCCGCTGGTCTCGATCTGCGCGCCTGCCTGGACGAGGCGGTACAGCTGGCGCCGGGTGCGACCACGCTGGTACCGACCGGCCTGGCTATCCATATTGGCGACCCGCAGCTGGCGGCCGTTATCCTGCCGCGCTCCGGCCTCGGCCATAAGCATGGCGTGGTGCTGGGCAACCTGGTCGGGCTAATCGACTCCGATTATCAGGGACAGCTGATGGTTTCCGTCTGGAACCGCAGCCAGGAGACGTTCAGCATTGAGCCAGGCGAGCGTATCGCGCAAATGGTGTTTGTACCGGTCGTTCAGGCTGAATTCAATCTGGTTAATGACTTCGACGCCAGCGTGCGCGGCGAAGGCGGCTTCGGCCACTCGGGTCGTCAGTAACGACCGACCAGAGTACCCGTCCTTATTTCCACCGTGAGCGTGATGGCTCACGGATGTTGCGTGGGCGCTTGCCCGTACATGGTGATATTTCAGGGGTCTTTCAGGACATGGCAGAGAAAAAAAGTGCGAAAAGGAATCGTCGCGAAGAAATACTGCAGGCGCTGGCGCAAATGCTGGAATCCAGCGATGGTAGCCAGCGGATCACTACCGCCAAACTGGCGGCAAGCGTGGGGGTTTCTGAAGCTGCGCTTTACCGGCACTTTCCCAGCAAAACCCGCATGTTTGACAGCCTGATTGAGTTTATTGAAGACAGCCTGATTACGCGCATCAATCTAATCTTGCAGGATGAAAAAGAGACGCTGCCGCGTTTACGGCTGATTATCCAGCTGATCCTGGGCTTTGGTGAGCGTAATCCGGGCTTATCACGTATTCTGACCGGCCATGCGTTGATGTTCGAGCAGGACCGCCTGCAAAGCAGAATTAACCAGCTGTTCGAACGGATTGAGGTGCAGCTGAAGCAGGTGCTGCGCGAGCAGAAAATGCGTACCGGCGAAGGATTCCAGACGGAGGAGGCGCTGCTGGCCTCGCAGCTGCTGGCTTTCTGTGAGGGTTTGCTGTCGCGCTTTGTGCGTTCCGACTTCCGCTATCGCCCGACGGTGGAATTTGAAACGCGCTGGCCGCTGCTGGCCTGTCAGCTGGTCTGAATCGGGAAGGCCGCAGTTGGCCTTCCAGCCGGTGTGAAATGAAAGGGCCGCAACTCGCGGCCCGCATTCGTCAGATACCGTACTCTTTGCGGTAGGCCCGGACGGCGGCCAGATGATCGGCCAGCTCCGGTTTCTCTTCCAGGTAGCTAATCAGATCGTTCAGCGTGATGATGGCAATAACCTTGCAGCCGTAATCGCGCTCCACTTCCTGAATAGCCGACGCCTGTCCGCGGCCTCGCTCCTGACGATCCAGCGAAATCAGCACGCCGGCCAGGGTCGCCTTATTCGCCGAGATGATCTCCATCGATTCGCGAATAGCGGTACCGGCGGTAATAACGTCATCTACCAGCATAATACGGCCCTGTAATGGGCTGCCGACCAGCGTTCCGCCTTCGCCGTGGTCCTTCGCTTCCTTACGGTTGAAGCAGTAAGGCACATCGCGGTCGTGGTGATCGGCCAGCGCAACGGCGGTGGTAGTAGCGATAGGAATGCCTTTATAGGCCGGGCCGAACACCAGATCGAAATCGATAGCGGAATCCACCAGCGCCTGCGCATAGAAACGGCCTAACAGCGCCAGGTCACGGCCCGTGTTAAACAAGCCCGCGTTAAAGAAATAGGGGCTTTTACGTCCGGATTTCAGCGTGAACTCTCCAAATTTCAGGACCTGCTTATTAATAGCAAATTCGATAAATTGGCGCTGCCAGGCTTTCATGTCTCGCTCCTCAATCATTAAAAAAGGCGACTCTCTGGTCGCCTGGGGAAATCAGTCTTGTAGCGCCGCTTTCTGCGCCTGAATCAGCGTATCAATACCGCCGCGAGCCAGCGACAGCAGCGTCAACAGCTCGTCATGGCTGAACGGCTCGCCTTCTGCCGTGCCCTGCACTTCAATCATGCGACCATCTTCGGTCATGACTACGTTCATGTCGGTTTCCGCAGCGGAATCTTCGACATATTCCAGATCGCATAACGCTTCGCCGTTGACGATGCCGACAGACACGGCGGCGACCATCCCCTTCATCGGGTTGGCTTTCAGCTTGCCGATAGCGACCAGATGATTAAGCGCATCTGCCAGCGCTACGCAGGCGCCGGTAATAGAAGCGGTACGCGTGCCGCCATCCGCCTGCAGGACGTCGCAGTCCAGCGTGATGGTGAATTCGCCCAGCGCTTTCAGATCCAGCGCTGCTCGCAGGGAACGGGCAATCAGACGCTGAATTTCCAGCGTGCGGCCGCCCTGCTTGCCTTTGGCCGCTTCGCGAGCGTTACGGCTATGGGTAGCGCGTGGCAGCATGCCATATTCTGCGGTTACCCAGCCCTGGCCCTGTCCTTTCAGAAAGCGCGGCACGCCTTCCTCAATGGTGGCGGTGCAAAGGACTTTGGTTTCACCGAATTCAACCAGAACGGAGCCTTCCGCATGTTTGGTGTAGTGGCGAGTCAGGGTGACGGGACGCACCTGATGGGCATTACGGCCTGCTGGACGCATGGTTTTTCTCCGGCTTGAAAATCGTGATTGGCTGCGCATTATACGGATTTCAAAGCCGAATGCCTATGACAGCCTGCTGGCAACGCGGTTTCTGTGCAGCTGGCGCGATAGTAAGCGCCGCCTCAATCCCATTGATTTGTCAGAGTTTGACCAGATGCCTGTTAAGGCAAGGCCGGCACCGCTATAATCACCTGAACTTATTCTGAAAACGGGTACGCATAATGATCCGCAGTATGACCGCCTACGCCCGGCGTGAAACCAAAGGCGAATGGGGCAGCGCAGCCTGGGAGCTTCGTTCCGTAAACCAGCGCTATTTAGAAACCTATATCCGTCTGCCCGAGCAGTTTCGCGGCCTGGAGCCGGTGATCCGCGAACGTATTCGCAACCGACTGACCCGCGGTAAAATCGAGTGTAATCTGCGTTTTGACGCAGACGCGCGCGCGCAGAGCTCTCTGGTGCTGAATGAAAAACTGGCTATCCAGCTGGTTAAAGCCGCCAACTGGGTCAAAATGCAGAGCGACGAGGGCGAAATCAATCCGGTCGATATTTTGCGCTGGCCTGGCGTCATGTCAGCAGAAGAGCAGGATTTGGATGCCATTTCCGCAGAGTTGTTAAGCGCGCTGGACAGCGCTCTGGACGACTTTATCGCCGCCCGTGAAACGGAAGGCGCCGCGTTAAAATCATTGATTGAACAACGGCTGGAAGGCGTCAGTACTGAAGTGACTAAAGTACGTGCGCAGATGCCGGACGTGTTGAAATGGCAGCGCGAACGTCTGGTTACCAAACTGGAAGAGGCTCAGGTTCAGCTGGACAGTAATCGGGTTGAGCAGGAACTGATTATGCTGGCGCAGCGCGTGGACGTGGCGGAAGAGTTGGATCGTCTGGAAGCGCATGTTAAAGAAACCTATAACATCCTGAAAAAGAAAGAAGCGGTGGGCCGCCGCCTCGACTTTATGATGCAGGAATTTAACCGCGAATCGAATACGCTGGCGTCTAAATCAATCAATGCAGAGGTTACCACTTCGGCTATTGAGCTGAAGGTGCTGATTGAGCAGATGCGTGAACAGATCCAGAACATTGAGTAAAGTTGCATACAGTCGCACTCAGTAGCAGAAAACCAATAAAGCCCGCTAATTGCGGGCTTTATTATTTTCATGCTGTTGCATAACATCGCGCATTTTCTTTGTACCCAAAGTACTTTCCTCGCTCCAGCTTGGGTACAAAGCACTATTCAATGTTAATGCAACACTATGGCAAAGCTGACAGATATTCAGATGCAGGCATGGATTAAGGCAGGAGAACGGCTTGAGGGGCACCCCATGGAGATCATAGCCGTTCACCACAGAAGTAGTGGTTTCAGTGATGTTCTGGTCACCATTTTTCCGCCAACGGATAAAGGAAAGATTAACTGATGGTTAAAAAACAAAGGTATGTTAAAAGATAAACATGGCATTCCTGAACCTGACAGTGATGGTCATTTTTATGTGACATTCTGGTTATTTGGTGAGGGTTATAAAGAAGAAGGTAAAAATGACAGGCTTTGCTTTAATGATATGAACCCGCCTGTAAATTGTATTGAAAAGGACAGGGTATTTTCAATCAGTTCCAGCAGGAACAGAGGCACTATATTTACATTAAATGATGGCGAATATCGGATGAAAAAAGAGGGTGAAATAATCAAACTTAAAAAAGAGTAAGTCCGTCCTCGCAGGTTGAGACAGTACTAAAATCATCGTTTTTTCCAGGGCTTACACCAGCCATACGGAACGTACCTTAAGATGTTTTCATCTGGTGCCACCCAATGCAGAAAAAGACGCTAAAATCGGGCCATATTCCTAATTTTTGTCTGCCGAGCATCTAATATTATACAGGCCGCGTCAGCGGCGTATAATTTGGCTTTATCTGAACGCACTTATGGATTATTGCACGCAAGGAGGCGAAGTTATGCCAGCCCTGGAGTTCCCCTGTACCTTTTTCAAGTCTCGGAAACGCATGGACGACTACAACGCCGACGATATGCGCTGTGGTGACCTTTCCGAAGCAGAGCTGAAATCCCAATACCAGCTGAATTATATTTCCGATCGGGTCGATCCTTATACGTTAACCCGACGTTCCTCACTGGATCGCCCTCAGTCCATGTTCTGCTGCAATCTGCGCGGAGCCGGTGAGAAAATTACTCGCCAGCAGTGCGCCATTATCCTGTTTGGGGAGCTCCGATCGCTATCACGCACATTTTCCCTTTATGGCCCATACAGCCATCTGATTGAAAAGATGATCGACCACATGCAGAACGAAAAGGGTGCCACTTTCCGGGATGCAGCGCTGAACAGGGCATTGAAAGAACAGATAATTAGAGATGTTTCCGAGGAAAAAAGCACACGCATTTTGTTATCAAAAGCATTTAGCACAGGTATAGACTGGGAAAGAAAAAATTTTCCAATTGAAAACAAGGACAGACTAAGAGATGCAATACTAAGTAGTAAGTTACCAAAGTTCGACAGATTTCAGGATAATTACAATGGTATGGGCATTACCGTTCATGATACTTGGGCTACACATATCACTATAAAATCACTGCATATTGATAATGATCGCTACCGGACAGTGGTACATTACAAGGTACAGGACCATTTTGGTTTGAATAGCGATGATATTTTGAAAACAAAATTTAGTCAGTTCCATTTTTTCCGTATCTGGTTCGTGCTCCAGCGATACAACCAGTTTGGCTTCAGGCCATTCATGACCAATATGGAAGCTACTGTAGAGATTACAGGTGAGCGCAATGAAATCTAAAATTAAAAAAGCGTTTTGTGCGTCATTACTTATTAGTTGCACCCTGTTGGTTTACCTCCTCTTGTTGTCGTTACGTCCTGTGAAGATCATAGCTGTTCACCAAAGACATAACTATAGCGATGTTTTAGTAAAGAATTTCCCTCTAACTGAACAAGGGAAAATTAATTGGTGGTTGAAAAACAAGGAAATCCTCAAGAACAGGTATAACATCCCAAGGCCGGCCCGGGATGGTTTTTTCACCGTCATTTTTTGGAATTTTGGTGATGGATATAAAGAAACCGATGGGTATGACCGACTCTGTTTTAATGATATGAAACCGCCAGTAAATTGTATTGATAAAGATTCGCTCATTATGGTTAACAATAGCAGGAATACCGGCCTTTATTTCATTGTAGATAGCGGAACATATCGTATAAACGACAGTGGTAAGATGGTAAAAAACAAATCAGATTAGAACGGCTCCACTCGCGTAGAGATAACAATAAAATCTTCCGCTCCCTCCGTATTGTCCCCAACCATGCGAAGAAAACATGAGTGAGCCCGATCGCTATCCCGCAAATTTGCTCTTTATGAGCCGTACAGCCAACTGGTTGGTAAGATGATTGACCCAATGCATAAACAGTTATTGTCTGCCGTACACTTTTATCACTGGTGAGTGCATGAACCCTGTGCCTGGCGCATATCGTCAAAGATGAATAGTTTTACAGGCGGCACCAGGCTAAAATCCCCCTTCTTTTCCTGCGGATAATTTTAAGGTTTTTATGCAAACTCTTCCTCCCTGCCCTGAATGCCACTCCGAATACAGCTGGCAGGATGGCGACCTGTTTAACTGTCCCGAATGCGGCCACGTCTGGTCTGGCAACACAGAAGCCACAGAGGCGCTGGTAGTTAAAGATGCCAACGGCAATCTGCTGGCTGACGGCGACAGCGTGACAGTTATCAAAGACCTCAAGGTCAAAGGCAGCTCGACGCCTCTTAAGATCGGCACCAGGGTAAAAAGCATTCGCCTGGTGGAAGGCGATCATAATATCGACTGTAAAATTGACGGCTTTGGCCCGATGAAGCTGAAATCAGAATTCGTAAAGAAAAACTGATCCGGTTTTAACCTGCGGCAACGATCGCCGTACAGGCTGCGCAGTCTTCAGCTAAAGGCCGCAGCTTGTTCCGCCGTGATAAGCGCCTGCTTTTCTAACTGCATGGCGATTGAACGCGGCGAACGCTCACACAGGCCAGCCAGCTCGCTGACGGAATGGCCCTGCCGGAAAAGCGCTATCAACTCCTGTTTTTGCTCTTCAGACCAGGGAAGATAAGCATTGCCAGGCCGCCCTTCCGCTCGATTCTTTTCCCGACGCTCTTCTGGCGTCAGCTTCACTTTTTCTTGCCGTTTTACAGAACTGAAATTCACACCGCTGAACTCTTCAGCCAGAGCAAACAACAGCCTTATAGCATCGGGTGTATGCACAACAGAAGCTGGCGGCAACAGCTCGCCTGTTTCCGGATGGATCCCTTTTGCCAACAGTCGGAAAATTTCACCTGCCATCATTTTTCTCGTCCTTGTGGTAGCCTGCCCGACTTCAGGATCCAGCCGTGCAGTTTTTTAATCATGCTATGTCAGGTGGCTAAGCCCATTGCTGAATAGCGGATTCAAAAAAACTTAAACAAAATAAAACGTTGTCCTGGAGACGCGCACGGTTACTTTATTTTCAGATTAGGTAAACTCATTTACTTAACGGCTTTTAGAAAAATTCACTCGTCAACCTGTCTGGGATCCTGCAGGCTTGCCGCCGATTGCTCAGGAGCGGGTTATGCTACTTACTGTTTTTTATCTGATTGGGATCACCGCAGAGGCCATGACCGGCGCGCTGGCGGCTGGCCGCCGTAAAATGGATATGTTTGGCGTAATTATTATCGCTTCCGTTACCGCCATTGGCGGCGGATCCGTGCGCGATATGCTGCTTGGGCACTACCCGCTTGGCTGGGTAAAACACCCCGAATACATCGTCATTGTGGCGATGGCTGCCGTTATTACCACCCAGCTGGCGCCGCTGATGCCGCATTTGCGCAAGGTCTTCCTGGTGCTGGACGCGCTGGGCCTGGCCGTTTTCTCTATCATCGGCACCAAAGTGGCGCTGGATATGGGCCATGCCTCGATTATTGCGGCTATTAGTGCGGTGATTACCGGCGTCTTCGGCGGCGTGCTGCGCGATATGTTCTGCAACCGTATCCCGCTGGTTTTCCAGAAGGAGCTTTATGCCGGTATCGCTTTTGCTTCCGGCTGGCTCTATATCCTGCTGTTGAAAACGCCGGTATCCGACGAATTGGCCATCATCATCACGCTGCTGTTTGGCTTTCTGGCGCGCCTGCTGGCGTTGCGCTTCCGGCTGGGGCTGCCGGTATTTAACTATCCTCATGCCGATCACTAAAAGGTTCATCGCCTTGCCTCGTCTGCATAAGCAATCAGCTGCTGCACCTGAGGGTGATGCAGAAAACGCACGATTTGCCCGGCCAGCGTTTTACCTATGCCTGGTAGCTGCTGCCATGCCTCTTCCCGTCGGGCCAGTAGCGTTGACCAGTCGTTATCTTCAATAGCGTTCAGGGCACCTTCCGGTACAGGAACGCCCAGGGCTTTTACCCAGCGCCTGAAGGGCTGCCGTCGGCTTAGCGAGAATTGGTGGTAAAGCCAGTCTGCGCGGGCGGGCGTGAGGTCAGCAATTTTCCGCAGATCTTCCTGAGTCAGCGCAAGCCAGGAAAAGAGATGGGTCAGCTGCCCGGCCTGCATCAGGCGCTGCCAGCTGCTGCGGCTGACGCCGGTCATCGCCAGCGCCTGTGTGCCGCTTGCCCAGACAAGGCGGGCCAGAAACTGCTCGCGACAGGCAGGCGTATAGTCAAAACAGCTCAGAGCATGAAAAGCATCAGCATCCGGTACGGGAGGCCTGTCCCGTTTTTGTACCCGCCAGATGACCTCGTCAAGCCTGGGGATGCCCTGACCCGCCAGGCTAATGGCGACCCTGTCGCCCGGCACGATATCCAGCGCCTGCCAGCGTTTAAGCGAGCCAATATTGACCCGGCTGACTTTTTTATCATCCAGCTGTACGGGTAACAGATTTAGTACCGCGCCTGTTTTTCCCGTCCGCCCGATAGGAAAATCGACTGAGCGAACCTCTGCGCTCACTTTCAGCGGCGTATATTTCCAGGCTGCTGACCAGGTATTATCGCCGGGTAGCCAGTAAGCGCCCTTTACTGGCGTACCGTGGATCACCACGCCATCCGTAACAAAGGGCAGAGGCTGATGAAACCAACGTTCGCGCCAGTCGGCGACTTCATCAGCGTTGGCAACAGGCTTGCTCCAGGCTTCCATAATGCTGAAGCCCGCCTTGCTTAACTGCTGTAAGCGCTGCGGCATTTTTTCCGGGCCGTCCGGCCACGCCCAGATAAACATGCCCAGCTGTGCCAATAGCGGCGAGCTCTCATTACGCCGCATTGCGCCAGCCACGACGGCGCGGGCATTAACGCCGCCCTGGCTGGCCTGCTGGTGATCGGTCATCTTCAGATAAAGTTCGCCCTGCAAAACCAGGGGATCGTCATCCAGCGTTATCTGCTGCGGAATAGCGGGTATATGGCGTGCTTTTTCCGTCCAGTCTTCTCCTCGCAGCCCGTCGCCGCGACTGATTACCCGCACAAGTTTCCCATGCCGGTACCAGAGCGTCACGGCAATGCCGTCCAGTTTTGGCTGCACCCACAGCGGTTGCTTTCCCACCATCCAGCGCACCACCGCCCGCCTGTCCGGCAGCTTTTTGACGCCAACATGCGCTACCGGATGCCGTACCTTGCCGCTTTTCGCCAGCGCCGGCGAACGAGACTCGCTTTCGGGCCGGAAGCAGCGCTGCCAGTCGTGATACGTTTTCTCTAAGGCATCATAGCGTTCATCCTCTACCAGGCTGATGCCCTGCTCATAGTAGGCCCGATCCCAGTCGCTCAGCTGTTTTTCCAGCGCCGTCATCTCCAGTTCTGCCCGGGCGGGCGACCAGACGGGGCAAAAAGCCTGTGCAATGGCGCACCCTCCCAGCCCGAACATTATTACTATGCTTCGCATCTCCACACTCCCTTGTTGCTCTGCTTCGCTTATTAAATCGGCAAAACCAGAACATGGCGATAGCGTAAGTTCGCTTATGGAAAACGTATCGAAAAGTTTTTTCCCTAGCATGAAACCTGTCATCAGTACCGCGAGCCATCTTCCAGTTTTAGAGAAAAAACGCGGCAGAACAGCCGAAACGCTGCATCCTGGCCTTCACCCGTGTATACTGTGCAGGAAGTAAACTCCGACTGGCATAGCAAGAAATCATCATGGCTCAAGGCACACTTTTTATTGTTTCAGCACCAAGCGGCGCGGGTAAATCCAGCCTGATTAACGCGCTGCTAAAGACGCAACCGCTGTATGACACTCAGGTGTCCATCTCCCATACCACCAGGGGCGTGCGTCCGGGTGAAAATCACGGCGAACACTATTATTTTGTAAACCATGACGAATTTCGTCGTATGATCGAAGAAGATGCCTTTCTGGAGCACGCCGAAGTCTTCGGCAACTATTACGGCACGTCACGCAGGGCGATTGAGCAGGTGCTCTCAACCGGCGTGGATGTCTTTTTAGATATTGACTGGCAGGGCGCGCAGCAAATCCGTCAGAAAATGCCGCAGGCACGCAGCATTTTTGTTTTACCGCCGTCAAAAGACGAGCTGGATCGCCGCCTGCGCGGTCGCGGTCAGGACAGCGAAGAGGTCATTGCCCGGCGTATGGCGCAGGCCGTCGCGGAAATGAGCCACTATGCGGAGTACGACTACCTTATTGTGAATGATGATTTCGATCTGGCGCTGTCCGATCTGAAAACCATTATTCGCGCCGAGCGTCTGCGAATGGGCCGTCAAAAATCCCGTCATGATGCTTTAATCAGCAAACTGTTGGCAGACTGAGGACAACTCAGTATGATGCCCAGTCATTTCGTCAACCGTGGAGTATCACACTTATGGCACGCGTAACCGTACAGGACGCAGTAGAAAAAATTGGTAACCGTTTTGACCTGGTTCTGGTCGCCGCTCGTCGCGCTCGCCAGATGCAGGTTGGCGGTAAAGATCCGCTGGTTCCGGAAGAAAACGACAAGTCTACCGTTATCGCGCTGCGCGAGATCGAAGAAGGTCTGATCACCAACCAGATTCTGGATGTCCGTGATCGTCAGGAACAGCAGGAGCAGGAAGCCGCAGAACTGCAGGCTGTTACCGCTATCGCTGAAGGTCGTCGTTAATCATCAGCCGGAAGGCTCGCCCTTGTATCTGTTTGAAAGTCTCAATCAACTGATTGAAAAATACTTGCCTGAGGACCAGATAAAGCGCCTCAAGCAAGCTTACCTTGTCGCACGTGATGCTCACGAGGGACAGACTCGCTCCAGCGGTGAGCCTTACATTACCCATCCGGTTGCTGTCGCCTGTATTCTGGCGGAGATGAAGCTCGACCATGAAACGCTCATGGCCGCGCTTCTGCATGATGTCATCGAGGATACTCCCGCCACCTATCAGGATATGGAACAGCTGTTCGGTAAAAACGTGGCTGAACTGGTGGAAGGGGTTTCCAAGCTAGACAAGCTGAAATTCCGCGATAAGAAAGAGGCGCAGGCCGAAAACTTTCGCAAAATGATCATGGCGATGGTGCAGGATATCCGCGTCATTCTGATCAAGCTGGCTGACCGCACGCACAACATGCGCACGCTGGGATCGCTGCGTCCGGATAAGCGTCGTCGTATCGCGCTGGAAACGCTGGAGATCTACAGTCCGCTGGCGCATCGCCTGGGTATTCATCACCTGAAAACCGAGCTGGAAGAGCTGGGTTTCGAGGCGCTCTATCCCAACCGCTACCGCGTTATCAAAGAGGTAGTGAAAGCGGCGCGCGGCAACCGCAAAGAGATGATCCAGAAAATCCTTGCGGAAATTGACGGTCGTCTGCAGGAAGCCGGCATTCCGTGTCGCGTCAGCGGCAGGGAAAAACACCTCTATTCCATCTACTGCAAAATGCACCTGAAAGAGCAGCGCTTCCATTCCATTATGGATATCTATGCCTTCAGGGTCATCGTTCACGACGTGGATACCTGTTACCGGGTGCTGGGCCAGATGCACAGCCTCTACAAGCCTCGTCCGGGCCGGGTGAAAGACTACATCGCTATTCCCAAGGCCAACGGCTATCAGTCGCTGCACACTTCGATGATCGGCCCGCATGGCGTACCGGTTGAAGTGCAGATCCGTACGGAAGATATGGATCAGATGGCAGAGATGGGCGTCGCGGCGCACTGGGCCTATAAAGAGCAGGGCGAAAGCAGTACCACCGCGCAAATCCGCGCCCAGCGTTGGTTGCAAAGCCTGCTGGAGCTGCAGCAGAGCGCGGGCAGCTCCTTTGAATTTATCGAAAGCGTAAAATCGGATCTTTTCCCGGACGAGATTTACGTTTTCACGCCGGAAGGCCGCATCGTCGAACTGCCTGCGGGCGCGACGCCGGTTGACTTCGCCTATGCGGTGCACACCGATATCGGTCATGCCTGCGTGGGCGCGCGTGTCGATCGCCAGCCCTACCCGCTTTCCCAGCCGCTGACCAGCGGTCAGACCGTTGAAATCATTACGGCACCGGGCGCACGGCCTAACGCCGCCTGGCTGAACTTCGTGGTCAGCTCCAAAGCGCGCGCCAAAATCCGTCAGCTATTGAAAAACCTCAAGCGCGACGACTCGGTCAGCCTTGGCCGTCGTCTGCTGAATCATGCGCTGGGCGGCAGCCGCAAGCTGGCCGAGATTTCGCCGGAGAGCATTCAGCACGAGCTGGAACGCATGAAGCTGGCGACGCTGGACGATCTGCTGGCAGAGATTGGCCTGGGCAACGCCATGAGCGTGGTCGTGGCGAAAAACCTGCAGCAGAGCGACCAGCCTGCACCGGTGGTTTCCAGTACGCCATCGCGCGGCAAGCTGCCAATCAAAGGCGCCGACGGCGTGCTGATCACCTTTGCCAAGTGCTGCCGCCCTATTCCCGGCGATCCTATCGTGGCGCATGTCAGCCCCGGCAAAGGCCTGGTAGTGCACCACGAATCCTGCCGTAATATTCGCGGCTACCAGAAAGAGCCAGAGAAGTTTATGGCGGTAGAGTGGGATAAGGTTACCGAGCAGGAGTTCGTGGCGGAGATCAAGGTGGATATGTTTAACCACCAGGGCGCGCTGGCAAACCTGACGGCGGCCATAAACACCGCCGGATCGAATATCCAGAGCCTGAACACGGAAGAGAAAGATGGCCGGGTTTACAGCGCCTTTATCCGTCTGACGGCACGCGATCGCGTTCATCTGGCGAATATTATGCGCAAAATCCGCGTAATGCCTGACGTGATCAAAGTTCACCGCAACCGAAACTAGCGCATGAATGCTCAACGTTTTGCCCGTATCCGTGAAATGCTGGCTGCCCGCCAGCACGATTTAACCGTCTGCATGGAGCTGGTGCACAAACCGCATAACGTCTCTGCGGTGATCCGCACGGCGGATGCGGTTGGCGTGCATGAAGTCCATGCGGTCTGGCCGGGCAGCCGGATGCGTACCATGGCCTCTGCCGCCGCCGGAAGCAACAGCTGGGTGCAGGTAAAAACGCATCCCACTATTGCCGATGCGGTCACGCATCTTAAAGGCCAGGGAATGCAGATCCTGGCTACGCATCTTTCTGATAAAGCAGTAGATTTCCGCGAAATCGATTACACCCGCCCGACCTGCGTGTTGATGGGTCAGGAAAAAACCGGCATCACCCAACAGGCGCTTGAACTGGCTGACCAGGAGATCGTTATTCCGATGGTCGGCATGGTGCAGTCGCTGAACGTTTCCGTGGCTTCGGCACTGATCCTCTATGAAGCGCAGCGCCAGCGCCAGAACGCAGGCATGTATCAGCGTCAGGAGAGCCTGCTTTCCCACAGCGAACAGCAGCGCCTGCTGTTTGAAGGCGGCTATCCCGTTCTGGCCAGGGTCGCCAAACATAAAGGCTTACCTTATCCGCAAATTAGCGAGACGGGCGAGGTGATTGCCGATCCCGACTGGTGGGCCACCATGCAGGCATCGGTACGTAAAAAATGACGGGCCGCCTGATGGACGCCATCCCGCTCAGCACGCTTGCCGGCGTTGGTGCCAGCCAGGCTGGCAAACTGGCGAAGCTCGGGCTGACCACCGTGCAGGATCTGCTGCTGCATCTGCCGCTTCGTTACGAAGACCGCACCCAGCTTTACGCTATTAACGACCTCCTGCCTAACATCTACGCCACGGTAGAGGGCGAAGTGCTGCAAAGCGATATCTCCTTTGGCCGCCGCCGCATGCTGACCTGTCAAATCAGCGACGGCACCGGCATCCTGACGCTGCGCTTTTTCAACTTTAACGCCGGCATGAAAAACAGCCTGGCGCCCGGCCGGCGCGTAACCGCCTATGGCGAAATAAAGCGCGGCCAGCGCGGGGCCGAAATCATCCATCCTGAGTATCGCGTTCAGGGCGATAACAGCGTGGTGGAGCTACAGGAAACGCTGACGCCGGTCTACTCCACGACCGAAGGGATCCGCCAGGCGACGCTGCGCAACTTGACCGATCAGGCGCTGAAGTTGCTGGATACCTGTCCTGTCGCCGAACTTCTGCCGCAGGAGCTGAGCCAGGGCATGATCAGCCTGCCGGATGCGCTGCGGATGCTGCACAGGCCGCCGCCCGACATGGCGCTGGTGGATCTGGAAAACGGCAGGCATCCCGCCCAGCGACGCCTGATTATGGAAGAGCTGCTGGCGCACAATCTCAGTATGCTGGCCGTGCGCGCCGGCGCGCAGCGCTATCGTGCTTTAGCTATGCCGGCTCGCCATGCGCTGAGCGACAGGCTGCTGGCTGCCTTGCCGTTTAAGCCGACTAACGCCCAGGCGCGCGTCGTGCAGGAAATAGAGCAGGATCTGGCACAAAGCTATCCCATGATGCGCCTGGTGCAGGGTGACGTAGGATCGGGCAAAACGCTGGTGGCCGCGCTGACTGCCCTGAACGTTATCGCCTGGGGCAAACAGGTGGCGCTGATGGCGCCAACCGAGCTGCTGGCCGAACAGCACGCCAATAACTTCCGCCAGTGGTTTGCACCGTTGGGGATTGAAGTTGGCTGGCTGGCTGGCAAGCAGAAAGGCAAGGCGCGCCTGGCGCAGCAGGATGCCATCGCCAGCGGCCAGGTATCGATGATTGTCGGCACCCACGCCATTTTCCAGGAACAGGTGCAGTTTAACGGCCTGGCGCTGGTGATTATTGACGAGCAGCACCGCTTTGGCGTCCACCAGCGGCTGGCGCTGTGGGAGAAAGGCCAGGAGCAGGGTTTTCATCCTCATCAGCTGATTATGACCGCGACACCGATCCCGCGTACGCTGGCGATGACCGCCTATGCGGATCTGGAAACCTCCACCATTGACGAGCTACCGCCGGGCCGTACACCGGTCACTACCGTCGCCATTCCCGATACGCGGCGCGCCGATATTATTACCCGCGTGCAGAACGCCTGTAGCGGCGAAGGTCGCCAGGCCTACTGGGTCTGTACGCTGATTGAAGAGTCGGAACAGCTGGAAGCCCAGGCCGCCGAAGCCACCTGGGAAGAGCTGAAGCTGGCGCTGCCAGAGCTGCACGTTGGACTAGTGCATGGCAGGATGAAACCCACCGAGAAGCAGGCGGTGATGCAGGCGTTTAAACAGGGCGAGATTGACCTGCTGGTCGCTACCACGGTCATTGAAGTTGGCGTGGATGTGCCTAATGCCAGCCTGATGATCATTGAAAACCCGGAAAGGCTGGGCCTGGCGCAGCTGCACCAGCTGCGGGGCCGCGTTGGTCGCGGCTCGGTTGCCTCCCACTGCGTGCTGCTTTATAAAGCGCCGCTGAGCAAAACCGCGCAGAAACGCTTACAGGTTCTGCGCGACAGCAACGACGGCTTTGTGATTGCGCAATGCGATCTGGAAATCCGCGGTCCTGGCGAACTGCTGGGCACGCGCCAGACGGGCAACGCCGAATTCAAGGTAGCCGATCTGGTACGCGATGGCGCGATGATCCCGGAAGTGCAGCGCGTCGCCCGCCATATTCATCAGCACTATCCTGAACAGGCGCAGGCGCTGATTGAACGCTGGATGCCGGAAACCGAGCGCTATACCAACGCCTGACCCCCGGCAGCCTGCTGTCTTTTCTCCTGCTCTGCGGCTACCGGCCGCTAAAGGCAGCCATCGCGGCGACCGCCTCGTTAACGGGCTGCTCGCCGCCGGTTAACTCAATAATCACCCTTTTCACCTCTGGCTGCTCAATCAGCGAATGCAGCACAGCGGCCACATCATCGCGCGGGATGGTGCCGTAAGGGATGGCCAACCCGGCGTTGACTTTTCCCGTGCCCGCTTCGTTAACCAGCGTGCCGGGCCGCAGGATCACCCAGTCCAGTGAGGTGGCGGAAAGCATCACGTCGGCCTGCTTTTTTACCTGCATATAGTGCTCAAAGCCCGGCGAAGGCGCCTTGCCCCTTCCGGCATCCGGAAAAGCGGAAACCAGCAGAAAACGCTGAATACCGGCCAGCCTGGCGGCCTCGGCAGCGAAGCGCGCGCCACGGCCGTCAATGCCGTCGGTGAGATCTACGCCAGCGCCTGCTGCGCCTGCGGAGAACACCACGGCATCGCAGCCCTGCATCGCCGCCGCCAGCCTTTCGCTACTGGTGTTCATCAGGTCGATATTGACCGGTTTTACACCATCGGCTTCCAGCGCCTCTTTTTGACTGTCCCGACGATGCAGCCCCGTTACCTGATGGCCCGCATTGACCAGCCGTTTTCTGAGACGTCGCCCCACGCCGCCCGTTGCGCCAATAATAAATACGTTCATTGTGTGCTTCCTTTTTTCTGGCCCGCAGGCGCGATGATTAAGCTTAGTGAATTGTGGTTCGCTTTGCCGTCCGGCGTTTAGCCGATGCTGTTGGCAATCGTTTGCTTTTGCCGTGGAGAAGCTTAAAATCGCCACTTTGTTCGCCACGGAACCCCTGAGCATGTCCGCTAATTTTTCTGAAGCCAGCCGCAGCGCAGCGCCCGCTGCAAAAAGTGAATTAATTTACCGCCTTGAAGATCGTCCCCCGCTGCCGCAAACGCTGTTTGCTGCCTGCCAGCATTTGCTGGCGATGTTTGTGGCGGTTATCACGCCCGCACTATTGATCTGCCAGGCTTTGGGCCTGCCCGCTCAGGACACGCAGCATATTATCAGCATGTCACTGTTCGCCTCCGGGGTCGCCTCGGTGCTGCAAATAAAAACCTGGGGGCCGATAGGATCGGGACTGCTGTCGATTCAGGGCACCAGCTTTAACTTTGTGACGCCGCTGATCATGGGCGGCATGGCGCTGAAAAACGGCGGCGCGGATGTGCCGACCATGATGGCCGCCCTGTTCGGCACGCTGATGCTGGCTTCCGTTACCGAAATGGCGCTTTCCCGCGTGCTGCATCTGGCGCGCCGCGTAATTACGCCGCTGGTTTCCGGCATTGTGGTGATGATTATCGGTCTGTCGCTGATCCAGGTCGGCCTGACCTCTATCGGCGGCGGTTTTGCCGCCATGGGCGATCACACCTTTGGTGCGCCAAAGAACCTGCTGCTCGCCGGCGCGGTGCTGCTGGTGATTATTTTGCTGAACCGCCAGCGTAATCCTTATTTGCGCGTGGCTTCTCTGGTGATAGCCATGGCCGTTGGCTATCTGCTGGCCTGGCTGATGGATATGCTCCCCGCCGGAACCGCCGCAACGAACCAGCCGCTGATTGCCGTGCCACAGCCTTTCTATTACGGGCTGGGCATCGACTGGAATTTGCTTATCCCGCTGATGCTGGTGTTTATGGTGACCTCGCTGGAAACCATCGGCGATATTACCGCCACTTCCGACGTTTCCGAACAGCCGGTCAGCGGCCCGCTCTATATGAAGCGGCTGAAAGGCGGCGTGCTGGCGAACGGCCTGAACTCGTGCGTCTCGGCGCTGTTTAATACCTTTCCCAACTCCTGTTTTGGACAGAACAACGGCGTGATCCAGCTGACCGGCGTCGCCAGCCGCTACGTTGGCTTCGTGGTGGCGCTGATGCTGATCGTGCTGGGGCTTTTCCCGGCGGTCAGCGGCTTTGTGCAGCATATTCCTGAACCGGTGCTGGGCGGCGCGACCATCGTTATGTTTGGTACGATTGCGGCCTCGGGCGTGCGCATCGTCTCGCGCGAGCCGTTGAATCGTCGGGCGATTATGATTATTGCGCTGTCGCTGGCGGTGGGACTGGGCGTTTCACAACAGCCGCTGATCCTGCAATTCGCACCGGAATGGCTGAAAACGCTGCTCTCTTCCGGCATCGCCGCCGGCGGCATTACCGCTATCATCCTGAATCTGCTTTTCCCGCAGGAGAAATAGCGTAAACGGCAGAGGGCAAAGCGCCTTCTGCCGTCTTCCCAGGGTTGAGCTTCGCGCATAAATCAGGCATAACACCCCTTATTGCAAGCGCACAGGGATAGCTCATGAAATTTGTTGGAAAAATTCTTCTTTCGCTGCTGGTTATCCTGCTGGCATTGGTCATTGTGTTGTATCTACTGCTGCAAACTCGCTGGGGAGCCAGCTGGCTCAGCCGCACCGTTAGCCAGCACAGTAGTTATCAGCTGGCAGTCGGCAAGCTGGAGCATAATTTTTCCGCGCCATCGCATCTCATCCTTCATGACGTTTCGTTCGGCCATAAAACCCGACCAGCCACCCTGGTGGCAAAAAGCGTCGACTTAGGGTTAAGCGCCGGGCAGTTTTCACGGCCGCTGCATTTTGCCAGCGTTTTGCTTAACCAGGGTACGCTAAGAATTACCAGCAAAACCAGCCAACTGCCTCTTTCCGCAGCGCGTTTGCAGCTGAGCGAAATGGCGGTTAGCAGCCATCACGACATGCTGCCCCTGGACGCTCAGCACGTAAACGGCGGCGTGATGCCGTGGCAGCCCGAGGCGACAAGCTTTATCGGTAATAATGCCAGCTTCCAGTTCAGCGCCGGATCGCTGACGTTTAAAGACATTCCCGCCAGGAATGTGCTGATTGAAGGCCGCATCAGGTCCAAACAGCTGGAGCTTAGTAATATGGGCGCCGACGTGGCGCGCGGATCGGTGACGGCCAGCGCACAGCGTGACGAGCAGGGCAGCTGGCAGGTCAGCACGCTAAGGCTGAACAATCTGCGTCTGCAAAGCAGCAAAACGCTTGCCGAATTTCTACAGCCTCTACTGACGCTGCCCGTCGTGCATTTCGAGCGAGTGGATGTAACCGATGCCCGACTGGAAGGTCAGAACTGGGCGGTGACCGATCTTAATCTGGCGTTGAAAAATATAACGCTGCGCGACGGCGACTGGGAAAGCGAGGACGGCTCGCTGTCGATGAACGCCAGCAGCTTTGTAAATGGCGCGCTGCTGCTGAACGATCCTATCGTTAATATGACCTTCTCGCCGCAGGGCGCGGCGCTGACGCAGTTCAGCTCCCGCTGGGTTAACGGGCTGATCCGCGCGTCAGGTAACTGGACGCGCAGCGATAAAAAGCTGACGCTGGATGACGTGGTAATCGCCGGGCTGGAGTACACGCTGCCGCCAGCCTGGCGGACGTTCTGGCTTAGCTGTTTACCGGCGTGGCTGCACGCTGTGGAAGTAACAAAGCTGAACGTCAGCCATAACCTGATTATTGATATCGATCCGGATTTTCCCTTCCAGCTGACCTCGCTGGATGGCAACGGCAGCAACCTGCTGCTGGCGCGCGATCGGGAATGGGGCATCTGGGGCGGCAACCTGAGTTTTAACGCAGCGGAAGCGACCTTTAACCGTGTGGATCTGCGTCATCCTTCTCTCGCCCTGACGGCGGACAGCAATGCCATTAACGTCACGGAGATGAGCGCGTTTCCCCGCAGCGGCCTTCTCGAAGGGCTGGCAACGGTTTCGCAGCAGCCGCAGCGCGCCTTTTCGCTGTCGCTGCATGGCCGTGAAACGCCGCTGAATCTGTTGCAGGACTGGGGATGGCCAGCGGTGCCCCTGACCGAAAACGGTGAGCTGACGCTGAAGATGCAGGGCAGCCTGGCGAAAGACGCGCCGCTGAAGCCTTCCGTTAACGGCTCGCTTTCCGCTGTTGCTGGCGATAAGTCAGTTCAGCAGACCGTGCAGGCAGGTAATCTCGGCAGCAGGTAAAAACGCTGTCCGTAAGCGGACTATATGATTAACCCGTATTCGCAACGTAGCGCGGTTAATGTATAGTCCGCTTTTTTACGGAGGAACCATGCTGACCAACTCATCCATACGTCTCAATAAATACATTAGCGAGAGCGGTATCTGTTCTCGTCGCGATGCCGATCGCTATATCGAACAGGGAAATGTCTTTATTAACGGCAAGCGGGCCGCCGTTGGCGCGCAGGTTTTTGCCGGTGACGTGGTGAAAGTGAACGGTCAGCTTATCGAGCCGCGCGATGAGGAAGACCTGGTCTTTATCGCCCTGAATAAGCCCGTCGGCATTATCACCACCATGGAAGAAGGCGAGCGGGATAACATCAGCGACTTCGTTAACCACAGCAAGCGGGTTTTCCCTATTGGCCGCCTGGATAAAGATTCGCAGGGCCTGATTTTCCTGACCAATCACGGCGATCTGGTCAATAAAATTCTGCGCGCCGGAAACAACCACGAAAAAGAATATGTGGTCACGGTAAACAAGCTGGTGACGGATGAGTTTATTGAGGGCATGAGCGCTGGCGTGCCGATGCTGGGCACGGTGACGCTGAAATGCAAGGTGCAAAAGGAAGCGCCGTTTGTTTTCCGCATTACGCTGGTGCAGGGGCTTAACCGCCAGATCCGCCGCATGTGTAAGCACTTTGGCTACGAGGTCACTAAGCTCGAACGCACGCGCATTATGAACGTCAGCCTGAAAGGCCTGCCGCTGGGCGAGTGGCGCGATCTGACCGACGACGAGCTGACCGAGCTGTTCGGCCTGATTGAGGATTCCTCATCCGAAGCGAAACCCGCCAAAAAAGCGCAGGCGAAAGCGAAGCCCGCCGCCGCGAAGAAACCGTCCATCGGCGGGCCGAAAGGCGGCGATAAAGGCGGTAAAGAAGGCGCGAAGACGCCGGGCAACCTGGCCTCCCGCAAGCGCTTTACCCAGCCGGGCCGCAAGAAAAAAGGCCGTTAAGGCATATTCGATCCGGCTGGCTCCAGCGGGCCATCCGGATCGGCAGGCAACACAATATAGACGCCCTCAAATACCGCCCCGCACTCTTCATTGCCAAACAGCTCGACTTCCAGCTGAACGCGCGCCTTGCGTCCCCGGGCCAGCCTGTCCAGATCGCCGCTCAGCGAGCCTAAGTCCGCTACCGCGCCCGGCCTGCCGCTGATGGGATGACTGTAGCGGATATGCGCATCGGCCAGGATAATGGTGCCGCCTAAATGCCGCTCGCGCAGCAGCAGCCAAATCAGCCCCCAGCCGGTCAGCGTCGCCAGCGAAAACAGGCTGCCGGCGAACAGCGTATGGTGCGGATTCTGGTTGCCGGTTTCCGGCATCGTGGTGATAAATTTTTGCCCGGTATACTGCAAAATACGCACGCCCATTTTTTCGCTGAGCGGGATGTGCTCGTACCAGGCCTGCTGCAGCTGCCCGCACCAGTCGGCACGATGCAGAATATCGTCCAGCGTGATCACCGGCTTAATCATTAAAAAATGACGAACCGGCGTTGTCTGTGGCACGGTGATTTCGCCCTGATTGACGTAGCCAAGCTTGGCGAAAAATTCGACGGCGTCTTCACGGGCGCTGCACACCACGCGCTTGGCCCCTTCCTGACGCGCCACCGACTCCAGCGTCATCGCGACCAGCGTGCCCAATCCTTTGCCCTGCACCGCCGGGTGCACGGCAAGAAAGCGAATGGCCGCCTCGTTATCCGCATTGATATAGAGCCGCCCTGCGGCAACCGGCGCGCCGCTTTCATCCACCACCATTTGGTGATGCGCAAAGGCATCCCAGGCGTCGCGCTCCGATCCCTTGGGCTGGCGAAGCGGTTTACGCAGCATTTCCCAGCGAAACTGGTAGTAGATATCCAGCTCTTCTGCGGTTTCAGGTACACGAAGATGATACATAAAGTGATTCTCTTTTTCCGGAGCGCCCGTTAGCCTTTCCGACCGCTTCATACCTGAAGCCAGAACGTCACCGGCCCGTCATTAACCAGCGATACCTGCATATCCGCCGCAAAGCGGCCCGTCTCGGTGACAAGGCCTCTTTCGCGACAGCAGGCGACAAAGTACTCATATAACCGCTCGGCCTCTGCTGGCACCGCGCCGCCCGAAAAGCCTGGGCGCATGCCTTTTTGCGTGTCGGCCGCCAGCGTAAACTGCGAAACCACCAGCACGCTGCCGCCAGCCTGCTGCACGTTAAGATTCATCTTGCCGTTCTCATCGCTGAAAATGCGATAGCCCAACACGCGGTCGCACAGCCGCTGCGCTTTTTGCTCGTCGTCGCCTTTTTCCACGCCCAGTAAGATTAGCAATCCCGGCCCGATTTCACCGATGGTCTGACCGGCTACCGTCACGCTGGCGCTCAGCGCTCGTTGAATTAAGGCAATCATTCTCTTCCTTTTCTTCTTCCTGTTTAAGCTGGCGATAGTCGCCGAGAGAGGCGGTGATCTCTGCACCCAGCAGGACAATACACCATGTCCAGTAAACCCAAAGGAACAGAATAGGGATAACCGCCAGCACGCCATAGATAAGCTGATATGAAGGGAACATCGTAACATAGAGCGCAAAGCCTTTTTTCCCCAGCTCAAACAGCAGCCCCGCCACCAGCGCGCCGACCAGCGCATCTTTCCCCGGTACCTGCCGCGTTGGCACAATGCTGTAGAGCAGCCAGAAAGCCAGCCAGGAGAGCAGCAGCGGAAAAATACGCAGCCCGTAGTCAATCAGTCCGCTGACGCCGCTGACCGAAGCCCAGCGCAGCGACAGCAGATAAGAGCTGATCGCCAGGCTGGCACCCGCCAGCAGCGGGCCAAGCGTCAGGATCATCCAGTAGACGGCAAAAGAGTAAACGAGGGGCCTTTTGCGCTTGCTGCGCCAGATGACATTTAGCGCGCTGTCGATGGAGTACATCAGCAGCAGCGCCGTCACCACCAGCCCGCAGGCGCCCACCGCCGTCATTTTATTGACGTTGGCGACAAACTGTTCCAGATAGCTTTGAACTACCGTGCCGGACGCCGGCACAAAGTTCTGAAAGATAAACAGCTTGAGCTGCCTGCTGACATCGGCGAAGGCCGGGAACGCGGCGAACAGCGCAAATACCACCGCCACCAGCGGCACCAGCGACAGCAGCGATACGTAGGCAAGATGCCCCGCCAGCAGCGTCATGCCATCCTCGTCGATACGCTGCCACAGCAGCTTTATCCAGCGCCAGGTCGCCCGCAGGCGGTGTCGATAATGGTTAATCGGCCGCATTAGCGAAAAAGGCCGGTATGGTGGTCGCATCAAATACGGGCACGCTCTGAATGCCCAGCGCCTGCGCCGCGTCGATATTTTCCTGGTTGTCGTCAAAGAAAATAGCCTGGTCGGCGGTGAAGCCCTCTTCGCTCAGCACCTGCTGATAGATACGCGCTTCCGGCTTGCGCATCCCCATCTCCTGGGAAAGATAGAGCTTGTCCGCCGCGCTTTGTACCTCAGGATACTGCGACGGCCAGAAACGCTGATGCAGCCGGTTGGTGTTAGACAGGATCACGACCCGATGGCCGCGCGCGCGCAGTCCGTTCATGATACGGATGGTGTCCGCCCTGACGCCGACAAAAACAGCCTGCCAGCCTGCGGTGAACTGTTCGAAGCTCAGCGCCAGACCCAGCTCGTCGCACAGCTGTTCGGCAAAATCCTCGTCGCTGATTTCTCCTCGTTCATGACGATGAAAGCTTTCTCCCATCGTAAAACGGCTTTGCAGCGTGGCCAAAGGCACGCGTCCCAGATCGCTCCAGACGCCCAGAACCCGGTTGAAATCAATATCAACAATGACGTTACCTAAATCAAAGATATACAGCATGGCCATCTCCATTTGTTCCGGTAAGGTATTCACTCTAGCGGTAAAAAGAGAAGCTGAACAGGGCAGGATTTTGAAATCTGGAAGGAAGGTTCCACAGGCGAAAAAAACAGGGCCGGAAAGATCCGGCCCTGTATTACAGCTTAAAAAAAGCGATTAAGCTTCTTTGCTGCCGCGTGATGCGCGTTTACGATCGTTTTCAGTCAGGTGACGTTTACGGATACGTACGGACAGCGGAGTCACTTCCACCAGCTCGTCGTCATCGATAAATTCAATCGCCTGCTCAAGCGTCATCTTGATAGCCGGCACCAGCGTGGTCGCTTCGTCAGTACCGGAAGCACGCATGTTGGTCAGCTTCTTACCGGTCAGACAGTTCACGGTCAGGTCGTTAGAACGGCTATGAATACCGATAATCTGGCCTTCATAAACTTCTGCGCCGTGACCCAGGAACAGCTTACCGCGATCCTGCAGGCTGAACAGGGCGAAAGCTACCGCTTTACCCTGGCCGTTAGAGATCAGCACGCCGTTCTGGCGCTGGCCCACTTCGCCCGGACGAATATCGTCGTAGTGGCTGAAGGTGGAGTACAGCAGGCCGGTACCGGAAGTCATAGTCATGAATTCGTTACGGAAGCCGATCAGGCCACGGCTTGGGATCACGTAGTCAAGACGTACGCGGCCTTTGCCATCCGGATCCATGTTTTTCATGTCCGCTTTACGTTCGCCCATCGCCTGCATCACAGAGCCCTGATGCTGCTCTTCGATATCCAGGGTGACGTTCTCGAACGGCTCCTGCTTACGACCGTCAATTTCGCGGAAGATAACTTTTGGACGGGATACCGCCAGCTCAAAGCCTTCACGACGCATGTTTTCGATCAGTACGGACAGGTGCAGTTCACCACGGCCGGAAACGCGGAATGCATCGGCGTCTTCGGTCTCTTCCACGCGCAGCGCAACGTTGTGCACCAGCTCTTTACGCAGACGATCCAGGATCTGACGAGAAGTAACGAACTTACCTTCTTTACCGCAGAACGGCGAGGTGTTGACGTTAAAGAACATGGTAACGGTTGGCTCATCAACGCTCAGCGCCGGCAGCGCTTCCACATTCTGTGGGTCACAGATGGTGTCGGAGATGTTCAGCTCGCCCAGACCGGTGATAGCGATGATATCGCCCGCTTCCGCTTCGGTCGCGTCGATACGCTCCAGACCCAGGTGAGTCAGCACCTTGCCGACTTTACCGTTACGGGTTTTGCCTTCGCTATCGACGATGGTGACCTGCTGGTTCGGCTTCACTTTGCCGCGCTTGATGCGGCCGATGCCGATAACGCCAACATAGTTGTTGTAGTCCAGCTGCGAGATCTGCATCTGGAACGGCGCTTCCATTTCTACCTGTGGAGGAGAAACGTGCTGCACGATGGCTTCATACAGCGGGGTCATGTCTTCTGCCATGTCGCTGTGGTCAAGACCAGCAATACCGTTCAGAGCAGAAGCGTAGATAACCGGGAAGTCGAGCTGTTCGTCGGTCGCGTCCAGGTTAACGAACAGGTCAAAGACCTGATCCACAACCCAGTCAGGACGTGCGCCAGGGCGGTCAACCTTGTTGATGACCACGATCGGCTTCAGACCATTAGCAAACGCTTTTTTGGTCACGAAGCGGGTTTGCGGCATAGGGCCATCCATTGCATCCACAACCAGCAGCACCGAGTCGACCATAGACATCACACGCTCTACCTCGCCGCCGAAGTCGGCGTGTCCCGGGGTATCCACGATGTTGATACGGTAGTCGTTCCATTTAATGGCGGTGTTTTTTGCGAGGATGGTAATCCCACGCTCTTTCTCCAAATCGTTGGAGTCCATTACGCGTTCGGTCGCTTCGGTGCGGGCGTCAAAGGTCCCGGACTGCTGCAGCAACTTATCAACCAGGGTAGTTTTACCATGGTCAACGTGGGCAATAATGGCGATGTTACGCAAATTTTCGATCACAGCTTTGCCTCAGGCATTAGAAATAGCGCGCTATTGTACACGGATTAATCGAAGAGCTGAACAGGATCACAGTTTTCAATTAAAGATAACTTTCGGGATTGCTTTCGGGGCCGTTTCCGGTGCAAAAAACACCCTTTATCAGAAAAATGCACTATTATTGTGCACTGACCGCACGCAAAAGCACCATAATGGTGCGCGACTTCCATCATGGTGCAGCTCCCGTTTCACGAGAGGGCGCATCATAGCGCTTTTTTCATCAATTAAGAAAGTTGGCATAGTTTTCGCTTTAATTATAACAAGCGAAAGAGGCCAGTTTCCACAACGGTTGCTAAGCAGTCAGAGAACATAATTATCGGTCGGCTGGGCGAGATAAGCAAAGCGCACCGCGAAAGTTCTCTAACCGACGACCATGACAAATCCAGGAGAGTTAAGTATGTCCGCTGAACACGTTCTGTCGATGATGAACGAGCATGAAGTCAAATTTGTTGACCTGCGCTTCACTGACACCAAAGGTAAAGAGCAGCACGTTACCATTCCTGCTCACCAGGTTAACGCTGACTTCTTCGAAGAAGGCAAAATGTTTGACGGCTCCTCCATCGGCGGCTGGAAAGGCATTAACGAATCCGACATGGTGCTGATGCCGGACGCGACCACCGCGGTCCTGGATCCTTTCTTTGAAGACTCTACGCTTATCATTCGTTGTGACATCCTTGAGCCAGGCACCATGCAGGGCTACGATCGCGACCCACGTTCTATCGCCAAGCGCGCCGAAGATTTCCTGCGTTCTTCCGGCATTGCGGACACCGTGCTGTTTGGCCCGGAGCCAGAATTCTTCCTGTTTGACGATGTGCGTTTCGGCGCGACCACCTCTGGCTCTCACGTGGCTATCGATGATATCGAAGCGGCATGGAACACCGGCAAAGAATATGAAGGCGGCAACAAAGGCCACCGTCCGGGCCTGAAAGGCGGCTATTTCCCGGTGCCACCGGTCGACTCTTCACAGGACATCCGTTCTGCTATGTGTCTGACCATGGAGCAGATGGGTCTGGTTGTTGAAGCTCATCACCACGAAGTGGCGACCGCAGGTCAGAACGAAGTGGCCACCCGCTTCAACACCATGACCAAAAAAGCCGACGAAATTCAGATCTACAAATATGTCGTGCACAATGTGGCGCACGCTTTCGGCAAAACCGCGACCTTTATGCCAAAACCAATTTTTGGCGATAACGGTTCCGGTATGCACTGCCATATGTCCCTGTCCAAAGGCGGCACCAACCTGTTCGCTGGCGACAAATACGGCGGCCTGTCTGAAATGGCCCTGTTCTACATCGGCGGTGTGATCAAGCACGCTAAAGCGATCAACGCGCTGTCTAACCCGACTACCAACTCCTACAAGCGTCTGGTTCCGGGTTACGAAGCGCCGGTTATGCTGGCCTACTCTGCCCGTAACCGTTCCGCCTCTATCCGTATTCCAGTGGTTGCCAGCCCGAAAGCGCGCCGTATTGAAGCCCGCTTCCCGGATCCAGCCGCTAACCCATATCTGTGCTTCGCCGCGCTGCTGATGGCTGGCCTGGACGGCATCATCAACAAGATCCATCCTGGCGACGCGATGGACAAAAACCTGTACGACCTGCCGCCGGAAGAAGAAGCTGAAATTCCAAAAGTAGCCGGCTCGCTGGAAGAGGCGCTGAACGCGCTGAACGAAGACCGTGAGTTCCTGACTCGTGGCGGCGTGTTCACCGACGACACCATCGATGCGTACATCGACCTGCGCAAGGCTGAAATGGATCGCGTTCGCATGACGCCGCACCCGGTTGAGTTCGAACTGTACTACAGCGTCTGATTTCTGACTCCGGCGACTCGTCGCGTTAAAGCGGCTACGGCAGGCTCAGTGATTCGGGTGAACACGGGCCGCAGCGTAACGAACGCCGGAGATAGTGTTGCCGTGGAAATTTTCAGCCCATCTCCGGATGGGCTTTTTTCGCCGTGAGCGCCACGCGCAGAGAGACGAATTTCAGGTTCCATGACTATAATGCACTAAAATGGTGCAGGAGAACGCTGTTATGGCAACAGGCACGCAGCCCGATGCCGGGCAGATCCTCAACTCGCTGATTAACAGCATACTGCTGGTCGACAGCGAACTGGTGGTGCATTACGCCAATCCCGCCGCTCAGCAACTGCTGGCGCAAAGCTCCCGCAAGCTCTTTGGCACGCCGCTGCCGGATTTGATGGGCTATTTTTCCCTGAACATCGGGGTGATGCGCGAGAGTCTGAATGCCGGTCAGGGGTTTACCGACAGCGAGGTTACGCTGGTCGTCGACAGCCGCGCGCATATTATGTCTTTAACGGCGCAGCTGCTGCCGGACGGGCTAATCCTGCTGGAAATGGCGCCGATGGACAATCAGCGTCGCCTCAGTCAGGAACAGCTTCAGCATGCTCAACAGGTCGCCGCACGGGATTTAGTTCGCGGGCTGGCGCATGAAATTAAAAATCCGTTAGGAGGATTACGCGGCGCGGCGCAGCTGTTGGCAAAAGCCCTGCCTGACCCGGCCTTAACGGAATATACCAAAGTCATTATCGAACAGGCCGATCGCCTGCGTAACCTGGTGGATCGCCTGCTTGGCCCGCAGCAGCCGGGCATGCACGTTACGCAAAGCATCCATCAGGTCGCCGAGCGCGTGGTTAACCTGGTCTCAATGGAGCTGCCCGATAACGTTACGCTGATCAGAGATTACGACCCCAGCCTGCCGGAGCTGCCGCATGACCCGGACCAAATCGAACAGGTGCTGCTAAACGTGGTGCGTAACGCGCTACAGGCGCTGGGAGAAAAAG
The DNA here is from genome assembly GCF_041320675.1 of Erwinia sp. STN24. NCBI lineage: Bacteria > Pseudomonadati > Pseudomonadota > Gammaproteobacteria > Enterobacterales > Erwiniaceae > Erwinia > Erwinia sp. STN24. Next base: position 12,290 of record NZ_JBGGPM010000008.1, on the reverse strand, counting down.
GCGGTGCCATTACGCTGCGCACCCGCACCGCATTTCAGCTAACGCTGCACGGCGTCCGCTATCGCCTGGTGGCCCGTATCGATATTGAAGATAACGGCCCCGGCATTCCGGCTCAGCTACAGGACACGCTGTTTTACCCGATGGTGAGCGGCCGCGAAGGCGGCACCGGTTTAGGCCTGTCGATCGCCCGCAGCCTGATCGATCAGCATTCGGGAAAAATAGAATTTAACAGTTGGCCTGGCCACACCGAATTTTCCGTTTATTTGCCTATTCGCCAGTGAGGTTTCTATGCAACGAGGGATAGTCTGGATCGTCGATGACGATAGCTCCATCCGCTGGGTGCTTGAACGCGCGCTTACTGGAGCCGGTTTAAACTGCGCCACGTTTGACAGCGCGAGCGAGGTGCTGGACGCGCTTGCCACCAAAACCCCGGACGTTTTGCTTTCCGATATTCGTATGCCCGGCATGGACGGACTGGCGTTACTGAAACAAATTAAGCAACGTCATCCGATGCTGCCGGTAATTATTATGACCGCACACTCCGATCTGGATGCGGCCGTCAGCGCCTATCAGCAAGGCGCATTCGATTACCTGCCAAAACCCTTTGATATCGATGAAGCCGTGGCGTTAGTGGAACGCGCGATCAGCCACTATCAGGAGCAGCAGCAGCCGCGCAACCAGCCGGTCAGCGGCCCGACTACCGATATCATCGGCGAAGCGCCGGCGATGCAGGACGTGTTTCGTATTATCGGCCGCCTCTCGCGTTCTTCAATCAGCGTATTGATCAACGGCGAGTCGGGCACGGGCAAAGAGCTGGTGGCGCACGCGCTGCATCGCCACAGCCCGCGCGCGAAGGCGCCTTTTATCGCGCTGAACATGGCGGCTATCCCGAAGGATCTGATTGAGTCGGAGCTTTTCGGCCATGAGAAAGGCGCATTTACGGGCGCTAATCAAATCCGTCAGGGACGTTTCGAACAGGCCGACGGCGGCACGCTGTTTCTGGATGAAATTGGCGATATGCCGCTGGATGTGCAGACTCGTTTATTACGCGTGCTGGCCGACGGCCAGTTTTATCGCGTCGGCGGCTATGCGCCGGTCAAAGTCGACGTCAGGATCATCGCCGCCACGCACCAGAACCTGGAGCTGCGGGTACAGGAAGGCAAATTCCGCGAGGATCTGTTTCACCGCCTGAACGTTATCCGCGTGCATCTGCCGCCGCTGCGGGAGCGTCGTGAGGATATCCCTCGTCTGGCGCGCTATTTCCTTCAGGTCGCGGCACGCGAGCTGGGCGTCGAGGCAAAAATTCTGCATCCCGAAACCGAAACGGCGCTGACCCGCCTGCACTGGTCAGGCAACGTGCGCCAGCTGGAAAATACCTGCCGCTGGCTGACGGTGATGGCCGCCGGCCAGGAAGTGCTGATCCAGGATTTGCCGCCGGAGCTGTTTGAAACCGCCACGCCGGACAATCCCGTGCAGTCACTGCCCGACAGCTGGGCGACGCTGCTGGCGCAGTGGGCCGATCGCGCGCTGCGTTCCGGTCATCAAAACTTGTTATCGGAAGCACAGCCAGAGATGGAGCGCACGCTGCTGACTACCGCGCTGCGTCATACACAAGGCCACAAGCAGGAAGCGGCGCGACTGTTGGGATGGGGGCGAAACACGCTGACCCGCAAGCTGAAAGAGCTGGGTATGGAGTAAAGCAGAAGAAGCATAAAAAAACGTCGATTCGCGCATTTTTTATGCTTTTGCGACTTTACACATCGGTATCAGTCAGTATCATTCTGAACCGTTATCGGGGAGGAAGATAATGCTGGAATCGTTAATTCATGTGGTGACGCACTACGCGCAGACGGGTGCCGCGCATCTGCCGCAAACGGCTATGGCCGCCGTGCTGTGCGCAGCGATGCTGAAATTTCCAGGCTGAGGCGCCAAAAATTTCAGCACTAAAAAGCCGGGAACGTTTTTGTTTCCGGCTTTTTTATGCTCGCCTCTTTTCAGATCACCCGCGAGAACTGCTGTAGGCGCGTTTGCTGGCGTAGATAGCGGTCAAAGCACATGCAGATATTCCTGACCAGCAGGCGCCCCTTAGAAGTGACCTGAAGGCCTTTCTCGCTGCGCTCCACCAGCCCGTCTGCAATCAGCGGCTCAAGCAGCGCCAGATCCTCCGCAAAATAGTCGGTAAAGGTGACGCCGTGCGAGGTAAAAGCGGCGAAATCCAGCGAGAAATTACACATCAGCGTTTTAATCACCTCGCGGCGCAGGATATCGTCGCCCGACAGCTCTACGCCGCGCCAGAGCGCCGTACCCTGCTTAGCCACGGCGTCATACCACTCTTTTAGCCCTTTCTGGTTTTGCGCATAGCCGCCGCCGATCATACTGATGGCGGAGACGCCCAGGCCCAGCAGATCGTTGTCTCCCTGCGTGGTATACCCCTGGAAGTTGCGATGCAGCTTGCCTTCCCGCTGGGCAACGGCCAGCTCGTCCTCCGGTCTGGCAAAGTGGTCCATACCGATAAACTGGTAGCCGGAGGCCATCAGCGCGGCAATGGACTGTTGCAGGATGGTCAGTTTCTGTTGGGGATCGGGCAGATCGGCCTCTTTAATTTTCCGCTGCGCGGCAAAGTGCGCGGGCATATGCGCATAATTGAAGACGCTAAGCCTGTCGGGGTTCAGCGCAATGACCTTTTGCAGGGTAAAGGCAAAGCTTTCCGGCGTCTGCTTCGGTAAGCCATAAATCAAATCGAGATTAACAGAGCTGAAGCCCACCCGCTTTGCCCGCTCGATAAGCGCGACGATAGTCTGCTCATCCTGTACGCGGTTAACCTTTTCCTGCACCTCTTTATTGAAATCCTGCACACCCATGCTCAGCCGGGTAAAACCTGCGGCAAAGAGATGATCGATCACGTCCGCTTCAATTTCTCGCGGATCGATTTCAATGGAAAGCTCCGCCTCGTCGCTGAAGGCAAAGTGCTGACGCAGCAGCGCCATCAGTGTGGAAATCTGCGCTTTACTGAGAAAAGTAGGCGTGCCGCCGCCCCAGTGCATCTGTGTCACGGTTCGGTTGCGGAAAAGCGCGGCGCGACTGGCGATTTCTACGGCTAAAGCTTCCAGATAGTCGTCAGCTTTATGCTGATGACGGGTAACGACTTTATTACAGCCGCAGAAGTAACAAAGGCGATGGCAGAAAGGAATATGAATATAAAGCGACAGCGGGCGATGGGGAGTACGCTGGCTGGCACGGATAAAATCGGCTTCGCGGTAAGCCTCGCTGAACTCCAGCGCGGTAGGATAAGAAGTGTAACGGGGACCCGAGATATTATATTTTTGCAGCAGGACGGGATCCCACTCAATTGTCTGCGTCACGATATTCTCTCCTGCATTGGCGTGTTGACCGTCGCGGAGGCGCTGTCGGCAGGACGGTCGGTCTGCGTAGCCGGGCTTTCAGCCGGGACAGACGCCGTAGTTTACCCAACATCCAGAGCAGGCAGCAGAACAGAATCAGCAGGTAAATTGATCCAGGCCAAATCATTGGCAGAGATACCTTATGCAGAAACGGCGCCCGTTGGCGCCGTCCTTTAAGTAAGTCCGAAAAGCATCGCCGGGATTAATTACCGCCTTTAAGCAGGCGATACATATCCTCTTCAGCTTCTTCATCTTCGACTTCGTCATCCAGCGCGATCCCCAGCTGTTCCATCAGCGTGTCGATGCGATCCAGCGTCTGGTCAAGCCACGCCTGCTCTTCTGCTTTCAGGGTGTCGCCATTTTCCAGCCGATCCAGCAGCGCATCCAGCCGCTCGTCGTTTTCGAGCTTCGCCAGCTCTTCTTCCGGCGTCAGACGGGGTTTCTTCTCTTCGGCTTTTTTCACCGGCTTAGCTTTTTTCGCGGGCTGCGCGGCAGCAGCGCCCAGCGCTACCGGCGTTTTACTGCCAATACGTGGATCTTTCTCTTTAGCGCTTTCGCCGTTTTTCTTTGTCGCCGCTACGGGGTTAGCGCGACTGCCGGAGGCGTGGCCGCGATGTTTCTTATCGCGTTTACGATCGCGCGCTTCCGTGTTGATTTCATCGCGCGTTTTACGCTTCGCTTTTGCCGCCGGTTTTTTCTGCGAATCGCGTACAGGTTGCTTCATGGTTTCTGCTCTCAGACTGTTTATCTTCAGTATAGAATTGCGGCGGAATCTAGCAGAAAGCAGACAAAGAAAAAAGGCGCCAGGTCACCCTGTCGCCTTTTTTCGCACCTTCCGCAGAAGGACTGACTAAGTCAGCATCCTTTTTGGCATCCAACTTCCCGGTTTTCCCTTGCCATGCCGTCCTCCGTGGACGCAGTCCTTTCCCTTCAGATGAGCCGTTCCCCGACACTTTCCTTCCCTGCTCAGTACCTTCCTGGCATCCCCCTGAGCGCTTCATCCTGAAGTGAGCCATCCTGGCTCTGACAACAAATGTAGACTATATGGAGAAACTCACAAGGTAAGTTACGAAAAAATTTATTAATGTTTGGCCTTAAAATAATAAGCTATTGATTTTAAATAACTTAATTTTTAAAAGCTGGAAAGAAAAGGTAAAGTTCTGGCAAAAAGTATAGCCAATCTCTTACAAAGCCACCGCCGCGCCGCGTGCGGCTGGGCGCTTTTAATCCATACAGGGTATACTCTGCGCAATTGTTCTTATTATCTGGAGTTTCTAACTTGTCTGGCTGGAATTATAACCTTACCCACTTTGTCACCAGCGCGCCCGACATCCGCCACCTTCCAGCCGATATCGGTATTGAAGTGGCGTTTGCAGGACGCTCTAATGCCGGCAAATCCAGCGCGTTGAATACGCTAACCAATCAGAAGAGCCTGGCCCGTACCAGTAAAACGCCCGGCCGCACCCAGCTGATTAACCTGTTTCAGGTCACCGAAGGCTATCGCCTGGTGGATTTGCCTGGCTATGGCTATGCCGAAGTGCCGGAAGAGATGAAGTTAAAATGGCAGCGTTCGCTGGCAGAATATCTTCAGATGCGTCAGTGTCTGAAAGGGCTGGTTGTGCTGATGGATATCCGTCATCCGCTGAAGGATCTGGATCGGCAGATGATTGAATGGGCGGTACAGAGCGGCATTCAGGTGCTGGTGCTGCTGACCAAGGCGGACAAGCTGGCTTCCGGCGCGCGTAAAGCGCAGTTAAATCTGGTACGCGAAGCCGCTAAAGGGTTCGTCGGCGATGTACAGGTTGAAGCTTTCTCTTCGCTTAAGAAATTGGGCGTCGATAAATTGCGCCTGAAACTGGACAGCTGGTTCAGTGAAATTCCACCAGCGACGGAAGAAACGTTACCAGAAGCCTGATATCCGGCTGAACGACGCCCAATAAAAAACGCCCCAGTCATAACGACTGGGGCGGCTAATATTCAGCCAAATCCGGTTACGTGAAGTAAACGGTTTGAAAGATAGAACATCTTACCTCTGTACCCTACATCTTCAACTCTACATGATTTTTTCAGGCCTCAAAAGGATTTTTTACCGCCCCGTTTCACAAAATTCCCTTTTTTATCGAATACACTTCACAGAAAAATAGTTTTCAGGTAGCGAAGGCGCAAAAAAAATGTTTGAGCGATAACAGGTTAGCGCTGGCGTTATGCACGGTGTTATCGCTTATAAGCGCTCATTAATTGACAGGCTAAAGCGCTTTCTGGCATCACATTGATAAAGCCGGGCCTTAGCCCGGCCTCAGATTAATGCGCTTCGTCCCAGTTATGCCCTACGCCCACATCGACACGCAGCGGCACGTCCAGCTGCATACTGTTTTCCATCAGCTCGCGGATTTTCACCGTTGCCGCTTCGATTTCCGACGTTTTCACCTCAAATACCAGTTCATCGTGAACCTGCATGATCATCTTCACATCAGGATTAGCCTGCGGCGTCAGCCAGCCGTCGACGGCAATCATAGCCTTTTTGATGATATCGGCAGCCGTGCCCTGCATTGGCGCGTTGATTGCTGCCCGCTCGGCCGCTTTGCGACGCATCGCGTTGCTGGCTTTAATGTCCGGCAGATAAAGACGACGACCATCCAGCGTAGAGACATAGCCTTTTTCCGCCGCCTGCTGGCGCGTGCTTTCCATATATTCCAGCACGCCAGGATAGCGTTCAAAATAGAGATCCATGTATTTTCTGGCTTCGCCCGCGCCGATATTAAGCTGACGCGACAAACCAAAAGCGCTCATGCCGTAAATCAGGCCAAAGTTGATAGCCTTTGCGCTGCGACGCTGCTCGCCCGTCACCTTATCCAGCGCCATGCCAAACACTTCCGCCGCCGTGGCACGGTGAATGTCTTCTCCTGCCGAGAAGGCGCTCAGTAACCCTTTGTCCTGAGAAAGGTGCGCCATAATACGCAGCTCGATTTGCGAGTAGTCCGCCGCCAGGATCTGATGGCCCTCAGAAGCGATAAAGGCCTGGCGGATACGACGTCCTTCCTCATTGCGTACCGGAATGTTCTGCAGATTAGGATCGGTAGAAGAAAGGCGTCCCGTGGCCGTCACCGCCTGATGATAAGAAGTGTGCACGCGGCCGGTCAGCGGATTAATCATTACCGGCAGTTTGTCGGTGTAGGTTGATTTCAGCTTGGAAAGGCCACGGTGCTCCAGAATAACTTTTGGCAGCGGATAGTCCAGCGCCAGTTCGGCCAGCACTTCCTCGCTGGTGGACGGCGCGCCGCCGGGCGTTTTCTTGGTTGGCTTAATCCCCTGTTTTTCAAACAGAATAGTTTGCAGCTGTTTAGTAGAGGAAAGATTAAAGGGCTCACCCGCCAGCTCGTGCGCTTTCTGCTCCAGCTCTGCCAGACGCGTGGTCAGCTCCTGAGAATGTTTGGCAAGGATAGCCTGGTCAATCAGCACGCCGTTACGTTCAATACGGGAGATCACCGTCACCAGCGGCATTTCGATATTTTCGAAAACCTCTTTTGGCCCCTGCTCTTTTTCCAGCTCCGGCCACATTTTCAGATGCAGCTGTAGCGTTACGTCCGCATCTTCCGCCGCATAGTGCGCCGCTTGCTCAAGGGCAATCTGATTAAACGTCAGCTGCTTTTTACCTTTCCCGGCGATTTCCTCAAAGGTCACGGTTTTATGGTTCAGCCAGCGTGAAGCCAGCGTATCCATATCGTGACGGCCCACCACGCTGTTTAGCGCGTAGGATTCCAGCATGGTATCGAATTTAATACCGTGCAGTTCAATACCATAGTTGTTCAGCACGCCGCGATCGTATTTCAGGTTCTGACCAACTTTGAACAGTTTTTTATCTTCCAGCAGCGGTTTCAGGCGCGCCAGCACCTCTTTACGATCGAGCTGCAAAGGTGCGTCGAGGTAGTCGTGAGCAACCGGCAGGTAAGCGGCCTCACCCGGCGCCACAGCGAAAGCGATGCCGACGATATTGGCGCTCAACGTATCCAGCGAATCGGTTTCCAGGTCAAAAGCGAAAAGCTCGCTTGCCTGTAACTTTTGCAACCAGTCGGCAAAGGTCTCCTCGTCAAGGATAGTGACGTAGCCATCCGTCGCCAGAATGCTGGTCGCTTCAGGCTGCGGGCTTTCCGGCTGTTCCGCCAGGGTTTTCTGTGCAGCAGCGCCGCCCTTTTTCCCCTGTAGCCATTTACCCTCTTCCAGATCGGTGATCCAGCGTTTGAATTCATAGCGACGGAACAGCGTCAGCAGTTCTTCGACAGCAGGCTCGCTAACGATCAGCTCTTCACAGCCTGCATCGAGCGGCACATCAGTTTTGATGGTGGCCAGCTGGTAAGAAAGGAGAGCGACCTCCTTGTTTTGCTCCAGCTTAGCCGCCATGGTTTTGGCACCGCGGAAGGAGAGATCGGCGACTTTATCCAGGTTCTCATAGATATCTTTAATACCGCCAAGTCCCTGTAACAGCGCCTGCGCCGTTTTCTCGCCTACGCCCGGCACGCCCGGAATATTGTCCGAAGCGTCGCCCATCAGCGCCAGAAAATCGATAATCAGCGAGGGTGGAATGCCGTATTTCTCCACCACCTCGTCCGGGCCAAGAATAGCGTTATTCATGGTGTTGATAAGGGTGATATTTGGCGTGACCAGCTGCGCCATATCTTTATCGCCGGTGCTGATTAAAACGGGTATGCCCTTTTTACCCGCCTCCAGCGCCAGGGTACCGATAACGTCATCGGCTTCCACGCCCGATACCGCTAATAACGGCAGTCCCATTGCCCTGACCATATTGTGCAGTGGCTCAATCTGCGCACGCAGATCGTCCGGCATAGGCGGCCGATGGGATTTGTAGTGCTCAAAAAGTTCATCACGAAACGTTTTGCCCTTGGCATCGAAAACGACCGCAACATGGCTGGGTTTATATTGCAGCAGCAGGCTGCGCAGCATATTCAGCACGCCGTACATAGCGCCGGTAGGGTCGCCGGCGCTGTTGGTCAGCGGAGGAAACGCATGATATGCGCGATACAGGTAGGACGAGCCATCTACCAGAATAAGCGGGTTTTCTGCAATTTGTGCCATAGGTTTGTCACATTCCGGGTTAAATTTCACTATAGGGTAAGGATGCCACAGCTATACCGGAAATATGAAATATCTCCGGGCGACACGCCTTTGTTTTGCGGCCTGTTTCGCAAACGCTTCCTGTGGATAACTTTGTGCGTAAATTTCATAACATATTAATACAGCTGGCGTACCGGGCTATACCAATTATTTAAATCGATAATTTTCAATAACTTAAATATTTAACCGCTAAGGATCCTTGCCCAAAGGTAATTTGCATTAATGTGGATATAAATTAGCGGCTAAACGATCTGGTGGATCTTTAGCAAGAAAAAGCGATCGGAAGAATTTTGATCTGACGAGGAAATGAAGAGGCGGTTTAACCGACACAGCGAGGTTGAAACCCTCGCTGCGTCAAAATATGGCTTACTTTTGGGTTAACAGGAATTTTACGACGTTAGCGTATTGCTGCGTGTAATTATCCATCGAGCTGGTATCCAGGCCACCGTTGTTAACCATATATTTACCGTTAACAAACATCGCCGGCACGCCGCGCAGATCGACATCGACCGCTGCTTTTTCCTGCTGGGCTACCAGCGATTTCACCACAAAGCTGTTCCAGGCCGCATCGTATTCTTCCGGCTTGATGCCGGCTGCCTTCACAAAGGCCGCTTTCAGGCTGGCCGGATCGGTGATGGTCTGGGTTTTCTGGATGCCTTCAAACAGCGGAGCAGTGACTTTATCTTCCACACCCAGCGCCATGGCAACGGCCCATGCCTGAGTCACCACTTTGCCCATTTCGCCGCCGAGGAATTCAACGTGATATTTAGTCACTTTAGTGCCGGCAGGCACGGCTTTTTTCACCGCGTCGCTAACGTGCCAGACGTGTTCGAATTCATAGCAGTGCGGGCAGAAGAAAGAGAAAAACTCCACAACCTGAGGCTCGCCGGTAACAGGTTTCTGTATCGTGACGTACTGCTGTCCATCGGTAAACTGGGCAGCAGAAGCGCTGAACGCCAGAAAAACACCAATCAGCGCGAATAAAATCTTTTTCATCTGGAAACTCTCTCCTAACAGCAAAAGAGGCTGACCGGAAAAGGCGATCAGCCCTGGAATGCAGGCATCAGCTGCAGCGGTGGCTCCTGCAACAGCCGGGTCTGCTCATTGAAAATAGCGATCTGTCTGCGCCAGAAATCTTCGTCCGTCATCCATGGAAAGCTGGCCGGAAACGCCGGATCTTCCCAGCGGCGCACAATCCACGCCAGATAATAAACCATCCTCATAGCGCGTAAAGGCTCAATCAGTGACAATTCGTGTGTGTCGAACTCGCAGAATTCACCGTAGGCTTCCAGCAGGATATCCCACTGAATACGCTGCTCCTGAAGATCGCCGTTAACCAGCATCCATAGATCCTGTACGGCAGGGCCATTACGAGCGTCGTCCAGATCCACAAACAGCGGGCCATCGCGCCACAGAATATTGCCGGGATGGCAATCGCCGTGCAGACGAAGCGGCTGCCACTGAGTATGCCAGCACTTTTGTAAAGTTGCGCTGAGCAGATCGACGCTTGCCAATAAATTCTGTTTCAGTTTGGCCGGGATCAACGTGCTGGATTCAAGCACCTGACGAGGTTCGTGGATATACTCCTCCAGACCAAAGGTCGGACGAGCATCAAAGGTTTTTTTACGTCCCGTCTGGTGAATACGTCCCAGAAAACGACCAACCCATTCCAGATGGTCGTAGTTATCCGTTTCGTATTGCCGTCCTCCCAGGCTGGGGAAAACGGTAAACCAGTAGCCGTTATGTTGATGTAGCGTTTGCCCTTGCAGCACAAGCGGTGCGGCCACGGGGACCTCATCAGCCAGCAGCTCGGCAGTAAACCGGTGTTCTTCTTCGATTTGCAGCGAAGACCAGCGCTGAGGGCGATAGAATTTCACCACGTAACGCTTTTTGTCCTCGTCGGAAAACTGATATACCCGATTTTCGTAGCTGTTCAGCGCGGTAAGCCCCGATTCAACGCGGATGCCCGTTTCCCAGAGCGCATCCAGGATCGTATCAGGATTAAGGTTTTGAAAGTTAAAGGCGGGTTCAGTCATCCGGCGTACTCATCGATAATCGTCATGCATTGAGGATACCATTAATCGCCGGTACGTCGGATGAACAGCGGCAGTTAATCTTTAATAACGCCGCGCGCGCGAAGCAGCGCCGTTTTGAAATCGTCTTCATAATCTTTTTGCAGGCCCGGGATAGCTTCGCTTTTGTCAGCATTGCGTAGTTTAAGATGATAAATCAGCACGTCATCGCTCAGGTCGGCCAGGGGCTGAGTAAATCCTGCCTCATCCGCCATTTTCTGCAAAAATTGCACTAAATTCAGGTCGGGTTCCTGTTGCCAGGCTGGCTGCAGCAGTGAAATTAACTCGTTAAGACGGTGACATTTCATAATAGGGTTCCTGTGAGATTCGGGTTCCGCTACGGTAGCAGGGTTAATCCCACAAAAAAAGAGGGTCTACAGCTTATGCGTTTTTGCGGTTCAGATACCGTTTCGATTACAGGCGTCATTCTTGCAGGCGGGCGCGGCAGCCGCATGGGCGGCGAAGATAAAGGGCTGGTGCTGTATCAGGGAAAACCGCTCTATCAGCACGTTCTGAGTCGCCTACGACCTCAGGTCAGCCGTGTGTGTATCAGCGCCAACCGTAATTTGTCTGTCTATCAGCAAACCGGCCTGTCGGTTATAACCGATACGCTGCCGGATTTTCCGGGGCCGTTAGCCGGTATGCTGGCAGCGCTGGAAAAAATCGAGACGGAATGGGTGGTTTTTGTCTCTTGTGACACCCCTTTACTGCCAGAAGATTTAGTTTCTCGCCTGTGGCAGGCTAAACGGGATGCACCTGTGGTTTGGGCTAAATCTGACGGACGCGATCATCCCACTCTGGCATTAATGCATGTCAGTTTAATTGAGCAGCTGAAAAGCTTTCTGACAAAGGGAGAACGGAAGGTGATGATTTTTCTCCAGCAGGCAGGCGGACACAGCGTGGATTTTAACGATTGTCCTGACGCGTTTAATAATATTAATCGTTATGAAGATCTTATTGCAGGAGAACGCGGATGATCCCCCTTTTAGCCATCGCGGCCTGGAGCGGGACAGGCAAAACGACGCTGTTAAAGCAGGTTATTGCCATTTTAAAACAGCGAGGGATCCGTACAGGCCTGATCAAGCATACCCATCATAATATGGATATCGATACGCCCGGCAAGGATAGCTATGAATTACGTAAGGCAGGAGCCGATCAGGTGATGGTTTATAATCCGCAGCGTTGGGCATTGATTACCGAAACGCCTGAGCATAATGAGCCGGATCTTCGCTTTCTCGCCAGCCGTATGGATCCTTCTCTGACAGATATTATTTTAGTGGAAGGTTTTAAACATGAGCCGGTGCCCAAAATAGTGCTGTGGCGTGGAGGGAGCGAACAGCGTTTCAGCGAGCTGTTTGATGAACACGTTATTGCGGTTGCCGCAGATTCTGCTTTCTCTTTGCCTGTGCCCTTGCTGGATATTAATAACGCAATTATGGTTACAGACTTTATTTTAAACTGGTTAGAAGAACAGCAGTAAGTAGGGCATCACTGGCCCGCAGCCGGGCCGTAAAGGGAGATTCCGGGCCCCTGCGCGCTTTATCCGCTGCGGGGCCGCTTTTTCCCGGCCCACAAACGCAAAAAACCCCGACCGTGAGGTCGGGGCTGTTGCAATTTGATGCCTGGCAGTTCCCTACTCTCGCATGGGGAGGCCCCACACTACCATCGGCGCTACGGCGTTTCACTT
>NZ_JBGGPM010000007.1:0-145598 GCF_041320675.1 Erwinia sp. STN24 | reverse complement strand
TCAGAAGTGAAACGCCGTAGCGCCGATGGTAGTGTGGGGCCTCCCCATGCGAGAGTAGGGAACTGCCAGGCATCAAATTGCAACAGCCCCGACCTCACGGTCGGGGTTTTTTGCGTTTGTGGGCCGGAAACTCTCTGCGTGACCGCTCCCAGCGTCCGTGCTGCACGCTGTGGAATGCACCCGTTTCCGTACCCGTAAAACGCGCGTCCGCCTTCTCTTTCAGCCCCGCCACGGCACCCGGGCTCTTTGCCGGACGTTAATAATGCGGCTGTGGCCGCCGACCTTATTTTAAAACGGTCAGAAGAGCGGCCGCCGCCGGCTCTCTGCGGCGCGATCCCGTCCCCACGTCTATTCAGCCCCGGCTCAGCGCCAAACTGAACAGTAAAAAGCCCCGGTAAAATACCAGGGCTTCGGTCTTCGCATCAGATTTGCACGGCTAAGCCGGTCGTTGTCAGTATCGGTTTTAATGAATAACCTGCGAAAGAAAAGCCCGGGTTCGCTCCGATTTTGGTGCGGAGAAGAACTCCTGCGGCGGTGCCTGCTCAACGATTTCCCCACGATCCATAAAGATCACCCGATCCGCCACGGTGCGGGCAAAGCCCATCTCATGCGTCACGCAGAGCATGGTCATGCCGTCTTCCGCCAGACCAATCATGGTATCCAGCACTTCTTTTACCATTTCGGGATCCAGCGCGGAAGTCGGCTCATCAAACAACATGATTTTGGGCTTCATGCAAAGCGAACGGGCAATAGCCACACGCTGCTGCTGACCACCAGAAAGCTGGCCGGGAAACTTGTGCGCATGTTCCGCAATGCGTACGCGTTCCAGATAGTGCATCGCCAGCGCTTCAGCCTCTTTCTTTGGCGTTTTGCGTACCCAAATCGGCGCCAGCGTGCAGTTTTGCAGCACGCTCAGGTGCGGAAAAAGGTTAAAATGTTGAAACACCATGCCGACTTCCGTTCGCACACGCTCAATATTGCGTAAATCATCGTTCAGGTGGATGCCATCCACAACAATACGACCCTGCTGATGCTCTTCCAGATGATTGATACAGCGAATAGTGGTGGATTTGCCGGAGCCGGAAGGGCCGCAAAGAACGATGCGTTCGCGTGCTTTTACCTGCAAATTAATGTCTTTCAGCACATGAAACTGCCCATACCATTTGTTAACTTTTTCCAGCGTAATCATCATCGCTTCATCCGATTGAATCAAAGAATTAGTCATTGTAAGCCTCAGTGCGGCGTGCGCCCGGTGTGAAAACGCCTTTCCAGATACTGGCTGTAGCGCGACATGCTAAAACAGAAAATCCAGTAAACCAGCGCGGCAAAAACGTACCCTTCGGTGGACATACCAAGCCAGGCGGGATCGACCGTAGCCTGCTGGACGCTGCTGAAGAGATCGAAAAGCCCGATGATAATCACCAGGCTGGTATCTTTAAAAAGCGCGATAATCGTATTGACGAGGCCGGGAATGACCATTTTTAGCGCCTGGGGCAGGATAACCAGCCCCTGCGTTTTCCAGTAGCCCAGCGCCAGCGACTCGGCGGCTTCATACTGTCCTTTCGGCAGCGCCTGTAAACCGCCGCGTACCACTTCTGCTACATAAGCCGACTGGAAAAGGATCACGCCTACCAACGCCCGGATTAGTTTATCGATGCTGCTGCCTTCCGCCATAAACAGCGGCAGCATTACCGAGGACATAAACAGCACCGTGATCAGGGGAACGCCTCGCCAGAACTCGATAAAGATAATCGACAGAGAGCGCACTACGGGCATCGTGGAGCGGCGTCCCAGCGCAAGCAGGATACCGAGCGGCAGTGCGCCAGCGATACCCACGGAGGCGATAATCAGCGTCAGCGTGAGTCCGCCCCACTGGCGCGTTTCAACGCGTTCAAGCCCAAAGAAGCCGCCATAAAGCAGAACCCATACCACCACAGGATAAACAATTGCCCATACGGCGATATAACTTCCCCGGCGCGGGAGTGACTTAATAAACATCGGGATGATGCTGAGCAGGCCGATAACCAGGACCAGATTAATGCGCCAGCGCAGCTCATGAGGATAAAGACCATACATAAACTGGCCAAAGCGGGCATGGATAAACACCCAGCAGGCGCCATCTTTGGTACAGTCCGCGCGGGTAGTGCCGATCCAGTTAGCCTGAAAAATCAGCCAGTTCAGCGCTGGCGGTATCACACTCCAGATCACCCACAGGCAGAACAGCGTCAGCAGCGAATTGCCCCAGCTTGAGAACAGATTTTTTCTGGCCCATTTCACGGCTCGCGTAAAAGAACTTACCGGCACAGGCTGCGTATCATGCGTGGCTAAAGTCATAGTTATTCCGTTCTCTTAACGCTCAATCAGCCGTATTTTGCGGTTATAGATATTCATCAACAGCGAAATCAACAGGCTGATAATCAGGTAAACGCCCATAGTGATCGCGATGGTTTCAATGGCCTGTCCCGTCTGGTTCAGCACCGTGCCGGCAAACAGCGACACCATATCGGGATAGCCGATTGCCGCCGCCAGCGAGGAGTTCTTAACAATGTTCAGATACTGGCTGGTCAACGGCGGGATAATGACGCGCATCGCCTGAGGAATAATAACCTGACGTAGCGTGACCGGATTCGGCAGACCAAGCGAGCGAGCTGCTTCACTTTGCCCGTGCGGTACGGACTGGATCCCGGCACGGATCACCTCAGCAATAAAAGAAGAGGTATAGATAGACAGCGCCAGCGTCAGCGCCGCCAGCTCCGGGATCAGCACAAAACCGCCGCGGAAATTGAAGCCGCGCAGCATCGGTACATCCCAGTGCATCGGCACGCCAAAAGCCAGATGAGCGAGCAAAGGGAAAACAATGAACATGGCCAGGATGGCAGGCCAGCTACGTCTCAGCTGGCCCGTTTTCAACTGATAGCTACGGTTATAACGGAACAGCGCAACGCTGCATGCCGCAGCAAGCAGCAGGGAGAGAAGAAAAGGCCATGTGCCAGGGGCGTATGCCGGCCAGGGAATGTAAAGGCCGCGATTACTGATGAAGGCCAGATCGAAGGCGTTCATCGCCTGGCGTGGGCCCGGCAGATTGCGCAGCACGGCAAAGTACCAGAAGAAGATTTGCAGCAGCGGCGGAATATTGCGGAAGATTTCGATATAGATGGTTGAAAGCTTGCGCAGCAGCCAGTTATCCGACAGGCGGGCAAGGCCAATGAAAAAGCCCAGCAAAGAGGCGAATACAATACAGAGCGCGGAGACCAGCAGCGTATTGGTCAGGCCGACCAAAAAGACGCGGGCATAGGTATCGGCTTCGCTGTAATCGATAAGATGCTGAACGATGCCGAAGCCCGCACTGCGCTCCAGGAAGCCAAAGCCGGAGGTGATGCCGCGGTTGGCCAGGTTAATCACCGTATTGTGGATAAGATAGCCAGCTACGGCCAGCACCAGCACCACGGCGATAATCTGGTACAGCCAGGCGCGCACCGCAGGATTGCTAAAGGAGATATCCCTTTTTACGGACGGGCGTTGAGACATGTTGAAACCTCAGTCACGAAAATTCTGACGAAGGCGCCGATTGGCGCCCTGTTGCAGCGGGAATTAACGTACCGGTGGCGCGTACTGAATGCCGCCTTTGTTCCACAGCGCATTCTGACCACGTGCGATTTTCAGCTGGCTGTCTTTACCGACGTTACGATCGAATACTTCCTGATAGTTGCCTACCTGTTTAATGATATTGAAAGCCCATTTGTTATTCAGCTTGAGATCCTTGCCGAAATCGCCTTCTGAACCCAGCAGGTGCGCCATATCCGGCGTGGAAGGCTTAGCGGCCATCTGGTCAACGTTCGTTGAGGTGATGCCCATCTCTTCCGCGTTCAGCATCGCAAACAGCGACCACTTAACGATGGTGTACCAGTCATCATCGCCACGGCGAACCACCGGCCCTAAAGGCTCTTTTGAGATCACTTCCGGCAGCACGATAAATTCGTCCGGCTTGCCTAACTTGATGCGCAGGGCATACAGCTGCGACTGGTCAGAGGCCAGCGTATCGCAGCGGCCGGTATCCAGTGCTTTTGCCGATTCGTCAGAGCGATCGAAGGTCACAGGCGTGTACTGCATTTTGTTGGCTTTGAAATAGTCGGCGACGTTCAGTTCGGTATCCGTTCCCGCCTGGATACAAACCGTGGCGCCATCCAGTTCTTTCGCGCTTTTAAGGCCCGCTTTCTGGTGAGTCAAAAAACCAATACCGTCATAGTAATTTACGCCGGCAAAAATAAAGCCCATACCGCCATCGCGCGAGGAGGTCCAGGTAGTATTGCGGGAAAGGATATCGACTTCGCCGGATTGCAGAGCGGTAAAGCGCTCTTTAGCCGTTAACGGGGTGTATTTTACTTTTGTCGCATCGCCAAACACGGCCGCCGCTGCGGCACGGCAAACATCCACATCGATACCGCTAAATTTACCGCTGGCATCCGCAAACGAGAAGCCAGGCAGGCCGTCACTGATCCCGCACTGCACAAACTCTTTCTTTTTAATCGCATCCAGCGTAGCACCGGCATGGGCCTGATTAGCGACTGCAAACAGCGCTGCAGCGGCCACCAAAGTGGAGAGCATCATTTTTTTCATAAAGCATCCTGTGTGGCGTAAGCGTTTTGTTATGTTTTAGTGCACGCTGCGGTGCACTTTTCCTGTCTGTGGCAAGAGCCATCCACGACACTGCAAAGGCAATGCCAGATTTGCAGCATCCTGAATTTCATGGAAAGGTTTGTTAATAATCGGAAGCGTATAGAAAGTTTGCCTAATATTGCGCACCAAACAGAGGCAAAAGCCGCGCGGCTGGTCACAAATGGTGCGAAATGTTTCTTAAAATTTACGCGGCGTGAGCAAAAGCGCGATTATTGTTGCGCCAAGCAGCAAGCAGCAAGCAGCAAGCAGCAAGCAGCAAGGAGCAAGGAGCAAGGAGCAAGGAACAAGGAACAAGGAACAAGGAACAAGGAACAAGGAGTAAGGAGCAAGCAGCAAAGAGCAAAGAGCAAAGAGCAAAGAGCAAAGAGCAAGCAGGAAGGACAAGCCAGAAGCAGGAAGCGGCAAGTTGGTAGCTGCAGGGGAAGGCAGAAACGCAGAAGCAGAAGCAGAAGCAGAAGCATAAGCAAAAGCGGAAGACAGAAGTTGAGGGCAGAAGAAGGCAGAAGGCAGAAGGCAGAAGCAGGCAGAAGAGAGGCAGAAGGCAGAAGGCAGAAGCAGGCAGAAGAGAGGCAGAAGGCAGAAGACGCAAGCAAAAGAGAGGCAAAAAAAACCAGCCGCTGCGGGCTGGTTCATAAACGTTAAGACGCCTCAGTAAAGTGGCTGTGCGCCATCAGGACGCGTTTTAAAGCGGCGGTGCAGCCACATATACTGCTCGGGCGCACGCATGATCTCCGTCTCAATCACCTTATTCATATAGGCAGCAGCCTGCTGCTCATCGGCAATGGGGTAATCTTTCAGTTCAGGTTGGATCACCAGTTCATAACCGCTGCCGTCGTCATTACGGATCAGCACAACGGTGATCATGGCTGGCTTAGCCATGCGGGCCAGCATCCAGGTGCCGCTGGTGGTAGCCGCCTGCGGTACGGCAAACAGCGGCGCGAACACGCTGCCCTTCGGGCCGTAGTCCTGATCGGGCGCAAACCAGACGGCTTCACCCTGTTTCAACGCCTGCACCATGCCACGCAGATCGCGGCGGTTAATCATCGCCTTATTGGAACGCATCCGTCCTTTGGTCTGTACCCATTCCATCAGCTTGTTGTTATGCGGGCGATACATCGCCATCATCGGCTGACACAGGCCCATGGCCCTGCCGCCCAGCTCCAGCGACATAAAATGCACGCCGATAATCAGCGCGCCGCGGCCTTCTTGTTGTGCCGCCTGTAAATTGTGCAGGCCGTTAACGGTAAACCAGCGCTTCACCCGGCGATCGGACCAGAACCAGGCCATACCGGTTTCCAGCAGGCCCATTCCCAGCGATTCAAAATTGCGTACGATACGCTGCTCGATTTGCGCTTCCGGCATATCCGGGAAGCAGAGCTCAAGGTTACGACGGGTAATGCGGATACGGCGCTTTAAAAACCGCATTGAAGTACGGCCCATCCAGGTTCCCAGCTTTTGCAGAAGCGGAAACGGCAGCTGAACCAGTAAAAACAGCAGTCCCAGACCAGCCCAGGTGATCCAGTAACGAGGGTGCATCAGGCTGCGGGTAAAGCGGGGGGATACCTTCATATATCTCTCTTTATGCGTGCATGGAAGATGTAGCGCATAAAGACGTTAATCCGTAGCGGTACAGGGTATAGGACAACGAGATTGGCAGGAAGTTGAGGTAAATGTCTATTATTTACACAATCAAGACAATTTTGTCTGAACGGCGGCCATTAAAAAAGGCGCTAACAGTACGTAGCGCCTCCGTCACAATGAACCGAAACTTAGTTCATGCCGTATTTTTTCAGTTTCTTACGCAGCGTACCGCGGTTGATACCCATCATCAGGGCTGCACGGGTCTGGTTGCCACGGGTATATTGCATCACCATGTCCAACAGTGGCTGTTCCACTTCAGCCAAAACCAGCTCATACAGGTCATTAACATCCTGACCATTCAGTTGAGCAAAATAGTTCTTCAGTGCCTGTTTGACCGAGTCACGCAGAGGCTTTTGAGTCACCTGATCCTGGGAGTTAACGGTTGAAACGGTCAGTACGTCAGAATTTACGCGTTGTTCGAACATAGTTCTGTCAGCTCTTTATTTCTATTATGCAAGTTTTTCGAAGTATGCCTCCAACGCCTCCAGCTGTTCGCTGGCATCCTCAATGGCGTTGAATGTGCGCCGAAACTGGTCGTTTGGGGCGTGCTCCTGGAGATACCAGGAGACGTGCTTCCGGGCAATACGGTATCCTTTGCGGTGACCATAAAAGTCGTGCAGTTCCCGTAGGTGCCCAATGAGCAAGCGCTTTACTTCAGCCAGTGGCATTGGTGCCAGCAGCTCCCCAGTGTCCAGATAATGCTGGATTTCCCGGAAGATCCACGGTCTTCCCTGAGCCGCGCGTCCTATCATCAGGGCATCTGCCCCCGTATAGTCAAGCACGGCTCTGGCTTTGTGCGGGTCAGTAATGTCTCCGTTCGCGATAACGGGGATAGAGACACTCTGCTTAACTGTCCGAATGCTGTCATATTCAGCTTCGCCGTTGAACAAACACGCGCGTGTGCGTCCGTGAATGGTCAGGGCCTGAATGCCACAACGTTCAGCCAATTGGGCAATCTCAACACAATTGCGGTTGTCCACGTCCCAGCCGGTGCGAATCTTTAGCGTAACGGGCACATCCACCGCATTGACCACCGCTGAAAGGATAGACCTTACCAGCTCTGGATGCTGCAGCAGGGCAGAGCCCGCCATTTTCCGATTCACCTTTTTAGCCGGACAGCCCATGTTGATATCGATAACCTGCGCGCCCGATAAAGCGTTAATGCGCGCGGCTTCAGCCATCTCATCAGGATCACAACCGGCAATCTGCACGGTACGAATACCGGGCTCATCACTGTGTACCATACGCAGTCGGGATTTGTCGCTGGCCCAGACTTCCGGGTTTGACGACAGCATCTCCGATACGGTCATACCAGCGCCCATTGCGTAACAAAGCGTCCGGAAAGGCCTGTCGGTAATTCCGGCCATTGGTGCTGCAATCAGGCGATTGCGAAGCTGGTGGTTTCCTATGCGCATGAAAAAAAAGTGACCATAGTGTGTTCGCAAGGCGGCGTATATTACGCATTTTTTTAAGAAGATGAAAGGCCAAACTTTGAACAATTCCCCCTTCAAACCGGCATTGTCGGCCTGCAGAGACGGTGAGACGAATAAATATCCTTATTTAACAATAGATTGAATTTTAACGATTAAATGATGAACAAATATTTTTCTTTTTTTGTGAGGCAGTTAACACTATAAATTGCGGCGCTTCAGGCACTAAGCGCGACAAGCGCCGCCATACGCCTGCAAAAAAAGGCGAAATAGCGTACTGCTATTCGGCAATTATTCGACCGTGCAGAGGCTGCAAGGGGCGATTATTAGCATGTTTAAGCGCGTGCTCAAAAACCGCCAGCTGGGCCGGAGAGAGCGTAACGGGCTGCTTCAGAATCAGCCAGCGCACGCCTTCCGTGCAGGGCGGCGTAGTCAGCGAACCGCTAAAGCGGTAGTAGTGTTTCCCGGCGGGAAAAAGCGTGGCGAGATCCATGCTTTGCTTCATGGTTTCAACCTGGTTTTGCTGTGCGGGCAGGGACGCGAGCAGCGGCTTAAGCGCGCTGTTTTCAGCGCCGGTTTCAAACATAACGGCCAGCACGGCCAGCTCGCCTTGCTTGTTGGCATGAACAAAATGCGCTTCAAGCGGAAAGCTTTTGCCGAAAAGGTGATTTTCGCTGGGCGCGTGAAAATGGAACTGTTTAAGCACGAATGCGTCATTATCAAGCTGAAAATCGTCGCTGTCCTTCACCGTAACCTGGATAGTGTGGCCATTGTTAACAATGGTTTTGGTATCGGTATGAAAGTTTATGCCCAGCGGCGGCAGCTTGCCGTCAATAACCCGGGTAATATCGACGGGGGACTGATACTGGCCGGTTTTACAGGTTTGAAACTCATCACCCAGCTCGGCCCAGTGTTCAGGCGAGCCCTGGCCTTCATAAGACCAGTGAATAGCCGGTTCAGCCATGACGGGCAAAGCGGCAAGGCAGGAGAACAGCAGAGCATATCTTCTCATCTTCATTATCCCTTGAAGTAGCCGGCACAGGCCGGCGCGATTAAATAACCCTGCTGATAATAAGCCTATGGTAGAGGAAATCTATCTGAATCCGTCCCTGGAAACCGATAGTTTAGCGACGCACGCCGGTAATGCGGCACCACTCTTCTTTTTCCGCCACCGGATCGAGCACGAACTTATCCGCATAGGCTTCGCACACGCCGTCCGCCTGGCTCGCCAGCACGCCGGAAAGACCCAGATGACCGCCGGAAACCGGCAGCACGCTGATAAGCGGCGCCAGCTCACGCAGCGGGCCGGCAAGGATATTAGCGACCACGACATCTGCGCTGAGGTTCTCTGGCTGCTCGTGAGGCAGGTAAAGCGACAGACGTTCCGACACGCCGTTGCGCTCGGCATTGTCACGGCTGGCCTGGATCGCCTGCGGATCGATGTCGATACCAATAGCCTGTGCCGCACCCAGCTTCAGCGCCGCGATAGCGAGAATGCCGGAGCCGCAGCCAAAATCGATCACGGTTTTACCGGCCAGATCCAGGCCGTCCAGCCAGCTCAGGCACATCGCCGTCGTGGGATGGGTGCCGGTGCCAAACGCCAGGCCGGGATCCAGCATCACGTTGACCGCATTCGGATCCGGCACGTCGCGCCAGCTTGGGCAAATCCACAGGCGCTGACCAAAACGCATCGGATGGAAGTTTTCCATCCATTCCCGCTCCCAGTCCTTGTCTTCTATCTGCTCAATTTTGTGGTGGAAGCCGACGCCCAGCAGCGGATGCTGTTCCAGACTGGCAATCACGTCCTGCATGTCGGTTTCGGCATCAAACAGGCCGATCGCATCGGTATCGCCCCACAGACGCGTTTCGCCAGGCAGCGGTTCAAACACCGGATTGTCGTGCGTATCCTGAAACGTGACCGAGACAGCCCCGTTCTCGATCAGCGCGTCGCCCAGCTCTTCAGCCTGGTCGCCGGTGGTGTTGATTTTCATTTGTATCCAGGGCATTGCGATTCTCTTTAGTCAAACAAATAAAGGCTAAGGCCGGACAGGGCGGCCAAAACGGTTGCCGATTACGAAGGCAATCAGGCTCAGCAGTAGCGAAGGCACAATCGGGTGAAACCCCCACGGCTGCAGTGAAAAGCTGGCCAGCAGGGTATAGCAGCCCGCGCCGCCGATCATGCTGCTGAGTGCGCCGGCAGCATTGGCTTTCTCCCAGTATAACCCCAGCACCAGCGGCCACAGAAATACCGCTTCCAGACCGCCGAAAGCCAGCAGGTTAAGCCAGATCAGCATATCGGGCGGATTCCAGGCCGCCACCAGCAGCAGCAGGCCCAGCACCAGCGTGACCGTCGCGGAGATCTTTCTGAGCAGCGGCTCGTTATCCAACTGCTGCGGGCGCACGCGCAAAAAGAGATCCTTGACGATCGTGGCGGAAGACTGCAACAGCTGCGCGTTGATCGTCGACATAATGGCGGCCATCGGCGCGGCCAGGAAGATCCCGGCGGCCAGCGGCGGCAAAACGTGGATCATCAACGTCGGGATCACCAGATCCGGCACGGTCAGGCCCGGCATCACGGCGCGACCCAGCGCGCCGGCCAGATGCATGCCGAACATCAGTACGGTCACGACCACGGTGCCCAGCAGGATGCCGCGATGCACGGCCTTGCTGTCTTTATACGAGATACAACGTACGGCGGTATGCGGCAGGCCGATCACGCCAAAACAGACCAGCACCGAGAAAGAGGCCAGAAAGGTCGGGCTGAGGATATTATCCACGCCGCCTGGCGAAATCAGCTGCGGATCGATCTGCTGCAGCTTCTGTACCGCGCTGTGCATCCCGCCTGCGCTATGGATCACCGCAAACAGTAGGATAAAGGTGCCAAGCAGCATAACCACGCCCTGTAAGGCATCGTTCAGCACGCTGGCGCGGAAGCCGCCGAAAGCGGTATAGAGCGCAATAGCGCCGCCGAAAATCAGCAGGCCGCTGCTGTAAGGAATGCCCGCTGCGGTTTCCAGCAGCCGCGCGCCGCCGATAAACTGCACGGTCATCGCGCCAATAAAGGCGATCAGCAGGCTGAGGCTGGCAAACCAGACCAGCAGCGGGCTGCGATAGCGGGCGTAGAGCATATCGTTAAGCGTCAGCGCGTTATAGCGCCGGGCCAGAATAGCGAACTTCTTGCCTAAAACGCCCAGCGACAGCCAGACGGCGGGCACCTGCACCATCGACAGTAGCACCCAGCCCAGCCCATATTTATAGGCGGCGCCAGGCCCGCCGATAAAGGAACTCGCGCTGATATAGGTGGTAGTCAGCGTCATCGCCAGCACAAACCCGCCCATCGAGCGGCTGCCGAGAAAATATTCGGTAAGAAAGTTGCCTTCGCGCCGTTTACGCATCGCGTAGACGGAAAGCGCCGCCACCAGCAGCAGATAGGCGATAAGGGGCAGAATGATCCCGGCCTTCACGGCGTATCCTCCAGCGAAATATCACGAAAGATCCGTTTGATCATCAGCCAGCAGAAAAAGATAAACAGCAGCGGCACCAGCAAACAGGCCATTTCGAACCAGTGGGGCAGGCCGGTGATGCCCGGCTGATTGCCGCCAAAAGCGGCCGTCAGCGACCAGGCGGCCACATAGGCGACCGCCAGCCAGAACGACCAGCGCGCCTCGCGATGCGCCTGCACAAAGCGTTTTTCCATTTTTCCTCCCGTAACAGGCAAAGAAAAAGGCCGGTCAGACCGGCCTTCCTTTATTACCTCTGGCGGATCAGGTTTCCTGAATGCCGAGTTTTTTCTCCAGATAGTGGATGTTGGTGCCACCGATCTGGAAGTTTTCGTCGCTCATGATCTTCATCTGCAGCTCGACGTTAGTCTTGATGCCGTCGATGATCAGTTCCGCCAGTGCGTTCTTCATACGGGCAATAGCCACGTCACGCGTCTCACCGTAGGTGATCAGCTTGCCGATCATGGAGTCATAGTACGGCGGTACGGTATAGCCCGCGTAAATATGAGACTCCCAACGCACGCCGAAGCCGCCAGGGGCATGGAAGCGCGTGATTTTACCCGGGCTTGGCAGGAAGGTGTTCGGATCTTCCGCGTTGATACGGCACTCGACCGCATGGCCGCGAACCACTACGTCTTCCTGTTTGATCGACAGCGGCTGACCGGCAGCGATACGCAGCTGCTCTTTGATCAGATCGACGCCGGTGATCATCTCGGTAACCGGATGCTCAACCTGGATACGGGTGTTCATCTCAATGAAGTAGAACTCGCCGTTCTCGAACAGGAACTCAAAGGTGCCCGCGCCACGGTAGCCGATATCGATACAGGCTTTCGCACAGCGATCGCCGATAAAGCGGCGCTGTTCTTCCGTGATGCCCGGCGCTGGCGCCTCTTCCACCACTTTCTGGTGGCGACGCTGCATGGAGCAGTCGCGCTCGGCCAGATAGATGGCGTGGCCCTGGCCGTCAGCCAGTACCTGAATTTCGATATGGCGCGGGTTCTCGAGGAATTTCTCCATGTAAACCATGTCGTTGTTGAAAGCCGCTTTGGCTTCCGCCTTCGTCATGTTGATGGATTGCTCAAGATCCTTGTCGTGGCGCACAACGCGCATCCCACGACCGCCGCCGCCGCCGGAAGCCTTAACGATAACCGGATAACCGATACGTTGAGCGATGGCGCGGTTTTTTTCCATATCGTCGCCCAGCGAGCCGTCAGAACCTGGTACGGTTGGCACGCCGGTTTTTTTCATCGCGGTGATGGCGGAAACTTTATCGCCCATCAGACGGATGGTGTCGGCTTTAGGGCCGATAAAGATAAAGCCGGAGCGCTCCACCTGTTCGGCAAAATCGGCGTTCTCAGAGAGGAAGCCGTAGCCTGGGTGGATAGCCACCGCGCCGGTGATCTCTGCGGCAGAGATCAGCGCCGGGATGTTCAGATAGCTTTTAACAGATGGCGCAGGCCCGATACAAACGGTCTCATCGGCCAGCAGCACGTGTTTCAGATCGCGGTCGGCGCTTGAATGCACGGCCACGGTCTTGATGCCCAGTTCTTTACAGGCGCGCAGAATACGCAGCGCGATTTCACCACGGTTAGCAATTACAATTTTTTCCAGCATGGTTCGCCTCGTTATTCGATGACTACCAGCGGCTCGTCAAATTCTACTGGCTGACCGCTTTCGACCAGGATCGCTTTTACCACGCCGGACTTATCGGCTTCGATCTGGTTCATCATTTTCATCGCTTCAACGATGCACAGGGTGTCGCCAGCGTTAACTTTCTGGCCGACTTCGACAAAGGCTTTCGCGTCCGGGCTTGGCGTGCGGTAGAAAGTACCGACCATTGGTGAACGTACGATGTGGCCACTGATCTCGGCAGCGGCAGGCGCTTCCATCGCTGGCGTGGTGGCTGGTGCCACGGCGGTTGCCAGCGCTGGCTGCGGCTGCATTGGGGCAGCCCAGGCCTGCTGCATCATTGGGTAGCCTGAATTGGCCGGGGAACGACTGATGCGAACGGACTCTTCACCTTCAGAAATTTCCAGTTCAGCAATGCCTGATTCTTCAACCAGTTCGATCAGTTTTTTAATCTTACGAATATCCATTAGTGTGGTTCCGTACTCTGTTTAATTAGATTGTGACAGGCGTTTAACCGCCGTCTGTAAAGCCCAGGAATAACCGTCGACGCCAAGTCCACAAATTACGCCAGCAGCAATATCAGAAAGATAAGAATGATGGCGGAAAGGCTCGCGGGCATGCACATTGGACAGGTGCACTTCAATAAACGGGATGCTGACTGCAAGCAGGGCATCACGAAGCGCCACGCTGGTATGCGTATAGGCCGCCGGGTTAATGACGATATAATCGACATTGCCTCTCGCCTCATGAATGCGGTCAATTAACGCGTGTTCCGCGTTAGACTGCAGATGACTCAGCTTCACATTGAGCGCGTCAGCCTGCGCAGTTAGCCCGCTGACGAGATCGGGAAGGGTCGTGCTGCCGTACTTCTCCGGCTCGCGAGTGCCAAGGAGGTTCAGGTTGGGACCATTCAAAAGCAATATGTGAAACTTTTCAGCCATCTTGCTGCTATCTCCTGCGATAATTGAGGCATCGCACAAAATACAATGCGAAAAGCCATTTGTCACCTTTCACGGTGAAATTTGGCCCCTGCACGGGTTTAAAACCGGGCATTATAACGATTTCAACGCAATTCGCAGCTAAATACTGGTCGTATCAGCGAAGATAATCCACCAAACGCCTAAGAAAGCATCCGGTTATGCGCGGCGGCGCACGTTTTATCGCAGCCACTGACGGAATTTCTTATAGCGCCACAGCAGCAGGATCAGCGCCAGAGACGCGTAGATCCAGGGCTGGGGCGAGAACGTTTTAACCGACCACAGATAGTGGACAGGTGCCAGGATCAGGACGAGATAAATGGCGTTGTGCAGCTTTTGCCAGTTTTTGCCCAATTTTCGCTGCGCTTTCTGAAAAGAGGTCAGCGACAGCAGCAGCAGGATAAACCAGCTGATAATCCCCAGCGTCAGGTAGGGACGCGAGATCAGCTCCGAACCCAGCAGGCTGAGGTTAGCGATACCCAGCTCCAGCAGCGAATAGCTGACCAGATGCAGCGTGGCCCAGGCAAAACACCACAGTCCCAGCAGGCGACGGACGCGGATAAGCAGCGGCTGCCTGCCGTAGCGCGCCAGCGGCGTGACCAGCAGCGTGCCGAGCAGGAATTTCAGGGCCATCCGGCCGGTAAAATGCTGGATATCCTTTGCCGGATCGGCGCTCAGCCAGCCCTGGTTAATAGACAGGATCAGCCAGAGAAAAGGTAAAAAACCGGCCAGATGCAGCAGTACTTTCAGGCCGGTGATCTGCTTGCCCGTCAGACGCACTAGAAGTTCTCCCGCAGATCTAATCCCTTATAGAGGGAAGCCACCTGGTCGGCATAGCCGTTAAACAGCAGCGTGGGCTGACGCTTGACGTCCAGAATGCCGCCGGAGCCGATAAAACGCTCCGTAGCCTGCGACCAGCGCGGATGATCGACATGCGGATTCACATTGCCGTAGAAGCCATACTCGTTCGAGGCCAGCAGGTTCCAGGTAGTCGGCGGCTGCGCCTTGACCAGGGTAATTTTCACGATGGACTTGATGCCCTTAAACCCGTATTTCCACGGCACGGTCAGGCGGATCGGCGCGCCGTTTTGCGGCGGCAGCGCTTTGCCGTAAACGCCGGTGGTTAACATGGTCAGCGGATGCATCGCTTCATCCAGCCGCAGCCCTTCCACATAGGGATAATCGATGCCGCCGCCGACAAAGCGATCGCGCTGGCCCGGCATCTCTTCCGGCGCGTAAATCGTTTGAAAGGCGACATAGCGCGCATTGCTGGTCGGCTCTGCGGCTTTTAACAGCTTGCCCAGCTCGAACCCAATCCAGGGCACCACCATCGACCAGGCCTCTACGCAGCGCATCCGATAAATACGCTGCTCTAACGGAAACCGCTTAAAGATATCGTCCATATCCAGCGTCATCGGCTTCATTACTTCGCCGCCGATCTCGATTTTCCAGTCGGCGGTTTTCAACGAGCCGGCGTTGGCCGCCGGATCCGCTTTATCCAGGCCGAATTCATAAAAGTTGTTGTAGCCCGTTACCTTATCTTCCGGCGTCAACGCTAAGTCGGCCTGATACTGTGCGGGCTTGCTGAAGTCGAGCGGTTTACCGGCCGGCGCTTTCTGGCTCTCTTTGCCTTTTCCCTGTAGCCAGGAAAGCACGTCGGCGCGGGCCGTCGGCACCGACAGCGCGGCGGCGCTAATCCCCAGCGCTTTCATTACCTGGCGACGCCGGGCGTTGAAAATGCTTTCCGGGGTAACATCGTTTTCAGTGAGTTTATCAACGGGCTTCATGGCTGTGTCTCCAGAGACGGTCACTTTTTAGCATGACCAAAAAAAGCGAATTCAGCGAATAAAAAAGCGGCTGGCGCGCAGAATATCAGCTCCGTAAAACCGTTAAGAGAGCAGGAAGTGTAATCAGTTATGTGAATGTTGAAGAAAGGTAAATATAAGGCGGGTTCGCTACGCCGGGCGGCAAGCGGCGCGCGATAAAAACCACCTGGCGGGATCGGCACGCCAGGTGATATAACGCGCTAGCGAATTTTTACCAGCGTCCGGCCCGTAATCTCGTTATTAAGCAGTTTGGCCGCGCTGGCAGCGGCATCGACCAGCGCAATTTCCGTTGTCGCCTGCTGATAAAACGCGTCTGGCAGCGTTTTAACCAGCCTTTTCCAGGCCGCAAGGCGACGCTCTGCGGGTGCCGTAACGGAATCAACGCCCTGAAGGCGCACGTTGCGCAGAATAAAAGGCATTACGGTGGTTGGCAATGCAAATCCGGCCGCCAGGCCGCAGGCCGCCACCACGCCGCCGTAGTTCATCTGCGCCAGCACGCTCGCCAGTACCTTATCACCAGCGGTATCCACCGCGCCGGCCCACCGCTGTTTTTCCAGCGGTCGGCTGTCGGCGCTGAAAGCCTCACGCGGCAGGATCTCGCTGGCGCCCAGCTGGTGAAGATAGTCATGGGTGGAGGATCTGCCGCTTACCGCTGTCACCCGATAGCCGAGCGAGCTGAGCAGGGAAACCGCCGTGCTGCCCACGCCGCCGCTGGCGCCGGTCACTATTACCTCGCCGCTGTCAGGCCGCACGCCGCCTTCCTCCAGCGCCATGACGCACAGCATAGCGGTCAGGCCGGCCGTGCCGATAATCATCGCCCGACGGCCATCAAGCCCTTCCGGCATCGGCGTCAGCCAGTCGCCTTTTACCCTGGCCTGTTCCGCCAGGCCGCCCCAGTGATTTTCCCCTACGCCCCAGCCGGTCAGCAGCACCTGTTGTCCGGTATGA
Organism: Erwinia sp. STN24; assembly: GCF_041320675.1. Classification (NCBI taxonomy): domain Bacteria; kingdom Pseudomonadati; phylum Pseudomonadota; class Gammaproteobacteria; order Enterobacterales; family Erwiniaceae; genus Erwinia; species Erwinia sp. STN24. Next base: position 128,970 of record NZ_JBGGPM010000007.1, on the reverse strand, counting down.
AAGCGCGGATCTTCGCTATGGCGCACCTGGCCTGCAAAATCGATGCCGGGCACCATCGGAAACTGCCGGATGATTTTCCCTTTGCCGGTAATCGCCAGCGCATCTTTGTAGTTCAGGCCTGACCAGCTGACATCTACCGTCACCTCGCCCGGCGGCAGGGCGTCCGGGCTGAGCTGTTTTACCGTGGCCAGGGTTTTGCCTTCGGACTGTTCGAGAACCAGTGCGTGCATGAGAATCTCCTGAAAATGGAACGGAAAGGTATAATAAAAGTCTGACCTCACTATACTCCCGGCAATCAGTAAAATTTTGTTTAAGATGCATAAAAGCATGAGGAAGGTCTCTGCAAAGCCATTCGCCGTTACTGCTTTTTGCTACGGCGTCTCTTTCACGGTAGCCAAAGAGCACAAGGATGCGATTAACCACCAAACTCTCCGCAATGATTACCTTTGTCAGCGCACTGGTCATGCTTGTCATGCTGGTGGGCGGCGTAATGAGCTTTTATTACCTTAGCGATTTGCGCGCTGAGCATCGTCTGCAGACGATGGCGGACGACATCGACAGGGCACTCGACCATCAATCTCCTGACCAGATAGCCCCGGGGCTGTCGCAGGTGATGGGGCCTTTACAGGTTGTTCGCATCACTTTCATGGTAAATAATCAGCCCGTTAAAACCCTTTCCCGCCATCAGGATGCGCTGATGGAAGATGAGCCTAACCGCTATCGCAACAGCGTTATCCCTCTGAGCAAACATGCCCGGTACGTGCTGCATATCGTCTGGATAGACAGCGCGAAAACCTGGCTGATGTCCTTTATTGGCGCGTCCATCTTAAGCCTGCTGGTGCTGGCGATCGGCATCCTGCTGCTAATCCTGTTTTTCTCGCATCGCTGGCTGTACCGACAGCTTGAAGGCATGGAGCGGCTGGAAAATCGCGCGGCAAAAGTGCTGAGGGGCGAAAGAGAAACCGTGCGCCCGGGTTCCGTACTGGAGTGGCCGCCCAAGGCCAGCAGCGCGCTGGATCTGCTGCTCGGCGATTTGCAGGAAGCCTCCGAGCGCCGCAATCGTGTTGATACGCTGATCCGGGCTTTCGCCGCGCAGGATCCCATGACCGGCCTGCATAACCGCCTTTTCTTCGACAACCAGCTGGCCACGCTGCTGGAAGATAGCGAAACCGCCGGCGCGCACGGCATGGTAATGATGATCCGCCTGCCGGATCTCGACACGCTGCGTGACAACTGGGGCCATGCGCCCGTGCAGGATTACCTTTTCGGCCTGGTGAACCTGCTGTCTACCTTCGTGATGCGCTATCCCGGTGCGCTGCTGGCACGCTATTTCCGCAGTGATTTCGCCGTTCTGCTGCCGCATCGCAGCCTGAAGGATGCCGACAGCATCGCCTCCCAGCTGATCAAAGCCGTGGACGCGCTGCCGCCCACGCGCATGCTGGATCGGGAAGATATGATCCATATCGGCATCAGCGCCTGGCAAAGCGGGCAAACCACGCAGCAGGTCATGGAAAACGTCGAGCTGGCCACGCGGCACGCGGCGCTGCTGGGCGGCAATAACTGGTCGGTCAGCGAAAAACCGGCGCCGGAGCTGAGCCGCGGCAGCGTCAAGTGGCGCACGCTGCTGGAAAATACCCTCAGTCGCGGCGGGCCGCGTTTGTATCAGAAACCGGCGGTAACGCGGGAAGGGCGGCTGCACCATCGCGAAATCATGCCGAGGATCTTTGACGGAAAAACCGAGCTGGCGGCGGCTGAATATCTGCCGCTGGTGCAGCAGCTGGGCATGGCCGAAGGTTATGACCGAATTTTGGTAAGCCGCATCCTGAGCTTTATCCAGGCCTGGCCGGAGGAAACGCTGGCGATACCGCTGACGATCGATGCGCTCCTGCAGCGTCCTTTCCAGATTTGGCTGCGCGATATGCTGCTGCAATACACTAAATCACAAAGAAACCGTATTTTATTTGAACTTGCGGAAGCGGATGTAGGTCAACATCTCTGCCGCTTGCACGGCGCCTTTCATTTACTGAAAGGTTTTGGCTGCCGTATTGCCATTATCCAGGCGGGGTTAACGCTGGTCAGCACGGTCTACATCAAGGTGGTGTCGCCGGAACTGATCAAGCTGCATCCCGGTCTGGTGCGCAATATTGACCGTCGCAAGGAGAATCAGCTGTTTGTGCAGAGTTTGCTCGAAAGCTGCAAGGGAACGTCAACGCAGGTTTTCGCCGCAGGCGTAAAAACCCGAAGTGAATGGCAAACCTTAACGGAGTCAGGGATAAACGGCGGCCAGGGCGATTTTTTTGCTCCTTCGCAGCTGCTGACAGGCGATATGAAAAAATATTCGCAAAGATATCGAGTTTAGTCTGCCGTTAAGCCGGATTTCACGTAGAATAGCCGCGCAGCTGTGGTGCCGGCTACGTTTGACGGGCGGTAAAGCAGTGCCTAAATATGTAAAAATTCATGTACGTTATGTCCGTAAAACGGCCTTAAAACAGGGGCGATGCGCCTGAACTCAGGCATTCTGCTCGCGTAGTTTTTTGGGTTGTGACTCAGGCGAGAGATAGCGTGATTTTTCACCGAAGTAGAGCGTTTTTGCGCCTTGTCGCTGCTTCGTGTGGTTGGTAAAGTAAGCGGATTTTATTATCCGCCCCCAGCTAGCAGGATTATCCTTCAGTATGTTTAAAAAATTCCGTGGCATGTTTTCCAACGACTTGTCCATCGACCTGGGTACCGCCAATACCCTGATTTATGTGAAAGGACAGGGCATCGTTCTGAATGAGCCTTCCGTCGTTGCTATTCGTCAGGATCGTGCCGGTTCCCCAAAGAGCGTCGCGGCAGTAGGTCATGACGCCAAGCAGATGCTGGGTCGTACCCCCGGCAATATCGCTGCTATCCGTCCAATGAAAGACGGCGTGATCGCCGACTTCTTTGTGACCGAAAAGATGCTGCAACACTTTATCAAACAGGTTCACAGCAACAGCTTTATGCGCCCAAGCCCGCGCGTGCTGGTGTGTGTGCCTGTCGGCGCGACCCAGGTTGAACGCCGTGCGATCCGTGAATCCGCACAGGGCGCAGGCGCGCGTGAAGTTTTCCTGATTGAAGAGCCGATGGCAGCCGCTATCGGTGCTGGCCTGCCGGTTTCGGAAGCGACCGGTTCAATGGTGGTCGATATCGGCGGCGGCACCACGGAAGTTGCGGTGATCTCTCTGAACGGCGTGGTTTACTCCTCTTCCGTGCGCATCGGCGGCGATCGCTTTGACGAAGCCATTATTAATTACGTGCGCCGTAACTACGGCTCGCTGATCGGCGAAGCCACCGCTGAACGAATCAAACATGAGATCGGCTCCGCTTATCCGGGCGACGAAGTGCGTGAGATCGAAGTGCGCGGTCGTAACCTGGCGGAAGGCGTGCCTCGCGGCTTTACGCTGAACTCCAACGAAATTCTGGAGGCGCTCCAGGAGCCGCTGACCGGCATCGTTAGCGCGGTGATGGTTGCGCTGGAACAGTGTCCGCCAGAGCTGGCCTCTGACATCTCCGAGCGCGGCATGGTGCTGACCGGCGGCGGCGCGCTGCTGCGCAACCTCGACCGTCTGCTGATGGAAGAAACCGGTATTCCGGTGGTAGTGGCTGAAGATCCGCTGACCTGCGTCGCACGCGGCGGCGGTAAGGCGTTGGAAATGATCGACATGCACGGCGGCGATTTGTTCAGCGAAGAATAATTTGCCATGAAGGCGCGCGGGTCCCGCGCGTCTTGTTAATGATGTCGAGGAATACGCCGAGTTTATGAAGCCGATCTTCAGCAGGGGCCCATCCCTGCAGTTACGCTTGTTTCTGGCAGTTGTGGTAGCGATAGGCGTGATTATCGCCGACAGCCGTATGGGCGCTTTCAGCCAGATACGCACCTACATGGATACGGCGGTCAGCCCATTCTATTTTCTGGCCAACGGGCCACGTCAGATTCTGGACAGCGTTTCCGACACGCTGGCCTCTCGCCAGCAGCTTGAGCTGGAAAACAAAGCCCTGCATCGCGAGCTGATGCTGAAAAACAGCGAGCTGCTGATGCTGGGGCAATTTAAGCAGGAAAACGCGCGTCTGCGCGAGCTGCTTGGTTCGCCGCTGCGTCAGGACGAGCACAAGATGGTCACCCAGGTCATCTCTACCGGCACGGATCCCTATACCGATCAGGTGGTAATCGACAAAGGCAGCGTAAACGGCGTTTACGAAGGCCAGCCGGTTATCAGCGATAAAGGCGTGGTCGGCCAGGTCGTCGCCGTCGGTAAAATCACCAGCCGCGTCATGCTGATTTGCGACTCCTCTCACGCGCTGCCGATTCAGGTATTGCGCAACGATATCCGCGTGATTGCGGCGGGCAACGGCTGTACGGAAGATCTTCAGCTTGAGCACTTGCCGGGCAACACCGATATCCGCGTGGGCGACGTGCTGGTCACTTCCGGCCTCGGCGGTCGCTTCCCGGAAGGCTACCCGGTCGGCGTGGTGTCCTCCGTGAAGCTCGATACGCAGCGCGCCTATACCGTGATCCAGGCGCGTCCGACGGCGGGCCTGCAACGCTTGCGCTATCTGCTGCTGCTGTGGGGCGCGGATCGCAACGGCACCATGCCGATGGCGCCGGATGAAGTGCACCGCGTCGCCAACGAGCGCCTGATGCAGATGATGCCGCAGGTGCTGCCGGCCGCCAGCGAAATGATGGGGCCGCCTGCGCCGGATAACGCATCGACAACCGGCCAGACAACGCCTGCGGCTCAGGCCGCGCCTGCCGCTGCCGCGCCCGCCTCGCGCAGAGGCCAGCCTTGAGCAGCTATCGCAGCCATGGTCGCTGGGTTATCTGGTGCTCGTTTCTGGTGGCGCTGGTGCTGCAAATCATGCCGTGGCCCGATCAGCTCTATATGTTCCGGCCTTCCTGGCTGCTGTTGATCCTGATTTACTGGGTGCTGGCGCTGCCGCATCGCGTGAATGTCGGCACGGGTTTTGTGATGGGATCTATAATGGATCTGATTTCAGGCTCGACGCTGGGCGTGCGTGCGCTGGCTTTCAGCATCCTTGCTTACCTGGTGGCGTTTAAATTCCAGCTATTCCGCAATCTGGCGCTCTGGCAGCAGGCGCTGATGGTGATGGTGCTGTCGCTGGCGATGGATGTCATTGTCTTCTGGGCGGAATTTTTAGTTATTAACGTCTCGTTTCGTCCGGAAATCTTCTGGAGCAGCGTAATAGACGGTATTCTGTGGCCCTGGCTGTTCTTGCTGATGAGAAAAATACGTCGCCAGTTTGCCGTACAATAAGGAAGAGTATGATATCCCTTTACCTGGCCTCCGGTTCTCCCCGTCGTCGTGAATTACTTACGCAGCTTGGTCTGCGTTTTGCGCGTTTAAGCACGCAGGTTGAAGAGCGGCAGCAGCCCGGCGAAATGGCGGAAGCCTACGTCCGGCGTCTGGCGCTGGAAAAAGCGCAGGCCGGCGTGGCGGTGGCGGAGCAGGATCTGCCGGTGCTGGGCGCCGATACCATTGTGGTGCTGAACAACGAAGTGCTGGAGAAACCGGCAGACGAGGCCGCCGCCGCCGCGATGCTGGCTAAACTTTCCGGCCAGACGCATCAGGTGATGACGGCCGTCGCGCTGGCCGATCGGCAACGGCAGCTGGCGTGCATGGTGGTAACGGAAGTCACTTTTCGCCTGCTGAGCGAGGAGGACATTGCGGCCTATATCGCCAGCGGCGAGCCGATGGATAAAGCGGGCGCCTATGGCATTCAGGGACTGGGCGGGAATTTCGTCAGAAAAATCAATGGAAGCTATCACGCGGTGGTGGGGCTGCCCCTGGTGGAAACGGCTGAGCTGCTGAGCCAGTTTCACGCGCTGCGTGAGGTAAGGGAACAAGATGACGGCTGAACTTCTGGTAAATATTACCCCTTCGGAAACGCGCGTCGCCTATATTGACGGCGGCATTCTGCAGGAAATTCATATTGAACGCGAAGCGCGCCGGGGCATTGTCGGCAATATCTATAAAGGGCGCGTCAGCCGGGTTCTGCCGGGCATGCAGGCTGCCTTTGTCGATATCGGGCTGGAAAAAGCCGCCTTTCTGCACGCTTCCGACATCATGCCGCATACCGAATGCGTAGCGGGCGACGAGCGTAAAAACTTTTCCGTACGCGATATTTCCGAACTGGTTCGCCAGGGACAGGATCTGATGGTGCAGGTGGTGAAAGATCCGCTGGGCACTAAAGGCGCGCGTCTCACCACCGATATCACGCTGCCTTCGCGCTATCTGGTCTTTATGCCGGGCGCGTCGCACGTTGGCGTTTCGCAACGTATAGAAAGCGAAGCGGAGCGCGAGCGTCTTAAGTCCGTGGTGGCCGCCTACTGCGACGAGCTGGGCGGCTATATTATCCGCACCGCCGCCGAAGGCGTGGGCGAACAGGAGCTGGCTTCCGACGCCGCGTTTCTAAAACGTCTGTGGACTAAGGTCATCGAGCGCAAAAAGCGCAATAAAACCCGCTGCCGCCTCTATGGTGAAGTCGCGCTGTCGCAGCGTATCCTGCGCGATTTCGCCGGGGCCGCCCTGGATCGTATCCGTATCGATTCGCGTCAGACGTGGGAACATCTGGTGGAGTTCACCAGCGAATACATTCCTGAAATGACGGCAAAGCTGGAGCTGTACACCGGCAAGCAGCCGATTTTCGATTTGTTCGATGTGGAAAACGAAATCCAGCGCTCGCTGGATCGCAAGGTGGAGCTGAAATCCGGCGGCTATCTGATCATCGACCAAACCGAGGCGATGACCACCATCGATATCAATACCGGCGCCTTTGTCGGCCATCGCAATCTGGATGAAACCATCTTTAACACCAACGTCGAGGCGACGCAGGCGATCGCCCGCCAGCTGCGTCTGCGCAACCTCGGCGGCATTATCATTATCGACTTTATCGATATGAATAACGAAGATCACCGCCGTCGCGTGCTGCACTCGCTGGAGCAGGCGCTGAGTAAGGATCGGGTTAAAACCGGCATCAATGGTTTCTCGCAGCTTGGGCTGGTAGAGATGACCCGTAAACGCACGCGGGAAAGCATTGAGCATGTGCTGTGTCAGGACTGCCCGGTCTGCAAAGGACGCGGCACGCTGAAAACCGTGGAAACCGTCTGCTATGAGATCATGCGCGAAATAGTCCGCGTTCATCACGCCTACGATTCGGACCGTTTTTTGGTTTACGTTTCGCCTGCGGTTGGCGAGGCGCTGAAAACCGACGAATCCCATGCGCTGGCGGAAGTAGAGATATTCGTCGGCAAGCAGGTGAAAGTACAGATTGAACCGCTCTATACTCAGGAGCAGTTTGACGTGGTGATGATGTAAGCCATCGGCTATCCCGCTCAGAACAAAGCCAGCGCGCCCCACCGGGGATAAATACAGTTATTGCCCGCAGTGACGGGCATCAAGGAGAGGTGTGTGAGGCAATTGCCGAGGATCTTGCTACTGACCGGCGCAATAATCGTCGTTATTATTGCGCTGATAGTCAGCGGCCTGCGTCTGGCGATGCCGCATATCAACAGCTGGCGCACGCCTCTGCTGCAGCGCCTTTCCAGCGCTATCGACATGCCGGTAGAAGCCGCTTCCCTTAACGGACGTTGGGAGAATTTCGGCCCGGTGCTGGAAATCAAAGCCCTTAATATCGGCCTGAAGGACGGCGGCTCGCTGAAGGTCGATCGCGTTTCGCTGGCCTTTGACGTCTGGCAATCGCTGCTGCATCTACGCCCGCAGTTTCGCAATCTCGTCTTCTGGCGACTGGATCTCGTCACCAATACGCCGCTCACCGCCGGCGACAGCGGCAAAGTAGAGCTCAAGCCGGGCCAGTTCAGCGATCTCTTTCTGCGTCAGTTTGACCACTTCGATTTGCAACAAAGCCAGATCAGTTTTCTGACGCTTTCCGGGCAGCGCGCCAGGCTGGATATGCCGCAGCTTACCTGGCTGAACGAAAAAAACCGTCACCGTGCGGAAGGGCTGGTCAGTTTGTCCAGCTTTACCGGCCAGCACGGCGTGGTACAGGTGCGTCTCGATCTCAGCGACACCAATGGCTATCTCGATACCGGGCGCGCCTGGATGCAGGCGGACGATGTGGATGTCAAACCCTGGCTGGGCCAGTGGATGCAGGACAACACCACGCTGAAAAGCGCCCGCTTCTCGCTGGCTGCCTGGATGAGCCTTGAAAACGGCGAAATCCACAGCGGCGATATCTTATTAAAGAAAGGCGGCGCGGAATGGCAGGGCGAAAACGAGGCACACCACTTCACCGTGGATAACCTCGCCGCCCATATCAGCCGCGTTGAGCAGGGCTGGCGTGCCGAAATGCCGAGAACCAGCCTGCATACCGACGGCATAGCCTGGCCAAAAGGGCGGGTATCGCTGCTCTGGCTGCCGCAACGCTCGTCCAGCCCGGAAGAGCTACGCATACGCGCCACCCATCTGGCGCTTGAGCGTATCGATGCGCTGCTGCCGCTGTTTTCCAAAGTGACGCCGACGCTGCTGACTAACTGGCGCACGCTGCAGCCGCACGGCGAAGTTCAGGCGCTGGCCGCCGATATTCCTTTACAGCAGCCGGAGAAAACCCGCTTTCAGGCCCGCTGGCAAAATCTGAGCTGGCAGCACTGGGAGCTGCTGCCGGGAATGCAGCATTTTAGCGGCTCGCTTACCGGCAGCGTCACGGACGGCAAGCTGAATTTCAGGCTGAAAGATGCCTCGCTGCCCGATGGCACCATGTTCCGCGCGCCGCTGCAAATCGCGCAGGCCAGCGGCGCCTTCAGCTGGCGGAGCGACGAGCAGGGCGTCACGCTGGCCGGACGGGATCTGGATGTGCAGGCGCGCTCGCTGTGGGCGAAGGGCGACTTCACCTGGGCGCAGGCCAAAGAGCAGGCGCCGCGGCTGGATATTCTGGCCGGCATTAACCTGACCGATGCGGCAGACGCCTGGCGCTACTTCCCGGAACCGCTGATGGGCACCAAACTGGTCGACTATCTCAGCGGCGCCATCAAAGGCGGGCAGGCGCAAAACGCCACGCTGCTGTTTGCGGGCAATCCCCAGCTTTTCCCTTTCAAACACAACGACGGTATGTTCCAGGTTTGGGTGCCGCTGCGTCAGGCGACCTATCGCTTCCAGCCCGGCTGGCCGGATCTGGAAAAGCTGGATATCAACCTGAACTTTATCAACGACGGCCTGTTTATGAAGGCGGATCGGGCAATGCTGGGCAACGTGCAGGGCAAAAACGTTGCCGCCGTTATTCCTGACTATATGAAAGAAAAGCTGATTATCGACAGCGATATCAGCGGGGCGGGCACGGAAATCGGCCGCTACTTTAACCAGACGCCGCTGAAGCCAACGCTGGGCGCGGCGCTGGACGAGCTACAGATCGGCGGCGATGTAAGCGGTCGCTTACATTTGAATATCCCGCTGGATGGGCAGGAAGTTAAAGCCAGCGGCGATGTGGCTCTGCATAATAATTCGCTGTTTATTAAACCGCTTAACAGCACCATCAAACAGCTGAGCGGCCGCTTCACTTACGACAACGGCAATCTGCAAAGCGAGCCGCTGACCGCCAGCTGGTTCGGGCAGCCGATGGGCGTCACGTTTACTACCCAGGAAGGCGAAAAGCATTACGCTATCGGCGTCGATCTTAAAGGCGACTGGCAGCCGGGCAAAATCGACGCGGTGCCGAAGGCGCTGCGCGAAAAACTGAACGGCAGCGCCAGCTGGCAAAGCGCGGTCGCCATTACGCTGCCGCACGGCGGAGGCGCGAACTACAAGGTCTCGCTGACCGGCGATCTGAAAAATGTAAGCAGTAACTTACCTTCGCCGCTGGATAAAGAGCGGGCTGCGCCGATGCCGATCCGCGTTCAGGCGCAGGGCGATCTGTCGGCCTTTACGCTGCATGGCGCGGTAGGTGAAAAGCACCGTTTCAACAGCCGCTGGCTATTGGGTAAGCCACGCGTCGATCGCGGCATCTGGGAAAATGACGCCACGCAAACGCCGCCGCTGCCGGCAACGTCAGGCATGACGCTTAATCTGCCGCCGCTGGATGGTGAAGCCTGGCTGGGGCTGCTGGCGGGCGGCACAGGCGCAGGCGGCGGACAGGCTTATCTGCCGGGCGATATCACGCTGCGCACGCCGGCGCTGACGCTGGGCGGGCAGCGCTGGCACGATCTGGAGGCAACGCTGAGCCAGACGGTAGCGGGCGAAAACGTGGTGCAGGCCAAAGGACGCGAGATCGACGGCAAGTTGGTAATGAGACAGCACGCGCCGTGGCTGGGCCAGCTCAGCTACCTCTATTACAACCCGCAGTGGCCAGCGGCCAGCGGCTCCACGCCGTTTTCCGGCGAGCAGGCCAGCGGAATTGATTTCAGCAGCTGGCCCGCCGTTAATCTGAGCTGCAACGAATGCTGGCTGCGCGGCCAGCGCTTCGGCCGGATGGCGGCGGATCTGAGCCACACCCGCGATACCTTAAAGCTGCAAAACGGCCTGATCGATATCGGCAGCGCAAAACTGAAGGTGGCAGGCGAATGGGTCAACCAGCCGGGCGCGCAGCGCACGGCGCTGAAAGGCTCGCTCAGCGGCAAAAAAGTTGACGATGCCACCAACTGGTTCGGCATGAATTCGCCGCTGCGGGATGCGCCGTTTAACATCGATTACGATCTTCACTGGCAGGCCGCGCCGTGGCAGCCGTCGGTGGCGACGCTGAGCGGCGTGCTGAAATCGCACATGGGCGCCGGACAGATTGCCGATGTGAATACCGGCCGCGCCGGTCAGCTGCTGCGGCTGGTCAGTTTCGATGCGCTGCTGCGCAAGCTGCGCCTTGATTTCACCGACACTTTCAGTCAGGGCTTCTATTTTGATTCCATTAACGGCACCGCCTGGATTGAAAAGGGCGTGCTGCGTACCGATAACCTGTTGGTGGATGGCCTGGAAGCTGACATCGCCATGCAGGGCAAAATCGACCTGGTGAAACGGCAAATCGATATGGAAGCGGTGGTCGCGCCGGAAATTTCCGCGACCGTCGGCGTCGCCGCCGCGTTCGCCGTTAATCCGGTGGTCGGCGCAGCGGTCTTTGCCGCCAGCAAGGCGCTGGCGCCGCTGTGGAATAAGATCTCGGTGCTGCGCTACCATCTTTCCGGGCCGCTCGATAAGCCGCAAATTGACGAAGTGCTGCGCAAGCCGCGAGAAAAGAGCGCGAAGTGAATTTGACGTGACCGGGGAATTGCCTCAGGCTATAGAGATTACGACGCCAGCGGCGACTGGCTCCCAAACAGAGCGAGAATACATGAGTCTGAATCTGGTAAGTGAACAGTTACTAACTGCTAATAATATTAACCAACAGGATCTCTTTTCCCTTCTCGGTCAGCTCTCGGAACGCAAGCTGGACTACGCCGACCTCTATTTTCAGTCCGGCTACCACGAATCCTGGGTGCTGGAAGACAGGATTATCAAAGACGGCTCCTGGAACATCGATCAGGGCGTCGGCGTGCGCGCCATCAGCGGCGAAAAAACGGGCTTCGCCTACGCCGATCAGATCACGCTGAACGCTTTGACGCAAAGCGCCACGGCGGCGCGCAGTATTGTGCGCGAGCAGGGCAACGGCAAATCGCACACGCTGGGCGCGGTAATGAACCGCCCGCTTTACCCAACGGCCGATCCGCTGCAAAGCCTGACCCGTGAAGAGAAAATCGCGCTGCTGCATCGCGTGGATTCTGCGGCGCGTGCGGCGGACAAGCGTGTACAGGAAGTCAGCGCCAGCCTGAGCGGCGTTTACGAGATGGTGCTGGTGGCGGCCACCGACGGCACGCTGGCGGCCGACGTGCGTCCGCTGGTTCGCCTGTCGATAAGCGTGCAGGTTGAGGACAACGGCAAGCGCGAGCGCGGCTCCAGCGGCGGCGGCGGCCGTTTCGGCTACGAATTTTTCCTGGCCGACGAGTCCGGCGAAACCCGTGCGGAAGCCTGGGCGCGTGAAGCGGTGCGGATGGCGCTGGTCAACCTGAGCGCCGTCGCGGCGCCGGCGGGCAGCATTCCGGTGGTGCTGGGCGCGGGCTGGCCTGGCGTGCTGCTGCACGAAGCGGTTGGTCACGGTCTGGAAGGCGACTTCAACCGTCGCGGCACCTCGGTGTTCAGCGGCCAGATTGGCCAGAAAGTGGCGTCCGATCTCTGCACCGTGGTCGATGACGGCACCATCGAAGGCCTGCGCGGGTCGCTGGCGGTGGATGACGAAGGCGTGCCGGGCCAGTACAACGTGCTGATCGAAAACGGCGTGCTGAAAGGCTATATGCAGGACAAGCTGAACGCCCGCCTGATGGGCGTTAAGCCTACCGGCAACGGCCGCCGCGAATCCTATGCGCATCTGCCGATGCCGCGCATGACCAACACCTATATGCTGGCAGGCAAGTCGACGCCGAAAGATATCATCGCCAGCGTCGAGTATGGCCTCTATGCGCCAAACTTCGGCGGCGGTCAGGTGGATATCACCTCCGGGAAATTTGTTTTCTCGACCTCGGAAGCCTATCTGATTGAGAACGGCAAAGTGACCAAACCGGTGAAAGGCGCCACGCTGATCGGTTCCGGTATTGAGGCGATGCAGCAAATCTCGATGGTAGGCAACGACCTCGCGCTGGATAAAGGCGTGGGCGTTTGCGGCAAAGAAGGGCAAAGCCTGCCGGTCGGCGTTGGCCAGCCGACCCTGAAGCTGGATAAGCTGACCGTGGGCGGCACCGCCTGACGGATAGCGACCACGAAAAGGCGAGCCATAGCGGCTCGCCTTTTTTATTTCTGCCGATACTCCTGGTACACGTCCGCCACCTTATGGAAGTAATCCGTCAGATAATTGATACACACCTGTACCTTCAGCGGCAGCTTGTCCTTCTGCGTATAAACCGCATAAACCGGCCGGGGATCGGACTGATAGTGCGCAAACAGGATCTCGATTTTACCGGCGTTGATCTCGTCAATGATCCACATCAGCGGCACGTAGGCGATGCCCGTTCCGGCCACCAGCCAGCGGATAAGCGTTTGCGAATCGTTGGTGGCGAAGCGTCCCTGCGGCGAAAGGCGAATGGCGAGGCCTTCCGGCGACGTCAGCTCAAAATCGTTGTCGGGCCGCACGCTGTACTCCAGCCAGGAAAAGTTGCCGATATCCGAAGGCTTTTCCGGCGTACCGTGCTGCGCCAGATAGCTTTTGGCGGCGCAGACCACCATCGGCATTGAGCCAAGGCGGCGAGAGAACAGGCTGGAATCGCGCAGCGCGCCAACGCGGATCACCAGATCCAGTCCGTCGGCGATCAGGTCGGGCGCAGGGATGCCGGTAACCAGGTTCACCGTCAGGCCAGGATATTCTTTCAGCATCTCGGCGGTCATATTCGCCAGCACGTTCTGCGCCATGGTCGAAGAGCTGCCGATGCGCAGCGTGCCGATCGGCGTATTGTTGAAGGCGTACAGCTGCTCGTGCACCTGCTGCGCTTCCGACATCATCCTGCGGCAGCCCTGGAAATAGATTTTTCCGGCTTCGGTCAGGCCCAGGCTGCGCGTGCTGCGGTTCAGCAGCTTGACCTGTAGCTCATCCTCCAGCTTCGCCACGATCTGGCTGACGGCGGAAACGCTCATTTGCAGATGGTTGGCGGCAGCGGTAAAAGAGCCCAGCTCCACCACACGCGCAAACACGGACATGCCCTTCATTCTTTCCATTATTAACTCTGGCTTAAAAGTGATTTAGATCACATTTGGTAGAAAACAGATAGTCAGCCGCGTTACTATAGCATCGCCGGGTTACCATTCCGTAACTCAACTCGCCGAAATGCTGACGCCTGAATACGCTATTATTCATACAGCGCCGGTTTTTGATAAGACCGTCTGCGGTTAATCTGACATCATCATCCGTAGAGCAGCAGCCACCCTGTCCGGGGCGGCCGTTTTTTTGTGGCGGAGCGCCCGGTAAACCCGACAAGGATAAGAGATGAGCGTGCTTCCGGTTATTGTGATATTTGGGCTCTCCTTCCCGCCCATATTTTTTGAGATTATCGTGTCATTGATGCTGTTCTGGCTGGTGCGTCGTTTGCTTACGCCCACCGGGATCTATGACCTGGTCTGGCATCCTGCGTTATTTAATACAGCACTCTACTGCTGCCTGTTCTACCTGGTTTCCCGATTGTTTGTCTGAGGTCACAGTGAAAGCGTTAACAAGAAAAATTTCCCGGTTTGCCATCACCCTTATCCTGGTGGTCATTGCCGTTGTTGGTATTTTCCACGTCTGGGTTTACTACACAGAATCGCCGTGGACGCGCGACGCAAAATTCACGGCGGACGTGGTCGCTATCGCGCCAGACGTCAGCGGCCTGATCACCGACGTGCGCGTGCGGGATAACCAGCTGGTGAAAAAGGACCAGGTGCTGTTCGTGGTCGATCAGCCGCGCTATCAGCAGGCGCTGAACCAGGCGGAAGCGGACGTGGCCTATTACCAGGCATTGGTCAGTGAAAAACGCCGTGAGGCAGGCCGCCGCAATCAGCTCGGCGTCTCTGCTATGTCGCGTGAGGCTATCGAGCAGGCCAACAGCGATTACCAGACTACGGAACACCAGCTGGCGAAAGCCGTCGCCACGCGCGATACCGCGAAGCTGGATCTGGAGCGTACCGTGGTCAAAGCCCCGGCGGACGGCTGGATCACTAACCTGAACGTCTATCGCGGCGAATTTATCACGCGCGGCTCTACCGCCGTGGCGCTGGTGCAGCAGCACACCTTCTACGTGCTGGCCTATATGGAAGAAACCAAGCTGGAAGGCGTGCGTCCCGGCTATCGCGTGGAGATCACGCCGCTGGGCAGCAACCGCGTGCTGCAGGGCACCGTTGACAGCGTGGCCGCTGGCGTGACCAACAGCAGCAGCACCGTCGACAGCAAAGGCATGGCGACCATCGATTCCAACCTGGAGTGGGTGCGTCTGGCGCAGCGCGTGCCGGTACGTATTCATCTCGACCAGCAGCAGGGCAATCTTTATCCTGCCGGCACGACGGCAACCGTGATTGTGACGGGCGCTCAGGATCGTCAGCCGCAGGAGATGTCGCCGGCGATGAAGCTGATGCACCGCCTGCGTGAGTTCGGCTAAGCGCCATGTGGTATCAACTGCGGTTTCCGATCAAGCTGACCTTCGCCATTCTGCTGGCGTTGCTGATCGGCTTTCACTTTAATCTGGAAACGCCGCGCTGGGCGGTAATGACCGCCTGTATCGTCGCAGGCGGCACGGCCTTTGCCGCGGGCGGCGATCCTTTCTCCGGCGCGCTGCGCCATCGCGGGATGCTGCGTATTATCGGCACCTTTATCGGCTGCCTGGCCGCGCTGACGATTATGATCGCCACCATCCGCGCGCCGGTGGTGATGCTGCTGCTGTGCTGTCTGTGGGCCGGTTTCTGCGTCTGGCTTTCCTCCTTAATCAAAGTTGAAAACTCCTATGCGCTGGGCCTGGCGGGCTATACGGCGCTGATTATCGTGGTCAGCCTGGACGCTAACGGCTCGGTGCTGCTGGCGCCGCAGTTTGCCGTCGAGCGCTGTAGCGAAATCATTATCGGCATCGTCTGCGCCATTCTGGCCGACATGCTGTTTTCGCCGCGCTCCATCAAACAGGATATCGATCGCGCTATCGACGGGCTGCTGGTGGATCAGTACAAGCTGATGCAGCTTTGCGTGGCGCACGGCGACAAAGAAGAGGTCGACAAAGCCTGGACCGATCTGGTGCGTCGCACCACCGCGCTGAACGGAATGCGTACCCATCTGATGATGGAGTCAGGCCACTGGCAGCGAGCGGACAGGCGACTGCGCGCGTTAAATACGCTGTCGCTGACCTTGATTACCCAGGCCTGCGAAACTTTTCTGATCCAGAATACTCGTCAGGAATATGTGCCGCCGCAGTTTCACCTTTTCTTTGAAAAGCCGGTTGAGAACGTCGCCGATATCCATAAGCGCATGAAAATTATGCGCCGCGTGATCACCGCCAGCGGCAGCAAAAACACGCCGGTCACCGTCAGCAACTGGGTCGGCGCGGCTTCACGCTATTTGCTGCTGCTGAAAGGCATAAAAACCAACAGCAGCATCAGCGGCATGGAAGAAGAAGTGCTGGATGGCGAGCCGGTGGTAAAAATGCGCTCGGCGGAAACGCGCCACGCGCTGATCAACGGCGTGCGCACTTTTGTCGCCACGGCGGTCGGTTCGCTGTTCTGGCTGTGGAGCGGCTGGACATCGGGCAGCGGCGCAATGGTGATGCTCGCGGTGATCACCGCGCTGGCGATGAGGATGCCGAACCCGCTGATGATGGCGAAGGATTTTCTGTACGGCATGATGGTGGCGATCCCCTTAGGGGCGCTCTATTACATGGTGCTGATGCCCGCCACGCAGCAAAGTATGCTGCTGCTCTGCCTCTGCCTGGGCGTGATGGCCTTTATCGGCGGCATCCTTATTCAGCGCCGTCAGATCGGCACGCTGGGCGCGCTGGTCGGCACCATCAATATCCTGACGCTGGACAATCCCATGACCTTTAACGTCAGCGCCTTTCTGGATAACGCGCTCGGTCAGGCGATCGGCTGTTTCCTGGCGCTGCTGGTCATTTTGCTTATTCGCGACACCTCAAAAGCGCGGACCGGACGCACGCTGCTGAACCGCTTTATGTATTCCGCCGTGGCGGCCATGACCACCAATCAGGCCCGCCGTCGCGAGAACCATCTGCCGGCGCTGTACCAGCAGCTGTTTATGTTGCTGAATCTTTTTCCGGGCGATATCAACAAGTTTCGTATCGCGCTGACGTTGATTATCGGACACCAGCGCCTGCGCGATGCCGATATCCCGGTTAACAGCGATCTTTCTGCTTTCCACAAGCAGCTGCGGCATACGGCGGATCGGGTTATTTCGGCAGGCAGCGACGCCAAACGACGCCACTACTTCGAGCGGCTGCTGGCGGAACTGGCTATCTATCAGGAAAAGCTGGTGCATTACGAGGCGCCGCTAAGCGTCACCGAGCCCGTGCAGCGCCTGGCGAGCATGTTGAAAAAATATCAGACCACGCTGCTGCAAATCTGATTAAGAGATCTCCGCTTCTTGCCCTTCTTGCGGCCTGTCATGCAGGCCGCCATCTATACTTATCCCAACGGTAATCCAATGGGAGAACAGTATGAGCAACTCGCTTCAGGACAACGACTTATTTCAGACCGGCTTTTTTATCGACGGTCAATGGCAGCAGGGCGGCGCAACCTTTGACGTACTGAACCCGGCCACCGGTGAAGTCATTACTCAGGTCGCGCGCGCCGGAAAAGACGAAACCGAACGGGCGATTGCCGCCGCCGCCAAAGCCTTTCCCGCCTGGCGGGCGAAAACCGCTAAAGAGCGTAGCGAAATCCTTTACCGCTGGTATCAGCTGATTATCGACAACAAAGCCTGGCTGGGCAAACTGATGACGGCGGAGCAGGGCAAGCCCGTGAAAGAAGCCGAGGGTGAAGTCGAGTACGCCGCCAGCTTTATTCAGTGGTTTGCCGAGCAGGCAAAGCGCGCTAACGGTGAAATCATTCCGCCGGCCAAAGCGGGATCGCGCATTCTGGCGACGCGCGAACCCATCGGCGTGGTCGCTGCTATTACGCCCTGGAATTTCCCGATGGCAATGCTGACGCGCAAGCTTGGCCCCGCGCTGGCCGCAGGCTGCACCGGCATTATCAAACCCGCTAATAACACGCCGCTGTCGGCTTTTGCTCTGGTGGCGCTGGCGAAAAAAGCGGGCGTGCCGGACGGCGTGCTGAACGCGGTGGCGGGCGATACCAAAGCCATCAGCGAAGCCATTATGGCCAGTTCGACGGTCAGGAAAATCTCTTTCACCGGTTCAACGGAAGTCGGCAAGCTGCTGATGCGTAACGCCGCTGAGACGATGAAAAAAGTGTCGATGGAGCTGGGCGGCAACGCGCCCTATATCGTCTTTGAGGATGCGGATATCGACGCCGCCGTTAAAGGTGCCATCGCCAACAAGTTCCGCAACGCGGGCCAGGTTTGCGTCAGCGTTAACCGCTTCTTTATTCACAACAGCGTTTACGACCGTTTTGTCAGCCAGCTGGCGGAAGAGGTAGGCAAGCTGAAGGTGGGTAACGGCATGGAAGAAGGGGTGATTGTCGGGCCGCTGATTGAGGCTTCTGCCGTAGATAAGGTGGAAGAGCATGTTAAAGACGCCAAAGCGAAAGGCGGCAAGATAGTCGTCGGCGGCGACCGGCACGCGCTCGGCGGCAATTTCTGGCAGCCGACGGTGATTGCCGAAGCCAATGAAAACATGAAGCTGGCCAAAGAGGAAACGTTTGGCCCGGTCGCCGCCTGTTTCCGCTTTGACAGCGAAGAAGAGGTAATCCGCCGCGCCAACGATACCGAATTTGGTCTGGCAGCCTATTTCTATACCCGTGATGTCCAGCGCATCTTCCGCGTAGCGGCGGCGCTGGAAAGCGGCATGATCGGCATCAATGAGTGCGCGGTATCCACCGAGCTGGCGCCTTTTGGCGGCGTGAAAGAGTCCGGGCTGGGACGGGAAGGATCGGTGCTGGGACTGGAAGAGTTTTTAGAGGTCAAAGCCCTGCATATCGGGGGACTGTAACTCACCGGGCGGCCACGCGTCGCCCGACCGTTTTCCTGTGGAGCGGCAGTATGAGAACAGAAATTTTTGATTTTAATGAAATCGTGGATCAGGCGCATTTCTTCCGACAGTTCAGCGATCGTTTTTCACTGGGCGATCGGCTTATTACCGATTTGGACAGCCTGTGGGAAGTGGTGAGCGACAGATCGCTGCCGTTACCGCTGGAGATCGAATTTGTGCATCTTGGCACAGGCCAGAGACGGCGCTACGGCGCGTTGATCCTGCTGTTTGACGAAGCGGAGGAAGAGCTGGAAGGGCAGCTACGATTTAACGTGCGCTGAAACGAAAAAAGGCCCCGGCGAACGGGCCAAAAGGTTCGTCATATAACCGTCAGGGTAACGGTGACGAGGAATTACTTATACAGCTCGGCGGTGACGTGCCAGGTGTTGTCGTTGCGCGCTTCGATAACGCGATAGGCGCTGGCGCCTTGTTCATCCGCTTTCTGCGACAGCTGCTGACGAATATCCATCGGTGCGCCCGCCACGCCGCCTAATGAAATGGTGCCGGCGGATTGTAGATGCTGCGATTGCTCTGCGTTAACCAGCTGTGCAGCTGAAGCGCCGAAGGAAAGTACGGAGAGCAGGCTTAATACGGCTAAAGTTGTTTTCATGATTTTCTTCCTCATTGTCCTCAACAACCCGCGTCTGAAACCTGTCAGGTCGTCGATATAGCGGCAGGCTTTACGCCTGCCCGTCGCCCATCTTATTTATAAAGTTCTGCGGTCGCGTGATAGTTGCCGTTGTTGTAGGCCTCAATCACCCGATACGATTTCGCGCCCTGTTCGTCGGCTTTCTGTGAAAGCTGCTGACGGATGGTGGTTGGCGCGCCGTCGATGCCGCTAACGCTGATGGTACCCATAGACTGCAGATTTTCGTTGGCAACCTGCTGATCGGTTACCAGGTTGGCAGCGCTGGCGCCGAAAGAGAGAACGGAAGCCAGGCTTAGTGCGGCGATAGTAAATTTCGTGTTCATAACAGATGCTCCAGAAGTAGGGCGATAACCGAAAGGGCTAAAAAACTTTTATTATTCTTGGGGTTATCGTCAGAGTTAGGTTGATTATTTGTACAGCTCAGCCGTAGCGTGATAGTTGCCGTTTAAATAGGCCTCGACCACACGGTAGGCTTTAGCGCCCTGAGCGTCGGCTTTCTGGCTCAGCTGGGCATTGATATCCATAGGGGATGCGCTGACGCCGCTCACGCTAACGGTGCCGATCGATTGCATGTTTTGCGCCTGATCCGCGTTAACAGATTCAGCTGCAAAAGCACCAAAAGAGAGCAGAGAGAGCAGGCTGGCGGCAGCCACGGTAGTTTTTACGTTCATGAAAATTTTCCTCGTCATTATTTTTATCGTGTTGTTAGTGTGATTCACATCACGAAAAGGATTATAGATCTGATAACGTAAAATATTAATAGCAGGCTAATAATGTTTTGTTGCGATATTTAAGCCGTTAACCACTTTTTAATAACGTTCAGTTATAAAAAACGCTTATAAGTTGCTCTGGCTGCGTTAAATATGCGTAAAAACATTGAGATAGATCAATTTAACTATTTGTGCGCTTCTTTGTGGCAGATCACACTGCGAGACGGGAGTCCATAAAGGTTAACGGCGATGTCAGCGCAATAAGCCAGTGTATTATGCTGTTTTTAACGGAGTGGAGAGAGAAAAGACAACGCGCCAACGGTCGCCGGCGCGCGGGGAAAACGATAAAGAACTGCATAAAAACCGGCGGCTTATAGTTCCTGATCGAATAATTTCAGGACGGAATCACGCAGGTGTCTGATGGTAACGTGGCGGGCTGGGGTAATGAAAATCGTGTCGTCACCGGCGATGGTGCCGAGGATGCCTTCGGGCTTGCCCAGCGAGTCCAGCATGCGGGCAATCAGCTGCGCCGCGCCAGGGCTGGTATGGATCACAATCAGCGCGTCATTATAATCGATATCAAGCACCAGATTCTTGAGCGGGCTGCTGGTGGTCGGCACGCCCAGCTCGGCAGGCAGACAGTAAACCATTTCCATTTTGGCGTTGCGCGTGCGCACGGCGCCAAAGCGGGTCAGCATCCGCGAAACCTTGGACTGGTTGATATTATCAAAGCCCTGTTCCTGGAGCGCAGTGACGATCTCGCCCTGCGAGCTAAATTTTTCTTCTTTTAATAAGGCCTTAAACGCCTTAATCAGATCTTCTTGTTTTGCTGGATTACGCATAGTTTTTCGCTAAAGGTCGCAAGAGAATTCCCGGCTGGGATAACTTCTTATTATGCACTTTTTTGCATTTTTATGCAAATTAAGCCTCTTTTTTACACCCTGTTAACGTTCGTTGCCAGATCGCGGCCGTGAAAAATTCGCCTTATTCCGCGACGTCGCGCACAATAAGTGAACAGATTGTTATAAAATTGATGTTGTTTGGCTAAGTATTAACGGTGTAGTGTAACGTTGACCGCGTTGCCTGCAGCCTCGAATGGCCTTACCGGGCATATTGCGGTCAGTCTCTGTCGCTTTATCCTGTATGATGCGCCGTCGTGCATGAGGGTAAATGCTGTCGCTCAGGCCTCGCAGGTCAGATATGCTCATAAGCAAATGATTCCACGGCACTTCCCCCTCAAAATAATAAGGAGTTTAGGATGAAAGTTGCAGTTCTCGGCGCGGCTGGCGGCATTGGCCAGGCCCTTGCTCTTCTGCTTAAAACCCAGCTTCCGGCAGGTTCAGATCTCTCACTGTACGATATCGCTCCCGTGACGCCCGGCGTGGCTGTCGATCTGAGCCACATCCCTACTGCGGTGAAAATCAAAGGCTTTAGCGGTGAAGACGCGACGCCAGCCTTGCAGGGCGCTGACGTAGTCCTGATCTCCGCAGGCGTAGCGCGTAAGCCTGGTATGGACCGCGCAGACCTGTTTAATGTTAACGCCGGTATCGTGCGCAATCTGATTGAGCAGGTCGCTGCTACCTGTCCAAAAGCGCTGATCGGCATCATTACTAACCCTGTTAATACCACCGTGGCTATTGCTGCTGAGGTGCTGAAAAAAGCCGGCGTCTATGACAAGAACAAACTGTTCGGCGTGACCACGCTGGATATTATCCGCTCCAATACCTTTGTCGCCGAGCTGAAGGGCAAAGATCCGGCGGCGCTGAACGTGCCGGTGATTGGCGGCCATTCCGGCGTCACTATCCTGCCGCTGCTGTCGCAGGTGCCGGGCGTAAGCTTTACGGATCAGGAAGTGGCCGATCTGACTAAACGTATCCAGAACGCGGGTACAGAAGTGGTCGAGGCAAAAGCCGGCGGCGGGTCTGCCACGCTGTCAATGGGCCAGGCGGCAGCGAAATTTGGTCTGTCGCTGGTGCGTGCCCTACAGGGTGAAAGCAACGTGGTGGAGTGCGCCTACGTTGAAGGCGACGGCGCGCATGCTCGCTTTTTCGCTCAGCCGCTGCTGCTGGGGAAAAACGGCGTTGCGGAGCGTAAGCCCATCGGCGCTTTGAGTACGTTTGAAGAGCAGGCGCTACAGAACATGCTGGAGACGCTGAAGAAAGATATCGCTCAGGGCGAAGAGTTCGTGAAGTAAGCCACTCAGGGCCAGCTTTCGCTGGCCCTTGCCGTTTAGCTGCCCGGATATTCCAGTACGGTAATTTGCAGCGTCATCTTGCGATCGTTACGCAAAATATCCACGTCAATCGCCGTTCCCGGACGGATTTCCGCCACCTGGTCCATGGTTTCCAGCGCGGAAACCGCAGGCTTATGGTTCACGCTGACGATGACGTCGTTCACCTGCAGGCCTGCTTTCGCCGCCGGCCCGCCCTGCGCCACGTTGGTCACCACAATGCCCTGAACGTGATCGATGCTGCCGTTCTGGCCATGCATTTGCGGAATTTCACGTCCGCTGATGCCGATAAACCCACGGATAACGCGGCCGTCGCGGATAAGCTTGTCCATGATTTTCGCCGCCAGCGCGGTAGGGATGGCAAAACCGATGCCTTCCGGCGTTTCGCCATCGTTGCTTTTATCGAACGACAGCGTGTTAATGCCCATCAGTTCGCCCAGTGAGTTAATCAGCGCGCCGCCGGAGTTGCCTTTATTAATAGAGGCATCGGTTTGCAGGAAGTTCTGATAACGGGAAGGGCTGAGGCCTACGCGGCCGGTCGCGCTGATGATGCCCTGCGTAACCGTCTGGCCAATGTTGTAAGGGTTGCCTATCGCCATCACCAGATCGCCGATATGCGCCACTCGCTTAGGATTAACAGGAATAACCGGCAGGCCGGAAGCGGTGATCTTCAGCACGGCCAGATCGGTCAGGCTGTCCGAGCCTACCAGCATGGCTTCAAAAATTCGGCCATCCTGCAGCGCGACGATAATCTGATCGGCATCGTTAATCACATGCTTGTTGGTCAGGATATAGCCCCGCCCGTCCATAATCACGCCCGAGCCCAGCGTGCGGATTTCCAGGTTATGGGCCGACGCGTTGGCGCTGCGATTATAGACGTTCACCACCGCAGGCGCGGCGCGGCGCACGGCGTCGTTATAGCTGACGGGCTTCTGGCTGGCGCTGTCATCTTTTAGCGTAAAAAAATTATTGCCGATGCGCAGCGCGGGCAGCGCGACCAGCAGCAGGCCCGCTACCACCAGGCCAAGAAGCACTGAACGCATAAGTTTAGGAAACATGGCTTTAACTGATGAATGAATAGACGATGGGCAGGATAACATGAGTCGGGCGGACGCGCAGGTGTCCGCCCGAAGTTTTAGCGTAAAAGCAGGTAGAGGCTTTCGCCGTTGCGGATAACATTCAGCGCCAGCAGCGAAGGTTTTGCCGCCAGCTGCTTGCGCAGGTCGGCAAGATTTTCAACGCGGGTGCGGTTAAGTCCGACGATAATATCGTCTTTTTGCAGGCCGAACTGCGCGGCCGGCGTGCCTTTATCGACGCTGTCCACGCTGACGCCTTTGGTGCCGTCTTTCGCCGCGCCGTCGCTCAAGGTCGCGCCCTGTAGCGCAGGGTTCAGCAGCTCTGTGCTGGCGGTTTGGGTGCTGTTATCCAGCTTCACGGTCAGCGTCTGCGGCTTGCCGTCGCGCAGCAGGCCTACCTTCACCTCTTTGCCCGGCGCGGTGGTGCCAATTTTCACCCGCAGCGCGGCAAAGCTTTCCACCGGCTTGTCATCCAGCGAGGTAATAATATCGCCCGCTTTGATGCCGGCTTTAGCCGCCGCCGAGCCTGGCAGCACTTCATTGACGAAAGCGCCGCGCTGGGCGTCAACGTTAAAGGCTTTCGCCATCTCCGCCGTCATCTCCGTGCCTTTAATACCCAGCTGGCCGCGTTTCACCTCGCCAAACTCGATCAGCTGCTGCGCCAGATTCATCGCCATATTGCCCGGAATAGCGAAGCCGATACCGATATTGCCGCCGGCAGAAGAGAGAATAGCGGTGTTAATGCCGATCAGTTCGCCGTTAAGATTAACCAGCGCGCCGCCGGAGTTGCCGCGATTGATCGCCGCATCGGTCTGAATAAAGTTTTCCAGCCCTTCCAGATTCAGCCCGCTGCGTCCCAGCGCCGACACGATGCCGGATGTGGCCGTCTGGCCAAGGCCGAACGGATTGCCGATCGCCACCGCGAAGTCGCCGACCTTCAGCTGGTCGGAATCGGCCACTTTCACCTGCGTCAGGCCTTTGGCGCCGCTGACCTGGATCAGCGCGATATCGGTCTGTTCGTCGTGGCCAATAAGCTTAGCGTCAAATTCCCGGCCGTCGCTCAGCTGGACGCTGATTTTATCCGCGCCGTTAACCACATGATTATTGGTAAGGATATAGCCCTTTTCGGCGTTAATGACCACGCCGGACGCCAGGCCTTCAAAAGGCTGGCTGCTGTCGCCGCCGTCCTGACCTTCCTGCCCGAAAAAGCGTTTCAGCTGCTCGGGAATTTCCTGCGTTTGCGTCGGCTGCGTGCCCGCCACGTGGACGCTGACCACCGCAGGCAGCACTTTTTCCAGCATCGGCGCCAGGCTGGGCAGCGGCTGCCCCTGAATTTGTGCCGGTAGCGTGGCCTGCGCCGCCGGAGCTGAACCCATGCTGATACTCAGGGCTAATGCGCTCAACAGTAATGATTTCTTCATCGCTAAGACTCGCAAAAAGTGGGGGAGAGCATCCGGGACGAAGCCAGGACACAAGGGTCAGAAGAGTAAAAAGGGGCGATTAACGCCCCCTTTACCACAGGACGCGTCCGTTCTATTTCTCGTGCGCCGTACGCTCGCCGCGCAGCAGGCCGGTAGCGCTGTCAGGGTAATCACGCGGCATCTGCACCGGCACCTGATCGTTATCCGCTTCCGATTCGGTCAGCTGATAAGCAAACGGATTTTTTTCGCCCGGCAGGTTCGGCAGCAGGTCGTTGGAACCTTTCGCCATATGCTGATAAAGCTGGCGGTAGTCGCGCGCCATATTATCCAGCAGCTCAGCGCTCTGCGCGAAGTGGCTGGTCAGCTCTTCGCGATAATCAGCCAGTTCGGCTTTGGTTTTTTCCAGTTCGTACTGCTGGCTGCGCTGCTCGCGCAGTTTCTTGTTACCAAAACGCATCGCCAGCGCACCGATAATTACTCCCGCTACCAGGCCAATAAGCGCGTATTCCCAGGTCATAATAACTCCCGTGTTGTCTTCATCGTTCCGTAAAAACCTCTGGCCTTATGCCAGTCCGTTAACAGCCACTATAACCGCTAATCTCATGGAAGTGGAATCCTGCGGCTGCATCGCTTAGTGTAGAACGGCCTTTTTTTCGACAATCAATCACCTGACGCACCGAATAATTCAGGGAATGGGAATCTATGCAAACGAAGTCTCCTCTTGCGCTTTATCAACGGGCGCTTGAAAACGGCGAGTATCAACCTGATGATATTCAACGTGAAGCCGTTACCCGCCTGGATGGGATTTATCAGGCGCTGAGCCGGCGCGAACCCGCCGCCGCCGCCCCAACCAAAGGGCTGTTTGGCCGGCTGAATAAGCTCATGGGAAAAGGCAAAAACGAGCCGCAGACGCCTGTTCGCGGCCTCTATATGTGGGGCGGCGTCGGCCGGGGCAAAACCTGGCTGATGGACATGTTTTTTCAGGCAATTCCTGGCGAGCGCAAGCAGCGGCTGCACTTCCATCGTTTTATGTTGCGCGTGCATGAAGAGCTGACGGGCCTTCAGGGCCACAGCGATCCTTTACAGATCGTGGCTGACCGCTTTAAAAGCGAAACGGATCTGCTCTGTTTCGATGAGTTCTTCGTTTCCGATATCACTGATGCCATGCTGCTGGGCACGCTGATGGAGGCGCTGTTCGCCAGAGGGATCACGCTGGTCGCCACCTCTAACATTCCGCCGGACGATCTGTATCGCAACGGCCTGCAGCGGGCACGCTTTCTGCCAGCCATAGAGATGATAAAGCAACACTGTGACGTGATGAATGTGGATGCGGGCATCGACTATCGCCTGCGCACGCTGACGTCTGCCCATCTGTGGATGATGCCGCTGAATGAGGCGACCACGAAAGAGATGGACCGCATGTTTGTTGCGCTGGCCGGCAGCGATCGCAGCGATAAGCCCGTGCTGGAGATCAACCATCGTAAGATGCCGACGCTGGGCGTGGCAGAAGGCGTGGTGGCGATGGATTTCCTGACGCTGTGCGGCGAAGGGCGCAGCCAGCACGACTATATTGAGCTGTCGCGCCGTTTTCACAGCGTGCTGCTGTTTAACGTGCCGGTGATGATCTACAAAACCGAAGACCAGGCGCGACGTTTTTTAGCGTTGGTGGATGAGTTTTACGAACGGCATGTTAAGCTGGTCGTCTCGGCGGAGGCTACGCTGTACGAAATCTATCAGGGCGCGCGGCTGAAGTTTGAATATCAGCGCTGCGTTTCACGGCTGCAGGAGATGCAAAGCGAAGAGTATCTCCGACTGCCGCACCTGCCATGAGTCGTTAAATTTCCCGGCGTCGGGACGCATTTAATTGTAAAAAGGGGTCGCGCTTTGCGGGCGACTTCTCTATAATCTTGCGACCCCACGTTACAGCAAAGGTTTTTTTCCCAAAACTCTTTGTGTTCCAGTAACTCTATCCGAAGGGGTGGGCTTGCTGGTCGAGATGGTCGTGTGAGCCTCAACCGTTTATTCAAGCGTTTGGGATTTCACCAACGTGTAACTTAATTTGGGTAAGCTTTTAGATGAAAACTTTTACAGCTAAACCAGAATCCGTCCAACGTGACTGGTATGTTGTTGACGCAACGGGCAAAACTTTAGGTCGTTTAGCGACTGAGCTGGCTCGTCGTCTGCGCGGTAAGCATAAAGCGGAATATACTCCGCACGTAGATACCGGTGATTACATTATCGTTCTGAACGCTGACAAAGTTGCTGTAACCGGCAACAAGCGTACCGATAAGATTTACTATCATCACACTGGCCACATCGGTGGTATCAAGCAAGCGACCTTCGAAGAGATGATTGCTCGCCGTCCTGAGCGTGTGATTGAAATCGCGGTTAAAGGCATGCTGCCAAAGGGCCCGCTGGGTCGTGCTATGTACCGTAAACTGAAAGTTTACGCGGGCAACGAGCACAACCATGCGGCACAGCAACCGCAAGTTCTTGACATTTAATCGGGATTACAGGCAATGGCTGAGAATCAAAACTACGGCACTGGTCGCCGCAAAAGCTCTACCGCTCGCGTATTTATCAAGCCGGGCAGTGGTAACATCGTTATCAACCAGCGTTCTCTGGAACAGTACTTCGGTCGCGAAACTGCCCGCATGGTAGTTCGCCAGCCGCTGGAACTGCTGGACCTGGTCGGTAAATTCGATCTGTACGTCACCGTTAAAGGTGGTGGTATTTCTGGTCAGGCTGGTGCGATCCGTCACGGTATCACCCGCGCGCTGATGGAATATGACGAGTCACTGCGTGGCGAACTGCGTAAAGCAGGCTTCGTTACCCGTGATGCCCGTCAGGTTGAACGTAAGAAAGTCGGTCTGCGTAAAGCACGTCGTCGTCCACAGTTCTCCAAGCGTTAATTTATTCTGCGCTTGCAGAATCGATTATCGAAAAACCCGGTGCCTGCACCGGGTTTTTTCTTGCCTGATTTTCGGCCTGGCTCGTAAAAACGCGACGGGCTCTGTCATTTTCCCGTCAAATCCGTATTCCTGCCCCACAAGCTGGCTAAAATCTGGTAAACTGAGTGACACTTTGTGCCTATTAGCCGGGCGGCTGCACAGACGAAGCGTCGTCCGGGTTAGCCGGGGCAATTTAGCCGTCTGGTCGCCGTGTGGCGGGCTTGCGCAGTAATTTTCTGGATAAACTTGGAGGTTTACATGGCTGTCGCTGCCAACAAACGTTCGGTAATGACGCTGTTTTCTGGTCCGACTGACATTTTTAGCCATCAGGTGCGTATTGTGCTGGCGGAGAAGGGTGTCAGCGTAGAGATCGAGCAGGTAGAAATGGATAGCCTGCCCCAGGATCTGATTGACCTCAATCCGTACCGTACCGTTCCTACGTTAGTCGATCGTGAACTGACGCTGTATGAATCCCGCATCATCATGGAATACCTTGATGAGCGTTTCCCGCATCCGCCGCTGATGCCTGTCTACCCGGTCGCACGTGGCGAAAGCCGCCTGATGATGCATCGCGTCGAGCAGGACTGGTACAGCCTGATGCGTAAAGTGGAAAACGGCACGGCGCAGGAAGCGGAAGCCGCGCGCAAACAGCTGCGCGAAGAGCTGCTGGCGATTGCGCCGCTGTTCTCTCGTACGCCTTTCTTTATGAGCGAAGAATTCAGCCTGGTAGACTGCTACCTGGCGCCGCTGCTGTGGCGTCTGCCGCAGATGGGCATCGAGCTGATCGGCGCCGGCTCGAAAGAGCTGAAGGGCTATATGACGCGCGTGTTCGAACGTGATTCCTTCCTGGCTTCTCTGACGGAAGCAGAACGGGAAATGCGCCTGCATACGCGGGGCTGATATGGAAATGTCGCAACTTACCGCACGTCGTCCCTATCTGCTGCGAGCCTTTTACGAGTGGCTGCTGGACAACCAGCTGACGCCTCATCTGGTGGTGGATATCAACCTCCCCGGCGTGCTGGTGCCGCTGGAGTATGCACGCGACGGTCAAATCGTGCTGAATATTGCGCCTCGTGCCGTAGGCAATCTGGAGCTGGGTAACGACGAGGTGACGTTTAACGCGCGCTTTGGCGGCGTCCCGCGTCAGGTTTCGGTGCCGCTGGCGGCCGTAATGGCTATCTACGCGCGTGAAAACGGCGCGGGCACGATGTTCGAGCCTGAACCGGCCTACGAAGAGGCGGGCGAATATAACCCGGCTACGGCGCAGGATGAGTCACCGGAAACGGTGATGTCGGTTATTGACGGCGATCGCCCTGACGACAGTGGTCAGGATGATGACGGCAATGACGAGCCGCCGCCGCGTGGCGGACGCCCGGCGCTGCGCGTGGTGAAGTAGACGTAACAGCGAAACCGGCCCCCGAACAGGGCCGGTTTTTTTATGTCTGGTAATCAACAATAAATTAAATTTCGCTCCAGAATTTTCTGAAAATATTCGCTTTTTTTATCTTGTTGAGAAACGATTATTCAGAAAATAAATTACAGTAGTTTCCTTAATTACTCTTTTCTGTGTTCCTTATGCGTTATTACTTTTATTATTCAATTGATCATTATCAAAAAACAGCAATAAATATTATTTCCTTTAATTAACATTATTGAAATAGACGGAAAGGTTAATTATTGTTTATGTTTTCTGACTGACTCACTGTCAGGTGATTTGTGGCGCGCTAAGGAATACAGCGAATGGAAATAGCCGTAAGCGTAGTTATACCCACCTATAACCGAGAAGCATTGCTGAATAAAACGCTACAGGCGCTGATGCGGCAAACGCTGGATAAACGTTTTTTTGAAGTTATCGTCGTGGATGACGGCGGTAGCGATAATACCGGTCAGCTTTGTCAGGACTATCAGGACTGCCTGAATATTCGCTATTACTGGCAGTACGACAACGGTTTTCGCGCGGGAAAGGCGCGGAACATCGGTATTACGGCGGCGGAAGGCGACTATATCGTGCTGATTGATTCCGGCGTGCTGCTGCGGCAGGACGCGCTGGAAAAGCACCTCGGCATTCATCGGAAAAGCCGCACGCCGGGCGTCTGCATCGGCTACGTCTACGGTTTTGAAATGCCGGACGCCATGCTGGCCGATCTGGATGCTTTTATTCGTGCAGAGGATGTCGGCGCTTCCGTAAACTTTTTTAAAGAGATGAAGGCAGAAGATATTCGACAACAGCAGTATAACGAGCTGGGCTATAATATTTCTTCCTGGCCCGCGCCCTTTGATATTTTCTGGACGTGCCACGTCTCGGCGGAGCGCCAGGCGCTGATAAAAGCCGGGCTGTTTGATGAGGATTTTAACGGTTGGGGCGGTGAAGATGTGGATTTAGGCGTGCGGCTGTTTTTACAAAATAACCGATTTATCGTTGACCGGGAAATATGTTCGGTACACTGCCCGCATCAAAAACAGATTGCGGACCATAAAAACGAATCGGAAATTGCCGGCAAGAAAATTCATCAGAAATATCAGCTCTGGCAGACCGCTTTTTATGGCTGCGATCTGGGCGAAAGCAAGTTTTCGCTAAATAAAGTTATCCGCCACTATGCCGATCAAAACCGGGAAGAAAACGATGCCTTTATACGAAAATATCTCTATCACGCCTGAATCGACCGCTTTTAAACACTGTTCTTCGGTAGCTAAAGGGGTGAGTTTCTCTGGCGAGCCTGATATTACGCTCACCTGGGTAAAAGATAAAACGTACCACAAAGACTATATCGATCTGGCGGATTTTTCCCGCTGCATTTCGCTGGGCGAGGGCGCTTATCTGGAGTCGCTGGACCGGGTAGCCTTTCACTGCGGGCGGGTTAAGCTGACGCTGGTGAAGCGTAACGGCTTTGAGGCGGGGAAAATTATTATCGGTGCCGGCTGCGTGCTGCAGGGAACCGCCATTATCGCCTGGCAGAACGTGACGGTTGAGGATCATGTAACCTTTGGGCCAGGCGTCACGCTGATGGACAGCAGCGGTCATCCGCTGCTTGCTCGCGGGACGGACGACGAGGCCGCGAGAACGCCCGTCAGGCCGGTACTGATCAAGGAACACAGCTGGATCGGCATGAATGCCATTATTCTGCCTGGCGTCACGGTGGGGCGACATGCGGTGATTGGCGCGGGCAGCGTGGTAAGAACCAGCGTCCCGGACTACGCGGTTGCAGCAGGTAATCCCGCTGTCGTGGTGAGATATCTTACGGAAGAGCAGAGAGAAACGGCTGGCTGAGCGGCTGCCCAGCCAGCCGTGGGGATCAATAGACGTCGCGCAGGTAGCGTTTCTCTTTCTTCAGCTGATCGATATAGTCCGCCGCGCGCTCTGCCGACAGGCCGCCGAACTGGGCAATAACCTCGTACAGCGCTTTATCCACATCTTTGGCCATTCGTGACGCATCGCCGCAGACGTAAAAACAGGCGCCTTCCTGTAGCCACGCATACAGCTCCGCGCCCTGTTCCATCATACGGTTCTGCACGTAGATTTTTTTCGCCTGATCGCGCGAGAAGGCCAGATCCAGACGGTTCAACACGCCTTTTTCCTGCCAGTTCAGCAGCTCGTCGCGATAGATAAAGTCATGCTCAAGGCGCTGGTCGCCAAAGAACAGCCAGTTTTTACCTTTAGCGCCGGTTGCCTCACGCTCCTGCAAAAAGGCGCGGAAGGGCGCGATGCCGGTGCCGGGGCCAACCATAATCAGCGGCGTATTGCCGTCTGCGGGAACGCGAAAAGCTTTGTTAGGCGAAATAAAGATCGACGGTTTTTCGCCCCGACCCACGCGTTCCGCCAGATAGGTGGAACAGACGCCGCTGCGCGCGCGACCCGCGCTGTGATAGCGCACCGAAGCGATAGTGAGATGCACCTGGTTTGGATGCGCCTTCGAGCTGGACGAGATGGAATAGGCGCGATGCTGCAACGGACGCAGCAGCGCCACAAACTCAGGAATGCCGATAGAACGCGCCAGCTCCAGCTGCAGCAGATCCAGCGAATCTTTGCCCCACAGCCAGACGCCCATGGCATCTTTATCGTCATGCTGCAGCACGTGACGCAGCTCCTGGTTGGTGGTGTTCTGGCCTACCCACTCAATCAGCTTGCGTGAAGGTTCGGAAATTTCAAACTGATAGGTCAGCAGATCGCCCAGGCTGCGGTCATAGCCGGATACCGGCGTATCGTAGTCTGCCTTCAGCTGTGCCAGCAGCAGGCTAACCAGCGTCGGGTCGTTAACCGGGATAACGCCCAGCGCATCGCCCGCTTCATATTTCAGGCCGCTATCGGTGAGATCGAACTCATAGTGGCGGATATCTTTATCAGAATCTGGCCCTGACAGACGTCGGTTGGTAACCAGCGCGGCCGCATAAGGATTCTGCTTGTTGCTGCCCGGAATAACCGGCGCTTCGGGACGGTTTTCCAGCGCTTTGCCGCTGCTGCCCGCGCTGGCGGCAAACTGCGGCATAGAGGCGGTCAGCCACTGGTGCGAAGGCTCTTCATAGTCAATATCGCAGTCAATGCGATCGTAAAGACGCTTCGCGCCCAGCTGCTCCAGGCGCATATCGATAAATTTACCCGCCTGGCAGAAGCCGTCATAACCGGTATCGCCAATAGCCAGCACGGCGAAGTTCATCTGCTCAAGACGCGGCGCGGTGCTGGCGGAGATAGCCTGCCAGAACAGCTGGGCGTTATCCGGCATTTCGCCTTCGCCATAGGTTGAGGTGATCACCAGCACGTGCCGCATCGAGGCGAAAATCTCAATGTCCACTTCGCCCAGCGCCTGTACCACCGGCACCAGCCCGCTGTCGCGGGCGGCTTTCGCCGCGCTCTGCGCCAGCGCTTCCGCATTGCCGGTTTGCGAGCCGAACAGAATATGCAGCTGCGTGGTGGCCGCCGCGCCGGTGCCGCTGTCGGCCTGCGGGCGCTCTTCCAGCACCAGCAGACGTGAATGTAATCCGGCAAGGAAACCCGCCAGCCAGTATTTCTGCTCGCCGTTAAACGGCGCGTCTTCAGGAATGTAAGGAATTTTCATCTGTTTTCTTTACTCGATCCGTCATATAAACAGGAGCCGGTCGTCAGGAGAGTTTCCCGACGGCAGCAGCAATCTCCGGCAGCGCGGCGCGGGCGAACAGCTCCTCAAAGTCCGGCAGTCCTCCCAACACTTCGCGGTTGCGCGCATCCTGATAGATAATCCAGCCATAGGTCGCCAGGCTATCCATCGAGCGGATATTGCGCTGCGTCAGCGCCGCTTTGTAATCCGCCATGCGTTTGGCGGCAATCAGACAGGCCAGCTCGTCATCGCTGTAGTTTTCAATTGCCGAGCGCGCATGACGCTGTAGCTTGCTGACCAGCGCGAAATCTTCCGTCATCAGCAGGTTGCGTACCGCTTTTTCCACGGCGACGTTATTCACCGAGGTGCCTTTCGGCAGGCGTGAAAGCGCGAGCTGTTGCGCAAAGCTGAGCACGGTGTAGTTGTTCAGCAGGACAAACATCTCCGGCGTATCGGTCGCGCCGTAAGCGGGCACCGCGCCGTTGGCGATAGCGGATTTGTTCCGCCAGGCGGCTTTAAACTTCGCCACCTGGTGGGCGGCCATCGCGGTAGACAGCTCTTCCAGCAGATCCTTACGCGCTTTCGCCTTGAGGATTTCCTTGCTGTCCTGATAAAGCAGCAGCGAACGCGGCATCACGTAGACAAAGTGCTGGCACTCGGTTTCCCAGTGCGTCAGCAGCCAGGCCGCACGCGGCGAACCGGTCGCCGCAAGATGCCAGCGCAGCATGGTCAGCACCGCATCTTTGTGGGTTCTGGCCATCTCGTCGTTATCCGTGATGGAGCCGAACAGCACGGAGTCGCCTGCCGCATGGCTCGCCAGCTTGCGGTACGGGTCGTACTGATAAGCGAAGCCGCCGCTCATGCCGTTGCCGAAGCCGGTGCCGAAGGTGCCCAGGTTCAGCACCGCGCCGTTGGTCATATATTCGCAGCAGAAATCGCCCACGCCTTCGACTACCGCCGTGGCGCCGGAGTTACGCACGGCGAAGCGGTCGCCCGCCTGTCCCTGAACGAACAGTCGGCCGCCGGTGGCGCCGAACAGCGCGAAGTTACCGATTAATACGTTGCCTTCCGCATCCTGCGAGCCGCCGCCTGGCGACATCACCACGATTTCGCCGCCGCACTGGCCTTTGCCCACGCCGTCGTTACAGGTGCCGCGATGGCGCAGCTGCATGCCGTCGTTGCAGAAGACGCCGTAGGACTGCCCGGCCGAGCCGGACGTGGCGATCTTCACCGTTTCCGGCGCCAGATAGTGGCGGCCCCGATCGTCGGCCAGCGCGGCAGGCATCGCCGCCAGTTCCGCTTTGCTCAGCTTATGGTTCAGCAGGCGTTCGATATCGATAGCCAGCTGGCCGCCGACGCTTTTGTTGCGGTTGTTCAGCGTGATGCCGTTGCCCAGTTCGATAACGCTTGCCGTTGCCAGCTCGCGCTCTACCTGTGCGATCCAGCCATCGTCCAGCTCGTAATCTTTTTCCAGATAGACCGGCTGCATGATTTTGATTTCCGGCACCACGGTAAGCATGGCGCGCAGATCCAGCTTGCCGACTTCAAGCGGGTGATCCATCAGGTGCAGCAGATCGGAACGGCCGCGCGCTTCGCGCAGCGAACGCAGGCCAAGACGCGCCAGGATCTCACGCACTTCATGCGCCACGTTCATAAAATACTGCGCCAGCTGGCGAGGATCGCCGTCAAAGGCTTCGGCGTTGGTGGTCAGACCGGCCGGGCATTTCACGTTGCAGTTTTTCGCCATTACGCACTTCAGCATCATCAGCGCCGTGGTGCCGAATTCGAAGCTGTCGCTGCCCAACAGCGCGGATTTCACCACGTCGCTGCCGGTTTGCTGCGCGCCGGAGCTGCGGAGCAGCACTTTGTCACGCAGGCCGTTGGCGCACAGCGCCTGATGCACTTCCGCGATGCCGATTTCCGCCACGCGGCCGGTATATTTCAGGCTGGTGACCGAAGCCGCGCCGGTGCCGCCGGTGTTGCCCGCCACGTTAATCACGTCCGCGCCCGCTTTCGCCACGCCGACGGCGATGGTGCCGATGCCTTCAGACGACACCAGCTTGACGATAACGCGCACGCGCGCCGCTTTACAGTCGTGGATCAGCTGCGCCAAATCCTCGATGGAATAGGTGTCATGGTGTGGCGGCGGCGAAACCAGCTCCACGCCAGGCGTACCGCCGCGCGCTGCCGCGATCTCCACGGTGACTTTGGCCGCAGGCAGCTGACCGCCTTCGCCGGGCTTGGCGCCCTGGCCGATTTTGATTTCCAGCTCTTCCAGCATCGGATCCGCCAGGTAGGCTGCCCAAACGCCGAAACGACCGGAGGCCAGCTGCTTGATGCGCGAAGCGCGGATAGTGCCGTGACGCGAATAGTGCTCGCCGCCTTCGCCGCAGTTGCTCATGCCGCCGACCATATTGGTGCCGTGCGCCACCGCCTCATGGGCCGGGGCCACCAGCGCGCCGTGGCTCATTGCGCCGGAAGCAAAGGTGCGGGTGATTTCGCTGGCCGGCTGCACTTCGCTTAACGGCAGCGAAGGCGACGTGGTAAACATACGCGACAGATAGTCCGCCGCTTTGCCGCTGGCAATAATATGCAGACCGTTCGCCGTGACTTCACCGCTGGCGATCTCGTCGGCGAAACGGCCTTTCAGCGCGCCCAGCAGGGCGGAAAGACGTTCCACCTCGGTTTTCAGCCCCTTGATGGTGTCGGAAAGCCGCAGCGTAAAGCGGCCTTCGCTGCCGTCAGTGGCTTCGCACAGCAGGCCGCGCACGGCAAACCCGTTGTTGATCAGCGAGTAACGGCCCAGCTTGCGCGAAAACTCCGCTTCGCTGTCCACGTGGGTCAGATCCGCCGGGAAGGTCAGGATATCGCGCAGCGCCGCCGGACGACGTTTACGCTCTTCCTGCATCTGGCTGGAGAACTCACGGTAGTCCTGCGTGATGGTAAAGCTGTCGATGGTCGCATTCGGGATACGCTTAAAGCTGCTGTCGGCGAAGGAGTCCGGCTTGATATTAAAAGCGTTATCCAGACGGGCCAGCGTCAGCAGACGAATAAACTCATCTTCTTCACGCGGCTTGTCGACAAAGCGCAGCGGCTGCTCCGTCATATCGATAAACGTCCGCACCGCGATAGTGCCGTAAGAGTGACCCGCGCCTTCGGCACGCTCTTTAAACAGGCCCAGCAGCGGCACCTCTGATTCGCCCTGAATTCTCAGCGCGCTCTGGTGCCAGTCCACGGCCATTTGCGCGATAGTGGCGAAGCCCGCGCCGCCGACCGGCGTTTTGATATTCGGGAAATATTTCTTCAGCACCCGATCTTCCGTATCCAGGAAGTTAGGCTCGAAGAATTCGCCGCAGCTGTAGCTTTCAACCGTACAGAGGCCAACCTTGCCCATGGTTTTCATCAGCGCTTTTTCAGCCGCTTTGGCATAGCGCTTAAAGGCTTTGTTGCCTTCTTCGCCTTCGCCATATTTCTCCTCGGCGCGCATTTGCACGCCAAGTGGATAGATAGCGGACGCGCCAAAGCCCAGCGCGGCGGCGATATGGTGCGAAGAGATGCTCTGTCCGCTCTCGACCACCAGCGACACGTCCAGACGCAGGCCTTCCTGCACCAGACGCTGGTTAATGGCGGAAACCACCAGCAGCATCGGTATGGCGGCGCGCTCGCTCGAGATATGACGGTCGGTCAGCACCGCGATCCCGCCCTGTTCGCGGGCAAAATCCACCACCTGCTGCGCCAGATCGTCAATGGCCTGCTCCAGCGCGGCGGCGTTATCGGCACGGCTTTGCGCATCGCTGCCCACGACCGGACGATAAAGCATATCGAAACGGGCGTATGGCGCCACGTCCTGCTCGCGCAGCTGCAACATATCCAGATGCGTCAGGATCGGCGTCGGCACGATAATCTGCCGGCCTTTGCTGCGGCCCAGATGCGGCTTGGCGCCCAGCGCGACGCGCAGCGTCATGCCGTCCACTTCGCGGATGGAGTCCAGCGGCGGGTTGGTTACCTGCGCAAAACGCTGCGAGAAGTAGTGCGCCATGCCGCCTTCATGATCGGAAAGCCCGTTGATGGCGTTGCCGTAGCCCATGGCGGAAATTTTCTCCGCGCCGGTCGCCAGCATCGGATCCATCATGAACTTGAAGCTTTCCTGGTTGTAGTAATAGGCCACAAAGCGCTGATAGGTTTTCAGGTTGCCGCTGTAGCGCAAAGGCGAACCCTGAATTTCCGCCGGCACCACAGGCAGATCGCTCAGCGTTACGCGCGCCTGCGCCAGCAGCGTCGGATAATCTTTTTCCGCCGCCAGTTTTTCCAGCGCCTCCAGGGTGGTGTAGCTGCGCTTTTCGCTGTGATCGTAATAGAGCATCCCGCCCGCTTCGATACGGCCGCGACGCAGCACGCTCTCCGGCGGGAAGGCGATCTGGCCGGCTTCGGACATCGCGCCGATATACTCGGCGGTTTCCACCGAGCGCAGCGGTCGCAGGCCAAGACGATCCAGACGCGCGCCGATGACGTCGCCGTTGCCGAAAATCAGCGCGGCCGGGCCATCGTTTTTCTCTTCGTACAGCGAGAAATACTCCAGCATAGCGCGCACTTCCGGCGACAGCGTATCGTCGTTTTCCCACGCGGGCGGCATCATTGAAACCACGGCGTTGATTAAATCGAGGTTATCTTCCATCAGACGGCTGTGGATGCTTTGATCCAGACGCGAGCTGTCGGACTGCCCCTTCGGCCGGACGATCTTCTTGCCGCGAGCCAGCGCCAGCGCGGCTTCGGCGATGCGGTTTTTACGATCTGTGTTCAGCTCGCCGTTGTGCGCCATCAGGCGGAACGGCTGAGCCATTGTGGTATGCGGATCGGTATTGGTCGAGAAACGGGTATGGAAAAACAGGCCGCGCACCTGGTGATCCGGATCGGTCAGATCTTTGAAATAGGGGATCACTTCATTGGAGTTCAGGCGCGCTTTGAACACCTGGGTACGTGACGAAAGAGAAAGCGGGTAAAGCCCGCCGAATTCGCTTTCGGTAAAGGCGCGCGCTTCGATAGCCAGCAGGGCGCGATAAATACGTTTTTCAAAGGCGGTCTGGTCTGCCACATCGGCAGGCGCGTTAAAAATCCACTGAACGATAGGCAGCTGGAACTGAAGGGCGGCCGGACGCAATACGCTGGTATCCAGCGGCAGCTCGCGCTTAAGGATCACCTCCAGCCCGTGTGCGGCCAGCGTCTCTTCTACCAGCCCTTCGGCGTTGGCGCGCAGCGCATCGTCTTTCGGCACGAAAAAGTTACCGACGCCAAAGCGACCGGAATTGAGCGGCATGCCGGTAATTTTGCGGAAAAAGTGCAGTGAAATATCAACGTTAACACCTGCGCCGTCGCCTACGCCCTCGGCAGACATGCCGCCGCGATGCGGCACGGTGCAGAGCGCGCTGTGCGCCATCTGAAGAATTTCATGGGTCTGCTCGCCGTCCTTACGGGTAATGAAACCGACGCCGCAGCTGTCGTTTTCTTTCGATGGGTCATACAGACCATAGGGAAACGCTTTTGGATTGGACATGGCAGACCTCCTGACTTCTTTGACATTACCTACGTTATTTCAGGCACAGAATGCAATGGAGAAGACTCCCCTGGCTCTGTATCGTTTTTTTCCTGACTGCTTTTAAGTGGGCGACTGTGCGCCGGGCATGTTCTCTTCAGGCCATGCTGAAGGGAGCTGCTCGTTATTTTCCGGGTCTCTGAGAGGAGAAAGCCTGGGGAGTCTTCTTGCTGCATAGATATGCCGAGACACTGGCCCGTCAGGAACGCTTCCAGCGAAATTCCAACTTATCGGGAAAGCGTACTCAGGTCAAATAGCGTGCTTAGAGGGGCTTTGTAGAGGTGTCTTTTAAGTAAGTTATTGTTTTTAAATATTTTATAACGATTTTTTCTGTGTATAGTTTCGTCATTTATCCCCCGGGAAGTGTGAACTGTCTCACTGTAGTGCAGGGCGCAAATCTCTGCACCATGCTGGTGCTGGGGGTATTGCCAGCAGAAAATGCTAATAAAGTAGCCTTAATCATTGAAAGCGGCTGTTTTTAACGGGGAGGCTTATTTGAATTAAACCCCCGTGCATCATTAGTAAAATTAATCAGGCTGGTTTTGATTGCATCCACGTTTAATGTGAATTTTTATTCATTGCGTTTCAGGCGAAAGCGCGGCGGCAGGCGCTTATCGCTATGAATTGCAAAAACGGATAATGCACTTAAGGCAAAACGGGCTATGCACAGGTTAAACATCACTTTTCGCGTACCGATGGCGCTCAACCGCGTATACCCTGTACCGCTGTTACAAAGTCTGTTGGTAACCAAAGTCAACGACCGCGCGGGTCGCGGTCACGCTTAATAGCGCAAAACAGCGGCGGTGTTCGCCAGACGGTCATGCTTTCCCAGCGCTAAATGGCGGCAGGCTTAGCGGATGGCCGGAGACGATACTGACCTGTCTTTTGACAGGCGCGCGGAACGTCAATCGTGGCATTGCTTTCAGGCTGCACCGCAGTGGTGCAGCCTGCGCAGGGGGCCGTGACCTTTGTCTTTTAAGCTTTTGCGGTATGATTGACGGTATTGCTCTCGAAGGGACCTTTTATGAAACAAATTCGTCTGTTAGCCCAGTACTACGTCGATTTAATGGTGAAGCTGGGGCTGGTGCGCTTTTCTTTGCTGCTGGCTTCTGCGCTGGTGGTGCTGGCAATGATCGTGCAGATGGCGGTCACGATGGTGCTGCGCGGACATGTAGAAAGCATCGATATGGTTCGCTCGGTCTTTTTCGGGTTGTTGATAACGCCATGGGCCGTCTATTTCCTGTCGGTGGTGGTTGAGCAGCTGGAGGAGTCGCGGCAGCGCCTGGCGCGCCTGGTGGATAAGCTTGAAGAGATGCGCCATCGCGATCTGGAGCTAAACCAGCAGATGAAGGAGAACATTACCCAGCTCAATCAGGAGATCGCCGATCGTATCAAGGCGGAAAAAGCGCGCCTGCAGGTGATGGACAAACTGACGGAAGAGATGACCAGGCGCGAGCAGGCGCAGATTGAGCTGGAGCAGCAGTCTTCTTTCCTGCGTTCGTTTCTGGACGCCTCGCCCGATCTGGTGTTCTACCGCAATATCGATCAGCAGTTTTCCGGCTGCAACCGGGCCATGGAGCTGCTGACGGGCAAAAGCGAGAAGCAGCTTATCGGCCTGACGCCGCACGATGTCTACGATCGTGATGCCGCCACCAAAGTGCTGGAAACGGACGAGAAGGTCTTTCGCCACAACGTTTCGCTGACCTACGAGCAGTGGCTGCAGTATCCCGATGGCCGCAAGGCCTGCTTTGAGATCCGTAAAGTGCCTTATTACGACCGCGTAGGTAAACGCAGCGGGCTGATGGGCTTTGGACGCGATATAACCGAGCGTAAACGCTATCAGGACGCTTTAGAGAACGCGAGCAGGGAAAAGACCACCTTTATCTCTACGATCAGCCACGAGCTTCGTACGCCGCT
The DNA here is from genome assembly GCF_041320675.1 of Erwinia sp. STN24. Classification (NCBI taxonomy): domain Bacteria; kingdom Pseudomonadati; phylum Pseudomonadota; class Gammaproteobacteria; order Enterobacterales; family Erwiniaceae; genus Erwinia; species Erwinia sp. STN24. The sequence goes on along the minus strand of NZ_JBGGPM010000007.1, from coordinate 88,687 downwards.
TAACGGCATCGTCGGTCTGAGCCGTATCCTGCTGGATACCGAGCTGAATCCGGAGCAGTTGAAATACCTAAAAACCATCCACGTCTCGGCCATCACGCTGGGCAATATTTTCAATGACGTTATCGAAATGGATAAGATCGAGCGCCGCAAGGTGCAGCTGGATAACCAGCCGGTTGATTTTACCGGCTTCCTGGCGGATCTGGAGAATCTCTCCGGCCTGCTGGCCCAGCCGAAAGGACTGAAGTTCGTGCTCGACGCCCATCCGCCGCTGCCGCATAAAATTATCACCGACGGCACGCGGCTGCGTCAGATCCTGTGGAACCTGATCGGTAACGCAGTGAAATTTACCCAGCAGGGCAGCATTATCGTGCGGGTGGCCTATCAGGGCGAGGATTGTCTGCGCTTTGAGGTGGAAGATTCCGGCATGGGGATCCCGCAGGATGAGCAGGACAAAATCTTCGCCATGTATTATCAGGTGAAAGATCAGCATGGCGGCAAACCGGCGACCGGCACCGGCATTGGGCTGGCGGTTTCGCGTCGTCTGGCGCAGAGCATGGGCGGAGATATCAGCGTGCGCAGCGCGCCCGGTAAGGGCTCCTGCTTTACGCTGACGGTTAATGCGCCGCGCGTCGTGACGCAGCATGAGGCCGAGCAGCCTGCGGACGATATGCCGCTACCGGCGCTGCACGTCCTGCTGGTTGAGGATATCGAGCTGAACGTGGTCGTAGCGCGTTCGGTACTGGAGAAGCTGGGCAACAGCGTTGAAGTGGCCATGACGGGCGCAGAAGCGCTGACGATGTTCGATCCCGAAGAGTTTGACCTGGTGCTGCTGGATATTCAGCTGCCGGATATGACCGGCCTTGACGTGGCGAGGGAAATCCATCGGCGCTACGGCCATCAACAGCTGCCGCCGCTGGTGGCGCTCACCGCTAACGTGCTTAAAGATAAAAAAGAGTATCTGGACGCGGGCATGGACGACGTGCTGAGTAAACCGCTGGCGGTACCGGCGCTGACCGCCATTATCCAGAAGTACTGGGACTACCAGGAGCAGGAGGACGAGCCGGCGGAAGCTTCTCACTCTGACGCGCCCGTGCTGCTGGATATCACCATGCTGGAGCAGTATATCGAGCTGGTTGGGCCGCAGCTGATTGTGCAGAGTCTGGAAATGTTTGAAAAGATGATGCCAGGTTATCTGGAAGTATTGGATTTGAACATGACCGCGCGCGATCAAAAAGGCATTGCGGAAGAAGGGCACAAGATCAAGGGCGCGGCGGGATCGGTTGGTCTGGTCCATTTACAGCAGCTGGCGAAACAGATCCAAAGCCCTGAGCTACCGGCGTGGTGGGACAATGTGCAGGAGTGGATTGACGAGCTGAAACACGAGTGGCGTAACGACGTTGCGGTACTGCGGGAATGGGTATCAAAGGCCCAAAAAAAATGACCCCGACCGAGGCCGGGGTGCGCGAATACTGCGCCAACACCAGGGAAACTTGAGGCCTACGCTGTTCTTAAAGTAAGAGTATCGAAGCGCAGGCGCGGTATTGGGTAAAACGCTCAGGAACTACCTTAGCAAAACTCCCATCACATGTTACAAGATTCATTAAAATGTGTGATGTGGAGCAGCGTTTCCAGACAGAAAACATTAATTTGATGATACAGTCAAGCACGGAATGAATTTATTCGCGATCTTGCGCAAAAATTGTACAATTGTGCCAGTTTTTGTCCGGTTTTGATTGACGTATTCAGGTAACCGGTTCCATTGATCGCTAGCAGTGATGCTAAAAGAATTTCACCTCGCCTGGCAAATATTTAACTCCATGTAAAACATGTTCTTTTTGTGAGATTGGTGTCTCTCTTGTGAAACCGCACGGTACAACAAAATGGAAAGTGATATTGGAAGGAATTAACGATTAATAAACATGTTTTTATCGTAATCCTTTTAACTTAAGGCGCAATTTTCGCTCACCAACCCCAAAAGCATAACCTGGGCCCACAGCCATTCTGAGGGGCCTTTAAGATAAAATTAGCAAAAGCTAACTCACGCAATTTATAAGGTTCATGAATGAATTGGCTGGCATTGCGCGGACGGACCGCGTTGATTGTTTCTTCATCGCTACAGGTTCGTTTACGGCATGGAACCGATTCCGAATGCGCGGAAGTGATTGAAGCACTTAATACATTTACAAAGTGCTTCAAGTTGTAAGCGCATGCAAACGTTTACATTAAGTCAAATGCGTTGCGCCCCGCATCGCTTTTTTACATTGTACGAACGGGTTCCTGTTACAGGAATTCATAAGATCATTATGGATAAATGTTAATGAAGCAGCGCAAAAAAACCAGCGGACAGCGGCTAAAAACCTGGGCGTTACGAGTGACGATCGGCCTGGCCGGGATCGCGATCGCCGGGATCCTACTTTTTTCTTTTTTGCCCGTCCCTTTCTCTGCCGTGATGGCAGAAAGGCAGATTGGCGCCTGGCTGAGCGGCGATTTCCGTTATGTCGCGCATTCAGACTGGGTAGAGATGAAAAATATCTCTCCCTGGATGCCGCTGGCGGTTATCGCCTCAGAGGATCAAAAATTTCCCGACCACTGGGGATTTGACGTACAGGCGATCCAGTCGGTGCTGGATGGTGAAGAGACCCGCATGCGCGGCGCTTCTACGCTATCGCAGCAGACCGCAAAGAACGTTTTTTTATGGGACGGGCGCAGCTGGATACGTAAGGGACTGGAAGCGGGCCTGACGGTTGCGATCGAAACCGTGTGGACAAAACGGCGCATTTTGACGGTCTATCTGAACGTAGCGGAGTTCGGCGAGGGCGTATTTGGCGTGGAAGCGGCATCGCAACGCTATTTTCATAAGCCCGCCAGTCGCCTGACAATGGCGGAAGCGGCATTGCTGGCGGCCGTGTTGCCGAACCCGATCCGTTTTCGCGCCGACGCGCCGTCGGCCTATGTGCGCCAGCGGCAGCAGTGGATCTTACGCCAGATGCGCCAGCTGGGCGGAGAAGGTTTTCTGAACGCGCATAAGCTACGCTGACAGAAAGGTAGCCTGAAAGAAATAACCATGCTCAGGGGCGCATAAGTGTGTGCAGAGCATCACGAGCAAGGACAGCGCTCAGGGGAGTAATAAGCCATGCCAAGAGGAAAAGGTACGCTGTGGAGAAAGCACCGTGCTTAGAGGTGCATAAGTGTGTGCAGAGCATCACGAGCAAGGACAGCGCTCAGGGGCGTAATAAGCGCCGCCGAGAGGAACGGTACGCTTGAGGGTCAAGAACCGCGCTCAGGGGCGCTGAGCGCGTCTGAGCGGCTGATTAATCCTCGTCGAAGCCAGCGTTAAAGAGTTCGATCACCGCCGCCAGCGCTTTTTCTTCTTCCGGCCCGCTGGCTTCAATCTCAATCTGTCCGCCTTTCGCCGAATCCAGCATCAGCAGTGCAATAACGCTGCTGGCTTCCGCTTCCGTGCCGCTCTCGTTGCGCAGCAGCACCTCGGCATCAAAGCTTTGCACCAGTTCAAACAGCTTCATCGCCGGTCTGGCGTGCATACCCAGCTTGTTTTTGATCTCAACCACTTGTTTGACGGTCATGATTTGCGCTTTTCCAGAGTACGATGACGGGACTGCACGTTCTTGCCGCGCGAGCGGAAATAGTCAGCGAGTTGTTCGGCAATATAAACCGAGCGATGCTTGCCGCCGGTACAGCCAATCGCCACGGTAAGATAGCTGCGGTTGTTGGTTTCCAGCATCGGTAGCCAGAGTTCAAGATAGCTGCGCGTCTGATAGATAAAATTGTGCACTTCGGTATGACGATCCAGGAAAGCGGCCACCGGACGATCCAGCCCCGTCATCGGCCGCAATTTCGGATCCCAGTGCGGGTTCGGCAGAAAGCGGACGTCGAACACGTAATCGGCATCGATCGGAATACCGTGCTTGAAGCCGAAGGATTCAAACACCATCGTCAGTTCACGTTCCCGCTTGCCTAACAGGCGCGTGCGCAGCATTTCGGCCAGCTCGTGCACCGACATCTCGGAGGTATCGACGATCAGATCCGCACGCGAGCGCAGCGGCTCCAGCAGATCGCTCTCTTCATCGATGGCGCTTTCCAGCGAAAGATTTTTACTGGAAAGCGGATGCAGGCGTCGGGTATCGCTGTAGCGCCGGATCAGCGTATTGCGATCGGCATCCAGGAACAGCAGCTGCGGCGAAAAGCTGTCGGGCAGGCCGGTCAGCGCTTTCTCAAAGATTTCCGGCGACTCTGGCATATTGCGCACGTCAATACTGACGGCCGCCGAGATGTTACGATCCGCCAGTGACCTGGCCAGCTCCGGCAGCAGCACCACGGGCAGATTATCCACGCAGTAGAAGCCCATATCCTCCAGCGCCCTCAACGCGACGGACTTACCGGAACCAGAACGCCCGCTGACGATCATCAGCACCATGACTTATTCTCCTGATTTGAAGCCTTTCCAAAGGGACGGGGAACTTCCCTGTGCATACGCTCGGGCCGACAGACCGGCCCACTAAAGGCTTAAGAGGCGGCTTGTGGTTCCTCTGCCATGATAGCAAACAGCTCTTCATCGCTTTGCGCAGCGCGCAGTCGGCGGCAGACCGTTTTATCGGCCAGACGTTTTGCGACCAGCGAGAGCGTGTGCAGATGCGTTTTACACTGATCGGCAGGCACCAGCAGGGCGAAAAGCAGATCGACCGGTTGATTATCGATAGCGTCGAAGGCTACCGGCTGATCGAGACGGATAAACACGCCTACCGCGCGCAGCGTATCTTCCACCAGCTTGCCGTGTGGGATCGCGATGCCGTTACCTATACCGGTACTGCCCATACGTTCACGCGTCAGGATCGCTTCAAAGATCGTCTGATGCGGCAGATTAAGCTGTTTGGCCGCCAGCTCGCTGATAATTTCCAGCGCCCGCTTTTTGCTCTGGCAGTGCACGCCGTTGCGGGTACAGGAAAGGCTCAGGACCGAGCTCAGTTCCAGTGTCAGGTCATTGTTCATCATAGGTTCACTTAGGTATTCACTTCCGCCTGGCAAAACGGCGCTGCCCGATCGTTCGGCAGGCCATCAGTCGAATGCATTATGCCCGTTGATTAACGGCCCGCCTTCTGCAATCAGAAGACGAGCCGGTTAGTTTACACCACATTCTTATCAGATAAGGGTGGCGAAAAAATAATCAATGCTGCAAGGGTAATTAATGCTGCTTCAGCTTGTCTTTATGTTTATTCAGCTGGCGTGTCAGCTTGTCAATCAGGCCGTCAATCGCCGCATACATATCTTTTTCTTCCGAGGTGGCGTGCAACTCACCACCGCTGACGTGCAGCGTCGCATCGGCGACCTGCGTCACCTTTTCCACCTTCAACACAATATAAACCTGCCCGATACGGTCAGTGTATTGCTCCAGCTTGGCGAATTTAGCCACCACGAATTCACGTAAAGGCTCGGTAATTTCAACATTCTGCCCGGTAATATTGAGTTGCATAAGCTCTTCCTTATCTGTTCGTTCAGACCAGCTGCTTGCGCTGATTTGAGGGCGGGATGGATAAAGACTCTCGGTACTTCGCGACGGTGCGGCGGGCCACGATGATCCCCTGGTCGGAGAGCAGGGTGGTCAGCTTGCTATCGCTAAGAGGCTTGGCGGGATTCTCCGCCGAGATCAATTTCTTCACCAGCGCGCGAATGGCCGTGGAAGAGGCTTCGCCGCCGCTTTCGGTGTTCACGTGACTGGAGAAGAAATATTTCAGTTCAAAAATACCGCGTGGGCTGTGCAGGTATTTTTGCGTAGTAACGCGTGAAATCGTCGATTCGTGCATCTCTACGGCGGAGGCGATATCCGCCAGCACCATAGGACGCATAAATTCTTCACCCTGCTCGAAGAAAGCCTGCTGCTGGTCGACGATGCAGCGCGTGACCTTCAGCAGCGTATCGTTGCGGCTCTCCAGACTTTTTATCAGCCAGCGGGCTTCCTGCAAATTGCTGCGAATAAACTGGCTGTCGCTGTCGCTGCGAGAGCTACCGCCCAGCGAAGCATAGTGCTGGTTAATCTTCAGGCGCGGCACGCTGTCGGCATTCAGTTCCACCACCCAGCGGGCGCCGATTTTACGCACCAGCACGTCCGGGATGACATATTCCGGTTCGCTGGTATTAATCGACTGGCCGGGACGCGGGTCAAGCGACTGGATCAGCTGCATGGCGTTTTTCAGCACGTCCTCTTTCAGCCGCGTGACGCGCATCAGGCTGCGGAAGTCGTGGTTAGCCAGCAGATCCAGATGGTCGCTGACAATAAGCCTGGCCTCTTTCAGCCAGGGCGTGTCATCCACGAACTGCGACAGCTGCACCAGCAGGCAGTCGCGCAGATCGCGTGCGCAGACGCCGATCGGATCGAACCGCTGAACGCGCTTCAGTACCGCTTCGACTTCTTCCGCAGAAAGCTCTTCGTTGCCGATACTCTCCTGGATCTCCTGAAGAGAAACGGTCAGATAGCCGGTTGGATCCACGGCGTCGACAATGGCGGTGGCGATGGCGCGATCGGTATCGGTAAAAGGCGTCAGCTCTACCTGCCACATCAGGTAGTCCTGCAACGACTGGGTGGTTTCGCCCTGATAAACGGGCAGCTCGTCGTCGTGATAGTCGGTGCCGGTGCCCGAGGGCGTGCCGGCGGTGTAGATTTCGTCCCAGGTGGCGTCGAGCGGCAGCTCTTCCGGCATATCTTTTTGTTCCAGCGCCTCGCGGGTATCCAGCGCCTCTTTTTCCTGATATTCGCGGCTGTCGACTTCTTCGTGAAGATCGGTTTGTTCAAGCAGCGGGTTGCTTTCCAGCGCCAGCTGAATTTCCTGCTGGAGTTCAAGCGTAGAGAGTTGCAGCAGACGTATCGCCTGCTGCAGTTGTGGCGTCATGGCAAGCTGTTGGCTAAGCCTGAGCTGCAAACCTTGCTTCATATTCAGGATACTTATTCCTTAAAAATCTTGACCGGTCTGAACACCTTATCAGAGTCTGAACTCTTCGCCCAAATAGACGCGCTTAACTTGTTCATCCTGGAGGATTTGCTCAGGCGAGCCGTGAGCGATCAGGTGTCCCTGACTGACGATATAGGCTCGTTCGCAGACGGCCAGCGTTTCACGGACGTTGTGATCGGTGATCAGCACACCCAGGCCGCTGTCGCGCAGGTGTTCGATAATCTTTTTGATATCGATAACCGAAATCGGATCGACGCCTGCGAAAGGCTCATCCAGCAGGATGAATTTAGGGTTCGCCGCCAGCGCGCGGGCGATCTCTACGCGACGGCGTTCACCGCCGGAAAGCGCCTGACCCATGCTGTCGCGCAGGTGCGCGATATGGAACTCTTCCATCAGCTCGTTGGCGCGATCGGTTCGCTGTTCCGCCGTTAAATCTTCACGGATTTGCAGCACCGCCATCAGGTTGTCGTACACGCTCAGGCGGCGGAAAATAGAGGCTTCCTGCGGCAGATAGCCGATGCCCCGACGCGCGCGCGCGTGCAGCGGCAGAATACTGATATCTTCATCGTCGATAACGATGCGGCCCGCGTCGCGCGGCACAATGCCCACCACCATATAAAACGTGGTGGTCTTACCGGCGCCGTTCGGGCCCAGCAGGCCGACGATCTCACCGGATTTTACCTCCAAGCTGACATCTTCCACCACGCGTCGGCCTTTGTAGGCCTTCGCCAAATTTTGCGCAATTAAAGTCGCCATGGCTTAGTTACTCTTCTTGGGGGAGGAGGCGTTTTTATCCTGCAGCTGCGAAGGCACCAGCACGGTAGTGACGCGCTTGCCGGTATTGCCGTAGGCCTGCATTTTCTGCTCTTTCACCAGATAGGTGATGCGATCGCCTTTGACGTTGCTGTCCAGCTGCTCCAGATAAGCGCTGCCCGTCAGCTCGACGAAATCCTTCGCCAGCTCGTAGTGCATTTTCTGCGCATGGCCTTTAACGGGCTTGCCGTTGTCCTGCATCTGATAAAACGTTGCCGGATTGCCCCAGGCATCCACGATGGTTTTGTTGCTGTCGCCGTTCGGACGCGTGACCACAACCTTATCCGCGGTGATTTTGATCGAGCCCTGGGTCACGATGACGTTGCCGGTAAAGGTCGCCACGTTGCCCTGCATATCCAGCGCCTGATTTTCGGAGTCCACGTTGACCGGCTTATCCGAATCGCCCGTCAGGGCAAGAGCGGGCAGGCTGGCAGTCAGCAGCAGGCCGAGCGTCAAAAACTTAAGGTTGGTTCGCATTCTGAATTTCATAGGAGGTTTTGACCTTTTCAATCAACTCGGCGGTTTTCTTCCGTAAATTGCCACGCATCTTCATGCCGCTAGAGCTGAAGCTGTTGCCGTATAAGGTTACCCGATCTTCTGAGGTAACGTCCTGCGTGACAAGGTTCACTACGGCGTTATCGGTTTTAATTCGTTGTAGCTGGGCGTCCTGGGCCAGACTGTTGACCTCGACGTGGCCGTAAAGATAGAGCATACGGTCATTGGTTAGTTTGGCCTTGTCTGCCCGTACCGACCAGGTGGGCACTTTGTTTTCGTCATAGGTGGTCATGACCGGATTATCGAACCAGCTTACCGCGTCGGCGGAAAAGTAGGTTACTTTCTCGGACACCAGCTTGTAGCTCAGTCCACCTTCCGGGTTATACACCACCGTATTGGACGACTGGCTCGTATAGGTCGGCTCCAGCGCGTTGCTGGCCGCGGGCGCAGGCTTATCCGTATCGGCCAGGTTCCAGCCAATCAGCACGATCGCTACCAGCGCCAGCAGGAGCGTAATCCAACGCCTTGTTTTACTCATACAGACTGCCCTTTGGCCTTATCAAACTTATCCTGCGCGATTAGGATCAGATCGCAAATTTCACGTACGGCGCCGCGTCCGCCCGCGAGGCGGGTAACGTAGTCGGCACGAGGAAGCAGCACGGGATGCGCATCGGCTACGGTCACGCTCAGGCCGACTTCCGCCATTACCGGCCAGTCAATCAGGTCATCGCCAATGTAGGCGACCTGCTCCGGCATCAGCGACAGTTTATCCAGAAGTTCGCGGAAGGCCAAAAGCTTATCCGACTGGCCCTGGTAAAGATGCGTAATGCCCAGCGTGGCGCAGCGATCTTCCAGCAGCTTTGCCTTGCGACCGGTGATAATAGCGACTTCCACGTCCGAGGTCAGCAGGCAGCGAATGCCGTAGCCGTCCCGCACGTTGAAGGCTTTTAGCTCCTCGCCGTTATTGCCCTGGTAAATCACACCGTCGGACATCACGCCATCTACGTCACAAATCAACAGCTTAATTTCACGCGCGCGCGCCATCACGGTCTCGCTCACGTCGCCATAACAGGTACTTATCCAGCTTGCGCCAGCCATTTTTTATTCCTTGTTAAACCACGCCGGCACGCAGCATGTCGTGCATATGCACTACGCCAAGCAGCCGATCGCCGTCGGCTACCATTAAAACGGTAATATTACGGCTCTGCATCAGATTCAGGGCATCGACCGCCAGCGTATGGGGCCGCACCCGTACGCCGCCCGAGGTCATAACGCTGGCGATACTGGCATGTTGAATATCAATGCCCATATCAAAGACGCGTCGCAGATCGCCATCGGTGAAAATCCCTTCGATCTTCATCAAATCGTCACAGATTACCGTCATACCTAAATTCTTACGGGTGATTTCCAGCAGGGCGTCACGCAGCGAGGCGTCACGGCCGACGCGAGGAATTTCATCGCCGCTATGCATAATATCGTCAACGGTCAGCAGCAGCTTGCGGCCCAGTGCGCCACCCGGATGGGAGAGGGCGAAATCCTCAGCCGTAAAGCCGCGCGCCTTCAGCAGCGCTACCGCCAGCGCGTCGCCCATCACCAGCGTTGCCGTGGTGCTGGTGGTCGGCGCCAGCCCCAGCGGACAGGCTTCCTGCGGTACTTTAACACAGAGATGGATATCTGCCGCGCGGCCCATCGCGCTGTCGGGACGGCCGGTCATACAGATAAGCGAGACGCGCAGCCGCTTCAGCACCGGGATCAGCGCCAGGATCTCGGAGGATTCGCCGGAGTTGGAAATGGCGATAACAATATCGCCCGAGCTGACCATGCCAAGATCGCCGTGGCTGGCCTCTGCCGGATGCACGAAAAACGCCGGGGTGCCGGTGCTGGCGAAGGTGGCCGCCATCTTTTTGCCGATGTGGCCCGATTTCCCCATGCCCATCACCACCACTTTGCCGTGGCAGTTGTAAATTTGCTTACAGGCTTCGGTAAAGTCTTCGTTAATGTACCGATCGAGCTGTTCCAGTCCCTGACGTTCAATCGTCAGAACATCTTTCCCCGCCTGCTGAAAATCAAAGTCGGGCCGTAGAGTAACAGGTGACATAGGTTCTAATCCTTTTACCAAAAGGTGGCCGAAGGAAGCCAGTAGAGTAACGCGACCCAGGCAACAAAGCCTGTCAGCAGCAGCGCGCCCGCCACTCTGCCGATACAGCGGCTACGGCGCAGGCAGATAAGCGTAAACAGCGCGCTGACGCCCAGCATGATCCAGTAGTCGCGGGCAAAAGCATGCATATCCACCGCGCCCGGATGCAGCAGCGCCGGAATGCCAAGTACAATGGCAATATTGTAGATGTTAGAGCCGATCAGATTGCCGATGGCGATATCATCTTCGCCTTTCAGCGCGCCGGCAATCACCGTAGCCAGCTCCGGCAGGCTGGTGCCGACAGCGATCACCGTCAGGCCGATCACCAGTTGGCTGACGCCAAAAAAATTGGCGATAACCGTTGCGTTGTCGATAACCATACGGGTCGACATCGGTAAAATAATCAGCGCCACGCCCAGCCAGAGAAACGCCACCGTGTTGCCTGTATCGTCACGCGGCAGTTCGGCAAGCTGTTCGCGCGTCAGCGAATCCGTATCGCCACGCTCCGCTTTGCGGGCAATGTTGATAATAAACAACAGGTAGCCTGCCGCAAAGGCAATCAGGATCAGGCCGTCATTGCGGCTTAGCATATTATCAAACAGCAGCAGGCCGCTGATTAATGTAATCAGCAGCATCAACGGCAGCTCGCGCGCCAGCAGCCTGGAATACAGCCTTAAGGGATGCAGCAGCGCCGCGCCGCCGAGGATCAGCAGAATATTGGTGATATTGGAGCCGACCGCCGTGCCAACCGCTAAATCCATCTGGCCGTGCAGGGAAGCGGAGAAAGAGACGATCAGTTCAGGCAGCGAGGTGCCTATGCTGACCACGGTCATGCCGATAATCAGCGGAGGAACGCCAATTGCGCGGCACAGGATAGCCGCGCTGAACACCAGACGATCTGCACCATATACCAGCAGGACCAGGCCGATAATCAATAGTGCGGTAGCTACAAGCATGAAATGTCCTTTGATCGGGTATAATCGTCGGCTTGCCTTGCACGACGAGCAAAACGGGCCGGTAAAATGGCCGCGAACGCGCTGATTTTGACGGTCTGAAAGCAAAAAGTAAAACTTATGCCAACTTTCGCTACGTCAGACGGATAAGTTTCTGTAAAAGTGTCCAGTTCCGCTGGTTATACGTTACCATCGGTAGAGGATGAAATGCCTGGAAAAGAGGATAAGAGGTCACAATGAGCCAGACGGAGACGAATTTGGTGGACGTTCGGGGCGTCAGCTTCGCTCGCGGCGATCGCCCGGTTTTCGATAACATCTCGCTTACGGTGCCGAAAGGGAAAGTCACAGCCATTATGGGCCCTTCAGGCATTGGTAAAACCACGCTGCTGCGTCTGATCGGCGGTCAGCTGCGTCCCGATGCCGGCGAAATCTGGTTTAACGGGGAAAATATCCCCGCGCTTTCGCGCTCGCGTCTCTACGAAGCGCGTAAAAAAATGAGCATGTTATTTCAGTCCGGCGCGTTGTTTACCGATCTGACGGTGTTTGACAACGTCGCCTGGCCGCTGCGCGAACATACGCAGCTGCCGCCCGCGCTGCTGCACAGCACGGTGATGATGAAGCTGGAAGCCGTCGGCCTGCGCGGCGCGGCTCAGCTAAAGCCTTCCGAGCTGTCCGGCGGCATGGCGCGGCGCGCGGCGCTGGCCAGAGCTATCGCGCTGGAGCCGGATCTGATTATGTTCGACGAACCTTTCGTCGGGCAGGACCCGATCACCATGGGCGTGCTGGTCAAGCTGATTGACGAGCTGAACCACTCGCTGGGCATGACCTGCATTGTGGTTTCACACGACGTGCCGGAAGTGCTGAGCATTGCCGACTACGCCTACATTATCGCCGGACAGAAAGTTATCGCTCAGGGAACGGCCAGCGCGCTGCATGAAAATGAAGATGCCCGGGTTCGCCAGTTTATCGACGGCATCGCCGACGGCCCGGTTCCTTTTCGTTTTCCCGCAGGCGACTATCTGCAGGATCTAACCGGCTCAGGGAGTTAATCTGATGTTACTACGTGCACTGGCGTCCGTCGGACGTCAGGGGATCAATATTTGCGCCTCGTTTGGCCGCGCCGGGCTGATGCTTTTTCACGCGCTGATAGGCATTCCCCGCTTCCGCAAACATGCGCCGCTGGTGATCAAGCAGCTGTACAGCATTGGCGTGCTGTCGCTGCTGATTATCGTGGTTTCCGGCCTGTTTATCGGCATGGTGCTGGGTTTGCAGGGCTACCTGGTGCTGAATACCTACGGGGCCGACAGCAGCCTGGGGATGCTGGTGGCGCTGTCGCTGCTGCGCGAACTGGGGCCGGTCGTCACGGCGCTGCTGTTTGCCGGCAGGGCAGGCTCGGCGCTTACGGCGGAAATCGGTCTGATGAAGGCGACCGAGCAGCTCTCCAGCATGGAGATGATGGCGGTCGATCCGCTGCGCAGGATTATCTCTCCTCGCTTCTGGGCCGGTTTTATCAGTATGCCGCTGCTGACGCTGATTTTCGTCGCGGTAGGTATTCTGGGCGGCGCTATCGTGGGCGTCAGCTGGAAAGGCATCGACGGCGGCTTTTTCTGGTCGGCGATGCAAAACGCCGTGGATATCCGTACCGATATCGTCAACTGCGTGATCAAAAGCGCCGTTTTCGCCTTTACCGTCACCTGGATTGCCCTGTTTAACGGCTACGATGCCGTGCCGACTTCTGAAGGCATTAGCCGGGCGACGACGCGTACTGTAGTACATGCTTCTCTGGCTGTGCTCGGTTTGGATTTTGTGCTGACAGCACTGATGTTTGGGAACTGATTCGATGCAAACGAAAAAAAGCGAAATTTGGGTAGGGGTCTTTTTACTGCTGGCGCTTTGCGCGGCGCTGTTTCTCTGCCTGCGCGTGGCGGATCTGAAATCCCTGGGCAGCGAACCCACCTGGCGGCTGTACGCTACCTTTGACAATATCGGCGGGCTGAAAAGCGGTTCGCCGGTGAAAATTGGCGGCGTGGTAGTTGGCCGCGTGACGGATATCGGCCTGGATGAGAAAACCTATCTGCCGCGCGTCTCGATGGATATCGAAGACAAATATAATCAGCTGCCGGATACCAGCTCGCTGGCGGTCAGAACCTCTGGCCTGCTGGGCGAACAGTATCTGGCGCTCAACGTCGGTTTTGACGATCCGGAGATGGGAACGGCTATGCTTAAGGATGGCAGCACCATTCAGGACACCAAGTCGGCAATGGTGCTGGAAGATCTGATAGGCCAGTTCCTGTATAAGAGCGGCAACGGTAACGAGAGTAAAAACGCGGCGCCGGAGAACGGCGGCGAGCCTGCCCCGGCCGCAGCGACTAACCCTTAAGAGGAGCAGTAATGTTTAAACGTTTCCTGATGGTGGCCATGTTAATCATCGCCCCGGTCGCGGCTAACGCTGCCGCCGACCAGACCAACCCTTACAAGCTGATGAACGAGGCGGCGGAGAAAACCTTTACCCGTCTTAAAAACGAGCAGCCTAAAATCAAGCAGGATCCCAACTACCTGCGCCAAATCGTGCGTGAAGAGCTGCTGCCCTATGTGCAGATTAAATATGCCGGCGCGTTAGTGCTGGGACGTTACTACAAAGAAGCGACGCCTGCCCAGCGCGAAGCCTATTTCAAAGCCTTTAGCGACTACCTGGCGCAGGCTTACGGCCAGGCGCTGGCGCTCTACCACGGTCAGACTTACCAGATCGCACCTGAGCAGCCCTATGGCGATGCCAATATTATTGCCATCCGCGTCTCCATCATCGATCCTAACGGCCGCCCGCCGGTTCGCCTGGACTTCCAGTGGCGTAAGAACAGCCGCACCGGCGACTGGCAGGCCTACGATATGATCGCGGAAGGCGTCAGCATGATCTCCACCAAGCAAAACGAGTGGGCGGGCATTCTGCGTCAGAAAGGCGTCGACGGCCTGACTGACGTACTGAAAAACGCGGCCAGCCAGCCGATTACGCTGGACAAGCAGCAGTAATGGATCAGCTTAACTGGCGCATCGAGGGCAACCGCCTGCATCTGGCGGGCGAGCTGGAGCGGGAAACGCTGGCCGCACTGTGGCAGCAGCGCGAAACGGTCATGAAACAGATTGATACCATTGATGTCTCCGCGCTGGACAGAGTCGATTCAGCCGGGCTGGCGCTGCTGGTGCACCTGCGTCAGATCGCGCTGGGGCAGGGGAAAGCGCCGGGATTTACCGGTATTACCGACAAACTGCGTTCGCTGATCGCGCTGTATAATCTGCAGCAGTTTATTACCGCCGAACGCTGACGGCCCGCGCCCGTTCCTGATGAAAAAGCCTCTGCACACGCGGAGGCTTTTTTGCCTGTTTAAGATAGCTCCGCTTTCCACTACTATGTAGGCCTGTTTATCCTCAACCGAATTTAGAAAATCCCATGGAAACTAGTGAAATCCAATCCGTGCTGATGGCCGCGCTGCCGCTGCAGGAAGCCATTGTAACCGGCGACGGCAGCCACTTTCAGGTGATCGCCGTAGGCGAGATGTTTGGTGAACTGAGCCGCGTGAAAAAGCAGCAGGCGATTTACGCGCCGCTGGCGGCCTATCTTGCCGACAACCGTATTCACGCGCTGTCCATCAAAACCTATACGCCGGAAGAATGGGCACGTGACCGTAAGCTGAACGGTTTTTAAGTCGCCGTTTTCATCGCTTCGGGCGGTGAAGCGGCCGTACTCTATTGCTGATTAATTGAGAGCAGGTTTAATGGATAAATTTCGTGTGCAGGGCCCGACCCGTTTAAGCGGGGAAGTGACCATTTCCGGTGCTAAAAACGCTGCGCTGCCGATTCTTTTCGCTGCTCTGCTGGCGTCCGATCCCGTAGAAATTCAGAATGTCCCGAAGCTTAAGGACATCGATACTACCATGAAGCTGTTGAGCCAGCTGGGCGTAAAAGCGGAGCGTAACGGCTCGGTGCACCTGGATGCCAGCAACGTCAATATTTTTTGCGCGCCTTACGATTTGGTAAAGACCATGCGCGCTTCGATTTGGGCGCTTGGCCCGCTGGTGGCGCGTTTCGGTCAGGGGCAGGTTTCTCTGCCTGGCGGCTGCGCTATCGGCGCGCGTCCTGTCGATCTGCACATTACCGGCCTTGAGCAGCTGGGTGCCGAGATCAAGCTGGAAGAAGGCTATGTTAAAGCGTCCGTCGACGGCCGCCTGAAAGGCGCGCACATCGTGATGGATAAGGTCAGCGTAGGCGCAACCGTCACCATCATGAGCGCCGCCACGCTGGCTACCGGCACCACCGTGATTGAAAACGCCGCCCGCGAGCCGGAAATCGTCGATACGGCGAACTTCCTGAATACGCTGGGTGCGAAAATCACCGGTGCCGGCAGCGATCGCATTACTATCGAAGGCGTTGAGCGCCTGGGCGGCGGCGTTTATCGCGTATTGCCGGATCGTATTGAAACCGGCACCTTCCTGATCGCCGCCGCGATTTCCGGCGGTAAAGTTGTCTGCCGCGACACGCAGCCGGCTACGCTGGACGCGGTGCTGGCCAAGCTGCGTGAAGCGGGAGCAGATATCGAAACCGGCGAGGACTGGATCAGTCTGGATATGCACGGCAAGCGGCCAAAAGCGGTCAACTTCCGCACCGCGCCGCATCCTGGCTTCCCAACCGATATGCAGGCGCAGTTCAGCCTGCTGAATCTGGTGGCGGAAGGCACGGGCGTGATCACCGAAACCATCTTCGAAAACCGCTTTATGCACATACCGGAGCTGATCCGTATGGGCGCGCATGCGGAAATTGAAAGCAATACGGCGATCTGCCACGGCGTGGAGAAACTGTCCGGCGCTCAGGTCATGGCCACCGATCTGCGCGCTTCCGCAAGCCTGGTGCTGGCTGGCTGCATCGCGGAAGGCACCACGATTGTGGATCGTATTTACCATATCGATCGCGGTTATGAGCATATCGAAGACAAGCTGAAAGCGTTAGGCGCTAATATCGAGCGCGTAAGCGGCGACGAATAACGCCGTTTGAAGCTGACTGGCAACGGGGCGGTAGAAATCTACCGCCTTTTCTTTATGAGCGAATAAGCTTTTTACGGTCGAGCAGGGCATGGGTGACAGGATCGTAATAGCGGCTGGGCCAGATCTCGGCCGGATGGATGTTCAGGGCATTGGCGATAATCCATTCGCCTTTAGGCCACGGCCTGAATAGCGCGTTAGCAAGCGTGGACGAGCTTAATCCGGCCTCTCGTGATACCTCGGCCAGCGTGGTGCCTTTCTTTTTCAGACCTGCAATAATATCCGCGTTATGCCAGTCCGCTTTCTTCTCTAGCATCTGCTTTTTCCTCCATGGACGCATCGCTATTTCTGGAAACATCAGGACGCAACATTGCCGTCTCTACGGCAGGGATTGCGAACATGATGTGAATATTTAAGGCGTTAGCCTTTAAATATCGCAGTCAGATTTATAACAATAATCGCTAAGATATTTCCAATAAAATTTAAGCAGCGTTTTGTTTTTGAGGCGTAATGCGCAAAAGTTACGTAACAGCGTGATGCATTACATTACAAAAAGGGATCCAGGAGGCGTTGTACAGAAGGGAAAAAGCGCGGCTGACCGCGCTCAGGGATTAAAATTCGCGCTGCACCGACATATGCGCCAGCGCTTCCAGCGCGCTGCGCCACGGCGATTCCGGTAGGGCATTCAGACAGGCGATGGCCTTGTCTGCTTCGCGTTCTGCCGATTCCCGTGTCCAGGCCAGCGAGCCGCACTGTTGCATGGTTTCCAGTACGGGTTCCAGCAGATGGCGACCGTTACCTTGCTCAATCGCGCTGCGGATCATCGCTGCCTGCTCCGGCGTGCCGTTACGCATGGCGTGCAGCAGCGGTAAGGTTGGTTTGCCTTCGCTAAGGTCGTCACCAACGTTTTTACCCAGCGTTTTACCGTCGGCGCTGTAATCAAGAAGATCGTCGATAAGCTGGAAAGCGGTGCCGATATAGCGGCCATAATCCTGCAACGCCTTTTCCTGCTCCGGCGTGGCCTCGGCCAGGATAGCGGAAGATTGGGCGGCGGCTTCAAACAGGCGAGCAGTTTTACTGTAGATCACCCGCATATAGCTCTCTTCGGTAATATCGGGATCGTTACAGTTCATCAGCTGCAGCACTTCGCCTTCCGCTATCACGTTAACCGCTTCCGACATCAGCTCCAGCACGCGCAGCGAACCAATGCTGGTCATCATCTGAAAAGCACGCGTGTAGATAAAATCGCCGACCAGCACGCTGGCCGCATTGCCGAAAGCAGCGTTGGCGGTGGCTTTGCCGCGGCGCATATCCGATTCGTCCACCACGTCATCGTGCAGAAGGGTGGCAGTGTGAATGAATTCTATCAGGGCTGCTACGGTAACATGTTGTTTACCGGAGTAATTCAGCGCGCGCGCGGCCAAAACGGCGATCGTTGGGCGGATGCGTTTGCCTCCACCGCTGATGATGTAGTAACCCAGCTGATTGATGAGGGAAACCTCAGAATTCAACTGCTCGAGTATGGTTGCATTGACGTCCGCCATGTCCTGCGCGGTGAGTTCGTTTATCTGTTCTAAGTTCATCAGTCTTTTCAGCTATTGCCCACTTTGCGGCTATGATAAGCGTCTTTACCCGTGCCTGCGGCATGTAATGTATAACAGATTGTACTTGAAAATGGCGACTGTGAAACATTTGGCTGTGCTTTGCGTTTTTTTTCTGCAATACCCGCTACCTGGCACTTGTCATCGCGTGCGAAGTTGCGTAGAATTCGCGCCCTATTGTGAATATTTATAGCGCAGCCTGAACTCAAGACGGCAAGCGCGAGAGCGGAGTTTATATGTACGCGGTTTTCCAAAGTGGTGGTAAACAACACCGAGTGAGCGAAGGTCAGACCGTTCGCCTGGAAAAGCTGGACATCGCAACCGGCGAAACGATTGAATTCGACCAGGTTCTGATGATTGCCAACGGCGAAGAAGTAACGATCGGCGCACCTTTAGTTTCAGGCGGCGTGATCAAAGCAGAAATTATTGCTCACGGTCGTGGCGACAAAATTAAGATTGTTAAGTTTCGTCGTCGTAAACACTACCGTAAGCAGCAGGGTCACCGTCAGTGGTTCACTGATGTGAAGATCACTGGCATCAGCGCCTAAGAGGAGATCTGACAAATGGCACATAAAAAGGCTGGCGGTTCCACTCGAAATGGCCGCGATTCCAACGCAAAACGCCTGGGCGTTAAGCGTTTCGGTGGCGAAAGCGTTCTGGCAGGTAGCATCATCGTTCGTCAGCGTGGCACCAAATTCCACGCGGGCACCAACGTAGGCTGCGGCCGTGACCACACCCTGTTTGCTACGGCAAACGGCAAGGTCCTGTTTGAAGTGAAAGGCCCGAACAACCGTAAATACATCAGCATCGTTGCTGAGTAAGGTTTTCGTGCCTGAAGGCGGTACCTGATACCGCTTTCAGCAGCGAATCAAAAAGCCCCGCTATGATTGCGGGGCTTTTTACATTCTGCATCTGGCGCGCCAATCAGGTTGCCAGTAAAACCCTTTGCTGTACACTTTGTATTCAGCTGCATGATGTCTTAAGGCGGATCCCCTGTCTGGAAATGACGCGAGGGCTGCGCCCCCGGACAGCCGTCATAAGGCCTGCGAGCCACGACGGATCATCCTGCCAGCAGCGGGCAAATGATTTACGGAGAAGTAACATGAAGTTTGTTGATGAAGCGACGATCCTCGTTGCTGCGGGTGATGGCGGCAATGGCTGCGTCAGTTTCCGTCGTGAGAAATATATTCCCAGAGGCGGCCCGGACGGCGGCGATGGTGGTGATGGCGGCGACGTCTATATGCAGGCCGACGAGAACCTGAACACCCTTATCGATTATCGCTTTGAAAAATCTTTCCGTGCCGAGCGCGGGCAGAACGGCCAGAGCCGTGACTGCACCGGTAAACGCGGTAAAGACATTATTATTAAAGTGCCGGTCGGCACCCGTATCATCGATCAGGGCACTGGCGAAACGCTGGGCGATATGATGAAGCACGGTCAGCTGCAAATGGTCGCAAAAGGCGGCTGGCACGGCCTGGGCAACACCCGCTTTAAATCTTCCGTTAACCGTACGCCTCGTCAGAAAACGATGGGAACGCCGGGCGAGAAGCGCGATCTGCAGCTGGAGCTGATGCTGCTGGCCGACGTCGGAATGCTGGGCCTGCCGAACGCGGGTAAATCCACCTTTATCCGCGCCGTTTCCGCCGCGAAGCCTAAAGTAGCCGACTATCCGTTTACCACCCTGGTACCTAGCCTGGGCGTGGTGCGTATGGACAGCGAGCAAAGCTTTGTGATCGCCGACATTCCGGGCCTGATTGAAGGCGCTTCTGACGGCGCAGGTCTGGGTATTCGTTTCCTTAAGCACCTTGAGCGCTGCCGCGTGCTGCTGCACACCATCGACCTGGCGCCAATTGATGAAACCGATCCGGTAGAAAACGCCCGCATCATTCTGGGCGAGCTGGAAAAATACAGCGAGAAGCTTTTTAATAAGCCTCGCTGGCTGGTTTTCAACAAGGTCGACCTGCTGGATCAGGAAGAAGCGGAATCCCGTGCGAAATCCATTGCCGATGCGCTGGGCTGGACGGATAAATACTATCTGATTTCTGCCGCCAACCGCGTTGGCGTAACGCCGCTTTGCTGGGACGTGATGTCCTTCCTGAACGCCAATCCAAAAGAGGCGGAAGTGGAAGAGAAGCAGCCGGAAAAAGTGGAGTTCATGTGGGACGACTATCATCGCCAGCAGCTGGAAGAAGCTGAAACGGCGGTGGAAGAAGACGATGACTGGGATGACGACTGGGATGACGAAGACGACGAAGGCGTCGAAATCATCTACCAGCGTTAATCCCTGAAGGGCGCCAATCGGCGCCCTTTCTGTTATGGGAACCGCACGGAGTACCGATGGCAGCCTCACTGAGCAGGAACCCAGCTTCATGAGCGTTGACCTTCGCAGCAGTAATTATTTCTTCCCGCTAATAAAGATAATCATTATCATCTGCTCTATCCGATCCTTCGCGAAGCCCCGCGCTTTGCCCCGTCTGAATGAGTTGATCCATGCGCACTCCCATCCAAATGTTTCCCCTGATAATTTTTGCTCTCTCGCTGCTGTCGAGCGGTGCAGCGCGTGCCGAAGAAGGCTGGCCACGGCATATCACCAGCGTTAAGGGCGAAATGGTGCTAAAGAAGCAGCCTGAACGGATTGTCTCTACCAGCGTGACGCTGACCGGCTCGCTGCTGGCGATAGACGCGCCGGTTATCGCCAGCGGTGCCACCATGCCAGGCCATCGTATCGCCGACGGCCAGGGATTTTTCCGTCAGTGGGGGAACGTGGCGGCGGCGAAGGGCGTTAAGCGCCTTTACAGCGGCGAACCTAACCTTGAAGCGATTGCCGCAGAAAATCCGGATCTGATTATCGTCAGCGCGACGGGAAACGACTCCGCGCTGCCGTTTTACGATCGTCTGGCCGCGCTGGCGCCGACGCTGGTCGTTAACTACGACGATAAAAGCTGGCAGGAAGTAGAGCGCGTGCTGGCGCAGGCCACAGGTAAAGAAACCGAGGCGGAGGCATCGATTCAACGCTACGCGCAGCGGGAGAAAGAGGTCAAAGCGAAGCTGCAACTGCCGCCGCAGCCCGTTTCCGCGCTGGTTTATAATCCTCATATCCATCTGGTCAATCTCTGGACGCCGGAATCTGCCCAGGGAAAACTACTGGGATCGCTGGGCTTTACCCTGGCTGAGCCGACGGCCGTGGTACGTCAGGCCAGCCAGCGCCTTAAGCGTCGGGATATTATTCCCATAAGCGGAGAAAATCTGGTCACCGGCCTGACGGGGCGGTCCGTGCTGATGTTTGCCGCAGGTGATAAAGAGCAGGCGGCGCTGCTGGCCGAGCCGCTGGTCGCCAACTCCCCGGCGGTAAAAAACAAGCAGGTTTATGCGCTGGGCGAAGACAGCTTCCGGCTGGACTACTACAGCGCCAACAATGTCCTGACCCGCCTGGAACAGCTGTTTTCCGGCAAATAGTTTTTCATGCCTTCGCGTCCGCGAAGGCATCCGCTCTCCGCTGCGTTTTCCTGCCTGCTCACAAAATCATCACGCTAATAAGAATACGACAAACAATCGAATTGATAATTGTTTGCATTTGAAATAATGTATGGCCGCCTGGTCAGAGACGCCCGTGCGTACCGCAAACCAGGCGTGGGCGGACAGCAACGCCTGTTTATTTATCTACTTGCCTCTGTAGAGACTGGCGGAGGCGGATCTACAGGGAATGAGAACGTTGAACACATTATCAAGACTCTCACTGGCAATTTTGCTTGGCCTGGGCGCAATGGCAGGCGCAACGGCGGACGATAGCACACAAACTAACGCTGAAGCAGGGGCGCCCGCGGCGGCGGCCTCCGGCGAACATGTCGATGCGGAAGGCGGCACCCTGATGGTCACGGCGGAGCAGCAGAACTTGCAGGCGCCGGGCGTATCCACCATCACCGCCGACGAAATCAAAAAACGTCCGCCTTCACGCGATCTTTCTGAAATCATCCGTACCATGCCGGGCGTTAACCTTACCGGCAACTCCACCAGCGGCCAGCGCGGCAATAATCGTCAGATCGACATTCGCGGTATGGGGCCAGAAAATACGCTGATCCTGATCGACGGAATGCCGGTCGCCAGCCGCAACTCGGTACGTCTGGGCTGGCGCGGCGAACGCGACACGCGTGGCGATACCAACTGGGTGCCGCCGGAAATGGTTGACCATATCGAAGTGATCCGCGGCCCGGCGGCGGCACGCTATGGCAACGGCGCGGCGGGCGGCGTGGTGAATATCATCACCAAACAGACCGGCAACGAGTGGCACGGCAGCTGGAACACCTACCTGAATATGCCGGAGCATAAATCCGAAGGCTCCACCAAACGCTCTAACTTCTCTTTGAGCGGCCCGATGGGCGATGATGTCAGCTTCTCGCTGTGGGGCAACCTGAGCAAGACGCAGGCGGACGCGCAGTTTATTAACGAAGGTCATCAGTCGCTGCGCACCGGCACCTATGCCGATACCGTTCCGGCGGGACGCGAAGGCGTGGTGAATAAAGATATACACGGCAAGCTGCGCTGGGAGTTTGCGACCAATCAGAACCTGGAGTTTAGCGCGGGCTACAGCCGTCAGGGTAATCTCTATGCAGGCGATACCCAAAACACCAATACCAGCGCGCTGGTGCAGAGCAAATACGGCGACGAAACCAACCGCCTTTATCGTCAGGACTATGCGGTCACCTGGACCGGCGTCTGGGATAATGGCGTCAGCACGCGCAGCTATGCTCAGTATGAGAATACGCGCAACTCGCGGATGAACGAAGGACTGGCAGGCGGTACGGAAGGGATCTTCTCAGACAGCGGGTTCTCCACTATCGAGCTCAACGACGTGCTGCTGCACAGCGAAGTCAGCGTGCCCTTTGAGTTTCTGGTTAACCAGACCGCGACGTTTGGCGCCGAATGGAACCAGCAGCATATGAAGGATGGCGCCTCTAATACTCAGGCGCTCTCTGGCGGCGCTATCGACGGCATCAGCAGCAGCAACCGCAGCCCTTACTCCTCGGCAGAAATCTTCTCGCTGTTTGCGGAAGACAATATGGAACTGACCGACAGCACCACGCTGGTGCCGGGGCTGCGCTTCGATCATCACAGCATCGTCGGCAATAACTGGAGCCCGTCGCTGAATCTTTCGCAGATCCTGGCGGACGACTTTACGCTGAAGCTGGGGATCGCCAGAGCCTATAAAGCGCCGAGCCTCTACCAAACCAACCCGAACTACGTGCTTTACAGCCGTGGTCAGGGCTGTGCCGACAGCGCCGGCGCCTGCTACCTGATGGGTAACGACGACCTTAAAGCCGAAACCAGCATCAATAAAGAAGTGGGCGTGGAGTATAAGCATGAGGGCTATCAGGCCGGTTTGACCTGGTTCCGCAACGACTACCGCGACAAGATCGAATCGGGTTACGTGCCGACAGGCTCTACCGGCAGCACCGACATTTACAAATGGGAAAACGTGCCAAAAGCCGTGGTGGAAGGGCTGGAAGGAACGGTGAACCTGCCGGTGACGGAAGCCATCAGCTGGAACAATAACCTGACCTATATGCTGCAAAGCAAAAACAAAACCACGGGCGATCGCCTGTCTGTTATCCCGGAATATACGCTGAATTCGACGCTCTCCTGGCAGGCGACGCAGGATCTGTCGCTGCAAACCACCTTTACCTGGTACGGTCGGCAGACGCCGAAGAAGTATAACTACAAGGGAGAAGCGGTAAGCGGAACAGAAAAATCCACGGTCAGCCCGTATTCCATTTTGGGACTTAGCGGCACCTATGATGTGAATAAGTACGCCAGCGTGACCGTCGGTATCGATAACCTGTTCGATAAGCGTCATTTCCGCGAGGGCAATGCGCAAACCACGGGTAATTCGACGACCGGCGCCTATATGTATGGCGCAGGCGCCAATACCTTTAACGAGTCAGGCAGGACTTATTATATGAGTCTGAATACGCATTTTTGATAAAAAGGGCGGGAGATAATCCCGCCCTTAATCTTAATAATTCTGATAAATATCTTTATAAAGGCGGCTTTCAAAGCGAACCAGCGGAATGCGACGCTGCTTGAAATTCTGCGGCGGCACCGCATAGCCCGAAAGATATTGCACAAAGGCGACCCGCTTGCCGCTGGCGGTGGTAATAAAGCCCGCCAGGTTATACACGCCCTGTAACGATCCCGTTTTCGCCGAAACTTTACCATCTACGCCGGCTTCATGCAGGCCACCGCGATAGCGCAGCGTACCGTCGTAGCCTGCCAGCGGCAGCATGGAAATATAGTTCAGCTGCTGATCGTTTTGCGCAATGTATTGCAGCACCTGCATCATGGTATCGGGCGAAATCAGGTCGTGACGCGACAGGCCGGAACCATCCACCTGAATGCTGTTGCCCATATCGATATTGGCTTTTTGCCGCAGGATCTGACGGATAGCATCAGAACCGGCTCGCCACGTGCCGGGAACGCCAAAACGCTCATGACCAATGGTGCGGAACACCGTATCGGCAATCATGTTGTCCGACTTCTTCAGCATAATCTTCAGCAGATCGTGCAGCGGCGCGGACTGCGTCTCAGCCAGTACGGTGGCCGGCGGCGTCGCCAGCGTCTGCCGCACCAGATGCCCGGAATAGTCGATACCGGCCTGTTGCAGTTCTCCTTTCAGGATCGCACCGGCGTAGCTGGCACCATCCTGAATAGCAAAGGCCAGCGGCAGAGGTTCAGCGCGCTGGCTCATGCAGCCGGTCAGCGTAAAGCGGTTCAGCTCGCCAGGCACCACGTCCAGCTCACAATATTGCGCTTCCGACGAACCGCGCGCCAGCGTGCGTACCTGGCTGAACATATTGACCGGATAGAACGAAGCCACGCGAATAAAGGCTTTTTCGCCCGGCGTCTGCGCGCTGTAGAGCGAAACGGAGAAACAGTTACGATCCACGATAGCGGCCGCGGGCGGCGCGCTGAAGCACTGCGTCATATCGTTCCACGGCCAGCCCGGCGCTTTATCATGGCTGGCGAACACCGAGGTGTCGATCACCAGGTTACCCTGAATATGGTCGACGCCCTGCTTTTTTAAGACGGCAACCATATTGCGCAGATCCTGACGCGTTAACGTCGGATCGCCGCCGAATCGCGCCACAAGGTCGCCTTTTAGCGTCCCGTTGCTGATGGAGCCTTTACTTTCCAGCTGCGTATGAAAACGGTATTCCGGCCCAAGCTGGAGCAGGGCGGCCAGCGCGGTAATGACTTTCATCGTACTGGCGGGCAGCGCCATCTGCTTGCTGTGATAATCAATAGAAGGCGTATCCGCGCCGACTTTTTGCACAATCAGCGCCAGATTCGCGCCATCGGGCAGATACTGCATATAGTCTTCGACCGTGGCCGCGTTGGCATTCAGCATAAATGCGCAAGCTAAGCCGGTAACAATTCGTGAAAATCGCATAATCTCGCGTTTACTGGCAGGTGATGTTGCCATACTACGGTGCATCATGGTGGAAAGTAAACGATGACCCATAGGGAACTCTGGGGTAAAATACGTATCAAAATGCAAAACCACCAGGCCCTGGGTTTCCTCCGGGCCAGGTTTCTTTCGTTTGTAAATCAGTGGCAAGCGCCGCAGAACGCTTTTTCTGCACTTACCTGTCAGGATGACAAAATTTTGCACAGGATCAGTTGACGAGGTATTGAGATGAATCAGATTCCGATGACGCTAAGGGGCGCCGAGAGACTGCGCGAAGAGCTTGAAGAGCTGAAAACCGTTAAACGCCCCAGAATTATTGCCTCTATCGCGGAAGCACGCGAGCATGGCGACCTGAAAGAAAATGCAGAGTACCACGCCGCACGCGAAGAGCAGGGCTTCTGTGAAGGTCGTATTCAGGAAATCGAAGCCAAGCTGTCCAACGCTCAGGTGATTGACGTCACTAAAATGAATGCGAATGGTCGCGTGATCTTTGGTGCTACCGTTACCGTATTGAACGTGGACACGGATGAGGAGTCGACCTACCGTATCGTGGGCGATGACGAAGCGGACTTTAAACAAAATCTGATTTCTGTTAACTCGCCGATGGCGCGCGGTTTGATCGGCAAAGAAGTGGATGATGTGGCCATCATCAAAACGCCGGGCGGCGACGTTGAGTATGAAATTCTGAAAATAGAGTATATCTGATTTACTCTTAAGCTATTTTTCAGACATAGTGTAAAGAAAAGAAAAAGGCCGCTTTGCGGCCTTTTCCTGACATCACGAGCGTGTCACTTTCTTCTGCGGCTAGCTTTTAGCGAGGAAGAGCGATTTTACGTTCCTTCGTCGGACGGTACAGCACCAGCGTCTTGCCGATAACCTGCACGTTTGCGGCTTTGGTTTCGCGCACGATAGCCTCTACCACCAGGGTTTTTGTCTCACGGTCTTCCGTCGCGATTTTTACCTTGATGAGCTCATGGTGCTCCAGTGCCTGTTCGATTTCGGCCAGCACCCCTTCGGTCAGACCGTTGTTGCCTAACATCACGACAGGCTTCAGCGGATGGGCCAGTCCTTTCAGGTGCTGTTTTTGTTTGGTACTCAGATTCATCGTATTTTTTACTTACATTGGGATTGAAAACGGGTCATTCTACCGCCATCTCGGGTATATCACCAAATCGGCATGCTGATTTGTGCGGTTTATTTATCGCATACGTTGAATCATAGTTGGAAATTGTATGACTGGTAAAAAGCGTTCGGCCAGTTCCAGCCGCTGGCTACAGGAACACTTTAGCGATAAATATGTGCTGCAGGCGCAGAAAAAAGGGCTGCGTTCGCGCGCCTGGTTTAAACTTGATGAAATACAGCAGGGTGACAAGCTGTTTAAGCCGGGGATGACGGTTGTCGATCTCGGTGCGGCGCCAGGCGGATGGTCTCAGTATGTGGTGACGCAAATTGGATCAAAAGGTCGCGTGATTGCCTGTGATATCCTGCCGATGGATCCTATCGTCGGCGTCGATTTCCTTCAGGGCGATTTTCGTGATGAACTGGTGCTGAAAGCGCTTATGGATCGCGTTGGCGATACCAAAGTGCAGGTAGTAATGTCCGATATGGCGCCCAACATGACGGGAACGCCGGCGGTAGATATTCCAAGGTCAATGTATCTGGTTGAGCTTGCGCTGGAGATGTGCCGGGACGTTCTGGCACCCGGCGGCAGTTTTTTAGTGAAGGTGTTTCAGGGAGATGGCTTTGAAGATTACCTCCGGGAAATTCGCTCCCTGTTTACGAAAGTGAAAATTCGTAAGCCGGACGCTTCACGTTCTCGTTCACGTGAAGTGTACATTGTAGCGACAGGGCGCAAACTATAGTACCCTACGCTGTCTGTTAACACAGTTGTAATAAGAGGTTAATCCCTTGAGTGACATGGCGAAAAACCTGATTCTCTGGCTAGTCATCGCAGTCGTGCTGATGTCGGTCTTCCAGAGCTTTGGGCCCAGCGAGTCAAATGGCCGTAGGGTTGATTACTCAACCTTCCTGTCGGAAGTGAACCAGGATCAGGTCCGCGAGGCACGTATTAACGGGCGTGAAATCAACGTTGTCAAAAAAGACAGCAACAAATACACCACCTACATCCCCGTCAACGATCCTAAGTTGCTCGATAACCTGTTGACCAAAAATGTCAAAGTGGTAGGCGAACCGCCTGAAGAGCCAAGCCTGCTGGCTTCCATCTTCATTTCATGGTTCCCGATGCTGCTATTGATCGGCGTGTGGATTTTCTTTATGCGTCAGATGCAGGGCGGCGGCGGCAAGGGCGCGATGTCCTTCGGCAAAAGCAAAGCCCGTATGCTGACGGAAGATCAGATCAAGACGACGTTTTCGGACGTTGCAGGCTGTGACGAAGCGAAAGAGGAAGTCGCCGAGCTGGTGGAATACCTGCGCGAGCCGAGCCGTTTCCAGAAGCTGGGCGGTAAAATTCCAAAAGGCGTGCTGATGGTCGGTCCTCCGGGTACCGGTAAAACCCTGCTGGCGAAAGCCATCGCGGGTGAAGCGAAAGTGCCTTTCTTTACTATCTCCGGTTCTGACTTCGTTGAAATGTTTGTCGGCGTGGGCGCATCCCGCGTACGCGATATGTTTGAACAAGCCAAGAAGGCGGCGCCGTGCATCATCTTTATCGATGAGATCGATGCGGTAGGTCGTCAGCGCGGCGCGGGTCTGGGCGGTGGTCACGATGAACGTGAGCAAACGCTGAACCAGATGCTGGTTGAGATGGACGGCTTTGAAGGCAACGAAGGCATTATCGTCATCGCGGCAACTAACCGTCCTGACGTGCTTGACCCCGCGCTGCTGCGTCCGGGCCGTTTCGACCGTCAGGTTGTGGTCGGTCTGCCAGACGTGCGTGGCCGTGAGCAGATCCTGAAAGTGCATATGCGTCGCGTGCCGCTGGCTACCGACATTGATGCGCTGGTTATCGCACGCGGTACGCCGGGCTTCTCCGGTGCCGATCTGGCGAACCTGGTGAACGAAGCCGCTCTGTTTGCCGCCCGCGGCAACAAGCGCGTGGTTTCAATGGTTGAGTTCGAGAAAGCGAAAGACAAAATCATGATGGGTGCGGAACGTCGCTCCATGGTGATGACGGAAGCGCAGAAAGAATCTACCGCTTATCACGAAGCGGGCCATGCCATTATCGGCCGTCTGGTGCCAGAACACGATCCGGTACACAAAGTCACGATTATTCCACGTGGCCGTGCGCTGGGCGTGACCTTCTTCCTGCCGGAAGGCGATGCTATCAGCGCCAGCCGTCAGAAGCTGGAAAGCCAGATCTCCACGCTTTACGGCGGCCGCCTGGCGGAAGAGATCATCTATGGCGTAGAGCATGTGTCTACCGGCGCGTCTAACGACATCAAAGTAGCGACCTCCATTGCACGTAACATGGTTACGCAATGGGGCTTCTCCGAGAAGCTGGGTCCGCTGCTTTATGCGGAAGAAGAGGGCGAAGTGTTCCTGGGACGTTCCGTCGCGAAAGCGAAGCATATGTCTGATGAAACGGCACGCATTATCGATCAGGAAGTGAAAGCGCTGATCGAAGGCAACTATCAGCGTGCCCGCCGTATCCTGAACGAGAATATGGACATCCTTCACGCGATGAAAGACGCGCTGATGAAGTATGAAACCATTGATGCGCCTCAGATCGACGACCTGATGGCTCGCCGCGAAGTGCGTCCGCCAGCCGGTTGGGAAGATCCGGGCAGCAGCAGCTCTGACAACGGTACGCCTAAGGCGCCGCGTCCGGTCGACGAACCGCGTACGCCAAACCCTGGTAACACCATGTAAGCGTGACCGAGCAACAACAAACCCCGGCGATGACCGGGGTTTTTTTTTATGATTATCTCACCACACTGAAGGAGAACCGCCGCCATGAAGCTTCACGCCCGAGATTCCGTGCTCGATATGACTCATCCTCACGTTATGGGTATTCTGAACGTGACGCCGGACTCTTTTTCGGACGGCGGCAAGCATAACGATTTAGTGCAGGCCCTGACGCACGCTAACGGCATGATTAACGCTGGCGCGACCATCATTGATATCGGCGGCGAATCTACGCGCCCGGGAGCGGATGAGGTCAGCGTTGAACAGGAGCTGGCGCGCGTTATCCCCGTTGTGGAAGCTATCTCGCAGCGCTTTGAGGTATGGATCTCTGTGGATACCTCCAGCCCGGAGGTTATCCGGGAAGCCGCAAAGGCTGGCGCGCATATCATTAACGATATCCGCTCCCTGCAGAAACCCGGCGCGCTGGAAGCGGCGGCAGAGACGGGGCTGCCGGTCTGCCTGATGCATATGCAGGGCGATCCTAAAACGATGCAGCAGTCCCCTCAGTATCGTCATTTGTTGCAGGAAGTGGACGCCTTTTTCGTGGAGCAGATCGCTCGCTGCGAGGCGGCGGGGATCAAAAAAACGCAGCTGCTGCTCGACCCGGGATTCGGTTTCGGTAAGAATCTCTCCCACAATTACCAACTGTTAGCGCACCTGGCCGATTTTCACCGCTTTGGGCTGCCGCTGCTGGTCGGCATGTCACGCAAAAGTATGATTGGGCAGCTGTTGAACGTCGGGCCGACGCAGCGGCTGACGGGCAGCCTGGCCTGCGCGGTTATTGCCGCTATGCAGGGCGCGCATATTTTGCGCGTTCACGATGTTAAAGAAACCGTTGAGGCGATGCGCGTCGTCGAGGCGACACTGTCAGCGAAGGAAAAGTAGCATGAGCAACCGTAAATATTTTGGTACAGATGGCATTCGTGGCAAGGTCGGCGAAACGCCGATTACCCCAGACTTCGTTCTGAAGCTGGGCTGGGCGGCAGGCAAAGTGCTGGCGCGCAACGGCTCAAAAAAAATTATTATTGGTAAGGACACGCGTATTTCCGGCTACATGCTGGAATCCGCGCTGGAAGCAGGCCTGGCGGCGGCAGGTTTGTCAGCCGCTTTTACCGGCCCAATGCCGACGCCCGCTATCGCCTATTTGACCCGCACTTTCCGCGCGGAAGCGGGTATTGTGATTTCCGCGTCGCATAACCCTTTCGACGACAACGGCATCAAATTCTTTTCGATCGACGGCACCAAGCTGCCGGATGAGGTCGAAGAAGCGATTGAAGCGGAAATGGAAAAGCCCATTACCTGCGTTGACTCTGCCGAGCTGGGACGCGCCAGCCGTATTGTGGATGCCGCAGGCCGCTATATCGAATTCTGTAAAGGCACCTTCCCCAGCGAGCTGAGCCTGAACGGCCTGAAAATCGTGGTGGACTGCGCCAACGGCGCCACCTATCACATTGCGCCAAACGTGCTGCGCGAGCTGGGGGCGGAAGTGATTACCCTTGGCGTCAATCCGGACGGAATGAACATCAACAAGGAATGCGGCGCAACCGATCTTCGCCAGCTGCAGGCTCGCGTACTGGCCAAAAAAGCCGATATCGGGCTGGCCTATGACGGCGACGGCGACCGTATCATGATGGTCGATCACCTGGGTGAAAAGGTCGACGGCGATCAGATCCTCTATATCGTGGCTCGCGAAGGCTTGCGCCAGGGCCAGCTGCGCGGCGGCGTGGTAGGCACGCTGATGAGCAATATGGGGCTTGAGCTGGCGCTGAAACAGCTGGGCATTCCTTTCGCCAGGGCGAAAGTGGGCGACCGCTACGTGCTGGAGAAGCTGCAGGAGAAAGGCTGGCGGCTGGGCGCGGAAAACTCCGGTCACGTTATCCTGCTGGACAAGACCACTACCGGCGACGGCATTGTGGCAGGTTTGCAGGTACTCACTGCCATGGTACGCAACCATATGAGCCTGCACGACCTGTGCAGCGGCATGAAGCTGCTGCCGCAGATCCTGGTGAACGTGCGCTTTAGCGGCGCAACCGATCCGCTGGAAGATGCGCAGGTGAAAGCGGTGACGGCCGAAGCGGAAAAAGAACTGAAAGGGCGTGGTCGCGTCCTGCTGCGTAAATCGGGCACCGAGCCGCTGATCCGCGTGATGGTGGAAGGCGAAGACGAAGCGCAGGTCACGTCGCTGGCACACCGCATTGCCGATGCGGTCAAGGCTGTCTGAGGCAAATAATAACCGGGCCGGGCACGACAGGGTGCCCGGCTGAAAGCGTCGTAGCCGTGTGATAGTTGGCGCTTTTTTCAGCTTTGTCGTCGCTTTTGCCGCTTTTTTCTGCAATTGACGTGGCCGTGCTAAATTGCCCTTGCGCAATCAGGCCGCTTTGGTTAGTATTCACACCCGCTTCTGATGGGTAGCGACAACGCTATCTGCTCACTGGTTTTGAAGCTTAAATGCGCGATAACGCGCAAGGAAACAGGTTGATTATGTACGAAGCTCTTTTGGTAGTTTTCCTTATTGTGGCAATCGGCCTTGTAGGTCTGATCATGCTGCAGCAAGGTAAAGGCGCTGATATGGGCGCATCGTTCGGTGCAGGTTCTTCAGCAACGCTGTTCGGCTCTAACGGTTCTGGCAACTTTATGACCCGTATGACCGCAGTGCTGGCGACGCTGTTCTTTGTAATCAGTCTGATCCTGGGCAACCTGAACAGCAACAAAACGCAGAAAGGAAGCGAGTGGGAAAATCTGTCTCAGCCTGCACAGCAGCAGAGTCAGCCAGCGAAACCGGCCGCGCCGGGTAGCGATATCCCACAGTAAGCTGTAAATTTCGACGCGACAGAAAAGAAAAAGTCGCAACCTTTTAGTGCCGTGGTGGTGGAATTGGTAGACACGCTACCTTGAGGTGGTAGTGCCCGCATGGGCTTACGGGTTCAAGTCCCGTCCTCGGTACCAAATCTCAGTTTTGCTTGCATTTTATGCAAGATCGGCGTAGTATTTGCCACGTTTTCGGACGCGGGGTGGAGCAGCCTGGTAGCTCGTCGGGCTCATAACCCGAAGGTCGTCGGTTCAAATCCGGCCCCCGCAACCACTTTCCCTTAGAGTTCTTTTTCAAATATACTGTATGCATTGCACGGCGCTAACAGCGAATTTTGAAAAAAATTCTATGGATTGTGCCGAACCGCCATTTATGGCGTACAGGGTCCAGTCGCATAAAGCCCCGATTTATCGGGGTTTTTTGTTATCAGGAAACAGCATACTGGGCTATTAAGCCCTTTTTTTATGTCTTGGGGGTGGGATTGTCCACATTAGAGCAAAAATTAACAGAGCTGATTACGGCACCGGTAGAAGCGCTGGGCTACGAGCTGGTTGGCATTGAGTTCGTTCGCGGTCGCACATCTACGCTGCGCATCTATATTGATAGTGAAGATGGCATCAATGTTGATGATTGTGCTGATGTCAGCCACCAGGTCAGCGCGGTGTTTGATGTTGAAGATCCCATCACCGTGGCTTATAACCTTGAAGTCTCCTCGCCAGGCCTTGAGCGCCCACTCTTTACCGCAGAGCACTACGCGCGATTCACCGGCGAGGAAGTAAGCCTGGTGCTGCGTATGGCCGTACAGAACCGCCGCAAGTGGCAGGGAATCATTAAATCCGTAGATGGTGAAATGGTAACCGTTGCCGTTGAGGGTAACGACGAAGTGTTCGCGCTGAGTAACATCCAGAAGGCGAACCTGGTTCCCCACTTTTAAAAGTCCGGATTGAGGCATACCAGGATGAACAAAGAAATCTTAGCTGTAGTCGAGGCAGTATCGAACGAGAAATCCCTCCCGCGCGAGAAGATTTTCGAAGCGCTGGAGAGCGCGCTGTCCACGGCTACCAAGAAAAAGTACGAGCAGGAAATCGACGTCCGCGTCAGCATCGATCGCAAAAGCGGCGATTTTGACACGTTTCGCCGCTGGGTCATTGTTGACGAAGTCACCATGCCAACGCGTGAAATCACCCTGGATGCCGCGCGATTCGAAGACGAATCGCTGAATCTGGGCGATTATGTTGAAGATCAGATCGAATCTGTCACCTTTGACCGTATCACCACGCAGACGGCAAAACAGGT
Organism: Erwinia sp. STN24; assembly: GCF_041320675.1. Taxonomy (NCBI): domain Bacteria; kingdom Pseudomonadati; phylum Pseudomonadota; class Gammaproteobacteria; order Enterobacterales; family Erwiniaceae; genus Erwinia; species Erwinia sp. STN24. Next base: position 55,268 of record NZ_JBGGPM010000007.1, on the reverse strand, counting down.
TATCGTGCAGAAAGTGCGCGAGGCAGAACGCGCGATGGTCGTTGACCAGTTCCGCGAGCAGGAAGGTGAGATCATCACCGGCGTCGTGAAGAAAGTGAACCGCGACAACATCTCTCTCGAAGTGCGCCCAACCGATGGTTCTAATACCAATGCGGAAGCGGTAATCATTCGTGAAGATATGCTGCCGCGTGAAAACTTCCGTCCGGGCGACCGCATCCGCGGCGTACTCTATGCAGTACGGCCGGAAGCGCGTGGTGCACAGCTGTTCGTTACGCGCTCCAAACCGGAGATGCTAATCGAACTGTTCCGCATTGAAGTGCCGGAAATTGCTGAAGAAGTGATTGAGATTAAAGCTGCCGCGCGCGATCCAGGCTCCCGTGCCAAGATCGCCGTAAAAACCAACGACAAGCGTATCGACCCGGTCGGCGCCTGCGTGGGTATGCGCGGTGCGCGAGTTCAGGCGGTGTCCAGCGAGCTGGGTGGCGAACGTATTGATATCGTGCTGTGGGATGACAATCCTGCGCAGTTCGTGATCAATGCGATGGCCCCGGCGGACGTCGCCTCTATCGTGGTGGATGAAGATAATCACACCATGGATATCGCCGTAGAAGCCGGAAATCTGGCTCAGGCGATTGGCCGTAACGGCCAAAACGTGCGTCTGGCTTCGCAGCTGAGTGGCTGGGAGCTGAACGTGATGACGGTCGACGATCTGCAGGCCAAGCACCAGGCTGAAGCCCACGCTGCCATCGACGTCTTTACCAAACATCTCGATATTGATGAAGATTTCGCAACCGTGCTGGTTGAAGAAGGCTTCTCTTCTCTGGAAGAGCTGGCATACGTGCCTATCAACGAGCTGTTGGAAATCGACGGTCTGGATGAAGAGACAGTAGAAGCGCTGCGCGATCGTGCGAAAAATGCGTTAACCACCCTTGCTCTGGAAAAAGCCGAGAGTCTGGGCGACAAACAGCCGGCAGAAGATCTGCTGAACCTGGAAGGTCTTGACCGTGAGCTGGCATTTAAGCTGGCAGCGATTGGCGTTTGCACGCTGGAAGATCTTGCCGAGCAGGGTGTTGACGATCTGACAGATATTGAAGGCCTGAACGACGAAAGGGCCGGCGAGCTGATTATGGCTGCACGAAATATCTGCTGGTTCGGCGACGACGCGTAATAAACTGTAGCAGGAAGGAACAGCATGACAGATGTAACTGTAAAATCGCTGGCGGCAGAGATTCAGACACCGGTAGAACGCCTGGTACAGCAATTTGCTGATGCAGGGATCCGCAAGTCTGAAACCGACTCTGTGACCCAGCAGGAAAAAGAGACGCTCCTGACGCACCTGAATCGCGACAACAATGGCGGTTCTGGTAAACTGACCTTACAGCGCAAAACGCGCAGCACCTTGAATATTCCGGGCACCGGCGGTAAAAGTAAATCGGTGCAAATCGAAGTCCGCAAAAAACGCACCTATGTAAAAGGCGATCCTGCAGAAGCCGCTCAGGCAGAAGCAGAAGAGCAGGCACAGCGCGAAGCGGAAGAAATGGCTCGTCGCGAGGCTGAAGAAAAAGCCCAGCGCGAAGCTCAAGAAAAAGCGCAGCGTGAAGCCGAGGAGCAGGCTAAACGTGAGGCGGCAGAGAAAGCCAGGCGTGAAGCAGCGGAAAAAGACAAAGTGAGCAACCAACAAACCGACGATATGACCCGCAATCAACAGTCTGATAAAGCCCGTCGTGAAGCGGAAGCCGCTGAACTGAAGCGTAAAGCTGAAGAAGAAGCGCGTCGCAAGATCGAAGAAGAAGCGAAGCGCGTAGCGGAAGAGGCCCGTAAAATGGCGGAAGAAAAAGGTTCAGAATGGGCGGAAGCGGAGAAAGAAGTGGAAGACACTTCTGACTATCACGTGACCACCTCTACCCACGCCCGTGCGGCAGAAGACGAGAACGATGCGCAGGTTGAAGGCGATCGCCGCACTCGCGCTGCTCGTCCGGCTAAAGCCCCACAGCGTAAGAAAGGCAACAAGCATTCCGAAGCGAAAACCGACCGTGAAGAAGCGCGTGCGCAATTCCGTGGCGGTAAAGGCGGCAAGCGTAAGAGTACGCTGCAGCAGGGCTTCAACAAGCCGGCTCAGGCTGTTAACCGTGACGTGGTTATCGGTGAAACCATCACCGTAGCGGAACTGGCTAACAAGATGGCGGTGAAAGGCTCCCAGGTCATCAAAGCGATGATGAAAATGGGCGCTATGGCCACCATCAACCAGGTTATCGATCAGGAAACTGCCCAGATGGTCGCGGAAGAGATGGGTCACAAAGTGACGCTGCGCCGCGAGAACGAGCTGGAAGAAGCGGTAATGAGCGATCGTGATACCGATGCGGCCATGGAATCCCGTGCGCCGGTCGTGACCATCATGGGCCACGTTGACCACGGTAAAACCTCACTGCTGGACTACATTCGCTCCACTAAAGTCGCCTCTGGCGAAGCGGGCGGCATTACCCAGCACATCGGTGCTTACCACGTCGAAACCGACAACGGTATGGTGACCTTCCTGGATACCCCTGGCCACGCCGCGTTTACCGCAATGCGTGCTCGTGGTGCTCAGGCAACGGATATCGTTATCCTGGTTGTCGCCGCCGATGACGGCGTGATGCCACAGACCATCGAAGCTATCCAGCACGCCAAAGCGGCGAAAGTGCCGGTTGTGGTTGCGGTGAACAAGTGCGATAAGCCAGAAGCCGATCCGGATCGCGTTAAAAACGAACTGACTCAGTACGGTATCATTCCGGAAGAGTGGGGCGGCGAGAACATGTTCGTTAACGTTTCCGCGAAAGCCGGAACCGGTATCGACGACCTGCTGAACGCTATCCTGCTGCAGGCTGAAGTCCTGGAGCTGACCGCTGTTCGTCAGGGTATGGCCAGCGGCGTCGTGATCGAATCCTTCCTGGATAAAGGTCGCGGCCCTGTTGCTACCGTGCTGGTACGTGAAGGTACGCTGAACAAAGGCGATATCGTGCTGTGCGGCTTCGAGTATGGCCGTGTGCGTGCGATGCGTGACGAGCTGGGCCGCGAAGTGCTGACTGCGGGTCCTTCGATCCCGGTCGAAATCCTGGGCCTGTCAGGCGTGCCTGCTGCCGGTGATGAAGCGACCGTGGTGCGTGACGAGAAGAAAGCGCGTGAAGTGGCGCTCTATCGTCAGGGCAAATTCCGTGAAGTTAAGCTGGCGCGTCAGCAGAAATCCAAGCTGGAGAACATGTTTGCTAACATGACCGAAGGCGAAGTTTCCGAGCTGAACATCGTGCTGAAAGCGGACGTACAGGGTTCTGTCGAAGCTATCGCCGACTCGCTGATGAAGCTTTCCACTGACGAAGTGAAAGTGAAAATCGTTGGCTCCGGCGTAGGTGGTATCACTGAGACCGACGCCACGCTGGCTGCGGCTTCCAACGCCATCCTGGTAGGCTTTAACGTTCGTGCCGACGCGTCCGCGCGCCGCGTGATCGATTCAGAAAGCCTGGATCTGCGTTACTACTCCGTCATCTATAACCTGATTGACGAAGTGAAGCAGGCGATGAGCGGTATGCTGGCGCCGGAATACAAGCACCAGATCACCGGCCTGGCCGAAGTGCGTGACGTGTTCAAATCACCTAAGTTTGGCGCGGTTGCCGGCTGTATGGTGACGGAAGGCAACATCAAGCGTCACAACCCAATCCGCGTGCTGCGCGACAACGTGGTTATCTATGAAGGCGAGCTGGAATCCCTGCGCCGCTTCAAGGATGACGTTAACGAAGTCCGTAACGGCATGGAATGTGGTATCGGCGTGAAGAACTACAACGATGTGCGTGTTGGCGATATGATCGAAGTCTTCGAGATCATCGAAATCCAGCGTACCATCGCTTAATGGTTGCCTGACCAACCTGTTCGGGAGGCCTTTGCGCCTCCCGTATTTATTTGGAGAGAATAATTATGGCGAAAGAATTCGGTCGCCCGCAGCGCGTCTCCCAGGAACTGCAGAAAGAGATCGCGATTATTTTACAGCGTGAGATCAAAGATCCGCGTCTGGGCATGATGGTCACGGTTTCCGGCGTGGAAGTCTCCCGCGACCTGGCCTATGCAAAAGTGTTCGTTACCTTTTTAAACGATAAAGACGAAGACGCCATCAAAGGCGGCCTGCGCGCGCTGGGCGACGCTTCCGGCTATATCCGCTCCCTGCTGGGCAAAGCGATGCGCCTGCGTATCGTGCCTGAACTGACCTTCTTCTACGACAACTCGCTGGTTGAAGGGATGCGCATGTCTAACCTTGTCACTAACGTGGTTCGCAACGACGCCGAGCGCCGTGGCCCTGCGGAAGACGACAAGGAGGAGTAATGAGTCGTCCTCGTCGTCGCGGACGCGATATTCACGGTGTCCTGCTGCTGGACAAGCCCGGCGGCCTGTCGTCTAACGACGCGCTGCAAAAAGTTAAGCGGCTGTTTAACGCCAACCGCGCGGGCCATACGGGCGCGCTCGATCCGCTGGCGACCGGTATGCTGCCAATATGCCTGGGCGAAGCGACGAAGTTTTCCCGCTATCTGCTCGATTCCGACAAGCGCTATCGCGTGATCGCGCGGTTAGGCCAGCGTACCGATACTTCGGATGCGGACGGTCAGATCATCAGCGAACGACCGGTGAACTTCACGCAGGCGCAGCTTGACGCCGCGCTGGATAGCTTTCGTGGCGAAACGCAGCAGGTGCCGTCAATGTATTCGGCGCTCAAGTATCAGGGGCGCAAGCTCTATGAATATGCGCGTGAAGGCATTGAAGTCCCGCGTGAAGCACGCAGCATTACCGTTTACGAACTAAAATTTATTCGCCTTGAAGGCGACGAGCTGGAGCTGGAAATTCACTGCTCAAAAGGCACTTACATCCGCACCATTACGGACGATTTAGGCGAAATGCTGGGCTGCGGTGCGCACGTGATTTTCCTGCGTCGTTTGCAGGTCGCGACCTATCCGATCGACGCAATGGTCACGCTGGAGCAGCTGCAGGCACTTAGCGAAGAGGCCGCGCGTAACGAGCGTCCGGCGGCAGAGCTGCTCGACCCGTTGCTGATGCCGATGGACAGCCCGGCGGCGGCTTATCCTGAGGTGAACCTGCCTGTCAGCGCGGCGGCTTACTTCAAACAGGGCATGCCGGTGCAGGCGGCGAACGTGCCGGACTCGGGGCTGGTGCGCGTCACGGAAGGCGAGGCGCGTCAGTTTATCGGCATGGCGGAAGTGGCGGAAGATGGCCGCGTTGCGCCGCGTCGGCTGGTTGTAGAATATTCCGATGCATCATTTGCGAAAGCCTCAGGCTCAGAGTAGAATGGCGCGGCTTTACATTGGGTGGCTGAATTAGAGATCGGCGCCTGTACATTTATCTTAAAATTTGGAGTAGTAAAATGTCTCTAAGTGCAGAAAACAAAGCGCAGATCGTTGCTGATTACGGCCGTGATGCTAACGACAGTGGTTCTACCGAAGTTCAGGTTGCTCTGCTGACCGCTCAGATTAACCATCTGCAGGGTCACTTCTCTGAGCACAAAAAAGACCACCACAGCCGTCGCGGTCTGCTGCGCATGGTTTCACAGCGTCGTAAGCTGCTGGATTACCTGAAGCGTAAAGACGTTGCACGTTACACCAGCCTGATCGAGCGTCTGGGTCTGCGTCGCTAAGTCTTACAGTCTGCTCTCCTCGCTTTCGTCGTCCGACGAAGGAAAAGGGGGAAAAAGGCAGATTTGTGCGAGTTTCGCTAAAAAGGGGCCTTTATGGCCCCTTTTTTCAGTCGGGCGGCAGCAATCCAGGCCAAACTATTGTATTGTTGCTGAGTGTGATCTTCAGTTGCAGAGATTCGCGCGGCTAATGAGAGGCTTTGTCCCATAAGGGATTAGGGTTGTCATTAGTCGCGAGGATGCAATGAAGATTTAAGAGTCACGGCAGGAGAAAGCTCTTGCCAGGAACGTTAAGGACATTATTTTGCTGAATCCGATCGTAAAAAAATTCCAGTATGGTCAGCATACCGTCACGCTTGAAACCGGTATGATGGCTCGTCAGGCCACCGCTGCCGTTATGGTCAGCATGGACGACACCGCTGTATTTGTAACCGTAGTTGGCCAGAAAAAAGCCAAGCCGGGTCAGGACTTTTTCCCTCTGACCATCAACTATCAGGAGCGTACCTACGCTGCTGGTCGTATCCCGGGCAGCTTCTTCCGTCGTGAAGGCCGTCCAAGCGAAGGCGAAACGCTGATTGCGCGTCTGATTGACCGCCCGCTTCGCCCGCTGTTCCCGGAAGGTTTTGTTAACGAAGTCCAGGTGATTGCCACCGTGGTTTCCGTTAACCCACAGGTTAACCCTGATATCGTAGCGATGATCGGCGCTTCTGCCGCGCTGAGCCTGTCCGGTATTCCTTTCAACGGCCCAATCGGCTCTGCCCGCGTGGGTTACATCAACGACCAGTACGTGCTGAACCCAACCACCGACGAGCTGAAAGAAAGCAAGCTGGATCTGGTTGTTGCCGGTACCGAAGGTGCCGTGCTGATGGTGGAATCCGAAGCGGAACTGCTGAGCGAAGATCAGATGCTGGGCGCCGTGGTATTTGGCCACGAGCAGCAGCAGGTTGTTATCGAAAACATTAAGGCACTGGTTGCCGAAGCGGGCAAACCTCGCTGGGAATGGCAGCCGGAAGCGGTTAACGAAGCGCTGAACAGCCGCATCGCCGCGCTGGCCGAATCCCGTCTGAGCGACGCTTACCGCATCACCGAAAAACAGGAGCGTTACGCTCAGGTTGACGTGATCAAATCTGAAACCACAGCGGCGCTGCTGGCGGAAGACGCAAGCCTGGACGAAGGCGAAATCAGCGATATCCTGCACGGTCTGGAAAAGAACGTGGTGCGTAGCCGCATTCTGCGTGGTGAGCCGCGTATCGACGGTCGTGAAAAAGATATGATCCGTGGTCTGGACGTGCGCACCGGCGTGCTGCCGCGTACTCACGGCTCCGCGCTGTTTACCCGTGGCGAAACTCAGGCGCTGGTAACGGCGACGCTGGGCACCGCGCGTGACGCACAGAACCTGGACGAGTTGATGGGTGAACGCACCGACAACTTCCTGTTCCACTACAACTTCCCTCCGTACTCCGTGGGTGAAACCGGTATGGTTGGCTCGCCTAAGCGTCGTGAAATTGGTCACGGTCGTCTGGCGAAGCGCGGCGTGCTGGCCGTAATGCCGAAAGGCGACGCGTTCCCGTACACCGTACGTGTAGTGTCAGAAATCACCGAATCCAACGGTTCATCGTCTATGGCTTCCGTATGCGGCGCTTCACTGGCGCTGATGGACGCGGGCGTGCCGATCAAAGCGGCCGTAGCCGGTATCGCGATGGGTCTGGTTAAAGACAACGATAACTTTGTCGTGCTGTCAGATATCCTGGGCGATGAAGATCACCTGGGCGACATGGACTTCAAAGTAGCCGGTAGCCGTGAAGGCATTACCGCGCTGCAGATGGACATCAAAATCGAAGGCATCACCCGCGAAATCATGCAGGTGGCGCTGAACCAGGCTAAAGGCGCGCGTCTGCATATCCTGGGCGTAATGGAACAGGCTATCAGCACGCCACGCGGCGATATCTCGCAGTTTGCTCCGCGCATCCATACCATCAAGATCAGCCCGGACAAGATCAAAGACGTGATCGGTAAAGGCGGTTCTGTTATTCGTGCGCTGACCGAAGAGACCGGCACCACCATCGAAATCGAAGATGACGGTACCGTGAAAATCGCTGCGACCGACGGTGACAAAGCGAAGTTCGCTATCCGCCGTATCGAAGAGATCACGGCAGAAATCGAAGTGGGCCGCATTTACAACGGTAAAGTGACCCGCATCGTCGACTTCGGCGCCTTCGTCGCTATCGGCGGCGGTAAAGAGGGTCTGGTGCACATTTCTCAAATCGCCGACAAGCGCGTTGAGAAAGTCACTGACTATCTGCAGATGGGTCAGGAAGTCCCGGTGAAAGTTCTGGAAGTTGATCGTCAGGGCCGCGTGCGCCTGAGCATCAAGGAAGCGGCCGAGCCGGAAGCGGCTGCGGCGCCTGCGCCAGAAGCTTCAGCAGAATAAGCAGCACACTAAGCTCTTCGCGGCGACGCGAAGAGCTGTTCCATCGCGAGGACAGGACGACACCTTGTGCACGGCAGGCGGATGAAAGGATGATCATCCCATTGTTTGTATTTGGGAGTGGTGAATGAAGCCTTTTTTGCGCTGGTGTTTCGTTGCGACAGCTTTAACGCTGGCAGGATGCAGCAACCCGGATTGGCGTAACAACGAGGTTTTGGCTGTTCCGCTACAGCCTACGTTGCAGCAGGAAGTGATCCTGGCGCGCATGGAACAAATACTTGCCAGTCGGGCATTAACCGATGATGAACGCGCACAGCTGTTATATGAGCGCGGAGTGTTGTATGATAGTTTAGGTTTGAGAGCACTGGCGCGAAATGATTTTTCACAAGCGCTGTCTGTCAGGCCGGATATGCCGGAAGTATTCAATTACTTAGGCATATATCTGACGCAGGCAGGCAATTTTGATGCTGCCTACGAAGCGTTTGATTCTGTACTTGAGCTTGATCCAACTTACAATTACGCGCGTTTAAATCGCGGAATCGCACTCTACTACGGTGGAAGATTTAAACTAGCGCAAGATGATCTGCTGGCGTTTTATCAAGACGATCCTAACGATCCTTTCCGCAGCCTGTGGCTCTATCTCGATGAACGTGAGATGAGCGCCGACAAGGCAGAAGTGGCGCTGAAGCAGCGTTACGATAAGGCGGACAGAGACCAATGGGGATGGAATATTGTCGAGTTCTACCTGGGCCGTATCAGCGAAAAAACGCTGATGGAGAGGCTCAAGGCGGACGCAACGGATAACACCTCGCTCGCTGAACATCTCAGTGAAACCAACTTCTATTTAGGTAAGCACTACCTAAGTCTGGGGGAGAAGGACAACGCAGAAGCGTTGTTCAAGCTGACGGTTGCCAACAACGTCCATAACTTTGTTGAGCACCGATATGCATTGTTGGAGCTGGCGCTACTCGGCCAGACACAAGACGATTTATCAGAATCTGACCAGCAATAGCTGACGAACTTTTTTTGCCTGATTTTTGAAATGTCATCATCTTCACGGGTGAGGGCTTTCTTGTTCGTCGAAACCACTAATTTGAGCCGGTTCACACTTTTTGATGAAAATGACTGAATGTTTTCACGACGAGTTATGTAGACTGGCCGCCGCAATCTAAGAGGCACGTGTACTACATGACTGAAATTGAAACCACTTTTGCTGACCTGGGTCTGAACGAATCCATCCTCGAATCACTTAACGGCATGGGCTATGTTAAGCCATCTCCGATCCAGGCAGAGTGTATCCCACATCTGCTGGCGGGCCGTGACGTATTGGGTATGGCACAGACCGGTAGCGGCAAAACCGCAGCGTTCTCGCTGCCACTGCTACACAACATTGACAGCAACCTGAAAGCGCCACAAATCCTGGTGCTGGCACCAACTCGTGAGTTGGCGGTTCAGGTTGCGGAAGCCGTAACTGAATTCTCTAAACACATGCGCGGTCTTAACGTAGTGGCCCTTTACGGCGGCCAGCGTTACGACGTACAGCTGCGTGCGCTGCGCCAGGGTCCACAGGTTGTTGTGGGTACGCCTGGTCGTCTGCTGGACCACCTGAAACGCGGCACGTTAGACCTTTCTAACCTGCGCGGCCTGGTGCTGGACGAAGCCGATGAAATGCTGCGTATGGGCTTCATCGAAGACGTTGAAACGATTATGGCGCAGATCCCGGCCGATCATCAGACCGCGCTGTTCTCTGCCACCATGCCAGAAGCGATTCGTCGTATCACCAAACGCTTCATGAAAGATCCACAGGAAGTGCGTATTCAGTCAAGCCTGACCACGCGTCCTGATATCAGCCAGAGCTACTGGACCGCTTACGGTCGTAAGACTGATGCGCTGGTACGCTTCCTGGAGTCGGAAGATTTTGATGCGGCGATTATCTTCGTGCGCACCAAAAACGCCACGCTGGAAGTGGCCGAAGCGCTGGAGCGCAGCGGTTATAACAGTGCGGCCCTGAACGGCGATATGAATCAGGCGCTGCGTGAGCAGACCCTGGAGCGTCTGAAAGACGGCCGTCTGGATATTCTGATCGCTACCGACGTAGCGGCACGTGGTCTGGACGTTGAGCGTATCAGCCTGGTTGTGAACTACGACATCCCAATGGATGCCGAATCTTACGTTCACCGTATCGGCCGTACCGGTCGTGCAGGTCGTGCCGGCCGTGCGCTGCTGTTCGTTGAGAACCGTGAGCGTCGTCTGCTGCGTAACATCGAACGCACCATGAAGCTGACTATTCCTGAAGTAGAGCTGCCAAACGCAGAGCTGCTGGGTCAGCGTCGTCTGGCCAAGTTTGCCGCTAAAGTTCAGCAGCAGCTGGAAAGCAGCGATCTGGAACAGTACCGTGCGCTGCTGAGCAAAATGCAGCCTGCGGAAGAAGAGCTGGATATCGAAACGCTGGCTGCCGCGCTGCTGAAAATGGCGCAGGGCGAACGTCCGCTGATCGTACCGGCAGATCCGGCTCCACGTCCGCGTCGTGAGTTCAAAGAGCGTGACGATCGTCGCGGCGACCGTCCGGACCGTGGTCCTCGCGAAGCCCGTGATGGCGATCGTCCACGTCGTGAGCGTCGTGACGTTGGCGATATGGAAGTTTACCGTATCGAAGTGGGTCGTGATGACGGCGTTGAAGTTCGTCATATCGTTGGCGCTATCGCTAACGAAGGCGATATCAGCAGCCGCTACATCGGCAACATCAAGCTGTTTGGTACGCACTCAACTATCGAACTGCCAAAAGGCATGCCGGGCGACATTCTGTCTCATTTCACCCGCACGCGTATTCTGAACAAGCCGATGAATATGCAGCTGATTGGTGATGCGCAGCCTCGCAGCAACGATCGTGGCGGTGAGCGTCGCGGTAGCGGTGCGCCAGGTCGCGGCGGTTTCGGCGGCGCGCGTAGCGAAGGCGGACGTAGCGAAGGCGGTCGTCGTTTCAGCAACGAGCGCAGCGGTAGCGGCGAGCGTCGTCCGGGCGGCTTCAGCCGTGACGGTCGTGCGCCACGTCGTGAAGACGGCGCAGCGCCGACTCGTCGTCGTGATGCCTAATCACTGCTAGCCAGTCTGATGCCGGTCACTGAAAAGTGACCGGCATTTTTTTTGCCTTTAAGAAAGCGAATAGTTGCAGCGGGGCGAGTACGTCAGGCGGGAATCGTTTTAACAGCGGGCGAGGGAATGGCTTCCCCCGCCATTTTTGTTACAGCGAGCGGTAGGCTTCCATGGCCAGCGCAAACGAGCGCAGCCGCGCCTCTTTATCAAAAATCTGGCCGTTTACCATGATTTCATCCGCCTGGGTTTCCCGCATCAGTGCAGACAGGCCGTGACGCACTTTATCCAGATCGCCGACAATCGACATGCTTAACGCCTGCTGCACGCCATACTGCTCGGAAGGCGACCACAGGTTATCCATATTTTCCACCGGCGCAGGCAGCGGGCCCGGCTGACCGCGACGCAGATTGACGAACTGCTGCTGCATGGAGGTAAACAGGAAACGGGCATCGCGCTCGCTGTCGGCGGCGACCACGTTAACGCAAACCATCGCGTGCGGCTGCGCCAGGCGAGCCGAAGGCTTAAAGTTTTCGCGATAAAGGTGAAGCGCCTGGAACAGCATCTCGGGCGCAAAATGCGAGGCGAAAGCGAACGGCAGGCCCAGCTTCGCCGCGAGTTGGGCGCTGTAAAGGCTGGAGCCAAGCAGCCAGACGGGGATTTTCAGGCCCAGGCCCGGCACCGGCTGAACGGCAGGCGCCTCGCCCTGTTCAGCGTCGAACCAGCCGACTATCTCCGCCACGTCGGCCGGGAAGTTATCCACGTGACCGCCCATATGCCGACGCAGCGCCATCATGGTGCGCTGATCGGAGCCGGGCGCGCGTCCCAGGCCTAAATCAATGCGTCCCGGATAGAGAGATTCCAGCGTACCGAACTGCTCGGCAATCACCAGCGGTGCGTGGTTTGGCAGCATCACGCCGCCAGAGCCGAGCCGTAGCGTGCTGGTATTAGCGGCAAGATAGCCGATCAGCACCGACGTCGCCGCGCTGGCGATGCCGGTCATATTGTGGTGTTCAGCCAGCCAGTAGCGGTTGAAACCCAGTTGTTCCGCCTGCTGCGCCATCGCCAGCGAGGTATGAAAAGCGTCACGCGCGGTCGCGCCCTGAGGGATCGGGGCCAGATCGAGCACGGACAGAGAGGCAGTTTTTTTATCAGACATAATCGCTCACTTTATTTCCAGGCTACGCGCCTGCGCAAATACACAGCCTAAGCGATCTTCAGGGAAGCGGATTGGCAATTTGCAGCACTTTACGCGAGCCCGGGACGTGAAGAAAGATAAGTGTGCCTCTACCGCGCTAAACGAAATGGCGGCTGGCCGACGGCGCGTTACTCCACCAGCGTCAGACCGGCCATTTGCCGCCAGTAGCCGTTGCAGTGCTGCTGGTCAATCAGCGTTAACGGCGCATGGCCCGTTTCATTAGCGTGAAAGGCATTTATCACTTCCAGCGTGTCGGTTCCCTGCGGTGAGAAACGGACAATGTCCACCAATCCCTGCATGGAAACCAGATCGTTCCCCAAATTATAGCAGTAGCCGCTCATGGTCTGGATACCGTTCAGCACAAACACCTGCTGATCTTCCTGAGAGCGCACCGCTCTGCCGTGAGGGTAGTTAATACAACAGGTCTGGCAATCATCTTTGCTGCGATCTTCTGCGCGGGCGGTAAAGCAGCGGGCGGAGAGCGCCAGCGGCAGATAGCCGTACCCCAGCACCTCTACGTCGAACCGGCCGCGGATCCCCAGCTCTTCGCACTGGGCTAACAGCGCGCAGAGCCAGTCGCGCGAAAGCTCGACCGGCATACACCAGCGCACCATACCCAGCTTATGCAGCAGGCGCAGCGTCATGGCGTTATAACAGTTCAGCGCATGACCGGCGACAAAAGGCAGGCCCGCTTCCGCGGCCATATGCACCGTGCCCATATCGTTGGCTTCAATCAGAAATTCGCCGTTATCGACATAGCGCTTCAGCTCGGTCAGCTCGGAAGGCGACTCAACCAGCGCCAGAGTGCTTAGCGCAACCTGCTTGCCCGCGCCGACCAGTTCTTTCGCCAGCGCCATCCAGTCGGCAAATTTAACGGCGCGGCGTTTGCTGCACACCGCCTCGCCCAGATAGATAATGTCCGCCTGGCTGGCGGCGGCGGCCTGGTAGAAAGCGTACAGATCTTCTTTCGGCCAGTACCAAAGCACCGGCCCTAACGCATACTTCATGATTTTTCCTACTGCCATTGACGATGATAAGCACCCAGCGTGGTTTGCGTCCCTTCGCTCAGGGCGCTGAGCGCGGCCATCCAGTGCTGCTGCACGGCAAAATTCTGCGGATCGGCCTTGCAGCGATCGATAGCCTGTCGCCAGATTTGCGTCACCTGCTGCACATAGGCCGGGCTGCGCTGACGGCCTTCGATTTTCACCGAGGCGATATTCATGCCCAGCAGCGTGGGAAGCAGCTCAAGCGTGTTCAGGCTGGTCGGCTCCTCCAGCGTGTGGTAAGCCGTCTGCTCCACCTTATAACGGCCTTTGCACAGCGTAGGGTAGCCGGCGTTTTCCTGAGCGCCGTAGCGGTCAATCAGCACGTTATTCAGGCGGGATTCCAGCCCGTCTGGCGTTTGCTGCCAGCGAACAAAACGGGCGGGCGAGCAGGCGCCTACGGTATTAGGCGACTCGCCGGTCAGCCAGGAAGAGAGGTAGCAGCGACCTTCGGCCATAATGCACAGGCTGCCGAAAGCGAACACTTCCAGCGGCACGGGCGACGTGCGGGCAAGCTGGCGAACCTGATGCACGGAAAGCACGCGCGGCAGCACTACGCGCGCAACGTCAAAATGGCGCTGATAGAATTTTATCGCTTCGCTGTTGGTGGCCGAAGCCTGCACGGAAACGTGTCGCTCGATGTGAGGATAGCGGCTTGCTGCGTATTCCAGCATGGCGATATCGGCCAGGATCAGTGCGTCCACGCCCGCGTCGGCCGCGCTGTCTATGGCATTTTCCCAGCGGGCATAGCCGGATGGATGGGCGAAAGTATTAATCGCAACATGCAGTTTGCGTCTATGCTGATGAACGTAGCGAGCGGCCTCTTCCAGCCGTTTTGCCGTGAAGTTAAGGCCGGCGAAATGACGGGCGTTGGTATCATCTTTCAGCCCAACGTAGACAGCATCTGCGCCGCTGGCGATGGCCGCCTTCAGGGCCGGTAGATTGCCGGCAGGACAAAGCAGTTCCATATAAGATCCCGTAAGCAAGAGAACAAAGAAGTTTACGCTTCTCCACCGTGCCATTTTTTGATGCAGGGCAGTGAAAAGCGTAACGATCGCCATAATTTTTATGACGAAGCCGGCAAGGTTTGCGCACTTTGTTGATCCATCTGCCTTACAGGATCCTGCAATATGGCAAAATAGCTGAAATTTTATCTGAAGGAGTGATAATGGTGCTTAACCCGTTACGCGCGCAGCTGGTTCGCAAAGGCCCGCAGTGGCTGCGTCTGCCGCTACAATTTGCCCCCTTTGCCGCTAAAAAACATTTTTTGCAGCAGCTGCTGAGCTGGCAATTTCACTATGCACTGGCGGAAGGTGAGTTAAACTTTTTGCAGGGGCACTGGTTAGGTGTTGAAATCCGCGATCTGGGGCTGAGTTGGGCAACCACCGTTGAGCAGGGCGCGTTACGGGTGGCCGATCGGGCCGAGGCGGATGTGTGGTTTCGCGGCGACGTCAACGACCTGCTGCTGGTGGCGGCGCGTCGGCGCGATCCGGATACGCTATTTTTTCAGCGTCGGCTGGTGATTGAAGGCGATACCGAGCTGGGGCTGGAAGTCAAAAATCTGATGGATGCTATCGAGCTTGAGACTATGCCGAAGCCGCTGCGAATCGGATTGATGCAGCTGGCTGATTTTATTGAGGCAGGACTGACTGAGGACGCGGCTGCGACAGCAGATCGCGCAGGTGTAACATGTTAATTCGTACGGAAATCGGCGTCGATGCGGCCAGCATAGACAGTTTGTTGCGCCGCAGCTTTCCCACCTCCGCAGAGGCGGAGCTGGTACAGCAGCTGCGTGAAGATGGCTTACTGACGCTGGGCATTGTGGCGACCGATGATGAAGGACAGGTGCTGGGCTATGCAGCCTTCAGCCCGGTCACCCTGAATGGCGAAGACAAGCAGTGGGTAGGCCTGGCGCCGCTGGTGGTGGATGAAAGCGTACGCGACCAGCCGTTAGACAAGCAGCTGATTTACGAGGGGCTGGATACGCTTAACGAGTTCGGCTACGCCGCCGTAGTGGTGGTGGGCGATCCCGACTATTACGGGCGCTACGGTTTTGAACCGGCCGCCCGCCATCAGCTACGCTGCCGCTGGCAGGGCGGTGAAGCCGCTTTCCAGGTCTACAAGCTGGCGGATGATGCTTTTAGCGGCGTGGAAGGCCAGATCGATTTCGCGGCGCCGTTTAACCGCCAGTAAGATCGGTCAGCCAGGCTTCAAGTGAAACAGGCTGGTGCGTCACCAGCCTGATTTTTTCCTGCCGTTTCAGCTGCTTTATCCGGTATTCCAGCCTGGAGGCGCTGGCGCGGTCGCCCGCTTCGCAGTGAAACAGCAGCGTCAGCGGCCCTTTGCCGCGCAGCGCCTTCGCGCCCGTGCCCGCCTGATGCTGCTTAAAGCGTCGCGGCACATCATTAGTAATGCCGGTATAGAGCGCGCCGCCTGCTGTCTGCACGATATAAAGGTGCCATGGCGCTGTTGCCTGTGTTGCCATCCGTTATTGCCCGTCGCCAGTCGTGGCCGAAAGTTTATCAGCTCGCGCACGGCGCGAAAGGTTTTTTGCGTAGTTTTCAGGGAGTCATCATGTCCGAACCAGAGCCGTTACAGGCCATCACCCGCTATTTACAAAAGCAGCATGTGCTGTCGGTGTGCGGCGGTAGCCCCGTCTGGTGCGCCAACTGTTTTTATGTCTTTGATGCAGAGAACGTTGCGTTCTGGCTGATGACGGAGGAGAAAACGCGTCACGGCAGCCAGTTTGTCCGCGATCCACAGGTTGCAGGCACGATTAACGGCCAGCCGAAGTCGGTGATGTTAATCAAAGGCGTGCAGTATACGGGGCAGGTCAGCCTGTTGACGGGGGCGGCAGAAGAGAAAGCACGTAGGGCCTATATCAAACGATTTCCGGTCGCGGCGGCAGCTTCAGCGCCCCTTTGGGAAATTGCCGTCAGCGAGCTGAAAATGGTGGATAACGCGTTGGGATTTGGCAAAAAGCTGAGCTGGCGGCGGGAATAAAAGAACGGCCAGGCGAACCTGGCCGCTACTCTCAAACGGTTTCGAGAATGCGCAGCGATTCACGGTTGAACGCAGGCAGGTCGTCCGGCGTACGGCTGGTGACCAGCTTGTCGTTGTCCACCACCACTTCTTTGTCGTAGAAGTCGGCACCGGCATTTTTCAGATCGATAGCGATAGCCTTCACCGAGGTCATTTTGCGGCCTCGCGTGGCGTTGGCGCTAATCAGCAGCTGTGGGCCGTGGCAGATAGCGAAGATCGGCTTACCGGCATCCACAAAGGCTTTGGTGAAGTTTACAAAGCGATCGTCGCCGCGCAGGCTATCCGGCGAATGACCGCCCGGCAGCAGCAGCGCGTCGAAGTCGTCCACGTTTACATGGTCGATATCTTTATCGATCTTCACCTGGGCTTTACCCTGCTTGCCGGTGACGGTGACGCCCGCTTTTTTATCAATAGTCACAACCTGGTGGCCAGCTTTGGTATAGGCTTCGGCTGGCGAAGTAAATTCGGAGTCTTCGAATTCATCAGTGATCAGGACAGCAATCTTCTTGCTCATCTTTTCCTCCGGTTATTATTGTGAAGTCAGTTAAGCCTGGTTGAAAACACTGAAAAATCAAGCCGCGTCGAAGTAATGCGCTGCATGTTACTGATTACAGGGGGGAGTTAGCTGCCGCTAACCGCTTTGGGAGGCGAAGGCTACACTCAGTAAAAAGGAGAAACGGATGAGAGTACTGATTACCGGTGCGACCGGCCTGGTGGGACAACATCTTCTGCGCCTGCTGATTGACGATCCGCGCGTCAGCGAGATCGTGGCGCCAACAAGACGTAAGCTGCCGGAGATGAACAAGGTAACTAACCTGGTGGAGGCCGATCTCACCGACGTGCTGGGCCCGCTGCAAACGCCGCTGGATATTGTCTTTTGCTGTCTGGGCACCACGCGGCGCGAGGCGGGCAGCAAGGCGGCCTTTATCCACGTCGACTATGCGCTGGTGGTGGATACGGCCATTGCCGGTCAGCGGCTCGGCGCCAAACATCTGCTGGTGGTCAGCGCGCATGGCGCAAATATGCATTCGCCTTTCTTCTACAATCGGGTGAAGGGCGAGATGGAGAACGCGCTGCAAAAGCAGGGCTGGCCGCGCCTGACCTTAATCCGGCCGTCGCTGCTGCTGGGCGAAAGAGAAAACAGCCGCGCGGGCGAGTCGCTGATGGCGCCGCTGTTTCGTCTGCTGCCGGGCAACTGGCGCGCCGTTGCCGCCAGAGACGTCGCCGCCGTGATGCTGCGCGAAGCTTTTGCGCCAGCACGGCAGGAGGTCACCGTCATCGAGTCGTCAGCGATCCCGCACGCGCGGTAAGTGCGACCGAAACGGCATAATAATGTGACCGCTGCGTCAGCGATCTGCAAACACTGTAAGTAGCTGCTCCGCATGGAGCGGCCAGTTCGATATTTACAGCGTCCCGTCCGCGTCGGTAAATAAGATTTAGCCGTGCCGGGAAAGGCGAACGGGATAAGCAAGCCGCGCCGTCCTTAGCGCAGATAGTGGATAACCTGATTGCTGCTGCCTCGCCAGCGCAGCGCCGGATCGCGCAGCGCCTCAATAAATTTACCGTCCACCAGCACGTCAAGCAGCTCTACCACACGGCGCTGTTCTGCGCTCAGTTCCGCCAGACAGTAGCCCGTCCACAGCCAGATATCTTTTCCCGCACAGTCGCGACGCACCCGTTGTACCAGCCGGTAAATATCGGCCACGTTAGCCGGATGCAGCGGATCGCCGCCCGACAGCGACAGACCCTGGCGCGGGATGCGCGTATCGTTCAGATCGGCAATCAGCTGCTCTTCCATTTGTACGGTAAAGGGATAGCCGGAATTGAGCCGCCAGGTGCTTTTGTTATAGCAGCCGACGCACTGATGCTCGCAGCCGGCCACGAACAGCGTGCAGCGCGTACCCGGCCCGTTAACGATATCGACCGGGTAATATTGATGAATATTCACCCCAGCTGGCCTGCGGCCAGATGCTTAACGCGGCGCTTCACTTCCTCCTGCTTGCCGGCGTTAAACGGCCGCGCGTCCGGGCTGCCCAGATAGCCGCAGACGCGCCGGGTGACGGAAACGCGTTCAGGATCGTGGTTGCCGCATTTGGGGCAGGTAAAGCCCTTGCTGGTGCAGTCAAACTCGCCGGTAAAGCCGCACTCGTAGCATTCGTCGATCGGGGTATTGGTGCCGTAATAGGGCACACGGCTGTAGCTGTAGTCCCAGACATCCTCCAGCGCCTTCAGGTTATGCTGGATATTGGGATATTCGCCGTAACAGATAAAACCGCCGTTGGCGAGCGGCGGATAGGCCGCTTCGAAATCGATTTTGTCGTAAGGGTTCACCTTCTTCTCGACGTCGAGATGAAAACTGTTGGTATAGTAGCCTTTGTCGGTCACGCCTTTGACGATGCCGAACTGGGCGCGATCCAGACGGCAGAAACGGTCGCACAGGTTCTCGCTTGGCGTACTGTACAGGCTGAAGCCGTAGCCGGTTTCTTCTTTCCAGGCCTCGACCGTTTCGCGCAGGCGGCTGACGATAGCCAGCGCCTTGCGCCGCAGCTCCGCATCATCGTAAAGATGGGTTTTGCCGCCGCTCAGGGCGTTAATGGTTTCATGAATGCCGATATAGCCCAGCGAGATCGAAGCGCGTCCGTGTCTGAAAATTTCCGCCACGTTATCGTCTGCCTTCAGCCGCACGCCGCAGGCGCCTTCCATATAGAGGATCGGTGCCACGCGCGCTTTGACGTTTTCCAGCCTGGCGATACGGGTCATCAGCGCTTTTTTCGCCAGCCGCAGACGGCTGTCCAGCAGATCCCAAAAGCGAGCTTCATCACCTGCCGCCTCCAGCGCGATGCGCGGCAGATTCAGGCTAATCACGCCGATATTATTACGCCCTTCATGCACCTGTTCGCCGTTCTCTTCCCACACGCCCAGAAAGCTGCGGCAGCCCATCGGCGTTTTAAACGAGCCGGTCACTTTCACCACCTGCTCATAATTAAGGATATCGGGATACATGCGCTTGCTGGCGCACTCCAGCGCCAGCTGTTTGATATCGTAATTGGCGTCGCCCGGCGAGCGGTTCAGCCCCTCTTTGATGGCGAAGACCAGCTTGGGGAACACCGCCGTTTTATGGTTTTTCCCCAGTCCGGCAATGCGGTTGCGCAGAATGGACTGCTGCACCAGCCGCGCCGCCCAGCTGGTGCCAAGGCCGAAGCCAAAGGTCACAAAAGGCGTCTGGCCGTTGGCGGTATGCAGCGTATTCACCTCATACTCCAGCGACTGGAAGGCGTCGAAGCACTCCTTCTCCGTGCAGCTCTGCGCGTAGGCTTCCACATCGGCAATTTGCCATTTACGCGCCGCCTGCCGATGTTTTTCCCGGCTTGCCTCGACAAAAGGCGCCAGCACCTCGTCAATCCGGTTAATAGTGGTGCCGCCATAAATATGGCTGGCAACCTGAGCGATAATCTGCGCGGTCACGGCGGTAGCGGTCGAGATCGATTTAGGCGGCTCTATCTCGGCGTTGCCCATCTTAAAGCCCTGGGTCAGCATGCCTTTAAGATCGATCAGCATGCAGTTGAACATCGGGAAGAAGGGCGAGTAGTCCAGGTCGTGATAGTGAATTTCGCCGCGCTCGTGAGCCAGCACCACGTCGCGCGGCAGGATATGCTGGGTGGCATAGTGTTTGGCTACGATACCGGCCAGCAGATCGCGCTGCGTGGGGATCACCTTACTGTCTTTATTGGCGTTTTCGTTCAGCAGCGCCGGGTTGCTTTGCTCGACCAGCCCACGGATCGCCTTATTCAGCTTGCCGCGCAGCTCGCGGGCAATATCGCGGTCGTGACGATATTCTATATAGGTTCGGGCCAGCGCGGGATAGGGGCCGGCCATCAGCGCGTTTTCGACGGTGTTCTGAATAACATGGATATCCACTTCTTCCTGCGTCAGCTGCCGACAGATGTGTTCGGTCACCTGCGCGCAGTAATCATCATCATGAATAGCCGCCGCGCTGGCCGCGCCTTTTATCGCCTCCAGAATGCGTGCTTGCTCAAAAGGCGCGCGGCAGCCGTCCCGTTTAATCACTAATGAAGCCATAGCGTATCCCTGTTTCAATATCTACATATAGGTATAGCGTGGCATGATAGTATCTATATGTTGTGCTTTCCTGCGATTTAACCGCCTGGTTTTTGATTTGGAACAAAGATCGCAAAAGGGTGACGCAATGTCAGACACTTAAGCCGCTGGCCATTTTTCCGAACGCGCAAAAATCGTTCTGTGCAGGATGAAGGCAGCGTGATTAATCGATTTTCGCACGTTCAGCGCCTTTCCGGAGTTGCAATCACCCGCCCGGACTTCATATTATTGCCTGTTACGCAAAGCGGTTATCTGCTCAGGCCATTCCGGGATACAGACTGATGTCTTCTGTAACGTACAACGAAAAACAGGTGAGCCGCTGGCTGGGCGCGCGCACCGTGGCCAGAGCAAAAGAGCTGGTGGATAAAGCGCAGCACCTGCAATGGCAGAACAATCTGTTGACCGGCGAGGTGCCCGGCAGAAAAATCGAACCTTTTCAGGTTATGGTGCATTTCAGCCGGCCACAGGGCAAACTGCACGCCAGCGGCGAATGCACCTGTCCGGTTAAAAACAACTGTCGTCATGCCGCTGCGGTCATGCTGGCCTGGCTGCAACGTCAGCCCGTCAACAAGGCC
This sequence comes from Erwinia sp. STN24, assembly GCF_041320675.1. Classification (NCBI taxonomy): domain Bacteria; kingdom Pseudomonadati; phylum Pseudomonadota; class Gammaproteobacteria; order Enterobacterales; family Erwiniaceae; genus Erwinia; species Erwinia sp. STN24. Next base: position 34,108 of record NZ_JBGGPM010000007.1, on the reverse strand, counting down.
GCTTCCGCGCCCGCGCTGGTGACTGCCGAGCCGCAGCCCATGCTACGGCTGGAATCGCGCGCGAAATTTATTAGCGGTTTTGGCCGTTACGGACATCGACAGAAACGGCTCGATTTTGCCGCGGTGCATTTTGACTACGCCGGCATTCTTGTGCCAGCTGGCAGCAGCGGCGAAGACTTTCCCGATCGTCACGGCAGGCTTTTCCGCGTCAGCCGCCGGATGGAGCAGGAGCAGCGCTGGCTAAGCGAGCTTAACGCTGCCGGGCTGCAGACCATTCCTTCTGGCCATATCTATACGCCGCATTCAGCGCCGCTGCCGCCTGCTATTTTCGCCCCGGACATGCCCGAACAGTGGCGCGATGTTATCCATCATGTGCTTCCCGACCTGCGCAAGCGCGGCTGGCAAACCAGCGTGGACGATGATTTTACCTGGAACATTACGGAAATTGCGGCCATCGATGGCCGCGCCGTGCAGCAGCAGGATGGCTGGTATGCGCTGGAGATAGAGGCCAACACCGGTGCGTATAAGGTGAATATGCGGCCGCTGCTGGCGGGGCTGTTCCGTCAGGATCGCCGCTGGCTGTCGAGCGACCTCTCGGTGATAGCCGATGACGAGACGGTAGAGCTGCGCAGCGAGCGTAACGAACGACTGCATATTGGCGCCGGTCGCCTGAAAACGCTGGTGGGCAGCCTGGCCGATCTGCTGGCGCAGGATGAAGCCGCACCGCTGCGTATCGCGCCTTACGAGGCCGGCAGGCTGACGGCGCTAAGCGAAACGGGCCGCTGGCAGTTTAACGGCGACAACGGCGTCCTGCAGCTGGCGGAGAGCCTGAGGGCGGGGAAAGGGATCCAGCCCGTTGCGCCGCCTGCCGGTCTTGAGGCCCGGCTGCGCGACTATCAGCTCCAGGGCATCAGCTGGATGCAGTTCCTGCGCGCCAATAATCTGTCCGGCGTGCTGGCCGACGATATGGGGCTGGGAAAAACCATTCAGACGCTGGCGCACCTGCTGCTGGAGAAAGAAGCGGGCAGGCTGGATCGTCCGGCGCTGATCGTGGTGCCGACCACGCTGGTGTATAACTGGATGCAGGAAGCCAGCCGCTTTGCGCCGACGTTAAAAATGCTGGCGCTGACCGGGCCGCAGCGAAAATCCTTTTACGATCGCATTGAGCACTATGACGTGGTGCTGACCACCTATTCGCTGCTGTGGCGCGATCAGCCGCAGCTGCTGGGCCACAGCTATCATCTGCTGATCCTGGACGAGGCGCAGTACGTGAAAAACAGCGCGTCGCGGGCCGCCTCGGTGATCCGCACGTTAAAGTCGCGCTACCGGCTTTGCCTGACCGGCACGCCGCTGGAAAACCACCTGGGTGAACTTTGGTCGCAGTTTGATTTCCTGCTGCCCGGTTTTCTGGGCAGCGAAAAAGCTTTTACCCAGGAGTGGCGTATTCCCATTGAGCGCGACGGCGATCGGGTCAGGCGCGAGCTGCTGGCTAAGCGCGTGCGGCCTTTTATGCTGCGTCGTCGCAAGCAGGAAGTGGCGAAAGAGCTGCCGCCGAAGAACACCATTGTGCGTTCGGTAGAGCTGGAAGGCGCGCAGCGCGAGCTTTACGAAAAAGTACGCGGCGCAATGCAGGATCGCGTAAAGCTGGCGGTAGAGCAGCAGGGCGCGGGACGCAGCCATCTGCTGGTGCTGGATGCGCTGCTGAAGCTACGGCAGATCTGCTGCGATCCACGGCTGATCGACAGCGACAAAACGACCAGAGTTAAACAGTCGGCCAAGCTGGCGCTGCTGCGGGAGATGCTCAGCGATCTGCTGGCGGAAGATCGCCGTATCCTGATCTTCTCTCAGTTCACCACCATGCTGTCGCTGATTGCGGAAGAGTTACAGAAGGCGCGTATTCCCTACGTGATCCTGACCGGCAGCACGCGCGATCGCAGCGAGCCGGTACGCCGCTTCCAGAACGGCGAAGTCCCGGTGTTTTTAATCAGCCTGAAGGCGGGCGGCGTGGGCCTGAACCTGACGGCGGCCGATACGGTGATCCATTACGATCCCTGGTGGAATCCGGCGGCGGAGAATCAGGCTACGGATCGCGCCTATCGTCTGGGCCAGGACAAGCCGGTATTTGTCTATAAGCTGATCGCCGCAGGCAGTATTGAAGAAAAGATCGTTGCGCTACAGCAGCGTAAAGCGGAGCTGGCCGAAGGGATTTTGGAAAACGACCTGAGCGAAACAACAAGTTTTACCAGCGAAGACCTGACCGCGCTGTTTGCGCCGCTGTAAATGCGGCATCTGCTAACGTCAGCCGTGACACCTGAACGTGGCGTTACGGCTGTGGTCGCCGCGCCTGATAACATCAGCCGTGACACCTGAACGTGGCGTTACGGTTGTGGTCGCCGCGCCTGATAACGTCAGCCGTGCCTGATCTGAACGTGGCGTTACGTTTGTAGATGCCATGTCCGATAACGTCAGTCATGACTGTGCCGAACGCGGCGCTACGTATGTAGTCGCCGCAGCCTGCTTGCTACCGAAGCGGTTTACGCCTTGTTGGCGCCGCCGTCCCAGCGCTTCTGATACCACCACACCGCTTCCCACGGACGCAGCATCACCTCGCCAGGGGTAACGTGCGTATCAGGATAGTTACTGATCAGCACATCCCAGTGACCGCTGTAGGCCGGCGGGTGCCAGACCTGCGTTTCGCCGCTGAAGTTAGCAGCCACCACCAGCACCTCTTTCTCGAAGCGGCGGCAGTAGCACCACAGATAAGCGTGATCCGGCAGCAGATCGAGGTAATCGCCCCAGGTCAGGATCGGATAGGCTTTCCTGAGTTGGATCAGCTTCTGATAGGCGTAAAACACCGAGTTTTCATCAGCCAGCGCCGCTTCTGCGTTTATCGTTTCCATATTGTCACACATGCCGATCCACGGCGTGCCGCTGGTGAAGCCGCCGTTTTCTCCCGCGTGCCACGGGATCGGCGTTCTGCCGTTGTCGCGCGATTTGCTGGCGAGGATCTCCAGCAGGTTATCGCTGTCGCGTCCCTGCGAGCGCAGTTCGGCGTACATGTTGTGGCTTTCGATATCGCGATAGTCCAGGATGCGGGTGAAATGCGGGTTGGTCATACCCAGCTCTTCGCCCTGGAAAATATAAGGCGTGCCCTGCATCCCGTGCAGCACCAGCGCCAGCATCTTCGCCGACTGCACGCGATATTGCCCCTCGTCGCCCCAGCGCGAAACCACGCGCGGCTGGTCATGATTACACCAGAACAGCGCGTTCCAGGCCTTGTTATGCATGCCATGCTGCCAGTGGGTGAAGATAGCCTTCTGCGCCACCAGATCCAGCGGCGTCAGCGTCCATTTCTGGCCGTTAAAGAAATCGACCTCGACGTGATCGAAGCTGAACACCATCGACAGCTCTTCGCCCTCCAGCGAACCGTACTGCTGGCAGTGCTCCAGCGTGGCGGAAGACATTTCGCCTACCGTCATCAATTCACGCGGACGGAACACGTCGCGGCTCATTTCGCGCATATATTCGTGGATGCGCGGCCCGTCGGTATAGAACCGCAGCCCGTCGCCGTTGGGATCGTTGGGAAAATCCTGGTCCTTGGAAACCAGGTTCACCACGTCCAGCCGCAGCCCGTCGATGCCGCGATCGGCCCAGAAATTAACGATCTGCTTCAGCTCGGCGCGCAGATTATCGTTTTCCCAGTTGAGATCGGCCTGTTCCGGCGCCCACAGGTGCATATAGTACTGGTTGCTCTCCGGGTGCCAGCGCCAGGCATGGCCGCCAAACTTCGACTGCCAGTTGTTTGGCGGCTCGGCCGGCGTGCCGTCGCGCCAGATATAGTAAGAGCGATAGGGGCTTTCGGGATCCAGCGCCTCGTGAAACCAGTGGTGCTGGGTGGAGCTGTGGTTAAACACCATATCCAGGATCAGCCGCATCCCGCGCCGGTGGGTTTCTTCCACCAGGTTATCAAAGTCGTTAAGCGTGCCAAATAACGGATCGATGGCGGTGTAGTTCGCCACGTCGTAGCCGTTGTCTACCTGCGGCGAGATATAAAACGGCGTCAGCCAGATGGCGTCCACGCCCAGCTTTTTCAGGTAGTCCAGATGTTGGATCACGCCGGCCAGATCGCCCGTTCCGCTGCCGGTAGTGTCCTGGAAACTCTTGGGATAAATTTGATAGATAACGCCGTTCTGCCACCACGGTGGATTTTTAGTCATTGCTCAATCCCGATATAAAAGGTCCGTTTGCGCTGTTATCGCCTTTTTGTTCTTTCCTAAGGTTAGCTATTAACTGGCAAGTGGAGATACGGGCGCAGTGAAAATTTTTTAGGCGAGGCCGAAAGGCGCACAAAGAGAGAATAAAAACTGACGGCCGGGGAAAACTTTCCTCTCCCGACGGGAGAGGAGAAGGCTTTAGCGACGTACGGCGATCGCTTCGATCTCGATTTTGACATCTTTTGGCAGGCGGGCCACTTCTACGCAGGAGCGTGCCGGGAAGCTGGCCTGGTGCTCGGTAAAGAAAGCTTCATAGGCCGCGTTCACGGTAGCAAAATCGTTAAGATCCTTCACAAATACCGTGGTTTTAACGATGTCGCCTACCTTGAGGCCTGCCGCTTCCACGATGGCCTTGACGTTTTCCAACGACTGACGAGCCTGCGCGGTAACGTCTTCTGCCACGCTGCCGGTTTTAGGATCGACCGGGATCTGGCCAGAAGTGATGATCATGCTGCCCAGATCGACGCCCTGCACGTAGGGGCCGATAGCCGCCGGTGCGTTTTCGGTGCTGATTTCGCGAGACATAATTTCTCCATATTAAATGAGGCCGGTAAAAGCCCGGATCCGCCCCATTATAAGCCGCCCGAAGCTGATTACCAGTTCGCCATGACCACGTGACGCGCGAACTCTTTCTCGCAGTATTTGCACTTTAACTGCACGTTATCGTTACGTTTTTTCACCGCAAAGCTGGAGTTGACCGGCTCGCTGCGGCTGATGCAGTTGCTGTTGGGGCAGATCAGCACGCGTTCGATGGTGTCCGGCAGCGTCGGCGAAATTTTGCCGACCACGTCGTAGTTATCGATGCGGTTCACCGTGGCATGCGGCGCGTAAACCGCCAGCTGGTTGATTTGATCATCCGTCAGAAACGTGTTTTCAATTTTGATCAGATCTTTGCGGCCCATCTCGCCGGAGGGCAGGTTCAGGCCGATGGTGATGCGCTGATCGGTTTCCGTCAGGCGAAACAGCGACAGCAGCTTAAAACCAATCTGCGCCGGGATATGATCGATTACCGTGCCGCGCTTAATTGCTTCAACCTGTAATTTATTATCTTGTGTCATCGTCAGTTCCTCTTACAGAGCCAGTTCGCTGTTCAACACCAGCGCCAGCAGCGCCTGGCGGGCAAAAATACCGTTGCCCGCCTGTTGGAAATACCAGGCGTGCGGCGTGGCATCGACATCCGTCGTAATCTCATCAATACGCGGCAGCGGGTGCAGCACCTTCATGGTTTCGCGCGCGCCGACCAGGTCGGAAGCCCGCAGCACGAACTGCGCTTTGACGTTGGCGTACTCTGACGGATCCAGACGCTCTTTCTGCACGCGCGTCATATACAGAATATCCACCTGCGGCACCACTTCCTCAATGCTGTCGTGGCGGCTCCACGCAATGCCTTTCTCATCCAGCATATCGGTGATATAGGCGGGCATCGCCAGCGCGTCAGGTGCGATAAACAAAAAGCGATTGCCTTCGAACTTCGCCAGCGCCTGCGTCAGTGAATGCACGGTGCGGCCATATTTCAGGTCGCCGACCATGGCGACATTCAGATTGCTCAGGCGGCCCTGAGTTTCCTGAATAGTAAAGAGATCCAGCAGCGTTTGCGTTGGATGCTGGTTAGCGCCGTCGCCCGCGTTGAGGATCGGTACGCCGCCGGAAAACTCCGTGCCCAGACGCGCCGCGCCTTCCTGCGGATGCCGCATGACAATGGCATCCACGTAGGTGCTGATAACGGAAAGCGTATCCGCCAGCGTTTCGCCTTTTTTACCCAGCGAGGTATTGCTGCCGTCGGCAAACCCCACCACGGACGCGCCCAGACGATGCATGGCGCTTTCAAACGACAGGCGCGTGCGGGTAGAGGCCTCGAAAAAGCAGCTGGCGATAACCTTATGCTTCAGCAGCTCCGGCTGCGGCTTCGCCTTCAGGCTGGCGGCGGTACGCAGCACCAGCTCCAGCTCTTCACGACTGAGATCGTTAATTGAAATGATATGTTTATGATACAGCGGGTTAGCCATGTTCATTCTCCTCTACGCGTGCCGATAAGCGGAAAAACGGGCAAAAAAAAGCCCCTCAATGAGGGGCTTTTTCTACAGATCGGGAAGGAGGAAAAACGGCACTGCCGGCCTGCATTCAGGCGCGTCATTTTTACTCTGTCAGCAGTGGTCAGTTTCATGCATCCTCCAGACAAACGGGGGGCATTATACGCATTCGGTCAGCGGCGGCAAGCAAAAGTAATCGATTGCCTGGCGCTGATTCAGGGTAACCGGGCCAGCGTGGCCACCATCACCGCCTTGATGGTATGCAGCCGGTTTTCCGCCTGGTCGAACACCACGCTGTGCCTGGATTCAAACACCTCATTGGTGACTTCCATGCCGCCGTGCAGATCGTATTGCTCAGCCATCTGCCGGCCCAGCGTGGTTTGATCGTCGTGAAAAGCGGGCAGGCAATGCAGGAATTTCACCTCAGGATTGCCGGTAAGCGCCAGCATCGCGCTGTTGACCTGGTAATCCCGCAGCAGGGCGATACGCTCTTCCCACACCGCTTTTGGTTCGCCCATCGACACCCAGACGTCAGTATAGATAAAATCCGCACCGTTCACGCCTTCGGCAATATCTTCCGTCAGCGTGATTTTTCCGCCGCTTGCCTGCGCCACCTGGCGGCACTCGCTTACCAGCGCCTCGTCCGGCCAGCAGCCTTTCGGCGCGACCAGGCGCAGATCCAGGCCCGTCAGCGCGGCGGCCTCCATCATGCTATTACCCATATTATTACGCGCGTCGCCCACGTAGGCGAAAACCATCTCGCTGAAGGGTTTTTCCGGCAGATGCTCTTCCATAGTCAGCAAATCCGCCAGCAGCTGCGTCGGGTGGAACTCGTCGGTCAGGCCGTTCCACACCGGCACGCCCGCATGTTCCGCCAGCGATTCCACCAGCGACTGCCCGTGACCGCGATACTGAATGCCGTCATACATGCGTCCCAGCACGCGCGCGGTATCCTTCATTGATTCTTTATGGCCGATCTGGCTGCCGCTTGGGCCAAGATAAGTGACGTTGGCGCCCTGATCGTAAGCGGCAACTTCGAAAGAGCATCGGGTACGGGTCGAGTCTTTTTCGAAGATGAGCGCGATGTTTTTGCCTTTCAGGTGCTGCACTTCCTCGCCATTTTTCTTATCGGTTTTAAGCCGTGCGGCCAGCGCGAGTAAAGCGGTAATTTCAGCCTGCGTAAAATCAAGCAGCCTGAGAAAGTGGCGTTGATATAACTGACTCATAAAGCGCTCCAGAGGATATTTAATGAATTTAAATTCAACTTAACTGTATTAATATGCATTTTCAACCCTGGCGTGCAGAAACTTTTGTATAAAGGTAGTGGCGCAGAGGACAGTGTGGGAAAATACTTAACAGATATGCCACACACAGAGGAACGGATCATGGCAAATGAAGCATTGCTGGAAGAGCAGCGTGAAGAGACGCGGCTGATTATTGAAGAGCTGTTGGATGATGGCAGCGACCCGGATGCGCTCTACACCATCGAACACCACCTCTCCTGCGACAGCTTCGACGCGCTGGAAAAGGCGGCGGTTGATGCGTTTAAGCTGGGCTACGAAGTTACCGAGCCGGAAGAACTGGAGCTGGAGGACGGCACGAAAGTGATGTGCTGCGATATTCTGAGCGAAGGCGCGTTAAATGCCGAACTGATCGACGCCCAGGTCGAACAGCTGATCGATCTGGCCGCGAAGTACAACGTGGACTACGACGGCTGGGGCACCTACTTTGAGGATCCGGACGCCGAGGACGAAGACGAAGGCGACGACGACGACCTTATCGACGAAGAAGACAACGGCACGCGTCACTGATGCCCGTGGGCGGACGCCGTTCCGCCCGTTTGCGCCGGTCTGCTCCCCGCAGAGCGGCGCAATGTTTTTAACCTGATTTTTACGGATTGTTTGCCCGCATGATCACCGAAGACCTCCTTGCTCCCGTTCACGCTTTTCTGCACTGCCGCACGCCGCAAAAGTGGATCGACGAAGCCCGCAAGCCGGAAAACCTGCCGCTGCTGCTCACCGACCATCTTGTTTGCGAGCTGAAGGCCGCCCAGACCGCCATGTGGCTGATCCGCAAATACGTGGCGGATAAAGAGAGCGGCGACGCGCTGCTGGCCTGGCTGAAACCGTGGGAGCAGTTTGTGCACAGCGAAAACGCGGATTTAGCCTTTCTGGAACAGCATAAAGGGCTGTCGAAAACGATTATCAGCCGTACGGATGTGCCCTACGGTGATACGCTGGTAGACAAAATGGTGCTGCTGATTAAAGAAGAGCTGCATCATTTTTATCAGGTACTGGAAATTATGCAGGCGCGCGCCATTCCCTACGTCAAAATTACCGCCAGCCGCTATGCCAAAGGGTTACTGCGAGAGGTGACCACGCACGAGCCGCAGACGCTGGTGGACAAGCTGATTTGCGGCGCCTATATCGAAGCGCGCTCCTGCGAACGCTTTGCCAGCCTGGCGCCTTATCTGGATAAGGAGCTGGCCGCGTTCTATCTTTCGCTGCTGCGTTCGGAAGCGCGCCATTATCAGGACTATCTGGCGCTGGCCGCCGAGATATCAGCCACGGATATTACTTCCCGCGTGCGTAAAATAGGCGAAACGGAAGCAAAGCTAATTAGCGAACCGGATAGCGAGCTGCGTTTTCACAGCGGGCTGCCTGCCTGGTGATAATATTGACAGCTTTATTCTGGCGTTATTATTTCAGGAAGCCGTTTATTAGCGTTGCCACCTTTAATAAATAATATTAATGGCGCTAATGGTTTAAAGGGAATAATAACGCCTACGAGTAACCTGTTTTTTCGCAATCTCCCCTCTTTTTTATTTTGCGGAGCGCTTCACATAACCTGATTTTTATTATGGCTGAAAAGATTTTCAGGCGTATATTCCTGCCATTATCAGGATTGTTACCAACCGGCAAAACCTGATCCCACTTGCGATATTATTACCGCAACGGGATCGGGTTTTTTTGTTTCTTTTAGATGGAGTCATTTATTTAACGGCTGACAAGGAAGGCTATAATGAAAAACAGGAACGTTTTTTTACTGGCGCTGCTCGCCGCCGTGGCCGCCCATGCTGAAGAAAGCGGCGGCGATTTCCAGCGATTTTTAAAGGAGACGCAGCTCGATCTTACGTTGCGCAGCCACTGGAAATACCTGAAAGAGAATGAGGCGCAGCCCAAAGCGGTGCACAACGCCTGGGGGGCCGCAACCACGCTGGATTTCCGCTCCGGCTGGCTGGGTGATACCCTGGGCTTCGACGCCAGCTACACCAGAGCCGCTAAGCTGGCGGCCAGCGACTACTTCGCCACGCGCGGCATCCTTTACAATCACGGCGCAGGCTTCGATAAAAGCAACGCCGGCGGCTTCAGCCGCTTCGGGCAGCGCTACCTTAAGCTAAAGCTGGGTGACGACGCGTTCGGGCTGAAAGCAAAAGGCGGCTGGCACCAGTTGAAAAACGTGGGCGTGCTGACCAACACTTACCGCCTGTCGCGCAACAGCTATCAGGGCTACAGCGGCTCGCTGCGCTGGCAGAACCTGCAGTTGGATATGGCCTGGGTAACGCGCTCCATCATGTATGATTCACCCGATAGCGTGCATTTTCTTACCCTTGATGGCAAAGAGATCGACAGTATCCTGACCGGCGGCCTGAGCTGGGAAAAACAAAATGCTGTGTTCTCCTGGGCATGGGGCGAGTCGAAGGATTATCTGCGCCGTCACCTGGTGGAAATTACGTATCCGCTGACGCCGAAATGGGCGCTGGCGTCACAGATTTACGGCAGCCAGGCGTTGGAAAAATATAAAGCGATGCCGCAAAGTAAAAAACAGTTTAACGACAGCGCCTGGCACTATGCCGGAGAAGTACGCTGGCAGGATGACAGCTGGATACAGAAAGTCGGTGTTGCCTGGACACGGGCAGAAAAGCGCAACGGGGTGGGCTATTACGATCGCTATATAGGGAAAAATACCCGTGGCCGGTTTAATGCCTTAACCTCCGCCGGAAAAGATTATCTGCGCGACGGCGAACTGGCGCTGACCTCTTTTACCGAATATCAGTTTACTGAAAGTTTAGCCAGCGGTATTCAGGTTAACTACGGCCAGTTTTCTTATAAAAATAATAAAATCCGCACCGGGGAAATTACCTGGCTGAACCGCTGGCAGCCACGTGAGGGTCAGCTAAAAGATTTAACGCTGGCCGCACAGTTAGGCTATGGCTGGTCATATAAAAATATTAACGCCACGCCGATCCTTAATTCTGCGGGCGAGTATCAGCGCTCGCCGAGCCTTTCTGCTGAAGTCGGTGTGACCTGGAAGTTCGGTCTTTTATAATCAGGGGGAAATATGAAAGGAATAACACAGGCGATGCTCTTTGCTTTTTTACTGTTAAGCAGCTGGGCCAGCTTTGCTGCTGACGTTGAGCTCTATGTGGTGCGCCACGGCAAAACCTTGTTTAACACCGTGCATCGCGCGCAGGGCTGGAGCGATACGCCCTTAACGGCGGAAGGCGTGGAGGTAGCCAAAAAAGCGGGGCGCGGGCTGAAGCCGGTAGACTTTATTGCCGCATGGAGCAGCGATTCGGGCCGGGCCAGGGAAACCGCAAAGCTGATTCTGGCAGAGCGTGATAAGTCGTTACCTCTTCAGGAGCGTGAGGCGTTAAGAGAAGTCTTTTTTGGCTCTTTTGAAGGCGACACCAATGAAAATATGCTGACGGTGGCGGGGAAAAAGAGCGGTTACGCCTCGTCAGCCCAGCTGATGGCGGCTTTCAACAGCAAGAAAGTCGACATTGTGGAGATCGTGCAGATGATCCATGCGGCCGATCCTTCCGGTCAGGCAGAAAGCTATCAGCAGGTGGCGCAGCGGGTTAACAAGGTAATTAAGGAAATTGCCCGACAGGCGCAGCAGCAGGGCGGCGGCAACGTGCTGATCGTCACGCACGGTATGACCATCATGACGCTGCTGCACGAGCTGGGCGATAAAGCGAAGACGCACTCGCTCAGCAATGCCAGCGTCACCCGTATCCGCTATACCGATGCCGGGAAGTTTATTATTGAAGCGATCGACGACCTAAGCTACGTGAAAAAAGGCTCGCAGCTGGCCGTGACGCAGTAGTCTGCGTCCGCTGTGCTACAGCGAACGAATAGCCTACATCTGGTGTGATACAGCGATGCCGCGAACGAATAGCCTGCGTCCGCTGTGATACAGCGATACAGCGAACGCAGTAGCCTGGATCCACTATGCTACAGCGAACGCAGCATAGTAACTTCGCAGTCCACGTGGCCGGTGTTGCCCATCGGCCCGTCAATATGCTGAAAGCCCAGGTACTCATAAAGGCGCACGGCGCGGGTCAGCGACGCGGTAGTCTCCAGGTAGCAGCGCTTAAAGCCCAGATCACGCGCATGTTCCATGGCCCGCAGCGCCAACGCTTTCGCCACGCCCAGACCGCGCAGCTCGGGCATAAAATACATTTTTTGCAGCTCGCAAACGTCCGCTTCGCTACCCTGGAGGGGAGCCACGCCGCCGCCGCCCATAATTTTTCCGTCCAGCTCAATCACCCAGTAGGCGCTGTTGGGCTGGCGATAGAGTTCGCAAAGCTGGTCAAGATTGGGATCGGCGACCGTAAAGCCTTTGTCGGCGGTCAGGCCAAATTCCGCCGAAACCTGACGGATAACGTGAGCGATATGCGGATTATCAGCGGGTTGAATAAGCCGAACCCGGATATCGGCTGAAGAGGTGCTGGTCATAACCTGGGGCCGTTTTTTAGATAGTTTGGCAGTGTAATACCATCCGTTGGCCGAGGATGCAATCTTCCGCTTCCATGCAAAAGGGAAACCTGGCCGGGAAAATAAGAGTGGGAAAGCAGGCGGTGATGGCGGCAGCGCAGGCCAAAGCCGCCTTTACGGCTTTGTGGCGCGCCGCGCGGGCATCATGCGCGCCAGCGTATCATCTTTCAGAAAATAGTGATGGAAGAGGGCGGCCAGCGCGTGCAGGCCAATCAGCCAGTAGCCAAGCGGCGCCAGCGTCTCGTGCCAGTGGATAAGCGTTCGCGCCAGCGCCGGATCGGGATTTGCAGATACCGGCATAGTCGCGCCAAACAGCCACCACTGCCGTCCGGAGAGATAGCGCGAAGAGAGGCCCAGCAGCGGCAGCACGATAAACAAGGCGTACAGCGTGGCGTGCACCAGGTGTGAAAGCCCTTTTTGCCAGCTCGCTATCGGCGGCGCAATAGCCGGGCTGCGATGGCGAAAGCGCAGAAAGATACGTGCCAGCATCACCAGCAGTACGCCAAACCCTGCGCTGAAGTGCGTAATAATCATGGCGAACCCTTGCCAGGAACCGCGCTGGGCAAAGCCCCGCAGTTCAATGGTGGCGTAGGCAACGGTGAGCAGGAGCACGGTCAGCCAGTGGAGCGCGATCTGCGGCCTGGCGTAGTTGTCAGACATGGTTTTATCCGTAAAAAATAACAGACCGTTAATGTATCACCGCTTTCTTAAAGATTTGTTTGGCTGCGTTTTTTAACGCATAAAAAAACGCTCCGTAAACAGGCTACGGAGCGTTCAGTATTAACGGCGCGGTTAACGCCGTCCGGCTGGCATGGTTACAGCGCGGCGATAACGGCCTGCTGCTCGATCAGCTTGAGCTTAGCCTGCTCGAACTCGGCCATGCGCTCACGCTCTTTCGCCACCACAGCTTCCGGCGCGCGCGAGACAAAGCCTTCGTTGGAAAGCTTGCCTTCGATCTTGCCGATTTCCACTTCCAGCTTGCTGACTTCTTTCGCCAGACGCTCCAGCTCGGCGGTTTTATCCACCAGGCCAGCCATTGGGATCAGCAGCTCCGCGCCGTCGATGATCTTGGTGACCGATACCGGGCCTTTCTCGCCGGCGGCCAGGCAGGTCAGGCTGTCCAGACGCGCCAGCGATTTCAGGAAGTTATGGTTGTCGGTCACGCGACGTACCACGTCAGCGCTTGCGCCGCGCAGCAGCACATCCAGCGGTTTGGACGGCGACAGGTTCATCTCGGCGCGAATATTACGCACCGCGACAATCGCCTGCTTCAGCCATTCGGTATCGCTCAGCGCCGCCTCATCCACCTTCGCCTCTTCAAATTCCGGCATCGGTTGCAGCATGATGGTGTCGTCGCTGATGTTCTTCAGCACTTTCACCTGCTGCCAGATGGTTTCGGTAATAAACGGAATAATCGGGTGCGCCAGGCGCAGCAGCGCTTCCAGAACCACCACCAGCGTATTGCGGGTGCCGCGCAGCTGGGCTTCAGAACCGCCGTTCATCACCGGCTTGGTCAGCTCCAGATACCAGTCGCAGAACTGGTTCCAGGTGAACTCATACAGGATGTTGGCGGCGATATCGAAGCGGTAGCTGTCCAGCGCGCCACGGTAAGCCTTCACCGTCTGGTTGAATTCGGCAAGGATCCAGCGATCCGCCAGCGACAGCTCCAGCTCGCCGCCGTTAAAGCCGCAGTCCTGCTCCTGAGTGTTCATCAGCACAAAACGGCTGGCGTTCCACAGCTTGTTACAGAAGTTGCGGTAGCCTTCCAGGCGCTTCATATCCCAGTTGATATCACGACCGGTAGAGGCCAGCGCCGCCAGCGTAAAGCGCAACGCGTCGGTGCCGTGCGGTTCGATACCGTTCGGGAACTGCTTCTCGGTGCGCTTGCGGATTTTCTCCGCCAGCTGCGGCTGCATCATATTGCCGGTGCGTTTCTCCAGCAGATCTTCCAGCGAAATGCCGTCAACCATATCCAGCGGATCGATGACGTTGCCTTTCGACTTGGACATCTTCTGGCCTTCTTCGTCGCGGATCAGACCCGTCATATAAACGGTCTTGAACGGCACCTGCGGCTTGCCGTCTTCATCTTTGATAAAGTGCATGGTCAGCATGATCATGCGGGCAATCCAGAAGAAGATGATGTCGAAGCCGCTGACCAGCACGCTGGTCGGATGGAAGGTGCTCAGATCCGGCGTTTTTTCCGGCCAGCCCAGCGTGGAGAACGTCCACAGCCCGGATGAGAACCAGGTATCCAGCACGTCTTCGTCCTGGTTCAGCGCTACATCCGCGCCCAGGTTGTTTTCCGCGCGCACTTCTTCTTCGGTGCGGCCGACGTAGACGTTGCCTTCGGCATCGTACCAGGCCGGAATACGGTGTCCCCACCACAGCTGACGGGAAATACACCAGTCCTGAATATCACGCATCCAGGAGAAGTACATGTTCTCGTACTGCTTAGGCACAAACTGAATATCGCCCTGCTCAACGGCTTCCACCGCGACTTTTGCCAGCGGCGCGGTACGCACGTACCACTGGTCGGTCAGCATTGGCTCGATCACCACGCCGCCGCGATCGCCGTAAGGCACGGTCAGGTCGTGCGGTTTGATTTCTTCGAGCAGGCCAAGCGCATCTACGGCGGCAACAATGGCTTTACGCGCGGCAAAACGCTCCAGCTTCTGGAACTCTGCCGGAATGTCGCTGCTGTAAACGTCAGACTCTTCGCCGTTGGTGTCATAAACCTGAGCGGCTTCACGGATGTCGCCATCAAAGGTCAGGATGTTGATCATCGGCAGCTGGTGACGACGGCCCACTTCATAGTCGTTGAAATCGTGCGCTGGCGTGATTTTCACGCAGCCGGTGCCTTTTTCCATGTCGGCGTGCTCGTCGCCCACGATCGGAATGCGGCGGTTGACCAGCGGCAGCACGACAAATTTACCAATCAGATCTTTATAGCGTGGATCTTCCGGGTTAACGGCTACGCCGGTATCGCCCAGCACCGTTTCAGGACGGGTCGTGGCCACCACCAGGTAATCTTTGCCGTCAGCGGTTTTCGCGCCGTCCGCCAGCGGATAGCGGATATGCCACATAGAGCCTTTGGACTCGCGGTTTTCCACTTCCAGATCGGAGATAGCGGTGCGCAGTTTCGGATCCCAGTTCACCAGGCGTTTGCCACGGTAAATCAGGTTCTCTTTGTAGAGGCGCACAAACACTTCTTTGACCGCGTTGGAAAGGCCGTCGTCCATGGTGAAGCGCTCGCGCTCCCAGTCCACGGAGTTGCCCAGACGGCGCATCTGACGGGTAATGGTGCCGCCGGATTCCGCCTTCCACTGCCAGATTTTTTCGATAAAGGCGTCGCGACCGTAGTCTTTACGCGTTTTCCCTTCTTCAGCGGCGATTTTGCGCTCCACTACCATCTGCGTGGCGATGCCCGCGTGGTCCGTGCCCGCCTGCCACAGGGTGTTTTTTCCCTGCATACGCTGGTAGCGGATCATGGTATCCATGATGGTTTGCTGAAACGCATGACCCATATGCAAGCTACCGGTGACGTTCGGCGGCGGGATCATGATGCAGAAGCTTTCCTGGCTGGTGTCGCCGTTTGGCTTAAAGTAGCCCTGCTGTTCCCAGTGCTCGTAGAGCGGCTGTTCGATATCTTGCGGGTTATATGTCTTTTCCATTTCTGCTATGTCGTTGGGGGCACGGGCGGCGTGGCCGTATTCAAGTGGAATCCGACGCTGCGATAGGCTTTATAGCGATCGCGCGCCAGCTGTTTCAATTCTTCTTCGTAAGGCACGAAGTCTATCACTTCCTGGAAAGCGGTGGCAAAATCTGCGAACTGCGGCAGCAGGCTGATCAGCAGATCTCTTGGCGCGTTGCCGCGGCGCTGCGGCCAGGCCAGCTCGACCGGCGCGCCGTATTTCGGCCCTTCGCCCGCCAGATTGTGCGGCACAAAGGCGCTGGCCGGACGGCGCCACAGCGCTTCATCCAGGCGGATCGCCTGCGCTTCATCTTCGCAGGCGACCAGCACGCGCTTTCCCTCGCGCCAGCGCGTTTCCGCCAGCTCGCAGACCAGCGCTTCCAGCGCGCTGAGCCCGTCAACCGGCGTGTCGCTTTCCAGCAAATAGAAGGTGGCGTTTTTCATGATTTAGTCGTCGCCGTTCAGACCGGCGCGGTTCAGCAGGAACTGCGACAGCAGGGCGACCGGACGACCGGTAGCGCCTTTGGCCTTGCCGGAGCGCCACGCCGTACCGGCGATATCCAGATGTGCCCAGTTATATTTGCGCGTAAAGCGAGCCAGGAAGCAGGCTGCGGTGATTGCGCCGCCGGGACGGCCGCCGATGTTCGCCATATCCGCAAAGTTAGAATCCAGCTGCTCCTGATATTCGTCGGCCATCGGCAGACGCCAGGCGCGGTCGCCCGCCTGTTCAGAAGCGCCGATCAGCTCGTGCGCCAGCGGGTTGTGGTTCGACAGCAGGCCGCTGACGTGATGGCCCAGCGCAATCACGCAGGCGCCGGTCAGCGTCGCCACGTCGATAACCACGTCCGGATCGAAACGTTCGACGTAGGTCAGCGCGTCGCACAGCACCAGACGGCCTTCCGCATCGGTATTCAGCACTTCAACGGTCTGGCCGGACATAGTGGTCAGCACGTCGCCGGGACGATAGGCGCGGCCGCCAGGCATGTTTTCACAGCCCGCCAGCACGCCAACCACGTTCAGCGGTAGTTTCAGCTCGGCCACCATGCGCATCACGCCGTAAACGGAGGCCGCGCCGCACATATCATATTTCATCTCGTCCATGGCTTCGCCAGGCTTAATCGAGATACCGCCGGAGTCAAAGGTAACGCCTTTGCCGACCAGCACGATAGGGCGGCTGTCCGCGTCCGGGTTACCTTTGTATTCGATCACCGACATCAGCGATTCGTTCTGCGAACCGGCGCCGACGGCGAGATAGGCATTCATGCCCAGCTCTTTCATTTGCTGTTCGCCAATCACGCGCGTGGTGACGTTGCTCCAGCCGTCCGCCAGCTGGCGCGCCTGAGAGGCAAGATAGGCGGCGTTGCAGATGTTCGGCGGCATATTGCCGAGATCCTTGGCGGCTTTGACGCCGGCGGCCACGGCCAGGCCGTGCTGGATGGCGCGCTCGCCGCTGGTCAGCTCGCGACGGGTCGGCACATTAAACACCATTTTACGCAGCGGGCGACGCGGTTCGACTTTGTTGCTTTTCAGCTGATCGAAGCTGTAAAGCGTCTCTTTCGAGGTTTCCACCGCCTGGCGGACTTTCCAGTAAGTGTTGCGGCCTTTCACGTGCAGTTCAGTCAGGAAGCAGACCGCTTCCATCGAGCCGGTATCGTTCAGGGTGTTAATTGTCTTCTGGATCACCTGCTTGTACTGACGTTCGTCCAGCTCGCGCTCTTTGCCGCAGCCGATCAGTAAAATGCGCTCGGAGAGAATATTCGGCACATGATGCAGCAGCAGCGTCTGGCCGACTTTTCCTTCCAGCTCGCCGCGACGCAGCAGGGCGCTGATATAGCCGTCGCTGATTTTATCCAGCTGTTCAGCAATGGGTGACAGCCTGCGCGGCTCAAACACGCCTACCACAATGCAGGCACTGCGCTGCTTTTCCGGGCTACCGCTTTTTACACTGAACTCCATGCACTCTCCTGAATCTTAAAGACAACGGCGCTTGCTGCGGCTAGAATATAGCGCTTGTTAACCGCATAATGCCGGGGCAACGCGCCGTGTAGCGTTACGGGCGTCAGATTTTGTTCGGGTGATGCCCCTTAGGAATAATCGGGTAAACGTTTTTTTTTGCATCACCGGAACGCGATTATTGTCATACTAGTTTAGCTACGACCGAGGCCATTGATGAGAAAAAATGGCGTATAAGCGATGAAACTATCGATTTTCCTGCAAAAAGACAAGTTTTCACAGGCGTATTCAGCGTGATTATCATTAGATATCTGGTAAGAGAGACGCTCAAAAGCCAGCTGGCTATCCTCTTTATTCTGCTACTGATCTTCTTTTGTCAGAAGTTAGTCAGGATCCTGGGAGCCGCGGCGGATGGCGAAATTCCCACAAATTTAGTTCTGACACTGTTAGGCCTTGGCGTTTCAGAGATGGCGCAGCTCATTTTGCCGTTAAGCCTCTTTTTAGCCATTTTGATGACGCTTGGCCGTCTGTACACCGAGAGTGAAATCACCGTGATGCACGCCTGCGGCCTGAGCAAGGCCGTATTGGTGAAGGCGGCGATGGTGCTGATGCTGTTTACCGCAGTGGTCGCCGCGGCGAACGTCGCCTGGCTTGGCCCGTGGTCGGCGCGCTATCAGAATGAGGTGACGAAGAACGCTAAGGCTAACCCTGGCGCGGCGGCGCTGGCTGCCGGGCAGTTCCAGCAGTCGGGCGACGGTCAGTCGGTGCTGTTTATCGAAAACGTGAAGGGCAACAATTTCGGTAACGTCTTCCTGGCGCAGCTGCGGCCTAAAGGCAACGCGCGTCCTTCTGTCGTGATGGCGGATAAAGGCCATATGACGCAGCGCGCCGACGGCTCGCAGATAGTGACGCTGGATAAAGGCACGCGCTTTGAAGGCACGGCGCTGCTGCGTGATTTCCGCATTACCGATTTCCAGAACTATCAGGCCATCGTCGGGCATCAGGAAGTGCTGCTGGATCCCAACGACGCCGAGCAGATGAACTTCAGCGCGCTGCGCCATTCCGACAGGCCGGAGTTCCGCAGCGAGCTGCACTGGCGCTTTACGCTGGTGTTCTCGGTGTTGGTGATGGCGCTGATGGTGGTGCCGCTCAGCGTGGTGAACCCGCGCCAGGGCCGCGTGCTTTCTATGCTCCCCGCGATGCTGCTGTATCTGGTGTTCTTCCTGCTGCAAAGCTCGCTGCGCTCCAGCGGCTCGAAAGGACGTCTCGATCCGGCTATCTGGATGTGGGTGGTGAACCTCTCCTATCTGGCGCTGGCGATCCTTCTTAACCTGTGGGATACGGTGCCGATGCGCCGTCTGCGCGCCCGCTTCACCCGGGGAGGATCGGTCTGATGTTTGGCGTTCTCGACAGATATATCGGTAAAACGATTTTCAACACCATTATGGCGACGCTGTTTATGCTGGTGTCGCTCTCCGGCATCATTAAGTTTGTCGATCAGCTGCGCAAAACCGGGCAGGGCGACTACACCGTGGTCGGCGCCGGGCTTTACACCATCCTCAGCGTGCCAAAAGATATTGAGATCTTCTTCCCTATGGCCGCGCTGCTGGGCGCGCTGCTGGGCCTGGGCGCGCTGGCGCAGCGCAGCGAGCTGGTGGTGATGCAGGCTTCCGGCTTTACCCGGATGCAGATTGCCGCTTCGGTGATGAAAACGGCGATCCCGCTGGTGCTGCTGACCATGGCTATCGGCGAGTTCGTGGCGCCGCAGGGCGAGCAGATGGCGCGTAACTATCGTGCGCAGCAGCTGCTGGGCGGTTCGCTGCTCTCCACGCAGAACGGGCTGTGGGCGAAGGATGGCGATAACTTTATCTTTATCGAACGCCTGAAGGACAACAGCGAGCTGGGCGGCGTCAGTATCTACAACTTTAACAAGGAGCGCCGTTTACAGACGGTGCGCTATGCGGCTTCTGCCAAATACAACACGGACAAAAAGCAGTGGGATTTGTCGGAAGTGGACGAGTCTAATCTGACCAATCCGCAGCAGGTTACGGGCAGCCAGACGCTGACCGGCGAATGGAAAACCTCGCTGACGCCGGACAAGCTGGGCGTAGTGGCGCTGGATCCGGACGCGTTGTCGATTAGCGGGCTGTATAACTACACCAAATACCTTAAGCAGAGCGGACAGGTTGCGGGCCGCTATCAGCTGAATATGTGGAGCAAGATCTTCCAGCCGCTGTCGGTGGCGGTGATGATGCTGATGGCGCTGTCGTTTATTTTTGGGCCGCTGCGCAGCGTCTCGATGGGGATGCGCGTGGTCACGGGCATCAGCTTCGGCTTCCTGTTTTACGTGCTGGATCAGATCTTCGGGCCGCTCAGCCTGGTATATAACATTCCGCCAGTGCTTGGCGCGCTGCTGCCAAGCGCCGCCTTTATGGCTATCAGCGTCTATATGCTGCTGAAGCGCCGTTAACGCTCCCGGCCGCAGGTGCTCCGCCTGCGGCCACGGTTCAGCCCCGCTTTTTATCCGCTTTTCTGCCTGCCAGCCGTCGTAGCTATCCAGTGGACTTTTCTTTGCACCAGCCGTCGTAGCCTTTTAGCCTCTTTTATCTGCACGACAGATATCCTGGCTCTTCCGCCGCCTTATCCTTTCTGGCAGCCGTCGTAGCTTTCCTGGCGGTTTTTCTTCACAGCAGCCGTCGTGGCTCTTCGGCCGCTTTATCCTTTCTGTCAGCTGTCGCATCTTTCCTGGCGATTTTTTTCACACCAGCCGTCGTGGCTGTTCAGCCGCTTTTTCAGTGCGTCAGCCGTTGTGGCTTTGTGGCTGTTTTTTCCTTTCAACGGGCGCCATCGCTGCTCGCTTTCGCTGACCTTAACGCTTTCCCGGCTGCTTTCTGCCTGCCGTTTTGCGCTTTCCGCTGGCAGCGTGCTGCGTCTTTCGTCAGTTTTGTCATCTCTGCGCGGCCCGTGGTTCATAAGCATTGCCCAGACAGCGGCGTGCAGCAGCCTTCAGTACCGGCACCGCAAAAGAGAGGCGTACGTATTATTTACCAGTATTTTTATGCTGTTAGAAAGAAGGGGTTGCCACTTATATAAGTAGCGTGCGCGCAAGGCAATATAAAGCAGAAAAAGTTCAATCAATATTTAAAAATAGTTAATGTATATATAATTAAATCGCTTACAAAATCTGTTACATTTTGCCGCTTAATTGGGGAGGCAGTCTCGAAACAGTCTACTACTATTAATGGCGTGTGCAACAAAACGTGGCGCCGGATAAGAAGATTTTTTAGTCTGTGGGGCTTTAAATCTCAGGAGTTAATTTTATGGGAAATAAAAACGCGCCGCTTACTGAAAAAGTCAAAGAGGCCGTCTCGATGCCGCTTGCTGAAGAGCAGGCTACCATCTCTAAGCAGCGCAAGGTTCACAGTCGGATTAGTCTGACGCGCTCTACGCAACAGGTAGAGAAATTACTGGAAACCGAGCTAACGCATGAGCATGTTGAAATCGAGCACGTTCCTATGAATTATCAGGTTGCCGATGATTATTCTGCTGAGATCCGTCAGGAAGGGGATGTTTTTATTATTCCCGTGATTGAAGAGCAGGTAGAAATAATCACTAAGCGGGTGCTTAAGGAAGAAATTCATATTCATAAGCATACCAGTAAAGAAGAGTTTCAGCAGAAAGTCACTCTGCGTAACCAGGAAGTAAAAATTACGAAGCAGAAACTTTAAACCTATTAACGAGGATCTATTTATGTCACATGAAAAAATCGTCACCGCATTTAATGAAGTTTCACAGGCGGAAGCGGCAAAACAGAAATTGATCGTCGAAGGTATTGCAGAGAAAAATATCGATATCATCTCCGGGGAAAGATTACGCGTAGAAGATAAAGAAATCCGTCATCCAAGCTTCTGGCAGCGCCTGTTTGGCGATGACGTTGATGATGATTACGCAAGCGAATA
This sequence comes from Erwinia sp. STN24, assembly GCF_041320675.1. Taxonomy (NCBI): domain Bacteria; kingdom Pseudomonadati; phylum Pseudomonadota; class Gammaproteobacteria; order Enterobacterales; family Erwiniaceae; genus Erwinia; species Erwinia sp. STN24. The sequence continues at coordinate 12,421 of NZ_JBGGPM010000007.1, read as the reverse complement.
CAGCAAGGCTATCCGTTCAGGCGGTGTGCTGCTGACGGTTCGCGCTCCGAAAGATGAAGCTGACCACATTGAACAGGAGTTGAGCGCCTTTGCCGCCGACTACTCTTCACTGAGCCATACAGATCGCGACCCGGTTAACCGTAACTATGCGGGTGAAACCAACGATCGCGGCCTGCTTACCGGTGACCAGACGGGTGCGCTGAATACCACTACCGCGCCGCTGTCCAATACCGGCACCACCGGCACGCTGGCAGACGATACGCTGCTTAACGAACGCGATTCGCTGCGTAACGAACAGGATTCACTGCTTAATCGTGACCGTACCGACCTTGCCGTTTCTGAAACCGACCGCGATTCGCTGAAGCTGGCGGAAGAGCAGGTGGATATCGGCAAACGCCAGATTAATGATGGTTCCGTACGCCTGCGTCGTTTCACCGTAGAAGATGAAGTCTCGGAAGATGTTTCGCTGTACGACCAGCACGCAGAAGTCTTCCGTCACGCGGTGGATGAGCCAGCCTATCTGAACGACGTGGACTGGTCAGAAAAAACCATCGAAGTTGAGGAATCTCATGAGATCCCAACCGTTGCGAAAACCGCGCGTATTAAAGAAGAAGTGGGCCTGCGCGGCGAAGAGACCGCTCGCGTCGAAACCGTGAAAGACAGCGTGCGTCGTCAGGAAGTGGAGGTTGAGCATACCAATGAAAATCGTACGCACAACACCAACGCCCTTAAAAACGACGTAACCCGCACCGAGACCAACCTGCGGGAAAACGAGCTGACCGACGACAAGCTGGCACCGAATAAACTGACCGATGCCGACAAGAAGTACTAATCGCTAAACTGACAACGTTTTAGTGAAAGGCATGTAAGCCCGCGTCGAAAGACGCGGGCTTTGTCGTTATAGCAGCGCCGGAAGCTGCGACAGCAGCCACAGCAGCAGGCCAATTACGCCGCCCACCACCGTGCCGTTGATACGGATGCGCTGCAGATCCTTGCCGATATTTAACTCCACCTGGTGCGACATATCCTTCGCATCCCAGCTTTTCACCGTATCGCTGATATGACGGCTTAAAAAGTCCGAGAACTCTGGTGCAACGCTTATCGCCGCCTCTTCCATATGCTGATTCAGCGACGCCCGCAGCTGCGCATCCTGGGTTAAGGTTTCACCCAGCCACTGTGCGGAAGCGCTGACTTTGCCGTGCAGCACCGAGTCTTCTTTATCCAGATCCTGCTTCAGCCAGCTGCGTAAATCGCCCCACAGCTGCGCGATATAGCTGTTCAGCGTCTCGTCCTGCTTCAGGTAAGTTTTGATCTCTTCCGCTTTCAGCTGCATCTCCGGATCGCTGCGCAACCGCTCGATCAGACGCTGTACCGCACGATTGAAGCCCTGACGTAGCTCGTGCGCGCCGTCCTGCTCTATATCGTTAAGGATCGATTTCACCGCGTTGGCCGCCAGCTCGGCACTTTTTTCACCTACCCATTCCGTCGGCAGCATCTTCTCTTTAATAGGATGCTCGCGCTTCAGCCAGCGCATCACCTGCTGCGCAATAAACTCGTGCGTGCCTGGCTTGTTGATCAGATGCAGCAGCTGGCTGATGGCGTCGTCCAGCAGTGCCTGATGACGATTGTTTTTGGTCAGGCTCTCCAGCACCAGCGCCGCCGACTGCGTCAGATCGACCTTATCAATAGCCTTGTGGATAGCGCGCCGCATAAACGCCTGGATACGCGAGTCGTCAGCCAGATCGAGAAAGCCGCGCACGACTTTCAGCAAATAGCCGCTGATGCGGGCGGCGTTAGCCGGTTCGCTCAGCCAGCGGGCGATGATCTGCGCCGGATCGTGACGGCGGATTAACGTCAACAGCGAATCGGTGTTCAGGAACTTATCCTGCACGAACAGCGCCAGGTTATCGGCAATGCGATCCTTGTTGCGCGGCACAATCGCGGTATGGCGGCCAACCAGCGGGATCGGCACGCGCCTGAACAGCGCACTGACCGCGAACCAGTCCGCCAGCGCGCCGACCATCGCCGCTTCCGACACGGCTTTTAAAGCGCCGATCCACAGGTTCGTCGGTCGCCAGAGGGGATAAAGCACGGTGGCGATAAACAGCAGCGCCGCGAAGCATAACAGCAGCAGCGGCAGACGTTTGGCTTGCGCCAGTTCGGTTTCTTTATTCATAAAAGCTTGCGTGCTCCCGGGCGGATTTAGCAAAAATTAAACGAGGCGGTTCTGGTCGGGCCTCAGTATAGCTCTTCAATGGGATCGGTTTTCCAGGTGTAGTTGCTTAACTGCCAGCTGTTAAAATCGACGAGGAAATGCGCCTGTTCGCCGTTGACGATATCGGTGACGATGCCTTCGTGTACGCTGCCGGTTTTCTCCCGCCAGCTGGCAATCAGCGCCGGCTGGCCCGCTTTTTCCTCCACGCGCAGCCAGACGCGATCCAGAATCTCATCACCCTGCGCTTTCCGGCCGTCGGCGAGGGTCAGTTGGGTGGTGGCCGCTGGCGTCATCATCAGCGTGGTTACCCACAGGCCGCGATCGGTTGTCTGGAAAAAATCACTGACTTTTTGCAGGCGGCCCGCGGTCAGCGGCTGCGCTTTGACGATGGCGTCCACCAGCGCAGCGTTGCCGAACAGACTTTCCGGCTGCTTAACGGCGCTGCTGGTTTTATCCAGAGAGAAGTGGAGATAGGGTTTGCCGTTGCTAAAATCGGAAAGGGCCAGCTGCAAACCCTTATCCATTTGCGTGGAGATAAATCGCGCCAGCGCGGGAACATCCGGCGCGGCAGCTTTCAGCCCGTGTTCGATGCGGGCGAAAATCAGCGAAGGATAATAACCAGACCAGACATAGCTTTCCTGCTGCTGCTGTGCCTGCTGCTGCCGACGCAGCTCGGCGATCAGCTTATCGATCTCAGGGCCGTCGGCACCGATATCAATGAGGTAGCTGGCCAGCTCAACACGGTTACGAGGTGACTTAAAGGTGTTCAGGTTCGCTTCGGCAAACTGGCGCGCGCGTTGCTCGTCAAACTGCCGCACGTTGGTGAAAGCATCGGTCAGAATACTTTCGTCATAGCGGCCACTGCGATCGTCCAGCATTTGCAGCGTCAACGGATAAAGCGAGCGTTCCGCTTTCATCGCCTCCAGCACGGCCACTTTTTTATCATTGTTGAATGCATTGTTACCGAGGATATCGGCAATCTTTTTGCCCGTGTCATCCGCCATTACCCGACCAAATATGCCCCGGCTGGCGATAATCAGATGCAGCGCGTCTCTGAACTGATAGTCGTCGGAAGCGGGATTGAGGATGATTGCCATCAGGCGCTGTGTTTCAGCGGCGTTAAGATGGGGCTGGCTGCCGCCGCCACGGGCGTTGTCTCTGGCAAAGCGCAGCGTCAGCGAGTCGAGCAGGGCGCTGGTGCGCAGCTCATCCATAACCCGATAACCGCCGCTGTTTTCATCGTCAAAGCGCAGCCAGCCATTCACCTTATCGGTAACGATAGCCGTCATTTTGCTGCTTACGCCGGAGATACCGACAAAGCCCGCCAGCGTCAGCACGGTAGCGAAAACGGCGAACATGCCCAAAATCCATTTGCGGGTGTTATCCAGCACCGACAGGGTTTTGTTGATGGCGCTTTCGGTGATTTTTGCTTCAGCGTTATCAATTTTGTCGCTGACCTGTTGCAGCAGGCGAAGGTTTTCCTCGCGCAGCTTTTCCAGCTCGGCCTTGTGCTGCTGCGTATCCCGCTCTATCAGCAGCTTCGTTAGATCATGCATCGTTTTCTCACTACAGAAAAAGTTAACTGTTGGCGGTTAACGATAATGCAGGCTGGTGCCCGGAGATGCAAACCGTCGCGCTGTGGAGAAAAGTACATAGCGAAGGTGGCAACCGCAGCAAACTTCTGTAATTTGTTTATTTTTGCGGCGAGGAAAAAAGATGGATGCGAACATTATTGCAGTAGCCACGATTGGCGGCGCGCTGGCGCTGGGTGCCATGAGCCCTGGCCCGAGTTTTATTATGGTGGCGCGTACGGCGGTGGCGTCTTCGCGACGTGCAGGCATGGGCGCGGCGCTGGGAATGGGCATCGGCTCGATAGTGATTTCATTAATTGCGCTAATGGGCCTGCATACGCTGCTGGCGGCGGTGCCGTGGCTGTGGCTGGTGCTGAAGACCGGCGGAGGGCTTTATCTACTGTGGATGGCGTTCAAGATGTTCCGCCACGCGCGTGAGCCGCTGCATATGGAGAACAGCGGCAACATGGGGAAAAGCTTTCGCCGTGCCTTTTTAACTGCTTTTATTACGCAAATCAGTAACCCTAAAACGGCGGTGGTATTTGCCGGGATTTTTGCCGCGCTGCTGCCGAGCCATATTACGCCAGCGATGTACGTGGCGCTACCGGTGGTGTCGATGCTGGTGGATGGCCTGTGGTATGCCTTTGTGGCCTGGGCGCTGTCCTCCAGCGGGCCGCGTAATACCTATTTGCGCTATAAGGCGACGTTCGACCGTATCGGCGGCAGCGTGATGGCCGCGCTGGGCATTAAGCTGATAGTGAAATAGGCAAGGCGGGGACTTCGAAGGCCGGAGGCGTGTATGGAAGAAGCGGTTTGCTGTGGGCCGCGTTTTTGTGTGAGGAGTTTGTGTGGGGAGCGTGTTTAGAAACGGAGACAGGGCGAATTTTTGTGGCGCGGAGAGTGCGTCAGGGAAAGGGGCGGATTTCTGTGGTGCACGGAGTGCTCTGTAAGAAAAGGGCCTGTTTTCTGTGGTGCCTGGAGCGCTCTGTAAGAAAAGGGCCTGTTTTCTGCGAAATCGGGGCATGTGCCGGGAACACGATCGGATCGTAAAGACGCAAAAAGCGTCGTCCCTGACAGCTCGGCCTGCGCCGTCCATGGCGCAGGACGCTTTACTAACCCGCTCGTGTTCCCGCCACTTCAAGGTTTGGCGTGGCCTGTAGGATCGATCGGGGACGGCTGTGGCTTTGGTGTGGTTTATAATTTTGGTCAGTGGGCTGTTGTGGCTTTGGCGTGGTTTATAAGCCTGGTCTTTGGGCTATTGTGACTTTGACGCGGCCTGCAAGTCTGGCTGGTGAACGGTTGTGGGTTTGATGTGGTTTATAAGTGAGGCTGCTTTGGCTTTTGGCATTGTCTGCAAGCGGGAACGTTCGGCATTGTCTGCAAGGGTAGCTAGTGTTCTGCTGTAGCTTCGGTCTGGTTTATGAGCGTAACCAGGGGGCGGCTGTGATTTTGACGTGGTGAATGAGTCGCTGTAGCTTTTGGGCTGAAGTAAGGAGCAGCTTCTGCTTTGAGCACGACAGGACGCTTTCGCTAATCGGTTGATCTGTCTGTGCAGAGAGTGGAGGCGTCTGCGCCGTCCTTGGCGCAGGAGACTTGGTGATAATGGCCTAGGAGATAAACTGCTTGCTTTGTTTCAACACCAGATCGCAGGCTTTGGTTTTCACCTTCTTGCCCAATTCGGTGTTGCCCAGGCTTTTCAGGTTTACCTGCTGATCGCTGCCGGTATTCAGCAGGCCCATCAGACCTTGTTTATAGTCGGTGGTTTCCTGTGCTTTCGCCGTGTCGGTCAGGCCCAGCTTGCTCAGCAGCTGATCCTTTACGGAACTCACATTGTTATTTACCACGTTGTTCTGCACGCAGTACTGCAACACGCCTGCGGCATTGGTCATGCTGTTAGCGCTGAGCTGCTGATTGCCGCCGTTCAGCAGGCCGGCCAGTGCACCCAGCGACATACCGTTATTCTGCGTGGTAGTTGATGCAGAGTTAGCATTGTTCTGGCTCAGCGTGTTGGCAGCATTGCTGAGCTGATCCTGCCAGCTTGCGGCCGAAGCCACGCCAGCGAACAGGGAAGATGAAACCGTTAATGCCAACGCTATCTTGGTTGTTGCTTTCATTTTTATACCTTCTTTAAATTGTCCGGCACGACCTGTTCCCGGCGCGCGCCGATCTCCACAGTGGGACTGCGGGATTAGCCTGGAGTTCCGTATCGGGCGACAGCCCGGCTCGGCAAACCCGGCTTTAAGAGTAGTCCTGGAACTGCTTATTCAGTAAGGCGTTTCATCTTTATGTTGAAACTGCGGCTTGCTATCTTCTGTCATGACTAACTGTAGGTCGTCATCAGGATAGCTGACGCTGTCGCCAGCGGAACCTCCAGATAATGTACTTCCTCGCTGCCTGGATTCATCATCTGATGAGCATTGCCCGTTCTCGCTTTAAAACAGCACACATACCGGGTGCCAGTTTCGTTTCGCCAGCGGGTGCCCGGAAAGGATATAGATAAACTCATCCTGCTTTGTATGCGAATGCCGCAGCGCCGACAGCCGCCAGGCAAAATGCGCGTAAGGTTAACGCCAAAGTTGCTAAGGCCAATCGCCAGGGCGATGCTTGATGTGTTGGTCGGCAAGTGCCGCAAAAGGCTGCGGATAAAGGGAAGGGCTGGTTACGGGAGTGGCTTCTGCGGCGGTGACGGCTGTGGAGTAGGCTAAGAAAGGAGGAGTCGGGAAGTTGGAATATTTGGGAGTGGCGGTCATAAGGTTTCTTTGTGGCTGATGATAAAGGTCAGGGTAGACGTTAAGAACGACAAGCCGCTTTCAGAAAGGTGAGGATGTCAGATAAATAGTAGTCGAGTAGCTGGCCGCGTTAGTGAAATGATAGACGTCTCCCTTAACAGAGAGATGGATGGCGCTGCTGTTTATCTGCATTTTGACGCTTTCGTCAGAGGTAGACAAAAATGACTTATATTTATCGCCCGCCTGTTTTAAGAAATCGCTTTCCGCTACCTCAGAAGGAACGAGATAATATTGATAAACGTTTTTTGTAGTAGCGCCAGCGCTGCCTTCCGTTACGTACAGCGTAGTAGTAGAGTTGATCTGTTGCCGCTGTATAACCGACTCTTCGAAAGGCGAAAAATTCTCTACCTTCAGAATGCCGTATGCGACGATCGCCAGTAGTAATACCGCTATAACATACCGCTTCTTAAAATCCCGTGCGCTTCGCATAGTCTATCCCTGCTCTTATCCATGTTTGATCCTGGGGCTTCGCCGTATAGGGCGGGGCGGGTAGTCCCGTTTCCTTATATGAACGTGCGGTTAAAATCATAAGGAGAGTGTATTTATTGTGCCGTGGTGAGTAAATGAGCAGTTGTGGCAAAATACGTGATATAGCCTGAACGTTGCTTGAACGGCAAGGAAAGGGTAGCGCGACGTTTTTTTAAGCAGTTGCGCGTTTGCCTGCTGATAGGGGTTGCGGAAACAGGGGGTAAAGGTATAATCCACAACGTTTTCCGCATACCCTTCAGTGCCGAAGTGGCGAAATCGGTAGACGCAGTTGATTCAAAATCAACCGCCGCAAGGCGTGCCGGTTCGATTCCGGCCTTCGGCACCATCGGAACATCAATAGACGTCAACGGACGTCTTTTTTTGTGCCTGAAATCCAGTATCCGCAAGGCTTTCCTCGCTTTTTCACTCAACCTAAGTCAACCTGATTCAATCTACATCAACTTACTGATGCGGGTACAACTGCGGGTATATCCCGGTTCGATTATGTTTGTACCCGCACAGAACCCTTGAAAGGATATTCATCATGGCTCTGAGTGATGTGAAGGTTCGTACAGCCAAGCCCGAAGCAAAAGCCTATAAACTAACTGACGGTGAAGGCATGGTTTTGCTGGTTCATCCTAACGGCTCCAAATACTGGCGGCTTCGTTATCGCTTTGGCGGCAAAGAGAAGATGCTGGCGTTGGGGAAATATCCTGAAGTCTCGCTGGCGGATGCTCGAACACGCCGGGATGAAGCCCGTAAGCTGTTAGCTAACGGCGTCGATCCAAGTGAAAACAAGAAAGCCGTTAAGGTAGAGCAGGAGCAAGAGGCAATAACGTTTGAAGTGGTCGCCAGAGACTGGCATGCCAGCAATCAGAAGTGGTCTACATCGCACAGTGCCCGTGTTTTGAAAAGCCTTGAAGATAATCTCTTTGCTGCTATCGGTAAGCGGAACATTGCGGAGCTGAAGACTCGGGATCTGCTTGTACCCATCAAAGCGGTGGAATCATCCGGATGACTCGAAGTCGCCGCCCGTTTACAGCAGCGTACTACCGCAATTATGCGCTTTGCCGTTCAGAGCGGCTTAATCGATTATAACCCCGCGCAAGAAATTGCAGGTGCGGTTGCTACGGCGAAAAGACAGCATCGTGCTGCATTGGAACTTAATCGCATTCCCGAATTGCTTCACCGTATTGATCACTATTCCGGAAGACCATTAACCCGACTTGCTGTCGAACTTACCTTGTTAGTCTTTATCCGTTCAATTGAACTGCGATTTGCCCGCTGGTCAGAAGTGGATTTTGAAACGGCCATGTGGACGATCCCCGGTGAGCGTGAGCCACTGGAAGGAGTCAAGCATTCTCAGCGCGGTTCGAAGATGCGTACTCCACATCTTGTTCCCTTGTCGCGCCAGGCGCTGGCCATTCTGGAAAAGATCAGAAGTATGAGTGGGAATCGAGAGCTGATTTTTGTGGGCGATCACGATCCGCGTAAGCCTATGAGTGAGAACACGGTGAACAAGGCGCTACGCGTAATGGGGTATGACACGAAAACGGAAGTTTGTGGACATGGTTTCAGGACAATGGCATGCAGCTCGTTGATTGAATCTGGATTGTGGTCGAGGGATGCAGTGGAGCGGCAGATGAGCCATCAGGAGCGTAACTCTGTGCGTGCGGCTTACATCCATAAGGCTGAACATCTGGGAGAGAGAAGGTTGATGTTGCAGTGGTGGGCTGATTTTTTGGATGCCAATCGAGAAAGCAGAGAAGAACCGTTTAATTTTCAAAAAAAAGTAAAAAAAATTGTTCAATTAAAACAGTGACTTTACTTGTGTTTCGGTATGTAACTGGAACAATTACTCACGTAGTAGGCTATGTACTTCTTGCAAAGTTGAGTGCACATACGTATATTTACCCTATCGCTAGGTAGTACGCTACCTACGACGATAGGGGAGTGTCCATGTAGTGGGGCTACAGTTCACTCTCATTACTCTGATAGAAATCGCTAATCGAAGAGGAATGAAAAATATGAATACTAAAAAATACCAGCCTACTCTGTTAAATGCAACTGCAAAAAGACTCCGTATGGCACCTTTAGCAATACTTTTATACGTTGTGCCTGCCTTATCATTTCAAATGGACTTGGAAGTTCACTCGGGTGATACGAACATCAAGCAATCAATCACTTTAAAAACTAACTAATGGAGAGGGGAGAGGCTTCTCCCCTAAAAGCCTATGAGCGTTATCGTTAGATTGGAAGAAATTGCAGACATCCGTTTAGGGATGCCGTTTAAAACGGCTATAAAAGACCTTGGCGATGATGGTAAGTGTTATTTAATACAGACAAAAGATATTGATACAGAAGGGCTTTTGCGTATGGATGAACTTGCCAGAGTATCTCCTCCGGTTGACCCTAAAAAACACTATCTCCAGGCCGGGGACATTCTTCTACGCTTGAGGGGGCCAGTTTTTGCAGCTGGAATGTTTACGGGTTCAAAAAAACTACCTAGTGTTACAAGTAATCAAAACGCAATAATTAAATGCAAAGAGAATGATGTTTTACCTGATTATTTACAATGGTACATTAATTCGCCGTTAGGTCAGGATTATTTTAACAGGATGAGTGAGGGGACTAACATCACTAAAGTTAGCTTGAAAACCCTTTCTGATATGGAGATTAAATTGCCTCCTATAGAGGTTCAAAATAATATTGTTAGAATAAAAAATAACTGGGAAAAGCAAAGGGATATTCATAGGAAGATTATCAATAATGGTAACTTACTCTACCTCAATATTTGCTTCAAACTGCTTAAAGAAGGTAATTAACTATGTCAACAGTTGATGATAAAGAAATTAAAAATATCGTTTGGGACATATTCAGTGTTTACAGAGGAAGTTTGGATTCTATACAGTTTCTTGATTACATGCTTTCTTTGTTATTTCTAAAGTATGTATCTGATTTAATATGTGATATCCATGAAGATAGAGTGGTTGATGATGACTTGAAATTAAAGTTACTGTTGTCTAATACCCCTGAGGATATGAGTTTCAATTATATATATTCAGGTGTTAATGATAGAGGGATAGGTGAAAGGATTAATACAGCACTCAGCTATTATGATGAAGCTATTTTTCAGAAATTATACAAATGTGAAAGAGATGTCTTTAGTGATATAGACTTTACATCTGACAAGCTTGGACCTCGTAAAGAGAGAGAGGCTTTTTTAAGTGAGTTAATGCATGCCCTCAATTCTAAAGTCTTTCAATTTAATAGTTACAATAATGGCCATGATAGAATAAAGGCAATATGTGGTTTTTTATTTGAGAAAGTTGCATCTGATGCAGGTCTAAGAGGTGGTGGTTTTTATACGCCATATGGCGTCTCGGTATTGTTATCTAAGTTGGTTACACCCGTTCCAGGTGATTCAATTTATGATCCAGCATGCGGCACTGGCTCACTTTTATTAAGAGCTATGCAAGAAATAGCATATCGTAATCAGTTTCAGGATTATAAATTATATGGCCAAGAGATATTGAAGTCATCATGGAATGTTGCTTGTATTAATATGTTTTTACATGGTGTGTACTCCTGTAGCATAAAATGGGGCGACGTCCTGCTGGATCCAAAATTTCATGACTCTAAAGGCGAACTAGAAAAGTTTGACGTTGTACTTTCAAACCCACCATTTTCAGTATCCAATTGGGGATATGAAGAGGCATTAAAAGACAGATTTGGTCGGTTTGGTTTAGGAATTCCGCCACAATCTAAAGCGGATTATGCATTTATTTTGCATATGATTGCATCTATGAAAGATAAGACAGGGCGGATGGCACTTGTTGCCCCGCATGGGGTTTTATTTCGAGGTGCAAGTGAAGCTTTGATTAGAGAGAATTTAATTAAAGAGAATCTGTTGGATGCTGTTATTGGTCTTCCTGAACGTTTATTTTTGTCAACTAATATACCAACGGTGATTTTGATTTTCAAAAAAAATAGAAATGATTCAAATGTATTATTTATTGACTCAACTATGTTTTTCTTAAAATCAAAGGGACGGAATTATTTAACCGTCGAAAATATTGAAAAAATATCTGATATTTATCATAAAAGACATGAAGTGGAAAATCTTTCACGCGTTGTCAGCTTTAGTGAAATTAAGGGTAATGACTATAATCTCAATATTACCAGATATGTAAAGCGTGAAGAGGAAACTCAAGATATTGATCTATACTCTTTAATCTATGAACAAGAAAAATTACAAGAAGAACTTCGTTCTTTAGAAAAAAATATGAAATTGTATATCCATTTTTAAGTGTTTGGCTAGTACCTATCGGTACTAGCTTTTTTAATATTATTAATTAAATATATTGGCTTTAATATGACCAATGATTATAAGCCAAGGGCATTTTATTCAACTTAGCTCTGTGTTCGCGCCAGTTCGGTAGGTGCATGTTCATCAGGCCGATAAAACGCTCGTTGTGTTTACGTTCGTGAAGATGAACGAGTTCGTGGACCACAATGAATTCAAGGCATTCAGGAGGTTTTTTCACCAGCTCGAGATTTATCCAGATACGTGCGGTCTGAGGATTACAGCTACCCCATTTAGTCTTCATTCGCTTGATGCCAACATAACTGGCTTCAGCCTTCATTTCAGGCTGCCATTTTGCCATTAACTTAGGCAGTCTTTGTTTCAAAATACCACGATACCACTGGTTGAGAACTGTTTCCCGCTGGGCCGTATCGTACTGTGGAGGAACTTTCATGCGTATCCAACCACCCTGAAGTTTCACTTCAGCGGGCCTATCCACTAAAACTACATCCAGTCGATATCCTCTTCCCCAAAGATAGTGTGTTTCTCCACTACACATTTCTCGTTCACTCTGGCGCGGCTGAGCCTGAAATTGTGCTTGCTGTTGTCGGATCCATACCAACCTTCTTACTACAGCCATCCTAATAGCTGTGTCTGACAGTGAGACTGGGGCCGATACCCTTACTCGGCCATCCGGAGGCAGTACGCTGATATGCAGGTTTTTAATTTTTTTACGCTGTAAATCCAGAGTTAGCTCACCAATGGTAACCAAAGGCATTAGCGATACTCCTTCTGCGCCTTCACCAGTTTCATCACATCCGCGACCGTCACTGCATAACCTTTAATTTCTTCCGCGATAGCGAAGCTGATCTCGCGCTCTTTAAAACGATCTCCGTACCAGTCTGCCTTTTTAGTGTGACGTACTGCAGTATCTATCTTTATAACTGTAGTGGTCAACAAAAACTGGCCACGGCTTTAGAGTTTTTCCAGAACAATCGCTCTGATTCATTTGGCGTCAAACCCCCGTTATATTGATGAGGTCTGAGCTGGCTGTAATATCCCGTGATGTAAT
>NZ_JBGGPM010000006.1:0-225346 GCF_041320675.1 Erwinia sp. STN24 | reverse complement strand
GCCTGGCGGCTTTAGCGCGGTGGTCCCACCTGACCCCATGCCGAACTCAGAAGTGAAACGCCGTAGCGCCGATGGTAGTGTGGGGCCTCCCCATGCGAGAGTAGGGAACTGCCAGGCATCAAATTGCGATAACCCCGACCTCACGGTCGGGGTTTTTTGCGTTTGTGGGCCGGGAAAACCTGGATATCGATCGTAAATACTCAGGCTAACAGAAGGACAGACGTAATCACCCGAGCCAAACGCGTATAAAAGATGCATAAAAGCCCGCCTCGTCCCACTGCCATCAGATTTCAGCCCGCCACCAGGCTTGCTATTCAGCTTTTGACTGTCTTAAACGCCGCTCAACGCTTTTTTTTGCTGCAAAAATATGCGAAAGTAGAGCCAAAAAAGCTTTTTTCCGTCATTATTTTTTCTGCGTGCGCAGCAGTTTTTTGAGCCTGCCCAGACTGGCGTAAGCGCCATTTCGCAGTAAATCCTTCCACGCTTCCACTCTGAAATCGGGTAAACTACGGGCAGATAAATTTGTTAAGGCCGTCTCATGTCCAGCCAGCAGCACTCTTTACAACCTTTCAATACATTTAATCTTGATGTCTCTGCACAAAATATCGTTATTGCTACCACGGCAGAAGCGTTAAGCGCCGCCTGGCAGGAAAGCCAGCGCCAGCAGCGACCGGCACTGTTAATAGGCGAAGGCAGCAATATCCTGTTTTTAAAGGACTTTAACGGTACCGCCATCGTCAATCGTATCAAAGGCATAACGGTAAAAGAGAGCGCGGAAGCCTGGCATCTGCATGTAGGCGCCGGAGAAAACTGGCATCAGCTGGTTCAGTACACGCTGGAAAACGGGCTGCCAGGGCTGGAAAACATGGCGATGATCCCCGGCTGTACGGGATCGGCACCGATTCAGAATATCGGCGCCTATGGCGTCGAGTTAAAAAACGTCTGCGAGTATGTCGATATTCTGCATCTATCTGATGGTCAGGTCAGCCGCCTTTCTGCGCAGGACTGCCAGTTCGGCTACCGTGACAGTATCTTCAAACACCAATATCAATGCGGCTACGCCATTATCGCCGTTGGTCTGATCCTGCAAAAGCAGTGGTCACCTGTCATCACCTACGGCGATTTAAGCAGGCTTTCTTCAGCTACGGTCACGCCACAGCAGATTTTCGACTCGGTATGTGCGATGCGCAGCAGCAAGCTGCCCAATCCTGCCGAAACGGGCAATGCCGGCAGTTTTTTTAAAAATCCGGTGATCGCTGCGGAACAGGCGGCCGCTATTGCGGCAGACTGGCCGGATATGCCGCGCTATCCGCAGGCTGACGGCAGCGTAAAGCTGGCTGCGGGCTGGCTGATCGATCGCTGCGATCTTAAAGGCTATACGGTAGGTGGCGCGGCGGTTCATCAGCATCAGGCGCTGGTCTTGATCAATAAGGATCGGGCAACCAGTGACGATATTGTGGCGCTGGCGCATGAAGTTCGTCAGCGTGTCGGACAGAAATTCAACGTATGGCTCGAACCCGAAGTGCGCTTTATCGGCGCAGAAGGCGAACAGGATGCCGTCGGAGTCATTGCATGAAAGATCAAACCGTTCCGTTAAAACTTGTCGCCATTCTGGCCGACGGCGAATTTCATTCCGGCGAACAGCTGGGCGAGCGGCTGGGCATGAGCCGTGCCGCCATTAACAAACATATTCAGACGCTCAAAGAGTGGGGCATTGATGTTTTTACCGTAACCGGTAAGGGCTATAGCCTGTCAGGCCCGATCCAGCTGCTGAATGAAGAAACAATCCTCTCACAGCTGGATCAGGGCGGCCTGGCGGTGATCCCGGTGATCGATTCCACCAATCAGTATTTGCTGGACAGAATGACTACGCTGCAATCCGGCGATGCCTGCGTGGCGGAATATCAGCAGGCGGGTCGCGGTCGTCGTGGGCGTCAGTGGTTTTCTCCCTTCGGCTCCAACCTTTATCTCTCTATGTACTGGCGGCTGGAGCAAGGCCCGCTGGCTGCGATGGGGTTAAGTCTGGTTATCGGCATTGTGACGGCGGAAGTCTTACAGGCGCTGGGCGCAAGCGATGTCAGGGTAAAATGGCCAAACGATCTTTACCTGAACGATCGTAAACTCGCCGGCATTCTTGTGGAATTAACGGGAAAAGCGGGCGATGCGGCGAATATCGTGATCGGCACAGGCATAAACCTGGCGATGCGCTCGCCGGACGCCAGCGTAGTTAATCAGGCGTGGATTAACCTGGAGGAAGCGGGTGTCACCATAGACAGAAACAAGCTGGCTGCCAGCCTGGTCAATAATATGCGCGGATCCCTTCAGCTTTTTGAGCGTGAAGGCCTGGCACCTTTTATTGAGCGCTGGAGTAAGCTGGATAATTTCCTGAACCGGCCGGTGAAGCTGCTGATAGGCGACCGCGAGATACCGGGCATCGCCAGAGGCATCGATCAGCAGGGCGGCTTGATCCTGGAGCAGGATGGCGTGCGCAAATCCTGGGTTGGCGGCGAAATCTCTTTGCGTCCACAGGATAAATAAAAAGGGGCCGTAGCCCCTTATCGTCCTCTCGTGAAAGCGTTAACGGGCTTGCAGGAAAGCCAGCAGATCCTCGTTAAGCTGCTGCTGATGCGTAACGGCGAAGCCATGCGGTGCGCCGTCGTAAATTTTTAGCTGCGCGCCCGTGATGGTTTCGGCGGCCAGCTTGCCGGTAGCCTCAAAAGGCACGACCTGGTCGCTGCTGCCGTGAATAACCAGCGTCGGCACGTCGATCTTCTTCACGTCCGGGCGGAAATCGGTTTCTGAGAAAGCGGTCACGCAGTCGATAGTGCCTTTCAGCGAAGCCAGCAGCGCGATATTCAGCGTCTGCGTTTTTACGCCTTCCGATACCGTCATTCCCTTGTTGAGGCCGTAAAAGGGCGTGGCGAAATCGCTGATAAACTGCGCGCGATCCTTACGTAATCCTGCCTTGATATCGTCAAAAACAGATTTGTCCACGCCTTCCGGATGGTCATCGGTTTTGATAAAAATCGGCGTAACCGCACCCAGCAGCGCCAGGGCGCTAACACGTTCGGTGCCATAGCGGCCAATATAGCGGGTCACGTCGCCGCCACCCATCGAGAAGCCGACCAGCGTAATATCGTGCAGATCGAGATGTTCGATTAGGTCATTAATATCGGATGCGAAAGTGTCATAGTTATACCCTTCCCATGGCTGATCGGAACGGCCAAAACCACGACGGTCGAAGGCAATAACGCGGTAGCCGCGTTCGGCCAGAAAATTCATCTGGCTGTCCCACATATCGGCATCCAGCGGCCAGCCGTGACTGAACAGAACCGGCTTACCCTTGCCCCAGTCTTTGTAATAAATCTGCGTACCATCCTGCGTCCTGAACGTGCTCATGCGTGTTTCCTCAGCTTATGGTTGGGTTGACTCGTTAACCTTAGCCTCAATTACGCCAGAAAGAGAAAGCAAAATATTTAACAAGCGATGAAATAATGATGGAGATCCGCCTGGCTTAGATAACGCGTAGTCTGACTACTGCTGCTGGCAGTGACGCCCCTGCCATCAAAACCTGTTTTACCCGCTGCTTTGCAAGGAAAAGTAAATTGTGAAGTTCATCCTTTATTATTCAAAAGAGAATAGTTATCGTTATCATGCGCATTTACTAAATCATGATGAATAATCAGGGATATGATTAATGGTTGATACAAAGAGTTTTAAAATCAAGCCGTTGGCGATGGTTATCGCCTGCTTTGCAAGCGGCCCGGCCTGGACGGCTGAAACAGAAGCAGTCAAAGATGACGAGGCGGAAATGGTGGTGACCCGCTCTGCTGAAGAGCAGCTAAAACAGCAGCCGGGCGTTTCTGTCATTACTGCGGAAGATATTGCCAAAGAGCCGCCCGTTAACGATCTTTCCGACATTATCCGCAAGATGCCCGGCGTAAACCTGACCGGCAACAGCGCCACAGGCAGCCGCGGTAACAATCGACAAATCGATATTCGCGGCATGGGGCCGGAAAACACGCTGATCCTGATTGACGGCATACCGACGAGGTCGCGCAATTCTGTGCGCTACAGCTGGCGTGGGGAACGCGATACGCGCGGCGACAGCAACTGGGTGCCGGCAGAGATGGTCGAGCGTATAGAAGTACTGCGCGGGCCAGCGGCGGCGCGCTACGGCTCCGGCGCGGCGGGCGGCGTGATCAATATCATCACCAAACGCCCCACCAACGACTGGCACGGTTCACTGTCGCTGTTTACCAGCCAGCCGGAAAACGACAAGGAAGGCGCCACCAGACGCGCCAACTTCAGCCTGAGCGGCCCGCTGGCGGGCGAAGCGCTGACCGCGCGGCTGTATGGCAATATCAATAAAACCGACGCCGATGCTTACGATATCAATACCGCAGAAAACGGTAGCCACGCGGCGGGTCGGGAAGGGGTACGCAACAAAGATATTAACGCGCAGCTCTCCTGGAAAATGACGCCGACGCAAATTGTCGATTTCGATGTGGGCTACAGCCGCCAGGGCAATATCTATGCGGGCGATACGCAGCACAGCAACGGCAATATCAGCGATCTGGTGCCGACGCTGTACGGCCAGGAAACCAACCGCATGTATCGTCAGACCTATGGCGTTACGCACAATGGCGTCTGGGACTGGGGGCAGTCAAAAGTCGGTTTCTACTACGAGAAAACCAACAATACCCGTCTGCATGAAGGCACGACAGGTCGCGTAGAGGGAATGATCGACAGCGAGACTTATGACACCAGCCGTCTGCAAAATTACCGCACCAGCGGCGAAGCAACTATCCCGCTGGAAAAATGGCTGGAGCAAACGCTGACGCTGGGAGCAGAGTGGAACCGCGAAGTGCTGAACGACCCCGCTTCGATGCGCGCTACCAATGCCAGCGGCGTATCGGGCAGTGGCATCACGGACAACCGCAGCGCTAAAAACAGCGCGGAGATGAGCGCGTTTTATCTGGAAGATAACATTGAGCCGGTCGTCGGCACCAACCTGATCCCCGGTTTACGCGTTGACTATCACAGCAAGTTTGGCGCTAACTACAGCCCCAGCCTCAATGCTTCTCAGGCATTAGGTGAACACTTCAAGCTGAAAGCCGGTATCGCGCGTGTATTTAAAGCGCCTAACCTCTATCAGTCCAGCGAAGGCTATTTGCTAAAAACGCGGGGCAACGGCTGCCCGATCGGGATCGACAGCAAATGTTATTTGATGGGCAACGACGATCTGGATCCGGAAATCAGCATCAATAAAGAGGTTGGTCTGGAGTTTGCTAACGCGGGCTATGCGGCAGGCATTACCTATTTCCGTAACGACTACAAAAATAAAATCGTCTCCGGCACGGATTTTATTGGCATAGCTTCGGATGGTTATCATGTTCTGCGCTGGGAAAACGGCGGCAAGGCGCTGGTGGAAGGACTGGAAGGTAACCTGACTATTCCGTTGATCGAAGAAATGCTGGAATGGCGTACCAATGCGACCTATATGATCACTTCGGAAAATAAAGACACCGGCAATCCGCTGTCGATTATTCCTGAATACACCATTAATACGATGCTGGATTATAAGGTGACCAGCAAGCTTTCTACCAACCTGAACTGGACGTTCTACGGCAAGCAAAAACCTCGTCAATACGCTGAAAGTAATACCGAAAATGGTTCACTTTCCGATAAAGAAGTTGCGCCTTACTCTATCGTGGGCGTTGGCGTGAACTATGCCGTAATAAAGGATGTACAGCTGAAAGCGGGCATCAACAACCTGTTCGACAAGCGTATTTATCGTGAAAACGAAGGGGCTTCGACCTATAACGAGCCTGGCCGCGCCTGGTACGCGGGCGTTACGCTTTCGTTTTAAGCACGGATAAAGCCAGCCCCGGCTGGCTTTTATTTCCCTTCGCCGCTGGTGATTGATCGCGTACGCGGCCGCCACATTCGTTTTTTATTTTGAAATTACCTTTTCCCCTGCAGGTCGTTCCCTGCGTAAATATAAGCGTGCCTATACTCCCTTCAATATCCTCAGAAAAAGGCCCTAATCGCCTTACTACCAACGCAGCGGCAGACTTAACAAGGGGCGTCCACTATGGCCAGGCTAAAAGCATTTATTCATTCCCATCGCTGGCTAACTTTACTGGCAGGATGCTTCATATTATTGGCCCTGACGCTTATCGTCTGCCGTTTATTTAGCGGCATGGCCGCTGAAAAAGTTTTTCCGGATCTGGCGCAGCCGGAAGAGACGGAAGCGCCTTCCACCTTTACCACCTACCGCGCTTCGCTGGCTACGGAAGCGATTCTGGGCGGCCAGGGCACGGGGCTGAACTGCTCCATCCCGAAACTGATGGAAAAAATCGCTTTCAGTCCTGCGGAAGACGGGTCGGCTATTTCTCTGCGCTTTCGTCAGGCCTGCGTGATGCACGACCTCTGTTACCGCCATGGCTATGCGACCTACGGTTATACCCAGGCGGACTGCGACAGCCAGCTCCAGCAGTCCGCCTATCGTTTATGCCGTCAGATCAACCGGCAGGGAAACTCTCAGGATCCGCTGTCGGCGTACGCGGCTTGCGAACACGAGGCGAAAGAAGTGCTGCTGGGCGTAACGCTGGGCGGAGCAGGCTCTTTTCACAGCAGAAGAAGCTCGACCTGGTTTGAGTACGATCCGCAGCCGGCCAGGGCCGACGATTACATTGTAGGACGTGCCGTACCCGAGGAAACCGTCGGCGATCCGGGGCGGGATTTTGGCGTTCGCACCTTCTACTTTCGGCGCAACACCGTGAAAATGCGCGTGCTGGCGACGCCGCCGGAAAGCAGCCGCGTCAGCGCGCTGCCTTTTCCCGGCGTGCTGGTGGTCACGCCGCCGATAGTAACGGACAGGCCCTCAGGTGAAGATGCCGCGCTGCCGCCGCTGGTTTCCCTGGCTCGTAACTCCTATAGCGATACCAGCGTTCACCTGATCCCGTTTGCCATCGCCCGGCAGGAAACGCCGCAGAAGTCGAGCCATGCGCTGAGCTTTCCCGGCTGTGCTCAGGATGCCTGTTCGCAGGATGCCGACGCCTCAATCAATAAGCTGGCCGTTATTGATAACCAGCCGGTGCTGGTTTCGTTGACCCATCGCGGCGTACTGAGCAGCAACAAAACCACGGTAAAAATCGAGCAGAACGCGTTTATGCCGGGCGATGTCAGAAAGCCCATGACCGATTACGCGCTGAACGGCCCGTCAACCTCCGTCCACAATCAGTATCGCTTCCTGTCACACGATATGCTGTTTGAACGGGACGACGTCGGCCATATCACTCATGCGCTGGTTTTTGCTCGCGGCGTAGGGGTTTCGGCAGACGGCAGGCAGTTTATTCGCGATGACAGCGGGGAAGATTACGCCACGCGCGTGGCGGTAGCGCGGCAGAGGCTGGGCAACGGCCACACGGGAGAGATCCAGCGCTTCTTTTTAAATGCCGCAGAGACGGATGAGCCGCTATCGTCGGTTCGGTTGGGTAAAGCGCAGGGCACGGCGCTGCTGGCGCTGGCGTGGTCGGCAGCCGATCTGCGGCGGGTAGAGAGCGGAAAACCGGCAAACCATCCGCCGCTGGTCAAAATCTGGCGGCTGCCGCTAAACGGCGCCAGGCCGGATCCGGTACCGCAGGCGCTCAGCGTGCCCGTACCCGTGCCTAACGGCTACATCAGCCTGCCGCCGATTATGGCCCGCCTGAGCACGCAGGAGGCGCCGCTGATGATCCTGACCCGCGTCGCGCCGGATCGCTGGCAGAATGAGAATACCCGTCCGACAGCGGTTATAACCGATACGCTGGCGATCGATTTCGTGATGACATCGCTGCTTACCGAAGCCGACGGAAAAAACCGTTTTGCCAACAGCTACCAGCTGCGCTGCGAAATTAGCCTGGATAAGCAGCTTCAGTCCCCGGAGGCCAGCTCGCTAAGGCAGCGTGCTTATCGCATCCGCTATGGGCGCTATAACCCGACGCTGGAGGCGCAAAACCCTGCCTGGCAGCTTAACGTCGTTAAATCCGATCTGGCCCGTCGCTGGCGGATGAGCCAGCCGATTGTTTCGGAACGGCAGCTTGCTGACGGCCCGGTGATGGCGCTGACAATGGTTTTTAACGGGTTTCCGGCCATGTCTTTTCAGGCGTTGTTAAAGGCGGAAAACGGGCAGCTGCGCTATTTGCCTGCGGACACCCTGCCGCGTTTTATCAACAGCTGCTCGTTAAAGGCGCTGGCAAACGGGCAATAAAAAAGGCCAGCGAAGGCCGGCCTTTTTTTATGGGATGCGCCGTTAGCGCATGGTGACAAACTCTTCCGAGCCGGTTGGGTGGATAGCCACGGTATTGTCGAAGTCTTTCTTGGTCGCGCCCATTTTCAGCGCCACCGCGAAGCCCTGCAGCATTTCATCCATGCCGTAGCCAATGCCGTGGATGCCGACGATCTTCTCATCTTTGCCCACGCAAACCAGCTTCATGCGGCACGGCTGGCGGTGCTGCGTTACGGCGGTATACATAGCGGTAAAGGCGGATTTATAGACCTTCACTTCGTCATCGCCATACTGCTCGCGCGCCTGCGGCTCGCTCAGGCCCACGGTGCCGATAGGCGGATGGCTGAAGACCACGGTTGGCACGTTGCTGTAATCCAGATGCTCGTCCGGCTTGTTGTTAAACAGGCGTTCGGAAAGACGACGACCGGCGGCTACGGCTACCGGCGTCAGCTCGACGGCACCGGTGTTGTCGCCCACGGCGTAGATGCCTTTCACGTTGGTGTTCTGATACTTATCAACGTTGATATAGCCTTTCTCGTTCAGCTCAACGCCGGTCACGCTCAGATTCAGGTTGTCGGTAGCGGGTTCACGACCGATGGCCCAGACCAGACAGTCTACGGTCTGCTCTTTGCCGTTTTCCAGCTGCAGCGTCAGGCTGCCGTCGGCGTTTTTAATCACCGCTTTCGGAATCGATTCGGTATGCAGCGTCGGGCCTTCCGCGTTCATCACTTCCACCAGCGTATCCACAATCAGCGGATCGAAGGTACGCAGCGGCGCGTGTTTACGCACGAACAGGTGAGTTTCAGAGCCTAACGCGTTAACCACGCCTGCGATCTCAACGGCGATATAGCCAGCGCCGACCACGGCAGTGCGTTTTGGCAGCGCGTCCAGGTCAAAGAAACCGTCAGAATCGATACCGTATTCCGCACCCGGAATAGACGGATGGACTGGACGGCCGCCGGTCGCGATCAGAATATGATCCGCCGTGATCTTCTCACCGTTCACTTCCACCGTATGGGCGTCGACAAAACGAGCGAACCCTTTGATGACGTCTACGTTATTTTTGCCCAGCACGTTATCGTACGAGGTATGAATACGGTCGATATAGGCGCTACGGTTCTTAACCAGCGTCGCCCAGTCAAAGCTGTTGACGGTGGTATTAAAGCCGTAGTCAGGGCCATACTGATGAATCGCTTCGGCGATCTGCGCGGCGTGCCACATCACTTTTTTCGGCACGCAGCCGACGTTCACGCAGGTGCCGCCAAGGTCTTTCGCCTCGATCAGCGCGCATTTTTGTCCATACATGGCCGCACGATTAATGGAAGCGATGCCGCCGCTGCCGCCGCCGATAGCAAGGTAGTCATAATGTCTGGTCATCGAAAGAGTTCCATAAGGGTCGAATTAATTGGCACTAGTGTAACGCCTGACGGCCAAATGCCGCAAAGTTTGCGTCTATGATTGTGATAGGGCGGGCGCGTCAGAAGCGCGGATAAACGGCATAAAGCGTGACGTAAATCGCTATTTTTGATTTAAAAACCGGCAAAGAGAGACGAAATGGAACTGCTTTTTTTAGGTACCGGCGCGGGGACGCCAAGCCGCCAGCGCAACGTTACCAGCATCGCTTTAAATTTACAGGGCGTACGCAGCGGCAGCTGGCTGTTTGACTGCGGCGAAGGAACGCAGCATCAGATCCTGCGCAGCGCGGTCAAGCCCGGCAAACTGGAAAAGATTTTTATCACTCACCTGCACGGCGATCATATTTTCGGCCTGCCTGGTCTGCTGACCAGCCGCTCGATGAACGGCATCAGCGAGGGGATCACGCTCTACGGGCCGCCAGGCATCAAAACCTTTGTGGAGATGTCCCTCAGCCTGAGCGGCTCGTGGCTGACTTTTCCGCTGGAGATTGTGGAAATCGGCGCCGGAGAGCTTTTCAGCGACGAGCATTTCCGCGTCACGGCCTTTCCGCTGACGCATCCGGTGGAGTGCTACGGCTTTCGCATCGAAGAACATGACAGGCCCGGCACGCTGGACGCGGAACGGCTGCTGGCGGACGGCATCAAGCCCGGACGGCTGTTCCAACAGCTCAAGCTGGGCAAAACGGTCACGATGGAGGATGGGCGCGTAGTGGACGGCAGCCGCTATCTTGGCCCGGCGATTAAAGGGCGGACGCTGGCGATTTTCGGCGACACGGCGCCCACGGCGGCGGCAAGCGCGCTGGCGGCTGAGGCTGACGTCGTGGTGCATGAAGCGACGCTGGAAGCCGCCATGGAGGAGAAAGCCAACGGTCGCGGCCATTCGTCAACGGTGCAGGCGGCCACCATGGCAAAGGACGCGCGGGCGAAAAAGCTGATTATTACCCATCTCAGCTCGCGCTATCTGCGTGAGGATGCGGAACGACTGCTGGCGGAGTGTCGGGCGATTTTTCCGGCTACCGAAATGGCGCACGATTTTGCGCTGTTTCCGCTATAGCTAACGCGGTCGGGCAGCGCCCGACCGGCAGGCCGGGCTTATTCCGGCACGATCCAGCTGACTTTGGTATGGCCGGTGCCCGTTGGCACCAGCTGCTTATGCAGCCACGGCAGCACGTTTTTCATCTGCTGCTCCAGCTTCCACGGCGGGTTAATCACGATCATGCCCGATGCGGTCATGCCACGGCGATCGCTGTCCGGCAGTACCGCCAGTTCGATTTGCAGAATGCGGCGAATGCCCGTCGCTTCCAGCTCGGCAAACATACGTTTGATCTGCTGGCGCAGTACCACCGGATACCACAGGGCGAACACGCCGGTGCCGAAGCGCTTGTGGCCTTCCTGAATGCTTTTCACTACCGCCTGGTAATCCGTTTTGATTTCGTAAGGCGGATCGATCAGCACCAGACCGCGACGCGACGGCGGCGGCAGTTTGGATTTCAGCTGCTGGTAGCCGTCCGCTTTTTCCGTCCGCGCGCGCTCGTCTTTCTGAAACTCATTGCGCAGCAGCGGATAGTCGCTGGGATGCAGCTCGGTCAGGTTCAGCTTGTCGTAAGGGCGCAGCAGATGGCGCGCAATCAATGGCGAGCCGGGATAAAAACGCAGCCTGCCGTTAGGATTAAGCGCTTTCACACAGGAAAGGTAGCTTTCCAGCTCTTCCGGCACGTCGTCCTGCTGCCAGATTCGGGCAATCCCTTCCAGATACTCTCCGGTCCGTTCGGCATGTTCGCTGCCCAGCTGATAGCGTCCGGCGCCCGCGTGAGTATCGAGATAGAGGTAGGGTTTATCCTTCTCGTTAAGCGCGTTAATGATCAGGCTCTGAACGGTATGTTTGAGAACGTCGGCGTGGTTGCCGGCGTGAAAACTGTGGCGATAACTCAGCATGTCGTGGGATTTGTCCGGTGGGAAAAAAGCAAGTGTGCCGCACGAGCGGCACGATTCCTGCCCAGTATAACCGTCTGGCGGAAAAAATGCGCTATCCGGGCTGATGCAGCCAGAAGGGATAGGTAAAAAACAGCAGCTGCAACAGATTAAAAGCAAAATGCACCAGCGTGGAAACCCAGACGCGTCCGCTCCACAGCCAGGCCAGGCCGTAAATCACGCCGGCCAGCGCGGCAAAAAAGACCAGCATCGGCCCGCCTGGGTAATGTACCAGGCCGAACAGCACGGCCGTAATCAGCAGCGCCCACACGTTGCCGAGCCGCTGGCTCAGGCGCTGCTGCACGTAGCCGCGAAACAGCGCTTCTTCGGCCAGCGAAACAAAAAACAGGTTAGCCAGCATAAAAGCGCCGAGCCAGGCCGGCTGATGCAGCTCCACTTGCAGGCCGCCAGCCAGCGTGGCGATCAGCAGCAGCGTGGGCATAGAGAGCAGCAAAACCAGCCACCACAGCCGGTTAGCGGGCGGCGCGGCCGGACGTTTCAGCAGCGTTGGCAGGCAGCCCAGCAGCACAAAGGGGATCAGCGCCTTGTCAAAGTTGTAATAGAAGGTAAAAGGCGCGCTCTCTGGCCCAACCTGCACGCCGGAAACGATGCGCAAATTATTAAAGCCCGGCACAAGATGCAGCATCAGCGCAACCGCACTCAGCAACAGCAAGGCTTCTCCGACCGCGCCCAAAGCGTTTCGCGCCTGCTGCCTGTAACAAAAAAAGGCGACGGCGCCCATTGCCGCCAGCGCGCCGAGCGCCGGTAGCTGCACGGTATGATTGCTGACGCCCACAATCAGCGAGACAGCCAGCAGGGTCAGCGAAACGCGGCGGTAAAAAGGCAGAAAGAACAACGATGCGGCAAGGCAGTACCACATAAAGACGCTCCCTGTGAGTCAACAGAATAAATTGCGGAAAAAGTATGCTCCCGCTGCGCTTTGCAGGCAATTGCCTTTTTTAAGCCCGCCGGTGCCCCATTGATTTTCGCTACACTTAACCTCATGTTAGCTTAATCGCGCGCGGCAACGCGCCCCATACATCGATAACAAGGACTGCGCTATGACCAATCCGTTGCTGACTTCTTTTACGCTTCCGCCTTTTTCCGCTATTAAGCCAGAACACGTGGTGCCAGCCGTAACGACCGCGCTGGAAGAGTGCCGTGCGGCGGTGGAAAAGGCTGTCGCCCAAGGCGCGCCTTATACCTGGGATAACCTGGTGCAGCCGCTGTCAGAAGCCGACGATCGCCTGAGCCGCCTGTTCTCGCCGGTCAGCCATCTGAACTCGGTCAAAAACAGCCCGGAGCTGCGTCAGGCCTATGAGCAAACGCTGCCGCTGCTGTCGGAATACAGCACCTGGGTGGGTCAGCACGAAGGCCTGTACCAGGCTTACCGCAACCTGAAAGAAAACAGCTTTGACGCGCTGAGCGCGCCGCAGAAAAAAGCGGTAGATAACGCGCTGCGCGATTTCGAACTGTCCGGCATCGGCCTGTCGAAAGAGAAGCAGAAGCGCTACGGTGAAATCGCCGCTCGCCTGTCCGAGCTTGGTTCGACCTACAGCAACAACGTGCTCGACGCCACAATGGGCTGGAGCAAGCTGATTACCGACGAAAGCGAGCTGGCCGGAATGCCGGAAAGCGCGCTGGCCGCGGCCAAAGCGCAGGCGGAAGCCAAAGAGCAGGAAGGCTGGCTGCTGACGCTGGATATTCCAAGCTATCTGCCGGTTATGACCTACTGCGACAACCAGGCGCTGCGCGAAGAGATGTATCGCGCCTACTCCACCCGCGCCTCCGATCAGGGGCCGAACGCCGGGAAGTGGGATAACAGCGAAGTGATGGCGGAAACGCTGGCGCTGCGTCATGAGCTGGCGCAGCTGCTGGGCTTCTCTTCCTATGCCGAAAAATCCCTTGCGACCAAAATGGCCGAGAACCCGGCGCAGGTCACCGACTTCCTGACCGATCTGGCGAAGCGCGCCCGTCCGCAGGCGGAAAAAGAGCTGGAGCAGCTGCGCGCCTTCGCGAAAAAAGAGCACGGGATCGACGAGCTGAACCCGTGGGATCTGACCTACTACGGTGAAAAACAGAAGCAGCACCTGTACGCCATCAGCGACGAGCAGCTGCGTCCTTACTTCCCGGAAGAGCGCGCCGTCAACGGCCTGTTCGAAGTCGTTAAGCGTATCTACGGCATTACCGCTAAAGAGCGTAAAGATGTGGATGTTTACCACCCTGACGTGCGCTTCTTCGATTTGTTCGACGAGAGTGGCGAGCTGCGCGGCAGCTTCTATCTGGATCTTTACGCGCGTGAAAACAAACGCGGCGGCGCGTGGATGGACGATTGCGTCGGCCAGATGCGTCGTGCCGACGGCAGCCTGCAAAAACCGGTCGCCTATCTGACCTGTAACTTCAACCGCCCGCTGAACGGCAAGCCGGCGCTCTTTACCCATGATGAAGTCACCACGCTGTTCCACGAGTTTGGTCACGGCCTGCACCACATGCTGACCCGTATCGACACCCCGGGGGTTTCCGGTATCAGCGGCGTGCCGTGGGATGCGGTAGAGCTGCCAAGCCAGTTTATGGAAAACTGGTGCTGGGAGCCGGAGGCGCTGGCCTTTATTTCCGGCCACTATGAAACCGGCGAGCCGCTGCCTCAGGCGCTGCTGGACAAAATGCTGGCGGCGAAAAACTACCAGGCCGCGCTGTTTATCCTGCGCCAGCTGGAGTTCGGCCTGTTCGACTTCCGCCTGCACGCCGAGTTCGATCCGGCGAAGGGCGCGCAGATCCTGGAGATGCTGAAAGAGATTAAAAAGCTGGTGGCCGTGGTGCCAGCCCCGTCATGGGGCCGCTTCCCGCACGCCTTCAGCCATATTTTCGCTGGCGGCTACGCGGCGGGTTACTACAGCTATCTGTGGGCGGACGTGCTGGCGGCGGATGCCTATTCGCGATTTGAAGAAGAGGGCATTTTCAACCGCGAAACGGGCCAGTCTTTCCTGGACAATATCCTGACGCGCGGGGGTTCCGAAGAGCCGATGGCGCTGTTCAAACGCTTCCGTGGCCGCGAGCCGCAGCTGGACGCGATGCTGGCGCACTACGGCATTCAGGAACCTGCTGAGTGAAGATCTGCCTGATTGACGAAACGGGCGCCGGAGACGGCGCCTTATCTGTTTTGGCCGCACGCTGGCAGTTAGAGCACGACGAAGACGCGCCGATGGCGCTGGTGATGACCGACGCCCGTCTGGAGCTGCGCAAACGCGATGAGCCGAAGCTGGGCGGCATTTTTGTGGACTTTGTCGACGGCGCGATGGCGCATCGGCGTCGCTTTGGCGGCGGGCGCGGCGAAGCCGTCGCGAAAGCGGTCGGCGTCAAGGGCAGCTATCTGCCGGTGGTGACTGACGCCACGGCGGGACTGGGACGAGACGCCTTTGTCCTCGCCTCGCTGGGCTGCCGCGTGCAGATGCTGGAAAGGCATCCCGTGGTCGCTGCACTGCTGGACGACGGCCTGCAGCGCGGCTACCGCAACGCGGAAATCGGCGGCTGGTTACGGGAGCGCCTGACGCTGGTGCACGCTTCCAGCCTGGAGGCGCTGGCAGCGATCGGCGAAAAGCCGGACGTGGTTTATCTCGATCCCATGTATCCGCACCGGCAAAAAAGCGCGCTGGTGAAGAAAGAGATGCGCGTGTTTCAGACGCTGGTAGGCGCGGATGACGATGCCGACGGGCTACTGGAACCGGCGCGACGGCTGGCGAAAAAACGCGTGGTGGTCAAGCGGCCCGACTATGCGCCGCCGCTGGCAGGCGTCGCCACGCAGTCCGCCGTGGTCACCAAAAGCCACCGTTTTGATATCTATCCGCCGCTGAACACCGGGCAGTAGCAGGCAGTAAAAAGCCGCTTCCCCTGAACCAGCGGAAGCGGCTTATCGCACGATAAAGAAACCTTAATCCTCTTCTTCATCGCGCAGCGGCACAATCAGCATATCGATATGCACGGTATTAATCAGCTGGCGGGCCGAGGACATCAGCTTGCTCCAGAAATCCTGATGATGGCCGCAAACCACCAGATCCACATCGTAACGTTTGATGGCGTCCACCAGTACCTGACCCAAATCGCCGCTGCCGCTAAGGGTTTCGGAAATCGGGTAGCCAGCGCTGTTTGAAATATCGGAAAGCGCGGAGTGGGTTTCTTCGGAAATCCTTTTTTGCATATCGCCCAGGTTTACGTCGATCAGGCCGGTATAGAGATCGGAGTAATTAACGTCAACGTGGATCAGCGACACTTTGGCGTCGTAAGGGCGGGCCATAGATACCGCTTTTGCCACCAGCAGTTTACTTTCTGGTGAAAGATCCACGGCAATCAGAATGTGTTTGTAAGACATAATGCTACTCCTTCCATTCGGTGCGGCTGCATACATGCAGGCAGTCTGGCATCATAACACATTGAATTAATGCGATGTGGCAGGGTTCCCCGCGCCTGTCGCGACGCGTTTTTTATCTTTACAGTATAGCGAAAAATGTTAACAAATCCCGGTCAGCGCCTCACCTTTGCGAGCGGGATCAAAATGAATCTGCGCCTCTTTTTATCTCCAGACTCGCGCATGCTGGAAAAAATTTCCTTCCATCTCCTAAACTGAAGAAGAGAATAAAAACGCTGGACGGCAACGTTGCCGTTACCATAGCCCGGTCCTGGGGTTGGCTACACTCTGTTTAAGCATCATGACGGCGGCTGGCAGAGTATCGTCGTGGAGGGGAGCATGATTAGCACGATTGCACTTTTTTGGGCTCTTTGCGTGGTTTGTCTGGTAAATATGGCGCGTTACTTTTCTTCCCTGCGCGCGCTGCTGGTGGTGCTTCGCGGCTGCGATCCTTTGCTTTATCAGTACGTTGACGGCGCGGGCTTTTTTACCTCTCACGGCCAGCCCGGCAAACAGGTGCGGCTGGTACGCTATATCTGGATGCAGCGCTACCGCGACCATCACGACGAAGAATTTATTCGCCGCTGTGAACGGGTACGCGGCCAGTTTCTGCTGACCAGCGCGCTGTGCGGACTGGTTTTTATCAGCCTGATCGGCCTGCTTATCTGGCATTGAGGCATAAAAAAAGGCGGGGAAATTTCCCCGCCCTGAGCTTACTTTTCGCTGGATTACGGCACCAGCTTCAGCGCCAGCCAGTAAAGGCTACCCGACAGCACGATGGATACCGGCAGGGTAAAGACCCAGGCCAGCAGAATGTTTTTAATCGTGCGGCCCTGCACGCCGCCGCCGTCTACCAGCATGGTGCCGGCAACGGAAGAGGAGAGCACGTGGGTCGTTGAAACAGGCATCCCGGTGTAGCTGGCCACACCGATAGAAACCGCCGCAGTCATCTGTGCGGACATCCCCTGAGCGTAGGTCATGCCTTTCTTACCGATCTTCTCGCCGATAGTGGTGGCGACGCGGCGCCAGCCCACCATGGTGCCCAGCGACAGCGCCAGGGCAACGGCGATAATGATCCAGACCGGTGCGTATTCCACGGTATTCAGCATGTCGCCTTTCAGCTTGCCGAGGAAACGCTGATCTTCAGCAGAAACGCTTTTCAGCTTGGCCGTTTTATCGGCGGTATCCGAGATACACATCAACAGGCGACGCAGCTGGCCACGCTGCTCGACGTTTAACGCGTCGTAGCTTTGCAGGTTATTCAGCAGGCTCTGGGTGCGCTCGATAGCAGGCATCACGCGCGAAACATCGCAGTGAAACTCTTTCGGGCTACCCGGATTCTCTTCCGGCGTCGGCAGCGCAGGCGGCGCCATCTGCACCATCTGCGTCAGCGAATCGCCGTGCTGCCGGTAATACTGCTCCAGATGATTGACCGCATCGCGCGTGCGCGTGATGTCATAGCCGGAGGCGTTCATATTGACGACAAAGCCCGCAGGCGCCACGCCAATCAGCACCAGCATAATCAGGCCAATGCCTTTCTGACCGTCGTTAGCGCCGTGAGAGTAACTCACGCCGATAGCCGAGACGATCAGGGCGATACGGGTCCAGAACGGCGGCTTTTTCTTGCCGTCGATCTTTTCGCGTTCCGCAGGCGTCATATGAATACGGCGGCGCTTTTTATTGCCGCTCCAGCAGCGGCGCAGAATAAACACCATGCCGCCAGCCAGCACCAGGCCGACAATCGGAGAGATAACCAGCGACAGGAAAATGCCGATCATTTTTGGGATGTTCAGCGCATCAACGACCGACGTGCCGGTCAGCAGTGCGTTGGTCAGGCCAATGCCGATAATGGCCCCGATGAGGGTATGGGAGCTGGAAGCAGGCAGGCCGAAATACCAGGTGCCGAGATTCCAGATGATAGCGGCCAGCAGCATGGAAAAGACCATGGCCAGACCGTGAGCCGACCCGACGTTAAGCAGCAGATCGGTGGGTAGCAGATGAACGATGGCATAAGCAACGCTTAGCCCGCCCAGCAGTACGCCAAAGAAGTTAAATACGCCGGCCATGACCACCGCCAGTTGCGATCGCATTGCTCGGGTATAGATAACGGTAGCCACCGCGTTTGCCGTGTCGTGAAAGCCGTTAATGGCTTCGTAGAACAAAACAAAGAGCAGGGCAAGGACGAGTAACAGGCCGGTATGGTAATCAAGACCAGCAAACAGATGTAGCATAAGCGTTACGCCATTTTGGAGGACATGAACGCGGCGCATTATCAGCGAGAAACCGCGCCTGGGGAAAGTGAAATATAGACTTTTTTTGACATTAATGCGTCAGGCGGAGTAAATAGCGGCCCTGAAGCGTATGAAAATCATTCAGTTATAAACGCGGTCGCGCATGACGCTTTTGTGACGCTGGCGGGAAGCGCGCCTTGTCATTACAATCAGCGTTTTTTAAGCAGCAGGCCGGAGAGCAGTGTGGAAAAATTTGACGTTATCATTATCGGTGCGGGTGCGGCTGGCCTGTTTTGCGCCGCCCAGGCAGGGCAGCGAGGCAAGCGCGTGCTGGTGCTGGATAACGGCAAAAAAGCGGGACGCAAAATCCTGATGTCGGGCGGCGGCCGCTGTAATTTCACCAACCTTTATACCGAGCCTGCGGCCTATCTGTCGCATAATCCCCATTTTTGTAAATCTGCGCTGGCGCGTTATACGCAGTGGGATTTTATCGACCTGGTTAATCGGCACGGCATTCAGTGGCATGAAAAAACGCTGGGCCAGCTCTTTTGTGACGACTCCGCTCAGCAAATCGTGGACCTGTTGTTGAAAGAGTGTGAAACCGGCCAGGTGACGCTGCGGCTGCGCAGCGAAGTGCTGAAGGTCACGCGCGACAACGGCTATACGCTGGAGCTGAACGGCAGCGTAGTGCAGGCCGACAGGCTGGTTATCGCTTCCGGCGGGCTTTCCATGCCCGGCCTGGGCGCTTCGCCTTTCGGCTATAAAATTGCCGAACAGTTCGGCCTGAAGGTATTTCCCACGCGGGCGGGACTGGTTCCGTTTACGCTACACAAACCGCTGCTTGAGCAGCTGCAAACGCTTTCCGGCGTCGCCGTGCCTGCCGTAATGACGGCGGAAGACGGCACCGTGTTCAAAGAGGCGCTGCTGTTTACCCATCGCGGGCTTTCCGGCCCGGCGGTGCTACAGCTTTCCAGCTACTGGCAGCCTGGCGAATTCGTCACCATCAACCTCTCGCCGGAAAGCGATCTCAATGCTTTACTCAGCGAAGAGCGCGAAATCCATCCGAATCAAAGCCTGAAAAATACATTGGCTAAAGTACTGCCTCGCCGGCTGGTGGAATGCCTGCAGCTATTGGGCATGGTGCCGGAATGTACCCTGAAACAGCTGAACGGCCGACAGCAGGCAGAGCTGGCAGAAACGCTGCACGGCTGGCGCGTGCAGCCCAACGGTACGGAAGGTTACCGCACTGCCGAAGTGACGCTGGGCGGCGTCGATACCGACGCGCTCTCGTCAAAAACGATGGAGGCGCGGGACGTGCCGGGCCTCTATTTTATTGGGGAAGTGGTGGATGTTACCGGCTGGCTTGGTGGCTACAATTTCCAGTGGGCCTGGAGTTCCGCCTGGGCATGCGCGCAGGCGTTGTAAATGACCTCCCGGCCAGTCTCTGTTACTCAGGTCGGGCGGCTGTTGCCACAAGCAGCGCAGCCTGATTAACGGACATAGTCGGCCAGAGGGATAGCGGCGCGCGGCTGGCAGCCCCTTTATTCGGCTTAATATCACGCTTACCGCCTGGAAAAAGGGTGATAAATTTTAAAAAATGTAAAACAGCGGGACTGGTTATTTCCCTTTTTACTTTCCTGCTGTCTTCTTTTAAATAACAACACTGTGTTATCAGGTAATGTAATTTTTTCGGGAAAGGCATGCCTTAAACAGGCCTGGTCTGCGATACCATAAATAAAATAACGTTGCCGCTCACGCGGCTATATTAAGTCCGTCATTAAGATGCTTACTGGAGTTTTCACTCCATAACAAGCATGCCTTTTTAGGTTAATTTCCATTGTTTCCTGTTGCAGTATTGAGTAACACTTCTGATTATATAAAATATTTTTTTAAAAAAAAGCCTTCTTGCTGTTAATAGGATCAACTAATATAACCCCATGGATGACCGGATCTGCTGGCATTATGGCGCAGGAAGCATTGCTATATTTCCATTTTTACTTTCAGCCTTTTTATATAAACCCTCTCCGGCAGACAGCGCGCTCCCTCAGATACGGTAGATGTATTTATAGTTATTATGGATATTAACGAAAGGAAGCATTATGGCTATGATATTAAGGCCTTTTATCCCCGGTATTATGCTGTCTTTACCACTTTACGCTGCGGCGGCTTCGCCGTGGGTTGTCACCGATGGATCCACGCTACAGGTTACTTCCGATTATTCCTCTGTGGAACAAAACGATGTCCCGCTGGTGGTATCGGGTGCGGGCAGCCAGCTTACTACCAACAGCGGCCTGACTTTTACTACTTCGCACGCCGGGACGAGAGGGGCCAGGGTAACCGAACAGGGCAGCCTGAATCTGAATGGCGTGACGTTATCAACCAGCGAAGAAAACTCCACGGCGGTCTATGCTGATTCTGGCACGCTGACCATCACCGACAGCACGATCGCTACACTGGGCAGTCAAAGCCGTGGGATCCGGGCCAAAAACAGTGATGTTACTATTATTAATTCTACGCTTACGACTAACACAATTGACGGCGCTATCGAAGTATCGGGCGGGGTGCTGAAAGCTGATGGACTAACTATTACTAGTCCTGTTGCCGGCATTGAAGTCTATGCACATGAAGGCGTGTATGGCAACGCCACGCTAAATAATATCCATTTCACGCTGACCGGTGACAAAGCCATTCAGGCTATTTTTGCGCGCAGAGGCCATGTTACCGGCACCAATATCACTATCGATACCGCTTCTGAATACTTTTCGGCTATTGAGATCGGCAACGGT
Organism: Erwinia sp. STN24; assembly: GCF_041320675.1. NCBI lineage: Bacteria > Pseudomonadati > Pseudomonadota > Gammaproteobacteria > Enterobacterales > Erwiniaceae > Erwinia > Erwinia sp. STN24. The sequence goes on along the minus strand of NZ_JBGGPM010000006.1, from coordinate 204,266 downwards.
ACAAACAGCACGTTGATCTTAAACGACAGCACTATCAATGCGGCCTATGTCGGCATCCGTACATTGGGCGGTCATGCAACCCTAAATAACGTTGATATCACGACAACAGTGAATGATAACAATCATGCGCATAACGCCCTTGAAATAAGCGGGCAGGGCGATAGCGCTACCATTAACGGCGGCACGTTTCAAACCTCTAAGGTCTACTCCCACGGCATTTATATGCCGCTCAGCAGCACTATACTGGACGCCACCGGCGTTAATATCCTCACCCACGGCGGCAGTTCCCATGGGATTATGGCGGGTGGCAAAGTTAATCTGACTGACGCTACGCTACTTACCTCAGGTAGTGGGAGCTACGGTCTTTATGCCACGGTAAGCTATTCTTTTGCAGGAAACGTCACGGGCGACGGGATAACGGTTAATACCTCTGGCGAACAGGGCTACGGCGTGAGGACTGCCCAGGGAGCCATAATAGACCTTAACAACAGCAACATAACGACAAGTAACACCCAGGCGTATGGCGCAGTCGCCTCTGACGCTGGCGTATTGACGCTGACTAATAGCGCTATCACTACGGCCGGCGAGTTTTCAGTTGGCACCTATCTTATTCGCTCCGGCAAATTAACGTTGCACGACACGCAGATAAATACTTCTGGCGACAGTGCTTATGGCATCCTGGCTATGACAAACAGCACCGCAACGCTGGTCAATCCAGCCATTACCACCAGCGGTAAAGAGGCGCATGGCGTTGCCGCTACCGCCAGCAGCGTGGTTACTATTACCGGCGGCGAAATTGTCACTACCGGCGAAGGCACCGGGGGCATCTATGCCGGAAGTGCGGCAACCGTTACCGCCGCTAACGTCGCCGTTACCGCTTCCGGGAACAACGCGTTTGGTTTAATTGCCAACCTTGGCAATATAGAAATGACCGACAGCACCATCGCCAATACGGGAACGGCTACAGCATCAAAAGGACCGCAGGCGGCCGGGCTGTACGCGAACATCTATTCCGATACCCTGAGCAGCGCAGTCACGCTGAATAACACAACGCTGCGTAGCGAAGCGGGAAGCGGCGTGCTGGTTAAAGGCTCCGCGCTGGATCTGACGCTCAGCAACGGTAGCCTTGTTTATGGCGGCAACGGTACGGCGCTCAGCGCTGGCGCAAACGTTAATGACAAAGGCGAGGTTTTTCTTTCGACGGTGAACGTGACGGCGAACGGCGCCTCGCAGCTGCTGGGCGATGTTATCGTCAGCGACGATAGCCTCGTTAACCTGACGCTGAACGACGGCTCCACGCTGAGCGGGGCGACGCAAAACGTTAATCAGCTAATCCTCAACAGCGCCAGCAGCTGGCTGGTAACGGCCGATTCCAACCTGAACACGCTGACGATGGACGGCGCCTCGGTGGTGTTCAATAACGCTTCGGGCTTCAGCTCGCTCGCCGTGAAAGGCGATCTGGCCGGCTCCGGTTCGTTTGCGTTTAATACCCAATTGGGCGGCGACGATTCACCCAGCGACAGGCTGCTGGTAAACGGCAACGCTTCGGGCAGCTATGATGTCAGCGTCAACAACAAAGGCGGCACGGGCGCGCTGACCCACAGCGGTATTCTGCTGGTGCGCGTGGAAGGCGATGCTGATGCCGCGACCTTTGATCAGAAAAACGCCGTGGTGGCCGGTAATTATCAGTACTTCCTGAATAAAATCGGTGACAAGGACTGGTACCTGCAATCTTCGCTGACGCCCGTTCCGCCACCGGATGACGCCACAGAGATTGATGAGGATCCCATTATTCCTGATGTGCCGGATACGGATGAGGTTGTTGAACCGGATACGGATAAGAGCGACGAAACAGGTAATGACGCGGCGGCGCCAGAGCCGGAAGTTATTGCTTACCGCCCGGAAACAGCAGGTTACCTTATCGCGCCTTATCTGAATTCGACCTACGGATTTGACACCATCGGTACCTGGCACGAACGCCTCGGCGCTTACCAGGGCGGCACGGCCTGGGCGCGAGTCTCAGGCCGTCACGACAGGTATGCAGCCGGACGCTTTGCTTTCAACGTGAATACCACTTTCGTCCAGCTGGGCGGCGATGTCGTCACGCGTCAGTTTGCCGACGGCTGGCATCTGACGGCTGGCCCGATGATGACGCTTGGCCATCAGCGCAGTAACAATAAAGATACCGCGCGCAGCCTGAGGTCGGAACTCTCCGTTGACGTGGGTAAAGTGACCACCAACGCTTACGGCATCGGCGGCTATCTGACGGCATGGAACGACAGCGGCGCTTATCTGGATAACGTTGTGCAGCTCACGCGCTACAGCAACGAGTTCTCCAGCCTGACCCGCGCCAAAATGGACAGCTACGGCGTCGTCGCCTCGGTGGAAACCGGTATCCCGCTGACTTTAGGCGACCGGTTCAGGCTGGAACCCCAGCTACAGGCGATGGGCCAGTACATGAACATCAGCCAGACCTATTCCAGCGGCGTTAAGCTGAAGGATCAGAACCTGATGGTCGCCCGGCTGCGCGAAGGTCTGCGGTTCTATTACGATAATCCCGTGCTGAAGCCTTACCTACAGGCAGACGTGGTGCAGTTTCTGGGCCACACGCCGGGCGTTGATATGAATAACGAAACAATGCGGCCGGACGTACGTCGTGGCTACTGGCAGGCGGGCGCCGGTGTCAGCAGCCAGCTGAATCCGCACTTCAGCGTGTATGCTCAGGTAAAATATGCCCACAGCTTTGGGCCGGGTACGGAAGGCTATACCGGCAACATGGGGATACGTTACAAGTTCTGACCGCTTCAGCGGTTGCTGAAAGGGCCTGCGGGCCCTTTTTTGTTGCGCCAGACGGCTTTTTGAAATTGCTAACGGTAATGAAAATTATTATCATCCGCAGCAATTATAACTCTACCTGCGCGTTTATTGATGAAAACACCTTTCGCTCTTCCTTTTGCCGTTGGGCATTTTACCGGGAAAATTCCCCTGCTGTTACCTGGCTTACTGTTCAGCACGGCCGCGCTGGCAGCGGGCACCGCAAAAGATCCGACGCTGACCGTGACCGCCGACGGCACCGGCGAGCCAGGCAGCTACAGCCAGGATACCGCGACCGCGGCCAGCAAAATGCCGCTGCCGCGAAATGAAACGCCGCAGTCCGTCAGCGTGGTTACGCCGCAGGTGATAGAAGATTACCAGGTGAAAAGCGTGAACGACGCCATGAAGTTCGTCAGCGGCGTCAGCCAGGGCAACACGCTGGGCGCGATTGAGGACGGTTTCGTCAAGCGCGGCTTCGGCAGCAACTCTGACGGCTCGATCTTTATCGACGGCGTACGCAGCAACCAGGGGCTGTCGATGGACAGCACCATCGATCATGTGGAAGTGCTGAAAGGCTCGGCCTCGCTACTGTACGGCATTCAGAATCCTGGCGGCATTATCAACCTGGTCAGCAAAAAGCCGCAGTATGAATGGCACACGCATCTTGCCGGCGAAACCACCAGCGTCGGCGGCGGCGCGGGCAGCGTGGACATCACCGGGCCGCTGGGCGACGGCTTTGCCTTTCGCCTGATTGCCGAGCGCCAGCGCGAGGATTACTGGCGTAATTTTGGCGCTAATGAACATACACTGCTGTCGCCATCGCTGAGCTGGTATGGCGAAAAAGCCGCTTTCAACATCAGCTATACCGAATATAAGTTTGATATTCCGGTCGATCGCGGCACCGCGTTTATCAATAAAAAAGCGGTAAATATTCCCTATAACCAGCGTCTGGACGACAGTGCCAACCACGCCTGGGGGAAAAACAAGCGCCTGAATATCAGCTACGCCTATAGCCTGGATGAAACCTGGGAAACCCATCTCAACTACGCCTGGATGCAGCGTCGCTACGACAGTAACGAAGTCCGCGCTACGGCGGTCAACGCCGCCACCGGCATTGTCTCTCGCCGCGCGGACGCGAACCGCGGCTTCAATCACCAGACCACTTATCTTGCCTGGGACATAGGTGGCAGCCCGCAGATTTGGGGCATGCAGCACGATATTATGCTGGGCGTTGACTACGAGCAGAATGAAACCTACAAGGCCTGGTCCTATCGCGGCAAGGTGTCAAAAACCTTCAACATGTACGATCCGATCTATGGCGAAGAGCCGCCGATCAACGCCAGCACGGTGGCCGACGCGCAGAGCAATCTGCGCACCAACCTTTACAGCCGTTCGCTGTTTGCCAAAGACAGTATCCATCTGACCGATAAATGGATAGCGGTAGCGGGCGCCCGCTATCAGCGCTACACCCAAACCGCCAGCAGCGGCTGGGCCGATCCGCAGAGCACGCTCAACGATCGCGGCGATGCTTTTCTGCCGCAGGCAGGGCTGGTGTATAAGGCGCGGCCCGATCTTTCACTCTACGGCAGCTACAGCAAATCGTTTACCCCTTCAACGCAAACCGATGACGACGGCAACGTCGCCTCGACGGAAAAAGGCACGACTTATGAAGTGGGCGCAAAGTGGCAAATGTTGCCCGCTGTGTCCGCCACGCTGGCGCTGTATCGCATTGACGAGAAGGATATGTCGGTGTTAATCAACGGCAGTACGCGCAACATTCCTGAGGCGCGCTCTACCGGCGCGGAGGTGGAGATCAACGGTGAGCTGGCGCCGGACTGGAACATGATAGCCACCTATAGCCACGATAAAACGGAAATCGTTGAGGATGACGTTAATCCGGCTAACGAGGGCAATCGGCTGGTCAACGCGCCAACCAACAGCGGCAGTCTCTACCTGACGCACGCCATGCGTTTCTCCTGGCTACCGGGCGAGGTGCGCGTCGGTGGCGGCGGGCGCTACGTCGGTTCCCGCGCGGGCGACCCGGAAAACAGCTTCACGATGCCGGACTATACGGTGGCGGACGCTTTCGCCGCCTGGGACAGCAAGCTGGTGGGCAAACATACTCAGCTGAAGATCAACGTCAACAACCTGTTTGATAAAGCGTATTACGGATCCAGCGGCGGCAACCTGCGTGTTAGCGAAGGCGCCCCGCGTGAAATCGTGGTTTCCGCGTCCGTTGATTTCTGATCGTAATGGGAAACCTCATGAAAAAATGGCCTATCCTGCTGCTGCTGTTAGTCTGCAACGCGCCGCAGGCAAAAATGCTTACCGATATTTTGCAGCGCAAGGTCACGGTGCCGGACAATCCGCAGCGCATCGTACTGGGCGAAGGACGGCTGCTCTATACGCTGGCGCTGGTGGAACAGGGCAACCCGCTGCGGCGCGTGGCGGGCTGGCCTGGCGATCTGCCGCATTACGATCGGCAGACCTGGGCACGCTACAGTGCCGCTTTCCCCGCCATCAAAAAAATTCCCCTGATTGGCGGTGCTAATCCGGGCCAGCTCAGCGTGGAAAAAATCATCGCGCTGCGGCCGGATTTGGTGATCCTGCCGCTTTACGCCAAAAAGCCTGCGGCGCAGGACAGCACGCTGATGCAGCTGGACGCGGCGGCCATTCCGGTTATCTACGTCGATACGCGGGTAGATCCGCTGAAAAATACCGTACCGAGCCTGAAAATTTTGGGTGAGGCGCTGGGTGACCAGCAGAAAGCGCAGCGCTTTATCGCCTTCTATCAACGGCATATGGCGCTAATTCATGACCGGCTGCGTCAGGCGGCTCCAGTCAGGCCGCGCGTGATGCTGCAACTGCATATAGGGCGGCGGGAAGTGTGCTGTACCACGGTGGGACACGGCAATCTGGCCGATCTGCTGGCGTATGCGGGCGGCGACAATATTGCGGCCGGTCAGTTTAGCAGCGTATTTGGTCAGCTAAGCGCGGAGGCGGTGCTGGCTGCCCGTCCCGATTTCTTTTTGGCAACCGGCCTGGGCGATGCGCAGCAGCCGCATCGGCTACAGCTTGGCCCACAGGTCGCGTCGGCCACGGCAAAGCAAAGTTTTTCGCAGGCGCTGGCGAGCGAGCGGGTTATCGCCCAGCTGGCGGCCATTCGTCAGGGCCGAACCTTAGCCGTGTGGCACAATTTTTATCTGAGCCCGTGGCATCTGCTGGCGGTCGAGGTTATTGCTAAAACGCTGCATCCGCAGCTGTTCCACGATCTGGAACCGGCCGACACGCTGCGTGAAATGAACGAGGAATTTTTGCCGCTGCCGGAAACCGGCACCTACTGGACAAGCGGCGAAAAAAGCGGAAGGTGAAAGAAAAAGCCCGCGGCTGCGGGCTTTTAAACTGACTTGCTAATGCAAACCTGTAGGCTTACTCGTTAATGCGGGGATGCTGGTTAATCAGATGCTTACGCTTCTCTTCCAGCTCGGCGATCTGCTCGCTAATATCTTCGATCTTGCTCTCGATATTGTCGTGATGCTCCTGCAGCAGCTCTCTTGCCTCGGCAATATCAGAGGCGGCAGGCGTTGCACCACGCAGCGGCATATTGGCCGTTTCCTTCATCATGATACCGGTAATCAGACCCACAACCGCTACCACCATCAGATAGTAGGCTGGCATATAGAGGTTGGCGGTGTACTCCACCAGCCACGCCGCCAGCGTTGGCGTCAGGCCCGCTACCAGAATAGATATATTGAAGGCGCTGGCCAGCGCGCTGTAGCGAATATGGGTAGGGAACATCGCCGGCAGCGACGAAGCCATTACGCCCGTAAAGCAGTTCAGGATCACCGCCAGCAGCAGCAGACCGGCGAAAATCAGGCCCATCACGTTACTGTTAATCAGCATAAAGCACGGGATCGCCAGCAGCAGCAGCGCAATACTGCCGATAATCACAAACGGGCGACGGCCGAACTTATCGCTCATCAGGCCCATTACCGGCTGCACGAACAGCATACCAATCATAATCGCGATAATAATCATTACGCCGTGATCTTCGGAGTAGTGAAGGTTATGCGACAGGTAGCTGGGCATATAGGTCAGCAGCATGTAGTAGGTGACGTTGGTAGACAGCACCAGACCGATACAGGCCAGCAGGCTTTTCCAGTGTTTGGTAGCGATGTCCTTAAACGACACTTTCGGGCCGTCGGCCAGACCTTCGCGATCGCCCTGTTCCAGTTTCTCAACGTGCTGCTGGAACGCAGGCGTTTCTTCCAGCGCGTTACGCAGATAGATGCCGATCAGGCCCAGCGGCAGCGCCACGAAGAACGGAATACGCCAGCCCCAGTCAAGGAAATTCGCTTCGCCGACCACGGTAGAAATCAGCACCACCAGGCCTGCGCCCGTCACAAAGCCGACGATAGAACCGAAGTCCAGCCAGCTGCCCATAAAGCCGCGCTTGCGGTCAGGCGAGTATTCGGCCACAAAAATAGAGGCACCGGTATATTCGCCGCCTACCGAGAAGCCCTGCGCCATTTTACACAGCAGCAGCAGGATGGGCGCCCAGATGCCGATAGAGGCATGAGAAGGTATCAGGCCGATACAGAAAGTACTGACCGACATAATGACAATGGTAATGGAAAGGATTTTCTGACGACCATACTTATCGCCCAGCGCGCCAAAGAACAGGCCGCCAAGCGGGCGGATCAGGAAAGGAACGGAGAAGGTCGCCAGCGCGGCAATCATCTGCACGCCAGGGTCGGCGCCGGGGAAAAATACCTGGCCCAGCGCATAGGCGACAAAGCCGTATACCCCAAAGTCAAACCACTCCATAGCGTTACCGAGCGACGCTGCGGTAATGGCTTTGCGTAACCTGGCATCATCAATGATCGTTACGTCTTTTAAGCCAATCGGCTTAACACGCTTCCTACGTAGCTTCATATAAAGCACCCTGTAATTGACTGTTTCCCGGAAAAATCTTCCGCTCCGCTCGCGCCGCCGCAGCGGGAAAGCAGAGCGAATAGCGTACGGGCTTTCGCCCTGTCGACGGAGATAAGTAGCAAATTTGTTCGTTCGTTAACAAATATCCGTCTGCTTTCAGTATATCGTTTCTGCGCTGTGTAACATAATTTCTACCTGAAATTAGATTGTGTAACCAGCGGTTAACGGACGCAACCGCGCCCTCGACGCAGCCGAAAACGCCAGAAAAATTCACGGCGAAGGCCAGCCAGGTGAGGGGGAATAAGAAGACATTGCCCACTTTTTTATAATGAGATTAAGTCAGGCTACCTGCCAATATTAGTATTGCGCCTGCTGGCTCGATCGGTAATACTGCCGTTCGCAGTCTTGCGGGGGGGTAATGAATAATAAAAAACACGTTCATTTTAAAAACTATTGGCTGGAAAGCACAGAAGCTAATTTAAAATTCTTCCGGCCTCAGCAAACTTTTCTCCTTAATAACGGTAGGGTTTATTCACAAAAACAGATAAAGCCTGAGAGTGGAGAAATTACAGACAAAACAGGGTCTGAAGAACGCGCTTTGCTAATGGCTAAGTGGCCAGGCTTGATGCGAATGAAATTTATTCAATGTATTGATAACATTAGGTTTATATTAAAGTATCGCTTCCTGAAATATCAGCGAAAAAGCTATTGGGATATATATCAGGAGCACCAGCAGGTTTCGTCTCAAATTATCACAATGCTGGCCAGGATTAATGAACGGACGAAAGCCCGGTACGAAGAGGCAGGGATAACCCATAGCGAACAAAAAACGTTCCCCGAAGACGACGCCGTCAGGATTGCATTGCGGGCGGCGCTAAAGCTACGTAAATGAAATTGAAAATCGTTACGCTTTTTCGCCGTCGGCGTTAATTCAGCCTGTATCCGACTATTTAAACCAGCGGGCGTTGACCTTCCTGCTGCATCCAGGACATAAATAGCCGGTTGTCCATTGGGCGGGCGTAATAATATCCCTGAATAAATACTACTCCGCGCGCCTGCAAATAATGAAGCTGAGTGGCGTTTTCTACGCCCTCCGCCACAATCTTCAGCCCCAGCTTGTGGCTTAGCGTGATGATGGCGTCCAGCACCGGCGCTTCGCCCGTGGTTGATTCGATGGCATTGACGAAGCCGCGGTCGATTTTCAGGTAATCCAGCGGGAAGGTTTGCAGATAAGAGAGCGAGCAGTGGCCGGTGCCAAAGTCATCAATGGCGATATGAATACCTTCATTACGCAGCAGCTGGAGCTTTTGCACAACGTCTTCTCCGTCGGAAAGCAGGCTGCGCTCGGTCAGTTCCAGCGTGATATCCGGTCGATGTATCGCCATGCCACGAGCAAAATAGCGGATATCCTCGACAAAATCGTCGTGCTGGACGTGCGCGGCGGCCACGTTAAGCGCCAGACGGAAATCCGGCGGCAGGCTCCACTGTTTGGCATCCTCCAGCACCAGCTCCATCAGATGGCGGGTCAAAGGTATGATCATCTCTTCCGCTTCCGCCGCGGTGATAAACATATCTGGCCTTACCCAGTGGCCGTCGGGCCGCTGCCAGCGCATCAGCACTTCAGCGCCGCTGGCTTTACCTGTAACCATATGATAAACAGGCTGATAATTAACGGAGAATTCGCGATGCAGTATGGCTTTCCGCAGCTGGTCGCGGGGAGAAAGTTTACGCTTCAGCCAGTTGTTGGTCACGGTCATCAACAGCAGCGACAGGATCAGCGCCATCGGCACGAAGGTAAACAGACCCTGACGCCAGGTAAAGGCAATATCGCTGGCGGGCGAGGTCACCTCGACGCCGATAGGGTAGCGGCTGGAACGTTCGCTGAGCGTCACGGGCTGGAGCAGTCCCGACGGCTGATTGCCGTTTGCGCCGCTGCGCAAGGCGAAGCCGCCACCGAACTGTAGCCGGATACTGTTATGCTGGCTTTTGCCGACCGCGCTCATCACATCCAGCAAATACTGGCCGTCAACGATCACAAAAGCGCCGGAATGCGCGGGCGTATCGTGCATAAAAATCACGGCGGGCCTGTCTCTCACCGCCCAGGTTTGGCTTAACGAAAGCATCCACTTCGCTTTTCGATCCGTCGGCGGCTGACGCTGAATAACGGTAGCGATATCGTTATGTATCCCGCCGAATGCGGAAGAGCAGGTTATGCGACCCTCACGCATAACGCCTATTGAGCGAAAATAGGGAGACAGCGCCGCATACTTTCTCAGCTCGTCATTGATCTCTTCGCAGGGTCTTTTCGGAAACGCCTGAAGTTCGTCAAGGGTATCCCAGGCCCGGTCGCCGATTGCTTCGGCATGCGCCAGCAGCATACCCGCCGTCGCCGCCTGCTGGCGCTTAACGATCTGTCTGGCGTCGATAAAAGTAAAGATCAGACAAAGGAGCAGCGGCACTATGCCAGCGACCGCCAGCAGCACGCCTCTTTTTTCACTGCTTCTTTTCGGCCGATCCATTCATTGTCCTCTGTTAGCGGCATCCCTGCGCCGCCTGAAAAGGTAAAGGTAGCATGGCGCGGAAAAAAAAATCAGGTGCGCCGTCGCTTAGCTAATTTTATGCAATTTATTCTCAGATTGATCGTTTCCGCCATACGTTTCTTCTGTGTCAGGATGCCCTGGCCCGGCTTCGGGCTTCCATCACGCTGTATTCAGGAGGATTTTATGAGTGGCGCACTGCATTCCGCCGAATCGCTTCGCGCGCGTATTACCGACGCGGAGTGGCAGGCTCGCGTCAAACTGGCCCAGTGTTACCAGCTGGCCGCGCGGCTGCGCTGGACCGATCATATCTACACCCACTTTTCGCTGCGGGTGCCGGGCGACAAGCCGCATTTCCTGATCAACGCTTACGGACAAACCTTCGACGAAATTGCGCCGGAAACGCTGGTGAAAGTCGATCTGGACGGCGAAATCATTGACGATCCTGTCGGCTCAGGCATCAACCCGGCTGGCTACGTTATCCACAGCGCTATTCACCGCGCCCGCCCGCACACGCACGCCGTGCTGCATACCCATACGGCGGCGGGCATTGGCGTGGCGGCGCAGAAAAACGGTCTGCTGATGATTTCGCAGCACAGTATGCGTTTTTACCGCAGGCTGGCCTATCACGATTACGAAGGCATCGCGCTGGATCTGGATGAACAGCAGCGTATCGTCACCGACCTGGGCGATCTGAACGCGCTGATCCTGCGTAATCATGGCCTGTTGACCTGCGGTGAAAATCTGGAAGAGGCCTTCTACAACCTTTATTACCTGGAAAGAGCGTGCGTGGCGCAGCTGGCGGCCCAGTCTGGCGGCGCAGAGCTGAGCATTGTGCCCGACAGCGTGGCCGAAAAAGCCGCGCGGGTTTTTGATAACGGCATAAAAAATAAAAAGTATCTGCTGCACTGGGATGCCTATATTCGTCAGCTGGCGCGTAACGCGCTTTAAGGAAAAAAGATGAAAGCGGGAAAAAGCGCGCTGGCGCTGCTGCTGGGCATAAGCCTGATAGCCAGTGCGGCAAAAGCGGAAAAAGTGACGCTGGTACTGGGCGACCAGGCGCGGAATCTACGGTCGCTGGTGGAGGCTTCCGGCGTAATGAAAGACGCGCCTTATGACTACCGCTGGGCCAACTTTCAGGGCGCCGCGCCGCTGTTTGAAGCCCAGCGGGCTGGCGCAGTGGATACCTCTTACGCAGGCGACCTGCCGGTGCTGATGGCGGCCTCGGGCGGCGTCGATCTGAAAATTATCGCCACCAACGTGGGCGACAGCGCGAGCAATGGGCTGATAGTACCCGCTGATTCACCGCTGCACAGCGTCAGGGATCTGGCCGGAAAAACGGTGATGGTCTCCTCCGCACGCGGCAGCATCTCGCAGCATTTGCTCTATGAAGCGCTGGAAGAGGCCGGAGTGCCGCAAACGGCGGTTTCCGTACGCTTTGTTCTGCCGACCGACGCCAGCGCCGCCTTTAATTCCGGCCAAATTGCCGCCTGGGCCACTTTCGACCCCTATCTTGGCATTGCTGAACAGCACGGCGCGCGGCTGCTGCGCGACAGCAAAGGGCTGACCACCTCGCTCTCGTTTGTCACCGCTACCGGCAGCTCGCTAAAAGATCCGCAAAAGCGGTTGGCTATCGCCGATTTCGCGCGCCGACTGGTGCAGGCTCGCGCCTGGGGGATAGCGCATCCGGTTGAGTATAATAAGGTTTATTCGTCGCTGACTCGTCTGCCGCCGGAAGTGTCGAAAGGCATTACCGGCCGTATTTCTCATGGCATACGGCCGGTTACGGCAGAGGATATCGCTAAAGTTCAGCAGGTTGCCGATCTCTTCTCCTCGCTGGCTATCTTGCCCAACAAGGTTGAGGTGCGGGCAATAACCGATACCAGCGTCTTTGACGCGCGCTGACGACTATTTTTGCAGTTTGGGTTTTGCCGTCCTCGGCGGTCTGCCGTTGCCCAGCAGGATCGCCAGTTTGCTGCCGCCCGGCGTGGTTTCCATCAGGATTTTACACACGCTGGTGAGCGGTACGGAGAGCAGCATTCCTACCGGCCCCAGCAGCCAGCCCCAGAAAATCAGCGACAGGAACACAACCAGGCTGGAAAGCCCCAGCCCTTTTCCCATCACGCGCGGCTCCAGCATATTGCCAAACACCATATGGATCGCGCTGAAAAGCGCTGCGACCAGCGCCGCTTCATACACGCCGTTTAGCAGCAGCGCCTGTAGCGTGGGCGGAATACCGGCAATAATAGGGCCGATATTGGGAATATAGTTTAAAACGAACGCCACTACGCCCCACATTAGCGCGAACTGCACATCCAGCAGCATCAGCACCAGCCAGACGGAAAACCCGGTAATCAAGCTAATCAGCGTTTTCAGCGCCAGGTAATGGGTAACGCCTTTCAGCGCTTTATGCAGCCCGGCGATGCGAATTTTAGGATTGATCAGCGCGAAACGCAGCTTGTAGGGCAGGTGATGCACTTCAAACAGCATAAACACCACTGTCATAATCAGCAGCACCAGGTTGGTCAGCGCGCCGGAAAACTGGCTGAGGATCAGCGTCGCCATGCCCATAATGGCGTTGGGATCGAGCCGCGCCGCCAGGCTGTTGGTAGAAAGATTAATATGAAAAGGCGCGGCAATATGTTGAAGCTGCGCCAGCCTTTGCGTCATTTGCTGCTGAAGCTGCGGATAAACGGTAGAGAACTCATCCGCCGAACCGGCAATCATCGCCACCAGCAGCCCGAATGCAACCAGCACCGCCGCGATCACCAGGCTGATAGCCATACCGCGCCGGACGCCGCGCCGCATCAGGATGGTAACCAGCGGGTTTAAAATAATGGCCAGAAACAGGGCCAGTAAAAAGGGAACCAGGATAGCCGATGCCGCCTTGATGCCGGCTAAAACCACGACCAGCGTCGCCATTTTTAGCAGCATATTCTGCCCCATCTTCTCCTGCTGTGGTGCGTTCATTCCTTCTCCTTCAGGCTTTTTGTGATTAAGTGTAGCGACTGTTTTCCGGCAGGCTTCTGATTTCAGGAAAGGTCTCAGAACCGGGATATTTTGTTCAACGCAGAGCAGGATACGTCAGCAATAGCTGGTCTGGCTGCAGGCCGTGTTAAAAATAGCGTGCCGCATAATTTATGCACTGGCCGCCTGCGGGCCGGGAAATCAGGTTATAGTTATTATTCATGTCATTTCGGACAGGATATTCTTCGCTATGCCTGAACAACCCGCCCCGGAGGCTCCGGGCGCTTTACGTCTGAATCTGCGCATCATTTCCGTTGTGATTTTCAATTTCGCCGCTTATCTGACTATTGGCCTGCCGCTGGCAGTGCTGCCTGGCTATGTCCACGATGTGATGGGCTACAGCACATTTTGGGCTGGATTAGTGGTAAGCCTGCAATATTTCGCCACGCTGGTCAGTCGTCCGCACGCGGGGCGCTTTGCCGACCTGCTGGGCCCGAAAAGAGTCGTGGTGGCTGGGCTTTGCGGCTGTCTGATCAGCGGGCTGTGCTATGCGCTTGCCGCGTTAACCGCAACGCTCCCGATGGTTAGCCTGCTTTTGCTTTGCTTTGGCCGGATCGTGCTTGGCATAGGGCAAAGTTTTGCCGGAACCGGCTCCACGCTTTGGGGCGTCGGCGTAGTGGGATCGCTTCATATAGGACGCGTAATTTCCTGGAACGGCATTTTCACCTATGGCGCGATGGCGATTGGCGCGCCGCTGGGCGTGGGCATTTATCGCTGGGGCGGCCTGCTGCTGCTGGCCAGCGTGGTAACGGCTATCGCGCTGCTGGCGGTGCTGATGGCGCTGCCGCGACCTGCCGTCAAAAGCAGCAAGGGCAGGCCGCTGCCTTTTCGCGCCGTGCTGGGCAAGATCTGGCGCTTCGGTACCCTTTTGGCGATGGGATCCGCCGGCTTTGGCGTGATCGCTACCTTTATTACGCTCTTCTACCAGGACAAAGGCTGGGACGGTGCGGCCTGGGCGCTGACGCTGTTCAGCGGCGCTTTTGTCGGTACGCGCCTGCTGTTTCCCAACGCCATTAACCGGCACGGTGGACTGATGGTGGCGGCGGTCTGCTTTGCGGTAGAAGCCGTTGGTTTATTTCTGGTCTGGGGTGCGGCGGATCCGTGGATGGCAAAGCTGGGCGCGCTGCTGACCGGTGCCGGCTTCTCGCTGGTTTTCCCGGCGATTGGCGTGGTGGCGGTGAAGGCCGTGCCCGCGCAGAATCAGGGCAGCGCGTTGGCAACCTATACGGCCTTTATGGATCTTGCGCTGGGCATCACCGGGCCGCTGGCCGGGCTGGTAATAAGCTATGCCGGCGTCCCGGTTATTTATCTGGTTAGCGCGCTGCTGGTCTGTCTGGCGATGTTGCTGACGTTGAAGGCCCGTCATGCAACAGCGGAAAGCGCCTGAGCAGCGTTTCCGTTGCGCAGGGCGCCAGATACGGTTGAACATTGTAAATATTATGCAAAAGACTTTTTGATCAGGCGCCAGGGCGCGGCGTTGAGTGGCTGTCGATGATGCATGTTGCGCGGGAAGGTTGTTGATAACGCTCGTCACGCGGAAAGCTGTCGACGCCGCGTGCTGCGTGGGAAAGCTGTTGATACCGCAAAAGCGCTAAAAAAAGGGCGGCCATCAGACCGCAAGATACGACACAGATAAAAGAGAGGGAATCAGGGGCAGAGCGCAGCCACAGCACCGGGCCGCGCGCTAAAAAATTTTATGCCTGCAACAGCTGAATGCTTTGACGGATTTCCCGCTCAATATCCGCAGCGCGCCAGTTTTCCATAACAGAAGAAAAAGGTTCCAGCGCGTACACGCCCCGATACCCCATGCGTTCCAGGCGCTGTACCTGAGCCACGCTTCTCAGCAGGTCACCTTCACTCAGCATAATGCGTTCTTCGTCGGTCAGTTCCGCCGTTGGCCTTGTATCCTCGACGCCCGAAAGGTGGACCAGGCCAATATTGTCGATATCGATCCCGTTTTCAAATTCCGCTTCCGCCTTTTCGTACAGATGATGGTGGAAGGTATCCACTAACAGGCGGAAAGGCACGTTGGCATCGCGGATTAGCGCCTGGGCGTGGACGGCGGAACGCAATGAACTGATCGGAAAGCCGAGAGGCTCAACCAGGCCTTCAATGCCATATTGCTCAAACAGCGGCGCCAGTTTTTTCAGCGCGCTGATAGTTTCTTCCGCAGAAATTGGCGTACCGTCATTTAACGGACAGAGCACCAGCGCTTTTGCGCCTACGCCCCTGGCGTCCTTCAGCAGCGCTTCCGTTTTTGCCAGCAGGGCTTCGTCCACCTGGTTGAAAGGATAGACAGCGTTGATGGTAACAATTTCCAGACCGTATCGCTGCGCCAGCTCGCGCACCTCTTCGTGGCTCAGATTGTCCGTCACCTTGCCGCTGGACATATCGTTGCGCAGCTCAACCTTATTCAGACCGAGCCCGTGAACCAGTTTGAAAAATTGCTCAATGCCAAGGCCGGGAGCAATTTTACGGTTAATACAGATACGGGTTGGATCAATCGCCATCTTGCAGCTCCTGCAAAGTAAAAGAGATAAATGTCGGACTGTTGGCAAGGGCTTTGCCTGGCCTGCACCATCAGCAATCAGACCAGCCCCGATAACCTGAACTTTCAGCCTGTACCGCGACCTGTCGAACGTTGTGCAACAGAAGAACATTTATTTCATTAATGGGGAATGATGAAACTTAAATTTTTAGATCTTCCTCGCAAAATTTCGTTTTGAGCAGGCTTTATACATGAAATCCCGCTCCTTCCGGAGCAAGTGAAATCAAATGAATGCGCGAGGAAAAAAGCCTCTATTAAAGCTCCTGGCCCCCATCAGCACTGGATTCTTTATTTTAACGCTCCGCGCTGACGCAGCATAAAATCAGCTGGCAGCGCAAAAAGAAAAATGCGATCTATGCCGCTAAAAACAGATTTTCTAAAGTGGAATATTTGAAAAATTTATTCCAATATAATAGTGTCTTTGCACGCATTCGGGAGTTGTCCGGTTGGGCCGTCCGCTAAAAGGCAGCCGCCCACAGGGAATACCACCATTTAAGAGGCCAGAACATGACTATTACAGGAAACTTTATCGGCGGAAAAACGTCTTTGAGCGCCAGTAACGAAACAATTCCGGTTTACGATCCGGCGACCGGCAAACCGGTGCGTGAGGTGACGCAAAGCACGGCACAAGAGGTCGCTCACGCCATCGAAGTCGCGCATAACGCCTTTGAAGGCTGGTCCCGCACATCACCGCTGCGCCGCGCCCGCGTCCTGTTTAATTTCAAGGCCCTGATGGAGCAGCATCGCGACGAGCTGGCTGCGCTAATCGTTAGCGAGCACGGTAAAGTCTGGTCAGACGCGCTGGGAGAACTGACGCGCGGTATGGAAGTCGTGGAGTTTGCCTGCGGTATTCCTCATTTGATTAAAGGCGAAAATTCGGCGGACGTCGCGACAGGCGTGGACAGCTATTCGCTGATGCAGCCGCTGGGCGTCGTCGCCGGCATTACGCCTTTCAACTTCCCGGCGATGGTGCCGCTGTGGATGTTCCCTATCGCGCTGGCCTGCGGCAACACCTTTGTGCTTAAGCCGCCGGCGCTGGATCCCTCCGCCTCCGTGCGTATGGCTGAACTGCTGACGGAAGCCGGCCTGCCGGATGGCGTCTTTAACGTTATTCACTGTTCCAATGAAGATGCTGAACAGCTTTATACCGATCCGCGCGTTCAGGCCGTCAGCTTTGTTGGCTCTTCGGGCGTGGCAGAACATATTTATAAAACCGCAAGCGCACATGGCAAGCGCGTGCAGGCCTTCGGCGCGGCCAAAAACCATGCGATTGTCATGCCGGACGCGGATTTAGACGCCACGGTCAATGCCATTATGGGCGGTGCCTTTGGTTCTGCGGGCGAACGCTGCATGGCGCTGCCGGTAGTGGTCGCGGTGGGCGATGATACGGCCGATAAGCTGATTGCCGCGCTGACGCCGCTGGTCAAGGCTCTGCGTGTCGGGCCCGGCATGCAGAAAGGCAGTGAAGAAAACGAAATGGGGCCGGTAGTTTCCGCCGCACACCAGAAAAAAGTGCTGGGTTATATCGACAAAGGGGTAGAGGAAGGCGCGAAACTGGTTGTCGATGGGCGTAATTTCCAGGTGCCGGGCTATGCGGAAGGTTACTACGTAGGCGGAACGCTTTTTGATAACGTCACTGCCGATATGGTTATCTGGCGCGAAGAGATTTTTGGCCCGGTGCTGAGCATCATGCGCGCGCCGGATTACGAGACGGCGCTAAAACTGGTTAACAGCCATGAGTTCGGCAACGGCAGCGCGATCTTTACCAGTAACGGTCATACAGGTCGCGACTTTGTACGCGAGGTGCAGGCGGGCATGGTAGGCGTTAACGTACCGGTTCCCGTACCGATGGCATTCCACAGCTTCGGCGGCTGGAAGCGTTCCGTGTTTGGTGCGCTGAACGTTCATGGGCCGGACGGCGTGCGTTTCTACACCCGAATGAAAACCGCGACCGTTCGTTGGCCGAGCGGACAAAAGACCGTTTCTGAATTTAGTATGCCAACGCTGGGATAACGCATAAGGAGGAGCACCATGTCATTGCTGTCCAAAGCACAACGTCCGGATGCGCAGGGACGTATCCAGCAGATTACGCCGGAAAGCGCAAACTGGCGCTATGTCGGCTTCGAGGCCTGGCAGCTGAAAAAGGGCCAGACCCTGCAGCTGGAAAGCGGCAGTCAGGAGCTGTGCCTGGTGCTGGTGGCCGGGCTGGCGTCGGTAAAAACCCGCGACGCAGAGTTTCCGGATATCGGCAGACGCATGTCGCCTTTTGAACGCACGCCGCCTTACTCCGTTTACGTGCCGCATAACGATCGGGTAGAGGTTCGGGCCGATTCCGATCTGGAACTGGCGGTCTGTCGCGCGCCTGGCAAGGGTAACCTGCCGGCACGCCTGATTGCGCCTGGTGACGTGGGCGTGGAGAGGCGCGGAAAAGGGCGCAATAAACGGCTGGTGCATAATATTCTGCCGGATGACCAGCCCGCTGACAGCCTGCTGGTGGTCGAGGTGTATACCGACGAGGGCGATACCAGTTCTTATCCCAGCCATAAGCACGACAGGGAGGATTCAGAAACCGAAACCTATCTGGAGGAAACCTATTACCACCGTTTTAATCCGGAACAGGGCTTTGCGATGCAGCGAGTCTATACCGACGACCGCTCGCTGGATGAGTGCATGGCGGCCTATAACCACGATGTGGTAATGGTGCCGCGAGGCTACCATCCGGTAGCGACTATCGCCGGTTACGACAATTATTACCTGAACGTAATGGCCGGGCCGGTTCGCCTGTGGAAATTCAGCTGGGAAAAAGATCATGCCTGGGTAAACAGCGAAGATTACCCGCGTAAAGAAGGTTAAGAACCCTTTCGGGTGGCCGCTCGCCACCCGTTTTATCTTTTCACCCTGGCTTCCGGCTATTTTACCTCTTCCTGTTGTGCTTGCTGGCGTAATCATCAAGCCTGACCTTTCTGACCTTTCTGACCTTTCTGACCTTTCTGACCTTTCTGACTGTTCTGGCCATCCTGACCGTTTTGACCGTTTTTCCGCTAAACGATATGGCTTGCCGGTACGGGTCACGCACTCAGTCGCTCCTGGTCGTGTTTGAGCCGTGTCGGTCAGGGATAAGGAATATAAATATGTCGGCACAGGCTATCGGTATCAAAATACTGCGTCACAACTTTGACAGCATGGCGATACGCAGGGGCTAATATTTATTCTTTCCTGAAGCCAGCCTCTGCAGCTGGCTGCTCTCTGGATAAGATGCCAGAAATAGCGGCCTCAGGTTAATTGCTACCCGGTTTTAGCTGTACGAATTTTTCAGCCGGACTGACTTTCCTGCACGTCTGGCGTTCCTTTGATGGTGTTAAACACAATATTCAGCAGCACGGCAACCACGCAGGCGGCGCTAATGCCGGAGTGGAAAATCGTTCTGATCCAATCCGGGAAGCAATCGTAAAACGTGGGCATCACAATGGGGATCATGCCAAACGCAATAGCCGTTGCCACCACTACCAAATTCATCGTGTCTTTATAATCGACTTTTGCCAGCGTACGAATACCGGATGCCCCCACGGTACCGAACAGTACCACGCCCGCACCGCCCAGTACCGGAGCCGGAACGGCTGCGACTATCCGACCCAGCACGGGCAGACAGCCAAGCAGCACCAGGATAATGCCGCCCGCCGCCACTACATAGCGGCTTTTGATGCCGGTAATGGCAACAAGACCGATGTTCTGTGCAAATGCGCTTTGTGGAAAGGAGTTAAACAGCGGCGCGAGCGCGCTGGCTAACATATCCGCCCGCAGACCGCTGGCGATACGTTTGCCGTCGACCTCCGTGTCGATAATCTCGCCAATAGCGATCAGTCCGGCAGTGGTTTCCGTCAGCAGAACCAGCACGATAAGCGTCATGGACAGAATGGCCGCTACGTTAAAAACCGGCAGCCCAAAGCTGAGGATACCCGGTAGCGCTATCATCTCGCCGTGCAGGACATCAGTAAAATGCGCTTTGCCGCTGACAAAGGCAAACAGCGTGCCCAGAACTATTGCCGCCAGAACGGCCAGTCTTTTCATCGCGGCATTACCCACGCGATGAAAAAGCAGCACCAGACCTAAGGTCAGCGCGGCCAGCCCGATATTGCCTGGCGATCCCCATTCCGGCGCGTCGGCATCGCCACCCATCGCCCAGCGGGCGGCAACCGGCATCAGCGACAGACCGATGACCGTAATCACCGTCCCGGTAACGACGGGAGGGAAGAAGCGGATGACATGAGCAAACAGCGGCGCAATCAGCAGGCCAATCAGCGACGAGGCTATTACTGCGCCAAACACTACCGGTAAGCCACCGTCTCCCGCCACCAGCGCCATCATGGTCGCCACGCCCGCAAAAGAGACGCCCTGTACCAGCGGCAAACGGGAGCCAAAGAAGGGCACGCCCAGCGCCTGCAATAAGGTGGCACAGCCGCTGACAAACAGCGCAGCCGTGACCAGCATGCCCAGTTCGGCAGCATGCAGCCCCGCTGCCGAGCCGATAATCAGCGGCGGCGCGATAATGCCGCCATACATCGTCAATACGTGCTGCAATCCCCAGACAAAGGATTTGCCTACCGGATAAAGTGTATCTTCTGGCCTGACGCGATCGATGCTCATAACAGTTGTCCTTTATCGGGGAGTAGCCCCGTTACTGTCTGCCTTGCAGGCCGCGATTTCACACTGCCTGCGGAAGAAATGCTGCGGCGGCAGCGAGGTGGCAAAGCGACAGACCACCAAAGCGCAGCCGGACGGCACGATAATCCGTTTACCGGCTATGCCAGACGCCGTGCCGATGGCCAGCGGCACGGCATACCAGCACATGCTCCAGGCCAAAGAGGGTCGGGTGTCCGGCGGGCAATACCCGATCGACAGGCGGCGCAGAAACCGGAAGCGGTTCAGGACGAGCGACAGAAGCGTTCATTAATGTATCTCCCTTACGGCTGGGAACGCACCCGGCTACGATTCGAAGGCGTACAGATCTACAGCTTTGCCATGTTTTGCCACAGCCTGGCTGCGGCTTTGCGCGCCCGCGCATAGAGCGGTGCAATGTCGGAGGGGAACTGACGATCTTCATAGACCAGCCGGCCGGCGATAATGACGCTGTGCACCGCCGCG
The DNA here is from genome assembly GCF_041320675.1 of Erwinia sp. STN24. Taxonomy (NCBI): domain Bacteria; kingdom Pseudomonadati; phylum Pseudomonadota; class Gammaproteobacteria; order Enterobacterales; family Erwiniaceae; genus Erwinia; species Erwinia sp. STN24. Next base: position 183,263 of record NZ_JBGGPM010000006.1, on the reverse strand, counting down.
CTGTTAAGTCCAAAAGCCAGATGCCCGGCGAGATTTTCCGCCTGCAACGGCGTCGGTGAAACGTAGTCGCAGATGGTCAAATCGGCGGTATAGCCCGCCGCCAGCTGACCAAAAGGTTGGGCAAAATTACGCTCCAGCAAAATATTGCCGTTATGCAACATGCGCAAAAAGCTGTCAGGCCAGAGCGGGCCGCCCGCGTCCCGGTGTTTGAAATAAGCGAATTTCAGCTCCTCAAACATGTCGGCACCGATACCGTCGGTGCCAAGCGCCGCCAGCTGGTAATCAGCCAGATGATGGTTGTAGCCGACATGATTGTTCATGTTGGATCGCGCATTGTGCGCCAGGCAGGCGCTACGCTGGTTCAGCAACGCAATCTCATCGGCCGAGAGCCAGAGTCCATGGGCGATAAGCGTTTTCTCATCCAGCAGGCCGAATTTATCAAGGCGGGCAATAGGATCCATGCCGTATCTGTCGTGACTGTGTGAAACATCGTAACGATCTTCCGCTACGTGGATATGCAGGCCGCGCCCCGTTTCCTGCTTCGCTTCGGCCAGCATCGTCAGGCCGCTGTCCGGCACGGTGAAGGGAGCGTGCGCGCCGATATGGCATTCCACCAGGCGCTCTTCCAGGCTATCGTTTCGCCGGGCGTCAATCAGCCGGGCAAAATCGATATTTTCCGCGATGCCTGCTTCCAGCTCCTTCAGGCCGCCGTTGCGATCCGTGGTTTCAAAACAGGTCATGCCGCGCAGTCCGGCTTCAATAAAGCCGCGCCGCAGGATCGCCAGCGATCCTTTGATAAGATTTGGCGAAGCATGATGATCGATAACCGCAGTGCAGCCGTGGCGGATGGCCTCCAGCGAACAGATCAGGCCGCTGTAATAGAGCGACTCTTCATCCAGTGCGCGATCCAGCCGCCACCAGAGGTTTTTTAACGTAGAGATAAAGTCCGGGCAGGGCGCTATCGGCGCCATGATCCCCCGCGAGAGGCCGGAGTAAAAATGATTATGCGCACAGACCAGCCCTGGCATAACCAGTTTGCCGTGCAGATATTTGCATTGCGCATGAGGATAATCCGCCGACAAATCGCCGCCGACGGCAATAATTTTTTCGCCATCGATGGCGATATCACCGTTTTCGACAACCCGGGCGGGATTGAAATTTATTAGGGTGCAGTTTTTTAGCAGCAGCATGGTTATTCCTCCACTCTGCTCAGCAGATAAGAATGCTGCTGACGCGTGTAGCTGATGATGCGGGCCATTGTCTTTAAGTCTTCAGGCAGCGCTTCCGTGATTTCGCCCCGGTCGTCAACGTTTAGCTGCCAGACACGGTTGTTCAGGCGTAGCCGCACGCTCTGCTTATCCAACAAAAATCCGGGGTTGCTGCTGTTGTCAAAATCATCCTGACGACTGAACAGGGTAATCTTGTCCTGATAAGGTTTGCCCCGCCACGGGCAGAACTGTGCGCAGTTGCCGCATTCGTTGCAAAGCGCATCCAGATGCAGGATCTGTTGACGACTGCTGAAACCCGGCACGGCAAGCGCGACGTTGGCACGGTTTGGACAGACATCAACGCAGCGCGCACAGACGTAGTTGCATTCCAGGCATCGGGCCGCTTCCTGCCTGGCAAAAGCTTCCTGGTCGTCTGCATCAATCTGCCGTACGGCAACAATGCCGCGTCGCTGATAAATGGTGAGGGGATTGCTGTTCAGCCAGCGCTTGTGCTCGTCGTCGCAGTGGATATTTTCCCGCTGGAGGATAGTGCGGGTCGCTTTACGGGCGTCGCCAATTGCGGCCACGACCGAAGCGGGGCCGCTCTGTACGTCGCCGATTAAAAAAACGTTCGGCAGGCTGGTTTCCAGCGTATGCGGGTCAACGTCAACCTGCCCGGAAGCGGAGAGCGGCAGGCCGATTTGCCGGAGTATTTCGCCGTCCGGTTTTTCTCCGGTAGCGGCTATCAGGGCGTCAAAGCGTTGGTTCAGCGTTTGTGATGTGGCTAACGGACGACGGCGCCCCTGTGAGTCAGGTTCGCCGGGCTGCATCACTCGCAGCGTCAGGCCTCCGTCAGGCGTAAAAGTTTCCGGATTCACCAACGTCATAAACTGCACGCCATCCTGCCTGGCTTCCGCTATCTCTTCCGGCCAGGCGGGCATATCCCGCTCTTCCCGACGATAAAGCAGCGTTACCGATCGCACGGCTGGCACCTTCAGCGCGGCCCTGGCGCAGTCCATTGCCGTATTGCCCGCGCCGACTACCGCCACATCGCCCTGAATAGCCGGATCGACTCGCTGCTGGTTAAATTGCTGCAAAAAGCCAAAGGCGTCGAACACGTGCGGATTGCCGCCTGCCAGCGACAGCGCGTTGCTTTTTCTCGCGCCAATACCTATGCAGATCCAGCGGAAGCCCTGCTGACGAAGCTGCTCAAGCGTCAGATGAGGGTCACAGTTGAAAACGAACCTCACGCCGTGGTCGGCAATAAACTGAATGTCCTGCTCAATCAGGTGCGCCGGAATGCGAAAACGCGGCACGATATGCTGCACGATGCCGCCTGGCGTGGCTTCCCGCTCAAACAGCGTAACCGGATGGCCCGCCCGCGCCAGAAAAAAGGCGGCGGCAAGCCCTGCCGGGCCGGCACCCAGGATCGCAACGGGGTGTTTATCGCCCGAGCCTGCCGGTTTGTGCCAGCGTTGACGATAGGTCTCCCAGCCTTTTTCCAGCACAATTTTTTTGATACGCCGAATATTCAGCGCATTGTCGTAATCCAGTCGGGTGCAGTTGTTCTGACACTGATGGTCGCAAATATGGCCCGTAATGGCCGGTAGCGCATTGCGTTGATAGATAAGATCCAGTGCCTCGACATAACGGCCTTCTCCCGCCAGCCGCAGGTATTCCGGAATATCCTGATGAATAGCGCAGGCGGTGACGCAGGGCGCGACATAGCAATCCGTCAGCGGCAGCGGGCCGCCTACGTCTATCTGCTCGCGAGATTTCCATGACTTTTGCGCCCATTGGGCGGACAGGGCATCATCAGCCAGCTTTTGCAGCCCGGCAACATCGATGCACTGGCGTTCCCAGCCCTGACTGTTTTCCAGGATTTGCGCGCAGGTCTTCAGCCGCAGATAGCCGCCGGGCTTGAGCAGGTCGGTAGCCAGGGTGATCGGTTGGATGCCAGTCGCGAAAATATCGGCGATATTGTACTGGCTGGCACCGCCCGAATAGGAGATGGGCAGCCTGCCGGCGAAATGGGTTGAAAGCAGCGCCGCAACGTTAATCGATAGCGGATAGAGGGCGCGCCCCGACATATACATCTCTTCGCCCGGCAGGCGATGCTTATGATTACGAGCGCCCAGCGTATTGGTCAGTTTTACACCGAAAGTCCGCTGTTTTTCCCGCCCCAGCGCCATTAATCTTTCAAGCATTCCCAATGCTTGCCCAAGCGGCAGATCGTGGCTGAAAGACGCCTCGTTCAACTCGATATAGTCAAAACCATTGTTATCGAGGATCTGACGCACGCGCTGATATCCCAGCAGCGTGGGATTCAGCTTAACAAAGGTGTGCAGCTGCTTCTCTGTCAGCATATAGCGACAAATAGACTCGATTTCGTCAGGCGGGCAGCCATGCATGGTGGAAAGCGTCACGCTGTTGACCATGCGGCTGGAAATGCGTACGGGCAACGCCTGTAAATCAGCGGGCTGGGCTTTTTGCAGCAGCTGCCAGTCGCCCTGAGTAATAAAACGCTGCAGCTTTTGTTGATAAAGCGCGAATTTCTCATTCTGAGCGGCGTCCAGCATCTCATTGATAAAGGTCTGCATAGCGGGCTGCTTTATGCCCTGCAGGTCGTAGCCGACGCTCATATTAAAAATAAAAGAGCGTTTTGCGCCGTCGCGCCGTGGCGTATAAATCGTTTCCAGCAGGTGCAGGATAAACCAGGCCTTCAGGTATTCGTCCCAGGCCTTCTTCAGCGTAAATTCGGTGGACCACTCGGTGTTAAAAGCTTCGTCGCTGGCATCAATACAGGGCTTTTCAAGCTCCAGCCTGTCCAGGATCTGCACGGTTTTCAACTCGATAAAACTGCCGCCGGTCAGCCAGGACACGATGATATTTTGCACCAGCTGCGTATGCGGCCCGGCGGCCGGGCCGACAGGCGTGTCGCAGCTTTCGCCAAACAAAGCGATTTGGCGACGCGGATCCCGTTGATAAAATTCCGTTTCCGGGATGCCGAAAATCGAACGATTCTCTTGATATTCCGCGCAGGTTCGCATCAAAAGTTCATCGAAAGGGATGGGACGCATGATGTCACCCATAAGTAGCTCCTTAATGCTGCTGAGCGATGCCGCTCGTGTAAACAAATGCAGTTTTGTCAGTGCTTAGCAACAAGTGAGCCAGAGGCGTTTAGCGATGTCTTTTCATGCAGGTTTCGTGACACTATTCGCAAAATCATCGTCTGCCTGCCCGTAGAAAAGCAGGTAGTGAGAATGAGTAGCATCCAGAATGGCCAGGCCTGGCGCGACATGGGGAAATCTTCGCAATATAAGAACGTAAGCTCTCATTATGAGAAGGCTTGCCCTGGCCAGTTGCCCGTCGCGCTGAAAAAAGCGGCACAACGGTTGCAGCAGACTAAAAGATCCACATTCAGGAGAAGGAGGTGAGCCTGTCTGCTATAGCCAGCCGTCTGGGGAAGGAAAACCGCGCTTTTGCGCTATTACATGTCGTCGAGAGTCGCGGCTCTGCACCGCGTCACGTAGCCACCATGCTGGTGCGAGAATAGGGCAAAACGGACGGGACGATTGGAGGGGGAATGATTGAACATCTGGCGCCGGAAGAGATAGCGGTAAGCATTGTGGCCGCGCCGATCCGACGCATCGGCGGCAGGGCAGGCCTGAAACAGCCGCCGATGCGCGCTCTGCCGCTACTGTTGAATAAGCGTGCCGGTCTGGCCAACAATCCCTTCTCTGGCCTTAGAAAGCAGCGTAATCAGGGCCTGACGGCCAGGCTTTGATTCGGCAAACGCGACGGCCGCTTCGACTTTCGGCAGCATCGAGCCTGGCGCGAACTGATTATCAGTAATATGGTGCAAAGCTTCCTGCGGCGTCAGCGTGTCCAGCCAGCGCTCCGTCGGCTTACGGAAATCGATAGCAACTTTTTCGACCGCGGTCAGAATAATCAGCATATCCGCATCGATATCCTGAGCCAGCACCGCGCTGGCAAGATCCTTATCAATAACGGCATTTGCGCCCTGTAGATGATTTCCCTGGGCGACCACCGGGATGCCGCCGCCGCCAGCGGTAATCACAATCTGACCGGCTTCCAGCAGGGTTTTTACCGCGCGCGCTTCGACGATCTCCAACGGTTTGGGCGAGGCAACTACCCGTCGCCAGCCGCGCCCGGCATCCTCCATCAGCAGCATCCCTGTTGATTTCAGCTTGCGCGCCTCCTCTTCTGACAGAAAAGAGCCGATCGGCTTGTCGGGATGAGTGAAAGCGGGATCGCGCGCGTCCACGCGCACCTGCGTGATCAGCGATACCACGTTTTTATCCATGTTCTGATTAAGCAGCGCTTCCCGCAGCGCGTTTTGCAGATCGTAACCGATATATCCCTGACTAAGCGCCACACATACCGACATCGGCAATACCGGAGAATGCGCCGCCGTGTGGGCCGCCGCTTCAAAGGCCTGATGGATCATCCCTACCTGTGGGCCGTTGCCGTGGGTGATCACCAGCTCGTGGCCTTCGGCTATCAACGCCACAATGGTTTCCGCCGTATTCTGCACGGCCTGCATCTGCTCCATCAGCCCCGCGCCAAGCGCGTTGCCGCCCAGCGCCAGTACTATCCTCTTTTTCATAGGTGACTCCCTGTTACAAATGGCTTGCGAGAAATAAAGCGGCCGTGTCCTGCCTGACCGGTAAAGCGGCCTTCCCGACAGACCACTGTTCCACGTGAAAGGGTCATAACCGGCCAGCCCTGACAGCAGAAGCCTTCATAGGGCGTATAGTCGCCGTTATCATGCAGATCGGCATGGTGGATAATCTGCTGACGTCGGGGATCGAAAAGCACCAGATCGGCATCCGCGCCGGGCTGTAGGCTGCCTTTTTCCGGCCACAGACCAAACAGTTTTGCGGGCATCGTGCTGGTTAGCGAAACAAAGCGTGAACGGCTGATACGCCCTTTCATCACGCCTTCGGAAAAAAGCAGGGCCAGGCGATTCTCTACGCCCGGCAGGCCGTTGGGGCAGCGGGTAAAATCGTTGGCCGCCATCTGTTGGCGTTGCCGGTAAGGAAAATTGCAGTGGTCGGTAGCCAGGGTATCAATCGCGCCGTTGGCGATACCAACCCATAATTTATCCCGCTCGCTGCATGGCCGCAGCGGCGGGCTGAGGATGTATTTCAGCCCGTCAGGCCGCAGGTAGCGGTTGATGTCCAGCAGCAGATACTGGGGGCAGGTTTCTGCCCATACCGGCTGGCCGCTGGCGCGCGCCATACGGACATAATCCAGCCCGAGGCCGTTGGAGAGATGAACGATATATAAAGGCGCATTGTCCGCCAGCCTGGCCAGGTTGATAGCGCGCGCGATCGCCTCCGCTTCGCAGGCCAGCGGACGGCTGTGAGCGTGCCAGACGGGCGCCGTTTTCCCCTGTTGCTTAAACTGCTGTCGTCGCCAGCGTATGGCCGCATCGTTCTCCGGGTGCACCGTGGCCAGCGCGCCCGCTTCGTTAAGGCGCTGCAGCACGTTCAGGACATCTTCATCATGCAGCATATAATCGTAGGTCAGATAAAATTTGAAGCTGCTGATCCCCTCATGCTGCGCCATCGGCGCGATCTCCTCCAGAATTTGAGGCGTCACATGCTGGATCACGCCGTGAAAACTGTAATCGATAACTGCCTCGACCGCGTCGCGATGATATTTCTCCAGCTGGTGGTGCAGCGTGCAGCCTGGCGGGCCAAAGCCCATATGATCGACAATAGTGGTGGTACCGCCGCAGGCTGCGGCGCGCGTACCGGCAAAAAAGTCGTCGCAGCTCTGCGCGATGCCGACGTCGATATTAAAATGGGTATGCACATCCACACCGCCCGGCATTACCAGTAGCTCACGAGCGTCGATAATGTTCATGGTTTCGTCCGCCTCGATTTGCGGCGCGCGACGAACGATTTTTCCCTGCATGATCAGCAGATCCTGGCGGTATTCCCCGGCGTCATCTACCAGGGTGCCTCCCTTCAGTAACGTTTTCATCCCCGTCCTCCTGTCGACGCCGGTTGCCGTCAGGCCTGCTGCTGTAGCCAGGTCAAAGGCGTGGCGGCATAGAGTGCGGCGCAGGTGACCAGATGCGCTTTCCAGGTTTTTTCATTCGGCGCGTGGGCTTCTGGCTCTTTACCTGGCCCAAAGCCGATAACGGGAATGCCATGACGTCCCATAATGGAAACGCCGTTGGTGGAAAAGGTCCACTTATCCACCACCGGCTCGCGTTTAAACAGGCCCCGATAGGCCGCGCTAAGCGTTTTGACGGTGATGTGGTCAGGCTCCACTTTCCAGGTAGGAAAGTAGCAGTCGGTTGGGTAGACCAGCCCCGTCCAGGAAGGGCGCTCGTAGGTATAAAGCGAGACTTCTGCCTTAGCCGATTTAACGGCAGGCAGAGCGCGGATCTCCTCCAGCGCGTTTTCCCATGTTTCGCCCCAGGTGAGACGACGATCGATGGAAATGGCGCAGCTGTCTGCGACGGCACAGCGGCTGGGCGAGGTGAAAAAGATTTCCGAAACGGTCAACGTGCCTTTACCCAGGAATTCGTCATTGCCCAGCTTGCCGGACAGCGCCTGCAGCTCGGTCAGGATGGGCGCCATTTTGAAAATCGCGTTATCGCCGCGTTCCGGCGCAGAGCCGTGGCAGCTGACGCCCTGTACCTCTACCCGTATTTCCATGCGGCCACGGTGTCCGCGATAGATTTGACAGTCGGTAGGCTCCGTACTGATGACAAATTCGGGCCGGATATTCATCTGCTCAATAAGATATTGCCAACAAAGGCCGTCACAGTCCTCTTCCTGAACCGTTCCGGTAATCAGCAGCGTGTAGTCGTCTTCCAGCCGGAGATCCTTGATGATCTTTGCTGCGTAAACCATTGCCGCCATGCCGCCTTCCTGATCCGAGGATCCACGCCCGCCGATCAGCTCGTTATCCTCCATGCCTTCGTAAGGATCGAAACGCCAGTTTTTGCGATTGCCGATGCCCACCGTGTCGATATGGGCGTCCATCGCCAGCAGGCGTGGGCCGTGACCGATATAGCCCAAAATATTTCCCATGGGATCGATCTCGATTTTATCGAACCCTACTTTTTCCATCTCCTGACGTATGCGCGCGACCACAAGCTTTTCATCGCAGCTTTCGCTGGGAATGGCGATCATCTCACGCAGAAAACGCGTCATTTCCGGCTGGTATTTATTTGCCAGAGCAAGAATATCGTCGAACGGAACGGATTTCATGGTTAACTCCTGTTAATTAAGCGGTAATGCCGTCTTTTCCTTCCCACACCACTTCCCGGTAGTGCTGAGGATCGGTGTCGCCTTCGGTGCTGAGCAGCAGCACGCGCGAAGCCGGGGTAAGCCTGAATTTTTCTTTTAGCGCCTGCGACTGAGGATGATGCAGAACGGCAGCCAGCACGCCTGCGCTGACCGCGCCCGATTCGCCGGATATAATGCGTGGATCGTCGCCCAGCGGATTACCCAGCACGCGCATCCCCAAAGCGGCGACGCGATCTTCGCAGGAGATAAACTGCCGGGCGCAGCCGCGCAATAGCGGCCAGCCAAGCGGATTTGGCTCGCCGCAGGCCAGCCCGGCCATAATGGTATTCATCTCGCCGCCCACGTTGACCATTTCGCCCCGTTTGGCGGAACGAAAGAGACAGTCGGCTTTGTCCGGCTCTACGACCACGGCATGCAGGCTGGCGGCCTCGTATACGTCGCACAAATAGCCGAGCACGCCAGCAGCCATTGCCCCCACGCCCGCCTGCAAAAAAACGTGGGTCGGCGAAGTGCCCAGCGCCTGCATTTGCTCTACGGCTTCATCCGCCAGCGTGGCGTAGCCCTGCATAATCCAGGTGGGTACCTCGCTATAGCCTTCCCAGGCGGTGTCCTGCACGACTTTCCAGCCCTGCTTTTCGGCATTGCGCATGGTCAGACGCACCGTGTCGTCGTAGTTCATTTGGGTAACGATGCACTCGGCGCCCAGGTCGGTAATATGTTTGACGCGGGCGGGCGAGGAGCCTTTAGGCATATAGATAACGGCATGTTGTCCCAGCTGGCGCGCCGCCCAGGCAACGCCGCGCCCGTGGTTGCCATCTGTGGTGGTGGCAAACGTCATGGGTACGCGCTGCTGCTGACGAAAGGCGGCAAAGGAAAATTCGTTAATATCGCTGCCGGTTTCTTTGCAGAGCAGGCGGGCAATAGCCCATGCGCCGCCAAGCATTTTGAAAGCGTTCAGACCAAAGCGTTGCGACTCATCCTTAACCAGGATTTGTTCAACGCCGAGCGCGGCGGCCAGAGCGGGCAAAGAGAGCAGCGGAGTCGGACGATAGCCCGGCAGCTTGCTGTGAAAAGCCCGTGCGGCCCTGGCGGTGCGGCGGTTGAACAGGTCGGAACGTTCAGGCGCATATGCCGCGTTGTCTTCAATAACCATTTTTAACTCGAAGCTGGACATAGCTGACCTTTCCTCAAAAAAGTGATCGGGAACCGTGGTTTTTTCAGCATTTAATCCTTGGCTGCGCTTCCTGGAGGCGGCGGGTCAGCACGGCAGCGGGATCGGCAAATTTTCGGGCCAGGATCATGCTGGCGATGATCCACGGTTTCCAGCTGGCCTCTTTATAGGTGGCAATGCGATAGCGCTCAAAAACGCTGGCGGCGACCTCGCCCGCCTCGCAGGAAACGTCGGTGATGTCGGCGGGCAGACAGTGCATATAGAGCGCGCTGCCGTCGCGGGTCAGCTTCATCATCTCTTCCGTACAGTGCCACTGCTGATGACGCGCATTTTGTTGCAGACAATGCTGCTCAAGGGCTTTTAGTCCGGCGGTATCCTGATTGCGCAGCAGCATGGTTCTTTGCTGCATCACTTGCCAGGGCGCCCAGGATTTTGGATAGACGATATCGGCGTCACGGAACGCCTCTTCCATCGTGCTGACCTGACGGAAGCTGCCGCCGGACGCTTTGGCGTTGCGCTGGGCCACTTCCAGCACGTCGGGGATAAGGTCGTAGCCCTCGGGATGCGCCAGCGTGACTTCCATACCAAAACGGCTCATCAATCCAATAATGCCCTGAGGTACCGAAAGCGGTTTGCCGTAGCTGGGCGAATAGGCCCAGGTCATGGCGATTTTTTTGCCTTTCAGCTGGTCCAGCCCGCCGAAATGTTCTTTAAGCCAGGCCAAATCCGCCATGGACTGCGTGGGGTGATCGATATCGCATTGCAGATTGACCAGGGCAGGCCGCTGGGGCAGAACGCCCTGGCTAAAGCCCTCATCCAGCGCTGCACCGACTTCCCGCATATAGGCGTTACCCGCGCCCAGATACATGTCGTCGCGAATGCCGATCGCATCCGCGCAAAAGGAGATCATATTGGCGGTTTCACGTACCGTTTCGCCATGCGCGATCTGCGATTTGCCCTCGTCCAAATCCTGTTGCGTCAGCCCCAGCAGATTCAGCGCCGAGGCGTAGGAAAAACGCGTACGGGTGGAGTTGTCGCGGAAAACTGAAATACCGAGCCCACTATTAAAAATCCGGGTATCGATGTTTTTCTCACGCATGATTTTCATCACCTGAGCAATATCCAGCACTTGCTCAAGTTCTTCGCGGGTTTGCTCCCAGGTAAGCAAAAAATCTTTACTGGCCAGGCCAGTTTTCCTCTGGCCAATGGTCCGTAGCAGTGCGCCTGTCTCTTCCATTTAAGCGATTCCTTATAGCGATACGTTATCCCTGCCGCTAACGACATGGCAGGAAGCCTGACCGCTGTAATCAACTTCTGTGCCAGGAGTGGGAGACGCGGCTATCGGTGGCGGAAAAACGTGATCTGTCGCCGAATTTGCGAGATATGTAGCAATTTTAAAACGATGTGGTTAATGAAGAGGGCTTGAGCAGGGTAACGGGCATGACAGCCAAGGGCATGACGGAGTATGGTGTTACGCGATCGTTGGATTCTCAGCGCTCAAAATGATAAAGCCTGCTGTTTCTCTCAAAATGAGATTCAGCACATGACTCTCCAGGATGAGAGAAGGGATTGTGAACAAAAGGATGCACGTCATGGATGAAGCTCCATCGTTACCCTCTGGTCTGATGGCCATACAGCCGACCATTCTGAATTTCAGCAGCCTGCTGGCTAACGTGCTGGAAATGGAAGTGGAGGTTGTCGATCGCCACCTCATTCGCATTGCCGGCACCGGCCCTTACAGTTATCGCTTCGGACATAGTCCGGAAAGCAATAACCATCTGCTCAGAAACGTCATCGAAACGCAAAAGGAAATGGTTGTCGTCGACTCGCGGTACAACCCCCTGTGCAAAGCCTGTCAGCACCGACAGTTTTGCAAAGAGCGAGCTTTTATCGGCGTACCTATCCTGGCCCCTCACCGTTGTCTGGGCGTCATCAGCCTTATTGCCGTCAATAATGAGCAGCACCGAAAACTCAGCGATAACGCGGATATGTTTGTGCAGTATATGCGGCACGTTTCCCGACTGCTGGTGGCTAATCTCGCCAGCGCTCAGCCACGGCAAACGCAAAGCGATGCCGTCTGGCACACGCTGTTAGGCAGTATGGATCAAGGGGTGATCCTGCTGGATCGGGACGGTAAAGTAAAAGCCGTTAACGATCGTGCGCTCAGCCAGCTGGATGCCACTCACGAAAGTTTAACGGGAAGATCCCTGGCTATTGAGCCGCTCAGCCGTCAGCGGAAAGCGGCTCACGGTCATACCCAGCACCGCGTGATTATGGGCGACCAGCAGATGCTGTTGACGGGGCAGCTACATCATATCGGTCAGCAAAAACTCTTTTTAATGGCTTTTCATCAGGACGCGCTGGCTGCTTCTTTGCTGACTGAAAACGAGCCGCCCGGCATTGAACGGCTGGTAGGAAAATCCAAAGCAATCCACAAACTGAAACGGCTGATTATGCGCATCGCCTCCAGCCCTTCCAGCGTGATGATACTGGGGGAAAGCGGCACCGGAAAAGAGGTGGTGGCGCGGGCTATCCACAGGCTCAGCAAAAGGCACGACAGGCCGTTTGTGGCGATAAACTGTGCGGCCATTCCTGAAAACCTGCTGGAAAGCGAGCTGTTCGGCTATGTAAAAGGCGCTTTTACCGGCGCGGCGCCCGGCGGACGGGCGGGGCTGATCCAGTCAGCCAATGGCGGCACGCTGTTTCTGGATGAAATTGGCGATATGCCGCTGAGCCTGCAGGCTCGTTTACTGCGGGCGATAGAAAACCGCGAGGTGCTGCCCGTTGGCGCAAGCCGCCCTGTGTCTGTCGATATTCGAATTATTTCCGCTACGCATCAAAACCTGCGGCAATTTATTGAGGAGGGAAAGTTCCGGGAGGATCTCTACTATCGCCTGAACGTTATTCCGCTGGAGGTGCCGCCGCTGCGCGATCGCGAAGGGGATATCGAACTTTTGATGCACTATTTTCTTAATCATCACTCGCAGCGCATCGGCTGCGCCTATCCGGGTATCAGCCGGGAAGCGATAGAGCTGTTACAACGCTATCTGTGGCCAGGCAACGTGCGCGAGTTAAGCAATCTGGTGGAGTATCTGGTCAATATCGTTCCTGAAGGGGAGATAATAGACGGCGCCTTACTGCCTCCGCTGTTCCATACCACAATTCGTTCTGTGCCGTTGATGGCGTACCCGCCGAAAACGGTTTGCGGCCCGGTCGAAAAAGAGGAAGAGGAAGGGGCAAAGCTGAAATCAGTAGAAAAAAGCCTGATAGAAGAAGCGCTGCAGCGCACCCGTAATAAGAAGCAGATAGCGGAAGAGCTGGGCATTGGCGTAGCGACGCTGTATCGGAAAATAAAAAAATATGGCCTGCAGGCCTGAGCTTCAGCAGGCGTTGCTAAGGCGTTGCTGATACTGTGCGGGCGTGTCTAAATCCCAGTGAACGGTTGGGCTGTCGATCGGTACGCTGATGCAGCCATATTCCTGAATCAGCTTGCGCAGCGTACTTTGTTCAGGCGCTGCGGTTATTCGCGCCGCCATCCCGGCAGGCAGAAGCACCGGATGCCCATTTTTGCCCGCGTAGCAGGGCAGTTGGCAGCAGAGACTTTGATGCCGCCACAGCTGTGCATAGATGGTCGGATCAATCGCGGGCATATCTCCGGGCACAACGAAAAAGCGCCCGCCGGAAAGCGCGGCGGCACCGCAGCGTACCGAAGAGAACATCCCTGCCTGGTAACCGGCGTTGTGGCAAAGATCCACGGCAGGCCAATGGGCGTAACGCTGATGAAGCTCTTCAGCACGATAGCCTGTAACCAGGATAACTCTGTCGCAGAACGCCAGCGCATTGCGGATGGCCATGTCCAGCACCGTCGTATCCTGCCATGGCAGCAGCATTTTCCAACATCCCATACGCGATGAGCGTCCGGCCGCCAGCATAATACATTCCTTCATAATGGCTTTACTCCGTCTTCAGCACCGCCCTAATTGATTTAATAATTGGCTTGTAACCGGTACAGCGGCAAAGATTTCCCTCCAGCGCTTCTGCAATCTGCTGGTCACTCGGGCGAGGGTTTTTATCCAGCAGCGCTTTGGTGCTCATCAGCACGCCCGGCGTGCAAAAGCCGCACTGCACGCCGCCGTGGCGCACAAATTCCTGCTGTAGTTTTCTACCGGTTTCATCCTGGTGTAGTGCTTCAATAGTGCTGACCGTCGCACCATCGCACTGCGCCGCCAGCACCAGGCATGAACAGACAGCCTTACCGTTCATGATCACCGTACAGGCGCCGCACTCGCCTACCGAGCAGCCCTCTTTGGTGCCGGTCAGCTGTAAATCCTCCCGTAAAAAATCAAGCAGGCGGCGATTACCCTCAACCGTTTTCTCAACCTGAACCCCGTTTACTGTCAGCCCGATCCTGTTCATTTTTTTGCTCCTTATTTTGTCCCGGCTTCACGGGCTTCCTGCAACATTTGACGCAGCATATCCAGCGCTACCGGCACCTTGTACGCGGCGGACCAACGGTTGCCTATCGCCGCCATTAGCAGGGCTTCCAGCGCGCTGGCACCCGCCTCTATCTGTGCGACCGTCAACGCCTGTCCGGTCAGAACTTTCTCTACCGCAATCAAGCGTTGAGGTTTACTCAACAGCGCGCCATCTACCAGACGACAGCGAACCAGCATCCCCGCATGATTGAAGGTAAACTGGCCGGTAAAGCTCTGACGGGTAATGTTCAGCGCATTGCGACGACCCAGTTGTAGATAGCGTTGCTCAAGGCCAGGATCGCGATAGGGCGCGGGCAGTATCACCGCTGTCAGCAACTCGCCAGGCTGAAGCCGGGTACGATAGCCTGCGGTAATAAAGTCCGACAGCGGCATGCGGCGCTGCGCCTGCTGGCTCTGCAGCACGACGATAGCGTCATAGATAATCAGCGGCGGTACGGAGTCTGCGCAGGGCGCGGCATTAACGATATTGCCACCCAGCGTCGCCCGATTACGGAGCTGTAGTGAACCAATGGTGTTGCAGGCGGTAATTAATAGCGGATAGTGCTCCTGAAGCCGCTGGTCAGCCGTCAAATCACTAAAGCAAACGCCAGCCCCAATGGTCACGCCCTCATCGCAGAGGGCGATACGCTGTAGTTCTTTCAAACCTGAAATATCCACCAGCGGCAGCGGCACCGTACTAAGCCGCGCCTGTACCAGCACATCCGTTCCGCCTGCAATCGGCCTGGCCTGGCCGTCGGCCAGCGCCCGTAGCGCGTCATCCAGCGTGTCCGGGCGGTAAATTTGTAGCGTGTTCAGCCGTAAAACCTGTTTTTTACCGCCCGATTCAGCCTGTAGCTCGCTCTGGCGGACCGGTTTTTTCAACGCGTAGCCCAGGCGAACCTGCTCCAGCGTCAGCGGCAGCGTATAGTTGCGACGTCCAAGCGCGAAGCTCACGGCGTTATTTAGCGCCGCGCCGCCAAGCTCCAGCACGGGTTCGCCAATAACTTTGGCGCCATAGGGGCCAGCCTTGTCATGGTTTTCTACCGCGACGATGTCGATATTCGGCACGTCTTTAATCGTGGGCAGCAGATAGGTATCAAAGTTCTCAGACTTAACCTCGCCTTGCTCTGTATTGAACTCTTCCAGCATGGCGTAGCCGATCATGCCCTGAACCAGACCGCCGTAGACCTGCCCTTCAAAGCCGACTTTGTTGATCACTTTGCCGACGTCATGCACGGCCGTGGCGTTGTTGAACGTAATTTTTCCGGTGCGGGTATCCAGCGCGATATCGGCGACCTGACAGCCGTAAACCCAGGTAAAGTAGGGGCTGCCGCTTCCTTTTTCTTCGTCCCAGTGGATAGCCGGCGCGACGTGCCAGCCGTAAGCCGAAAGATTGGCACCGGCAGCTTTGGTCACGTCAACGACCTGCCGGAACGGCAGTCGCTTAGAGGGTTGTCGGCGGTGAAATACGGTGCCGTTTTCCCATACCAGATCGTCGGGATCGGTTACATCCAGCGTTTGCGCCAGCGCTTTAGCCATGCGTCGCTTGATGGTATTCGCCGCGCTAAGCACCGCCTGTCCGCCCATTAGCGTGCCGCGCGACGCGACGGTAGATCCCCCATCAGCAATCATGGCGGTCGGCGGATCGGTGAAATGAATCTGTGTCAGATCCAGACCAAACGCTTCCGCTGCAATAAGCGACATGGTGGTCTGCAATCCCTGGCCGTTTTCAGACACGGAGGTGGAAAGATTCAGGCTGCCGTCGGCATTGATCTGTATCAGCGCGGAAGAGGCATCCAGCCCCTCGGCGCCCAGCGAACAGCCCCGATGACTGAGCGCCAGCCCAATGCCATATTTAATCGGCCCGCCCAGCTGATTGAGCTGCCGATAGTGCTCCCGCTTCGCCAAAAACTCGGTTTTGTCGATAGCCTTTTGCAGGACTTCCTGCGCGGAGACCTGATGCTCGCTGAGAACCTGCCCAGCCATGCTGGTGTCGTTCTGGCGCAGTACGTTTCTCAGGCGCAGCTCGACGGGCGACAGCCCCATTTTTTCCGCGACCTCGTCCATCAGCGATTCGTTGGCAAAAATAACCTGCGGCGCGCCAAAGCCGCGATAGGCGGAGGTATAATTATTGTTGGTGTAGACGCCGGTAATATCGACGCGCACGTTGGGAATATTATAAGGCCCGGCAGCCTGTACGGAGCTACGCCAGGTGACAAAAGGCGTTTGCCCGGCATAGCTGCCGCCATCCGCAAGGATATCTATTTTTATTGCCTGGATACGCGCCCGATCGTCCAGACCGATTTTGTAATGCATCTGATAAGGATGGCGTTTATAGCTTTCCCGCATTGACTGTTCGCGGTTATAGGTCATTTTTACCGGGCGCGAAGTCAGTACGGCCAGCAGCGCCGCGCGGCAGGCAAGATGATCGATAATATCGTCTTTGCCGCCGAAAGAGCCGCCCAGTACGGAGCGCTTCACGTTAACCTTCGACTGCGGCAGATCCAGATATTTCGCCACCATGCCGCGCACGCGATGCGCGTTTTGTATTGACCCATAAATCGTGACGATCTGTTCATTATCGTCGTAGCCAACGGTGATCGACTCCGGCTCAATATAGGCGTGCTCCTGAAAGCCGACCTCAAAATCGCGCTCAAAGATATAGCTGGAGGCCGCAAAGCCCGCCTCAATATCGCCCTTAATCGTATGGTGATGATTAATAATATTATTTTCTTTGTCACTGTGGATGGGCCGTGCCCCCGGCCTGATGGCTTCTCTCACCGATGTTATCGGTGTCCAGGGCGTATAGGCTACGCGGATTTTATCGGCGGCCTGGCAGGCTATTTCATAACTTTCCGCCGCGATCACGGCAATGACGTCCCCCCGAAAAGCAATTTCGCTCTCAACGATAGGCGGATAGTCCGGGATAACCACGCCGATACAGCGCTGGCCTGGGATGTCCTTCCAGGTGGCGATTTTCACCACGCCAGGTAGTTTTTCCGCTTCCGAGATATCCAGCGAGGCGATTTGGCCTGCGGCGATATCGGCGTAGCGACACACGCCATAAAGCATGTTTCTCAGCACAATATCGTCACCATATACGGCTGCGCCTCTGACTTTCGCCTCGCCGTCGACGCGCGGTACTTCATTGCCCACTAAAAGAGTTTTCACGGATTTTGGCCCTCCAGATGCTTCCCGGGACAGCCCTAAGCAAGTGATATGCCAGAGTGTGAAGATGTCCGCGACAAGCGACAGGGCTGTGAGGCATCTCGAAGAAACTGATTTAAAACAAGTCCGCTGCTCGCTTGTGTGTCGCTGGAGTCGTTTCACTTTGAGGTTTTTTTCTCAAAATGAGACGGTAATTCTCCTGTTTACATCTGCCATAGCGGCGACATCCCTCTGTCAAACCGACGTTCTCGTCAGCAACTGCGTAATGCCTCACAAAAATCAGTTCTGAATGGCTTTTTTCCGCAAATGTGCCCTTTTTTTGCATAACCCGACGAAAGGGATCTGTGCGGCATAAAAAGGAGTAAAAATGAACCGGTTTGTCACTGTTAATCCCAGCGAGTGTATCGATTGTCATGTTTGTGAAGTGGCCTGCGCACTAGCGCACGGCGATGGCGAATGGCCAGCCCATCGTGGGCAGTTTCGGCCGCGCATTCATCTTGTCAAAGGCTGCGGCCCCGTTACCTGTCGTCAGTGCAACAAAGCGCCCTGCGTCGCCAGTTGCCCAACTCAGGCGCTTGTTTTTCAATACAACAGCGTGCGGCTGCATGAGGAAAAGTGCATAGGCTGCAAAAATTGTCTGCTGGCCTGCCCGTTTGGTGCGATTGAACCGGCTGCTTCTGAAGACGTAATGAGTAAGTGCGATCTCTGTGAGCAAACCGAGCAGGGCAAGCCCGCTTGCGTGGCTTCCTGCCCGACCCAGGCGCTGCAGGTGATGGATGAAAATACATTGACGCGGCTTCGGCAATACCGTCAGTACGCCACCGCTGACGATAAAGCGCTGCGGCCAGTAGCCGGACGCGCCGCAAAGGCGCTGGATAAGCTGCCGCGCATTGGCGCCCGCAAGCTTAAACCCACGGAGCGCGCCAGGCATTTCTGCGAGATTTATCAGGGCCTCTCGCCGTCGCAGGCGGGCTATGAGGCCGAGCGCTGCCTTTATTGCGCGCAAAAAGCGTGGTGCGGCTGGGCCTGCCCGCTGCACAACGCCATTCCCGATTTTATCCGCCTGGTGCAGGAGGGGCGAATTATCGATGCGGCAGAGCTGTCGCACCAGACCAGCAGCCTGCCGGAAATTTGCGGGCGCGTCTGTCCACAGGATCGGCTCTGCGAAGGCGCATGTACGCTCAGCGGTCGGTCGGGCGCGGTTTCGATAGGTAACCTCGAGCGTTACATCACTGATGAAGCGTTCAGGCAGGGCTGGCGCCCGACGCCGCCAGCGATTGAGGCCCGGCGTGAAAAGGTAGCGGTGGTGGGCGCCGGGCCTGCCGGGCTGGGCTGTGCCGATATCCTTGCGCGCAGCGGCGTTCAGGTGGATGTCTACGATCGCCATCCCGAAATCGGCGGGATGCTGACCTTTGGGATCCCCTCTTTCAAGCTGGATAAACAGCTGATGGCAACCCGCCGCGCTATTTTCAGCGAAATGGGAATTAAGTTTCACCTTAACTGCGAAATTGGCCGCGATCTTCCTTTCTCTCGTCTGCTGGCGGATTACGACGCCGTCTTTTTGGGCGTGGGCACCTATAAATTGATGCAGGCGGGCCTTGAGCATGAGGATGCGCCCGGCGTTATTCAGGCGCTGCCCTATCTGACCGCTAATACGCGACGGGTCATGGGGCTGGCAGAGGATGAACTGCAGCCTTATGTCTCGCTGAAGGGAAAAAAAGTCGTAGTACTGGGCGGCGGCGATACGGCGATGGACTGCGTGCGTACCGCCATCCGGCAGCAGGCGAAACAGGTAATTTGCGCCTATCGACGCGATGAAGAGAGTATGCCTGGCTCTAAAAAAGAGGTCGCCAACGCGCGCGAAGAAGGCGTGGAATTTATGTTTAACCTGCTGCCGCAATATATCGAGCTGGATAAGGGCGGTCGCCTGAGCGGCATAGGGATGATCCGCACCGTTGCCGGTGAGCCAGGCAGCGACGGGCGTCGACGACCGCAGCCAGTCAAAGGATCTGAATTCGTGCTGGCTGCCGACGCGCTGATCCTGGCCTTTGGCTTTCAGGCGCACGAGATGCCCTGGCTGGCGGGACAGGCGATTCGTTTCGATCGTTGGGGGCTGATTAAAACAGGCCAGGCGGGCCGCACAACGCAAACGCATCATCCAAAAGTGTTTGCCGCCGGGGACGCCGTGCACGGTGCCGATTTGGTGGTAACGGCTATGGCGGAAGGGCGTCGCAGCGCGCGGGAGATGCTGGCGATGTTTGAACAGAGCGCGGAAATGACCCGCGCAGAAAGAAAGGAGTCGGCTTTATGAGCCAGTTTATCGTCGCCCAGCCTGAAAAATGTATCGGCTGCCATACCTGTGAGGTTGCCTGCGCCGTGGCGCATACGGGCACGCCGTTACTGGCTGCGCAGCGCTATTTCCCTCGCCTGAAGGTTATTAAATCGTCGCAGGTTAGCGTTCCCGTTATGTGCCATCAGTGTAATAACGCGCCCTGCGTCTCTGCGTGCCCTGTTGCGGCGCTGTATAAGGGCGAGCTGGGTATGATAGCAACCCGCCGTCACCGCTGTATTGACTGCAAAAGCTGCGTTATCGCCTGCCCGTTTGGCGCCATTGAAATCGTCAGCAAGCCTGAAGAAAAGCCGCTGATAGTGAAATGCGATCTTTGCGCGGGTCAATCCGACGGGCCTGCCTGCATCCACGTGTGCCCAACCGGCGCGTTGACTTTGATGACCGCCGCCGGACTGACACAGCGACAGCAGCAAAAGCAGCAGCGAGCCGCAGCAGAAAGCCAGCTGAACGGCCCTTATGTACAGGAGGTGGAGACACATGGATAAAGCGATTGTTGTTTGTCCCTACTGCGGCTGCGGCTGCAAAATCGCGTTGCAGATTGCAGACGGGAAAGTCGTTGGCGCGGAAGGCGCGCCCGGCGTAACCAATGAGGGAAAGCTTTGCCTGAAGGGCTACTTCGGCTGGGAGTTTTTGAATAATACCCGCCTGCTGACGCCGCGCTTGCAGCATCCTGCCATTCGTCGTAAACGAGGCGGGCCTTTTGAAAAAGTCAGCTGGCAGGAAGCTATCGATTTTGTCAGCAGGCGGCTGCAAAAAATTCGCGCTCGTTCAGGGCCTGAAAGCATTATGGTTACCGGATCTTCACGCGGGCCGGGAAACGAAACCAACTATGTTATGCAGAAGTTTGCGCGCGCCGTATTGGGAAGCAATAACATCGACTGCTGCGCCAGGGTGTGCCACGGCCCTTCCGTCGCCGGCCTGCGGGCGACGCTGGGCAATGGGGCGATGAGCAACGGCATGAAGGATATTGAAGAAAGCGACTGCCTGCTTATCTTTGGTTATAACGCTGCGGATTCTCATCCGATCGTGGCCAGACGCATTCTGCATGCCAAAGAGAAAGGGGCCAAAATTATCGTCTGCGATCCGCGCTATATCGAAAGCGCCCGGCTGGCCGATCTGTGGCTACCGCTAAAAAACGGCAGCAATATGGCGCTGGTGAACGCGCTTGCTCACGTGCTGATCGCTGAAAAACTGTGGGACAAAAGCTATATCGATAAGCATACGGAAGGGCTGGAAGCGTGGCGGGAAGGCGTCCAGCGCTATTCGCCGGAAGCGGTGGAAGCCATCACAGGACTCAAGCCGGAGCTTATTCGCCAGGCTGCTCGCCTTTATGCCAGCGCCCGCAACGCCACTATTTTATGGGGAATGGGCGTGACCCAGTGGGGGCAGGGCGTGGATGTGGTGAAAGGATTGGCCAGCCTGGCGCTGGCTACCGGCAATTTCGGGCGGCCGGGCGTCGGCGTGGGGCCGGTCAGAGGGCAAAATAACGTTCAGGGTGCCTGCGATATGGGCGCTCTGCCAGATGTTTTCCCCGGCTATCAGCCCGTAACGGATAAGGCGGTACGCGAAAAATTTGCCGCCGCCTGGGGCGTTGACTCGCTCAGTGATAAACCCGGATACGCCATTACCGATGTTCCCCATTTAGCGCTGGAGGGCAAGCTGCGTGCCTACTGGATTATGGGCGAAGATCCGCTGCAAACCGAACCGGATCTTGCCCTGATGCGTCAGGCGATGGCAAAGCTGGATCTGATCGTGGTGCAGGATATTTTTATGACCAAAACGGCAGAGCTGGCGGATGTTCTGTTGCCCGCCACCAGCTGGGGCGAGCATGAGGGCGTTTATACCAGTGCCGATCGAGGGTTCCAGCGCTTTGAAAAAGCTGTAGAGCCGCAGGGCGACGTCCTGCCGGACTGGGAAATTATCTGCCGCGTGGCGCAGGCGATGGGGTATCCCATGCGCTACGAAAACAATAAAGCGATCTGGGATGAATTGCGCGCGCTTTGCCCGCTGTACACCGGCGCCACCTGGGAGAAAATGGCCGGGTTCGGCTACGTGCAGTGGCCCTGTCCTGATGAAGCACATCCCGGCACGCCTTACCTCTATGAAGGAAACCGCTTTTCGCGTCCTTCCGGTAAAGGGCTGCTGTTTGCCTGCGACTGGCAGCCGCCCGCCGAAGCAACCGATGAAGCCTGGCCGCTGGTGCTCTGTACGGTGCGTGAAGTGGGCCACTACAGCTGCCGCTCGATGACCGGCAACTGCCACGCCCTGGCGGCTCAGGCCGATGAACCCGGCAGGATCCAGATGAATACGGCAGACGCGCGTGCGCTGAATATCCATAACGGCGAACTGGTATGGGTAGCTTCGCGGCGCGGCAGGGTGCTTAGCAGAGCTGAAGTCAGCGACAGAACAAATCAGGGCGCGGTCTATATGACCTATCAGTGGTGGATAGGTGCCTGTAATGAGCTGACCCTCGATCATGTCGATCCGGTAGCGAAAACGCCGGAGTTTAAACACTGCGCTGTCAGGGTAGAGAAAATCGCCGATGCGCAGTGGGCGGAACAGCAGGTTACGGAGCGCTATCGACAAATGAAGGATCGCCTGGCGAAAGCGGCGGCGCCGCTGACGTAAGGCCTGGCGGTTTGCAACCCTCGGTTCTGGCGGTTTACAACCTCGGATCCGCGGCTTTTAACTCGCAAAACTGGCTATTTCTAACCTTCAGGTCTGGCGGTTTGCGACCTTCGGGTCTGGCTGTGTCTAACCTTCAGGCCTGGCGGTTTGCGACCTTCGGGTCTGGCTGTGTCTAACCTTCAGGCCTGGCGGTTTATGACCCTCGGGTCAGCGGCTTTAAACTCCCGGGCAGCCGCTGCCTGGTTTTACACTAACGCCATCAGGCGGCCGATCAGTCCTTGACGTTGTGCAGCGCCAGAGAAACGGCCAGCGTCTGCGCAAGGCACAGCGAAGCAACCTGTGAACGGAAGCCGTCAACCTGGGCTTCACGCACCACAAAGCAGACGTCGCTGAAGGCGGCCAGCGGGCTGACCTGGCTGTCGGTAATGGCAATCTGCTGCGCGCCGCGTTTAGCACCCAGCTCAACCAGCTCGACGGCTTCACGCGCATAGGGCGAATAGCTGATAGCGATCACCACGTCTTTAGGGTTCACCATGCTGAGCTGCTCGGTAAACATCCCACCCAGGCCGTCGATTAAAAAAGCGCGACGTTCCAGATGGCGCAGCGCATAGGTCAGATAGGAAGCGACGCTGAACGAACGACGCAGGCCAATCACATAGATATTTTCCGCCTGCGCCAGCAGCTCTACGGCTTTATTCAGCTGTTCCGGGTTGGTCTGCATCGCCAGCTGCTGCAAAGCCTGGGAATTGACCATGGTAAAGACGTTGAGAATTTCAGCCGGGTTTTCCGGCGGCGTGGCCGTTTCATCCGTCGAGGTCTGGCGGAACAAACGCGCGCGCTCGGTATAGTTAACGGTTTCTTCCATCAGATGCTGACGAAACACCTGCTTCATTTCGTTAAAGCCGCTGAAGCCAAATGCGTTGGAGAAGCGAATTAGCGTAGAAGGCGGCACGTCGGCCTGCTGGGCGATCGAGGCTACGGTGTCAAAAGCGATACTGTTGCTGTTGTCGAGGATATAGCGAGCCACCTGTTTAAGGCGCTTACTCAGGGTATCGTAGCGACGACGAATATCGTCCTGTAACAGGGAAAGCTGTGTTGGGGTAATAGTCATTGACTCAGGCTCGCTAAATTTTAGTCATATTCTTCTGGCGGTTATTCTATCAGATGAACAAAAAATTTCACTTGCTAACGAAATTCAGCGGTTCTATTTCATCGCTATATGAATTCCATCACAGAAAAAAACACGATCGCTGCGGCTTTGCCGACGTTCGCCTTTTTTAAAAACGTAAACCGGGAGGAAGTCAAAAAACAGGTGAAATTAACCGCACCGCCAGCGGACGGAAAATGCAGCTGGCGGGCGGTACAGGCACGGAAGGTCAGGTTGCAGGACGGACTTCCCGCCAGTAGTCGATCAGGCGCAGATAATTCCCTTTTACCTCAGCGATCAGGGCTTCGTCATTAAGTTCACCTTGCAGCCACTGGCGTGAAGGCTGGCCAAAAATAGTGCGGCCTACCGCAAAACCTTTTACCCAGGGAGCCTGCGCCGCCGCGGCGAATCCCGCCTTCAGCTTCTCTTCCGGCGCATCCAGTCCCAGGATCAAAATGCCGCGACACCAGGGATCCTGCTGCTCAATCAGCCCGCTGATGGCCTGCCAGCTTTCCAGGCTCAGCGGCGGCAGTTTCCACCAGTCCGGCTGGATGCCCAGCGAATAGAAGTGGCTCAGCATCTCCAGATAGTAAGACTCTTGTTTATCCGGATTATTTTCCGGCAGGATCACTTCCAGCAGCAGTTCATGGCCGGTCTTATTACAGCCTTGCCAGACGTCAAGGATGAGCTCGTCCTGCTCTTTACGCAGCTCGGCGCTGTCGTGCGGATGATAGAAAACCAGGCACTTCACCACATGCTCCTGCGGCCAGTCCACCAGCTGCGAACCGATATTGCCATGCTCCAGACGCAGCGGCCTTGAGCCTGGCATCTCAATCGGACGACCGATCCACCAGCCTTTGCCGGTAATCGCATTCAGCGTGGATTGCCCGAAGGTGGTATCGGCCAGAATGCCGCTACGGCGATCCAGCCCGGCTTCCGTGGCGGCTTCCTGCGCCGCGCGCAGCAATAGCGTTTTCAGCTCCGGCAGGCGGGTCGTGTCCACGCCCGCCTCGTTCGCCATATCTACCAGCTGTTTACGATGGTCAAAAGCGAACACGCACAGCTCCGGCCACTGCTGTTTACGCGTGGTAACGCGATGCAGGTGATTCAGGCGGCTGTCCAGGTCGGGCCGCTTAACTTCTTTATCGCGGCTCAGGAAGTCATCCAGCTCGGCTTTGGTCGGCATCGCCGGCGCGCAGCCGTGACGCGAAACCACCAGCGCGCCGCAGGCGTTGGCGTAGCGGCACGCCTGTTCCCAGCTCTCATCGTTCAGCCAGCCGCGCAGCAGGCCGGACATAAAAGCATCGCCCGCGCCCAGCACGTTCAACACTTCCACGCGCACGCCGCTTTGCAGTTTCGTCTGCTCCCAGCTTGTCGGGATTTCGCCCTCCAGCACCACGCAGCCCAGCGCTCCTCGTTTGCAAACCAGCGTCGCTTTAGTTGCCTGACGGACGTTTTTCAACGCGGTCAGCGTATCGGTACTGCCGCCGGCGATATGAAACTCCTCTTCGGTGCCGACCACCAGATCGAAATAATGCAGCACTTCCTGCAGCTGCTGCGTCACGTGGCTGGATTCGATAAAGCGGGTTTCACCGTCACCGAGCGAGGTCAGCCCCCACAGAACCGGACGATAATCAATGTCCAGCGCGGTGCGCAGACCGTGGCGACGAGCGATGTCCAACGCCTTCAGCACGGCAGCGCGGGTATCAGGATGAGACAGATGCGTGCCGGTCACCGCCACGGCGCGGGAAGAGGCGATGTAATCTTCCTGAATATCTTCAGGCGTCAGGCCCATATCAGCGCAGTTATCCCGATAGAACACCAGCGGGAAAGTATCCTGATCTTTGATCCCGAGGATCACCAGGCCTGTCAGGCGGGTTTTATCCGTGATCAGGCATTCGGTATCCGCACCTACGCGCTGCAGCTCTTCCCGCAGAAAGCGGCCCATATGCTCATCGCCCACGCGGGCCAACATACCGGATTTCAGCCCCTGAATGGCCGTACCGTAAGCGACATTGCCGGACGACCCACCCAGATATTTGGAAAATGTGCTCATATCTTCCAGCCGGGCACCAATCTGCTGACCATAGAGGTCAACGGCAATGCGCCCGATACAGATCACATCAAGCCGCTTCTGTTGTGTACTCATTCTGTTTCCTTCTGTGATAGGCCAGCCGCGCTGTGTCAGCGCATCCTCCTGAACGCATAGCGGCGTCCGGATATGAAGTGAAAATCAGTATGGGGAATAAATATTTCAACTTCAACCAAGAGTGAAATTTATACCCCAAAAATGTGAAGTGGCTAAAACTCTCGCATTTTGCGGCGATATGGCGCTGTCACGGCACTCTTTTCATGGTTTCAGCCAGGCAACAGACAGGTTAAAAAATGTGTATTTATATTAATTATTTATTTGATATATAAAGAAATAATCCGCATTTTTGTTGCTGGCATCAGGCCATGCTGCTGCTGCCGGGCCAGGCATTCCGGCGATGTGCGTTGCAGGGCATAATTTGATCTCACTCGCAAAATGAAATGTTTCTTCTGTAATGTGGTTTAGTGAAAAAAATATTTGTTTATAATCGCCTCACGTTTCATTTTCGGCCATTACCGCAGTGGCGATTACTCGGGCGAAACGCGGCAGACCGACGGTCTGTCGCCGTACCGTAAGGAAGAGCAAATGGGCAAGATCAGATTAACCACGGCACAGGCTTTAGTCAGATTTCTCGACAATCAGTATCTGTCGGTAGATGGCGTCGAAACCAAGTTTGTGAAGGGCATTTTTGCTATTTTCGGCCACGGCAACGTGCTGGGACTGGGGCAGGCGCTGGAGCAGGACAGCGGCGATCTGATCGTGCGTCAGGGGCGTAACGAACAGGGCATGGCGCACGCCGCTATCGGCTACGCCAAGCAGAAGCTGCGGCGGGAGATCATCGCCTGCACCTCTTCCGTGGGGCCTGGCGCGGCCAATATGATCACCGCTGCGGGCACCGCTTCCGCTAACCGTATTCCTTTACTGCTGCTGCCTGGCGATGTGTTTGCTACCCGCCAGCCCGATCCGGTGCTGCAACAGATTGAACAGAGTCACGATCTTAGCATCAGCACCAACGATGCGTTTCGCGCGGTCAGCAAATACTGGGATCGGATAAACCGCCCGGAACAGCTGATGACCGCCTGCATCAACGCCATGCGCGTGCTGACCGATCCGGCAGAAACCGGCGCCGTTACCCTTTCGCTGCCGCAGGACGTGCAGGGCGAAGCCTGGGATTATCCCGACTATTTCTTCCAGAAGCGCGTGCACCTGCTCGATCGCCGTCTGCCGACCGAAGCCCAGCTGGCGGCCGCGCTGAAGCTGATCGCCGGCAAACGCAAGCCGCTGATTGTCTGCGGCGGCGGCGTGAAATATTCCGAAGCGGGCGAGGCGCTCCGCCAGTTTGCCGAGCGTCATCAAATCCCGTTTGCGGAAACGCAGGCCGGTAAGGGCACGATCCTTTCCGATCATCCGCTGAACGTCGGCGGCGTGGGTGAAACCGGCTGCCTGGCGGCCAACCTGCTGGCGAAGGAGGCCGATCTGGTGATTGGCGTCGGCACGCGTTACACCGATTTCACCACCGCTTCAAAATGGATCTTCCAGAACCCGGACGTCAGCTATCTCAACGTTAACGTCAGCAGCTTTGATGCCTGGAAGCTGGACGGCGTACAGGTGGTGGCCGATGCGCGCGAGGCGCTTACCGCACTGGATAACCGGCTGGCCGCTCAGGGCTTCACCAGCGGCTGGGGAGAGAAAATTGCTCAGGCACAGAGCAAATTATTGAAGGAAACGCAGCGCGTTTATCAGGCGGTTTACAGCAACGAGGGTTTTGTGCCGGAGATTGACGATCGTCTGGATCGCGAGGCCGTTTTTGCCGAATTCAACCGGCTGACCGATTCGTTCCTGACGCAAAGCAGCGTGCTGGGTACGCTAAATGAAAATCTCCCAAAGGATGCGGTGATCGTCGCCGCGGCCGGTAGCCTGCCGGGCGATCTGCAACGCGTGTGGCGCAATAAGGATTACAACGGCTATCACGTTGAGTACGGCTATTCCTGTATGGGCTACGAGGTCAACGCTTCGCTCGGGGTCAAGCTGGCCGAGCCGCACCGCGAGGTCTACACGCTGGTCGGCGACGGCTCCTTTATGATGCTGCACTCCGAGCTGGTGACCTCTCTCCAGGAGAACGCCAAAATCAACGTGGTGCTGTTCGACAACATGACTAACGGCTGCATCAACAACCTGCAAATGGAACACGGCATGGACAGCTTTACCACCGAGTTCCGCTTCCGCAATGCCGAAGGCGGCAAGCTGGACGGCGGCCTGATCCCGGTAGATTTCGCCGCCATCGCCGCTGGCTACGGCTGTAAAACATGGCGCGTCACCACGCTGGCGCAGCTGAAGCAGGCGTTGGAAGAAGCGCGTCAGTCGCCGGTATCCACGCTGATTGACATTAAAGTGCTGCCAAAAACCATGGTGCACAAATATTTCAGCTGGTGGCACGTGGGCGGCGCGCAGGTATCGCAGTCCGAACGCATTAACGCCGTGGCCCACATGCTGAACGAGCATCTCGACCAGGCACGTAAATACTAATTCATTCTCTGTGGCCTGAACCGGACGGGTTTTCCCGTCCGGAAGACTCCCCTATACCCTACATTCGAACGGAGTAGTTATGACACTGAAACTTGGCGTAATCGGCACCGGCGCAATCGGTCAGGAACATATTCGTCGCTGCAGCAAAGTGTTGCAGGGCGCGAAAGTGGTGGCCGTCTCCGATATTAATATCGAAGGCGCTAAAGGCGTGGTTAGCCGTCTGGGTCTGGAGGCGGAAGTCTATGCCAACGGCCACGATGTTATTCGCTCCTCTGACGTTGACGCGCTAATCGTCACCTCCTGGGATCCCACGCATGAAGAATTTACGCTCGCGGCCATCGCGGCGGGCAAACCGGTATTTTGTGAAAAGCCGCTGGCGCTGACGGCTGAAGGCTGCCGCCGCGTGGTGGAGGCTGAAATTGCCCACGGCAAGCGTCTGGTGCAGGTGGGCTTTATGCGTCCTTACGATACCGGCTATCGCGCGTTAAAGCAGGTTATCACCAACGGCGATATCGGCGAGCCGCTGATGCTGCACTGCGCCCATCGCAACCCAAGCGTACCAGAAAGCTATACCACCGATATGGCGATCACCAGCACGCTGATCCACGAGCTGGACGTGCTGCGCTGGCTGACCGAGGACGACTATAAAACGGTTCAGGTGGTTTTCCCGCGTGATACCAAAAATACGCATGCGAAGCTGCGCGATCCGCAAATCGTGCTGTTTGAAACGCAAAAAGGCGTGCGCATCGACGTCGAAATCTTCGTTAACTGCGCCTATGGCTACGACATTCAGTGTGAGGTCGTGGGCGAAACCGGGATCGCCAGACTGCCGGAGCCAGCCTCTGTCCAGCTGCGTAAAGAGGCGAAGCTCTCCACTTCCATTCTGACCGACTGGAAGGATCGCTTTATCGATGCCTATGACGTTGAGCTACAGGCGTTTATCAATGACGTCACGGCTGGCCAACTGCACGGCCCTTCCGCATGGGATGGCTATGCGGCTTCCGTAGCGGCAGATGCCTGCCTGAAGGCGCAGGAAAGCGGGGCGATTGAAAGCGTTGAGCTGCCGCCGCGTCCGGCGTTTTACAACAAATAATGCCGACCGACTCCTCTGCGCAGGCAGAGGGGTTGTCAAATGATTAGCAGGGAGAAACCGATGAAAATCGCCTTTGATGTAGACGTCATTAAAGATTTGGGCATCACCAAAATGGTTCACCAGGTGGCGGAGTGGGGCTACAAATATATTGAGCAGTCGCCGCATCCGCAGATTAATCCGTTCTACAAACATCCCAGGGCCAGCCGGGAAATCATCACCGAATACAAAAACGCGCTGCGTGAAACCGGGCTGGAAATCTCTTCCTATATCGTGGTCTACCGTTGGTCAGGCCCGGATGAGGCACGTCGCCAGGCGGCCGTGCGCAACTGGAAGCGTATGATTGAAATCGCGGTGGAAACTGGCGTGCAGGTTATCAATACCGAGCTTTCCGGCACGCCGAACGAACCGGAGATCTGCGAAGAGATGTTTTACCGCTCCATGGAGGAGCTGCTGCCCATCGTCGAGCGGGAAGGTATTCGTATTGAAATTCAGTCACACCCGTGGGATTTCTGCGAAGAAAACAACGAAACTGCCGATCTGGTGAAGTCGTTCCGCAGCGAAAACGTCAAATATCTTTATAGCGTGCCGCATACCTTCTTCTACGACAAAGGCAAAGGCGACGTAAAAAGCATGCTGGAATATGCGGGCGGCGACCTTTCACACGTGCTCATCGCCGATACCATGAACCACACCAAACACTGCCGCTATATCGTCAATCCGCCAGGCGTGGATGCCACCATCCATCAGCACGTGGGCGTGGGCGAAGGCGAAGTGGATTTCGATACGCTGTTTAAAACCCTGCGCGAGATGGATTTTGCCAACCGCACTTATAAAGTCGGCGGCGAGTCGATAGTTGCCGCCTCGCTGTTTGGCTATCCGGAAAAAATGAAATATCAGGCCGTGGAAACCCGTGAGCTGATCGAGCGCGAACTGCTTCGCTAACCTTCAGGCGCAACAGGCCGATCCTACGCGCGGAAAGCCCAGGCAGGCGCGCCGCGCCATCTTAATGACAGACCGCTGAGGCACCACCATGAACAAAGAGAACGTAAAGCTGGCGATAGCCCCGATTGGCTGGACCAATGACGATATGCCTGAGCTGGGTGCAGAAAACACTTTCCAGCAAATCGTCAGCGAAATGGCGCTGGCTGGCTTCACCGGCAGTGAGGTCGGCAGTAAATATCCGCGCGATCCGGCGGTGCTGAAACCGATGCTGAACATTCGCGGTATTCAAATCTGCAACGCCTGGTTCAGCACCTTTTTCGCCAATGGCGACAGGGCAAAAACCATTGATGAATTTATCAACCATCGCGACTTTCTTCACGCGATGGGCGCTAAAGTGATCGGCTGCTCCGAGCAGAGCAAAAGCATTCAGGGCACCACGCTGGCGGTGCTGGAAGAGAAGCCGCATTTTACCGAAGAGGAGTGGCGGCTGACGGCGGAGGGCTATAACGAGCTGGCCGCGCTGGCGGCGGAAAAAGGCATGCAGGTTTGTTTGCACCATCATATGGGGACGGCCATTCAGACTGCGGCAGAGATCGACAAATTTATGTCGTTGACCCAGGACAACGTTTATCTGTTGTTCGATACCGGCCATGCCTACTACTCGGAAGGCAGCCAGGCGCAAATGCTGGCCATTCTGGAAAAATATCTGCCGCGAATCAATCACGTACATCTGAAGGACGTGCGTGATGAGGTGGTGGCACAGGTCAGAAGCCAGCGGCTCTCTTTCCTGGACGGCGTAAAAAAAGGTACCTTTACCGTTCCCGGCGATGGCGTGATTGATTTTGATCCGGTGTTTAAAATCCTGGACGAGTCGGGTTACAAAGGCTGGATGGTGGTGGAGGCGGAGCAGGATCCGGCGCTGGCGAATCCGTTCGAATATGCCGTTAAGGCCCGAAAATATATTCGCGAACACGCAGGTCTGTAAGCCGATCTGTCAGGCATTGCCCACAGGGAAATGTTAGCCAGTAAGGAGTAAGCCGGGAAAGTGATGGTCAGGCATGCGTTTCCCATCACAACGGCAACAGGACTTAGTAAACGGCGCGGTCGGGAAAAGGCTGTTGCAAAACCGCCGCGTAAATAAAAATAGCGCCCGATATTTCCGCCGGGCGCTATTTTTTAAAGGGAAATTATTTCAGCACTACCGTGTTGATAATATTCTCTGCTTCGGTCTGCGACTGCTGCTGATTGTCCGCAGGCAGCGTAATCTGCAGGGTCAGCAGTTTGCCGTCAACTTTCGCCAGCAGCACTGACGACCAGGAAGACTGGCCCTTGGCCGAAATCACCGAATCCAGCTGCTGTGCTGGCTGGCCTTTCAGCTCGACAGATTTATTGGTCACTACCTGCAGCTGCGCATCGCGGTTACGCTGCTGATCTTCCAGGCGCTTCGCCAGCACGTCCAGGCTTTCATTCGTGGCGTCGCCCGCAATCACGATAATCGCTTTCTGGCCGCTGGCATCGGCGTACACGTGCATATTATTGGCCTGCGTGCCCATTTTTCCACTTTGATCGGACATGCCTGCCGGCAGCGAGAAGCTGAGCTTGCCGTCCATCAGGGTAACGGTCTGGCTGCTTTGGCTGCTGCTGACGCCGTTATCATCGGCGGCGGCTTTATCATCTTTGCCGTCGCAGGCGGCCAGTCCGACCACCAGTAAACCGATACCGGCATATTTCAGTAAGTTACGCATCGTGATCCCTTTTACGTTAGTCGTTCGCGCTGTTCAGCAACTTATACAATAGTAATCAGCGGCTAAAAGCAACCTGCCGTGGCGCGCTGCCCGCCAAAATGCATGGCCGGGCGCGACGCCACAGAGTGACAGACTAGCCGAAGTTGACCTGAGCGCCAGAGGATTTTTCCGTTATCCGCTTCAGCGTGGCGTTTAACAGCACGCCATAGGCCGGCAGGAAGAAAATCATGCAGATAAGCACCTTAAAGCTGTAGTCCACCAGCGCAATTTCCACCCAGTTCTGTGCCATAAACGGATCGGGGCTTTTGTAGAAAGCGATAAAAAAGAACGCCAGCGTGTCGCTGATATTGCCCAGGAACATAGCGGAGGCGGGGGCTACCCACCATTGCGGCAGCTTGCGCAAGCGGTTAAAAACGTGCACGTCGAGGATTTGTCCCAGCGCATAGGCCATAAAGCTGGCGCAGGCGATACGAGCGACAAACAGGTTAACGCTTGCCAACGCGCCCAGTCCCTGCCATTCGCCCTGATAGAACAGCGCAGAAATGCTATAGGAGATAAACAGCGCCGGGATCATCACCGCAAGAATAATTCGTCGGGCCAGCGGCGCGCCGAAAATTCGTACCGTTAAATCGGTAGCCAGAAAGATAAAGGGAAAGCTGAACGCGCCCCAGGTGGTATGGAAACCAAAAATCGAAATGGGCAGCTGCACCAGATAATTACTGGAGGTAATAACCAGCAGATGGAACAGCGATAGCCAGATCAGCGCATGTGTACGCTGACGAGAAGAGAAAGAGATCATCGATGTAGCCTTTTTTAACTATGGGGTGAGGGAACCCAAAAAATTGTCTCGCCTGAGCGATTGCGCGGCATCTTACCGAATCAGCCTGCTAATGCAATGGTTAATTTTAGCGCAAACGTTGTCGTTCATAGCCTGGCTTGCACATACCGACGTCGGGGGTAAAATAGGGGCATTTCCTGTCTGATTGAGAATGTTATGAGCGAACCGTTCGCAAATCCCGACCAAACCCTGGATGCTTTGGGCCTGCGCTGTCCTGAGCCGGTGATGATGGTGCGTAAAGCCGTACGCCATATGCAGGAGGGCGAAACGCTGCTGGTTATCGCCGACGATCCGGCCACCACGCGCGATATCCCCGGTTTCTGCCGCTTTATGGAACATACGCTGCTGGCACAGGCAACCGAGGAATTACCCTATCGCTATCTGTTAAAAAAGGGGTTGTAGCGCCGCGTCCTGCCCGTATCACCACGGGCAGGTTGTAAAGTTAGCGCTTACTCAGCAATCGTAGCGCGTTCGCCGTGACCAACGCGGTGGCGCCGGAGTCCGCCAGCACGGCCAGCCACAGCCCGGTAATGCCCAGCAGCGTGGTGACCAGAAATACCCCCTTCAGCCCGAGCGCCAGCGCAATATTCTGCCGGATATTGGCATGGGTGGCGCGTGCCAGGCGGATCATCGTCGCCAGGCCCGCCAGCCGGTTATGCGTCAGCGCCGCGTCGGCGGTTTCCAGCGCGACGTCGCTGCCGCCGCCCATCGCAATGCCCACCGTTGCCGCTTTCATTGCAGGCGCATCGTTGATGCCGTCGCCGACCATCGCTACGGCGCGCCGTTGGTTTAGCTCATGAATGGCCGCTACTTTGTCCGCAGGCAGCAGGCCCGCGCGATAGCTGATGGCAAGCTCGTTGGCGATAGCGGCCGCCGCGCGCGGGTTGTCGCCGGTCAGCATGACCGTTTCTATGTTTAAAGCATGAAGTTCGCTCAGCGCGGCAACAGCGTCCGCACGTAGCGTATCGCGCAGTGCGATAAGTCCGATCGGCATAGCATCCTGTACGATAATGACCACCGTATTTCCCGCCGACTCCAGCTCCGCCACAATCTTCAGCTGTTCTGCTGTCAGCCTTAGTCCAGCGGGCGCGCAGATTAAAAGTTTGTGACCGCTCACTGTTGCTTCTATACCGCTTCCTGCCACCGCCCGCTGCGCCGTAGCGGCAGGTATAACAAGCTGGCGCTGCTCTGCCAGCCGCACAATCGCCCTGGCCAGCGGATGAGAAGAACCCTGCTCAACGGCAGCGGCTTTAGTCAGCAGTTCCGCTTCGCTGAGGGCAGCAAAGGCCTGAATGCTCTCAATACGGGGTTTGCCTTCGGTCAGCGTGCCGGTTTTGTCGAACGCCAGCGTGCGCACGCCGTTGAGGCTTTCCAGCGCCGCGCCGCCCTTAATCAGTACGCCATGGCGGGCCGCAGCGGCCAGGCCGGAGGTGATCGCCGCTGGCGTAGAGATCACCAGCGCGCAGGGGCAGCCGATCAGCAGCAAAGTCAGCCCTTTATAAATCCATGACGGCCAGTCGCCGGCAAAGAACAGCGGCGGCACGGTTGCCACCAGCAGCGCGACAGCCATCACCAGCGGCGTGTAAATGCGGCTGAACCGATCGAGAAAACGTTCGACCGGCGCGCGGTTAGCGTCTGCTTCTTCAATCAAATGCAGGATACGGTCGATAGCGCTCTGGCCAGGTTTTGACGTGACTTTCAGCCTCACCAGGCTATCGACGCTCAGGCTGCCTGCCGCCACGGCTTCGCCTGCCTGCCGCTCTACCGGCATGGATTCGCCAGTCAGCGCGCTTTCATCAAAGCTGGCGAAGGATGTGACCAGGCTGGCGTCGGCAGGCAGGCGCCCGCCTGCGGCAACCTCAATAAGATCGCCAGGCCGTAGCGCGCTCACGGCCACGGTTTCACGCACCTCGTTCCGGATGCGCAACGCCTGCTCGGGTTTTAACGCCATCAGCGCCGTTACGCCACGGCGCGCGCGCCCTGCTGCAAAAGCCTCCAGACGTTCCCCAAGCATAAACAGCAGCAGCACCATGGCCGCCTCTGCGGTCGCACCGATAAAAAGCGCGCCAAGCGCGGCTACGGTCATTAACGTTTCAATGGCAAAAGGCGTCCCGCTGCGCATCAGGCGCAGGGCGGTACGGGCAACGGGCCAGCAGCCCGCCAGCGTGGTGACGATAAACGCGACTTTCCCGGCCTGCGGATCGATCGTCTGTAGCAGCCAGCTGGCGAGCAGAAGCCCGCCGAGCAGCAGCAGCATGCCGTTTTCCCGCCAGAACCCGGCTGACTTTGCCGCTGGCTGCGTGGCAGAGCGCAGGGTAAACCCGGCTCTGGCAACCGCCTGCTCAACCTGCTGCTGCACATCTTTATCGGCGCTTACCACCAGCTTTTCCGTAGCGAACAGGACGCGAGCCTGAGTGACGCCTTGCAGCTGGCCTACAGCGTTTTCGATTTTCCTGGCGCAGCCCGGACAGTCCATGCCGCCGATTTGCCAGCTGTAGTCCGCGCCGATGCTTTCTTCTTTCTCAGGCAGCGGATCGCTGGCGGTGGCGCACTGGATGTGAAAAGAGGTGATTTTCCCCAGTTCGGGACGCGGCCTGCTGCAACCTTGCTGTCCGGCCGCGTGGCGCTGCCCGCAAAGGCAGGGAGAAGATGGGTGTTGTTGCATGACGCCTCCAGATAAGCCTGACGGGCTGCTTCCCCGCCAGGCTTATCTTACACTCTGGAGCTGACTCCAGAGTCAAGGCATAAATCAGAGATAGAGCGAGCGGACGATCATAAAGTGACCCGCGAAATAACAGGCGGCCGTGATGGCACTGTCGGCGGCAAAGCGGCGACGATAGTGGCTAACCAGCCAAACGATATTGGCGAGCAGCAGCAGCGACGTTCCGACCATTAATGAGAAACCGTAGTCCGTCGGCCGGAAAACGTATTGCTCGGTGGTCAGCCAGACCATCAGCAGCGTCATGCCGATAAAGGTGCAAACCGGCCAGCGCAGATCCTCCAGCTTTGTCCAGATAGCCGCAATCAGCAGCGCGCCGATAACCAATACGGTCAATGGGATCGGCCAGAAGAACGTCAGCGTCATATGGCTGGCGAAGCAGATGGTATAAAGCAGATGCGAGAGGAAAAATGCGCCGATAGCGTAGAGCATCCGCCGTTCGGGCAGCAGCATCAGCGCATCGCCGACCAGCGTCGCCAGCAGACCAAACAGAATGAGATAATCCGTGGCGCTTAACGCTGGCGCTTGCCAGGCCCAGGCGAGCAGCAGTAAAAGCGTGACCGGTTTAAAGACCCAGCGCTGCCATTGCGGGCCACGGTAAGTAGCGTCAACGTACAGCCAGCCGGAAAAAAGCACTGCCAGAAACGACCAGATCATAATGTGTCCCTTTGTTTTTAGATGCTAAATTCCACAGTTCTGGTTTTAGTTTAGGACAGGGGCCAACGATGTGACAATGAGAGGTCTCTGGTTGTATTCTTTCTGTTTACGCTGCAAAAAAGAGGAAAAGTCGTGAAGCCACCCCTGATTTTTTTTATTACGCTGGCCATTATCGCCGTGCTGGCAACCCGGCAATTTATCAAACAGCGACAGGAAGTGGCGGTCAACGATGCTTCGCCCGTACGCAGCCTGCCGGTCGAAATCAAAGACAAACGGGAAGTCTCCACCTCTGCCCTACGCTCGCGCCAGCGTGAAAATATTCCGGTCGAAACAATGCGATACGAAGCGTGGTTCCATCCGCTGAACGGCGCGGGAGATTTTAAGCTGGTACTGAAAGCCAGCGACTATCACCAGCTGGCACGGGGAGAAAAGGGCGAACTACAGGTACAGGGCACGCGATTTATCGCCTTCCGGCCGCGCTGACGGCATGGCCGGAAAGACGACCCGGCCGCCTACTGTTTGGGAAACTGCTTTTTCTGCCAGGCCAGCAGTTCAAACACGCCAAAAAAGAAGATCTTAGCCTGAAGCGCGCCGCTCAGTTTTGGCGCCTCTTTAGCCTGCGTGGCGCGCATCAGCACCAGCTGTAAGCCGTGCATAATCACCATAAAGAACAGCGCGACGTTAATAAAATATTTTAGCGGCGCGGGGTAAGGATGGATCAGGTTGAGCAGCAAAAAGGCCCATACGCATACCATCAGCGCTCTGCCCAGATTAATCAGCATGGCTTTCTCTCTTCTCAGGGGAACGACGAACATAAAGACGACAGGCAACCTGTCCGGCGACCTTCTCGCGGTACAGCTGCCAGTTTACCGGCACGGGCGGCACGCCGCTTTCCACTTCGCTTTCTACATAGATTAAGGCTTCTTCCGCCAGCCAGCCCTGGCTTTCCAGCAGCGTCAGCGTTTCTTCCAGCAGCCCTTTGCGGAACGGCGGATCGATAAAGGCCATCTGGTGAGGTTCGCCAGGCTTCGCCAGAAACTGTAGCGTATTGGTATTAATCACGCGGCCGTTTGCCGCGCCCAGCGTGGCCAGGTTTTTCTCCAGCTGCTGCGCGACCGGGCGCTCCAGCTCCAGCAGCGTAGCCGAGGCCGCATGGCGCGACAGCGCTTCCAGCCCCAGCGCGCCGCTGCCGGCAAAGCAGTCCAGACAACGCGCGCCCTGAATATCGGGCGCCAGCCAGTTAAACAGCGTCTCACGCACGCGATCGGTGGTAGGGCGCAGTCCGGCACTGTCGGGCACCGGCAGCTTTCTGCCGCGCCACTGGCCGCCAATGATGCGGATCTGTCCGGCGCTGCCGCCGCGAGGTTTTTTATTCATCTGACTTAACTCTTCATAATTTGTTGCACAGTTTAACGGGCTTACCGGGCAGAGGAAACGTAAAAAGGGTGCTGTGTTGCGTCAGCAGGAAAGTGTTAGACTAGGGGATTAAGATTATTTTCAGAGACCTGACGGTTTTTTTCCCCGCGAGGAGTGTGGTTGCACCATGGCAAAAAATAAAAAACGTGGCTTTTTTTCCTGGCTGGGATTAGGACGCGAAGAAAAAGCGCCTGAGGAAGAGGTCCAAACGTCAGAACAGCAGCAGAGCGAAACCGCAGACGCCGCCACGCCCCCTGACGTGGAGCAGCGCGCCGAAGCCGTTGTAGAAGTGACGGAAACCGTCGCTCGCGAGCAGGCAGTACGAGACCCGAACGAACAGGCCAGAACAGAGCCGGAAGCGCGCGCAGCCGCTAAACCTGCCGCCAGGACGGAGCCGAAAGAGGAGCTGTTGCCGGAAGAGCTTGCGGTCGCTAAGGCGGAGCCAGAAGAAGAGTGGCTGCCGGAAGCGAGCGTAGCCGCCAGGCCGGAACCGGAAGAAGAGCCGTTGCCGGAAGAGCTTGCGGTCGCTAAGGCGGAACCAGAAGAAGAATGGCTGCCGGAAGAGACGGCGGCCGTACAGGCGGAGCCGGAACCTCTGCCTGAAGAGATTGTTGCTAACGCGCCGGAACCGGAAGAAGCTGCGATCGCCGCCGAACAGGCCGATGACATCACGCCGGAAGAACTGGAAGCCGCCGCGCTCTCTGCCGGTGCCTCAGAAGCTGAGCTGAAGGTCATTGAGGAAGAAGAATCCGTCGCTGCCGCGCTGGTTAAAGTTGAGCAGGCTAACGCCGCTGAAGAGCAGGAGCAGGCTGCGGAAGAGCAGGCGCGCCCGACCAAAGAAGGCTTCTTCGCCCGCCTGAAGCGCAGCCTGGTTAAAACGCGACAGAATTTAGGTTCCGGCTTCGTCAGCCTGTTCCGCGGTAAAAAAATCGATGATGAGCTGTTTGAAGAGTTGGAAGAGCAGCTGCTGATCGCCGACGTAGGCGTCGAGACCACGCGCCGCATCATTACCAACCTGACCGCTCAGGCAAGCCGCAAACAGCTGCGCGACGCCGAAGCGCTATACGGGCTGCTGAAGCAGGAAATGGCCGACATTCTGGCGAAAGTCGAGGCGCCGCTGGACGTCACCGGCAAAACGCCGTTCGTTATCCTGATGGTCGGCGTCAACGGCGTGGGTAAAACCACCACCATCGGCAAGCTGGCGCGCCAGTATCAGGCGGAAGGCAAATCGGTCATGCTGGCGGCGGGCGACACCTTCCGCGCGGCAGCGGTCGAACAGCTCCAGGTCTGGGGGCAGCGTAACAACATTCCTGTTGTCGCCCAGCATACTGGCGCGGATTCCGCCTCGGTCATTTTCGATGCGATTCAGGCGGCGAAAGCGCGCAACGTCGACGTCCTGATTGCCGATACGGCAGGCCGTTTGCAGAATAAATCGCACCTGATGGAAGAGCTGAAGAAAATCACGCGCGTGATGAAAAAACTGGACGAGCAGGCGCCGCACGAGGTCATGCTGACCGTTGACGCCAGCACCGGCCAGAACGCCATCAGCCAGACTAAGCTGTTCCATGAGGCGGTGGGCCTGACGGGCATCACGCTGACCAAGCTGGACGGCACCGCCAAAGGCGGCGTGATCTTCTCGGTGGCCGATCAGTTCGGTATTCCTATTCGCTACATCGGCGTCGGCGAAGGCATTGAAGATTTACGCTCGTTCAAGGCAGACGATTTTATAGAGGCACTATTTGCCCGAGAGGACTAGTTAGGATGATTCGCTTTGAAGAAGTCAGTAAGGCTTATCTCGGCGGTCGGCAAGCGCTACAGGGAGTGGATTTTCATCTGCAACCGGGAGAAATGGCGTTTCTGACCGGGCATTCCGGGGCGGGGAAAAGCACCCTGCTGAAACTGATCTGCGGCATCGAGCGCCCCAGCGCCGGCCATATCTGGTTCAGCGGGCACGACATCAGCCGCCTGAAGAGCCGGGAAGTGCCTTTTTTACGCCGCCAGATCGGCATGATTTTCCAGGATCACCATCTGCTGATGGACAGGTCCGTCTATGACAACGTGGCTATTCCGCTGATTATCGCGGGCGCAAGCGGGGAAGATATCCGCCGTCGCGTGTCTGCCGCGCTGGATAAAGTCGGTCTGCTGGACAAAGCGAAAAGTTATCCTATTCAGCTGTCGGGCGGCGAACAGCAGCGTGTTGGCATCGCTCGCGCGGTGGTTAACAAGCCTGCGGTGCTGCTGGCGGATGAACCAACCGGCAACCTGGATGAAGCCCTGTCCGAAGATATCCTGCGCCTGTTTGAAGAGTTCAACCGCGTGGGCGTGACCGTGCTGATGGCTACTCACGACCGGGCGCTGATCGCCCGCCGCAACTATCGTCTGATGACGCTGAATCAGGGGCGTCTGCACGGAGGCAACTATGGCGAATAAGCGTAACCCGCGTCCGGCCGCGCCAAAAGCGGCGAAGCAGCCTTCCAAAAGCAAAGCGCTGAAGGGCGGCTGGCAGGAGCAGTGGCGCTATGCGCTGCGCGGCACCCTGTCCGACATGTGGCGTCAGCCGCTGGCGACGCTATTGACGGTGATGGTGATCGCCATCTCTCTGACCTTGCCAAGCGTGTGCTTTATGGTGTGGAAAAACGTCAGCAGCGCGGCGCAGCAGTGGTATCCCGCGCCGCAGCTGACGGTGTATCTGAGCAAAACGCTGGATGACGACGCGGCGGAGAACGTTGTGGCCCAGCTGAAAAAAGAAGAGGGTGTGGATAAGGTTAACTACCTGTCGCGCGAAGAAGCGATGGGCGAGTTCCGCAACTGGTCCGGCTTTGGCGGCGCGATGGATATGCTGGAGCAGAATCCGCTGCCGGCCGTAGCCATCATCACGCCGCAAATCAATTTTCAAAACTCAGACACCATGAAGAACCTCAGCTCCCGCGTGGCGAAAGTGCAGGGCGTGGATGAAGTAAAAATGGACGACAGCTGGTTTGCCCGGCTGGCGGCGCTGGCAGGTTTGGTCGGCCAGGTAGCGACCATGATCGGCATCCTGATGATCGTGGCGGTCTTCCTGGTGATCGGCAACAGCGTGCGGCTCAGTATTTTTGCTCGTCGCGACACGATTAACGTGCAGAAGCTGATCGGCGCGACCGACGGCTTTATTCTGCGACCGTTTCTGTATGGCGGCGCGCTGCTGGGCTTCTGCGGCGCGCTGCTGTCGCTGGCGCTGTCCGAAATCCTGGTTTTCCGCCTGGAATCGGTGGTCACCCAGGTTGCCGCCGTGTTCGGCACCACCTTTAGCCTGCACGGGCTGGCCTGGGATGAAAGCCTGCTGCTGCTGCTGATTTCGGCCATGATCGGCTGGGTTGCCGCCTGGCTGGCGACGGTGCAACATTTACGTCGATTTACGCCGCAGTAACCTCTTCTCATTTTTTTTGGTATACTATTCCTCTGTTGCATGAGCATCGTGCCGCAGAGGAAGTCCTCCTCGTAAAAATCTTTCCGGCCTGCTCCCCTTCCCGAGAAATGTGTGTATATTACGCACAGCTGATAGTGAACTTGTGGATAACTTTGTAGTCGAAGTAGCACAGATTGCTCTCCTTTCTCGTTATCGTTCACGTAGTCTTGTGAACCGCTCAGGGAAAGTGCGGCAATATTGCTTAATACAGAGAGGGTTTGAATGACCAAAGAAATGCAAACTTTAGCTATTGCTCCTTTAGGCAACCTGGATTCCTATATCCGGGCGGCTAATGCCTGGCCTGTGCTGACGGCAGAAGAGGAAAAAGCGCTGGCTGAACGGCTGCATTACCAGGGCGATCTGGAAGCAGCCAAGAAGCTGATCCTGTCCCACCTGCGCTTTGTTGTTCATGTCGCTCGTAACTATTCCGGCTACGGTCTGCCGCAGGCGGATCTGATCCAGGAAGGTAACATCGGCCTGATGAAAGCGGTACGCCGCTTTAATCCGGAAGTGGGCGTGCGCCTGGTCTCCTTTGCCGTGCACTGGATTAAAGCCGAAATCCACGAATACGTTTTGCGTAACTGGCGCATCGTTAAGGTCGCTACCACCAAAGCGCAGCGCAAGCTGTTCTTCAACCTGCGTAAAGCCAAGCAGCGTCTGGGCTGGTTTAATCAGGATGAAGTTGAAATGGTGGCGCGCGAGCTGGGCGTAACCAGCAAAGACGTGCTCGAAATGGAGTCGCGCATGGCGGCCCAGGATATGACCTTTGATCCGACGCCGGAAGACGAAGGCGAAGGTCGCTCAATGGCACCAATGCTTTATCTGCAGGACAAATCTTCTGACTTTGCCGACGGCATTGAAGAAGACAACTGGGATAACCACGCCGCAGACAAGCTGAGCGACGCCATGCAGGGCCTGGACGAGCGCAGCCAGGACATTATCCGTGCCCGCTGGCTGGACGATGACAACAAAACCACGCTGCAGGAACTGGCCGACAAATACGGCGTTTCCGCCGAGCGCGTCCGTCAGCTTGAAAAGAACGCGATGAAAAAACTGCGCGTCGCGATTGAAGCGTAATTCGCAGCGGTAAAAAAGGCGGCCTTCGGGTCGCCTTTTTTGTTTTCAGGCTCCGCACGCTGCTAAGCTTTCTTATGCTGAAACCCCAGGCCCGACGTGCCAGACCTCAGGTTCGAACCCCAAAGCCTAAAGCCCAAAACCCAAAGCCCAAAGCCTGAATCCTAATCCCAGGCCAGAATCTTAATCCCAAGCCAGAATCCTAATCCCAGGCCAGAATCTTAATCCCAAAGCCTGAATCCTAATCCCAGGCCAGAATCTTAATCCCAAAGCCTGAATCCTAATCCCAGGCCAGAATCCTAATCCCGGGCCTGAATCCTGACCCCTGACCCGGACTTTACAGCCCGAGGCCTTATACCTGAAGCGG
Organism: Erwinia sp. STN24; assembly: GCF_041320675.1. Classification (NCBI taxonomy): domain Bacteria; kingdom Pseudomonadati; phylum Pseudomonadota; class Gammaproteobacteria; order Enterobacterales; family Erwiniaceae; genus Erwinia; species Erwinia sp. STN24. Next base: position 140,907 of record NZ_JBGGPM010000006.1, on the reverse strand, counting down.
CTCTTGCTGCCTAAGCCCGCTGCCAAACCCAGCCGTCTGCGTCGGCGATAAATCCTTGCTTGCGCATAAAAGTCGAAAGCCCTTCGTCACCCGTCTTCGCCATCCTCCAGCGTGTTACGGCCGCGTTTTGCGCCAGCACTTCTTCCAGCAGATAGCTGCCGACGCCGCGCCTTCTGGTGACTTCCCGCACCATAAAATCCTTCAGCTCGCCCTGCGCTTCATTCAGCGTCACTTTCACCGCCGCCAGTAGCCGATCGTTGAACTTTGCCGCATAGAGCCGATGACGATCGTCCAGCCTGTTTTCCAGATCTGCCGGATCGTCTTGCGGCCAGATTTTGCTCAGATCCACAAGATCCTGAGCGCTTAAGCGTTGCAGCCTGAGAATAGTCAGTTTCATAAAAAGTTACCGTGCCGACGTGAGAGGCAGATTGTAGCGAAAACGGACGTGAAGAGGCGCGTAACTTTTTTTGTATAAAAACAAAGCAATCTGTCAGGGTGGCGTTTAAAGTTAAAGATAAACGCTGAGTTAATGCGATGAATGCAGAATAACCCGCTGGCTGAATGCCCAAACAGCCCGCATTTGTACCAGTCATTTATGCTAAAGCTGGCGGTAATATCACATGAAGTCAGTTGATTTACAGAAGAAAATTCCTGTTTAATAACCTGAAATTTATAGTCTTATTAATAAAAATGGCTGTATCCCGCGTTAACCTGTTCTTCTTATGGCGTTTATCGACGGGAGCAGTATAAAAAACAGCAAACACAAGATGGGGTAGTCAGGATGAAAATGAAAGGTAGCGCGTTTTTAGCAGGCTGCATGGCGTTGGCGCTCAGTCATGCCGCCGCCGCAGAAGACATTAAAGTAGCCATCGTTGGCGCTATGTCTGGCCCGGTTGCGCAATATGGCGATATGGAGTTCACCGGCGCGAAACAGGCTATTGCCGATATCAATGCCAAAGGCGGCGTCAACGGCAATAAACTGGTCGGCGTGCAGTATGACGACGCCTGCGATCCCAAACAGGCGGTTGCGGTCGCTAACAAAGTTATCAACGACGGTATTCGCTACGTTATCGGCCACCTTTGCTCTTCTTCCACCCAGCCCGCTTCCGATATCTATGAAGACGAAGGCGTACTGATGATTACTCCGGCGGCCACCAACGCCGACCTGACGACCCGTGGCTATAAAATGATTATGCGCACCACGGGCCTGGACTCCGATCAGGGCCCGACCGCGGCGAAATATATTCTTGAACAAATCAAACCGCAGCGTATCGCCGTGATCCACGATAAACAGCAGTACGGCGAAGGGCTGGCGCGCTCCGTGCAGGCGAGCCTGAAAAAATCGGGTGGCAACGTGGTGATGTTTGAAGGCGTGACCGCAGGCGATAAAGACTTCTCCACGCTGGTGGCGCGCCTGAAAAAAGAGAACGTCGATTTTGTCTATTTTGGCGGCTACTACCCGGAAATGGGGCAGATCCTGCGCCAGTCACGCGCGGCCGGGCTGCAAACCCGTTTTATGGGGCCAGAAGGCGTAGGCAACGCTTCGCTCTCTAATATCGCCGGCGCGGCTTCCGAAGGCATGCTGGTTACGCTGCCGAAACGTTACGATCAGGTGCCGACTAACCAACCCGTTGTCGATGCGCTGAAAGCGAAAAAGCTTGATCCAACCGGCCCGTTTGTCTGGACGACCTATGCCGCGCTACAGGCTTTAACCACCGGCATGGAGCGCAGCAAAAGCGCCGAGCCGGAAGAGATTGCTAAAAACCTGAAAGAGGGCGCGCCGGTGCCAACGGTAATGGGTGACTTAAGCTGGGACGCCAAAGGCGATCTGAAAGGCTTTGAGTTCGGCATCTTCACCTGGCATGCCGACGGCTCTTCTACCGCGGTAAAATAATAATAGCGGACGTCATACGCTGACGTCCGTAGCGCGATGCTTCACGGGCTGCCCGCATCATTGCTTACCAGGGTTTGAAGGGGTGGAAATATCGGGGTGCCGGATCGGCCCCGATAACGGACTGCTTTCCGCCCGTGTTGTTAAAGCATCTCTCTTTCCGCCTGGGCGGATAGCAGTAAGGTATTCTTTATGTCCGAGCAGTTTCTCTATTTCCTGCAGCAGATGTTCAACGGCGTCACGTTGGGCAGCACCTATGCGCTGATCGCCATCGGCTACACCATGGTGTACGGCATCATCGGCATGATCAACTTCGCTCACGGCGAAGTGTATATGATCGGCAGCTACGTCTCTTTTATCGTCATTGCCGCGCTGATGATGATGGGCATTGATGCCAGCTGGCTGTTGATCGGCGCCGGTTTTCTGGTGGCTATCGTTATCGCCAGCGCCTATGGCTGGAGCATCGAACGCGTGGCCTATAAGCCCGTGCGTTCCTCCAAGCGGCTGATCGCGTTGATATCCGCCATCGGTATGTCTATTTTTCTGCAAAACTACGTCAGCCTGACTCAGGGCTCGCGCGATCTGGCCCTGCCGGGCCTGGTCAGCGGGCAGTGGACGCTGGGCGTCAGTAACGGTTTTGCCGCCACCATCTCCACTATGCAGGTAGTGATTTGGGTGGTGACCTTTGTCGCGATGCTGGCCCTTACGCTGTTTATCCGCTACTCGCGCATGGGTCGCGCCTGCCGCGCCTGCGCCGAAGATCTGAAAATGGCCAGCCTGCTGGGTATTAACACGGATCGCGTGATCTCGCTGACCTTTGTGATCGGCGCGGCAATGGCGGCGGTAGCGGGCGTTCTGCTGGGCCAGTTCTACGGCGTCATCAATCCTTACATCGGCTTTATGGCCGGGATGAAAGCGTTCACCGCGGCCGTGCTGGGCGGCATAGGCAGCATTCCCGGCGCGATGCTGGGCGGCCTGATCCTGGGCATTGCCGAAGCGCTGACCTCCGCCTACCTCAGCACTGAATATAAAGACGTGGTCTCTTTTGCGCTGCTGATCGTTGTGCTGCTGGTAATGCCAACCGGCATTCTGGGCCGTCCGGAGGTAGAAAAGGTATGAAAAACCTGCTTAACGCCTCTGTTTCCGCGCTGATGCTGGTGGTGCTGGCCGCCTTCTTTATGGGGATGCGCCTTAGCCTGGACGGCACGCATCTGGTGGTTAACAACGCCGGCAGCGTGCGCTGGAACTGGATCGCCCTCGGCTGCGCCGTGGTCTTTTTCTTTCAGCTGCTGCGGCCGGTTTTTCAGCGCGGGCTAAAGAAAATTTCCGCGCCTTCGCTGGTGCTGCCGGGCATTGACGGCTCCACGCCAAAGCAGAAACTCTTTTTGCTGCTGCTGATCGTCGCCGCTGCGGCCTGGCCTTTTATGGTGTCTCGCGGCACGGTCGATATCGCCACGCTGACCCTGATTTATGTAATGCTGGGCCTGGGACTGAACGTGGTGGTCGGGCTTTCCGGCCTGCTGGTGCTGGGCTACGGCGGCTTTTACGCCATCGGCGCCTACACCTTTGCGCTGCTTAATCACTACTTCGGTCTGGGCTTCTGGGAATGTTTGCCGCTGGCGGGCATCGTGGCCGCGCTGTTCGGCCTGCTGCTGGGTTTTCCGGTACTGCGCCTGCGCGGTGATTACCTGGCGATAGTCACGCTGGGCTTTGGCGAAATCGTCCGTATTCTGCTGCTGAACAACACCGAGATCACCGGTGGGCCAAACGGCATCAGCCAGATCCCGAAACCGTCGTTTTTCGGTCTGGAGTTTAACCGCAGCGTGCGCGACGGCGGCTGGGACACCTTCCACCATTTCTTTAACCTGAAATACGATCCCAGCGACCGCATTATCTTTCTCTATATGGTGGCGCTGCTGCTGGTTGTGCTGACGCTGTTTGTGATCAACCGGCTGCTGAGAATGCCGCTGGGTCGCGCCTGGGAAGCGCTGCGCGAGGATGAAATCGCCTGTCGTTCGCTGGGCCTCAGTCCGACGCGCATCAAGCTCACCGCCTTTACCATCAGCGCCGCTTTTGCTGGTTTCGCGGGGAGTCTGTTCGCTGCGCGGCAGGGCTTTGTCAGCCCGGAGTCCTTCACCTTCGCCGAATCAGCCTTTGTGCTGGCTATCGTGGTGTTAGGCGGCATGGGGTCGCAGTTCGCCGTGATCCTCGCTGCCGTGCTGCTGGTGGTTTCACGCGAGCTGATGCGCGATCTGAATGAATACAGCATGCTGGTGCTGGGCGGCCTGATGGTGCTGATGATGATCTGGCGACCGCAAGGCCTGCTGCCGATGCAGCGTCCGCACCTGAAGTTAAAAAGCGTGAAAAAAGGAGAGCAGCCATGAAGCCTTTATTGGCCGTAAACGGCCTGATGATGCGCTTTGGCGGCCTGCTCGCGGTCAACAACGTCGAGCTGGAGCTGCGAGAGCAGGAGATCGTCTCGCTGATTGGCCCCAACGGCGCGGGTAAGACTACGGTATTTAACTGCCTGACCGGTTTTTACCGGCCGACGGGCGGCAGTATCAGGCTGGGCGAGCGCCAGCTGGCGGGCCTGGCGGGGCAGGAGATCGCGCGGATGGGTATCGTGCGCACTTTCCAGCACGTTCGCCTGTTCCGTGAAATGACGGTGATTGAAAACCTGCTGGTAGCGCAGCATCAACATCTGAAAAGCGGCGTGTTTGCCGGACTGCTGAAAACGCCGGGCTTCCGTAAAGCGGAAAGCGAAGCGCTGGACCGGGCGGCCAGCTGGCTGGATCGCGTAGGATTACTGACGCTCGCTAACCGTCAGGCGGGCAATCTGGCCTACGGTCAGCAGCGTCGCCTGGAAATCGCCCGCTGTATGGTTACGCGCCCGCAAATCCTGATGCTGGATGAACCGGCGGCGGGCCTGAACCCCAAAGAGACGCTGGAGCTGGACGAGCTGATCGCCGAGCTGCGCAACGAACACAAGGTGTCGGTACTGTTGATTGAACACGATATGAAACTGGTCATGGGCATTTCCGATCGCATCTATGTGGTCAATCAGGGCACGCCGCTGGCAAACGGCACGCCGGAAGAGATCCGCAACAACCCGGACGTGATCCGCGCTTATCTGGGAGAAGCATAAAATGGCTATGCTTTCTCTGGAAAACGTCAGCGCGCACTATGGAAAAATCCAGGCATTGCACAGCGTCAGTCTGCATATCAATCAGGGCGAAATCGTTACGTTGATTGGGGCTAACGGCGCGGGGAAAACCACCATTCTGGGTACGCTCTGCGGAGAACCGCGTGCGACTCAGGGACGGGTGGTTTTTGACGGCAAGGATATTACCGACTGGCAAACGGCGCGCATTATGCGCGAGGCGATAGCCATCGTGCCGGAAGGCCGCCGGGTCTTTTCCCGCATGACGGTAGATGAGAACCTGGCGATGGGTGGTTTTTTTGCCGATCGTCAGCAGTATCAGTCACGTATCAGGCGCGTCTACGAGCTTTTTCCGCGACTTTATGAACGCCGCGTGCAGCGTGCGGGCACCATGTCCGGCGGCGAACAGCAGATGCTGGCGATTGGCCGCGCGCTGATGAGCCAGCCGCGCCTGCTGCTGCTGGACGAGCCGTCGCTGGGGCTGGCGCCGATCATTATTCAGCAGATCTTCGACACCATCGAGCAGCTACGTCAGGAGGGAATGACCATCTTCCTGGTGGAACAAAACGCCAATCAGGCGCTGAAACTGGCCGATCGCGGTTACGTGCTGGAGAACGGCCACGTGGTGCTGAGCGACAGCGGCGAGGCGCTATTGGCTAACGAAGCGGTACGCAGCGCCTATCTGGGCGGCTGAGATTACGGGGCTGGTTTACCGGCCCCTTTATTATTTCCGGTACTTTTTAATTAATAGTCTGCTTATTTTCCACGTTATTAAAATGTTCTCCCGCTTATTCTCTTTCTGAAGTTTTCTGTATTTATTTTTCAAGCCAACGCTGCGTAACCTTAGAAAATACCGCCTTAAAACATTGCAGATAGCTACGTAGTAGGAGTATGATTTTTGTTCAGCAGTGAATGGAAAACAAGCACAAGGAGAGGCTATGCTGGCAGGAAGAAACAGAATAGGTTATCTGCTGGGCGAGGGCGCATGATAAAATTATTACTGCCTACATTACTATTTATCGGCCTGACAAACGTGGGTTTTGCCAGTGCTGTAGCTGCTGGATATAATTTAAACTCGCTTTGCAATGCGAATAAAAAATCAGAAATTAAAAGTGTGTGTATAAATAATTTCCAGGTACAGAAGGAAGAATATAAAAAAACCTATAATGGATTTTACAGAAAGATCATCTCTGAAAGAGAGCGTATAGATAATTTTACCGATTTTATCAATAATATTGAAGAAAGCGAGAGGCTATGGGAAAAGTACATAATCAGAGAGTGCTCGGCAGAAGCCTCTTTGAAAAAACAATACTCAGATGATTACCTGTTTACCTATGAAAGTTGCATGGCGCATCATTATGTTAATAAAACAAAGTATTATAAGTATTTTAAATTAGATTAATTTAATGTTTTTGGGGTGCTTTTTGCGTATTAACTTTCTTATAAGCCTTATCAATAATCAATTCTTTAAATTTTATCAATAAATCTTCGGGTTAGAAAATTCAGGTTTTCAGCATTTTTTAATTTCCTTTAGCTAATTATCTTCATTTAACACTCTCTTTTCTATAGCTGCTTCTTTTGCATTACTTATTATAAATAATTAAAATTCTATTGCGGATATGCACGAAGCAGGCGTATGATTTTTGTTCATATTTGAATGACGAATAAGCACAAGGAGAGGCTATGTCGGAACCAAAGGAGGGGCTACTTACTTTTCGCGCGGAAGGCAATAATTTCAGAGGAAGTCGTTATTATTCCAGAGTTATTCACTGGCCTGGCAATGCCTCAGCTTGTCAGGGGGATGCGTCGGGCGTGACGATTGGACGCGGATTCGATATGGGCAGCAGAACCAAAGCCGAATCCTATGGTTATTTGATAAAGGCCGGGTTAGAGGCGAAAAAAGCAGAAAAAATTTCTACAGGTAGCCGGCTTAAATTTTGTCAGGCTGAAAAATTTGTCAGACAGCATAAAAATGAAATTGGTGAGATAACCGAAGTGCAGCAACTGAAGCTGTTTGAAGCAGTCTATGATGAATATATCATTGATGCAAAAATATTTTATAATAAGTACTGCAAGCCTGCCTCGATCTCATGGTTGGATTTAGATCAAAGAATTAAAGATGTTTTTATTGATATGAAGTACCAGGGCGTGCTTCGTACTGGCATGGCCAGATTTTTTTCAAATAATGACAAGAATGATGTTGTCAGGCTGATAAAAACGCACTCCCGACTGAAAAAAGATGATGAAAATCGGCAAAGGATAAAATATTTATTGGAAAATAGAAAATGAAAATAAATTTGATTTTTATAATTCTGTTGGCACTGTTTTATACCTTTCTTTGCACTGTAAACGCGCAGGTTGAGTTTGAACATGTGAGATTTATCGGAGGTGCTTATAATATATATATCAACGATAGTGACTGCCAAGTTTTGACTGATTGCAAAAAAGTTAAAGCTGAAATAGTTGATAAGGGAAAAAAGGAAAAGTATAGCGTCTTTGGGGAGACTATTACAACAGGATTCGGGCGTAATCTAAGAGGATATAATTTTTATCGAGGAAACTATAAGTATGAAATATCTCGCCCAGAGACAAGATTAAACAATCAGTCAGACCTGAGTAAATGGGTTTTAACCATTTACAAAAAAAATGGTCGTGAGGGTTTTAACAAAATTTTTAGCGAGGAAGGCGAGATGAATATTTGATACTTCCTCAATCAAACCGCGCAGAAGAATTTCATGTTGTGCTTAGCTGTATTTGTAACGATAACCTGTTATCGCCGTTATCGCTGTTATCGCTGTTATCGCCGTTATCGCCGTTATCGCCGTTATCGCCGTTATCGCCGTTATCGCCGTTATCGCCGTTATCGCCGTTATCGTCGCTACCTCCGTCTTCTCTCCGTCACCAGCCCGTCATCCGGCTGTCATGCCATTGTTATCTTTCCGTCATTTTTGCATGTCATTTTACCTGCCGAAGCGTTACAGGGCGCGGCTTTGCGCGTAACAACACCGGGTACAGGAAACCGACATGCCATTGTTCTTCCGACATACCATATGTATTGCACTGGGGCTGGCCTTTAGCGCACAGGCGCTGGCTGTCACCGAGATCCCTTTCTGGCACTCGATGGAGGGCGAGCTGGGCGTAGAGGTCAATTCGCTGGCGCAGCGCTTTAACCAATCGCACCCTGATTACAAAATAGTGCCTACCTATAAAGGTAACTACGAGCAAAGCCTGGCTGCGGGGATCGCCGCCGTGCGTTCTGACCGCGCACCTGCCATTCTTCAGGTTTATGAAGTCGGCACCGCCACGATGATGGCTTCACGGGCAATTGTGCCGGTGTACGAGGTTTTTAAAAACGCGGGTATTGCCTTCGATGAAAAACAGTTTGTGCCGACGGTAGCGGGCTATTACAGCGATGCCAAAACCGGCCATCTGATCTCCCAGCCTTTCAACAGTTCTACGCCGGTGCTTTATTACAACAAGGACGCTTTTAAAAAAGCGGGTCTGGATCCGGAGCAGCCGCCGAAAACCTGGCAGGCGCTGGCTAAAGATGCCGAAGCGCTGCGTAAAGCAGGCATGAGCTGCGGCTATGCCAGCGGCTGGCAGGGCTGGATCCAGATCGAGAACTTCAGCGCCTGGCACGGCCTGCCGGTCGCTACACAAAACAATGGCTTTGACGGCACCGATGCAGAGCTGGAATTTAATAAGTCGACCCAGGTACGCCATATTCAGCAGCTCGCAGAGATGAATAAAAAAGGCGACTTTACCTATTTTGGCCGTAAAGACGAATCCACCGCCAAGTTCTATAACGGCGACTGCGGTATCACCACGGCATCCTCCGGCTCGCTGGCCGATATCCGTCACTATGCCAAATTTAACTATGGTGTCGGCATGATGCCGTACGACGAGACGGTGCCGAACGCCCCACAAAACGCCATTATCGGTGGCGCCAGCCTGTGGGTAATGAAAGGGAAAGATGAAGCGACCTATAAAGGCGTGGCATCGTTTATGCAGTTCCTGACACAGCCGGAAATCGCCGCCGAATGGCACCAGAAAACAGGCTATCTGCCGATCACCACGGCGGCCTACGAGCTGACCCGTCAGCAGGGCTTCTACGAGAAAAATCCGGGCGCCGATATCGCTACGCGTCAGATGCTGAACAAGCCGCCGCTGCCGTTCACTAAAGGGATGCGGCTGGGCAATATGCCGCAGATCCGCACTATCGTGGATGAGGAGCTGGAAGGCGTCTGGACCGGCAAAAAAACGCCGCAGGCCGCGCTGGATAACGCAGTGAAGCGTGGCAATCTCCTGCTCAGGCGCTTTGAGCAAACCGTTAAGCCATAATCTGTAGCGCTGCCGTGCTATACAGCGTACGGCAGCGCCTCGCTAAAACCCTCGCGCCGCACCGTTATCGAGCTTTATATGTCCTCTTCACGCCCTGTTTTTCGTTCACGCTGGCTGCCTTATTTATTAATGTTGCCGCAGCTGTTGATTACGCTGATTTTTTTCCTGTGGCCCGCTGGTGAAGCCTTATGGTATTCGGTGCAGCGCGTCGATCCTTTTGGTCTTTCCAGCACGTTTGTCGGCATGGAAAATTTCACCAGGCTGCTGGACGATGAGTACTATCTCGATTCCTTTAAAACCACGCTGATTTTTAGCGGCCTGGTTACGGTCATCGGCCTGATCGTTTCGCTGTTTTTTGCCGCGCTGACCGATCATGTCCTGCGCCTGAAGCGCTTTTACCAGACGCTGTTTCTGCTGCCTTATGCAGTAGCGCCTGCGGTAGCGGCGGTGCTGTGGATGTTCCTGTTCAGTCCGGGGCAGGGCCTGATTACGCATTTTCTGGCGCAGCTGGGCTATAGCTGGAACCATGCGCAAAACAGCGGCCAGGCGATGACGCTGGTCGTGCTGGCTTCCGTCTGGCAGCAAATGAGCTATAACTTCCTGTTCTTTTTTGCGGCGCTTCAGTCCATTCCCAAATCGCTGATCGAAGCGGCGGCTATCGACGGCGCAGGCCCGGTACGCCGTTTTTTTTACCTCTCGCTGCCGCTGATTACGCCGGTGGGCTTCTTTCTGGTGGTGGTCAATCTGGTATACGCCTTCTTTGACACTTTCCCAGTGATCGATGCCGCCACGGGCGGCGGGCCGGTGCAGTCCACCACCACGCTTATCTACAAAATCTATCGCGAAGGCTTTGCCGGTCTGGATCTCTCTTCTTCTTCCGCACAGTCGGTGGTGCTGATGGTGTTGGTCATCGGGCTGACGGTGATCCAGTTCCGTTTTGTTGAGAAAAAGGTGCGCTACCAATGATTGAAAACCGACGCGGGCTGGCCCTTTTCAGTCAGATCATGCTGGGTCTGGGCGCGCTTACCGTGCTGTTTCCGCTCTATGTCGCTTTTGTGGCCGCTACGCTGAACGACAGCGAGGTGTTCCGGGTACCGATGTCGCTGATCCCCGGCCGTTCGCTGTGGCACAACGTGAGCTTTATCTGGCAGCACGGCGTGGGACAGAACAGCGCGCCTTTCGGCAGGATGCTGTTTAACAGCACGCTGATGGCGCTGGCGATAACTACAGGGAAGATTTCGGTTTCTATCCTCTCCGCTTTTGCGCTGGTCTGGTTTCGCTTTCCGCTGCGCGGCCTGTTTTTCTGGATGATTTTTATCACGCTGATGCTGCCGGTCGAGGTGCGCATTTTCCCGACGGTAGAAGTGATTGCAGACCTGAAGATGCTGGATAGCTATAGCGGGCTGACGCTGCCGCTGATGGCCTCCGCCACCGCCACCTTCCTGTTTCGCCAGTTTTTTATGACGCTGCCTGACGAGCTGGTCGAAGCGGCGCGCATCGACGGCGCCGGGCCAATGCGCTTCTTTTGGGACATTGTGCTGCCGCTGTCGAAAACCAATCTGGCCGCGCTGTTTGTTATCACCTTTATCTATGGCTGGAACCAGTATCTCTGGCCGCTGCTGATTATTAATGATGTTGATTTGGGCACCGCCGTGGCGGGCATTCGCAGCATGATCGGCACCGGCGACGGCACGCCCACGCAGTGGAATCTGGTGATGGCCGCAATGCTGCTGACCATGATCCCGCCGGTAGTGATTGTTTTAGTGATGCAGCGCGCTTTCGTTCGCGGGCTGGTAGAGAGCGAGAAATAGCATGGCAGGGGTAAAATTTCAGGCCGTTACCAAAACGTACGACGGTAAAAACCAGATTATTCAGCCGCTTGACGTCGATATTCGCGACGGTGAGTTTATGGTGATGGTTGGCCCTTCCGGCTGCGGTAAATCGACGCTGTTGCGCATGGTCGCCGGGCTGGAAAGGGTCAGCAGCGGCGATATCTATATCGACAGCGAACGCGTCACCGAGCGGGAGCCGAAAGATCGCGGCATCGCGATGGTTTTCCAGAACTATGCGCTTTATCCCCATATGAGCGTGGAAGAAAACATGGCATGGGGGCTGAAAATTCGCGGCATGGGCAAAGCGCATATCCGCCAGCGCGTGCTGGAAACGGCGAAAAGCCTGGAGCTGGAAGCGCTGCTGCACCGTCGTCCGCGCGAGCTTTCCGGCGGTCAGCGGCAGCGGGTGGCGATGGGTCGCGCTATCGTTCGCGAACCGGCGGTTTTCCTGTTTGATGAGCCGTTATCGAATCTGGACGCGCGGCTGCGGGTGCAGATGCGGCTGGAGCTACAGCAGCTGCATCGTCGCCTGCAGACTACCAGCCTGTACGTGACGCACGATCAGGTGGAGGCGATGACGCTGGCGCAGCGGGTGATGGTGATGAACAAAGGCGTGCTGGAGCAGCTGGGCACGCCGGTAGAGATTTATGAGCGTCCGGCCACGCGCTTCGTTGCCAGCTTTATTGGCGCGCCTGCGATGAACCTGCTGGAAGGCGAGATCGATCCGACCGGCACGCGGCTGCTGCTGGGCGACAGCGCCGTGACGCTGCCTCAGGCCAGGCCGCAGTGGGCCGGACGCCGATTGACGTTGGGGATCCGCCCAGAGCATATTAAACTGGCCGATCGGCAAAGCGGGCTGGCGCTGACGGTGGATACGCTGGAAATGCTGGGCGCGGACAACCTGGCGCACGGGCGCTGGGGCGGCCACAATATGGTGGTGCGGCTGCCGCACATCGAGCGCCCGGCCATCGGCAGCCTGCTGTGGCTACAGCTGCCGGCTGATTCGCTACACTTCTTTGATACTGACAACGGACAACGGCTCGAATGACTGCTAAAGCCTGGCCTTACCCGACCATCGTCGCGCATCGCGGCGGCGGCAAGCTGGCCCCGGAAAACACCCTCGCCGGTATTGATACCGGCGCGCGGCTGGGGCACAAGATGATTGAGTTCGACGTCAAGCTCTCGCTGGACGGCGAAATTTTTTTGCTGCATGACGACACGCTCGACAGAACCAGCAACGGCTGGGGCATCGCCGGACAGCTGCCATGGGAAAAGCTGATCCAGCTGGATGCGGGCGGCTGGTTTGGCAAAGATTTCACCGGCGAGCGTCTGCCGCTGCTGTCTCAGGTGGCGCAGCGCTGCGCCTCTTACGGCATGATGGCAAATATTGAAATCAAGCCCACAACAGGTCTGGAAGCGGAAACCGGACGCGTGGTGGCGCTGGCCGCGCGCGAGCTGTGGCATCGGCAGACCGCGCCGCTGCTCTCCTCGTTCTCTTTTGAAGCGCTGGAAGCCGCCATGCAGGCCGCGCCGGAGCTGCCGCGCGGGTTGCTGCTGCACGAATGGCATGACGACTGGCAGCAGCTGACGCAGCGGCTGGATTGCGTCTCGGTACATTTCAATCATAAGGTGCTGGATCGGGAGAGAGTGGCGGCACTCAAAGCGGCGGAGCTGCGGATTCTGGTTTATACGGTTAATCAACCCGAAAGGGCAAAAGAGCTGCTGGACTGGGGCGTTGACGCCATCTGTACCGACCGCATTGACCTGATAGGCGCAGATTTCACTTGAAGACGCTGATACAGCTAGCGCCTTACTGAACGCGCGTCGGCTGCTGGCCTGACCTTAATGTGTATTCTGGCTGAGTGGTGCTGCCGGGCTGCGATTGATAGCACCGAATCGTCGAACCGACGCGATTCGGCTACAGTCCCATCTTAATCCCTATTCTGCTGCACCAACGGCTGAGTAATGCTACCGGGCGGTGATTGATATCGCCGGATCGTCCAACTGGGGCAATCCGGCTGTTGGCCTGACCTTAATTTGTATTCTGCTGCACCGACGGCTGAGTAGTGCTGCCGGGCTGCGTCTGCAACACGCGCTGGGAAGCGCTGTTACGCTGATCCTGCACCTTTCGCTGTAGCTGCTGGCTTTGCTGCTGCTGATCCTGCTGCAGTTTCCGCTGTTGCTGAACCTGCTGCGTCTGCATCTGCTGCTGCATCCGCTGCGAGCTGGGGTTATAGCCCGGCTGGTTAGGCTGATTATTATTTAGCATATTGGCCATGCCGCTTAACGGCAGCAGCGCGGCACACACGAGTAACCATTTCATTAAATACCTCCCTAAGCTGTCTATCCAGTGTATGTCAGCCGCGCTGTTCTGGCCTGAGGGCCAGTCTGAATTTGTAGGTTTTCTCGCCTTTTCGCTTGTTTTGTGCATAGTTAGAGACGGTAAACAAACGTAAATAATTCTAATAAGAGGTGAATATGGGGCAGGGCAGAGTGACGCTGGCAGCATCGCTGATAGCAGGACTGATTTTCTGGCAGGGCGCGACGGCAGCGCCCACCGCGCCGCCAATCTCGTACGGCGTGGACGCCGATACTTTCCATCCGGTAAAAGAGCAGCACGGCATGGTCGCCTCGGTAGATGCGCTCGCCACCCAGGCAGGCGTGGACGTGCTGAAACGCGGCGGCAATGCGGTAGATGCCGCCATCGCCGTCGGCTATGCGCTGGCCGTCACGCATCCGCAGGCCGGTAACCTTGGCGGCGGCGGTTTTATGCTAATCCGCACCGCTTCCGGCCATGCTACCGCCATCGATTTTCGTGAAATGGCACCGATTAAAGCCAGTCGCGATATGTTTTTAGACGCCCAGGGCAACGCCGACGGTAAAAAGTCGCTGACCTCCCATCTGGCTTCCGGCGTGCCGGGCACCGTGGCCGGTTTCGCGCTGGCGAATAAAGAGTACGGCACGTTGCCGCTGGCGCAGCTGATCGCACCGGCCATCAGGCTGGCGGAAAAAGGCATCGTGGTTAACGAAGCGCTGGCTGATGATTTGAAAGTGTACGGCAAAGAAGTGCTGATTACGCACCCCAACAGTAAAGCCGTTTTTTATAAAGCAGACGGCCAGCCCTACGCGCGCGGCGAAAAGCTGGTGCAGCATAATCTTGCCCGTAGCCTGCGGCTGATTGCGACGCAAGGCCCGGACGCTTTCTATAAAGGGGAGATCGCCTCGGAAATCGCCGCGGAAATGGCGGCGAACGGCGGCCTGATCGGCAAAGCGGATCTGGCCAATTATAAAGCGGTCGAGCGTAAGCCCATCAGCGGCACCTATCGCGGTTATGAAGTCTTTTCTATGCCACCGCCTTCTTCCGGCGGGATCCATATTGTGGAAATCCTCAATATCCTGGAAAACTTCGATCTGGCGAAAATGGGCTTTGGCAGCGCCGACGCCATGCAGGTGATGGCGGAAGCGGAAAAACATGCCTATGCCGATCGTTCTGAGTATCTGGGCGATCCTGATTTTGTGAAAGTGCCGTGGCAGGCGCTGACCAGCAAAGCCTATGCAAAATCGCTGGCGCAGCAGATTGACGTGAACAAAGCGCTGCCTTCGACAGAGATTAAACCCGGCAAGCTGGCGCCTTATGAGAGCAACCAGACCACGCATTTTTCCGTGGTGGACAAGCAGGGCAATGCGGTCGCGGTGACCTATACGCTGAACACCTATTTTGGCAGCGGGATCGTGGCGGGCAAGAGCGGCATTTTGCTCAACAACGAAATGGACGATTTTTCCGCCAAGCCGGGCACGCCGAATATCTATGGTCTGGTCGGCGGTGAGGCAAATGCGGTGCAGCCTTACAAAAGGCCGCTCTCTTCCATGTCGCCGACCATCGTCGCCAAAGACGGCAAAACCTGGCTGGTAACGGGCAGTCCGGGCGGCAGCCGTATTATTACAACCGTGCTGCAAATGGTCGTTAACAGCATCGATTTCGGTATGAACGTGGCGGAAGCGACCAACGCGCCGCGCTTTCACCATCAGTGGTTGCCGGATCAGCTGCGCGTGGAGAAAGGCTTCAGCCCGGATACGCTGAAGCTGCTGGAGGCAAAAGGGCAGCACGTTAAGGTACTGCCTGCGATGGGCAGCACGCAGAGCATTATGATCGGCCCGGACGGCACCCTGTATGGCGCTTCCGATCCTCGCTCTGTTGACGATCTGACGGCAGGTTATTAACGAGAGGGGGCGATATTTTATCGCCCCTGTGTTTTAAGCGGCGCGCAAACGCGCCATATAGAGCGCATCCACCTGTTTGCCGTTGCGTACGGCATAGCGCCGCGCCACGCCTTCCGTTTCAAAACCAAACCGCTGATACAATCTTACCGCCGTGTCGTTGTCGGCAAATACCGTTAGCTCAATGCGCTCGACGCTCAGCCAGCTATCGCACAGGCTGACCATCTCCTGCATCAATGCGGAGGCCACGCCGCGACCACGGTAGTGATAATCGACGCAGAGTCCAAAAGTCGCGGTATGCCGCCGACGCGCGCGGCCATTAACCTCCAGATATAAGTCGCCGACCACCTGTTCATCAACGCAGGCGACCAGCCGCTGCATGCCGGGCTGAAGTTTCTGTAGACGTTCCTGAACAAGCTGAAGCGAGGGATGAGGAAGCTGTAGCGTGTCGGTGTAGGTTTCCGGCTGGCTGACAATACGATGCAGCGCGGCAGCGTCTTCAACGACGGCGTGTCTTATCACTATCTCACTCATTCTCTCGCTCCTTTTGGTTATTTCCTGCTTAAATTCAGGGGATTCTGGCGCAAAAGCAAGCGAAAAAAATGCCGCAGAGGCTTTACAAGTGCGAATGATAATGATTATTATTGTCATGCGTTTTCGATTTGGGCTTCACGGACCGGTCGGGAAGGCACGACATTGCTCACATTGCTTCCAATATTATTTAGCCAGCTCGGGTGCTGGCTTTTTTTTTGCCTGCCCGGCGGCAACCTCCGTTTTCTCCCTTCTTATCTGCTTGCGCAAACGGTCTGAAAGACGCCTGTTAATTTCATCGAATAATTTGAACAGAGGAGACAATTTTCTCCGCTATCTTCCCGGTCAGCACAGGTCCAGACTATGTGAAAACGTTGAGGAGGATTGAACATGATTTACTTACGCAAAGCACAAGAACGCGGTCACGCTAACCACGGCTGGCTGGACAGCTGGCACACGTTTTCTTTTGCTAACTACTACGACGCCAACTTTATGGGCTTCTCGGCGCTGCGAGTGATTAACGAAGATGTTATTGATGGGGGCCAGGGCTTCGGCACTCATCCCCATAAAGATATGGAAATCCTGACGTATGTGCTTTCCGGTACCGTTGAGCATGAAGACAGCATGGGCAATAAGGAGCAGATCCCGGCGGGCGAGTTCCAGATTATGAGCGCCGGCACCGGCGTGCGTCACTCTGAGTACAACGCCAGCAAAGACGTGCCGCTGCACCTGTATCAGATCTGGATTATTCCGGAAAGAACGGGCATCACGCCACGTTACGATCAGCGTCGTTTCGCGGATGTTCAGGGCCGCCAGCTGGTGCTGTCGCCGGATGCGCGTGAAGGCTCGCTGAAAGTTTATCAGGATATGACGCTTTCCCGCTGGGTGCTGAAGCAGGGCGAGCAGGATACCGTACAGGTTGAGCCGAACCGTCGTATCTGGATCCAGGTGGTGAAAGGCGATGTCACGGTCAACGGCGAAAAAGCGGGCACCAGCGACGCTTTCGCAATCTGGGATGAAGCTTCGCTGAGCCTGGAAGCCGCCAGCGACGCCGAAATCCTGCTGTTCGATCTGCCGCCGGTTTAAGATCACACTTTGGGCGCGGCCTGCCGCGCCCTTCACCGTTTTCCCGCCAATTTTGTTACACTCAAGCGATCCACCCTCTGACTCCCTGAAAATAATGAAGAAGAAAAGACCGGTGCTACAGGACGTTGCCGATCGTGTGGGCATCACCAAGATGACCGTCAGCCGCTATCTGCGCAATCCCGATCAGGTTTCCGTTGCCTTGCAAAGCCGTATTGCCGCCGCGCTCGATGAGCTGGGCTATATCCCTAACCGCGCGCCCGATATTTTATCTAACGCCACCAGCCGGGCGATCGGCGTGCTGCTGCCTTCTCTTACCAACCAGGTTTTCGCCGACGTGCTGCGCGGCATCGAAGCCGTAACCGATGCGGCAGGTTATCAGACCATGCTGGGCCATTTTGGCTACAGCGCGGAAAAAGAAGAGCTACAGATGCGCTCGCTGCTGGGCTGGAATATCGACGGGCTGATCCTGACCGAACGCACCCACACGCCAGCCAGCCTGCGGATGATCGAAACCGCAGGGATCCCGGTGCTGGAGATGATGGACTGCGTTTCGCCTTGCCTGGATCTGGCGGTAGGGTTTGATAACGTCGAGGCGGCGCGGCAGATGACTCACGCTATCCTGCGCAAGGGACATCGCCGCACGGTTTATCTGGGGGCGAGGCTGGACGAACGTACTTTGCTGAAGCATCAGGGTTATGAACAGGCGATGCGCGAAGCGAACCTGGAGCCGCGCAGCATCATGATGGAAGAAGCCTCTTCTTTTTCGATGGGCGGCACGCTGATGCTGGCGGCGCAGCAGCGCTATCCTGATACAGACAGTCTGTTTTGCACCAACGATGATTTAGCGATAGGCGCCATGTTTGAATGCCAGCGGCAGGGGCTGCGCGTGCCGCAGGATATTGCTATCGCGGGCTTCCACGGCCACGACATCACCCAGGTGGTCACGCCAGAGCTGGCCACCGTGCTGACGCCGCGTGAAAAAATGGGGCAGGTTTCCGCCTCGCTCCTGCTGGCGCGCATTCGCGGCGAGCAAACCGGATCGCAGCAGATCGACGTCGGCTTTACGATTTCTGAAGGCGGCAGTATTTGATTCCATAGAGCCGATCCCGTCGGCTCTGTTTGATCCCATAGAGCCGATCTGCCCGGTTCTTTGTCCCTTTGTGCCGCAGCCACTCCTAATCTGTCATTTTTTTGAACCATCTCACATTTACCAGCTTTTTCCGCTCTGGCTGTTGCCATACTTCACGGGCGTCCAGACAATGTTACCGATAACAACATAACGCTAACAATAATGGGCAGGTCCCTGACATCTTCGCCGGAGTAAAACAATGAACAACTCTTTTCCGTCCAATCATGTATTTGTGCTGATGGGCGTATCCGGCAGCGGCAAATCGGCCGTTGCCAATGCCGTCGCTTATCATCTGAAAGCGGCCTTCCTGGATGGCGATTTCCTGCATCCTCGCAGCAATATTCAAAAGATGGCGGACGGTCATCCCCTGAACGACGACGACCGCCGTCCCTGGCTGAAGGCGATTAACGACGCCGCGTTTGCTATGCAGCGTACCAATCAGGTTTCGCTGATCGTTTGTTCCTCGCTGAAAAAGAGCTACCGCGACATTCTGCGCGAGGGCAATGACAACCTGTCGTTCATCTATATGAAGGGCGATTTCGATACCATTGAGGGCCGTCTGCGCGCGCGTAAAGGGCACTTCTTCAAGCCGCAGATGCTGGTCACGCAGTTTGAAACGCTGGAGGAGCCGGGCAGCGACGAGCGCGACGTGCTGGTCGTGGATATCAACCAGACGCTGGATGAAGTTGTGGCTACCACTATCGCCACCATCGAAGGTGCGATAAATAAGTAGGGTGTCATGGCAACTGCAACACTGGTATTAACCGCGGCAGGCTCTGTCCTGCTGCTGCTGTTCCTCGTGATGAAAGCGCGGATGCACGCCTTTCTGGCGCTGATGCTGGTCTCTGTCGGCGCCGGGATCTTCTCCGGAATGCCGCTGGATGACATTGCCGCCACCATGCAAAAAGGCATGGGCGGCACGCTGGGCTTCCTGGCCGTGGTCGTCGCGCTGGGTGCGATGTTCGGTAAAATTCTGCACGAAACCGGCGCGGTCGATCAAATAGCGATCAAGATGCTGAAAACGTTTGGTGAAAGCCGCGCGCATTACGCGATGGGCATCGCCGGGCTGATCTGCGCGCTGCCGCTGTTCTTTGAGGTGGCGGTGGTGCTGCTGATCAGCATCGCCTTCGCCGTGGCGCGCCGCACCGGCGACAACCTGGTCAAGCTGGTTATCCCGCTGTTTGCTGGCGTGGCGGCGGCGGCGGCGTTTTTGCTGCCCGGCCCGGCGCCGATGCTGCTGGCTTCGCAGATGCACGTCGATTTCGGCTGGATGATCCTGCTCGGCGTCTGCGCGGCGATCCCCAGCATGCTGATCGCCGGCCCGCTGTTCGGCAACTTTATCAGCCGACACGTGGAATTTACTCTGCCGACAGAGGACAACCATCCTGAGTTTGATGAGAGCAAGCTGCCCTCGTTCGGCTTCAGCCTGTCACTGATCCTGTTTCCGCTGGTGCTGGTTGGGCTGAAAACCATCGGCGCGCGCTTTGCGACTGAAGGCACTTCGCTCTATGAGTGGCTGGAGTTTATTGGCCATCCGTTTATCGCCATTCTGCTCGCCTGTTTGCTGGCGATCTATGGCCTGGCGTATCGTCAGGGCATGGATAAAGAGCGGGTGATGCAGATTTGCGGCAGCGCGTTGCAGCCGGCGGGTATCATTCTGCTGGTGATTGGCGCGGGCGGCGTCTTTAAGCAGGTGCTGGTGGATTCGGGCGTTGGCCCGGCGTTGGGGCATGCACTGACCGGCGCGGGCCTACCGGTGGCGCTGGCCTGCTTTATCCTGGCGGGCGCGGTGCGCATCATTCAGGGCTCCGCAACGGTCGCCTGTCTGACGGCGGTAGGACTGATTATGCCGGTAATTGAACCGCTGCATTATTCCGGCGCGCAGATGGCGGCATTATCCATCTGTATCGCGGGCGGTTCGATCATTTTCAGCCACGTTAACGACGCGGGCTTCTGGCTGTTCGGCCGTTTTACCGGCGCAACCGAAGGGCAGACGCTGAAGACCTGGACGATGATGGAAACCATCCTCGGCACTACCGGCGCTATCGTGGGTATGATCGCCTTTGCGCTGCTTTCTTAATGTATTGATCGGCGGGCGGCTTAGCGCCGCTCGCCTTTTTCTTTTGCTGAAGGAGGAAAAATCAGAAAGGGGAACAGCAGGTAGGGCGCAATAACTAATAAGGCAACCATCCCACGAGAATAGCCGGCTTCGTTGGCTCTGCGGACGCCACGACCAGACCGATCCCAAACAGTAAAATCTTGCCGTCAGCAGCCACTCTTTGACAGTCGCGATTGATTGTTATGCAGGCAACGGCTTCTGAATTACTTCTGAACCGAGCGGCGTAACATCGCATCCGGCAACGGTGCACCCAGATTTCCGATCCCGCCAGCTTCACGAATGGCAGATGAAAGTTCGATTGCTCGCTGGGTTTTATGCTGTCGAGCCATACGCATTACCTCTTCACGAGTTAACCCGTGTGCTGAACGCCCGGTTTCACAATCAGGTTTCAATGACATAGATCCCCCATTCCCTGTATTTTGAGACGTAATGATAGCCTGAATTTTGTTCATTTTCACTCAGTACTTCGTCATATAGCTTGCCAAGCCCGGGCCGGACGGGAATAGCTACCACGGCCTGCGGCGCGTATTTAGCAACAAAATCCGTGATTGCTCCGCCCACTGCTTTTAACATAAATTCTTTCAGCTCGAGCCAGGAAAAATTCATTTCTTTACCCGGCGAAAATAGAGGGGAATCGGTCATGACTGCTTCTAACGTGTAAAAATTGAAGAGATAAAAATCGTTTTGAAGGGTGTGAGGAGAATAGTCACCTGCGAAAATTTCATGAAACTGACTGGGCAGGCGTTCTATATCAATAATGTATTCCTCTGTCTTATCCGCTCTTTTTTCAACCGTAGCGATATAGCAGACGTTTCGGGTACGCATCGGCAGCTTAAAAGGCTGTACCGTAATTTTCATCATTGCCAATCCTTTGGACTTATCTTATCCGCTGTCAGTTAATAAATTCGCCTGAAAATTATACAGACCTTCAGAGAGTACAGACAGCGTTTGTTACTGTACTACCGAATAACTGATGCCCTGTTCAGGGGGTAAAGGCGCAATGCCGCCCGACAGAAGCGGCAAAACATTTCATACAGTGGTTGTGTCCCGATCAGAGCTTCAGATAAGCGCGGATCCCGTCCAGGAACATCTGGGTGGCCAGCATAATCAGGATCAGGCCCATCAGACGCTCCAGCGCGTTAACGCCTTTTTCGCCCAGCAGCCGTAAAAACAGCCCCGAAAAGAGTAGGATCGCCACCGTAGCGCCCCAGGCGATCAGCAGCGAGCCCGCCAGGTAGCCGATGTTGTTGGGATACTGATGCGACAGCAGCATTAGCGTCGCCAGCAGCGAAGGGCCAGCCACCAGCGGAATGGCCAACGGCACCAGAAAAGGTTCTTCGCCTGCGGGTAGGCCACTGCTGTTGCTTTCGTGCGAGGGGAAAATCATCTTGATAGCGATCAGAAACAGGATAATGCCGCCGGAAATCGAGACGGTCTCCGTTCGCAGGTTCAGAAACGCGAGAATTTTTTCACCGGCAAACAGGAACAGCAGCATAATCGCCAGCGCGATCAGCATTTCCCTAATCAGCACCGTCCGACGACGTTTCGGCTCCAGATGCTTTAAAACCGACATAAAAATCGGCAAATTGCCCAGCGGATCCATAATAAGCAGCAATAATATGGTCACCGAAATCATCTCTGTCATGGGTTTCTCCTTCTTTCCACCGGGGCTGGTCTTCCGTTATAAGCAGCTCTGCTAAAAAAGCCGCGCTAATCGAATTAATTCACTTGCCACTTTTGCTGCATTTTGTAAGGTGATAGCCATATTTCTTTCTTATCACTTACTCTAACAGGTCAGGCGTTTTTGTCGCAGACAGTTTGCCTTTCGCCAGCGGGCGGCTCAAGGCTACTCGCAGACGGGCAAACCAGCCTGAAACAGGTGCAATATGAAATCAGTAGGCTTAATTGGTTGGCGCGGCATGGTCGGTTCCGTGCTGATGCAGCGGATGACGGAAGAGCGCGACTTTGACGTCATTCGCCCGGTATTTTTCTCCACGTCTCAGCATGGTCAGGCCGCGCCGCAGTTTGGCGGTCAGTCTCCGGGCCTGCTGCAAAATGCGTATGACCTGGACGCGCTGAAGGCGCTGGATATCATTATCACCTGCCAGGGCGGCGACTACACCACCGAGATTTATCCAAAGCTGCGTGCGGCAGGCTGGCAGGGGTACTGGATTGATGCGGCCTCCACGCTGCGTATGCAGGACGACGCGCTGATTATCCTGGATCCGGTCAACCACCACGTTATTCGTCAGGGTCTGGACAAAGGCATTAAAACTTTTGCGGGCGGCAACTGCACCGTCAGTCTGATGCTGATGTCGCTGGGCGGCCTGTTCGCCCAGGATCTGGTGGAGTGGGCGTCAGTGGCGACCTACCAGGCGGCTTCCGGCGGCGGCGCGCGGCATATGCGTGAGCTGCTGGCACAGATGGGAATGCTGCACGACGGCGTGGCGAAAGAGCTGCAAAATCCGGCCTCCGCTATCCTGGATATCGAACGCAAAGTCACCGAGATGAGCCGCAGCGGCGTGCTGCCAACCGATAACTTCGGCGTACCGCTGGCGGGTAGCCTGATCCCGTGGATCGACAAACAGCTGGAAAACGGCCAGAGCCGCGAAGAGTGGAAAGGCCAGGCGGAAACCAACAAGATCCTGCAGCCGGCGCGCACTATTCCGGTCGACGGCCTGTGCGTGCGCGTTGGCGCGCTGCGCTGCCACAGCCAGGCGTTTACGCTGAAGCTGAAAAAGGATGTGCCGCTGGCGGAAATCGAACAGCTGCTGGCTGCCCATAACGAATGGGCTACCGTGGTGCCAAATGACCGTGAGCTGACCCTGCGCGAGCTGACGCCAGCGGCGGTGACCGGCACGCTGAAAACGCCTGTGGGCCGTCTGCGCAAGCTGAATATGGGGCCGGAGTATCTTTCTGCCTTTACCGTTGGCGACCAGCTGCTGTGGGGGGCCGCCGAGCCGCTGCGCCGGATGCTACGACTGCTGGTGGATTAAGACCGCCTCGCCCTGCCAGAACGGCAGGGCGCTTTCACCTGCACGCGGTCGTGCCTGTCGTGCCGCGAAGGTTACTTTTCCATTTTTAATTTCCATATCTTTCCCAACATTAACGATAACAGTTGCGCTGTTTAAACATTCATCAACGGTCAACATGTCGCGATCGGTGAAAGCGGTTAACCGTGCGCCTTAACTGCATTTGTTCCCTGAGGGGAATTTTATCGCTCCGGCTTCCCTGCTTTTCCATGCCGCTTACTAATCTGTGAAAGTTTGATCTGAAAGCAATATTTTTTCTTCATTCGACCCTGGCTTTACTGGCGCCCTGGCTATGCTTAGCTGTATCGCCCGATTACGGGATGTTTGGCGCTGTCTGCCACGTCCGATCACGTTTTGAGTATTCAACAGAAGTTGTCGCACGCTGCGGCGGTTTTTTGCACAGGATGTCAGGCCGTACCCGCCAGCGTGCTTTTGGCTCAATGAAGAGCAGCGCATTCGTTTTTTTCTGAAAAAGGATCGCCTGCCATACATTACAGGTACAGTCATGTCAGAGCTTACGGATCGCCGGTTAATTAATGCGTTAATTTCCGGTCATTATGCTGACCCCTTTTCGCTACTCGGCATGCATCAAACCCCAAAGGGATTGACGGTGCGCGCCCTGTTGCCGGACGCCACCGAAGTTTGGGTAATCGAAACCAATACCGGCCGGAAATGTGCTCAGCTGGAATGTATTGATTCACGGGGATTTTTCGAAGGCGTGATCCCACGCCGCAAAAATATGTTCCGCTACCAGCTGGCCGTCACCTGGCACGGTCAGCAAAACCTGGTGGATGATGCCTATCGCTTTGGGCCGCTGCTGAAAGAGCTGGACAGCTGGCTACTGGCGGAAGGCACCCACTTACGTCCCTATGAGAGCATGGGCGCGCACTCGGACGTGATTGACGGCGTTATCGGCACCCGCTTTTCCGTATGGGCACCTAATGCCCGTCGTGTCTCCGTGGTCGGCGATTTTAACTTCTGGGATGGCCGTCGCCATCCTATGCGGCTGCGTCAGGAGAGTGGCGTCTGGGAGCTGTTTGTGCCCGGCGCCGTGCAGGGGCAGCTTTATAAATATGAAATCATCGATAAAAACGGGCAGCTGCGGCTGAAATCCGACCCGTATGCTTTTGAAGCGCAGATGCGGCCGGACAGCGCCTCGATGATTTGCGGCATTCCGCCTAAAACCACCATGTCGGAAGCGCGCCAGCGGGCCAACGATTTTGACGCGCCCATCTCTATTTATGAGGTGCATCTCGGATCGTGGCGTCGCCATACGGATAACAACTACTGGCTGAGCTACAAAGAGCTGGCCGAGCAGCTGGTGCCTTATGCCAAAGAGATGGGCTTTACCCATCTTGAACTGATGCCGATCAACGAGCATCCGTTTGACGGCAGCTGGGGCTATCAGCCTACCGGCATGTATGCGCCAACGCGCCGTTTCGGCACGCGCGACGAGTTCCGTAACTTTATTGCCGTTGCCCATCAGGCCGGCCTGAACGTGCTGCTGGACTGGGTGCCGGGACATTTTCCTTCCGATGATTTCGGCCTCGCCAAATTTGACGGCACCGAGCTGTATGAGCACGGCGACCCGCGCGAAGGCTTTCATCAGGACTGGAACACGCTGATTTATAACTTTGGCCGTCGTGAAGTCAGCAACTATCTGACCGGCAACGCGCTCTACTGGATCGAACGTTTTGGCATCGACGGCCTGCGCGTGGATGCCGTTGCCTCCATGATCTATCGCGACTACAGCCGGGCGGAAGGCGAATGGATCCCTAACCATTTTGGCGGCCGGGAAAACCTGGAAGCTATCGCTTTCCTGCGCTACACCAACCGCACGCTGGGCAACGCCGCGCCCGGCACCGTGACCGTGGCGGAAGAGTCCACCGATTTTCCGGGCGTCACGCGTCCGTCCGAAACGGGCGGCCTGGGCTTCTGGTACAAGTGGAACCTGGGCTGGATGCACGACACCCTGGACTACATGCAGGTAGATCCGCTCTACCGCAAGCATCACCACAACAATCTGACCTTCGGAATGCTTTACAACTCCACCGAAAATTTCGTGCTACCGCTGTCGCACGATGAAGTGGTGCACGGCAAGCGTTCTATCCTGGATCGGATGCCCGGCGACGTCTGGCAGAAGTTCGCCAATCTGCGCGCCTACTACGGCTGGATGTACGGCTTCCCCGGCAAAAAGCTGCTGTTTATGGGCAATGAGTTCGCGCAGGGCAAAGAGTGGAATCACGATATCAGCCTGGACTGGCATCTGCTGGAGGGCGAGGACAACTGGCACAACGGCGTGCAGCGCCTGGTGCGCGACCTGAACCATACCTACCGCGAGCATCCGCCGCTGTATCAGCTTGATTTTGACCAGATGGGCTTTGAGTGGCTGGTCGTGGATGATTTTGATAACTCGGTGTTTGTTTTTGTGCGCCGCGATCGTGAAGGCA
Source organism: Erwinia sp. STN24 (assembly GCF_041320675.1). Lineage (NCBI taxonomy): Bacteria > Pseudomonadati > Pseudomonadota > Gammaproteobacteria > Enterobacterales > Erwiniaceae > Erwinia > Erwinia sp. STN24. The sequence goes on along the minus strand of NZ_JBGGPM010000006.1, from coordinate 115,118 downwards.
ATGAACTGATTGTAGTCAGCAACTTTACGCCTGTTACGCGCTACGACTACCGTTTCGGCGTTACGCAAGCGGGAAGCTGGCAGGAAGTGTTGAATACCGATTCCGCGCATTATCACGGCAGCAATGTCGGTAATCTGGGATCGATTAGCAGCGAGGCTATTCCGAGCCATAACCGCGAACACTCAATCAGTATGACCTTGCCGCCGCTTGCTACGGTGTGGCTGGTCAGGGAGGCCTCATGAGTCAATTGCAGCCCGGTAAATCCACGCCGACAGGCGCGACCTATGACGGCAAGGGCGTAAATTTTACGCTGTTTTCGCAACACGCCGAGCGGGTAGAGCTTTGCCTGTTTGACGAGCGAGGCATTGAAACGCGAATGGAGCTGCCCGCCCGCACCGGCGATATCTGGCACGGCTATCTGCCCGCCGCCAAACCAGGCCAGCTTTATGGCTACCGCGTTCACGGCCCCTGGCAGCCCGAAGCCGGGCATCGCTTCAACCCACACAAGCTGCTGATTGACCCCTGCGCGCGCGAAGTGATCGGTGAAGTTACTGACGATCCTCGTTTTCAGTGCGGCCCACAGGTTTTGGATACCAAAGACAGCGCGGCAGTTGCACCGCGCAGCGTGGTCGTGGCCGATGATTTCGACTGGGAAGACGACAAATCGCCGCGCGTGCCGTGGGGCTCCACCGTTATTTACGAGGCTCACGTACGCGGCCTGACCAAACGCCATCCCGGTATTCCGAAAGAAATCCAGGGCACCTATGCCGCGCTGGGCCATCGGGTGATGATCGACTACTTCAAGCGGCTGGGCATTACCACGCTGGAGCTGCTGCCGGTCGCCTTCTTCGCGCACGAGCCGCGTCTGCTGCGGCTTGGGTTGACCAACTATTGGGGCTACAACCCGCTGGCGCCTTATGCGCTGGATTCCCGCTACGCTTCCGGCGTGAACGGCGTGCATCCGCGTGATGAATTCCAGCAGGCGGTGAAAGCGCTGCATGCGGCAGGCATTGAAGTGGTGCTGGACGTAGTGTTTAACCATACGGCCGAGCTGGATGAAACCGGGCCGATGCTGTCGAAGCGCGGCGTGGATAACAAAAGCTTCTACTGGCTGGACGAGCAGGGCAAGTATGAAAACTGGACCGGCTGCGGCAACACACTCAACATCAGCCATCCTAACGTGCTGGACTGGACGCTGGAGTGCCTGCGGTACTGGGTTGAGGTTTGCCATGTCGACGGCTTCCGCTTTGACCTGGCGACGGTGCTGGGCCGCACGCCGGAATACCATCCGCACGCCTCTATTTTTGAAGCGATGCAGGAAGATCCGCTGCTCTCTCAATGCAAGCTGATTGCGGAACCCTGGGATATCGGCCCGGACGGCTATCAGGTCGGCAACTTTCCGCCGCCGTTTGCCGAATGGAACGACCAGTACCGCGACACGATGCGGCGCTTCTGGCTGAACGGCGACAGCAGCAATGCTGAGTTCGCCAAACGTTTCGCCGGCTCCAGCGATATCTTTAACCAGCAAGGGCGACTGCCTTCGGCCAGCATCAACCTGATCACCGCGCACGACGGCTTTACCCTGACCGACCTGGTCTGCTTTAACGAAAAACACAACGAGGCCAACGGCGAAGATAACCGCGACGGTCACAACGGCAACTACAGCTACAACCACGGCGTCGAAGGGCTGAACGCGCCGCTGCTGGTAGCCGAGCACCGTTTGCGCAGCGTACACGGCTTATTGACCACGCTGCTGCTCTCGCAGGGCACGCCGATGCTGCTGGCTGGCGACGAACACGGCCACACTCAGCACGGCAACAACAACGCCTACTGTCAGGATAACGAGCTGACCTGGCTCGACTGGGAAAACAACAACAGCGGACTGTTTACTTTTACTGCTGCCCTGATCCACCTGCGCAAACGCATTCCTGCGCTTCAGGCCGATCGCTGGTGGCAGATTGACGACGGCAACGTGGAATGGCTTGGGCCGGACGGTCAGCCGCTGTCTGCCGACGCCTGGCACCACGGCGAACGCAGGATGCAGATCCGGCTGTCGCAGCATTGGCTGATCGTGATGAACGCCACCGAAGAAGTGTGCGACATCACGCTGCCACCAGGGCGCTGGCACGCCATTCCGCCCTTCGCCGGGGAAAACAACCCCATTCTGTTAACTGTCTGGCATGGAGCCGCGCACGGTGTGTGCGTGTTCCAGGAACAACCATAACAGGAGTCAGGCATGGCCACTTTAGATAAGAACGACCCTCTGATGTTGGCAAGACAATTGCCGTCGCAAACTGTAGCCCTGATCCTGGCGGGCGGACGCGGCACGCGCCTGAAAGACCTTACCGCCAACCGCGCCAAGCCTGCCGTCCATTTCGGCGGCAAGTTCCGCATTATCGATTTTGCCCTGTCAAACTGCCTGAACTCCGGGATCCGACGGATTGCGGTGATCACCCAGTACCAGTCGCACACGCTGGTGCAGCATATCCAGCGAGGCTGGTCGCTTTTTAACGAGGAGATGAACGAGTTCGTCGACCTGCTCCCTGCCCAGCAGCGCCAGACTACCGAGCACTGGTATCGGGGCACGGCGGATGCCGTGACGCAGAATCTGGATATTATTCGGCGCTATGAAGCGAAATATATCGTGATCCTGGCCGGCGACCATATCTACAAAATGGACTACTCGCGCATGCTGCTGGACCACGTGGAGAACGGCGCGAAATGCACCATTGCCTGCCTGCCGGTGCCGATTGAAGAGGCCAGCGCCTTCGGCGTGATGGCGGTCAACGATCAGAACAAAGTCGTCGATTTCCTGGAGAAACCGGCCGATCCGCCGTCGATGCCGGGTAACGATACCCTGGCGCTGGCGAGCATGGGCATCTATACCTTTAACGCCGACTATCTTTATCAGCTGCTGGAAGACGATCTGAAAATTCCCGAATCGAACCATGACTTCGGCAAAGATATTCTGCCGAAGATCGTAGCGACCGGCGAAGCGCTGGCGCACTCCTTCAGCCTGTCCTGCGTGCAAAGCGATAAAGACGCGCCGCCTTACTGGCGCGATGTCGGCACGCTGGAAGCTTACTGGAAAGCCAATCTCGATCTGGCGTCGGTGACGCCGGAGCTGGATATGTACGACCGTGAATGGCCTATCCGTACCCATATGGAGCCGCTGCCGCCGGCGAAATTCGTGCAGGACAGGTCAGGCAGTCATGGAATGACGATGAATTCACTGGTATCGGGCGGCTGCATTATTTCCGGCTCGGTGGTAGTGAATTCCGTTTTGTTTTCACGCGTAAGAATCAATTCTTTCTGCAATATCGAATCCTCTGTGCTGTCGCCGGATGTGGTAGTGGGGCGCTCCTGTCGCCTGCGCCGCTGCGTTATAGATCGTGCGTGCGTGCTGCCCGAAGGAACGGTAATCGGTGAGAATCCGGATGATGACGCGCGCCGTTTTTACCGCTCGGAAGAAGGCATTGTGCTGGTGACGCGTTCCATGCTGGCGAAGCTGGGCTGGCGCAGTTAACCGCATAAAGTACAAAAATAAAGCACAGGTATTTGATGCGGAGGAACGCGTCAGAACAAGGTAAAGGAGCCGATAATGCAGGTTTTACATGTCTGTTCAGAAATTTTCCCGCTGCTGAAAACGGGCGGGCTTGCTGATGTTGTGGGAGCATTACCGGCGGCGCAAATTGCACAAGGGATTGATACTCGCGTATTGATCCCGGCGTTTCCGGACTTGAAAAAAGGGATACCGGATACTGAAGTGGTCGCCCGACTGCATACTTTTGCCGGCTATGTCGAGCTGCTTTATGGACAGTACGACGGCGTAGGCATCTATCTGATCGACGCGCCGGGACTGTACGATCGCCCCGGCAGTCCGTATCACGATGAATCGCAGTTTGCCTATACGGATAACTATCTCCGTTTTGCGCTGCTGGGCTGGATGGGCTGCGAAATTGCCTGCGGACTGGACACCTTCTGGCGACCGGAAGTGGTTCACGCGCACGACTGGCACGCCGGTCTGACCTGCGCCTATCTGGCCGCCAGAGGCCGTCCGGCAAAATCCGTGTTCACCGTACACAACCTGGCGTATCAGGGGCTGTTTTACGCGCATCATCTGGACGAAATCCAGCTGCCGTGGTCTTTCTTCAATATGCACGGCCTGGAATTTTATGGACAGATCTCCTACCTCAAAGCTGGTCTGTTCTATGCCGATCATATTACGGCGGTCAGCCCGACCTATGCGCGCGAGATCACCCAGCCGGAATTTGGTTACGGTATGGAAGATCTGCTGAAGCAGCGGCAGATGGAAGGGCGGCTGACCGGCATCCTGAACGGCGTGGATCCGCTGATCTGGGATCCGGAGCAGGATCTGCTGCTGACCACGCGTTATAACCGCGACGTGTTAGACGCCAAGCAGGAGAACAAGCGCCAGCTGCAAATTGCGATGGGGCTGAAAATTGACGAAAAAGCCCCGGTGTTTGCCGTGGTCAGCCGCCTGACGAAGCAGAAAGGGCTGGATCTGGTGCTGGAGGCGCTGCCTGGGCTGCTGGAGCAGGGCGGTCAGCTGGTGCTGCTGGGCGCGGGCGACGCGGTGCTGCAACAGGGCTTCCTGGCGGCGGCCGCGGAATATCCGGGTCAGGTTGGCGTGCAGATTGGCTACCACGAAGCCTTTTCGCACCGCATCATGGGCGGCGCCGACGTGATTATGGTGCCGAGTCGCTTTGAGCCTTGCGGGCTGACGCAGCTTTACGGCCTGAAGTACGGCACGCTGCCGCTGGTGCGGCGTACCGGCGGCCTGGCCGATACGGTCAACGACAGCTCGCTGGAGAACCTGGCCGACGGCATTGCCAGCGGTTTCGTCTTTGAAGACAGCAATGCCTGGTCGTTGCTCCGTGCCATTCGCCGCGCCTTTGTGCTCTGGTCGCGCCCTTCGCTGTGGCGTTACGTACAGCGTCAGGCAATGGCAATGGATTTTAGCTGGCAGGTGGCCGCCGTGGCCTACCGCGATCTCTATCAACGTCTGCTGTAAAGAACCCAGGAAAATTGATATGAACGCACCTTTCATCTATACCGCCCCAACGCTCAGCGTCGAGGCACTGAAGCACTCCATCGCCTATAAATTGATGTTCACTATCGGCAAGGATCCTTCCGTTGCCAACAAACATGAATGGCTGAACGCCACGCTGCTGGCGGTGCGGGATCGGATGGTGGAACGCTGGCTGCGTTTTAACCGGGCGCAGCTGTCGCAGGATGTGCGTCAGGTCTATTATCTGTCGATGGAATTCCTGGTAGGCCGCACGCTTTCCAATGCGCTGCTGGCAATGGGTATTTACGAAGACGCGCGCGCCGCGCTGGAAGAAATGGGTTTCGATCTGGAAGATCTGATCGGCGAAGAGAGCGATCCGGGGCTGGGCAATGGCGGTCTGGGCCGCCTGGCCGCCTGCTTCCTGGACTCGCTCGCCACGCTGGGCCTGCCCGGACGCGGCTACGGCATCCGCTACGATTACGGCATGTTTAAACAGAATATCGTTGACGGTCGCCAGGCGGAATCGCCGGATTACTGGCTGGAGTACGGCAACCCGTGGGAGTTCCAGCGCTTTAATACCCGCTACAAAGTCCGCTTCGGCGGACGTATTCAGGTAGAGGGCAGCCGTTCCCGCTGGCTGGAAACGGAAGAAGTGCTGGCGATGGCCTATGATCAGATCATTCCGGGCTTTGATACCGACGCCACCAACACGCTGCGCCTGTGGGGCGCGCAGGCGAGTAACGAAATCAACCTGGGGAAATTTAATCAGGGCGACTACTTTGCGGCGGTGGAAGATAAAAACCACTCGGAAAACGTCTCGCGCGTGCTTTACCCGGATGATTCGACCTACTCCGGGCGCGAGCTGCGTTTACGCCAGGAATATTTTCTGGTGTCGGCCACGGTGCAGGATATTCTTAACCGGCACTGGGTGATGCATCAGACGTTCGATAACCTGGCGGATAAGATTGCCATCCATCTGAATGATACCCATCCGGTGCTGGCTATCCCGGAGCTGATGCGCTTGCTGATCGACGAGCATAAGTTCAGCTGGGACGACGCGTTTGAAGTGACCTGTCAGGTCTTCTCCTACACCAACCATACGCTGATGCAGGAAGCGCTGGAAACCTGGCCGGTAGATATGATCGGCAGGATCCTGCCGCGCCATCTGCAAATTATTTTCGATATCAACGACTACTTCCTGAAAACGATTCAGGACTACTATCCCGATGACTGGGATCTGCAGTCGCGCATCTCGATCATTGATGAGAACAACGGTCGTCAGGTACGGATGGCCTGGCTGGCGGTCGTGGTCAGCCACAAGGTCAACGGCGTGTCCGAACTGCACTCTAACCTGATGGTACAGTCGCTGTTCGCCGACTTTGCCGCGCTGTTTCCTGGCCGCTTCTGCAATAAAACCAACGGCGTGACGCCGCGTCGCTGGGTGGCGCTGGCCAATCCTTCGCTTTCAGAAGTATTGGACGACACCATTGGCCGCAACTGGCGTACCGACTTAAGCCAGCTTGACGAGCTGAAGCAGCATATCGACTATCCTGGCTTTTTGAAAAGGATCAGCGATTCCAAGCTGACCAACAAAAAGCGGCTGGCGGCGCATATCGCCCAGAAAATGGATATCGTTATCGATCCTCACGCATTGTTCGACGTGCAGATCAAGCGTATCCACGAGTACAAACGTCAGCTGCTGAACGTGCTGCATGTGATCACCCGCTACAACCGGATCAAGGCCGATCCGGATGCCGACTGGGTACCGCGCGTGAATATTTTTGCCGGTAAGGCCGCGTCGGCCTACTACATGGCAAAACATATTATTCATTTGATCAACGATGTCGCGCAGGTGATCAACAACGATCCGCAGGTGAAAAATAAGCTGAAGGTCGTGTTTATCCCCAACTACAGCGTCAGCCTGGCCCAGGTCATTATCCCGGCGGCCGACCTTTCCGAGCAGATTTCTCTGGCGGGCACGGAAGCGTCCGGCACCAGCAATATGAAATTTGCCCTGAACGGCGCGCTGACCATCGGGACGCTGGACGGCGCCAACGTCGAGATGCTGGAGCACGTCGGCGAAGAGAATATCTTTATCTTCGGCAACACCACGCCGCAGGTCGAGGAGCTGCGCGCCCAGGGCTATAACGCGCGTAAATACTACGAACAGGACGCCGAGCTGCATCAGGCGCTGACGCAGATCGCTACCGGCACCTTCAGCCCGCAGGAGCCTGGCCGCTATCGTAATATTTATGATTCGCTGGTGAATCTGGGCGACCACTATCAGCTGCTGGCGGACTATCGCAGCTACGTGGATACCCAGGACAAGGTGGACGAGCTGTACCGCCATCCGGAGGAATGGACGCGCAAAACGCTGCTGAATATCGCCAATATGGGCTACTTCTCGTCGGATCGCACCATCCAGGAATATGCCGATGAGATTTGGGGCATTAAGCCGATCCGCCTCTAAGCTCTGCCGTGATTAAACGCTTTACCTGAAGACTCGCTGTGCTGTGTTTTTATACAGCGCAGCGAGAGTCAGCCTGAAGAAGTTTCTCCCCGCTTTGGCACTATTTTATTTTTTGTATCAGGCAAATAAATACCTCAAACAGAACGCCACGAGCACCTTCATTTCAGGAGCTGGCTGCCATTGCATTATCCGTAACTTGCTGGTGAAGGAGGGGTGACCACGGCGATCCGCCTGTAGCGCTAAAGGTCCGTTCTGAGCCTTCAACCTGAGTTTAAATTTGTACATTTCACGGCCCGCTGCGATATAATTTGCTCACTTTACCATCAGCAAAGGATGTCGAACATGCCGAGTAAAATTACTCTTTCTGAAAAGGTGGCACGGGAGAAATTAGGCGATCCGCAGCAATTTAAAGGTGGTGTCTATATTACCCAAAATGGCGCGACCGGACTCTTCGTTCAGCCCGCCGACGAACGTGAAGCAGAGCTTGCCGCCATCGCTAAAGAGCGTGAGCTTAATGCTTTAGGCAAAATTTTAATGCGCGGAAAAAATGACATTACTCAGGGACGCAAGATGACGCCGGAAGAGGCGTTAAAAAAATTGCGTGAAATAAAAGGATAATTCGCGAGGCTGTTATGAACAAGGAGGTTTACTTAGCCGAAACTGCGGTTAGGTCGCTACAGGAAATTAAATTTTGTAAGCGCGAAGCGTCAATACGCGCGGGTATGCCCTATGCTGAAAGCGAAGAAGCGGCCCAGGCATTTGTTGAAAATTTGATGCTAAATAGCCTTGAACAGATTAGCAATGAGAGGCTGGAATGGGCTTACGATACCGATATGGCTAATCGCGGTATAAAAGTTAAACGCTACTACGATGCAAAACGGGATTATCTGTGTTTTTTTGATCACGATACTGATGATATCGCCGTCCTTTATTATGCCAGTCCACGCCAGAATCACACTGATGCGCTTTATCGATTGTTAATAAACCAGCCGCTCTGACAAAAAGGGCGGAAATCAATTCCGCCCTCTGTGTTACCGCTTTAGCCGTCAGCCCTTATGAGGCCAGCGATAAAACCGGTTTTTTACCGTGCTGGGCCAGCCATTCACCGACGCGTGCGCGCTCCTGCTCGTTCAGGAACATGCCCATTTTGGTACGGCGCCACAGCGCATCGTCCTGCTCGCGCACCCATTCCTTCTCGACCAGATAACGCAGCTCCGCTTCGTAGAAGTGGTGGCCAAAGCGTTCGCCCAGATCGTCCAGGCTTTTCGCCGGTTTCAGGAACAGCTCGGTGTTGCTGCCGTAGGTACGGGCATAGTGGCGAGCCATCGCTTCGGTAATAAACGGATAGCGGCGACGCAGGCTGGCGGCGTAATCCTCACGCGTGCCGGCGATATCGCCGCCGGGCAGCACGCAGCTGCGCGTCCAGGCCGGGCCGGCTTTCGGATAATACTTAGACAGCTTTTCCATCGCATGCTCAGCCAGCTTGCGGTAGGTGGTCAGCTTGCCGCCGAAGACCGACAGCAGCGGCGCCTTACCGTTATCGTCACGCACGTCCAGCGTGTAGTCGCGGGTGATGGCCTGCGGCGAATCGGATTCGTCATCGCACAGCGGGCGCACGCCGGAATAAGACCAGACGATATCTTCCTTGCTCAGCGTCTTCTTAAAGTGGTTGTTAAACACTTTCAGCAGATACTCGGTCTCTTTCTCGTCGATATGCACGTTTTTCGGATCGCCTTTGTACTCCACGTCGGTGGTACCGATAATGGAAAACTCATCCATCCACGGGATCACAAAAACGATACGGTTGTCTTCGTTTTGCAGGATATAAGCCTGCTTTTGCGTATGCACGCGCGGCACCACGATATGGCTGCCTTTGATCAGGCGAATACCGTAAGGTGATTTCAGCTGGAGGCCGTCGTCAAACAGCTGCTTCACCCAGGGGCCAGCCGCGTTGACCAGGCCTTTAGCCTGCCACGTGTGGGTTTTGCCGGTATCGATATCTTCCGCTTCTACCGTCCACATGTCGTTCTCACGCCAGGCGCGAGTGACGCGGGTGCGGGTACGGACTTCGCCGCCGCGCTTTTCCACTTCCTGTGCGTTGAGCACGACCAGGCGCGCATCGTCTACCCAGCAGTCGGAATATTCGAAACCGCGCGTAATTTCCGGCTTCAGCACCGAGTCTGATTCAAAACGCAACCCTTTGCTGCCCTGCAGGCTGGTGCGTTTGCCCAGATGATCGTACATAAACAGACCCACGCGGATCATCCATGCCGGACGCAGGTGCGGGCGGTGCGGCAGGCGGAAGCGCATCGGGAAAGCGATATGCGGCGCCATTTTCAGCAGCACTTCACGCTCGGCCAGCGCTTCGCTGACCAGGCGGAATTCGTAGTGTTCCAGGTAGCGCAGGCCGCCGTGGATCAGTTTAGAGCTGGCGGAAGAGGTAGCGCAGGCCAAATCTTGCGCTTCCAGCATCAGCACAGACAGGCCGCGTCCTGCAGCATCTGCTGCAATGCCAGCGCCGTTGATACCGCCGCCGATTACGATCAAGTCTTTGGTTTCCACGTCATCTCCTCCGATGTTCGGAATAGTTCTTAAATGTTCGTTTTCGAGCATTATAATAATCGCAAAGCGACACTGATGCCAGCCTTAACCGAATAAAAACATTTATGCGTGATGCAGGTAACAGAATTGTTCACGAAAAAGCCGTATAGCCCTGCATTTCGTTGGGTTATTGTCGGCTTTGTTCGCGATACAATAGCGGCCGCTTGTCATTATTCGAGAATCGATCATGGAACAATTTGAGTGCATCAACGTGCAGCAGGCGCAGGCTTTGCTGACCCAGGACAACGCCCTGCTGGTCGATATCCGCGATCCGCAAAGCTACGCTATCGGACACGCCAGCGGCGCTTTCCACCTGACTAACACCACGCTCAGCACCTTTATCCAGCAGAGCGATCTCTCTGTGCCGGTACTGGTGATGTGCTACCACGGCAACAGCAGCAAGGGCGCGGCGCAGTATCTGCTGACGCAGGGCTTCAAAGCGGCCTACAGTATTGATGGCGGTTTCGACGCCTGGCGCGCCGCTTTTCCACAGCAGGTTGATTCCGCCGCGGACTAACCGCAGACAGGAAACCATTTTTCAGCAACAGGGACTTTACCGGCGATGATGCGCATTACCGATTTTGCCAGCCAGCGCATGGCGCAGGCTTTTGTGGATTATATGGCGACGCGCGGCGTCACGCTGCGGATTGAGCAGGACAGCCGCTACACGCTGTGGCTGGATAACGATGCCCAGCTGGAGCTGGTCGAAAACGAACTTAATCAGTTTATCCGCGACCCGAATCATCCGCGTTATCAGATGGCAAGCTGGCACTCTGGCACCACCAACAGCGGCATTACCTATAGTCATTCCTCGCTGATGGCTAACCTTCGTGAACGCGCCGGGCCGCTGACTTTGATCGTAATGGCGGCCTGTATCATCGTGTTTATCCTGATGCAGATTGTCGGCGACGGCACCGTGCTGAGCTGGCTTTCCTGGCCGGATGTCGATCAGCATTTTCAGCTGTGGCGCTGGTTCAGCCACGCGCTGCTGCATTTTTCACTGGTGCATATCCTCTTTAATTTGCTCTGGTGGTGGTATCTGGGCGGCGCCATAGAAAAACGGCTGGGCAGCGGTAAGCTGTTTGTGATTATGCTAATCTCCGCGCTGCTCAGCGGCTGGATGCAGGCGAAGTTCAGCGGCGTGCTGTTTGGCGGCCTTTCCGGCGTGGTTTACGCGCTGATGGGCTACGCCTGGCTGCGCGGAGAGCGGGATCCCGCCAGCGGTATCTTCCTTGAGCGCGGCCTGATGGCGTTTTCCATCGTCTGGCTGGTGATTGGCTATATGGGCTGGTTCGGCCTGTCGATCGCCAACGCCGCTCACGTTACCGGGCTGCTGACAGGCCTGGCAATGGCCTTTGTAGACACCCGAAAAAAATAACGGGCAACAGGAGAGCTTTGTGAAGCAGACGCAACGACACGACGCCATTATCGATCTGGTTCGTCGTCAGGGCTATGTCAGTACCGAGGAGCTGGTGGATCACTTTACCGTCAGCCCGCAAACCATCCGTCGCGATCTGAACGAGCTGGCGGAGCAGAATAAGATCCAGCGTCATCACGGCGGCGCGGCGCTGCCCTCCAGTTCGGAAAATACCGCCTGGCAGGATCGTAAAATGATGTGGTCGGCGGAAAAAGCGCGCATCGCGCAGCGAGTGGCCAGCCAGATCCCGGACGGCGCTTCGTTATTTATTGATATCGGCACCACGCCGGAAGCCGTTGCGCACGCGCTGCTGAACCATAACAACCTGCGCATTGTCACCAACAATCTTAACGTGGCGATGCTGCTGATGAGCAAGCCCGACTTCAGCCTGATTGTGGCGGGCGGCGAAGTCCGCACGCGTGACGGTGGCATCATGGGCGAGGCGACGCTGGATTATATTTCTCAGTTTCGTCTGGACTACGGCATCCTGGGCATCAGCGGTATTGATATGGACGGCTCGCTGCTGGACTTCGACTATCACGAGGTGCGCACCAAGCGGGCGATTATCGAAAACTCGCGCTGCGTGATGCTGGTGGCCGACCATTCAAAATTTGGCCGCAACGCGATGGTCAACCTGGGCAATATGAGCCTGATTGACTATCTCTTTACGGATGAGGTGCCGCCGCCCGGCGTGTTGAAAACCATCGAGCAGCACGAGGTTCATCTGGAACTGTGCTAAACCCTGCCTGATAGCGAACCAGCCATCGACGCCCTGTCGATGGCTTTTTTAATTTTATCATCAGCCTGCATGAGCATTTTTTACTGTTCAGGTCTTAACTGTATGTGTTCCGCCAGTGTTCCTCTTACTCTTTTAAAAGGAAGCGGTATGTCGCAGCAGAAATTTAATCAGGCTCGTTTCGAGGCGGCGTTGGCCCGCCAGTGGCAGCGCACCGGCCTTTCTTCAGCAGATGAAATGACGTCTCACCAGTGGTGGCAGGCGCTCAGCGGCGCGCTGGCCGAGATGTTGGCCGCTGCCGCGCCCGCAAAGCCGGCAAAGCAGCAGCGCCACGTAAACTATATTTCCATGGAATTTCTGATTGGCAGGCTGACCGGCAACACGCTGCTGAACCTGGGATGGTATGACGAGGTAAAAGCGGCGCTGGCCGCTCACCAGTGCAGCCTGAGCGAGCTGCTGGAGGAAGAGGTCGATCCGGCTCTGGGCAACGGCGGGCTGGGACGGCTGGCCGCCTGTTATCTGGATTCAATGGCGACGGTCGGGCAGTCCGCCACCGGCTACGGGCTGAACTACCAGTACGGCCTGTTTCGCCAGTCCTTTGACGATGGCCGCCAGATCGAGGCGCCGGACGACTGGCATCGCGAGCGTTATCCGTGGTTTCGCCACAATAGCGCGCTGGATGTTAACGTCGGTTTCGGCGGGAAAGTCACCAAAAACAACGAGGGCAGCGTCGACTGGCAGCCCGCTTTTATGCTGCGCGGCGAGGCCTGGGATCTGCCGGTGGTCGGCTACCGCAACGGCGTAACGCAGCCGCTGCGGCTCTGGCAGGCCAGCCACGCGCATCCTTTCGATTTGACGCTGTTTAACGACGGCAAATTTCTTCAGGCGGAGCAGCAGGGCATCGAGGCGGCAAAGCTGACCAAGGTGCTTTATCCCAACGACAACCATCAGGAAGGCAAGCGCCTGCGTCTGATGCAGCAATATTTTCAGTGCGCCTGCTCGGTGGCGGATATTCTGCGCCGCCATCATCTTGCCGGACGCCATATTGCCGAACTGCCTGACTACGAAGTGATCCAGCTTAACGATACCCATCCCACTATTGCCATTCCGGAGATGCTGCGCGTGCTGCTGGACGAGCACCAGCTGGCGTGGGACGACGCCTGGGGCATCGTCAGTAAAACTTTCGCCTATACCAACCACACGCTGATGCCGGAAGCGCTGGAATGTTGGGATCAGCGGCTGGTGCGGGCGCTGCTGCCGCGCCACTTTATGATTATCAAAGAGATCGACAGGCGCTTTAAAAAGCAGGTCGATAAAGTCTGGCCGGGCGACGAGGCGGTTTGGGCAAAGCTGGCGCTGCTGCATGACAACCAGCTGCGCATGGCGAACCTGTGCGTGGTCAGCTGTTTTGCGGTGAACGGCGTGGCGGCGCTGCATTCGGCGCTGGTGGTTAAGGATCTCTTCCCGGAATACCACCGGCTCTGGCCAACCAAATTCCATAACGTCACCAACGGCATTACGCCGCGCCGCTGGCTTAAGCAATGCAATCCACAGCTGGCGACGCTGCTCGACGACACGCTGAAAGTGGAGTGGGTCAACCATCTGGAGGCGTTACAAGGGCTGGAAGCGTTCGCCGACGATGCGGCTTTCCGCCAGCGCTATCGCCAGATCAAATATGATAATAAGGTGCGGCTGGCGGACTATATTCACCGCGTGACCGGGATCAAAGTCAGTCCCGAAGCGCTGTTCGATGTGCAAATCAAGCGACTGCACGAATACAAGCGTCAGCATCTTGGGCTGCTGCATATTCTCTCCTGCTACAAAAGGCTGCGTGAAGATCCCGATATGGCGTGGGTGCCGCGCGTCTTTCTGTTCGGTGCTAAAGCCGCGCCGGGCTATTACCTGGCAAAAAATATCATTTATGCCATCAACAAAGTGGCGGAGAAAATCAATAACGATCCGCTTATCGGCGACAAAATGAAGGTCGTGTTTATCCCGGACTATCGCATTACCGCTGCGGAACTGATGATCCCGGCCGCGGATATTTCCGAGCAGATTTCTACGGCGGGCTATGAGGCTTCCGGCACCGGCAATATGAAGCTGGCGCTAAACGGCGCACTGACCGTCGGCACGCTTGACGGCGCCAACGTGGAGATTGCAGAGCAGGTAGGCGAAGAGAACATCTTTATTTTCGGCCACACGGTAGACGAAGTGAAAGCGCTGCGGAAAAAAGGCTACGCGCCACTGAAGCTGCGTAAAAAAGATAAGCATCTCAACGCCATTCTGAAAGAGCTGGAGAACGGCTTCTTCAGCAATGGCGATAAACAAGCCTTTGCGCCGCTGCTTAACAGCCTGGGCGAGGGCGGTGATTACTGGCTGGCGCTGGCCGACTTCGCCAGCTATTGCGAAGCGCAAAAGCGCGCCGAACAGCACTATCTTGACCAGGAAGCCTGGACAAGGATGACCATCCTCAATACCGCGCGTTGCGGCATGTTCAGCTCCGACCGTTCTATTCATGACTATCAGCAGCGCATCTGGCAGGCCAAACGTACAGGGAGCAGCAATGGATAAAAAGAAATTTGAGCAGGCAGCAGCAGCGGCAGGTATCGCCGCCCAATACATCAACGCCAAAGGCGAGCAGGAAGAGATTTCCCCCGACATTCGGCAGCGCCTGCTGGCAGCGATGTCAACCAACCGCAGTAAACCCGGCCCAATCCCGCCGTGCAAGGTTTTCCTGCGCAAGCGGACAATGACGCTGGAAATCGGCGGCAAGGGCAGCTACCAGTGGCAGCTGACCAGCGAAAAAGGCCGTGACTATCAGGGCGAGATCAATGCCGGAGAAGCCCTCACGCTGCCTTCCTCGCTGGCCTATGGCTATCACACGCTGTCCCTGCGTCAGGGGAAAAAGAGCTGGCCGTGCCGGATTATCATTGCACCGAAACGCTGCTACGAGCCGGAGCCGCTGCGCCAGGGCGAAAAGCTGTGGGGCGCCTGCGTCCAGCTTTATACGCTGCGCTCCGAACAGAACTGGGGAATTGGCGATTTTGGCGATCTGAAGCAAATGCTGACCGAAATTGCCGAGCGCGGCGGGTCGTTTATCGGCCTCAATCCTGTCCACTCGCTTTATCCTGCCAGCCCGGCAAACGCCAGCCCATATAGCCCCTCTTCGCGGCGCTGGCTCAACGTTCTTTATATCGACGTTAATGCCGTCCCGGAATTTCAGGAAAGCAAAGAAGGCCAGCGCTGGCTGCGCGGTAAGGCCATCCAGAGTCGCCTGCAGCAGGCCAGAGAGGCCGAATGGGTAGATTATGACACGGTAGGGGAGCTGAAAATGACGGCCCTGCGCTATGCCTGGCAGCGGTTCAGCCAGCGTCAGCAGGATGATGCCAGCCAGGCGCATTTTACCGCCTTTATCGAAAAGGGCGGTGAAAGCCTTTACTGGCAGGCCGCTTTCGACGCGTTGCATGGCGCCATGCGGCGCGAAAATAAAGATGCCTGGGGCTGGCCGGTGTGGCCGGAAAATCTGCGGGAAGCACATGGCGAAGCCGTACAGCAATTCTGCCGCGACAACGAGGACGAAGTGCGTTTCTGGCTGTGGTTGCAATGGCTGGCGAACCGACAGTTTGAAGAGTGTTGGCAGGTCAGCCAGCAGCACGCCATGCCGATTGGACTTTATCGCGATTTAGCGGTGGGCGTGGCGGAAGGCGGCGCGGAAACCTGGTGCGATCGCGAACTGTACTGTATGGATGCATCGGTAGGCGCGCCGCCGGATATCCTTGGCCCGCTGGGACAGAACTGGGGACTGCCGCCGATGGATCCGCATATCATGACCGCGCGCGGCTACCAGCCTTTTATCGACCTGCTCAGAGCGAACATGATGAGCTGCGGCGCGCTGCGTATCGACCACGTGATGTCGCTGCTGCGCCTGTGGTGGATCCCCTACGGTGAAACCGCCAATTACGGCGCTTATGTCTACTATCCCGTTGACGATCTGATGGCGATCCTGGCGCTGGAAAGCCAGCGTAACCAATGTATGGTGATTGGGGAAGATTTGGGGACGGTGCCCGTCGAGATCGTCTCAAAGCTGCGGCAAAGCGGCATCTACTCCTGGAAAGTGCTCTATTTCGAGCAGGAAAAGCCCGATCGCTATCGCGCGCCGGACAAGTGGGCGCGTCAGGCCATGGCGAGCGCCACCACGCACGACCTGCCGACGCTGCGCGGCTTCTGGAGCGCCGTCGATCTGGAGATGGGCGAGAAGCTGGGTCTGTATCCCGATAAGGTGGTGCTGCGCGGTCTTTATGAAGACAGAGCGCGGCAGAAACAGGCGCTGCTGGAGGCGCTGCATCGCTACGGCTGCGTGCCGAAAGACAGCGGCAAAAAGGCCGCCCTGGTGAAAATGACGCCGCAGCTGAGTCGGGGAATGCACCGTTTTCTTGCCGACACCGACAGCGCACTGCTGGGGCTTCAGCCGGAAGATCTGCTGGATATGGACAAGCCGGTTAACGTGCCGGGCACCACGGATCAGTATCCCAACTGGCGTCGTAAGCTCAGCAAAACGGTGACAGAAACCTTTGCCGACAAGCAGGTCAATCTGCTGCTGAAGGATGTGGACCGGTGGCGCAGGGTTGGGAAGAAAGCGTAAAAGCAGGGACGCGCTGAACCAGCGGCAGAGGGACGGGAAGCAAGCATAGAAGGAAGAAGGCGCTGCGCTGAACCGGCAACGGAGGGACGGGAAGCAAGTGCAGAGAGCGGAGAGCGCTTCGCGCGCTGGCACGGATGCCGTCCGATCGGCCTGTGCCAGCGGCAGCATCCTTAAACCCGCAGGGTACGGCTGCCCAATTCGCCGGGCATTTCGATTAGCAGGCTGAGTTTTCCGCCCATAGCCTCGATATAACGCTTGATAGTAATCAGGCGCCGATCGGCTCCGCTTTGTTCAATCTGTGTGATACGCGGTTGTTTCACGCCCATAGCTTCAGCAACGATTTTTTGAGACAGCGCCAGTTCTTCCCGCAGTAGCTGCAGGCCGGTTTCCAGAATCAGCTCGTCAGCCATCCGTTCAATCTCTGTGCGCTCGGCCTCTGAAAATTCAGCTTTCAGGAAATCATTCAAATTAGTCATTTTTCTTTCCTCTCCATTTCGGCCAGGTGTCGGCTGAACGCCTCAATAATTTAGTTCATCAAAGAATGTTGCTGCTTTGGCATATTCCTCTGCCAGACACAGGTTTTCAGCGGCTATTTCTGCATCGCTGTTTCTGGATGCGGATGTCAGTAACCGACATTTCTTTTTGATTGTCTCTTCCCACGATTTTTTCAGCGCCGTTATACTGGCGCTCTGCTCTGGAAAGTGCGCTATTGTTTTTTCTGTCGTCGCGCCAAGAGCCGCTTTCGCTCGTTCTTTTTTTACCACCGAGCTTTTATTTATCTCTTCAAGCTGTTTTATTTCTGCCTCGGTAAAAGCAGCATTTACATTGAAAGAAAAAACAGAGAGAAACAGGATTTTGTTAGTTATTTTCATAGAAACTGACCCTTCTGTTGAATCTGTCTTTAGGGACATTATGCCAAAGGGTTTCGTCTGCAATGACGCGCCCGAAGCCTTTCATATCGCCTGTATACGCCAGCCGTTGTAGATGCTTTCTGGTTTTCAGGTTATAGTCCCCACGGTAACGTAAATCTATAAGAATATCTTTTATCTTTTCCGGGATCCTGCTCCATGCCAACGTGGGTGATATACCAGGATCTGGATGATATTTAGTAATAGTAAACCTGTCCTTACAAATCCGCTCAACATCTCTTTTCAATTCTTCATAAGTATTTTTAAAAAGTTCTACCTGCTTTTTTTTCTGTTATAACGCTAATTGCACTTCTGTTTTTTATCACGAAATTGTAAGCTGAACAGCCTTTTAAACCAGCGCCTTTTGAGATTGCTTCTGCCTTTTCCCTTTCGATACCTGCTTTTTGCAGGCTGATGGATACTTCAATTTTGGTTTTGTCACCCATATCGTAGCCACGGCCAATCGTTACGCCAGAGTTATTGTTGCTACAGGATGCTGATAGACCAGGCCAGTGTATTTTTCGTGATTAAAAATTGCTTGATTTTAAATTATCACCTTCGGCTCGGAAGGTTAATATAACTTTTTTCGGTTCTGACATGTTATTCAATCCTTTGAGTTGTGTTCTTTCTCTCTTTGCTTTCAGCATGGCCTTGTCAGGCTATCATTCCGGACAAATGATATCTCTTGCGTTCTCCTTTAATCAAGGGTGATTATTTTTCCGGCGCCTTTAAAGTAAGTAATAGTAAAGAAGGTTAATTGACCCTGTAACGTAATAAATAACTGGAAAATAAAAGATGAGGTGCCTGAAATATTATAAATACTGATGGAAGAAGCAGAAGCAGAAGCAGAAGCAGAAGCAGAAGCAGAAGCAGAAGCAGAAGCAGAAGAGTTGGGCCTGTGCAGCCATTTAACCAATCGGTATCAGAATTTATGTCCTGATTTTTTAAGGCATGAAAGAGGCTGTATAAAAAAACCGGGCGGCCCATGACTCACCCGGTTCATTGCGGTAGTTTAGCGCACTCAGTAGAAAGAGTGTTCGCCACGCTGGTGCTCGGTCAGATCGCGCACGCCTTTCAGCTCGGGGAAGGTCGCCAGCAGCTCTTTCTCGATACCTTCTTTCAGCGTCACATCAACCATTGAACAGCCGTTACAGCCGCCGCCGAACTGCAGGATAGCGAAGCCGTCGTCGGTGATTTCCATCAGCGATACCTTGCCGCCGTGGCTCGCCAGCTGTGGGTTAATGGTGGCCTGGAGCTGATATTCCACGCGCTCGATCAGCGGCGCGTCGTCGCTCACCTTACGCATTTTGGCGTTTGGCGCCTTCAGCGTCAGCTGGGAACCCAGATTATCGGTGACGAAATCAATCTCGGCATCTTCCAGGTAGGGCGCGCTCAGTTCATCAACGTAGGCGGAGAGCTTCTCGAACTTCAGCTCGGTGTCGGTGGCTTCTACCGCATCGGGTGGGCAGTAAGAAACGCCGCATTCCGCACCGGGCGTACCCGGATTGATAACGAATACGCGAATCTGGGTGCCCTCTTCCTGTTTTGACAGCAGTTTTGCGAAGTGCTCTTGCGCAGAATCAGTAATTCGGATCATGGCGATTGCTCAATAGTTGACTAAATTAGTGGGTTTATTTTACGCTCATCGCCGACGCTCTACAAGGTGCGGCAAAGGCACAGGACCTGTACGCTGGCCGCACCCGCACGCAGCAGGAGCCGGGCGATTTCTTCAACGGTGCTGCCGGTGGTGACGACGTCATCCAGTAAAGCGATATGCCGTCCTTTCACCTCGATTTCAACCTTAAAGGCGCCCCGCAGATTACGCCGTCTGGCGCGGGCCGATAAAAAGTGCTGAACCCGTGTCCTTTTTTTCCGGCTCAGGCCGCCCGGCGCGCAGGGAATGGCAAGCCAGTGCGCCAGATAGCGGGCCATATCGTCCAGCTGATTATAACCACGCCGCCAGGCGCGGCTGCGATGCAGCGGAACGTAGAGCAGCAGATCGGGACGCTGGAGCCTGCCTTCACGACGGGCCGTTAACCAGGTTAGCAAAATCAGGCGCGCCAGCATCACCGATAGTGCTGTTTGCTGCGAAAACTTCAGTTTTTTGACCAGCTCTTTTAGCGGCGGCTGCCAGTCGGCGACGAAAATCAGCCGCTGCCACGAGGGCGGATGACGCTGGCAGCGGCCGCACTCCTCATTGGGATAAAAGGTAGATAAGCCACAGCGCGGACAGCAGCAGGGCGGTTTCAGGGCGCGCTGGCAGTAACTGCATATACCGTGATGGGCCAGCGTCAGCGGCATCCGGCATAGCCAACAGGCGGCGGGCATTGTTAGCATAGCGTCCTCCATGACAAAAACAGGATAGTAATAGATGGCTCAGCTTTACTGGCAGACAATCGGCACGGGAGATCGCGATCTTGTGATGCTCCACGGATGGGGACTGAACGCGGGCGTCTGGCAGAACATCATTGCGCGACTCAGCCCGCATTTTCGTCTGCACCTGGTGGATCTGCCCGGCTATGGCCGCAGCGAAGGGTTTCCGGCGATGGGCGTGGAGGAGATGGTGGCGAACCTGCTGCCCTTTGCGCCTGCCCGCGCCGTCTGGCTGGGCTGGTCGTTAGGCGGCCTGGTGGCGAGTTCGCTGGCGTTGCAGCATCCGCAACGCGTCAGCGGGCTGGTCAGCGTGGCTTCTTCCCCCTGTTTTACCGCGCAGGACGACTGGCCGGGCATCAAACCCGAGACGCTAAGCAATTTTCAGCAGCAGTTGAGCGAGGATTTTCAGCGTACCGTCGAGCGCTTCCTGGCGCTGCAAACGCTGGGCACGGAAACGGCCAGGCAGGATGCGCGCCAGCTCAAAAGCGTGGTGCTCTCACTGCCTGCTCCGGAAGTCAGCGTGCTGCAGGGCGGGCTGGAAATTCTGCGCACCGTCGATCTGCGCGAACCGATGCAGGCATTACAGGTGCCACTGCTGCGTATTTACGGCGCGCTGGACGGCCTGGTGCCGCGTAAAATCGCACCGCTGCTGGATGCGCGCTGGCCCGACAGCGAAGCGGTTATCATCGACAAGGCCGCACACGCGCCTTTTATTTCCCATGCCGAAGCGTTCTGCAAGCAACTGATTGATTTTGGATTGAAATTGCCGCGTTAATTTTGTTCAGAAAACTGGCGAATTGCGGGTTACCGATAATAATTATCAGGGGCTGCTGACCGCTTTACCTCTGAGTGGGCAGGCTGAATTCCTGCCCAGCATTCTCATCCGGCAGCCGACGACAATAACATTAACCGGGAGTGTCTCTGATGAAATTAAAAACGATGGCCGTTGCCTTTCTGGCGCTGTCCCTGCCTTTTGCCGCGCTGGCGGCGAAAGAGGTGACCCGAGAAGAAGTCAAAACCATGAACCTGGAAAAAATCGGCACGGTGCACACCACGGCGGAAACCACTTCGCCAATGGATGCCAAAGCGGTGCTGTCGAAGCTGGCGGATGAGAAGGGCGGCAAATACTATCTGATTATCGCCGGCCGTGAACACGGTAAATTCAGCGCGACCGCAGACGTTTATAAGTAAGCTTTCGGCAGGCAGAATTCATTCTGCCTGCTGTTTCTCTCCCACGTTTTTCAGCCACAGAAAGTGCCACGGCGGCAGCGTCAGCGGATGATTACTGTTAAAAATGCTGTTACCGGCAATATTACGGTAGAGCCGATTGTCCGGCAGCGTCCAGCTAACTTCTTTACCGCTCAGATTATAAATACAGAGCATCTCTTCATGCGTCTGCGCCGATCGACGTCGCAAAATAAACAGTGAGTTATCGCTTTCCAGCACTTCGGCAGGGTTATCGGGATGAAAAGCGGGCTGGCGCGTTCTTAACTGAATCAGCTGGCTCAGCCCATGGTACACCTTATGGCGTAAAGAGCGGGTATCGCTGAGCGCGGCTTCAATCTCGCCGATAGCGTATTTTTCGCGGTTAATGGCCCGGTTGTGGCCCGCTACTTTTACCCCTTCCATATCGTTACGTGAACCCAAAATGCTCTGAATATAAACCGCCGGCACGCCGGGAAAAGCCAGCAGGACCGCATGCGCCAGCATAAAGCGCTGGAAGCGCACCTCGTCGCTGTCCTCTTTTTTATTCAGCGCATCCATATAGGTAACGTTGATCTCATAGGGGCTGCTGGTGCCGTCAGGATTGTTTTTATAGGAGATCAGCGCGCCTTCAAGCGCCAGATCCCTGACCAGCGACACGATTTCGGTTTCCGGCAGGATGCCGCGCAGCGGATTCAGGCCGATGCCGTCGTGCGAGGCCAGAAAGTTAAACCAGGTGGTGGTGCCGTTGCCGACGCCCAGCGAGGCTGCCCACTGCTTGAGCGCGCGTGAGGAACCATAATGGATAGCGTGCAGCAACAGCGGCGGCAGCGAGAACTGATAGACCATCTGCGCTTCATCGCGCCCGTTGCCGAAGTAGCTGATATTGTCTTTATGCGGCACGTTGGTTTCGGTAATGATCACCGTGCCGGGCGCGACTTCCTCCGCGATAGCGCGGAACAGCTTCACCAGCAGGTGCGTTTTTTCCAGATGGATGCACGAGGTGCCGGGCGTTTTCCACATATAGCCCACCGCATCCAGCCGCACATAGTCCGCGCCCTTTGCCAGATAGTCGAGCAGCACCCTGACCATGCTCAGCAGCACCTCTGGCCTGGCGAAATTCAGGTCGATCTGATCGGCGCTGAAGGTGGTCCAGATAAAACGGGTTTCGCCGTTTGCCAGCGTAAAAGGCGTCAGCAGCGGCGAGGTTCTGGGCCGCGTTACCGCGCTGAGATCCGTGCCGGGCGGCATACTGATAAAGAAATCGTCCCAGCCGGGATCCTGTGCCAGATAGTGCTTAAACCAGGCGCTGTGGGCAGAAATATGGTTGCAGACGAAATCGAACATCAGCCGCGTATGCTGATGCAGTTCCGCCACGTCTGACCAGTCGCCGCAGATGGTATTGACCCGATGATAGTCAATGACCGAAAAGCCATCGTCGGAGGAGTAGGGGAAAAAAGGCAGAAGATGAACCAGGGTAAAGCACTTGAGATGCTGCTGATAAAAGCGGGAGAAGGTGCGCAGCGTGGGCGCCTCGCGCTCGCGGAACTGATCGGCGTAGGTAATCAGCACCACGTCTTTTTCGTCCCAGTGCGCTTTACGCTGGTAGCCGAGTTCTTTTTGCGTCTGCCTGATGGCTTCCGTCAGCTGGTTCAGCGTATCGGCGGGAAAAGCGCCCTCATAGATCTTATCGATTAAGTTATTGATAATTTCCATTTTTATAAAGTGAGCCACCGCATTGGTTTACAGCCACGTAATGTTCAATGTAGACCCTGGAAGCGAAATCGCAACTTCCTGCGGCGGCTGACGCTTTAGTGGCAGCTGCCTTTTTTACTGCATCCCATGCAGCCATTGGCATCAAGGGTTCTGACCGACAGCCGGGCTGGCGGCAGCCTGATGTTTTTCATCACCGCCAGCAGCAGCAGATTAAACAGGGCGACCGCGACCAGGACTATCGAGCTTGACTGCGGATGGCTGGTGAAGGTGGCAAGCTGATAAAACGTTGCCGCCAGGCTGTAGGCCAGGCTCAGCCCCCAAAAGTTTGAGAACAGCATCCAGCCGGTGCTGCTTTCGCGCGCTACCGCGCCCATCACCGACACGCAAGGCACGTAAAGCAGCACGAAAATCAGATAGCTATAGGCGGCGGTATCGCTGGCAAATTTGCTGTGCATCATGCCCATCGCGCCGCTTGCCATATCGCCGTCGCCTTTGCTGGCATCAAGCGGATGCAGCAGCACGCTCAGGCTGAATGTTTCCTTCACGCTTTGCCAGGTTTCCGTTACCGCCCCTTTCAGCTCCGCCAGCAGGCTATAGCTCTGTGGATCGAAGGTTTCTTCGTGCAGCGCCTCGGCGGTATAAAGCGTATTCAGCGTGCCGATAACCACTTCTTTCGCCATCGCGCCGGTGAGCAGCCCGACCGTAGCCTGCCAGTTATCGCTGCTGACGCCAATCGGAGCGAGCAGCGGGGTCAGCTGACGGCTTACCGTCGCCAGTGCCGAATCATTGATGCTGGAAACGGGCTGGCCGCTGAACGAAAAGCTGTTCAGACCGCCGATAATCACGCTCACGATCACGATGACCTTGCCGGCGCGCAGCACAAAGCTTTTCAGCCGCTGCCAGGTTTGCAGGCACAGGCTTTTCAGATGCGGCACGTGCCAGGCAGGCATTTCCATCATAAAAGGCGTCGCCTCGCCGCGCAGCAGCGTGTGCTTCAGCACCAGGCCAGTGACGATCGCGGCCAGGATCCCCAGCAGATAGAGGCTGAATACCACCAGCGCACCGTGCTGGCCGAAGAAAGCCGAGGCGAAAATGGCAAAGATAGCCAGCCGCGCGCCGCATGACATAAAGGGCGCCATCAGCAGCGTAATCAACCGTTCGCGCGGCGCGTCAAGCGTGCGGGTGCCCATCACCGCAGGCACGTTGCAGCCGAAGCCGACGATCAGCGGCACAAAGGATTTGCCGGGCAGCCCCAGCGCCTGCATCAGCCGATCCACGACAAAAGCCGCGCGGGCCATATAGCCGGAATCCTCCATAAAAGAGAGAAACAGATACATCAGGCCAATCTGCGGGATCAGCGGCATCACCGTATTGATGCCGCCGCCGATGCCCTGCGCCAGGAACAGCGTCAGCATGCCAGGGAAGTGCAGCGTTGCGCCCAGCCACTGCATGCCGTCGACAAAGATGGCCGCGCTACCCTGTTCAAACAGCGGTTGCAGCGCGCCGCCCAGGTTGATGGCGAGAAAGAACATCAGGTAAATCACCGCCAGGAAAATGGGGATACCCAGCCAGCGATGCAGCACCAGCGCGTCAAGCAGCCCGAAGAGACGAGGCGGAATGGCCGTCTGTTTTCCCCTGGCGCGCTGGCACAGCTTTTCAATCGCGGCATAGCGAGCCTGGCTGATGGCAAGCGGCGCTTCCGGGCCGATTTGTGCCGCCAGCGCTGCGGCGCGCTCACCGGCCTGAATACGGCACCAGACGTCGCCTTCCAGCATCTGCAGGGCCAGCCAGCGCCGACGCGAAAGCGGCAGCTGAACCGGCATGGCGGCCTGGAGCGTGGCGACGTGGCGCTCCGTTTCTTCGGGATAATCGACGGTCAATACCCTGGCCCGACCGTCAAAGTCGTCAATCGCCGCCTTCAGCCGATCGATGCCCGTGCCGCGTGTGGACACCAGCGGCAGTACAGGGCAGCCCAGCGCTTTTTCCAGCTGCGCCACATCGATATGGATATGCTGACTTTCCGCAATATCCAGCATGTTCAGCGCGACAATGCAGGGTACGCCCAGCTCGCGCAGCTGTAGCGTCAGGTACAGATTGCGGGCCAGGTTGCTGGCGTCAACCACGTTGATCAGCAGATCCGCCTCGCCGCTCAGAATATAGCTACAGGCGATTTGCTCATCCAGCGAGCCTTGCTCCGACATGGTGGTCAGTGAATAGGTGCCAGGCAGATCCACCAGCTGCACCTTGTGCTGCGCGGTGGTAAAGGAACCTTCCTTGCGCTCCACGGTGACGCCAGCCCAGTTGCCGACGCGCTGGCGGGCGCCGGTCAGCTGGTTAAACAGGGTCGTTTTCCCGGCGTTGGGATTGCCGATAAGGCCGATCGTCGTGGTTTTCATAGAGTCGCTCGCTTTCAGTTCAGGCAGTCAAGCTGGATAAGGGAAAGATCTTTGCGGCGCAGCGCCAGGCTGGCATAGCCGTTTTCGATTTTGACGGGGCCGCCGAACGGCGCCACGGCCTTAACCTGAAAGCGAGAACCGGGACAAAGCCCCTGCAACAGCAGTTTTTGCCGGAAGCCCGGACTGATAGCCGGAGAGAAACCTTTGATTGCGTAATAGCGATTGGCAAGAAATTTCATAGCACCACCCTGGCAGGCTACGCTGCCGTGATAATTGACTGGGGTGATTATATTGAGAATGATTATTACTTCAGTTGATGTAGGACAAATTTACGCCGAAGGAAGTTATCTGGAAAGTAAACAGGAAACAAAAAAGCGAAGGGCGCGCAAAAAAAATGCCGGTTAAGCGTGCGGATCGGGCGAGCCGCACGCTTTTTGCAGAACGGGCGCGTTAGCGCCCGCGATCAGGACTTCTTGCCGAAGGCGGCGGCCAGCGCATCACCCATCGCGCTGTTGCCCGCAGGCTGTGCGGCAGGACGCGGACGCGCTTTATTCTGCGCAGGGCGACCGGCGTCGCGACCGGCGCTGCGGCGAGCGTTGGTTTCGCCCGGCTGCTCGTCAAGACGCATGGTTAAGGCGATACGCTTGCGCTGGAGATCGACCTCCATCACTTTGACTTTGACGATATCGCCCGCTTTCACCACCTTATGCGGATCGTCGACGAACTTGTCGGCCAGCGAAGAGATATGCACCAGGCCATCCTGATGCACGCCGATATCGACAAAAGCGCCGAAGTTGGTGACGTTGGTGACGGCACCCTCCAGCACCATGCCCGGCAGCAGGTCATTCAGGGTTTCCACGCCTTCCGCAAACTGGGCGGTTTTGAACTCGGGACGCGGATCGCGGCCCGGTTTCTCCAGCTCTTTGAGGATGTCACTGACCGTCGGCACGCCAAACTTCTCGTCGGTGAAATCCACGGCGCGCAGATCGCGCAGCGCGGTTGAGTTGCCCATCAAATCGCTCAGCGCCTGCTCGGTGGCGGCCAGGATGCGCTCGACGACCGGATAGGTTTCCGGGTGAACGGTTGAGGCATCCAGCGGGTTATCGCCCTGGCTGATACGCAGGAAGCCCGCGCACTGTTCAAAGGCTTTCGGCCCCAGGCGGGCGACCTTCAGCAGCTGCTGGCGATTGCGGAAGCGGCCGTTCTCGTCGCGCCAGTTAACGATATTCTGCGCAATCATCTTGCTCAGGCCGGCGACGCGGGTCAGCAGCGGCACGGAAGCGGTGTTCAGATCCACGCCCACGCCGTTAACGCAGTCTTCCACCACCGCATCCAGCTTTTTCGCCAGCTGGCTTTGGCTGACGTCGTGCTGATACTGGCCGACGCCGATCGATTTCGGATCGATTTTCACCAGCTCGGACAGCGGATCCTGCAGGCGACGGGCAATGGAAACGGCGCCGCGCAGCGAAACGTCCAGATCCGGAAACTCCAGCGCGGCCAGCTCGGAAGCGGAATAGACGGAGGCGCCCGCTTCGCTGACGATGACCTTCTGGCCTTTAACCTGGGGGAACTGCTTTTGCACATCCAGATAAAAACGTTCGGTTTCGCGCGAGGCGGTGCCGTTGCCGATCGCCACCAGCTCAACCTGATGCTTTGTGCAAAGCGCGGCGACCGCAGCGGCGGCTTTGGCGGCCTGGCCGGTATGCGGATAAACCGTATCGGTGGCGACCAGCTTGCCGGTGGCGTCCACCACAGCGACCTTCACGCCGGTGCGCAGGCCCGGATCCAGACCCATCGTGGCGCGCATACCCGCAGGCGCGGCCATCAGCAGATCGTGCAGATTACGGGCGAACACGTTAATCGCCTCGTCTTCCGCGCGTTCGCGTACCGTGCCCATCAGCTCGGTTTCAAGATGCAGCATCACTTTAATGCGCCATGTCCAGCTCACCACCGCTTTGCGCCAGCTGTCCGCCGGGGCGTTGTTCAGGCGCAGGTTGAGATGATTGGCGATGATCTGTTCGCCCTGGCTTTCGCGCGGCGGCTCGTCAAACTGCGGATCGGCGTTCAGTGCAAGCTGGAGTACGCCCTCGTTGCGGCCACGGAACATGGCCAGCGCGCGATGCGAAGGCACGGTAGACAGCGGTTCGTGATGATCGAAATAGTCGCGGAACTTGGCGCCTTCTTCCTGCTTGCCTTCCACCACTCGCGATACCAGATGGGCGTTTTTCCACAGGTAGTCACGCACTTTCGCCAGCAGCGCGGCGTCTTCCGCAAAGCGCTCCATCAGGATATAGCGCGCGCCGTCCAGCGCGGCTTTGGTGTCGGCCACGCCTTTATCGGCATCGACAAAGCCTGCGGCAAACTGCTCCGGCTCGTGGGAGGGATCCTGCCACAGGGCGTCGGCCAGCGGCGCCAGGCCCGCTTCGATAGCAATCTGTCCACGCGTGCGGCGTTTCGGCTTGTAGGGCAGGTAAAGGTCTTCCAGCTCGGTTTTGCTCAGCGTGCTGCCGATAGCCTCGGCCAGCTCGTCGGTCAGCTTGCCCTGGTCGCCAATGGATTTCAGGATCGACTGACGGCGCTCTTCCAGCTCGCGCAGGTAGCCCAGGCGCGCTTCCAGCTGGCGCAGCTGGGTATCGTCCAGGCCGCCGGTCGCTTCCTTACGGTAGCGTGCGATAAACGGCACGGTGTTTCCTTCATCCAGCAGACGGACAGCGGCATCAACCTGTTCTGCCCGTGCCTGCAGCTCACTTGCAATTATGCGGCTCAGCGAATCTTTCATTGTCGGTTACTTTATGGCTTGAGAAACTGCGGCAAGTCTACGGATTGCCGACGGCAATTGCCAGCGTATGGCCTTAAGGAGGCCGCAGATCCGCAGGATTAGGATTGTTTAACGTAGGTGATGTCGTTGACGTACCAGCCCGCCTCGCCAACGGGCGTCTGCACCACGGCCAGATCGCCTACCTCTTTTTTCAGCAGCGCGCGCGCCATAGGCGAGTCGATAGAAATGTAGTCTTTGCGGCCGAAGATCTCGTCGTAGCCGACGATGCGAAAGCGCTTGAGTTCCCCGTCGTCGTTTTCCACTTCGACCCAGGCACCAAAGAACACTTTGCCTTCCTGCTGCGGCGAATAGTCCACGATGCGCAGCTGCTCCAGACACTTGGTCAGGTAGCGCACGCGGCGGTCAATTTCACGCAGGCGTTTCTTGTTGTACTGGTAGTCGGCGTTTTCGCTGCGGTCGCCCAGGCTGGCGGCCCAGGTCACTTTTTTTGTCACTTCCGGACGCTCTTCGCGCCAGAGATAGTCCAACTCGGCTTTCAGCTTGTCGTAACCTTCGCGGGTGATCAGTTTGGTTTTCATTGTCGTCCTTCTCTTTCTCGGGAGTGCGCGCATTATTTTGTTGCGGCCCGGCCGGCGATGCAAATACCTTCACGTTTTTTCTGGCCCGCCGTTACTGATTGTTTGTCCTGATCTTTCAGTGCAAAAAGAGGGCGGCTGAAGGGGTAGTTTCGCGGATAAATTAAAGATAAGCTGCTGTTTAATATGCTTTGTAACAATTTCGGCTAGAATATAAACCATTATTGACTGTTACATTCAGGCATCTTTTTTAAGAATACCGGCGCAGGCAATAGCGCCTTTGGAGTATCGAAATGCAAGAAAACTACAAAATCCTGGTCGTGGATGACGATATGCGTTTGCGCGCGCTGTTAGAACGTTATCTGACCGAGCAGGGTTTCCAGGTGCGCAGCGTCGCGAACGCTGAACAAATGGATCGTCTGCTGACCCGCGAATCCTTCCACCTGATGGTGCTGGACCTGATGCTGCCGGGCGAAGACGGTCTTTCTATCTGCCGCCGTCTGCGTAGCCAGAGCAACCCGATGCCGATCATTATGGTCACGGCGAAAGGGGAAGAAGTGGACCGTATCGTAGGGCTGGAAATCGGTGCCGACGACTATATTCCCAAACCGTTTAACCCACGCGAACTGCTGGCCCGTATCCGCGCCGTGCTGCGTCGTCAGGCCAACGAGCTGCCGGGCGCGCCTTCGCAGGAAGAAGCAGTTATCGCTTTCGGCAAGTTTAAGCTGAACCTGGGCACGCGCGAAATGTTCCGCGAAGACGAGCCGATGCCGCTGACCAGCGGAGAATTCGCCGTGCTGAAGGCGCTGGTGAGCCACCCGCGCGAGCCACTTTCCCGCGACAAGCTGATGAATCTGGCGCGCGGCCGCGAATACAGCGCGATGGAGCGTTCTATCGACGTGCAGATTTCCCGTCTGCGCCGCATGGTGGAAGAAGATCCGGCCCATCCGCGCTATATCCAGACCGTGTGGGGTTTAGGCTACGTCTTTGTACCGGACGGCAGTAAAGCATGAGGCGACTCCGCTTCTCTCCCCGCAGTTCCTTTGCCCGCACGCTGCTGCTGATCGTCACCCTGCTGTTTGTCAGCCTGGTGACGACCTATCTGGTGGTGCTGAATTTCGCCATTCTGCCCAGCCTGCAGCAGTTTAATAAGGTGCTGGCGTATGAGGTGCGAATGCTGATGACCGACAGGCTGCAGCTGGAGGACGGCACGCAGCTTGAAGTGCCGCCAGCGTTTCGCCGGGAAATCTATCGCGAGCTGGGTATTTCGCTGTATACCAATGCGGCGGCGGAAGAGAGCGGATTACGCTGGGCGCAACACTACGAGTTTCTCAGCCAGCAGATGGCGCAGCAGCTCGGCGGCCCAACCGACGTACGCGTCGAAGTAAACAAAAATTCGCCGGTTGTCTGGCTGAAAACCTGGCTTTCGCCCGATATCTGGGTGCGGGTGCCGCTGACCGAAATTCATCAGGGCGACTTCTCGCCGCTGTTCCGCTACACGCTGGCGATTATGCTGCTGGCGATAGGCGGCGCATGGCTGTTTATCCGCATCCAGAACCGACCGCTGGTGGAGCTGGAGCACGCCGCGCTTCAGGTGGGCAAGGGCATTATTCCGCCGCCGCTGCGGGAATACGGCGCGTCTGAAGTGCGATCGGTGACGCGGGCGTTTAATCAGATGGCGGCAGGCGTGAAGCAGCTGGCCGACGACCGCACGCTGTTGATGGCAGGCGTCAGCCACGATTTGCGCACGCCTTTGACGCGTATTCGCCTGGCCACTGAAATGATGTCGCAGGAAGACGGCTACCTGGCGGAATCGATCAACAAAGATATTGAAGAATGCAACGCCATTATCGAGCAGTTTATCGACTACCTGCGTACCGGGCAGGAGATGCAGACCGAGCGTGCGGATCTCAATAGCGTGGTGGGCGAGGTCGTGGCGGCGGAAAGCGGCTACGAGCGGGAAATCGAGAACGCGGTAATGCCCACGGAACTGATGCTGGATATCAATCCGTTGTCGATCAAGCGCGCGGTCGCCAATCTGGTGGTTAATGCCGCTCGCTATGGCAACGGCTGGATCAAGGTCAGCAGCGGCAGCGAGCTACAGCGCGCCTGGTTCCAGGTAGAGGATGACGGGCCGGGGATCAAGCCCGAGCAGCTTAAGCACCTGCTTCAGCCTTTTGTGCGCGGCGACAGCGCCCGCAGCACCAGCGGTACAGGGCTGGGGCTGGCGATCGTGCAGCGCATTATCGATGCGCATCAGGGATCGCTGGAAATTGGCGAAAGCGAGCGGGGCGGATTATGTATCCGCGCCTGGCTGCCTTTGCCGCCCAGCACCGCGCCTGCGGTCGTGACGGGATAAGCCGCAACAATGAAAAAGGCCGGATGTCAGACATCCGGCCTTTTTTATCACGCCTGGCCTACAGCTGCGGGCCGGCGGATACCAGCGCCGCACCGGCGGCCGTATCGGTATACTTATCAAAATTAGTAATAAACAGCTGCGCCAGGTCGCGCGCTTTCTCTTCCCACCGTGCGGCATCGGCGTAAGTGTTGCGCGGGTCGAGGATCGCACTGTCCACGCCTGGCAGCGCCAGCGGCACCGTCAGGTTAAAGATCGGCAGCGTGATGGTTTCCGCCCCGGCAATCTCATCGCTGAGGATAGCGTTGATAATGGCGCGTGTGTCCTTCAGCGAAATACGTTTGCCGCTGCCGTTCCAGCCGGTATTGACCAGATAAGCTTCCGCGCCCGCCGCCGCCATGCGTTTTACCAGCACCTCGGCGTATTGCGTCGGATGCAGCGTCAGGAACGCCGCGCCAAAGCAGGCGGAAAAGGTCGGCGTCGGTTCGGTGACGCCACGCTCCGTACCGGCCAGCTTGGCGGTAAAGCCCGACAGAAAGTGATACTGCGTCTGATCCGGCGTCAGGCGCGACACCGGCGGCAGCACGCCGAAAGCGTCCGCCGTCAGAAAGATCACCTTACGGGCGTGTCCCGCTTTCGACACGGGCTTCACGATGTTGTCGATGTGGTAAATCGGGTAGGAGACGCGGGTATTCTCGGTCTTGCTGCCGTCGTCATAGTCCACCGAACCGTCGGCGCGTACCACCACGTTTTCCAGCAGCGCATCGCGACGAATAGCGTGATAGATTTCCGGCTCCGCCTGTTCAGACAGCTTGATGGTTTTGGCGTAGCAGCCGCCTTCAAAGTTGAAGACGCCGTCATCGTCCCAGCCGTGCTCATCGTCGCCGATCAGCTGGCGGTTTGGATCGGTCGACAGCGTGGTCTTGCCGGTGCCGGAGAGGCCGAAAAACACCGCCACATCGCCTTTTTCGCCAACGTTGGCCGAGCAGTGCATCGACGCGATACCCTTCAGCGGCAGCAGATAGTTCATGATGGCGAACAGCCCTTTCTTCATCTCGCCGCCGTACCAGGTGCCGCCAATCAGTTGGATGCGCTCGGTCAGGTTAAACGCGACAAAGTTTTCGGAATGCAGCCCCTGCTGTTGCCAGTCGGGGTTAGTGCATTTCGCGCCGTTCATCACCACAAAGTCAGGTTCGAAGCTGGCCAGCGCCGCCTCATCCGGCCGGATAAACATGTTCTTAACGAAATGCGCCTGCCAGGCCACTTCGGTAATAAAACGCACGCTGAGACGCGTATCCGGGTTAGCGCCGCACCAGGCATCCACAACAAAAAGACGTTTGCCGGAGAGCTGTTTGGTGACTTTGGCTTTCAGATCCTGCCAGATTTCCTGCGAAAGCGGCTGGTTGTCATTTTTGCCTTTGCCCTGATCGTTCCACCACAGCGTGTCGCGAGTTGTCTCGTCACGCACGATATATTTATCTTTGGGGGAACGGCCGGTAAAGATGCCGGTATCGACGGCAATCGCGCCGGATTGCGTTTCGATACCGCGTTCATATCCGCTCAGTTCGGGACGCGTTTCTTCCCTGTACAGCGTGTCGAAATCCGGGTTGTAAAGGATCTCAACCACGTCCGTGATGCCATAATCGACGAGATCCTGCTGGGTCAGGTCACGCATGTTACTGCTCCTTTGTCGGGTCGGTTGTAATTACAGATGAAGGGAAATCACGTGCCGTTAACCGTAGTGGTTATCAAATTCTTAATAAAGTGTAAATTGCGATCGCGCGCAGTTTACACGGCTAAAGGCTGAGGAAAAGCAACAGGAGGCAGAAATGAGAGGCGACACATGAAACGCTTATTATCGCCTCAGCGTATGCATTTGCGTAAGGGTTTTGCGGAATGACTACGGTAAAAAGGCATAGGATGGTCAGAGAGATGCGCCGCCTGGCGACGGCGCAGTATTATCAGTGCACGCGCTCGTCGCCGGCGGCAGAGTCGTTGCGGATCGCTGCGATATCTACAGCATCGTAAATATAGTGGCTGCCGCAGTAGTCGCAATGCATATCGATCTTGCCGTCTTCGGCCAGGATCTCATTCACTTCTTCTTCCGGCAGGCTGCGCAGAACTTCACCGCAGCGTTCATGCGAACAGGTGCAGCGGAAGATCACGTCCTGCGGATCGTAGAGCGTGACTTCTTCCTGATGATACAGTCGCCACAGCACTTCGTTGGCCGGCAGGCCCAGCAGCTCTTCCGTTTTAATGGTGTCGGTCAGCGTCGCCAGATGCTCGAAGTCCTCTGTTTTGGCGTCCTGCGCGGGCAGAACCTGCAGCAGAATACCACCTGCGCCAGCCTGGCCTTCCGCTTCGCCGGTACGGATAAACAGGCGGGTCGGCAGCTGCTCCGAACGCATAAAGTAGTCTTCCAGACACTCGGCCAGGGTTTCGCCTTCCAGCCCAACCACGCCCTGATAGCGTTCGCCTTTGGCTGGCGTGATGGTGATCACCAGGTAGCCGTTGCCGACCATCTCTTTCAGGCTGCTGTCCGGCGCGATCTCGCTGTTAACACGGGCCACGCCGCGCATTTCCTGACGATTGTTACCGTTGATCACGGCCAGGTTCAGCGGGCCGTCGCCCTGAAGCTGCACGGTGATGTCGCCGTCGAACTTCAGCGTGGCAGTCAGCAGGCTGGTGGCGACCAGCAGCTCGCCCAGCACTTTCTGTACCGGCAGCGGGTAATCGTGACCGTTGATAATCTGCTGCCAGGTGTCGGATACCGTCACCAGTTCGCCGCGTACGGCGTAATTTTCAAACAGATAACGGTGCATTTGGTCTTGATGAGCCATAATTCTCTCTCGTTGTGGCAAGCTTATTCGTCGCCAGAATTTTTAAATTTCATCAGGTCCCGGCGCTCTTTTTTGTCAGGGCGACGGTCAGGATGCGGCATAGTCAACGCGTTCATTTTTCGCGCCAGCGCTATCTTTTCCCGCTTCTCAATACTTTCAGCCGTTTCGGCATACATCTGCTGGGCTTCTGCGGCCGGACGACGCTGGTCACCCGTTGCCAGAACGATGATCGTACGTTCATCATTGCCCTGGCGTAAGGTTAGCTGGGCGTTCAGCTCCACCAGCTTGCTCGGCTTGCTGCGCTGGCCGTTGTAGTGCACTTTGCCGCCTTCAATCATCTCACGTGCGACCGCGCGGGTTTTATAGAAGCGAGCGGCCCACAGCCATTTATCGAGCCGAACCGCTTCTGCGGATTTCTCTTTCATCGCTGCTCCTGTTTGGGAATATCCCTATGTATGGGTTGCCTGTCGGAAATCAAGGTGCCTCTCCGGCTTAAGCCGGAGAGCGTCATGCGGGATGGCGCAGAGAGGACGATAACCTTAAAAATAGCATAAAACCGACGGGCTCAGAACAGCGGTCGGATAGTCTGCGGCGTGCTTAGCGCGGGGTTAAAACACTTATCGTAATAGTCCTGAATCGCCGTGGTGCGCACGCGATTGAGATGAATACGTCTGAGGGCCAGCAGACCGTTAAAGATAAAGCTTAAGGCAACGATCAGCAGCAGCAAGGTGGTGCCGAGATAGTGGCCCAGTCGGGTGGCGTCCGGCTCGCTGTGCAGCGCGATATGCCGCGTGCCGTTGGCGTCGGTGGTAATGCTGGTCACGATGCCGCTGGCGGAAAACGGCGTGTGCAGCAGCATGCCCGCCAGGCGCTGTAATTCCGGCCACTGGTCGGGCGCGTTGAAGTCGAACAGGGAGATGCCGGGCGCCTGCTGATTGACCAGCTGGCGGCCTTCATCGC
This sequence comes from Erwinia sp. STN24, assembly GCF_041320675.1. NCBI lineage: Bacteria > Pseudomonadati > Pseudomonadota > Gammaproteobacteria > Enterobacterales > Erwiniaceae > Erwinia > Erwinia sp. STN24. The sequence goes on along the minus strand of NZ_JBGGPM010000006.1, from coordinate 80,114 downwards.
TGAGGATCAGAAAACCGCCGGGCGGCGGGCTGTTAAGCGCTTCCGCCGCGCGTCTTGTTTCCCGATAGAAAAACGAAGAGGTGGCGGTGTTGACCAGGTTTTCCAGCGCTTCGGCGCTGACCGGTCGCAGCAGCACATTGGTGCCGGCCAGCGCGCCAGAGTCCGCCCGACGCACCAGCGTTTCCCAGTCTTTAGCGTTGCCAAGGTTGACCAGCGCGTTTTTCAGCCTGACGCAGTCCTGCTCCTGGCTGCACAGATCCTGCGTTTTCAGCACGATATCGGAAAAGTCATCCAGCAGGATCATGCCTGATTTTTGGATAGCCGTGGCGAGCTGCGGATTAAGCTTGGGATCGGTGCTGTTCTGTGGATGCAGCTGCAGGCTGGTGGTGTTCAGCAGGGCGGTAGCCTTATCGATAATATCCGACTGCGGCTGGGGCAGGGGAGCGGCGTTATTCCAGTAGACGGCCGAACAGTCGAAAGGCATAAACGCGTAGCTGCGGTTGCCCTGATAGGTCGCCGGGACTGAACACATGCCTTCACCGCTGACTTTAAGGGAGTCGCCGATGCGCAAGGCAACGTTTTCCAGATCGCCCACGCTGTGCACCTGGACGCTTTCGGTGCCTTTCAGCCAGGCGATGCTTAGCTTGAGCGGCATACTTAGCGGCACCAGAAAAACCAGCAGCACCAGCACCAGCAGCGAACCCGTAGCCAGCACCAGGTTTTTGCGCCAGCGATGAATAGGGAAATTGCGGACTTCATCCTGTAGTGACAGAAAGCGGCCCTGACGCACGACCTGACGGTTAAGATAGATATCCACTTCGGTAGGCTGGCCTAAATCGTGCGCCACGTAAGGCTGCCAGTGGGGAGGATAGATCAGATCGATAATGCCGAGTGAAATATTGCTGACCTGGCCCTGGTTGGATTCGCCGAACAGACCCCAGCGTTTGGGCGCGCCGCGCAGGCAGTGGATTTCCCGCAGGTCTTTCTCGCCTGGCCGCCGCCAGAGCGACCAGGCGCTGATAAGGATAATGACCAGCGCGGTGACCACCAGCCACGGCATCATTACCGCCGGGCTAATCAGGCTAAAAAAGAGCAGCAGCAGCCCCAGGCTGATAGCTACCGCCTCGCGCGTGCCGTCGGGACGGCTGAGCATATACTCTTCAGGCGTCTCTTTACGCACGCTAAGCAGCTCAATGTTTTCGCTTTCTTCTTTTCTGATCGAGGCGTTTTGCGCCGCAGGCCGCGTTACCGTCCCCAGCGCAGGCGGCTCGTAAACGTAGTTGACCAGCGAATGCCCGTTGAGCGAAACCACCAGCGGAATAGTTTGCGTTTTGATCAGCTCGACGTAATTTTCTTCGGCGATGTACTGTTCCCACAGCGGCGGCAGATGCACTTCAACCGCATCCAGATAGTAACGCCATTTGTGCGGATCGTCGGTGGAAAGGCCGTAGCGGGTAATAGAGCGGGTAACCGGATAGACGTTGCTGCTTTGCGAGGTTAGCGCCAGATTATCGTTTGCATGTGTATTGCCGCCGGGAAGCGGAATGCTGCGGTGCTTCGCTAAAGAGCCGATGTAGCGTTCAACGGCTTTACGCTCGTCGTCGCTCAGCTTGCGAAAAGGCGGACTAATGAATGGCAGCGGTTTCGCCAACGGCGGGCGATGCCGCATAGCGTACCAGAAAAAACAACCCGCTCCGAGTGAACAGGCCAGCATTACAGCCAATATAATGACTATTGTGCTCATGCTTTTCTCCCTGCCATCCTGCTCCTGCCATTGTGCTGGAAATTACCGGCCTGAATCATAGTTATATCGATATTGTGACGGCTTCAGGCAGCGCTGGCAATCCGCGAAGTTTAATAAAATAACGCGCAAAATCATAAAATTAGAATAATAGTAGATTAGCCCCGACCGAGATGGTAACAAGCCATAGGCCGTAGCAATATCGGTATATTCTTATTTTGTAAAACACGCATTGACTTTTTTAAAACTTTTTAATTACTTACGGGTGGATTTGTTATAACGGTGTAAAATAATTCATGCGCTGATTGGCAACCTTCTTTCACTGCCGCACAATAGCGTAACTGTCGGTAAATTTACCGCGACTGGCGAGCTATTACGCTCATTTTTTTGGCTTTTCCCTGGGGCCACTATGACCGGACAACTGCAAAAACCTAAAATCCTGAATGTTGAAACCGTCGCGCGGTCGCGTCTGTTTACCGTGGAGGCCGTGGATTTAGTGTTCAGCAACGGTGCTGAGCGCGTTTATGAGCGAATGAAACCCACTGAACGTGAAGCCGTGATGATCGTCCCCATTGTGGACAACCATCTTATTCTTATCCGGGAATATGCCGTCGGACTGGAAAATTATGAGCTGGGGTTCCCTAAAGGCCTGATCGATCCGGGCGAAACGCCTGCGGAAGCCGCCAACCGCGAGCTGAAGGAAGAGGTAGGTTTTGGCGCACGTCAGCAGGAATGGCTGGGCAAGCTCACCATGGCGCCGTCCTATTTTTCCAGCAAGATGAATATCATCGTGGCGGAAGATCTTTACGAAGAGCGGCTGGAAGGCGACGAGCCGGAACCGCTGCCGCAGGTTCGCTGGCCGTTGGATAACCTGATGGCGCTGCTGCAGGAGCCTGATTTTTGCGAGGCGCGCAACGTCAGCGCGCTGTTTATGGTGCGGGAGTGGTTGATTCGCCAGGGGCGGCTGAGCTACTAAAAACGCGACAGCATTCCAAAGAAAAGCCCGGTAAAAACCGGGCTTTTTTGTGGCCATCAGGCACGGGCGACATGGCCCGGCATCAGAACAGCTCGTGGCTTTCGCCGTTGTCCATCAGCGTGGTGCCGACATCATGGACGGAATACTCGGTCGGCTGTGTGCCGTTGATAAAGTACTCCTGACGGGTATTGCCGCCGCCGTTGGCCAGCTTGCCGGTACGGCGATCGATGGTGACGGTAACCACGCCTTCAGGCGGCGTCAGCGGCTGCACCGGTACGCCATCCAGCGCGACCTTCATGTAGTCGTCCCACGCTGGCTGAGCGCTCTTCGCGCCGCCTTCATAGCCTGAAATCTGATCTTTAATCGCGCCGGAAGCGGTCGTTCGGCCCAAATCGCGGCGGTGATCGTCAAAGCCGATCCACACAGAGGTCACCACGCCCGGACCATAGCCTGAGAACCAGGCGTCTTTCGAGCTGTTGGTGGTGCCCGTTTTACCGCCGATATCGTTGCGCTTCAGATCGCGTCCTGCGCGCCAGCCGGTGCCCATCCAGCCCGGTTCGCCAAAGATATTGGAGTTCATCGCGCTTTTGATCAGGAAAGAGAGCGGCGTGTTGATCACGTGCGGCGCGTACTGTTCATCCTGCTGTGGCGGCTGGGAAACCTGCTCCAGCTGCGGCTGCGGAACGACTGCGTTGCCGCCCTGCTGCGATACCGTCGGGTTTTCCACGCTGTCTTCATTCAGCGCTACCGCTTTCTGCGTCTCGCCGTAAATCACCGGCAGATTGCATTCCGGGCAGGCTACTTTCGGCCTGGCTTCAAACAGCGTATTGCCCTGTTCATCCTCAATCTTGCTGATAAAGAAAGGATCGACCAGGAAGCCGCCGTTGGCCATCACCGAATAGCCGCGCACCATCTGCAATGGCGTAAACGAAGCGGAGCCAAGCGCCAGCGATTCGGTGTGCACGATATTCTGCGCCGGGAAGCCAAAGCGTTGCAGATACTGCGCGGCGTAATCAACGCCCATCGCACGCATAGCGCGCACCATGACCACGTTCTTGGACTGACCCAGCCCCTGACGCAGGCGGATCGGGCCGTCGTAGGTCGCCGGTGAGTTTTTTGGCCGCCAGTCGGCGCCCGAGCCGGCATCCCAGCGGGAGATCGGCACGTCGTTCAGGATAGAGGCCAGCGTCAGCCCGCGATCCATCGCTGCGGTATACAGGAACGGCTTGATGTTCGAGCCTACCTGGCGCAGCGCCTGGGTCGCGCGGTTAAATTTGCTCAGGTTAAAGTCGAAACCGCCTACCAGTGCGCGAACGGCGCCGTTGTGCGGATCCAGCGAAACCAGCGACGAGTTAACGTCCGGCACCTGCGCCAGCCACCAGCCGGTATCCATCTGGCGAACCCAAATCTGCTGGCCCGGCTGCACCACTTCGGTCACGGAAGTCGGCGTGCGGCCCTGGACGGTATCGGATTTATAAGGCCGCGCCCAGCGTACGCCAGCCAGGTTCAGCGTCACGCTGCTGCCGTCGCGCATCAGTACCGTGGCTTCTTCGCGGTTGGCTTCGGTTACCACCGCCGGGAAGAGCGGGCCGTAAACCGGCAGCGCCTTCAGCGTTTTCAGGATCTCCGTACGGCCCCAGGCGGTCTGGCCGACTTTCCACAGCACGTTGGCCGGGCCGCGGTAGCCATGACGCATATCGTAATTCAGCACGTTGTCCTGCAACGCTTTCTGCGCGCCCAGCTGTAATTTACGGGTAATGGTCGTGGTGACTTTAAAGCCGTCGTTATACGCGTTGTCGCCGTAGCGTTTCACCATCTCCTGACGCACCATCTCGGTCAGATAAGGGGCGGAGAAGGCGATTTCCGGCGCGTGATAGTGCGCTTCCAGCGGCGAAAGGCGCGCTTCGTCATACTGCGCCTGCGTAATGTAATTCTGATCCAGCATGCGGCTGAGCACGACGTTGCGACGAGACAGCGCGCGAGTAGGGGAATAGAGCGGGTTAAAGGTCGATGGCGCTTTAGGCAGACCGGCGATCATCGCCATCTCGCCCAGCGAGAGTTGATCGACATTTTTGCCGAAATAGACCTGTGCAGCGGCGCCCACGCCATAGGCGCGGTAGCCCAGATAGATTTTGTTCAGGTAAAGCTCAAGGATTTCGTCTTTGCTCATCATTTGCTCAATGCGAATGGCGAGAAAAGCCTCCTTGATTTTACGCATCAGCGTACGCTCGGGGCTGAGGAAAAAGTTACGGGCCAGCTGCTGCGTGATGGTACTGGCGCCCTGGGAAGCGTGGCCGGAAACCAGCGCAATGCTTACCGCGCGGAAAATGCCGATAGGATCGATACCGTGATGCTCATAAAAGCGGCTGTCTTCGGTAGCGATAAAGGCCTTGACCATGACGGGCGGGATCTGCCCAAGCTTTAACGGGATGCGGCGCTTTTCGCCGTATTGAGCAATCAGCTCGTTATCCGCGCTGTAGACCTGCATGGGCGTTTGCAGCCGGACATCTTTCAGCGTGGCGACGTCGGGCAGCTGCGGCTGTATGTACTGATACAGACCATAAATCGAGCCGGCTCCCAACAAAATGCAACACACTGCAAGGATCAAAAAATACTTTACGAACTTCACCTGATATTTTCCATCTTAAGTCGCCTGGACAGTTTATAAACAATCGCGCGGTAGTATAAAGGCAAGCCAGAGGCCTGGATACATCATTTTTCTACTGAGCAGGGAGACCGCGCGAAATGGCATTTCAGACATGGCAAGTCGGCCTGGATATTCAGAACGGACAGCTTTGCGCCCTGGGTATTCAATACCGTCGTAACGGCTGGCAACTGCGCCACTGGTGGCAACATGCGCTGCCGCACGATACGTTAACCAACGGGCTGGTGCAACGGCCCGACCCGCTTATTCCCCTGCTGCGACAGTGGCGAAAACGGCTGCCGCGGCAGATCTCGCTGCGCGTCGGCTTTCCCGCCCGGCTGGCGTTGCAGCACGCGCTGGCGCTGCCGCAAACCTCACTGCGTGAACCAGAGCGTAGCAGCTATATCGCGGCCGCGGCGAAGCGATTTTTTCCGATAGAGCCTGAAAAACTTGCGCTTGACTACCGCCAGGCAGCTGCCGACAGCGGGCAGCTGTGGCTGACCGCCGCCCGTCGGGACGCGGTTCATGACTGGCTATCGATGCTGAAGACGGCGGGACTCAACCCTCGGGTGCTGGAGCTGGCCCCGGCCGCGCTGTTTGCGCTGGCGCAAAGCCTGCGGCTCAGCCCGGATGCCGTGCTGGTGCACCGTTTACCCGACCACTGGCTCTGGTTTGGCGCGCGGCTACAGCCGCCATGGGGGTGGTGTCCCGCTGATGAAGCGGCCAACCTGGCGGCGCTGCGCGAAAAATACCTCGCCGATGCGGCCACGCTTTACTATAGCTCGGCCTTGCCGGAAGCGCTGCCTGCCGATGCGCTGTGGCTGGAGCCGCTGGCGGCTTTCGCTTTTAAGTCGCTGCCGTTGCCCGCGTACAGCGGCGCTTTTGCGCTGGCCGCCGGGCTGGCGCTGCGGCCGGAGGACGCCTGATGGTCTGGGTAAATTTTCTTCCCTGGCGTCGGCAGCGGCAGCGTCAACAGCTGCGCCGCGACGGCCTGTTGCTTATGGCGCTACTGGTTCTGTTGCTCGCGCTGACGATGCCCTTGCTGGAGCAGCAGACGCTCGGCAAGCGGCAGCAGACCGGCCTGCGCTGGCTGAAAGAAACCAACGACCAGCTCGACAGGCTCAGCGCTCGCCTGGCTCGTCTGGAAGCCCGGCGCGATACGCTTCGACGCGCGCTGGCCATCAGTGAAGGCAGGCAGGCGCGCCTGCGCGAGTGGCAGGCATTTACGCGTGACCTGGCCGCAACCCTGCCAGCGGCGCTCTGGCTGAGCGAAATCAGCAAAACCGCGCAGAGTCTGACCGTCACCGGATTTTGCCTGCGGCTGGCTGAAGTTGAGGCGTTTCGTCAGCAGTTAGAGCGGTTTCACCTGTTTCAACAGGTCAACACCGGCAGGCTCAGCCGCGACGGAAAGGGCATTATCCGCTTCAGCCTGGAGGCCACGCTGCCGGAACAGGAACATGAGTAGCGTTCTGCTGCATCGCTGGCTCGCTTTGCCGTTCTGGCTAAGGCTGCTGTTGCTGGTGCTCTGCTTTATCACGGGCGCGCTGATGGTACGCCAGGTCTGGCTGCGGCCTCTTCAGCAGCAGGCTTTACAGGTGGCGCAGCAGCGGCAACAGGAGCACAAGCGCTATCGGCTGCTGCTGCACAATTTGCAACAGCGAAGCTCGCTGCACGAAGCCGAAGCGGATATCGCTGGCCTGCAACTGGCGTTACGGCCTGGGGCGGCGCGGCCTTTCTCGTGGCTACAGCTGAGCGAGGCGGCGGGCAACCGTTTACAGGGCTGGCAGCCAACGCCTCAGGGCGGCGAATTAACCCTGCTGCTTAGCTGGCCGCAGCTGCAGTCCGCGTTTCGCTATCTGAGCGAGCGGCAACCCGCCGTCAGGCTGGCGCAGTTCAGCCTGAAGCGGGTGGATGAACAGCTGCGGTTAAATCTGGTGGTGCAATATGAACGCTAGTGCCTTTTTAAAAGATTGGCTAAAACGCCCGGTAATACTGGTGGCTGCGCTGCTGCTGGGGTGTAGCGCGCTGGCGGCCCGCGATCCCTTTTCGCCGCCGGAAAACATGTTTTGTGACCCCCTGTTACCCATGCTGCCGCCGCAGCTGCGCGGCATCATCGGTCGGCCAGCGAACTACCGCGCCTGGCTGGTGACCCGTAGCGGCAGCGGTAAATTATGGGCTGCGCAGAGCTGGCCGGACGCTTACTGGCAGCTGCGGGACGTCACCGCGCTGGGCATTACGCTGGCGGCCGCCACGCCGTGCAGCGCGCCTTTAAGGATTAACTTGCAAGGAAGCCTTTATGAAACACATTCGCCTGTGGAAAGTTCTTCTCCTGCTGCCGCTATGGCTGGCAACGCCATTGCGGGGCAGCCCGGCGCCGCTTTCCCTGGCGTTCGATGACGCGCCTGTCGGGCAAATTCTTCAGGCGCTGGCGGACTATCAGCAGCTGAATTTGCTGGTTGCGCCCGGCGTCGAGGGACGGCTTTCCGTCCGTTTAAAAGAGGTCAGCTGGCAGCAGGCGCTGACGCTGGTTTCCCGCCTGGCGAAGCTGAAGGTGAATAAAGAAGGCAACGTGCTGCTGGTTTTCCCGCAGGGCTGGCAGGAAGAGCAGCAGCGACGGCAAACGCTTGAGCGGGAGGAGGCGGAAAAGGCGCTGCCGCTTGATACGCTGGCGTTGCCGCTGCGCTATGCAGAGGCGGAAAAAGTCTACGGCAGCCTGCAGAGCGCGCAGGCGAAGCTGCTGAGTTCGCGCGGCAGCGTGACGGTAGATAAACGCACCAACAGCCTGATCCTGCGCGACACCCGAGCCGCGCTGAACGAGATCCAGCGCTGGGTCACGGCATTGGATACGCCGCTGGAGCAGGTCGAACTCGCCGCGCATATCGTTACCCTCAGCGAAGAGAGCCTGCGCGAGCTGGGCGTGCGCTGGGGCCTGGGCGGCGAAGAGCAGATCGCCCGCGCGCTGCGGGTCAGCCAGCTGCGCGTTGATCTGCCGGTGGCTAATCCCGCACTGGCCTTAGGCTTTACCCTGGCGCGCCTGAACGGCAGGATGCTGGATCTGGAGCTGAACGCGCTGGAGCAGGAAAACAAACTGGAGATTATCGCCAGTCCCCGACTGTTCACCTCGCATCAGCAGCCCGCCAGTATTAAACAGGGCACCGAAATCCCCTATGAGGTCTCCAGCGGTAGCAACGGTAAAACCAGCGTGGAGTTCAGGGAGGCGGTCTTAGGCATGGACGTAACGCCTTACGTGCAGCCGAACGGCCGCATCATGCTAAAGCTGCATATCAGCCAGAACCTGCCCGGCAGTACGGTACGCAGCGGCGAGGGCGAATATATCGCCATCGATAAACAGGAGATCCAGACCCAGGTCACGCTGAAAGATGGTGAAACGCTGGCGCTGGGCGGCATCTTCCAGCAGCAGCGCGCAAAAGGGCAGAGCCGGGTGCCGTTTCTTGGCTCTGTACCGCTGTTGGGCGCGCTTTTTCGCCATGCGACTACCGGCCAAAAAAAACGTGAGCTGGTGATCTTCATAACCCCAAGACTGATTCGTGACGAGTAAAGCTTTTTTGTAACAAACTGAGCGAGCGAGTGCTTTTTTAGCGGATTGCAGCCATATGCGTTTGACGCAAGGGCGGAATTAGCTTACAAGGTTTAGCGATTTTTGAATTACAGGCCTCGGTTTGGCTTTAAGAAAAAGCATTTACCCGTTTTTTATCGTGCGCAACCGGCGTAACCGATGCTGTGACATCGGCGTGATAAATGAAGCGGACTGAACGCGCCAGCTGTGGGCGCAATGGGCAAGGTCAATTTAATCGGTTGCCAAAACACCTTCAGTGTTGAGATAATTTTCCTCTGACTCTCGCACTATCGCTCATGAGGTTTCAGTTCATGTCCTGTCCGCTGTAGGACGGGGTATCATTAACGAATTGTCTTAGTAATACCGAAAAAATGGCAGAGAAACGCAATATCTTTCTGGTTGGGCCTATGGGTGCCGGCAAAAGCACTATTGGGCGTCAGTTAGCTCAGCAACTCAATATGGAATTTTTCGATTCCGATCAAGAAATTGAGCGACGTACCGGAGCGGATGTGGGCTGGGTGTTCGACGTCGAAGGCGAAGAAGGCTTCCGCGATCGCGAAGAAAAGATCATTAACGAACTCACCGAGAAGCAGGGCATTGTCCTGGCGACCGGCGGCGGTTCCGTTAAGTCTCGCGAAACACGCAACCGTCTTTCCGCTCGCGGCGTGGTGGTCTATCTGGAGACCACGATCGAAAAACAGCTGGCTCGTACGCAGCGCGATAAAAAGCGTCCTTTGCTGCAGGTGGATTCTCCACCGCGCGAAGTGCTGGAAGCGTTGGCGGACGAACGTAATCCGCTGTATGAAGAGATTGCTGACGTCACCATTCGTACCGATGACCAAAGTGCTAAAGTCGTCGCAAATCAAATCATTAACATGCTGGAAAAGAGCTAGCGGCTCTGCTCCGCCTGCGGGCCGAAAAGGAGTGCTTCATGGAGAAGATTACCGTCACTCTGGGGGAACGCAGTTACCCCATTACCATCGCTGCCGGACTGTTTAACGATCCGGCTTCTTTTTGGCCGCTTAAGGCGGGCGAGCGGGCAATGCTGGTCACTAACGACACGCTGGCACCGCTTTATCTTCAACCTGTTCGTCAGCGGCTGGAAAGCGCTGGTATAGAAGTGGACCAGGTGATCCTGCCCGATGGCGAGCAGCACAAAACGCTGGCGGTGATGGATCGGGTCTTTACCGCGCTGCTGGAAAAACCGCACGGTCGCGATACCACGCTGATTGCCCTGGGCGGCGGCGTGATTGGCGATCTGACCGGTTTCGCGGCGGCCAGCTACCAGCGCGGCGTGCGGTTTATTCAGGTTCCTACCACGCTGCTGTCGCAGGTGGACTCCTCCGTTGGCGGCAAAACGGCCGTTAATCATCCCCTTGGCAAGAACATGATCGGCGCGTTCTATCAGCCGGCTTCGGTAGTGATCGATATCAACTGCCTGAGCAGCCTGCCCGCTCGCGAGCTGGCGTCAGGTCTTGCGGAAGTGATCAAATACGGCATCATCCTCGACGGTGAGTTCTTCTGCTGGCTGGAAGCTAACCTGGATGCGCTGCTGGCGCTGGACGGCAAGGCGATGGCCTACTGTATTCGCCGCTGCTGCGAGCTGAAAGCCGAGGTCGTCGCCGCCGACGAGCGCGAAATGGGGCAGCGCGCGTTGCTGAATCTGGGCCACACTTACGGACACGCCATCGAAGCGCATATGGGCTACGGTAACTGGCTGCATGGCGAGGCCGTGGCGGCCGGCATGGTGATGGCCGCGCGTACCGCAGAGCGGCTGGGCGAGTTTTCCGCTGGCGATACCGACAGGATCATCAGCCTGCTGCAGCGTGCCGGACTGCCGGTGCACGGCCCGGAGAGCATGGCGGCGACGGATTATCTGCCGCATATGCTGCGTGATAAAAAAGTGCTGGCGGGCGAGCTGCGTCTGGTGCTGCCGCTGGCTTTAGGACAGGCCTGCGTGCGCGGCGGCGTTGCGCATGATACGGTGCTGGCAGCGATTAACGACTGTCAGAAACCGGCCTGAGCCGTTAGTTAACTACTGGCGTACACGTAAAGCGGCGCGGCTGCTTTACCGGAGGAGGTGAAATGGACGATTTTAAACCGGAAGATGAGTTAAAGCCTGATACCAGCGATCGCCGTCCACAGCGAGCGCGAAAAACGTCCTCTGCCCCTAAGGTGCCGGTATCACGCCAGCATCTGATGATGGGGGTAGGCGTGCTGGTGCTGCTGCTGATCGTGCTTGGCATCGGTTCAACGCTGAACTCGTCGGACAGCGGCGATAAAAAAGCCGCCCAGACGCCGGCCACCTCCGGCGGCAGCGATAAAAATATCGATCTGACCGGCTCTTCTTCCATGAGCGGACAGAGCGGCGCGCAGCAGCCTGGCGCTGATGCAAGCGCCTCTGGCGCGGGCGGGCAGCCTGCCGAGGGCTCAGCCGCATCCGGTAATGCACCTCAGGAACTGAGTGCCCCGCCGGTCGCCTCCACGCCGACCGAAGCGCAGCCCGTGCAGACCCCGGCGGGCCAACAGCGCGTCGAGCTGCCGGGCGATCTCAATAGCGCGCTCTCTAACCAGCAGAATCAGGTGGATGCGGCCAGCACGGATATGCAGGGCAGCTCGCTGCCGCTGGCACCGGCGACCGTTGCGGGCGGCGGCACTGCTGGCAAACCGGTCACCGCGCCGCAGACGTCTCAGCCTGCGCCTGCACGTTCGGCTACGCGTCAGCCTGCTGCGCCTCAGCAGCACACCAGACCCGCCACGCACAAACCTGCGGCGGCGAAACCGGTCGCGAAAGAGAGCCACAGCGCGCCGGTAGCCGCGCCTGCTGCGGTAACCGGCGGCAACTATACGTTGCAGCTGAGCAGCGCTTCGCGTCCCGATACGCTTAACGCCTGGGCGAAAAAGCAGAACCTGAGCGGCTATCACGTGTATAAAACCACGCGCAACGGCCAGCCCTGGTACGTACTGGTAAGCGGCGCTTACGCCACGCCGGCAGATGCAAAACGCGCGGTAGCTTCGCTGCCGTCAGAGGTGCAGGCGAAAAACCCCTGGGTGAAACCTGTCAGCCAGGTGAAAAAAGAGTCAGCAAATTAACGGCTATTGAGCCTGACGATGTTCTCTGCCAGCCCGCGTTATGCGGGCTGGTAATTTAAAGCGCAGATATGCTGTCGGTGTAACCGCAGCCAGAAGAGTAAGTGTAATAAAACGACGGCATGAAAAAAAATCGCGCTTTTTTAAAATGGGCGGGCGGCAAGTTCCCGCTGCTTAACGATATCCAGCGTCACCTGCCGGAAGGGGATTGCCTGATTGAACCCTTCGTTGGCGCAGGGTCCGTATTCCTCAATACGCATTTCTCGCGCTACGTGCTGGCGGATATCAACAAAGATTTGATCAACCTGTACAACGTGGTAAGAGATCGCGTGGACGAGTTTGTGGCGGATGCCAGCCAGCTGTTCACGACCGAAAGCAACGACGCTGAGTTCTACTACGCTCGCCGGCTGGAGTTTAATCGATCTACTGATGCCTGGCGCCGCAGCGTGCTGTTTTTGTACCTTAACCGCCACTGCTACAATGGACTGTGCCGCTACAATTTAAGCGGCGAGTTTAACGTACCTTTTGGCCGCTACCGCAAACCCTATTTTCCTCAGGATGAGCTGTACTGGTTCTCCGAGCGGTCGCAAAACGCCACCTTTATCTGCGAATCATACGCTGATACGCTGGGTCGGGCGGAGCCGGGATCGGTGGTCTACTGCGATCCGCCCTATGCGCCGCTGTCGGCCACGGCAAATTTCACCGCTTACCACACCAACAGCTTTAGCCTGGCGCAGCAGCAGCACCTGGCGGAGCTGGCGGAGAAGCTGGCGCGTGAAAGCCGTATTCCGGTACTGATCTCCAATCACGATACGCCGCTGACCCGCGAGTGGTATCAGGCCGCGCAGCTGCATCAGATTAAAGCTCGTCGCTCGATCAGCCGCAGCGGCAGCGGGCGTTTGCAGGTCAACGAGCTGCTGGCGCTGTTTAGCAGCGACTGATCCTCAACAGCACTACGTGCCTGTCGCCAGGCGCGCTAAATTGGGAGAAATGGATGAAAAAGTTTTTGCTCGCTCCGTCAATTCTGTCTGCAGACTTTGCTCGCCTGGGCGAAGACACGGCCAAAGCGCTGGCTGCCGGTGGCGATGTCGTGCATTTCGACGTCATGGATAATCACTACGTGCCCAATCTGACTATGGGGCCGATGGTGCTGAAAGCGCTGCGTGATTACGGCATTACCGCCCCGATCGATGTGCACCTGATGGTGAAACCGGTCGATCGCCTGATCCCCGATTTTGCCAAGGCTGGCGCCAGCTATATCACCTTCCACCCGGAAGCGTCCGAGCATGTTGACCGCACGCTACAGCTGATCAGAGAGCATGGCTGTAAAGCAGGGCTGGTGTTTAACCCGGCCACGTCGCTCAGCTATCTGGACTACGTTATGGACAAAATCGACGTGGTGCTGATCATGTCCGTTAACCCGGGCTTCGGCGGTCAGTCGTTTATTCCCGGCACGCTGGACAAGCTGCGCCAGGCCCGTAAGCTAATCGACCAAAGCGGCTACGATATTCGCCTGGAAGTGGACGGCGGCGTGAAGACAGAAAACATCGGCGAAATCGCCGCGGCCGGCGCCGATATGTTCGTGGCCGGATCCGCTATTTTCAATCAGCCTGACTATAAAAAAGTCATTGATGATATGCGCACGGAACTGGAGAAATCTCGTCATGGCTCATTTCACTGATATTCGCGCGCTGGCGTTCGATCTTGACGGCACGCTGACCGACAGCGCGCCGGGCCTGACCAGCGCGGTAGACGCCGCTTTGCAGTCGCTCAACCTTCCGGCGGCGGGTCTGGCGCGCGTCTCCACCTGGATTGGCAACGGCGCGGACGTGCTGATTGAACGCGCGCTGACCTGGGCGCTGGGACACGCGCCGGAAAGCGATCTGCTGCGCGACGCGCGGGTGCTGCTTGATAAGCATTATGCTGTCGTTGTCGAAAGCGGCAGTAAACTCTTCCCCGGCGTGAAAGAAGGCCTGCAAAAACTGGCGGCCACCGGGATGCCGATGGCTATCGTGACCAACAAGCCGACGCCGTTTGTCGCGCCTTTGCTGGCCTCGCTCGGCATTGACGACTGCTTTTCGCTGATTATCGGCGGCGACGACGTGACGGCGAAAAAACCGCATCCGGCCCCGCTGTTTCTGGTGCTGGGCAAGTTTGGCCTGCTGCCCGGCGAACTGCTGTTCGTGGGCGATTCCCGCAACGATATTCAGGCGGCGAAAGCGGCGGGCACGCCCTGCGTAGGGCTGACCTACGGCTATAACTACGGCGAGCCGATTGCGAGCAGCCAGCCGACGCTGGTGCTTGACCATTTTAACGATTTGTTGCCCGCATTAGGGCTGTAACGACCAGGACGAAAAAGATGAAACCCATCGTATTTAGCGGCGCGCAGCCTTCCGGCGAACTGACCATCGGTAACTATATGGGAGCGTTGCGTCAGTGGGTCAGCATGCAGGACGACTACAACTGCATTTACTGCATTGTCGATCTTCATGCCATTACGGTACGTCAGGATCCGGCTGCGCTGCGTAAAGCGACCCTGGATACGCTGGCGCTCTATCTGGCCTGCGGCATCGATCCCCAGAAAAGCACTATCTTCGTGCAGTCGCACGTGCCGGAGCACACGCAGCTGAGCTGGATCCTGAACTGCTATACCTATTTCGGCGAGCTGAGCCGCATGACGCAGTTCAAGGACAAATCCGCACGCTATGAAGAGAATATCAACGCGGGCCTGTTCGATTATCCGGTGCTGATGGCGGCGGATATCCTGCTTTACCAGACCACGCAGGTGCCCGTTGGCGAAGATCAGAAGCAGCATCTGGAGCTGAGCCGCGACGTGGCCGCGCGTTTCAATGCGCTCTATGGCGATGTGTTTAAGGTGCCGGAGCCGTTTATTCCGAAATCCGGCGCGCGCGTCATGTCGCTGCTGGAGCCGACCAAAAAGATGTCCAAGTCGGACGATAACCGCAACAACGTGATCGGCCTGCTGGAAGATCCGAAGTCGGTGGTCAAGAAGATCAAGCGCGCCATGACCGATGGCGACGAGCCGCCGGTCGTGCGCTATGACGTAAAAAACAAAGCGGGCGTTTCTAACCTGTTGGATATCCTGTCCGGCGTGACCGGCACCAGCATTCCCGATCTGGAAAAGCAGTTTGAAGGCCAGATGTATGGGCACCTGAAAGGCGCGGTAGCCGATGCGGTTTCCGGGATGCTGAGCGAGCTGCAGGAGCGCTATCATCGTTATCGCAATGATGAGGCTTTCCTGGAGCAGGTTATGCGTGACGGCGCGGTGAAAGCTCGCGCTCAGGCGCAGGAAACGCTGAAAAAAGTCTACGAAGCCGTAGGCTTTGTCGCCCAGCCGTAACGGCTAACCTGAACGGCGCCCTTGAAAGTCAGTCCGGGGCGCCGTTTTTTATGGGCTGGCTAAAACCAGCGCAGCGGCTCGCGTAAGGCCACCACCCGACCGATGATAATCAACGACGGGCTTTGCGCCTGCGTGGCCAGCTCGGCCAGCTCGCTCAGCTGCCCTGCCACAACGCGTTGTCGGGTCGAGGTGCCGTTTTCCACCAGCGCCACCGGCATCCCGCCGCTCATACCGTGCGCCAGCAGCTGCCGCTGGATCTCCGCCGCCTGCGTCAGACCCATATAGAACACCAGCGTCTGCCGCTCCGCCGCCAGGTTTTGCCAGTCCAGCTCACCGTTTTTCTGCACGTGGCCGGTCACCAGCCGCACGCTCTGCGCATAATCGCGATGGGTAAGCGGGATGCCGCTGTAGGCCGAGCAGCCCGACGCGGCGGTAATGCCCGGCACCACGGAAAAAGGAATGCCCGATCCGGACAGCGCCTCCAGCTCTTCCGCGCCGCGCCCAAAAATAAAGGGATCGCCGCCTTTCAGCCGCACCACGCGTTTTCCCTGGCCCGCCTGCTCCAGCAGGATTTGATTGATGGCCTCCTGGGGTACGCAGTGATAGCCCGCGCGTTTACCGACGAAGATCCTTTCCGCATCGCGCCTGACCAGCTCCAGCACCTCTTCAGATACCAGCCTGTCGTAAACCACCACGTCCGCCTGCTGGATCTGCTGTAGCCCTTTCAGCGTCAGCAGGCCCGCGTCGCCTGGCCCGGCGCCGACCAGCACCACTTCGCCCTGTTGCGCCAGCGGCTCGTTAAACAGCGCTTCCGTCAGCTTTTCCGCCTGCTTATCGTCCCCGTTGGCGAGCGTTTGCGCCAGCCGGTCGTGGTGGAACAGTTTTTCCCAGAAGCGCCTGCGCTGCCCGGCTTCGTTGAAGGTTGATTTTACCCGTGGTCGTAACGCGCCCGCCCACGCGGCAACTTTGCCCAAATGCTGCGGCAGCAGCGCTTCGATTTTTTCCCGCAGCAGGCGAGCCATCACCGGCGCGTCGCCAGCGCTGGAAATGGCAATCATCAGCGGCGAACGATCGACCACGGAAGGCATGATGGCGCTGGCCTGGGCAGGCGCGTCCACCACGTTGCAGAACATCTGCCGGGCGCTGGCGTAGTCGCTGACCTGCTGATTGACCTCATGACTGTCCGTCGCCGCTATTGCCAGCCAGCAGCCGTCAAGGTGTTCAGGGCTGAAGCGCGCTTCCCGCAGCGTCAGCTTCCCGGCCTGCTGCCATTCGTAAAAGGGGGAGGAAAAATGCGTGGCGCAGACGCGGACATCCGCCCCAGCCTTCAGCAGCAGCCGCGCTTTGCGCTCGGCCACGGCGCCGCCGCCGACCAGCAGGACGGTCTTATGGCGCAGGTCGCAAAAAAGAGGAAACCAGTTCACAGGAGGCTCGCAATAAAAAAGGGCCGCAATGCGCGGCCGTGAAAAAGAGAGAAGGGCTTATATCGCCACTTCCACCATGCCGTCGCGGACTCTGGCGGGCCAGGCGGGGATCGAGCGGCTCTCATCCTCCATACAGAGGCCGTCGCTCAGGCGAAAACGCTGCTTCTTCAGCGGGCTGGCAACCCACAGGCTTTGCTGGTGCTCGGCAATCAGGCCACGTGAGAGCACGCTGGCCTGGGCAAAGGGATCGATATTGCTCAGGGCGAACACCGCTTCATCGGCGCGAGGGCGAAACAGGGCAACCTGTTCTCCCGCCACCAGCGCACAAACGCCGGTGGCGGGCTGAATACTTTCTAAAGGGCAAACGCTATGCCACTGGCTCATGGCTGTTCCTCCATAACAACGGGAATACGCTCTTCGGGCCGCGCGGGCCGGTGCTGCTGACGCTCCGGCACGCTCTGCACCAGCGGGTCGCGGCTGTCGCTGTTGATAAAGTGGCGGAAGCGGGCAAGCCGCTCCGGTTGCGCAAGGGTTGCCTGCCACTCACAGACGAAGCGCTCGCGCAGGCGGGCCAGGTCGGCCTCCAGCTGCGCGTTGAGGCCCAGCTTGTCGTGGATAATGACCTGGCGCAGATAGTCGATGCCGCCGTCCAGGCTCTCCAGCCACAGCGAGGTGCGCTGCAATTTATCGGCGGTGCGGATATAAAACAGCATAAAGCGATCCAGATAGCGGATAAGCGTGTCCCGATCCAGATCCGCCGCCAGCAGATCGCCGTGGCGCGGCTTCATACCGCCGTTGCCGCAGACGTAAAGGTTCCAGCCTTTTTCCGTAGCGATGATGCCGACATCTTTGCTTTGCGCTTCCGAGCATTCACGGGTGCAGCCCGACACGCCAAATTTCATCTTGTGCGGCGTGCGGATGCCCTTGTAGCGGTTTTCCAGCTCCACGCCCAGCCCCACAGAGTCGCCGACGCCGAAGCGGCACCAGCTGCTGCCCACGCAGGTTTTCGCCATGCGCAGCGCTTTGGCGTAGGCGTGGCCGGTTTCAAAACCGGCTTCGATCAGCGTCTGCCAGATGGCGGGCAGATCGTCTTTCTGCGCGCCGAACAGACCGATGCGCTGCGAGCCGGTGATCTTGGTGTAAAGGCCGTAGCGGCTGGCAACCTCGCCAATGGCTATCAGCCCGGCTGGGGTGATCTCGCCGCCCGCAGAGCGCGGGATCACGGAGTAGGTGCCGTCTTTCTGAATATTGCCAAGAAAGCTGTCGTTGCTGTCCTGCAAAGGCACCAGCGAAGGCTGGAGGGCATAATCGTTCCAGCACGAGGCAAGTAATGACGCTACCGTGGGTTTACAGACCTCGCAGCCATAGCCCTGGCCATATTTGCTAAGCAGCTGCTCAAAGGTTTGGATCTCTTCCACGCGGATCAGGTGATACAGCTCCTGGCGGGAATAGTGAAAGTGTTCGCAAAGGTGGCTGTTAACTTCAATGCCCTGGCGGCTCAGCTCGGCGTTCAGCACCTGGGTCATCAGCGGCACGCAGCCGCCGCAGCCGGTGCCGGCTTTGGTTTCCGCCTTCAGCGCCGCCACGGTATGGCAGCCGTTGTGGATCGCCAGCACCAGGTCGCCTTTGGTGACGTCAAAGCAGGAACAGATTTGCGCCGTTTCCGGCAGCGAATCCACGCCCAGCGCCGGTTTGCTTCCCGCATGGGCGGGCAGGATCAGCGTGTCGGGGTTGTCCGGCAGTTCGATGCCGTTAAGCATCAGCTGCAGCAGATTGCCGTAGTCGCTGGTATCGCCCACCAGCACCGCGCCCAGCAGCTTTTTATTGTCCGCGCTGACCACCAGACGCTTATAGACCTCTTTGTTTTCATCCAGGTAGAGATAGCTGCGCGCGCCTTCCGTCCGGCCGTGCGCATCGCCGATACCGCCGACGTCCACGCCCAGCAGCTTGAGCTTCGCGCTCATATCCGCGCCGGTAAAGGCGTTCTCCCGACCCAGCAGGCTGTCTGCCGTAACCTGCGCCATTTTGTAGCCCGGCGCCACCAGGCCATACACGCGTTCCTGCCAGGCGGCGCATTCGCCAATGGCGTAAATATCTGCATCCGTAGTGCGGCAGCTGTCGTCAATCACTACGCCGCCGCGCGGGCCAATGGCAAGGCCGGCTTCTCTGGCGAGACGATCCTGCGGGCGAATGCCGGTGGAAAACACGATAAAATCGACCGCCAGCTGGCTTTCATCCGCAAACTGCAGGATTTTTCCGCCTGACGGGCCGTCAATAATCTGTCGGGTATTTTTGCTGGTATGAACGGCAACGCCCATTCCTTCGATTTTTTTCCGCAGCAGCTTTCCGCCCAGCGGATCGAGCTGTTCCGCCATCAGCACGGGCGCGAACTCCACCACGTGCGTTTCCATGCCCAGATTTTTCAGCGCGCCGGCGGCCTCCAGCCCCAGCAGACCGCCGCCGATCACCGCGCCGCTACGGCTGTTACGGGCGCAGGCTTCGATTGCGTCCAGATCGTCCAGCGTACGATAAACAAAGCAGCTGTTCCCGTCGGCGCCTGCAATTGGCGGCACCCAGGGATAAGAGCCGGTCGCCAGCACCAGCTTATCGTAACTCACCGCGCGGCCCTGGTCGGAATACACCACCTTTTCCTGGCGGTCGATTGTTAAGGCCTTTTCACCAGTTAGCACGCTTATTTTATGCTTTTCGCAGAAGCCTTCCGCCACCAGCGAAAGGGCCTCGGCGCTGTGATGGGTGAAATAAGCGGAGAGATGCACGCGATCGTAAGCCACGCGAGGCTCTTCGCAAAAAACCGTGATGTCGAACTGCTCCGGCGTGGCCTTTTCGGCCAGCTCTTCCAGCAGGCGATGCCCTACCATGCCGTTGCCAATAATAACGAGTCGGGTGCGCATTTGTGCCTCACATTACAAAATAATGCCGCTACAATAGCGCGCAAAACTCCAGGGTTATTGATGTATATCAAGCCAGTTTTTAAATACCCCTTTATGGGTAGAGTGATGATTTTTAAGCTTTTTTAAGTAAGTTATGGATTTTACTGGTATTGCTCCCGTCTCGCTCCGCCACAAAGGATGGTATGGTTAAAAAAACCACCGACGTTCAGGAGCGTGTTTATGCAGGCTATTCCATTAAAAAGCATTCACCATGTGCGATTGCCGTGGCGTGAGGGACTCTGGCAGATTGCTATCCGCGACGGCAAAATCGCCACGATCTCGCCCCAGTCGCACGGCGCCGCGCCGGAAGGATCGCTGGATGCGGAGGGCGGGCTGGCTTTTCCGCCTTTTATTGAGCCGCATATCCATCTTGATACCACCCAGACCGCAGGCGAACCGGCCTGGAATGAATCCGGTACGCTGTTTGAAGGCATTGAGCGCTGGGCAGAGCGCAAAGCGGTGTTGGAGCATGAAGATGTCAAAACCCGCGCGCGGCAGACGCTCAAATGGCAGATCGCCAACGGTATCCAGCATGTGCGCACGCACGTAGACGTGTCCGATCCCTCGCTTACCGCGCTGCGGGCCATGCTGGAAGTGAAAAGCGAGATGGCACCCTGGGTCGATATCCAGATCGTCGCGTTTCCGCAGGAGGGCATTCTCTCGTACCCCGATGGCGAAGCCCTGCTGGAAGAGGCGCTGCGGCTGGGCGCGGACGTGGTTGGCGCTATCCCGCATTTTGAATTTACGCGCGAGTATGGCGTGGAGTCGCTGCATAAAACTTTCGCGCTGGCGCAGAAGTATCAGCGCATGATTGACGTGCACTGCGACGAAATCGACGACGAACAGTCGCGCTTTGTGGAAACCGTCGCCGCGCTGGCGCTGCGCGAGAAAATGGGCGCCCGCGTCACCGCCAGCCATACCACGGCGATGCACTCTTATAACGGCGCTTATACCTCGCGTCTGTTTCGGCTGCTGAAGCTTTCCGGCATTAATTTTGTCGCCAATCCGCTGGTGAATATCCATCTTCAGGGACGCTTCGACAGCTATCCCAAACGGCGCGGCGTAACGCGGGTAAAAGAGATGCTGGAGGCGGAGATCAACGTCTGCTTTGGCCACGATGACGTTTTCGATCCCTGGTATCCGCTCGGCACCGCCAATATGCTTCAGGTGCTGCATATGGGGATGCATGTTTGTCAGCTGATGGGGTATGGCCAGCTGGATGAAGGCATTAAGCTGATTACGCATAACAGCGCCAGAACCCTACAGCTGCAGGATTACGGCATTCAGAGCGGCAACAGCGCCAACCTGATTATCCTGCCTGCGGAGAACGGTTTTGATGCGCTGCGGCGTCAGGTGCCGACGCGTTATTCGATCCGTCAGGGAAGGGTGATTGCACAAACGCAGCCTGCGGCGAGCACAATTTATTTAGCGAAGAGCGAAAAAGTGGATTTTCGGCGCTAATAAAAAAGGCCGGTTTCCCGGCCTTTCCCGTTAGTGCGAGGACATATGCCCGTGCAGCTTGTGTTTGCTGACGAAGCCCAGCAGCAGGCACATCACGAACACCACCGCGTACAGCATGTTAGCGGTAGAGAGCGCCGCGTGAGCGCCGTGCTTATCCACAATCGGGCCGGTGACCACGAAAGTCAGCATGGTGCCAACGGTGCCGCAGGTCAGAATAAAGTTCACCAGCTTTGGCGAAGAGACTTTAGTCTGGAGCGATCCCAGCGTAATGATGGTGGTGTAGATGGCGCTGGAGAAGAAGCCCAGGCTCATCATGATCCACTTCAGCATGCTGGCGTCGCTGCTGCTGATAAACCAGTACATCAGCGCCGTCGCCAGCAGCGCCAGTACGGTGACGATGCGCTGCGGATCGAAGAAGCGCAGAATGGCGCTGAACGCCCACATGCCGATCATATAGGCGGTCCAGAAGTTGCCGACCAGCGCGCCAGCCTGGGTCAGATCCATGCCCATGGTTTTTGTGGCGTACAGCGGCACCCAGCCGATAAAGCCAAGCTGGCCGAGGATGTAGCAGAGCGCGGCGACAGACAGGAACAGCACGCCGATGCCCCATTTCTCTTTTTCCACGTTCTGAACGGCGGCTTTTTTGCCCAACACGGGAAACTCAAAGCAGAGCGCCAGCACAAAAATAGCCAGGTAGATCACGCCGATACAGACATAAACCCAGTACCACGGCAGCGAACGCGCCAGCAGCGCGGCGGCGATAATGGGAAAAATAGTGCCCGCCATGCTGAAGAAGGAGTCGGTAAACAGCAGGCGCGAACCGCGCTGACGGCCTTCGTACAGATGGGTGATCAGGAAAGTACCAAT
The DNA here is from genome assembly GCF_041320675.1 of Erwinia sp. STN24. Taxonomy (NCBI): domain Bacteria; kingdom Pseudomonadati; phylum Pseudomonadota; class Gammaproteobacteria; order Enterobacterales; family Erwiniaceae; genus Erwinia; species Erwinia sp. STN24. The sequence continues at coordinate 58,022 of NZ_JBGGPM010000006.1, read as the reverse complement.
CGACATGGTGATGCCGCTGACCACGCCCAACACGAACATACAGAGCGAGAAGACGCTCAGCGAGTGGCTGGTCATTAGCCCCAGTATGGCGAGCACCATCAGCACGAAGCCGAAAATCAGCTGTCGGCGCAGAGGAATGATTTCCATCAGCCAGGCGTTAAGAAACACGGCGACTAAAATGCCGGCGTTCAGGAAGGTGAAGGTGTTGCTCATCTGCGCAACTGGCAGATGAAAATAGTCAGCAATATTCTCCAATACCATACCGGTGACGATTACTACCGCGCCGGTTAGCGCATAGGAGAAAAAGCTGATCCAGGTAAGCCCGATTCGATCGCGATTAGTCATAGTTGTGGCCCGTGGAGTCAAGAATTGTGAGGCTGGACGCTCACGCTAAGCGCGGGCAGTTTAGCTGGATTCGTGATCTGCTTAAATAAATAATGCAAGTTTCCCCAGCGATTTCAGGATATTCGTGATGAATATCACCGTTTTTTGCCTGGCGAAAGCGTTTGCGTCGGCCCGGCACGCGTAAAAATAGGTAAAACGCTGGCGCAGGGATAAGCGCCTCTTTACAATCAGCTTTCGGCCTGTAGCCCTTAAGTAAGGAATCTTTTATGTTAAAACGTACTTTGACAGCGGTCGCCACCGTGTTTGCGTTATCTACGCTCTCTGCTTCTGCCCTGGCGGCAAAAGGAGATACGCACGTGCTGCTGACCACCTCTGCTGGCAATATTGAGCTGGAACTCAATAATCAAAAGGCCCCGATTTCCACGAAGAACTTTGTTGATTACGTCAACAATGGCTTCTACAACAACACCGTTTTCCATCGCGTGATCCCGGGCTTTATGGTGCAGGGCGGCGGCTTTACCGCCGATATGCAGCAGAAACCTGCCGCCGCGCCGATTAAAAACGAAGCGGATAACGGCCTGCTGAACAAGCGCGGCACCATCTCCATGGCCCGCACCGCCGATAAAGACAGCGCTACCAGCCAGTTCTTTCTCAATGTAGCGGACAACGCTTTCCTGGATCACGGCCAGCGTGACTTTGGCTATGCCGTCTTTGGCAAAGTGGTGAAAGGCCAGGAAGTGGTGGATAAAATCGCTCAGGTGCCGACCCAGAATATGGGGCCATACCAGAACGTGCCGGTTAAACCTGTCGTGATCCTTTCCGCAAAAATCCTGCCTTAACGCTCCGGTCGGGGGATTGCTGCTGATAATCAGCTAAGCTTTTAGCAGCAATTACCCCTTCAAGGAGAACTCATGTCCAGAAAGCTCACCGACAAGCAAAAAAATACGCTCTGGCAGCAGCGTCTGCCGACCAACTTCCTGGCGAGCTTTTTATTAACGGGTTCCCTGCCCGAACTGGGCACGCGCAATCCGGGTCTGCCTCATCTGCGCGCCATGCACCGCGCGCTTTTTCAGGATGTGCTGGAGGAGGCGGGCGAGCTGCGCGAAGTCGATATCGCCATCGGCGACACGCCCTGCTGCCACTTTGAATACATCGAGAAAGAAGGCAACGCGCTGATGCAGGCGCTGGAAGAAGAGAACGGTCTGGCCGATCTGCCGCTGGATCGCATGGCGGAAAGGCTCGCCTGGTACTACTGCGAGCTGACCGTGCTGCATCCTTTTCTGCGCGGCAACGGACGCGCCCAGCGGCTTTTTTTCGAACAGCTGATTATCCATGCCGGTTGCGACATTCAATGGAGCCTGATCGACAGCGAAAGCTGGCAGGCGGCCGTTAAGGCAAGCTTGGCGGGCGACTTATCGCTGCTGGAAGCCGCTTTCGGCAAAGTCATCAACGAGCGGGACGAAAACGCGTAGAATAGCGGCGTTTCTTTTTTCCCGGAGCTTGTATGCTGCTGCTGATCGATAATTATGACTCTTTTACCTGGAACCTTTATCAATATTTTTGTGAAGCAGGCGCAGATGTTCACGTCAGACGTAACGACGAGCTGACGCTGGCGCAAATAAGCGAGCTAAAGCCTGAACATCTGGTGATTTCGCCGGGGCCGTGCACGCCCAACGAGGCGGGCATCTCGCTGGAGGCTATCCGGGCCTTCGCCGGAAAAATCCCGGTGCTTGGCGTTTGTCTGGGGCATCAGGCGATAGCACAGGCTTTTGGCGCGCGTATTGTGCGGGCGCGTGAGGTAATGCACGGTAAAACCTCGCTGATTGAGCATAATAACAGCGGCGTTTTTAACGGCCTGAATCATCCGCTACGGGTAACGCGCTATCATTCGCTAATCGTCGAGGCTGCCTCGCTCCCCGCCGATTTTGAGGTGACGGCCTGGTCGCTGCGCGACGGCGAGAAGGACGAGATCATGGGCGTGCGGCATCGTGATTTGCCGCTGGAAGGCGTGCAGTTTCATCCGGAAAGTATCCTCAGCGAGCAGGGGCATCAGCTGCTGAAGAATTTCCTCAGGCAATAAATTTGATTGCCTTAAAGTGATTTTTTATGCATATTTTGTGATTATAATTTCAGTGGCTCTGTAACGTAAAAAGATGAGGTTGGCAATGGCAGCGGATAAATTAGCGGTAACGCGCTCGACGTTTGATGAAGTGATTTTGCCTGTTTATGCACCAGCGCAGTTTGTGCCGGTTAAGGGAAAAGGCAGCCGCGTCTGGGATCAGCAGGGTAAAGAGTACGTCGACTTTTCCGGCGGTATCGCCGTTACCGCGCTGGGCCACTGTCATCCGGCGCTGGTGGAAGCGCTGAAAACGCAGGGTGAAACCCTGTGGCACACCAGCAACGTCTTCACCAACGAACCCGCGCTGCGCCTGGCCAGCAAGCTGATTACCGCCACCTTCGCCGAACGCGTGTTCTTCGCTAACTCCGGCGCGGAAGCCAACGAGGCGGCCTTTAAGCTGGCTCGTTATTACGCGACTAAACGCCATTCGCCTTTTAAAAGCAAAATTATCGCGTTTCATAACGCCTTCCACGGCCGCACGCTGTTTACCGTTTCCGTCGGCGGCCAGCCGAAATATTCCGACGGCTTTGGCCCTAAACCGGCGGACATCGTCCACGTGCCGTTTAACGATCTTAACGCGGTAAAAGCGGTTATCGACGACCATACCTGCGCCATCGTGGTGGAACCTATCCAGGGCGAAGGCGGCGTGATGCCGGCTACTCAGGCGTTTATGCAGGGGCTGCGCGAGCTGTGCGACCAGCATCAGGCGCTGCTGGTGCTGGATGAGGTACAGAGCGGCATGGGCCGCAGCGGCAAGCTGTTTGCGTATGAACACTACGGCGTCCAGCCCGATATTCTGACCACCGCCAAAGCGCTGGGCGGCGGCTTTCCGGTCAGCGCCATGCTGACCACCAACGAGATCGCCTCGGTGATGGCGCCCGGCGTGCACGGCACCACCTATGGCGGCAACCCGCTGGCCTGCGCGGTAGCGGAAGCGGCGCTGGATATCATCAATACGCAAGAAGTGCTGAACGGTGTAGAGGCGCGCCGCGAACAGTTTGTCGCCGCGCTGAAAGCGCTGGACGCGCAGCTGGATCTGTTCAGCGACATTCGCGGCAAAGGCCTGCTGATTGGCGCGGCGCTGAAGCCGCAGCATGCCGGTAAAGCGCGCGATATTCTGAACGCCGCCGCCGCCGAAGGCGTAATGATCCTCAATGCCGGGACGGACGTGATCCGTTTTGCGCCGTCGCTGGTCATTGAACCGACCGATATCGAAGAGGGCATGAACCGCTTCGCCACCGCCGTGAAAAAACTGCTGGCTTAACTCGTCAGGCCGGAAGCCTCGCGCTTCCGGCTAAACAGGCGCGTCGTCTGCACCAGGCCGCTTACACGCGCCGAAAAACTTCTGCTCAGCATCATCAGGCTGATTTCCGTAAATGGCGCGACAGCCAGCGGCCATGATGAGGTCGGCTGCTCCAGGCCAACGAAGAAATAGTGTGCATCACGCCAAGATGTTCCAGAATGCGCTTTATGTGCCTTTCCATCACCGTGGTCGCGCCCTGCTGAAAGGGCGTATCCGTCTCCAGCACGTTGTTTGTGGAACTCGGCCCGTCATACTCCAGCCGCTGCTGGCAGCGCTGTAGCGCAATTTCGCACGCCTGTAGATAGCGCTCGGCCAGCTGCGGCGTCAGCATGGTATGTTCACGCGCTAAAATGGTCATGGCGTTGATATGCTCAACGATAAACTGACTGTGCGTAACCCAAAGCTTCATATCGGCCAGGTAGCGGGCGTCGAAACCCGGCTCCTGCATCGCCTGGTTCAGCGAGTTAAACAGCGCGTTGTGCGCCTGGTTAACGCGCATACGCTGCCAGGCAAGCTTCTGCGGACTCTCTTCGTCCCCCAGCAGTTTCTGGAGCGCTTCCTGATAGGTTTCCAGCGCGTCGTGCGCATTCTGCCGCAGCAGGCCGCTTTGCCACTGCGGCCACAGCCAGATCATCCCGGCAAAGGCGATCAGGCAGCCCATCAGCGTATCCAGCAGGCGCGGCAGCAGAAAGTCGGCGCCGTTCAGCGACAGCAGCTGAAGCGAATATACCGCCGTCACGGTAAAGCCGATCGTCGCCAGGCCGTAATATTTGCGGATCACCAGATAGCCCGCCAGCGTCAGCGTCAGCATCACCAGCAGCACAGCCGATTCCGGCACCTGAAAGCGTAGCGTCAGCGCGGCCACCACCAGCCCGCCCAGCGTGCCCAGCGCACGGTGCTGAATACGTACCCTGGTCGCGCTGTAGCCGTTCTGGCTGACAAACATCACCGTCATCAGCAGCCAGTAAGGCTTGGGCAGATTAAACGAGAGCGCCAGGGTGCTGGCGAAAGCGAGCATAACCGCAAACCTGGCGGCGGTGCGCAGCGCGGCGGATTTCAGCGACAGATAGCTTCTGATGGCAGATAGCAGCGGCAGTCGTTTCTGACGATCCGCCATCAGATCGCGCTGGTAAAGCGGACGCTGGGTACGCAGCACGCGGGCGATACGGCTGAAATGCCAGGCGCAAAAGTTGCCGACCGGGTTGGCGGGATGCTGGCGGGCAATTTTTTCCAGCGCCTGCAGCTGTTTATCCATGCTGAAACGTGTCGGCAGACGGTGATAGAGAATATCGTCCGCCAGCTCGCGCAGCCTGGCCGCAATGGTCTGCGCGTTCCAGCGGATCACCGCCTCGGCATGGCTCTGCTCCACCAGTTTCTGCACCTCTTCCGGCTGATGCAGGCTGACGGCGATATGCTCCTGCAAATCCAGCGCAACCTGAAAAGCGCGGGTCAACCGCTTATGGTGATTATCGTTGCTGGCGGCCAGCATGTGCATTTGCTGATAGCAGGTATTGATAAGGTCGACCGCTTTTTGCTGGCGAGCCAGCAGCGGCGGCAGCGTTTTTTCCGGGTCGGCAAGCTGCGTCAGCAGGCTGTATTTGGCCTCGCAGTAGCCGGCCAGCTCGCGATAAAGCAGGCTGAGCGTTTCCCGCATCGGCTGCTCTTTCCACAGCCAGAACCAGAACCAGTTAAAGAGGCCGTACCAGACCGTGCCCAGGATATAAAGCGACGGCGGCTGCCAGATGGGCATCCGACCGGCCAGGCTCAGGGTAAAGATGCCGGCAATCAGCGCGCCGGGCAGCAGTCTGCCGTGCAGCGGGCTGATTTCGCCGGTCACGCCCAGCAGCATGGCCATGGAAAACAGGATAATGGGCAGGGGAACGGCATAGTCGCCAAGATACTGCACCAGAAAGCTGCTGAAGGCGAAAAGGCCGCCGCCAATCAGCAGACGTTTAAAGAAGCGTTTATGGGGCGTATCCAGACCGGCGATATTGCAGCAGGCCGGCACCAGCGAGAACAGCAGGCCGTTTTGCAAATTGCCCAGCAGCCAGCCGACGGCGACGGGCAGGCAAAGCACCAGCGTCTGCCGCAGGGCGTAGTTAACTTCGGGATGGTAGATGAGTCGGCGCCACATTGCTTTGTACCCGCTGAAAAGGCGCAACGAAGGCATTGCGCCATGCAATCAGAGCGGTTTAGCGTGTACCGTAGACCACGATGGTTTTACCGTGTGCGGAGATCAGATTCTGATCTTCCAGCATCTTCAGAATACGGCCGACGGTTTCGCGCGAGCAGCCGACGATCTGGCCAATCTCCTGGCGGGTAATTTTGATCTGCATCCCATCCGGGTGGGTCATAGCGTCCGGCTGTTTGGCCAGATTCAATAGCGTTTGCGCGATGCGACCTGTCACATCGAGGAAAGCTAAATTGCCCACTTTCTCGGAGGTAACCTGCAGGCGGCGCGCCATCTGTGAAGAGAGACGCATCAGAATATCCGGGTTGACCTGGATCAGCTGGCGAAACTTCTTATAGGAGATTTCCGCCACTTCACAGGCCGTTTTTGCCCGCACCCATGCGCTGCGCTCCTGGCCTTCTTCAAACAGGCCAAGCTCGCCGATAAAATCGCCCTGGTTAAGGTAAGACAGGATCATCTCTTTACCTTCTTCATCCTTGATGAGCACCGCTACCGCGCCTTTGACGATGTAGTAAAGGGTTTCTGCTTTCTCACCCTGGTGGATCAGCGTGCTTTTGGATGGATACTTATGAATATGGCAATGTGACAGGAACCATTCAAGTGTCGGGTCTGTTTGCGGTTTGCCGAGAACCATTCGCTGTTATCCTCTGTTGTTATCGTGCCTAAATACAGGGGCAGAGTTCCCTGACAGGCGTTGAAATAGTCAAGCGCTTCCCATGCAGGAAAGTTATTCGGCTCTCTGTTGAGTGCCGGGCTCGTTATGTCGTCCCGTTTCGTCTGGTCTGTAGAGTACTGACGAAATACAGCCTTGTTTGTAGCACAGCTTTGCATGGGTGTCTTCTGTTGTCTCGCTTCAGCATAGCGGGAAATCTGCCGCGCTGCTGTTTTAGTTGCCTTAAGCCGACCGCGGCTTAACTAAATGAATTAGAGGAGTTTGTTATGCAAGCGAGCGTCAAATGGGTGGAAGGACTGACCTTTTTGGGAGGATCCTCATCGGGCCATCAGATCGTGATGGACGGCAACGCGGGCGATAAAGCGCCCAGCCCGATGGAAATGCTGCTGATGGCGGCAGGCGGCTGTAGCGCGGCGGAAGTGGTTGCCATTCTGCAAAAAGGGCGTTTTACGGTTGAAAACTGCGAGGTGAAGCTGACGTCAGCCCGACGCGAGAAGCCGCCGCGCCTGTTTACCCGCATCAACCTGCATTTTATTGTCAGCGGCAGCGGGCTGACGGATAAGGCGCTGGCGCGCGCGGTCAGCCTTGCGGTCGGAAAATATTGCCCGGTCGCGCTGATGCTGGGTAAGGGCGTGACTCTTACCCATAGCCATGAGATGGGCGTTACTTGATAGCTTTGCCTTCCATCAGGCGCTTGACCAGCGGCCCCATAATCAGCTCCATCGCCAGGCCCATTTTGCCGCCCGGCACCACCAGCGTGTTGATATGGGAGATAAAAGAGCCTTGCAGCATCGCCAGCAGATAGGGGAAGTCAATCTGTTCCAGCGCCTGGAAATGGATAACCACGAAGCTCTCGTCGAGCGAAGGAATGCCGCGCGCGGCAAAAGGGTTGGACGTATCCACGGTAGGGACACGCTGAAAGTTAATATGGGTGCGGGAAAATTGTGGCGTAATGAAGTTAATATAATCGTCCATTGAGCGCACCACGGAATCCATCACCGCCTCGCGTGAATGACCGCGTTCGCTGGTATCGCGGATCATTTTTTGGATCCACTCCAGGTTGACGATAGGCACCACGCCCACCAGCAGATCGACATGCTGCGAGACATTGTTCTGCGGCGTCACCACGCCGCCGTGCAGCCCTTCGTAAAACAGCACGTCGGTGGGTTCCGGCAGCGGCTGCCACGGCGTAAAAGTGCCGGGCACCTGGTTCCAGGGCACCGCTTCGTCATAGGTGTGCAGATATTTTCTGGACTGGCCGCTGCCGCTGCGGCCATATTCCGCGAAGGTTTGCTCCAGCAGCGAAAAATCGTTGGCCTCCGGGCCGAAATAGCTGATATGGCGGCCCATATCGCGCGCTTTGCGGATTGCCATATCCATTTCGGGACGGGTATAGCGATGGAAGCTGTCGCCTTCCACTTCCGCCGCGTGCAGGTTCAGCTGCTGAAAAATTTTGCGGAAGGCCAGGCTGGTGGTGGTGGTGCCCGCGCCGCTGGAACCGGTCACGGCAATCACTGGATGTATGGCGGACATAAACGAGTTTCCTGTGAACGTTATTCCGCCATTGTTATCACGTTTTGCTATAGCCTGTCATCTTCTGCCCAAGGGTGAGCGCGCGGCAGAGGTTATGCAATAAAGCCAAGCGCGAACAGCGGTTTAGCCATCAGGAAAACGAGATCGCCGTCTTCCGACTAGCCAAGCGGTAAGAAGAACACGGCGTCGCCGATAGGCTTTTGCCCCCTCAGCGGGAGGCGTTAACGGATCTGGCCTTTAGGCATGATATTGACCGTCTCGTGCAGCTCTGACCAGACCAGCACCGCCTCGCCGTTTGTCAGCTGACGACGAACGTCATTGACTTTTTGCTCCAGCGAGCGCTCCTGCTCGCCATAGTCGGTGCCTTCCCGCAGCACGAAGGCTTCAATCAGGTTAGCGAGCGTGTCCGGGTCCAGTTCTTTCCAGGGAATAATCATCGTTGTCCAGCCAGGTTGAAAGCCATTGCGGTATACGCTGCTCCAGCCACATTTGCGGCCTGCGCAGCGTTCCCCCCACGAATCCCACATGTCCGCCGTGCTGCGTCAGCTGATACGTTACGCAATCGGGCAGCCTGTCGGTTGCAGGAATGACCTCGTCGGTCATAAAGGGATCGTCTTTAGCATGAATAATCAGCAGAGGTTTACGCACGCCGGAAAGCAGCGGCAGCGCGCTACAGCGGCGATAGTAATCCGTCGCGTCCACAAAACCGTGCGCTCTGGCAGTAATGGCGTCGTCAAACTCCCTGAGTCTCTTAAGCGCCTTAAGCTGCGTCAGATCGACAGGCAGCGTGCCGGGCCAGGCGTGCAGTTTGCGGGTGGCGTTCTGCTTCAGCAAGTTTAGCAGGTAGCGCTGATAGACACGCGAGAATCCCTGCTCCAGCCGCTGGCTGCAGGGTTCCAGCATCAGCGGCGCGGAAACGATAACGCCGGCATCCAGCAAACAGCTGTCGCCCTGTTGGCCCATCAGGCAGCCCAGCATATTACCGCCAAGCGAAAAGCCCACGGCAGCGGTCGCCACCGTTCCCCAGGTTTCCCGTAGCCAGCGTAAAAAATAGCTGGCGTCTTCGGTTTCGCCCGAATGATAAATGCGCTCCAGACGGTTCGGTTCGCCGCCGCAGCCGCGAAAATGCATCACTACCCCCAGCCAGCCGCGCTGTCGACAGGCCTGCAAAAGCCCGTGCGCGTAAGGGCTGTGAAAGCTGCCCTCAAGGCCATGAAAAAGCACCACGCGCGGCTTGTGGCTCGCCTGCGCCGGATCTTCGCTCCAGGCAAGATCGACAAAATCACTGTCCGGCAGCGTCAGGCGCTGCCAGTGCGGCTGCAAAGCGATACGGCGACGGACCAGGCGCGGCAGGATGGTTTGCAAATGCGCGTTGCTCATGCCCGCCAGTGGACGAAAAGTATTTTCCAGCGACCCGTCAAAATTCATCTTCAAAAGGCTTCCCGGATCCTTGTCATACTGTTAGCTTCGATAAGTTTGTTGTTAAGTGGGGTGAGGAGCGCCCGTTTCATATGGAACTGAAACTGTTTTTGTCGATGCTGGGTTTTTTGTGGGTCGCTGCGATCACGCCAGGCCCTAATAATATGTTACTCACCGCCTCGGGCGCCAACTTTGGTTTTCTGCGTTCGCTGTGGCTGCTGATCGGCATCATGATCGGGATGCAGGTCATGCTGCTGCTGGTCGCGTTCGGTATTGGCGGCCTGATCCTGCTTTATCCTGCTTTGCATCTGGTGTTGAAAATCGCCGGGAGCGTCTATCTGCTGTGGCTGGCGTGGAAAATCGCCACGGCGAAATATGAGCGGCTGGATACCGGCACTCTCCCCACAGCGCCAATGCCGTTCTGGCAGGGCGGCCTGCTACAGCTGATCAATCCCAAAGCCTGGCTGATGGCGCTGGGCGCGGTCGCCAGCTTCAGCCTGGGCGGTGAGGCTTATCGGGGATCGGTAATGGCTATCAGCTTTGCGATGGCGCTGGTCAACCTGGTTTCCGGCCTGATCTGGCTTGGCTTTGGCACGCTGATTGGCCGCCTGCTGCGCAGCCGTCGCGCCTGGACGCTGTTCAATATGGCGATGGGCGTGCTGACAGCGGCCTGCGTGCTGCTTATCTGGCGCTAAGCAGAGTGCCTGGCGAACGTCGCTTCGGGCAAAGTGCTTTCCCCATTCTCAATTCGTAAGCAGCGGGCGCCGTTGCGGCGGGTTTTCGAACCCGCTACTTACGCTGCTGCCAGCCTCTGACGTCTTAAAGGCAATCCCACTCTCCGGCATTAAAATCCTGTTTTTCTTCTAAGGACTTATCGTTATAACCGATAATTTTTTATTACTTTATCGCGGCAAGCGCTCTCGGTTACAAAGGCGTTGTTCACTTTTATAACAATAACGACTGGAGCAAAGCATGGCGCATAAATTTACTCTTTCACTGCTGGCCTTCAGCCTTTCTTTTTCGGCGCTGAGCGCACAGGCTTTGGACGTTACCGTGGCGTATCAGACCTCGGCAGAACCGGCCAAAGTGGCCCAGGCCGATGACGCTTTTGCCAAAGCCAGCGGCGCAAAAGTGGACTGGCGCAAGTTTGACAGCGGCTCCAGCGTGGTCAGAGCGCTGGCTTCGGGCGATGTGCAAATCGGCAATATCGGCTCCAGCCCGCTTGCCGTAGCGGCCAGCCAGCAGGTGCCGATTGAGGTGTTTCTGCTGGCGTCGCAGCTCGGCAGTTCCGAAGCGCTGGTGGTGAAGAAAAGCATCAAGGATCCCAAAGATTTGATCGGCAAACGTATCGCCGTGCCTTTTATCTCCACCACTCACTACAGCCTGCTGGCCGCGCTTAAGCACTGGGGCATCAAGCCGGGCCAGGTGCAAATCGTCAATCTTCAGCCGCCCGCGATTATCGCTGCCTGGCAACGTGGCGACATTGACGGCGCCTACGTCTGGGCGCCGGCGGTGAACGAGCTGGAGAAGGAAGGAAAGGTACTGACCGACTCCGCGCAGGTCGGCAAGTGGGGCGCGCCAACGCTGGACGTCTGGGTTGTGCGTAAAGATTTCGCGCAGCAGCATCCTGAAGTGGTCACCGCTTTCGCCCGTAGCGCGCTGGAGGCGCAAAAAGCCTACCTCGACAGCCCTGAGCAGTGGCTGAAAGATGACAATCACCTCAACAAACTGTCGCGTCTGAGCGGCGTGCCGACACAGCAGGTGCCGGGGCTGGTAAAAGGCAACACTTACCTGACGGCGCAGCAGCAGGTTGAACAGCTGGGCCAGCCGGTCGATAAGGCTATCGGCGATACCGCACAGTTTTTAAAAGAGCAGGGCAAAGTGCCGCAGGTTGCCAGCGATTACAGCGGCTTTGTCACCAACCGCTTTGTTAAAAATCTTACGCAGTAAGGAGCCGCCATGCTTTCAGTCTCGCATCTGACGGCCCGCTACGACGGCCACCTCGCGCTTGAAGATATTAACCTGACGATTGCCGGGCAAGAGCTGGTGGTGGTGCTGGGGCCTTCAGGCTGTGGCAAAACCACGCTGCTGAATCTGATTGCCGGTTTTCTGACGCCGGAGTCGGGCAGCATTACGTTGGACGGCCAGCGCGTAACCGGGCCGGGAGCCGAGCGCGGCGTGGTGTTTCAGCATGAAGGGCTGCTGCCGTGGCGCAACGTGCTGGATAACGTCGCCTTTGGCCTGCAGCTGGCCGGGATGGATAAAGCGACGCGCCATCAAACGGCCCGTCAGATGCTGAAAAGCGTCGGGCTGGGCGGCGCGGAAAAGAAATTTATCTGGCAGCTTTCCGGTGGGATGCGCCAGCGCGTAGGTATCGCCAGAGCCTTAGCCGCCGATCCGCAGCTGCTGTTGCTGGATGAGCCTTTCGGCGCGCTGGATGCCTTTACCCGCGAGCAAATGCAGGAGCTGCTGCTGAACCTGTGGCGGGACAGCGGCAAGCAGGTGCTGCTGATTACGCACGATATTGAAGAGGCGGTTTTTCTGGCCAGCGAGCTGATCCTGCTGTCGCCCGGCCCCGGCAAAATTATCGAGCGTCTGCCGCTGGCGTTTGGCCGCCGCTATGCCGCCGGCGAAGCCTGCCGCAGCATTAAATCCGATCCCGCTTTTATCGCCACGCGGGAATATGTATTAAGCCGGGTGTTCCAACAGCGCGAGGTGTTTTCATGAGCCTGTTATCCACGGAGAAAGTCGCGGTGCGCCGATTGAGGCTGCGCTGGCCGTTTGGCCGTCAGCTTACCCTGAGCGTGGCGACCCTGCTGGTGCTGCTGGGCATCTGGTGGGCAGTAACCGCTTTTGGCCTGATCGCGCCGCTCTTTCTGCCCGCGCCGCAGCAGGTTTTCCATCAGCTGCTGGTGGTTGCCGGCCCGCAGGGTTTTATGGATGCGACGCTCTGGCAGCATCTTGCCGCCAGCCTGACAAGGATAGCGATAGCGCTGCTGGCGGCCACGCTGATCGGCGTGCCGGTTGGTATCCTGATGGGGCTGAACGCCACCGCGCGCGGCATCCTTGACCCGCTGATTGAGCTGTATCGACCGGTGCCGCCGCTGGCCTATCTGCCGCTGATGGTGATCTGGTTCGGTATCGGCGAAACGTCCAAAATCCTGCTGATCTATCTGGCCATCTTCGCGCCCGTGGTGATGTCCACGCTGGCGGGCGTCAAAAGCGCGCAGCAGGTTCGTCTGCGCGCCGCGCAGTCGCTGGGCGCCAGCCGCTGGCAAACGCTGTGGTTCGTGGTGCTGCCCGGCGCGCTGCCGGAAATTTTAACCGGGCTGCGGATCGGTCTTGGCGTCGGCTGGTCAACGCTGGTGGCCGCCGAACTTATCGCCGCCACGCGCGGGCTGGGCTTTATGGTGCAGTCCGCCGGTGAATTTCTGGCAACCGATGTGGTACTGGCAGGCATCGCCGTTATCGCGCTGATTGCTTTTTCGCTTGAGCTGGGGCTGCGAGCCTTACAGCGCCGTTTAACCCCCTGGCATGGAGTCACATCATGAACGAACGTCTGTCTGTTACCGCGCTTGGCCCCTATATCGGCGCGCTGGTCGCTGACGTGGATCTCAGCCGCCCGCTGAGCGACGCGCAGTTTGAGCAGCTTTACCATGCGCTGATCCGTCATCAGGTGCTGTTCTTCCGCAATCAGCCCGTTACGCCTGCCCAACAGCGAGCGCTGGCGGCCCGTTTTGGCGATCTGCACATCCATCCCGTCTATCCGCACGCGCCGGATGTGGAAGAGATTATCGTGCTGGATACGCATGATGATAACCCGCCGGACAACGATAACTGGCACACCGACGTGACCTTTATCGAGACGCCGCCGGCCGGGGCGATCCTGGCGGCAAAGCAGCTGCCGGAAACGGGTGGCGATACGCTCTGGGCCAGCGGCATTGCTGCTTACAACGCGCTTTCAGAGCCTTTTAAGGCCCTGCTTGCCGGCCTGCGGGCGGAGCACGACTTCACCAAATCGTTTCAGGAATTTAAGTATCGCGGCAGCGAGGAGGAGCATGCGCGCTGGCGGCAGGCCGTGGCGAAGAATCCGCCGCTGCTGCATCCGGTCGTGCGCACGCATCCGGTTAGCGGCAAGTCGGCGCTGTTTGTTAATGAGGGATTCACCACGCGCATTGTCGATCTCAGCCCGAAAGAGAGCGACGCGCTGCTGAATTTCCTGTTTGCGCATATCACCAAACCGGAGTTCCAGGTGCGCTGGCGATGGCAGCAGGACGATGTGGCGATTTGGGATAACCGCGTGACCCAGCACTACGCCAATGCAGACTACCTGCCTGCACGGCGGATTATGCATCGCGCCACTATTCTGGGCGACAAGCCTTTCTATCAGCCTGGCCGGGCATAAACGCCACGGCCTAATCGGCAGGCATAAGATTACGCGTAAAGTTGTGCACGTCGGCCTCTTTCCTGCGGCGGTACAGTTTGGCTTTGCGCGCGCCGGTAGCTACGCTCTCGCCCGTTTCCTCAAACATCTCTGAGGAATCAAAGCGGCGGATCAGGCTTTTCCGCTGCACCGGGCGGCCAAGGATGGCTTCGGTGGCTTCCTGTAGCTGAGTCAGCGTAAAGCGTTCCGGCAGGCAAAACACCGGCAGTAGCGTATACAGCGTTTTTTGCCGCAGCCTTTTTAAGGCGCTGGTAATAATAGTCTGGTGATCGAAGGCGATATCCTTGCGCTGCATCACGGTGTTGACCGGCAGCCACGCGGCGTCGCTGACATCGCCGCTGTACGATCGACAGCTCTCCTGCGCAATCAGCGCATACCAGGCGGTGGTCAGGCTCCAGCCGCGCGGGTCGCGATCGGGGCCGGAAAAAGTTTCGAGCTGTTCCAGCCACGGCGGAACCACACCGGTTTTCTCCTGCAGCTTCCTTAACGCGGTGGCGCGCGTTGAGGCATCATGCTGCATATCGATAAACCCTCCCGGCAATCCCCACCAGCCTTTTTGCGGATGATTGGCCCGCTGTACCAGCAGTACGCAGAGCTGTTGCTCGTGCAGCGTAAAAAGTACGCTGTCGACGGTCACAATTGGAGAGGGGTAGCGCGAGGCGTCGTAGCTGGCCAGATACTCTGATTCTGAAAGCATAAGCTTTTCCGTAAATAATTGTCGCTCAGACACATTAGCATTGCGGACGGATATCCTGCAATGTACGACCGCCTTTTCATTTTTTTAATCATTATTAATCAGCTTGTTAATTGATTTTTCCTTCAGGGAGGTAAATTCCACTTGCTAAATAATGTCACAGGGACAATTATATAAATGTCACAAAGACATTATTAGCCCCGGAGGAAAACAATGCTGCTGGAACTCTTTCTTGATGGAAACAAAGTCGCGCTGGAAACAGGCCGCTTTCCCGATGGCGCAGTCCGCGTAAGGCTGCTGCCGCCACGGCTTCCCCGGGCGGAAAAATTGAAAATCCGCGCCACGGCCATGCGCAATATGGACGATTTGATGCTGCTGGCGCAGGTTATGGACGCCGCCCGCAGCCAATACGATTTGCACTGGACAACGCTGGAGCTGCCCTGGCTTCCCTATGCCCGTCAGGACCGCAGTATGCAGGAAGGCGACAGTTTCGCCCTGAAGATCTTTGCCGGTTTTTTGAATCAGCTGGGCTTTGACCGGATACGGGTGCTGGATCCCCATAGCGACGTGGCGGGTGCCGTGGTCAATAACATGGTGGCTATTCCGCAGCACCTTTGCCTGCGACACAGCGCGAACCTGATAGAAAAACTGCAAAGCGGCATGATGCTGATGGCGCCGGACGCGGGCGCGCTAAAAAAAATCCACGCTGTTGCGCAGCAGGTGGCGGCCCGCGAGTACGGCATCCTGGGGAAACACCGCGACCTGAGCAGCGGTGCGCTGAGTGGTTTTTCACTGCTGCAGGGCGACGTAGCCGGCAAAGATGTGCTGATAGCCGATGATTTGTGCGATGCGGGCGGCACCTTTATCGGCTCGGCCGCGGTGCTGCGTGCGGCGGGCGCGCGTTCGGTCAGCCTGTACGTTACCCACGGCTTGTTTAGCCGGGGCGTCGCCGCGCTGTTGCAGCAGGGCATCGACCGTATCTGGACGACGACTTCAGTAGCCGATCCGGCGATAGCCGGGGAGCGGGTTGAACTGATTGATATTGAAACTATTTATAACAACGAAGGAGCGGCCCATGCGCATTAATCCCATTCTGGCTATCGACGGCTATAAAACCTCCCATCGCGAACAGTACCCGCAGGGAACCAGCCGCATTTACTCAAATTTTACGCCGCGCGGTAACCGCTTTTTTACCTCGCCGCTGTCGGATAACCGGCTGGTATTCTTTGGGCTACAGGGCTTTCTGCAGTGGTTTATGGTCGATCTGTTTAACGAGGCGTTTTTTGCCCGACCCGAAGAGGAAGTCGTCACGGAATACCAACAGCTGATGGACAGCTATCTTGGCAAAGCGCGTATTGATGTGGAACACATCCGGGCGCTGCATCGCCTGGGCTATCTGCCGCTGGAAATCAAAAGCCTGGATGAAGGCAGCAAGGTGCCGATGCAGGTGCCGGTTCTGACCATTACCAACACCGTTGATGATTTTTTCTGGCTGGTTAATTACCTGGAAAGCGTGATGTCAGCAGAATTATGGAAAGCCTCTACTAACGCCACTATCGCTTACCATTACCGGCTGGTCTGCGAGCGTTGGGCGGCCCTGACCTGTGATGACCAGAGCCATCTGGATTTTCAGTGCCATGATTTTTCGCTGCGGGGCATGTCCGGGCTGCACGATGCCGCCCAGGCGGGCGCCGGCCATCTGCTGAGCTTTACCGGCACCGACAGCATTCCTTCGATTCTTTATCTTCGTCAGTACTACACGCCGCCCAAAGACTATTTTATTGCGGGCAGCATTCCGGCGACGGAGCACAGCGTTATGTGCATGGGCGAAGAGCAGGGAGAGATCGCCACCTTTCGTCGTCTGATCACCGAGCTCTATCCCCACGGCTTCGTTTCCATCGTCTCGGATACCTGGGATTACTGGAAGGTGCTTACGGAATACAGCCGCGAGCTGAAAGCAGACATCATGGCGCGGCAGGGGCGTCTGGTTTTTCGCCCGGACAGCGGCGACCCGGTGGAGATCCTTTGCGGAACCAGCGACGATAGCGACAGCGATCCGGCGCGGACGCCACAGCAAAAAGGCTCGGTAGAGGTGCTGTGGGATATTTTTGGCGGCACCGTTAATGCGAAAGGCTACCGGGTGTTGGATGAGCACGTTGGGCTGATCTATGGCGACTCGATTACGCTGGAGCGGGCTAACCAGATCCTTGCCCGTCTGGAGGCTAAAGGTTTCGCCAGCAGCAACGTGGTCTTCGGCGTCGGATCTTATACTTATCAATACAGTACGCGCGATACGTTCGGCTTTGCGATGAAGGCGACATGGGGCGAGGTGCGGGGCGTTGAGCGTGAGATTTTCAAGCAGCCAAAAACCGACGGCGGCCTGAAAAAATCCGCCAGAGGGCTGCTACGGGTAGAGCGGGATAGCGCAGGCGACTACTACCTGTTGGATCGGCAGAGCCGGGAGCAGGAGCAGGGCGGCGAACTGAAAACCCGTTTTTTAAACGGCAAACTGCTTAACGCTGAGGATCTGTCCACGCTGCGTCGACGCCTGGCGGAGCGGTAATCAGGTCGGGAGAAAGAAACCTTTCTCCCGGCTCTGTTTATGAAGCCAGCATCGTTTCGAGCTGCTCCTGCGCATCCAGCCAGTCCATCTCGCACGCTTCCAGCGCGGATTTCGCTTCAGCCTGCTGCTGCAGCGCCGCCGTAAGATCGGCCTTGCGGCTCTGATCGTACAGCGCGGTATCCGCCAGCTTTGTTTCCGCATCGGCCAGCGTGGCGTTGAGTTTTTCCATCTGCTTTTCCAGCTTTTCGATCTGCTTGCGCAGCGGCTGCGTTTGCGTGCGCAGTTCCGCCTCGCGGCGCTTCTGATCCTTTCTGGCCTGCGCGCTGTTGCCGCTCTCCTGTTTAGGTTCAGCGGCGGCGCTGGTCTGCTTTTGCAGATCGCTCAGCCACTGCTGGTAGTCTTCCAGATCGCCGTCAAAGGCTTCTACTTTACCGTCGTGGACCAGGTAGAGATCGTCAGTGGTGGAGCGCAGCAGATGGCGGTCGTGCGAAACCACCACCAGCGCCCCTTCAAAATCGATCAGCGCTTCGGTCAGCGCCTGGCGCATATCCAGATCGAGGTGGTTGGTCGGTTCATCCAGCAGCAGCAGGTTAGGGCGCTGCCAGACAATCAGCGCCAGCACCAGCCGCGCTTTTTCGCCGCCGGAGAAGCGTTCGGTCTGCTCGGTGACCTTATCGCCCTGAAAACCAAAGCCGCCCAGGTAGTCGCGCAGCTGCTGTTCCAGCACTTTTGGCGCCAGCCGCACCAGATGCTGCAACGGTGATTCATCCGCCCGTAAGAATTCCAGCTGATGCTGGGCGAAGTAGCCGAGCTTGATGCCTTTCGCCAGGCCGATATCGCCTTTCAGCGGCGCCAGCTCGCCGGCCAGCAGCTTAATCAGCGTGGATTTGCCCGCGCCGTTGCGGCCCAGCAGACCGATGCGCGAGCCGGGAACCAGGTTCAGCTTGATAGAATCCAGAATGATGCGATCGGCATAGCCCGCGCTGACTTTTTCCATCTTCAACAGCGGATTAGGCAGGCTTTCCGGCGCGCGGAAGCTGAAAGTAAAAGGATTATCGACGTGGGCGGGCGCGATAAGCTCCATGCGCTCCAGCATTTTGATGCGGCTTTGCGCCTGCTTCGCCTTGCTGGCCTTGGCCTTAAAGCGGTCGATAAAACTTTGCAGATGCGCCACCTTCTGCTGCTGGTTTTCAAACATCGACTGCTGCTGCGCCAGTTTGGTGGCGCGCTGGATCTCAAACGAGCTGTAGTTGCCGGTGTATTCAAAGATCGACTGCTGTTCGATATGCAGGATTTTATCCACCACGGGATCGAGAAAGTCGCGGTCGTGGGAAATCAGGATCAGCGTACCCTGATAGCTTTTCAGCCAGCGCTCCAGCCAGATCACCGCGTCCAGATCGAGGTGGTTGGTTGGTTCGTCAAGCAGCAGCAGGTCGGAGCGGCAAATCAGCGCCTGCGCCAGGTTCAGGCGCATCCGCCAGCCGCCGGAGAAGTCGCTGACGGGCCGCTGAAGCTGCTCCTGAGAAAAGCCCAAACCGTTAAGCAAGCTGGCGGCGCGCGACTGTATTGTCCATGCCTGGACGGCGTCCAGCTTGCCGTGCAGCGTGGCGATAGCGTGCCCGTCGTCGTTCTCGTTGGCCTTCGCCAGCTCCGCCTGCAGCTGGCGGTACTCGCGATCGCCATCAATGACATATTCGATAGCGGGCGTATTCAGCGCGGGCGTCTCCTGGTTAACCCAGGCCAGCGACCAGTTGCCCGGATAGGTAAAGCTGCCCGCATCGGCGCTTATCTCGTTCTTAAGCAGCGACAGCAGCGTGGATTTACCGCAGCCGTTTTTGCCTACCAGCCCCACTTTCTGACCGGGATTGATGGTGGCGGAGGCGTTATCCAGCAGGACGCGCACGCCGCGTCGGATTTGTAACGATGAGAAGAGAATCATAAGCGCCGTAATAACCAGAATATGTTAAATTGAAACATCATAAATGCTTTGCGGAATGCACGATTCCGCGGTGTCGAGCATGGTAGCGGAATTTCCCCGCCGTGACGACGATTTGGAGGGGATTGATGTCGCAGCCGCCCAAAGTTTTGCTGCTTTACGCGCATCCGGAATCCCAGGACTCGATTGCCAATCGGGTTTTGCTGGAGCCGGCTAAAGCGTTACCTAACGTGACCGTTCACGACCTGTACGCGCACTATCCAGACTTTTTTATTGATATCCACTACGAACAGCAGCTGCTGCGCGAGCATGACATCATTGTTTTTCAACATCCGCTTTATACCTACAGCTGCCCCGCGCTGCTGAAGGAGTGGCTGGATCGCGTGCTGTCGCGCGGCTTCGCCAGCGGCCCTGGCGGCAACGTGCTGGAAGGAAAATACTGGCGCAGCGTGGTGACCACCGGCGAACCGGAAACGGCCTACCACCAGGAAGGGCTTAACCGTTATCCGCTGTCGGCCATCATGCGGCCGTTCGAGCTGACGGCGCAAATGTGCCGTATGCACTGGCTGACGCCGATGATTATCTACTGGGCGCGACGGCAGACCCCGGAAGTCATGAAAAATTATGCGCGCGCCTACGGCGACTGGCTGTCGTCACCTTTGCCCTATGGAGGCACCTGAATGGAAGGACAAACCCTGCTCACGGCTGGCGTGGTCTATCTTTTTGCGGCGGTTATTGCCGTTCCGATCGCGGCCCGGCTCGGCATTGGCGCGGTGCTGGGCTATCTGCTGGCCGGTATCGCTATCGGGCCATGGGGACTGGGCTTTATCAGCGACGTAGAGGAAATTCTGCATTTCTCCGAGCTGGGCGTGGTCTTCCTGATGTTTATCATCGGCCTGGAGCTGAATCCTTCCAAACTTTGGGAGCTGCGGCGCTCGATTTTCGGCGTTGGCGCGGCGCAGGTTATTTTCAGCGCGGCGATACTGGGCGGCCTGCTCTGGCTGACCGACTTCTCCTGGCAGGCGGCGGCGATCGGCGGTCTTGGCCTGGCGATGTCCTCTACGGCGATGGCGCTGCAGCTGATGAGCGACAAGGGCATGAAGCGCAATGAATCCGGCCAGCTGGGCTTTTCGGTGCTGCTGTTCCAGGATCTGGCGGTGATCCCGGCGCTGGCGCTGGTGCCGCTGCTGGCGGGCGGCGACAGCGGCCACACCGACTGGATGAAAGTGGGCATGAAGGTGCTGGCGTTTGCCGGGATGCTGGTCGGCGGCCGTTTTCTGCTGCGGCCTATTTTCCGCTTTATCGCCGCTTCCGGCGTGCGGGAAGTTTTTACCGCCGCTGCCCTGCTGCTGGTGCTGGGATCGGCGCTGTTTATGGACGCGCTGGGGCTGTCGATGGCGCTGGGGACCTTTATCGCCGGCATTCTGCTGGCGGAAAGCGAATACCGACACGAGCTGGAAGTCGCTATCGATCCTTTTAAAGGCTTGCTGCTGGGGCTGTTCTTTATCTCGGTAGGCATGGCGCTGAATCTGGGCGTGCTTTATACCCATATCGTCGAGATTTTAGTGGGCGTGGTGCTGCTGGTCGCGATCAAAGCGGGCGTGCTTTATCTGCTGTCGCGTATCTTTGGCCTGCGCAGTTCTGAGCGGCTACAGTTTTCGGCGGTGTTGAGCCAGGGCGGCGAGTTCGCGTTCGTGCTTTTTTCCGCCGCCTCGTCGGCAAAACTGTTCAGCGGCGACCAGATGCCGCTGCTGCTGGTGACGGTAACGCTGTCGATGATGACCACGCCGCTGCTGATGCAGAGCGTGGATAAAATCCTGGCGAAGCGGTTTAACGACGGCGACGACAGCGAAGAGAAGCACTTTGTCGAAGACGACAAGCCGCAGGTTATCGTGGTCGGCTTCGGACGTTTTGGTCAGGTGGTGGCGCGTTTGCTGATGGCCAACGAAAAGCGGATCACGGTGCTGGAGCGCGATATCAGCGCGGTCAGCCTGATGCGAACCTATGGCTATAAAGTATACTATGGCGATGCCACCGAGCTGGAGCTGTTACGCGCCGCAGGCGCAGAAACGGCGCAGTCTATCGTCATTACCTGCAACGGCCCGGAAGACGCGATGGAAATCGTGCGGCTCTGCCAGCATCATTTCCCGCATCTGCAAATCCTGGCGCGGGCGCGCGGCCGCGTGGAGGCGCACGAACTGTTGCAGGCCGGCGTCACCCAGTTCTCGCGTGAAACCTTCTCCAGCGCGCTGGAGCTTGGCCGTAAAACGCTGATGTCGCTGGGGATGCATCCGCATCAGGCCTTTCGCGCGCAGCAGCACTTCCGCCGTCTGGATATGCGCATGCTGCGCGAGCTGATGCCGAACCACGGCGACAGCCAGCAGATTTCCCGCGTGAAAGAAGCCCGGCGCGAGCTGGAAGATATCTTCCAGGCCGAAATGCGGCACGAAAAGCGCCAGTTTGACGGCTGGGACGAATCGGAATAGGGCGGGGCGAAAGCCTCTTACTGAGTCGGCATCGCTTTGCGTTGCCTTTTATTTAATCGGAAAACCTATGCGTAAAAGATTTATTGCCGGGGCGACTTGTCCAAAGTGCCAGGCTAAAGATACCCTTGCTCTGTGGGTTGAAAATAATGTCGATGTGGTTGAATGCGTTAAGTGCGGTCATCAGATGCGCGAAGCAGACAAGCATGTTCGTGACGAAGTTCGCACTAATGAGCAAGTGATCGGAATTTTTCATCCTGAGTAGCGTTATGGCTCAGCTTTTTTTAAGCTGTATCTTACAGCGGCGTTGAAATTCATTACAATCAGCGCAAACTCAGAGCTTGCCGGCAAATCCGCCGATGTTTCAAGCTCTCAACGGTTAGGAGTAATCATGAAAGTAGCAAAAGACCTGGTAGTCAGCCTGGCATATCAGGTACGTACGGAAGACGGTGTGTTGGTTGATGAGTCTCCGGTGACCGCACCGCTGGACTATCTGCACGGTCATGGTTCCCTGATTTCTGGTCTGGAAAAGGCGCTGGAAAATCACGAAGCCGGCGACAAGTTTGAAGTGCACATCGCAGCTGACGAAGCCTACGGCCAGTACGACGACAACCTGGTGCAGCGCGTGCCGAAAGACGTCTTTATGGGCGTTGATGAACTGCAGGTTGGCATGCGTTTCCTGGCGGAAACCGATCAGGGCCCGGTACCGGTTGAAATCACCGAAGTGGAAGATGACCACGTGGTGGTTGACGGTAACCATATGCTGGCTGGCCAGAACCTGAACTTCAACGTGGAAGTGGTGGCGATCCGTGAAGCTACCGAAGAAGAGCTGGCTCATGGCCATGTTCACGGCGAGCACGACCATCATCACGATCACGACCACGATCATGACCACGGCAAAGGCGGTTGTGGCACCGGCGGCTGCGGCTGCAGCCACTAAGCTTAAATGAAAAAAGGCCACCGATAAGGTGGCCTTTTTTTTGGCGCGAAATCAATAGTGCGGCGGCGGCGTCTCTTCCGACTGCGAGGCGACCATTGACGGCGCTGCCGCCTTCAGTTTGTCGGTCAGCAGGCGCATCTGTTCGCGCAGGCGGGCCATTTCCAGCTCGTGATGAACCACCGTCTGGTTCAGCTCTTCGATAGTGTGCTCCTGAAAGGCCAAACGGCTTTCCAACAGCTCTAAGCGCTGCTCAAACACGGATTGTTGCATATTCTTTCCTCTTGCTGCCGCCAGGGCTGGATTGTTCCGATTCTAACGACAAAAACCGGGCCAGCACAGGCATAGCCGGTTTAATTTCGCCCTTACCGTTGAAAAAAGCCCTGGTTGCCTGCATCTTCATAGTGAAACTTTCGGACAGACAAGCGGTCGGAAGTAGTTAGTTTTCATTGCGAGAGTATGCAGTTTGCTCGCGCACGGTTGTTAGAGTACAGGCTCTGTCTGTAAAACGATTTCCGAGGTGAGAGGCTTCGGTTTTGGAGAAATGGATGAAATCACTATTTAAAGTCACACTGTTAGCCACCACCCTGGGCGTTGCGCTGAACGCACCGCTGGCCTCAGCAGCCGAAACCGCCGCGGCGCCATCAGCTCCAGCCGCACAGCAGGCACCGAAGAATGCCGCGTTTACAAACGAAGACCAGCAGTCTGCCTATGCACTGGGCGCATCGCTTGGCCGCTACATGGAAAACTCGCTGAAAGAGCAGGAGAAACTGGGCATCACGCTGGATAAGCAGCAGCTGATCTCCGGCGTCCAGGACGCTTTCGCCGGCAAGAGCAAGCTTTCCGATCAGGAGATCGAGCAGACCCTGCAGGCGTTTGAAGGCCGCGTGAAAACCGCCGCTCAGGCGAAGATGGAAAAAGATGCGAAAGAAAACACCGAGAAAGGCAACGCTTTCGCGACTAAATTCGCCAAAGAAAAAGGCGTGAAGAAAACCGAATCCGGCCTGCTGTATCAGGTAGAGAAAGAAGGCACCGGCGACGCGCCGAAAGACAGCGATACCGTAGTGGTTAACTACAAAGGGACGCTGATCGACGGCTCCGAGTTCGACAACTCCTACACGCGCGGCGAGCCGCTCTCTTTCCGTCTTGACGGCGTGATCCCTGGCTGGACCGAAGGCCTGAAGCACGTGAAAAAAGGCGGCAAGATCAAGCTGGTGATCCCACCGCAGCTTGCCTACGGTAAAAACGGCGTACCGGGTATCCCGGCTAACTCTACGCTGGTGTTCGATGTAGAACTGCTGGACATCAAACCGGCCGCTAAAGCGGACGCTAGCGCGCAGGCACCGACCGAAGCGCCAGCCGCTGCCCAGACCAAATAATGCCCGTGCCGCCACGCTCGTGGCGGCATTTTCCCCGCTTTTTCCTCCCCCGCGCTATGTCCACAAGAAATACATGACAAAGGTCAGGACAGGCATTTCCGATATTTGCTAGACTGACGCTCTTCGAAACTAACCTGCGCGAGCCGCATACCGCGGGCTCTTTTAAGGGTGGTGTCTTAATGTCTGGTTCAATTTTTACCGGTGATGTGAACGATCTGGAATTACTGGAGCAGCATCCCTTCGAACAAACCGATTTTGATATTCTTAAATCTTACGAAGCCGTGGTCGACGGGCTGGCGATGCTGATCGGCTCGCACTGCGAAATCGTCCTGCATTCGCTGGAAGATTTGAAATGCTCGGCGGTCAGGATCGCTAATGGCGAACATACCGGCCGCAAAATCGGTTCGCCGATAACCGATCTGGCGTTGCGAATGCTGCATGATATGACCGATGCGGAAAGTAATGTTTCCAGAGCCTATTTCACCCGCGCCAAAAGCGGCGTGCTGATGAAATCCGTGACCATCGCTATCCGTAACGGCAAACAGCGCGTTATCGGTTTGCTGTGTATCAATATGAACCTGGACGTGCCTTTCTCGCAGATTATGGCGACTTTTATCCCGCCGGAAACGCCGGAGATGGACTCTTCCGTCAACTTCGCCTCCTCGGTAGAGGATCTGGTGATGCAGACGCTGGAGTTTACGATTGAAGAGGTCAGCAACGACCGTAATATCTCCAACAATGCCAAGAACCGCCAGATTGTGCTGAACCTCTATGAGAAAGGCATCTTCGACATCAAAGACGCGATCAATCAGGTGGCGGATCGACTGAATATTTCCAAGCACACCGTTTATCTCTATATCCGCCAGTTTAAAAACGGCGACTTCCAGGGAAGCGAGCGCTGATGCGTTACACGCTGTTAGTCACCGGCCCGGCCTATGGCACCCAGCAGGCCAGCTCGGCCTGGCTATTCGCGCAAGCGCTGCTGGCGGAAGGCCACGAGCTGGAAAGCGTCTTTTTTTATCGCGAGGGCGTACTTAACGCCAGCGCGCTGACCTCGCCGGCCAGCGACGAGTTCAATCTGACCCAGGCCTGGCAGCAGCTGCATCGTGACCATCACGTTGCGCTCAATATCTGTGTGGCCGCCGCGCTGCGCCGCGGTATCACGGACGAGCAGGAAGCGAAAAACCAGGGCCTGCCCGCCGCCAATCTGGCTGAAGGCTTTCAGCTTGCCGGCCTGGGCGCGCTGGCGGAAGCCGCATTAAGCAGTGAACGAATGGTGCAGTTTTGATGAAGCGAATCGCCTTTGTATTCAGCCAGGCGCCGCACGGCTCCAGCGCCGGAAGAGAGGGGCTGGATGCGGTGCTGGCCGTTTCCGCGCTTAGCGAGGACGTGGCGCTGTTTTTTATCAGCGACGGCGTGATGCAGTTGTTGGGCGACCAGCAGCCGGAAAAAGTGCTGGCGCGCAACTACGTCGCCACCTTTGGCGTGCTGCCGCTCTACGATCTGGAAAATTTTTATGCCTGTTCAGCTTCGCTGGCCGAGCGAGGCATTGACGCCGCCGCGTTAAAGGCACTGCCGGTAGCGGTGCTGTCGCCTCACGCATTGCGTGCGGAGCTGGAAAAATACGATCAAATAATTTCTTTCTGAGGAAGTATGCTGCATACGCTGATCAACTCGCCTTTTAAGTGCGATTTCAACGCCATGCTGCGGCTGCTGGCGGAAGGGGACGAGGTGCTGCTGCTTCAGGACGGCGTGCTGGCGGCGCTGGAAGGTAGCCAGGCCCTTGAATCGCTGCGTGCCGCCCCCATTTCTCTTTACGTGCTGCAGGACGATGTTATCGCTCGCGGGCTTTCTGCTCAAATTTCATCCAGCGCGGCCGCAGTAAGCTATACTGAGTTCGTCGCGCTGACGGTAAAACAGACTCAACAAATGACCTGGTGAGTACGATATCCTGGTTATTTCTTGACACCTTTTCTGCTCAGCCCTAAAATTCCGCGTCCTCGTTATCTGACGAGGCGATTTATTACGTGTTTACGAAGCAAAAGCAAATTCCAGGAGCTATTTAATGGCAACAGTTAACCAGCTGGTTCGCAAACCACGCGCACGCAAAGTTGCAAAGAGCAACGTGCCTGCGCTGGAAGCTTGCCCGCAGAAACGTGGCGTATGTACTCGTGTGTACACCACTACCCCTAAAAAACCAAACTCCGCACTGCGTAAAGTTTGCCGTGTGCGTTTGACCAACGGTTTTGAAGTTACCTCCTATATCGGCGGTGAAGGTCATAACCTGCAGGAACACTCCGTGATCCTGATCCGTGGCGGTCGTGTTAAAGACTTGCCAGGTGTGCGTTACCACACCGTTCGTGGCGCGCTGGACTGCTCAGGTGTTAAAGACCGTAAGCAGGCTCGCTCCAAGTACGGCGTGAAGAAGCCAAAGGCTTAATGGTTCTCCGTTAAGTAAGGCCAAACGTTTTATCTTAAATGTCATAATAAACTCGTAGAGTTTTGGACAATCCTGAATTAACAACGGAGTATTTCCATGCCACGTCGTCGCGTCATTGGTCAGCGTAAAATTCTGCCAGATCCTAAGTTCGGATCAGAGCTGCTGGCCAAATTTGTAAATATCCTGATGGTAGATGGTAAAAAATCTACTGCCGAATCAATCGTTTATACCGCACTTGAGACCCTGGCTCAGCGTGCTGGTAAAGGCGAACTGGAAGCATTCGAAGTAGCCTTGGACAACGTCCGCCCAACCGTGGAAGTTAAATCCCGTCGCGTTGGTGGTTCTACTTATCAGGTACCAGTTGAAGTCCGTCCGGTTCGTCGTAATGCTCTGGCAATGCGTTGGATCGTTGAAGCTGCTCGTAAACGCGGTGATAAATCAATGGCTCTGCGCCTGGCGAACGAACTTTCTGATGCTGCGGAAAACAAAGGTACCGCAGTGAAGAAACGTGAAGACGTTCACCGTATGGCCGAAGCCAACAAGGCGTTCGCACACTACCGCTGGTAACAGCTCAGTAGTTGTTATTAACCCAGCGGGCGTTCAGTTGACCCCGCTGGGATTTAACTTTGAACGTCCTAGAATCAGAGGAATCAAATGGCTCGTACAACACCCATTACACGCTACCGTAACATTGGTATCAGTGCACACATCGACGCCGGTAAGACGACCACTACCGAACGTATTCTGTTCTACACCGGTGTAAACCATAAAATCGGTGAAGTTCATGATGGCGCAGCCACAATGGACTGGATGGCGCAGGAGCAGGAGCGTGGTATTACCATTACCTCCGCAGCGACTACCGCTTTCTGGTCAGGTATGGCTAAGCAGTTCGAGCCGCACCGCGTTAACATCATCGACACCCCAGGACACGTTGACTTCACCATCGAAGTAGAACGTTCCATGCGTGTTCTTGACGGCGCAGTAATGGTTTACTGTGCAGTTGGTGGTGTTCAGCCACAGTCTGAGACCGTATGGCGTCAGGCTAACAAATATAAAGTTCCACGCATCGCGTTCGTTAACAAAATGGACCGCATGGGTGCTAACTTCCTGAAAGTAGTTGGCCAGATTGAAGCACGTCTGGGCGCAACTCCGGTTCCTCTGCAGCTGGCTATCGGCGCAGAAGAGAACTTCACCGGCGTTGTTGACCTGATCAAGATGAAAGCGATCAACTGGAACGACGCAGACGCAGGCGTGACCTTCGATTACGAAGAGATCCCAGCTGATATGCAGGAACTGGCTGAAGAATGGCGCCAGAAACTGATTGAAGCCGCAGCTGAAGGCTCTGATGAGCTGATGGAGAAATTCTTTGGCGGCGAAGAGCTGACCGAAGAAGAGATCAAAACTTCTCTGCGTAAGCGCGTACTGAACAACGAAATCATCCTGGTTACCTGTGGTTCTGCATTTAAGAACAAAGGTGTTCAGGCGATGCTGGATGCCGTGATCGAATATCTGCCGTCACCAACTGACGTTACAGCGATCAACGGTATTCTGGACGACGGTAAAGATACGCCGGCAGTTCGTCACTCAGACGACAACGAGCCGTTTGCTGCGCTGGCGTTTAAAATCGCGACCGACCCGTTTGTTGGTAACCTGACATTCTTCCGCGTTTACTCTGGTATCGTTAACTCTGGCGACACCGTGTACAACCCGGTTAAATCTCAGCGCGAGCGTCTGGGCCGTATCGTACAGATGCACGCTAACAAGCGTGAAGAGATCAAAGAAGTTCGCGCAGGCGATATCGCTGCGGCTATCGGTCTGAAAGACGTGACTACCGGTGACACCCTGTGTGACCCGGACAACGTTATCATTCTGGAGCGCATGGAATTCCCTGAGCCGGTAATCTCTATCGCTGTAGAACCGAAAACCAAAGCTGACCAGGAAAAAATGGGTCTGGCTCTGGGCCGTCTGGCTAAAGAAGACCCATCATTCCGCGTATGGACTGATGAAGAGTCTAACCAGACTATCATCGCCGGTATGGGTGAGCTGCACCTCGACATCATCGTTGACCGCATGAAGCGTGAATTCAACGTTGAAGCGAACGTCGGTAAACCTCAGGTTGCTTACCGCGAAGCGATTCGCTCTAAAGTAACTGACGTCGAAGGTAAACACGCCAAGCAGTCTGGTGGTCGCGGTCAGTACGGTCATGTTGTTATCGACATGTACCCACTGGAGCCGGGTTCAAACCCGAAAGGCTACGAATTTGTCAACGACATCAAAGGTGGTGTAATTCCTGGCGAATACATCCCTGCGGTTGATAAAGGCATTCAGGA
Source organism: Erwinia sp. STN24 (assembly GCF_041320675.1). Classification (NCBI taxonomy): domain Bacteria; kingdom Pseudomonadati; phylum Pseudomonadota; class Gammaproteobacteria; order Enterobacterales; family Erwiniaceae; genus Erwinia; species Erwinia sp. STN24. The sequence continues at coordinate 29,233 of NZ_JBGGPM010000006.1, read as the reverse complement.
ACAGCTGAAAGCTGGCCCACTGGCGGGTTACCCGGTAGTAGATCTGGGCGTGCGTCTGCACTTCGGTTCTTACCATGACGTTGACTCCTCTGAGCTGGCGTTTAAACTGGCGGCATCAATCGCCTTTAAAGATGGCTTTAAGAAAGCACAGCCTGTGCTGCTTGAGCCTATCATGAAGGTTGAAGTTGAAACGCCAGAAGAGAACACTGGTGACGTTATCGGTGACCTGAGCCGTCGTCGTGGTACGCTGCGCGGTCAGGAATCCAACGTGACTGGCGTTGTGATCCACGCTGAAGTGCCGCTGTCCGAAATGTTCGGATATGCTACACAGCTGCGTTCTATCACCAAAGGCCGTGCATCTTACTCCATGGAATTCCTGAAGTATGATGACGCGCCAAACAACGTCGCTCAGGCTGTTATTGAAGCCCGTGGTAAATAATCGGGTTTAACCAATTGATCCCGTGCTCTCCTTTCCACAGGGGAGAGCACAGAAAGTAAGGAATATCGCCGTGGCTAAAGAAAAATTTGAACGTTCCAAACCGCACGTCAACGTTGGTACTATCGGCCACGTTGACCACGGTAAAACTACCCTGACTGCTGCTATCACCACCGTTCTGGCTAAAACCTACGGCGGTTCTGCTCGTGCATTCGACCAGATCGATAACGCACCAGAAGAAAAAGCTCGTGGTATCACCATCAACACTTCTCACGTTGAGTATGACACCCCGACTCGCCACTACGCGCACGTTGACTGCCCTGGCCACGCCGACTATGTGAAAAACATGATCACCGGTGCTGCGCAGATGGACGGCGCTATCCTGGTTGTTGCTGCGACTGACGGCCCAATGCCGCAGACCCGTGAGCACATCCTGCTGGGCCGTCAGGTTGGCGTTCCTTACATCATCGTGTTCCTGAACAAGTGCGACATGGTTGATGACGAAGAGCTGCTGGAGCTGGTTGAGATGGAAGTACGTGACCTGCTGTCACAGTACGACTTCCCTGGCGACGACACCCCAATCGTTCACGGTTCCGCGCTGAAAGCGCTGGAAGGCGACGCCGAGTGGGAAGCGAAAATCATCGAGCTGGCCGGTCACCTGGATAACTACATCCCGGAACCAGAGCGCGCAATCGACAAGCCGTTCCTGCTGCCAATCGAAGACGTATTCTCCATCTCCGGTCGTGGTACCGTTGTTACCGGTCGTGTAGAGCGCGGTATCGTTAAAGTCGGTGAAGAAGTTGAAATCGTTGGTATCAAAGATACCGTGAAATCAACCTGTACCGGCGTTGAGATGTTCCGTAAGCTGCTGGACGAAGGTCGTGCGGGCGAGAACTGTGGTATCCTGCTGCGCGGCATCAAGCGTGAAGATATCCAGCGTGGCCAGGTTCTGGCTAAGCCAGGCACCATCAAGCCACACACTCAGTTCGAGTCTGAGGTTTACATCCTGTCCAAAGACGAAGGCGGCCGTCATACTCCGTTCTTCAAAGGCTACCGTCCACAGTTCTACTTCCGTACAACTGACGTGACCGGTACCATCGAGCTGCCGGAAGGCGTTGAGATGGTTATGCCAGGCGACAACATCAAAATGGTTGTTACCCTGATCCACCCAATCGCAATGGACGACGGTCTGCGTTTCGCAATCCGTGAAGGCGGCCGTACCGTTGGCGCGGGCGTTGTTGCTAAAGTTATCGCTTAATTGTAGATAACGGCAGATTTCGCTCTGCTTGCTGATAAAAAGAGCACTTCGGTGCTCTTTTTTTATGGGCGCTATTCAGAAAGCGCAGGGTCAGAAAGGAAACCGCGTTCAGGTTGAAATAAAAACGATTCTCATTTACAATTTGATCGTTATTTGTACCGGAATAAAATTATGTACGTCTGCCTGTGTAACGCCATCAGCGACAAAACCCTTCGTGAAGTGGTTCGCCGCTACCAGCCCAAATCTATCCAGCAGCTGCGCAAGCTCCTCCCTGTGGGCAAGCAGTGCGGCAAATGCCTGCGCCTGGCGCACGACATCATGAATGAAGAGCTGCCGAACGCGCCGCTGTATAAAGAGATTGCCTGATAATCCCCTGCAATTTGTCATGCTTTTTTGACTTCCCGGATTGTGCATCTACGATCTGAATAACCGGAAGCGGAGGAAGCAAGATGAAGGGCGATGCCAAAATCATAAGTCATTTAAACAAACTGCTTGGAAATGAGCTGGTTGCCATCAACCAGTACTTTTTGCACGCGCGGATGTTCAAAAACTGGGGACTGATGCGCCTTAACGATATTGAGTATCACGAGTCGATCGACGAGATGAAACATGCGGATAAATATATAGAGCGCATTCTTTTTCTCGAAGGCCTGCCTAACCTGCAGGATTTGGGGCGGTTACGCATTGGCGAAGACGTTGAGGAGATACTGCGTTCAGATTTGGCGCTGGAACTGGAAGGGGCCAGAGATCTGCGCGAGGCTATCTCTTATGCCGACAAGGTTCACGACTACGTCAGCCGCGATATGATGATCGTCATTCTGGAAGATGAAGAGCACCATATCGACTTTCTGGAAACCGAGCTGGAGCTGATCGCGAAAATCGGTGTGCAGAACTATCTCCAGTCACAAATAAAAGTGGAATAGCAGGGCCCATGTTGCTGAATAAATATACGCCGCCGAAACAGTAACTTCGGCGGCATTTTTGTCTCTGCCGTCCTCTTATCCCTCTTTCATTATCCCCTTCATGCAGCGATGACGGCAAGAAACACCTTGCAAAGCCCGCCCACGTACGTATAATGCGCGGGCCTGTCAGAAATGACGGCCCGGTTCAATCTGAACCGCAGGCGAGCAATTAGCTCCCTGACAATACTCCCAATCGGGGAGTTATGTGCAGACGATTACACTCCCCCATCAATCGTAATGGGTGTGAGTAGTAATTTTTTTCGTTTATAAATAATTGGAGCTCTGGTCTCATGCAGAACCAAAGAATCCGTATCCGTCTTAAAGCGTTTGATCATCGTCTGATCGATCAATCGACCGCAGAAATCGTTGAGACTGCCAAGCGCACTGGTGCGCAGGTTCGTGGTCCAATTCCTCTGCCGACCCGCAAAGAGCGCTTTACCGTTCTGATCTCCCCGCACGTCAACAAAGATGCGCGCGATCAGTATGAAATTCGCACTCACAAGCGTCTGGTTGACATCGTTGAGCCAACTGAAAAAACGGTTGATGCTCTGATGCGTCTGGATCTGGCTGCAGGTGTTGACGTGCAGATCAGCCTGGGTTAATCAGGTCATTGAGCGATTGAGAGGTTGAAACAATGATTGGTTTAGTCGGTAAAAAAGTGGGCATGACCCGCGTCTTCACTGAAGACGGCGTATCTATCCCAGTAACCGTGATCGAAATTGAAGCAAACCGCGTGACTCAGGTTAAGAACCTGGAAAACGACGGCTACACTGCTATCCAGGTAACTGCCGGTGCTAAAAAAGCAAACCGCGTCACCAAGCCTGAAGCAGGCCATTTTGCTAAAGCTGGCGTAGAAGCTGGCCGTGGTCTTTGGGAATTCCGTACCGCTGAAGGCGACGAGTTCACCGTAGGCCAGAGCATTAACGTTGATATTTTCGCTGACGTGAAAAAAGTTGACGTGACTGGCACATCTAAAGGTAAAGGTTTTGCCGGTACTGTTAAGCGCTGGAACTTCCGTACTCAGGATGCTACTCACGGTAACTCCTTGTCTCACCGCGTTCCGGGTTCTATCGGTCAGAACCAGACTCCGGGCAAAGTGTTCAAAGGCAAGAAAATGGCAGGCCAGCTGGGTAATGAGCGCGTAACCGTTCAGAGCCTGGACGTAGTACGTGTTGACGCTGAGCGCAACCTGCTGCTGGTTAAAGGTGCAGTTCCCGGTGCAACCGGTAGCGACCTGATTGTTAAACCAGCTGTGAAGGCGTAAGGGGATAGCAATGGAATTAGTATTGAAAGACGCGCAAAGCGCGCTGACTGTTTCCGAAACTACCTTCGGTCGTGATTTCAACGAAGCGCTGGTACATCAGGTTGTTGTTGCTTATGCAGCAGGTGCCCGTCAAGGTACCCGTGCTCAGAAGACCCGTGCTGAAGTAACTGGTTCCGGCAAAAAGCCGTGGCGCCAGAAAGGTACCGGCCGTGCGCGTGCAGGTTCTGCAAAGAGCCCAATCTGGCGTTCCGGTGGCGTGACCTTCGCTGCGAAGCCGCAGGACCACAGTCAAAAAGTTAACAAAAAGATGTACCGCGGCGCGCTGAAAAGCATCCTGTCCGAGCTGGTACGTCAAGATCGTCTGATCGTTGTCGAGCAGTTCTCTCTGGAAGCGCCTAAAACTAAGCTGCTGGTAGAGAAACTGAAAGACATGGCGCTGGAAGACGTGCTGATCATCACTGGCGAACTGGAAGAGAACCTGTTCCTGGCCGCTCGCAACCTGTACAAGGTTGACGTACGTGATGCAGCGGGTATCGACCCAGTTAGCCTGATCGCCTTCGACAAAGTCGTTATGACTGCTGATGCAGTTAAGCAAGTTGAGGAGATGCTGGCATGATCCGTGAAGAACGTCTGCTGAAAGTACTGCGCTCGCCGCACGTATCTGAAAAAGCGTCTGCTGCGATGGAAAAAACCAACACCATCGTTCTCAAAGTTGCTAAAGACGCGACCAAAGCAGAAATCAAAGCCGCTGTACAGAAGCTTTTCGAAGTGGAAGTGAAGGAAGTTAACACCCTGGTCATGAAAGGGAAAGTTAAGCGTTCCGGACAGCGTATTGGCCGTCGTAACGACTGGAAAAAAGCTTACGTCACCCTGAAAGAAGGCCAGAATCTGGACTTCGTCGGCGGCGCTGAGTAAGTCGGAGGAGAAGAACAATGGCAGTTGTTAAATGTAAACCGACATCTCCGGGTCGTCGCCACGTAGTTAAAGTGGTAAACGCGGAGCTGCACAAGGGCAAACCATTTGCCCCGCTGGTAGAAAAAAACAGCAAATCCGGTGGCCGTAACAACAATGGTCGCATCACTACCCGTCATATCGGTGGTGGTCACAAGCAGGCTTACCGTATTGTTGACTTCAAACGCAACAAAGATGGTATCCCGGCTACCGTTGAACGTCTTGAGTACGATCCGAACCGCTCCGCGAACATCGCGCTGGTTCTGTACAAAGACGGCGAGCGCCGTTACATCCTGGCCCCTAAAGGCCTGAAAGCTGGCGACCAGATTCAGTCTGGCGTTGATGCGGCGATTAAAGCGGGTAACACCCTGCCGATGCGCAACATCCCAGTGGGTTCCACCGTACACAACGTAGAAATGAAACCAGGCAAAGGCGGTCAGATTGCCCGTTCAGCCGGTGCTTACGTGCAGATCGTTGCGCGTGAAGGTTCCTACGTTACCCTGCGTCTGCGTTCTGGTGAAATGCGTAAAGTCGAATCCGACTGCCGCGCGACCCTGGGCGAAGTCGGCAACGCTGAGCACATGCTTCGCGTTCTGGGTAAAGCCGGTGCAGCTCGTTGGCGTGGTGTTCGTCCTACCGTTCGCGGTACTGCGATGAACCCAGTCGATCACCCGCACGGTGGTGGTGAAGGTCGTAACTTTGGTAAGCACCCTGTTTCACCTTGGGGCCTGCAGACTAAAGGTAAGAAGACCCGTAGCAACAAGCGTACTGATAAATTTATCGTACGTCGCCGTAGCAAATAATTTTAGAGGATAAGCCATGCCACGTTCTCTCAAGAAAGGTCCTTTTATTGACCTGCACTTGCTGAAGAAGGTAGAGAAAGCGGTGGAAAGCGGAGACAAGAAGCCTTTGCGCACCTGGTCCCGTCGTTCAACGATCTTCCCTAACATGATCGGTTTGACCATCGCTGTCCATAATGGTCGTCAGCACGTTCCTGTCTTTGTTTCCGACGAAATGGTCGGTCACAAACTGGGTGAATTTGCACCGACTCGTACTTATCGCGGTCACACTGCTGATAAGAAAGCCAAGAAACGCTAACAGGAGGAAGAGATGGAAACTATCGCTAAACATCGCCACGCTCGTTCTTCTGCTCAGAAGGTTCGCCTGGTAGCAGATCTTGTCCGCGGTAAGAAAGTGTCGCAGGCTCTGGACATTTTGACCTACACCAATAAGAAAGCGGCTGTACTGGTCAAGAAAGTTCTGGAATCTGCCATTGCTAACGCCGAACACAACGATGGCGCTGACATTGATGATCTGAAAGTCACGAAGATCTTCGTAGACGAAGGCCCAAGCATGAAGCGCATTATGCCGCGTGCAAAAGGTCGTGCAGATCGCATCCTGAAGCGCACCAGCCACATTACTGTGGTTGTGTCCGATCGCTGAGACTCTGGAGACTAGCAATGGGTCAGAAAGTACATCCTAATGGTATTCGCCTGGGTATTGTTAAACCCTGGAACTCTACCTGGTTCGCAAATACCAAAGAATTCGCTGACAACCTGGACAGCGACTTTAAAGTACGTCAGTTCCTGACTAAAGAACTGGCTAAGGCGTCCGTTTCTCGTATCGTTATCGAGCGTCCGGCTAAGAGCATCCGTGTGACCATTCACACCGCTCGTCCTGGCATCGTGATCGGTAAGAAAGGCGAAGACGTAGAAAAACTGCGCAAGGTCGTAGCGGATATCGCTGGCGTTCCTGCACAGATCAATATCGCCGAAGTCCGTAAACCGGAACTGGACGCTAAACTGGTTGCTGACAGCATCACTTCACAGCTGGAGCGTCGCGTGATGTTCCGTCGTGCGATGAAGCGTGCTGTACAGAACGCAATGCGTCTGGGCGCTAAAGGGATCAAAGTTGAAGTTAGTGGCCGTCTGGGCGGTGCTGAAATCGCGCGTACCGAATGGTACCGTGAAGGCCGCGTGCCGTTGCACACCCTGCGTGCTGACATTGACTACAACACCTCTGAAGCGCACACCACTTACGGTGTAATCGGCGTTAAGGTATGGATCTTCAAAGGCGAGATCCTGGGTGGTATGGCTGCTGTTGAACAACCGGAACCGGCTGCTCAACCTAAAAAGCAGCAGCGTAAAGGCCGTAAGTAAGGAGAGTCGCTGATGTTACAACCAAAGCGTACAAAATTCCGTAAAGTGCACAAAGGCCGCAACCGTGGTCTGGCGCAGGGTACGGATGTTAGCTTCGGTACTTTCGGTCTGAAAGCTGTTGGCCGTGGTCGTCTGACTGCTCGTCAGATCGAAGCAGCACGTCGTGCTATGACCCGTGCAGTTAAGCGTCAAGGTAAAATTTGGATCCGTGTATTCCCGGACAAACCAATTACCGAGAAGCCGCTGGAAGTGCGTATGGGTAAAGGTAAGGGTAACGTTGAGTATTGGGTTGCCCTGATCCAGCCTGGTAAAGTCCTGTATGAAATGGACGGTGTTCCGGAAGAGCTGGCCCGTGAAGCATTCAAGCTGGCAGCAGCAAAACTGCCTATCAAAACCACCTTTGTAACTAAGACGGTGATGTAATGAAAGCAACTGAGCTGCGTGAGAAAAGCGTTGAAGAGCTGAACACTGAGCTGCTTAACCTGCTGCGTGAGCAGTTTAACCTGCGCATGCAGGCAGCATCTGGCCAACTGCAACAGACTCATCTGTTGAAAAATGTTCGCCGTGATGTTGCACGCGTTAAGACTTTACTGACTGAGAAGGCGGGTGCGTAATGACCGATAAAATCCGTACTCTGCAAGGTCGTGTGACTAGCGACAAAATGGAGAAATCCATTGTTGTAGCTATCGAACGTTTCGTGAAACACCCTATCTACGGTAAGTTCATTAAGCGTACGACTAAACTGCACGTACATGACGAGAACAATGAATGTGGTATCGGCGACAAGGTTGAAATCCGTGAATGCCGTCCACTGTCCAAGACTAAGTCCTGGACCCTGGTTCGCGTTGTAGAGAAAGCGGTTCTGTAAGAACTTCTTCTCTCTGAAAAACCCCCGCTTGCGGGGGTTTTTTCTTTTCTGCTCTCCCGCTTTTCCCTCTGCAAAACCCTCATCAATGAATGCTCGCCGATTGCGGCAGCCGCCCGATGATCCCGATCACGTTTAATCTTTCCATAATGCTTAAGATAAGCTTATCGTTCGGCGCTGCCGGGCGGACTTGCGCAGGGCGCGTGGGTAGTCAGCCCTGTATCGGGAATACGACATGGAAAGTAATTATGCACAATCAACCAGACCAGACCCGTCGGCTGCTGCTGACTCTACCGCTGCTTGCCGCTTCCTCTAAACTTTTTGCCGTCTCGCCCTCTGCGGCCCCGGCTAAAGAGCATCATCCCGTAAAACCTGACCGGACGCTGCTGCTGAAAAACGCCGATATGATTGCCACTATGGATCACGAAAGGCGAGAGATCCGTCACGGCAGCATACTGATAAAAGGCAATGTTATTACGGCGGTCGGCAAAGCCGAAGAGCTACCGCAGCAGGCAGATGAGGTCATCGATCTGAAGGGACACATTGCCATTCCCGGGCTGATCAATACCCATCACCATATGTACCAGAGCCTGACACGGGTCATTCCTCCCGCCCAGGATGGCGAGCTGTTTAAATGGATCAGCAACCTTTATCCCATCTGGCAGAAAATGACGCCGGAGATGATCCGCGTTTCGACCATGATGTCGATGGCCGAGCTGATCCTGTCCGGCTGCACCACGACCAGCGATCATCTTTACCTTTATCCTGGTGGCTGTAAATTAGATGACAGTATTGACGCCGCCGCCCGGATGGGAATGCGTTTTCATGCCAGTCGCGGCAGCATGAGCCTGGGGCAGAGCAGGGGAGGACTGCCGCCGGATTCCCTGGCGGAAGACGAAGCGGCAATTTTGACCGACACCCAGCGGGTCATTGAGCGTTATCACGACGCCCGACGCGGCTCGATGCTGCGGATCGTAGTGGCGCCTTGCTCGCCTTTTTCCGTCACTCAGGATTTAATGAGGGAGTCGGCCAGCCTGGCGCGCAGCTATAAAGTGTCTCTGCACACTCATCTGGCGGAAAACGATAACGACGTTCGCTATAGCCAGGAAAAATTCAACCGTACGCCGGCGCAGTATGTTGAAGAGCTGGGCTGGGTCGGGCATGACGTGTGGCATGCCCACTGCGTGAAGCTGGATGATTACGGCATTAACCTTTTTGCCCGCACCGGCACGGGCATTGCACACTGCCCCTGTTCCAATATGCGGCTGGCCTCCGGTATCGCACCAGTAAGAACCATGCTCAATGCCGGCGTGAATGTGGGATTGGGCGTGGATGGTTCGGCGTCAAATGACACGGCGGATATGATAGCGGAAGTGCGTCAGGCGATGCTGTTGCAGCGGGTTGGCTTCGGCCCGGATGCGATGACGGCCAGGCAGGCGCTGGAACTGGCGACGCTTAACGGCGCAAAAGTGTTGAACCGTGACGATGTCGGCGCCATTGCGCCCGGTATGATGGCGGATATCGTCGCTTTCGATCTGAATCGTCCCGGCCTGGCAGGCGCCGGACACGATCCGCTGGCGGCGCTGGTCTTTTGCAATCCGGGAACGGTAGCTTACAGCGTGATTAATGGCAGAGTCGTGGTCGAGAAAGGGCAGATGACGGTGATGGATTTGGACAAAACCGTTGCGCAGCACAATGCGCTCGCCGCCACGCTTTATCCCTGAGCAGTGAAAATCGGCACAAAAGACGGTCAGAAAACCGTCTTTTTTACGAGCCGTTTCCAGAATTACGCCTTTAAACACCCATCAAGCTGAAGAAGTGTGCAGATTACGATTGCTACCGGGTGAACAATTCCTTAGAATGTCGCGTTCCTCAATTTAGAGGATCAAATATCGACTCGATATGAGTCGTTTATTTTTTCTACCCATATGCGAGATGCGGTGTTATAATGCTGCGCCCTCAATAATGGGGCTTTTATACGACCTGAATCAGGTCCCGAAGTAGTAGTTGACATTAGCGGAGCACTAAAATGATCCAAGAACAGACTATGCTGAACGTCGCCGACAACTCCGGTGCACGTCGCGTAATGTGTATCAAGGTTCTGGGTGGCTCGCACCGTCGCTACGCAGGCGTAGGCGATATCATCAAAATTACCATCAAGGAAGCAATTCCTCGCGGTAAGGTTAAGAAAGGTGATGTGCTGAAGGCGGTAGTGGTGCGCACCAAGAAGGGTGTTCGTCGCCCGGACGGTTCTGTCATTCGCTTCGATGGTAATGCATGCGTTATTCTGAACAATAACAGCGAGCAGCCTATCGGAACGCGTATTTTTGGGCCGGTAACTCGTGAACTTCGTACTGAAAAGTTCATGAAAATTATCTCTCTGGCACCAGAAGTACTCTAAGGAGCGAAAAATGGCAGCTAAAATCCGTCGCGATGACGAAGTTATCGTGCTGACCGGCAAAGATAAAGGTAAGCGCGGTAAAGTTAAGAACGTCCTGTCTTCTGGCAAGGTCATTGTTGAAGGTATCAACCTGGTGAAGAAACATCAGAAGCCGGTTCCGGCTCTGAACCAACCAGGTGGCATCGTTGAAAAAGAAGCCGCTATTCAGGTTTCCAACGTTGCGCTTTACAACACTGCCACCGGCAAGGCTGACCGTGTAGGCTTTAGATTCGAAGACGGCAAAAAAGTCCGTTTCTTCAAGTCTAACAGCGAAACTATCAAGTAATTTGGAGTAGTACGATGGCGAAACTGCATGATTACTACAAAGACGAAGTAGTTAAGAAACTCATGACTGAGTTTAACTACAATTCTGTCATGCAAGTCCCTCGGGTCGAGAAGATCACCCTGAACATGGGTGTTGGTGAAGCGATCGCTGACAAGAAACTGCTGGATAACGCAGCAGCTGACCTGGCAGCAATCTCCGGTCAAAAACCGTTTATCACCAAAGCACGCAAATCTGTTGCAGGCTTCAAAATCCGTCAGGGCTATCCGATCGGCTGTAAAGTAACTCTGCGTGGCGAACGCATGTGGGAGTTCTTTGAGCGTCTGATCTCTATTGCTGTACCTCGTATCCGTGACTTCCGTGGCCTGTCCGCTAAGTCATTCGACGGTCGTGGTAACTACAGCATGGGCGTTCGTGAGCAGATCATCTTCCCAGAAATCGACTATGACAAAGTCGATCGCGTTCGTGGTTTGGATATTACCATTACCACTACTGCGAAATCTGACGATGAAGGCCGTGCTCTGCTGGCTGCCTTTGACTTCCCGTTCCGCAAGTAAGGTAGGGTTACTTCATGGCTAAGCAATCGATGAAGGCACGCGAAGTCGTTCGCGTAAAACTGGCTGATAAATACCGCGCTAAACGCGAGGAATTAAAAGCTATCATCTCTAGTGTGAACTCTTCCGACGAAGATCGTTGGAATGCGGTTCTCAAGCTGCAAACTCTGCCGCGTGATTCCAGCCCGTCCCGTCAGCGTAACCGCTGCCGCCAAACTGGCCGTCCACATGGTTATGTGGGCAAATTCGGGTTGAGCCGTATCAAGCTGCGTGAAGCCGCCATGCGCGGTGAAGTGCCTGGCTTGAAAAAGGCTAGCTGGTAATTACCAATTGAATCACGGGAGTAAAGACAGATGAGCATGCAAGATCCGATCGCGGATATGCTGACCCGTATCCGTAACGGTCAGGCCGCGAACAAAGTTGCGGTCACCATGCCTTCCTCCAAGCTGAAAGTGGCAATTGCCAACGTGCTGAAGGAAGAAGGATATATTGAAGAATTTAAAATCGAAGGCGACACCAAGCCAGAACTGGAACTGACTCTTAAGTATTTCCAGGGCAAGGCTGTGGTAGAAAGCATTCAGCGTGTAAGCCGTCCAGGTCTGCGTATCTACAAACGCAAAGACGAACTGCCAAAAGTAATGGCTGGACTGGGTATCGCTGTTGTTTCTACCTCTAAAGGTGTCATGACCGATCGTGCAGCGCGCCAGGCTGGTCTTGGTGGCGAAATTATCTGCTACGTAGCTTAACGGAGGAAAGAATGTCTCGTGTTGCTAAAGCACCTGTCGTCATTCCTGCCGGCGTAGAGGTAAAACTCGACGGTCAGGTTATTTCGATTAAAGGTAAAAACGGCGAGCTGACTCGTACTATCAACAATGCTGTAGAAGTTAAGCATGCTGACAACACTCTGACTTTCGCACCACGCGAAGGTTTTGCAGACGGTTGGGCACAGGCTGGTACTTCTCGCGCACTGCTGAACAGTATGGTTATCGGTGTTACCGAAGGCTTCACTAAGAAGCTGCAGCTGGTTGGTGTAGGTTATCGTGCGGCCGTGAAAGGCAACGCTGTGAGTCTGGCCCTGGGCTTTTCTCACCCTGTTGAACACGCGCTGCCAGCGGGAATCACTGCTGAATGCCCAACTCAAACTGAAATCGTGCTGAAAGGCGCTGATAAGCAGATGATTGGACAGGTTGCAGCCGATCTGCGCGCCTACCGTCGTCCTGAGCCTTATAAAGGCAAGGGTGTTCGTTACGCCGACGAAGTCGTGCGTACCAAAGAGGCTAAGAAGAAGTAAGGTAACACTATGGATAAGAAATCTGCTCGTATCCGTCGTGCGACCCGCGCACGCCGCAAGCTCAAAGAGCTGGGTGCAACTCGCCTGGTGGTACATCGTACCCCGCGTCATATTTACGCACAGGTAATTGCTCCAAACGGTTCTGAAGTTCTGGTTGCTGCTTCTACAGTAGAAAAAGCAATCAGTGAGCAACTGAAGTACACTGGAAACAAAGACGCCGCCGCCGCTGTTGGTAAAGCAGTTGCTGAGCGCGCAATCGAAAAAGGCATCACTGGTGTTTCTTTCGACCGCTCTGGTTTCCAATATCATGGTCGTGTCCAGGCACTGGCAGATGCTGCCCGTGAAGCTGGCCTACAGTTCTAAGGTAGAGGTGTAAGATGGCACACATCGAAAAACAAGCTGGCGAACTGCAGGAAAAGCTGATCGCGGTAAATCGCGTATCGAAAACCGTTAAAGGTGGTCGTATTTTCTCCTTCACTGCACTGACAGTGGTAGGCGACGGTAACGGTCGCATCGGTTTTGGTTACGGTAAAGCGCGTGAAGTTCCAGCAGCGATCCAGAAAGCGATGGAAAAAGCTCGTCGCAATATGATCAATGTCGCGCTGAACAACGGCACCCTGCAGCACCCTGTTAAAGGTGTGCACACAGGTTCTCGTGTGTTCATGCAGCCGGCTTCTGAAGGTACCGGTATCATTGCCGGCGGTGCAATGCGCGCCGTTCTGGAAGTCGCTGGGGTTCATAACGTTCTGGCTAAAGCCTACGGTTCCACTAACCCGATTAACGTGGTTCGTGCAACGCTGGATGGCCTGGCCAACATGAATTCCCCAGAAATGGTCGCTGCCAAGCGTGGCAAATCCGTTGAAGACATTCTGGGGTAATGACCATGGCTAAGACTATTAAAATTACTCAAACCCGCAGTTCGATCGGACGTTTGCCGAAACACAAGGCAACGCTGCTTGGCCTGGGTCTGCGTCGTATTAACCACACCGTAGAGCGTGAAGACACGCCAGCTGTACGCGGCATGGTTAACGCGATTTCCTACATGGTTAAAGTGGAGGAGTAACAGATGCGTTTAAATACTCTGTCTCCGGCCGACGGGTCTAAACACGCTTCCAAGCGTCTGGGTCGTGGTATCGGTTCTGGCCTCGGTAAAACCGGCGGTCGTGGTCACAAAGGTCAGAACTCTCGTTCTGGCGGTGGCGTACGTCGTGGGTTCGAAGGTGGCCAGATGCCTCTGTACCGTCGTCTGCCGAAATTCGGTTTCACCTCTCGCAAATCTATGGTTACGACAGAAGTTCGTCTGTCTGACCTGGCGAAAGTTGAAGGCGGGATCGTCGACCTGAACACGCTGAAAGCGGCCAACATTATCGGTATTCAGATCGAATTCGCTAAGGTTATCCTGTCTGGCGAAGTCTCTGCTCCGGTAACGGTTCGCGGTCTGCGTGTCACTAAAGGCGCTCGTGCTGCAATCGAAGCTGCTGGCGGTAAAATTGAGGAATAAGTAGCAGATGGCTAAGCAACCGGGATTAGATTTTCAAAGTGCCAAAGGTGGTTTTGGCGAACTAAAACGCAGACTTCTGTTTGTGATTGGTGCGCTGATTGTATTCCGCATTGGCTCTTTTATTCCAATCCCTGGTATCGATGCCACTGTACTTGCCAAACTGCTTGAGCAACAGCGTGGCACCATCATTGAAATGTTCAACATGTTCTCTGGTGGTGCTCTGAGCCGTGCTTCTATCTTTGCCCTGGGTATTATGCCGTATATTTCGGCCTCGATTATTATCCAGCTGCTGACCGTGGTTCATCCCGCGCTGGCAGAAATAAAGAAAGAAGGGGAGGCTGGCCGTCGTAAGATTAGCCAGTACACCCGCTACGGCACACTGGTACTGGGCATATTTCAGTCTATCGGTATTGCTACCGGTCTGCCGAATATGCCTGGAATGCAGGGCCTGGTGTTAAACCCAGGCTTTGCCTTCTACTTTACCGCTGTTGTCAGCCTGGTGACCGGGACAATGTTCCTGATGTGGCTGGGTGAACAGATTACTGAGCGGGGTATCGGCAACGGTATCTCCATCATAATCTTCGCTGGTATTGTTGCGGGACTGCCGCCGGCCATTGGCCATACCATCGAGCAAGCGCGGCAAGGCGACCTGCACTTCCTCCTGTTGCTGTTGGTTGCAGTTCTTGTATTTGCAGTGACCTTCTTCGTTGTTTTCGTTGAGCGTGGTCAACGCCGCATTGTGGTGAACTATGCGAAACGTCAGCAAGGCCGTCGTGTCTATGCTGCGCAGAGCACACATTTACCGTTGAAAGTGAATATGGCAGGGGTTATCCCGGCAATCTTTGCTTCCAGCATTATCCTGTTCCCGGCGACCATAGCTTCATGGTTCGGGGGCGGAACCGGTTGGAACTGGCTGACGACTATTTCAATGTATTTGCAGCCTGGTCAACCGCTTTATGTGTTACTCTATGCGACTGCAATCATCTTCTTCTGTTTCTTCTATACGGCGTTGGTTTTCAACCCGCGTGAAACAGCAGATAACCTGAAGAAGTCTGGTGCATTTGTACCAGGAATTCGTCCGGGAGAACAGACGGCGAAGTACATCGATAAAGTAATGACTCGCCTCACGTTAGTGGGTGCGCTCTACATTACTTTCATCTGCCTAATCCCGGAGTTCATGCGTGATGCGATGAAAGTTCCATTCTACTTCGGCGGTACTTCACTGCTGATCGTAGTTGTTGTCATCATGGACTTTATGGCTCAAGTGCAAACTCTGATGATGTCCAG
Source organism: Erwinia sp. STN24 (assembly GCF_041320675.1). NCBI lineage: Bacteria > Pseudomonadati > Pseudomonadota > Gammaproteobacteria > Enterobacterales > Erwiniaceae > Erwinia > Erwinia sp. STN24. The sequence goes on along the minus strand of NZ_JBGGPM010000006.1, from coordinate 13,982 downwards.
TCAATACGAGTCTGCATTGAAGAAAGCAAACCTGAAGGGCTACGGCCGTTAATTCAGGCGCTTGAGAAGTTACGGAGAGTAAAAATGAAAGTTCGTGCTTCCGTCAAGAAATTATGTCGTAACTGCAAAATCATCCGTCGTGATGGTGTCGTACGTGTGATTTGCAGCGCCGAGCCTAAGCATAAACAGCGTCAGGGCTAATATTTTTCTTGCAAAGTCGGGTTGAGCTGGCTAGATTAGCCAGCCAATCTTTTGTATGTCTATGCGTTTCCATTTGAGTATCCTGAAAACGGGCTTTTCAGCATGGGGCGCATATTTAAATAGTAGGAGTGCATAGTGGCCCGTATAGCAGGCATTAACATTCCTGATCATAAACATACTGTTATCGCACTAACCGCGATCTTCGGTATCGGCAAGACCCGCTCACAGGCTATCTGTGCATCAACGGGAATCGCTGAAAATGTTAAGATCAGTGAGCTGTCTGAAGAACAAATCGACATTCTGCGTGACGCAGTTGCAAAGTTTGTTGTTGAAGGCGATCTGCGTCGTGAAGTCACCCTGAGCATCAAGCGTCTGATGGACCTTGGTTGCTATCGTGGTTTACGTCATCGTCGTGGTCTTCCAGTGCGCGGTCAGCGTACCAAGACCAACGCACGTACCCGTAAGGGTCCGCGTAAACCGATCAAGAAATAATCGGGGTGATTGAATAATGGCAAAGGCACCAGTTCGTGCACGCAAGCGTGTAAGAAAGCAAGTCTCTGATGGCGTGGCTCATGTCCATGCATCTTTCAACAACACCATCGTGACCATTACCGATCGTCAGGGTAACGCGCTGGGTTGGGCAACAGCCGGTGGTTCCGGTTTCCGTGGTTCTCGTAAATCTACGCCGTTCGCTGCACAGGTTGCCGCTGAACGTTGCGCAGACGCCGTGAAAGAGTACGGTATTAAGAACCTGGAAGTTATGGTTAAGGGTCCTGGTCCAGGCCGCGAATCAACGATTCGTGCTCTGAACGCTGCTGGTTTCCGCATCACTAATATTACTGATGTGACTCCGATCCCTCACAACGGTTGTCGTCCGCCGAAAAAACGCCGCGTATAACGCTCGTTTTTTAGGAATGTTGGAGAAAGAAAATGGCAAGATATTTGGGTCCTAAGCTCAAGCTGAGCCGTCGTGAAGGTACAGACCTCTTCCTGAAGTCTGGCGTTCGCGCGATTGATACCAAGTGTAAGATTGAACAAGCCCCTGGCCAGCACGGTGCGCGTAAACCGCGTCTGTCTGACTATGGCGTACAGTTACGTGAAAAGCAAAAAGTTCGTCGTATCTACGGCGTGCTGGAGCGTCAGTTCCGTAACTATTATAAAGAAGCAGCACGTCTGAAAGGCAACACCGGTGAAAACCTGTTAGCTCTGCTGGAAGGTCGTCTGGATAACGTTGTTTACCGTATGGGCTTTGGCGCCACTCGTGCAGAAGCACGTCAGCTGGTTAGCCACAAATCCATCATGGTAAATGGTCGCGTTGTTAGCATCGCTTCTTATCAGGTAACTCCGAATGACGTTGTTAGCATCCGTGAGAAAGCCAAAAAGCAGTCTCGCGTGAAAGCCGCTCTGGAGCTGGCTGAGCAGCGTGAAAAGCCAACCTGGCTGGAAGTTGATGCAACTAAGATGGAAGGTGTGTTCAAACGTATTCCTGAACGTACCGATCTGTCTGCGGACATTAACGAACACCTGATCGTCGAGCTTTACTCCAAGTAAAGCTTAGTACCAAAGAGAGGACACAATGCAGGGTTCTGTGACAGAGTTTCTAAAACCGCGCCTGGTAGATATCGAGCAAGTGAGTTCGACGCACGCCAAGGTGACCCTTGAGCCTTTAGAGCGTGGCTTTGGCCATACTCTTGGTAACGCACTGCGCCGTATTCTGCTTTCATCAATGCCGGGTTGCGCGGTGACCGAGGTTGAAATTGATGGTGTACTACATGAGTACAGCACCAAAGAGGGCGTACAGGAAGATATCCTGGAAATCCTGCTCAACCTGAAAGGGCTGGCGGTAAGAGTTCAGGGGAAAGATGAAGTTATTCTTACTCTGAATAAATCTGGCATTGGCCCTGTGACTGCAGCCGATATCACCCATGATGGTGATGTCGAAATCGTCAAGCCGCAGCACGTGATCTGCCACCTGACTGATGAGAACGCGGCTATCAGCATGCGTATCAAAGTTCAGCGCGGTCGTGGTTATGTGCCGGCTTCTGCCCGAATTCATTCGGAAGAAGATGAGCGCCCGATCGGTCGTCTGTTGGTCGACGCCTGCTACAGCCCTGTAGAGCGTATTGCCTACAATGTTGAAGCAGCGCGTGTAGAACAGCGTACTGACCTGGACAAGCTGGTCATCGAAATGGAAACCAACGGCACTATCGATCCTGAAGAAGCGATCCGCCGTGCGGCAACCATTCTGGCTGAACAACTGGAAGCTTTCGTTGACTTACGTGATGTACGTCAGCCGGAAGTGAAAGAAGAGAAACCAGAATTCGATCCGATCCTGCTGCGCCCTGTTGACGATCTGGAATTGACTGTCCGCTCTGCTAACTGCCTTAAGGCAGAAGCTATCCACTACATCGGTGATCTGGTACAGCGTACCGAGGTTGAGCTGCTTAAAACGCCTAACCTTGGTAAAAAATCTCTTACCGAGATTAAAGACGTGCTGGCTTCTCGTGGTCTGTCTCTGGGCATGCGCCTGGAAAACTGGCCGCCCGCTAGCATCGCTGATGAATAACCCGATCACAGGTTAAGGTTTCACTGAGAAGGATAAGGTCATGCGCCATCGTAAGAGTGGTCGTCAACTGAACCGCAACAGCAGCCATCGCCAGGCTATGTTCCGCAACATGGCAGGCTCTTTGGTTCGTCATGAAATCATCAAGACGACCCTGCCAAAAGCGAAAGAGCTGCGTCGTGTAGTTGAGCCGCTGATTACTCTTGCCAAGACCGACAGCGTAGCTAATCGTCGTCTGGCATTCGCCCGCACTCGTGATAACGAGATCGTGGCAAAACTGTTTAACGAGCTGGGCCCGCGTTTCGCGAGCCGTGCCGGTGGATACACTCGTATTCTGAAGTGTGGCTTCCGCGCTGGTGACAACGCTCCGATGGCTTACATCGAGCTGGTTGATCGTCCAGAAGCTCAAGCAGAAGCAGCAGAGTAATATCTGCCGCAATCTGGAAAAACCGGGCGTATGCCCGGTTTTTTTATATCTGAAATTTCCCCTCCCTTTTACAACGCGCTATCCTGTTTGTTCTTTCCCCCGTCCACGAGGTCATGATGTGGTTATTTGACCAGCTGGTAGAACAGCACATTGCTGAAGCCCAAAAAAAGGGTGAATTCGATAATCTGCCCGGTAGCGGTAAAAAGCTGGCGCTGGATGACGACAGTCACGTGCCGCCCGAACTGCGCGCGGCGTATCGCCTGATGAAGAATTCCGGTTTCCTCCCGCCCGAGCTGGAAATGCGTCGCGAAGCGGTGGAGCTCAACGAACTGCTTGCCGGTATCGAACCCACGGATGAGCGCTATGCTCAACATGCTAAACACCTCGCGCTTTTAGAAAGCAAGCTCAGGCAGGCAGGAATGAGTACCGACTTCCTCAGGAGCGAGTATGGCGGGCAATTACAGCAGCGGCTTTTTGGAGAAAAGGCATGTATAAAATAGGTCAGCTGGCGAAACTGGCGGACGTAACGCCCGATACGATCCGCTATTATGAAAAGCAGCAAATGATGGATCATGAGATCCGCACGGAAGGCGGTTTCCGGCTCTATAGCCAGAACGATCTTCAGCGGCTGCGGTTTATTCGTTATGGCAGACAGCTGGGCTTTAGTCTGGAAGCCATTCGTGAACTGCTTTCGATCCGCATCGATCCTGAACACCATACCTGTCAGGAGTCGAAAACTATTGTGCAAACGAGACTGCAGGAAGTCGAAAGCATGATCGCTGAACTGCAACATATGCAGCGTTCACTGACCAGGCTGAATGATGCCTGCTGCGGGACGGCTCACAGCAGCGTTTACTGCTCTATACTGGAAGCGTTAGAAAAAGGCGCGCTGGCCCCGACGGCGGATTGATCTTTTGCCGTTTGAGTTCTATATTCATTGCCGATTCAACCATAAGGAAGGTATATGACTAAATATCAGCACAAGAAAGGCACCATTCGCGATAACGCGCTGGAGGCTTTACTACACGATCCGCTGTTCAAAACGCGTATCGAAGCAAATAAAAAAGGCAAAGGCAGCTATCGGCGTAAGGACAAGCACGTAGCCCGGGAGGCCAGTGGTAAAGCAGACTTTACCACTGGCCTTCTGCTTTCAGGCCATAAAAAAACCGCCCTTGAAGGCGGTTCTTTTTTTACTGGTACTGTCAGATCTGACCGTTTTTCTGCTTCAGCAAATCACGGATTTCAGTCAGCAGCGTTTCTTCCGCGCTGATTTTAGGCGCAGGCTTTTCAACTTCTTTCTTCTTGTGCAGCTTGTTCATCAGCTTAATAGCCAGGAAGATAGCGAAAGCCACGATGATAAAATCAAAAACGTTCTGTAGGAAGATACCGTACTGCATCACAACCGCAGGCGCATCGCCGACGGCAGGTTTCAGTACCCAGCCAAACTGTTTAAAGTCTATTCCACCAATCAATAATCCCAGCGGCGGCATAATAATGTTCGCCACTAAAGAAGAAACGATCTTACCGAATGCGGCACCAATAATTACACCGACCGCCAGATCGACAACGTTGCCGCGCATAGCGAAATCGCGAAACTCTTTGAATAAACTCATTGTTATCTCCTTTCCTGTGCCAGTGAGTAAGTCTAACAAACGAACCGGCTTTTGCCATGTTAACGGCGGAGAAAAACAAGACGGGTGAAAAGAGCAGCGCTAAGGGGTAACACGGCGCCAGTCCCTGGCAGCGCGAAGCGTTATAAAAAGAACGGGCTGGGCTGGAACAGTCTTTCCACGTCTGGCACAAATTTCTTGTCGGTCAGGAACATGATCACATGATCGCCTTGTTCGATCCGCAGATTGTCGTTAGCGATCATTACATCATCGCCGCGCACAACCGCGCCAATAATAGTCCCCGGCGGCAGCTTGATATCGTCAATCGATCTGCCGACAACGCGCGAGGTGGTTTCGTCCCCATGCGCGATCGCCTCGATCGCTTCGGCCACGCCACGGCGCAGCGAGGAGACGCCGACAATATCGGCCTTACGCACGTGGCCCAGCAGCGCAGAAATCGTCGCCTGCTGCGGCGAGATGGCGATATCGATCACGCTGCCCTGCACCAGATCGACGTAGGCTTTTCGCTGGATCAGCACCATCACTTTCTTCGCGCCCATCTTCTTCGCCAGCATTGCCGACATGATATTAGCTTCGTCGTCATTGGTAATGGCAATAAAAAGATCGATCTGATCGATATGCTCTTCGGCCAGCAGTTCCTGATCCGACGCATCGCCGTAAAAGACGATGGTGTTTTGCAGCAGCTCGGCCAGCTCGGCGGCGCGCTGCTGATTACGTTCAATCAGTTTTACGCTGTAATTTTTTTCCAGCCGCTGTGCCAGACCCGATCCAATATTACCGCCGCCAACAATCATAATGCGCTTATAGGGCTTTTCCAGACGCTGGTATTCGCTCATTACGGCACGGATATGCTGGCTTGCGGCGATAAAAAAGACCTCGTCGCCTGCTTCCACAATCGTTGAACCCTGCGGACGGATAGGGCGGTCCTGACGGAAGATAGCGGCGACGCGCGTATCAATGTGCGGCATATGCTCACGCATGATCGCCAGAGGATTACCGACCAGCGGCCCGCCATAATAGGCTTTTACTACCGCCAGGCTGACCTTGCCTTCGGCGAAATTGACCACCTGTAGCGCGCCCGGATATTCGATTAGCCGGTAAATATTGTCAATAACCAGCTGTTCTGGCGAGATCAAATGATCAATCGGCACGGCTTCCGGGATAAAGAGCCGCTCGGCATCGCGCAGATAGTCCGGCGCGCGAATACGGGCGATACGGTTTGGCGTATTAAAAAGAGAGTAGGCTACCTGGCAGGCAACCATATTGGTTTCGTCCGAGCTGGTTACCGCTACCAGCATATCGGCATCTTCCGCGCCCGCTTCACGCAGCACCCGTGGATGGGAACCGTGGCCCTGCACAACGCGTAAATCGTATTTATCCTGTAACTGACGCAGGCGACCGGAATCCGTATCCACCACGGTAATATCGTTGTTTTCACCTACCAGGTTTTCGGCAAGCGTGCCGCCGACCTGACCGGCGCCAAGAATAATGATTTTCATTGTGCTTCAGTCTGTTCAGGAAAATGGATTAGGCCGGACGTGCCGGCCGCTACGTTATTTTTTTACCAGCTTCGCATAATAAAACCCGTCACCGCCCTGAGCATCAGGAAAAACCTGAATCCCTGGCTGCTTTTCGTCACCGGTATCACTCAGCGTAGCATCAGTATGACGCGCTAAGAATGCCGCAACCTGCAGATGGTTTTCTTCCGGCAGAACCGAACAGGTAGCATAGAGCAAAGTCCCGCCGGGCTTCAGATGTGGCCAGACAGCATCCAGAATTTGCTGCTGAATAGCCGCCAGTTCGGGAATATCGCGGTCGCGACGCAGCCATTTAATATCCGGATGACGACGAATAACGCCGGTTGCCGAGCATGGCGCATCCAATAAAATGCGATCGAACTGCCTGTCGCCGCACCATTGTTCAGGCGCTGTCCCATCGCCGACTTTCACTTCGGCAGTCATATTCAGCCGCTGCAAATTTTCGCTGACCCTGGCCAGCCGCTTTGCATCGATATCTACGGCCAGCACGCTGGCTTCAGGCGCGGCTTCCAGAATATGCGTGGTTTTACCGCCCGGCGCGGCGCAGAGATCCAGAATCGTTTCGCCGTTTTGCGGATCGAGCAAGGCGACACAGCCTTGGGCAGAGGCATCCTGTACCGTTACCCAGCCCAGATCGAATCCGGGTAGCTGCGAGACCGGGCAGGGAGCTTCAAGCCGTAGAGCATCCTTGTGCACCGGATGCGGCTCGGCATTTTTACCGGCTTCCTGCAGCAGCGTCAGCCACGCTTCACGGCTGTGATGCTGTCGATTAACGCGCAGCCACATTGGCGGGCGCTGGTTGTTAGCGTCCACGATTTGCGGCCACTGCTCGGGCCAGGCGTTTCTGAGCCTTGCCAGCAGCCATTTTGGATGCAGGTACTGCTGATCGCCTTCGGCCATCGCCGTCGTCAGTTCCTCCTGCTTGCGCTGGAACTGGCGCAGTACGCCGTTGATCAGCCCCTTCAACTGCTGCCGTTTGAGTGCGACCGCGCCTTCCACCGTCTCCGCCAGCGCAGCGTGAGCAGGGATACGGGTAAACATCAGCTGGTAAAGACCCACCATAATCAGGAAATGAAGGGCGCGTTGCTTTCCGGTAAGCGGGCGCTCCATCAGCTGACTGATAACCCACTCCAGCTGCGGCAGCGTACGCAACACGCCATAGCAAAGCTCCTGTAGCAGCGCGGCGTCTTTTTCCGCCAGCAATTTTTGCGCGACAGGCAGCACGGTGCTTAATGACTCGCCACGCTCGACTACTTTCTCAATAGTCTCGGCAGCCACGCTGCGCAGATTGGTATTTTTTTTCATAGGATCGCTTTAAATATCGCCCGACACGAGGTCGGGCGAGGAGTCAGGCAAGGATGTTGCCAGGATTAAACCATTCACGGCGGGAGTTCAGCAGGTCCTGCGCCTTCATGGCTTTTTTACCGGCAGGCTGTAGCTCTTCGATATTGAGAACGCCATCGGCCGTCGCAATCTGGATGCCGTTTTTGTCCGCCTGCACAATTTCGCCAGGCTGTTTTGCCACGTGCGGCAATACCGAGGCTTTCCACACTTTGACCGGCTGGTCGTCAATAGTGAAATAGCTGACCGGCCAGGGATTAAAAGCGCGAATGCAGCGTTCCAGCTGGGCGGCGGATAGCGTCCAGTCCAGCTTCGCTTCTTCTTTACTGAGCTTTTCCGCATAGCTAACCAGCGCTTCATCCTGTACTTCCGGCTGCGCGCTGCCGCTGGCAAGCTGCTCAAGCGTGGTCAGCATGCCCTGCGGGCCAAGTTCGGCCAGCTTCTGATAGAGGCTGGCGCTGGTATCGTCCGCTTCAATCGGGCAGGCCAGCTTGTGCAGCATATCGCCGGTATCCAGGCCTACATCCATCTGCATGATGGTCACGCCGGTTTTCGCATCGCCAGCCCAGAGCGAACGCTGGATAGGCGCCGCGCCGCGCCATTTTGGCAGCAGCGAACCGTGTACGTTAATACAGCCCAGGCGCGGCATAGCCAGCACGGCGGCCGGCAGGATCAGGCCATAAGCCACCACGACCATAACGTCAGCATGCAGATCGGCAACCAGCTGCTGGTTTTCTTCGGGACGCAGGGATTTTGGCTGAAACACGGGAATACCATGCTGCTCAGCCAGCTGTTTAACCGGGCTGGCCGTCAGCTTGTTGCCGCGGCCCGCCGGTCGGTCGGGCTGGGTAAAAACGCCTACTACTTTGTGGCTGGACGACAGCAGCGCATCAAGATGACGCGCTGCAAAGTCAGGCGTGCCGGCAAAGATAATGTTTAAAGAGTCGGACACGGGGTTCCCTTCTTCAGATGTTCATCAGTCCTGAGCTGTCTGGCGATAGAGTTTCTCCAGCTTTTTACGAATACGATCGCGCTTCAGCGGCGACAGGTAATCGATAAACAGCTTGCCGACCAGATGATCCATTTCGTGCTGAATACAGATAGCCAGCAGGCCGTCCGCTTCCAGCTCATAGCTTTTGCCTTCACGATCCAGCGCGCGGATTTTCACTTTTTCGGCGCGCGGCACCAGTGCCCGCTGTTCCGGAATAGAGAGGCAGCCTTCTTCAATACCGGTATCGCCGCTTTTTTCCAGCAGCTCCGGGTTGATCAGCACCAGACGCTCGTCGCGGTTTTCTGAAACGTCGATAACGATAATGCGCTGATGAATATCGACCTGCGTCGCCGCCAGGCCAATACCTTCTTCGGCATACATGGTGTCGAACATATCATCAACGATACGCTGAATATCGGCGTTTACTTCCGCCACGGGCTTAGCGACGATGCGAAGACGATCGTCGGGATAATGTAATACCTGCAAAACGGACATAACTTTCCAGATTTGTGTTCAAGGAATAAGAGATTTATCCCTCTTATTGTAGACATTTCGCCTCATGATTGACAGCATTCCCGCTACGTTAACCAAAGCCCAGGGCAGGGATGGCACCGATGACGGCAACGGAGATTTGGCTGCGTCTGTCAGCCGTAAAGCAATTGTCCGCGCTACAGCGTGAAGCGATCGTCGCCAGGCTGCAATGCAAGACGGCGCTGGATAAAAATACGCTTCTTGAAGCGGGCCTGCGGGCTGAGCAAGCCGAGGCTTTTCTGGCTTATGACCGGACGGTCATCAACAGCACGCTCGCCTGGCTGGAACAGGATAACCACTACTTTATTGCCTGCGACAGCCCTGCGTATCCTCCTTTACTGAAAAACATCCACGATTTCCCCACCGCCCTTTTTGTTCAGGGCGATCCGGCGCTGCTGACCACGCCGCAGATAGCGGTTATCGGCAGCCGCAGCTGCTCCGCCTACGGCAGAAACTGGGGAACCTTCTTTACACAAACGCTGGCGCTCAGCGGCATTACCATTACCAGTGGGCTCGCGCTGGGCATCGATAGCGTTGCCCACAGGGCCGCATTAGAGGTAAAGGGAAAAACGCTGGCGGTATTAGGGGGCGGGCTGATGAAAATCTATCCTCGCCAGCATCTTTCGTTGGCGAAAGCGATTGTTGCCGGGGGCGGCGCGCTGGTTTCTGAATTCCCGCTTGCCGCTGCGCCGTTCGCCTGGCATTTTCCCTGGCGTAACAGAATTATCAGCGGCTTGAGCCTGGGCGTGCTGGTGGTGGAAGCGGCCCTGAAAAGCGGCTCGCTGGTAACCGCCAGGCTGGCTTTAGAGCAAAATCGTGATGTTTATGCGCTGCCTGGCGCGATCGGCAATCCCGGTAGTGAAGGCACGCACTGGCTTATTCAGCAGGGCGCGCTGTTGACCGCGCATCCCAATACTATCCTTGAACAGTTACAAAGCGATTTGAAATGGTTACCCCTGGCGAAAAACTCAACAATATATTCTGCTGTGGAAGACAATAGTTCATTGCCATTTCCCGAGGTGTTGGCTAACGTAGGAGATGAGGTTACACCTGTTGACGTCGTCGCTGAACGTGCCTGCCAGCCTGTGCCAGTTATCGTAGCTAAGCTGCTTGAGCTGGAGTTAGCAGGGTGGATCGCAGCTGTACCCGGCGGCTATGTCCGATTGAGGAGGGCAAGCCATGTTCGACGTACTGATGTATTTATTTGAAACGTATATTCATAGCGAAGCAGAGATGCGCGTCGATCAGGATAAATTGACGGACGATTTGACCGACGCCGGTTTTCATCGTGAAGATATTTATAATGCGTTGAACTGGTTAGAAAAGCTGGCGGATTATCAGGATGGCCTGACGGCGCCTTTTTTGCTGGCGGCCGATCCGCTTTCCATGAGGATTTATACCGAAGAAGAGAGCCAGCGGTTGGATGCCAACTGCCGGGGATTCATTCTGTTCCTGGAACAAATTCAGGTGCTGAATCTGGAAACCCGGGAAATGGTTATTGAGCGTATTATGGCGCTGGACACGCTTGAGTTCGATCTGGAAGATCTCAAATGGGTGGTGCTGATGGTATTGTTTAACATCCCCGGATGTGAAAACGCCTACCAACAGATGGAAGAACTTCTTTTTGACGTCAATGAAGGAATAGTGCACTGAAGAACGTCTTCGTGTCGTAAATGCTATGAATAAAACAGCGCTTTTCGCTGTGCGAAAAAATGAGCCTTGCCCACAGTGCGGGGCGGAACTGGTCATTCGTTCAGGAAAGCACGGCGCTTTTCTGGGATGCTCAGCGTATCCCGAATGCGACTATATCCGCCCCCTTAAAAACCAGGCCGACGGCCATATTGTTAAAATCCTTGAAGGCCAGTTTTGCCCGGTTTGCCAGGCGGAGCTGGCTTTACGTCAGGGTCGCTACGGCATGTTCATCGGCTGTAGCCGCTATCCCGACTGCACGCATACGGAACTCATCGATAAGCCCGACGAAACCACGCTTGCCTGCCCACAGTGCGAGAAGGGAAAGCTGGTGCAGCGGCGTTCACGCTACGGCAAGACGTTTCATGCCTGCGATCGTTATCCGGACTGCCAGTTTGCAGTTAATTTTACACCGGTAGAGGGCGAGTGTGAGCTTTGCCATTTCCCTCTATTAATTGAGAAAAAAACCGCGCGCGGCGTCAGGCGCTTTTGTGCCAGCAAAGCCTGCGGCAAGCCCGTTACAGCAGGAAACAGCATTGAAGAATAACTACCCGGCAGGCTCGCTGGATGCCTGCCTTGCGCACTTACGACAGGATGCCGTCATCGCTTATCCCACCGAAGCGGTATTTGGTCTGGGATGTAACCCGGACAGCGAAACAGCCGTCATGGCGCTACTGGCGTTAAAACAGCGTCCGGTCGAAAAAGGATTAATCCTGATTGCGGCGGATTATCAACAGTTGCAGCCCTACCTTGATGAAACACAGCTGACGGCAGAACAGAAAGAAAAGATGTTCTCGTTCTGGCCTGGCCCGGTGACCTGGGTAGTGCCGGCGCGCAACACTACGCCTCGCTGGCTGACAGGGCGGTTTGATTCGCTGGCGGTGCGGGTCAGCGACCATCCCGATGTTCGTCAGCTATGCGAGGCTTTCGGCAAGCCGCTGGTGTCCACCAGTGCCAACCTTACCGGCCTGCCGCCTTGCCGCCACGCTGCGGAAGTTCATCAGCAGTTTGGTAAAGATTTCCCCGTTTTGCAGTCTGAGACAGGCGGACGGAACAATCCTTCTGAAATTCGCGATGCTTTAACCGGCGAACTGATTCGACAGGGATAAACAATGCGAAATTTTGCGGTATTCGGTAATCCGATTAATCACAGCAAGTCGCCACGGATCCATCAGCTTTTTGCAGAGCAGACCGGCATCCCTCATCCCTACGGTCGTATTTGCGCGCCGGTGGATGAATTCGATCGTTCAGTAGCGGACTTTATTGCTCAGGGCGGCGCGGGCGCTAACGTGACGCTGCCTTTTAAAGAGCAGGCTTACCGGCTGGTGGATGAACTGACCGAGCGGGCTTCGCTGGCGGGCGCGGTCAATACTATAAAGAAGCTGGACGACGGGCGGCTGCTGGGCGACAACACCGATGGGATTGGTCTGCTGACCGATTTAGAAAGACTGTCGTTGATCAAGCCTGGCGACCGGGTACTGCTGGTGGGCGCGGGCGGCGCTGCTCGCGGTGTGATCCTGCCTCTGCTGTCTTTGCGCTGTGATCTGACTATTACTAACCGCACGCTGGCGAAGGCGCAGACATTAGCTGAGCTTTTTCGGCAGGCTGGCGAAATCACTGCCGAACCGATGGACAGCCTGGAGGCAAGGCAGTTTGATCTTATTATCAATGCCACTTCCAGCGGCGTTGGCGGAGAAATACCGGCTATACCGGCATCGCTAATCGGCCCGCAAACCCGCTGCTACGATATGTTTTATCAGCCTGGCGCAACGCCGTTTCTGCACTGGTGCCGGGAGCGGGGCGCAACGCATAGGGCGGACGGGCTTGGAATGCTGGTAGGGCAGGCGGCCTGGTCATTCTTTTTATGGCACGATGTGTTTCCTGATGTCGCGCCCGTGATTGCTACTTTGCAGGCGGAACTTCAGGGATGAACCAGGCGATCCTGTTTCCCGATCGTGAATGGTGGGATGAGTCGGCGAACGCCATCTGCTTTCCCGCTTTGGTCAACGGCTTTCAGATCCTTTGCGCCATTGACGGCGAATCGCTGATCCGCCGCTTTGGTAAAGATAAAGAAGTAATAGAAAGCTTCCGCCAACATCGTTGGGATCTGGAGGAGGAAGCAGAAGCGGCGATCAAGGCGGAAAAGGAAGACGCTCAGGGCTGGATCTGGCTTTCCTGAGCCAGATAGTCATCTTTCCATTTCACATAGTTGTTAGATGAATAAAGCAGGCCGCTGATTTCAGCTTCAGTAAGCGGCCGAATCTGTTTTACCGGGCTGCCTAAATAAAGAAAGCCGCTGGCCAGCCGTTTACCCGGCGGTACCAGGCTACCTGCACCAATCATGACGTCGTCTTCTACTATTACGCCATCCAGCAGTATCGAGCCCATGCCAACCAGTACACGATTACCAATGCTGCAACCATGGAGCATGGCCTTATGGCCAACCGTAACATCTTCCCCGACCATCAGCGGAAAGCCTTCCGGGTTAGCAGAAGACCTGTGGGTAACATGCAGTACGCTGCCATCCTGAATATTACTGCGTTTACCGATAACAACGCGATTTACATCCCCCCGGATGGCAACCAACGGCCAGATACTGACGTCATCATTTAACTGCACCTCACCAACCACCACGCTTGAAGCATCGACCATGACGCGTTCGCCGCATTGGGGATACGTATCTTTATAAGGACGTAAATTTCCGGACATAACTGCCTCTCATTTATAAAAGGATCCATGAAGCCTGGCATCCCAGGCTAATAACGATCAATAACTTCACTAAAATCAGCGCTATTTTTGTGCAAATTGTCCGTTATCACAACGATAAGCGTGAAAAATCAGCGGTCGAAAAGAAAGATCAAAAAAAGGGTTGTGCTATCCGAACGGATCCCTATAATGCGCAACCACTGAGACGGCACAACGGCTTACAGCCAGCGGCTCAGGAGGTTCAGGAAGCTGAATCGCCGGAGAAAAACTTCTGAAAAAGAGGTTGACTCTGAAGGAGGAAAGCGTAATATACGCCACCTCGCGGCAGGAAGCGAAAGCACTGGCCGCAACGCTCTTTAACAAT
>NZ_JBGGPM010000005.1:0-326827 GCF_041320675.1 Erwinia sp. STN24 | reverse complement strand
ATAATGAATTTCATTATGTGTTCACTCTTAAGACTTGATATTTTTTTGCGTCCGGAGACGCTTGATATCAATCCTGCGAGTGCCCACACAGATTGTCTGATAAATTGTTAAAGAGCGTTGCGGCCAGCGCTTTCGCTTCCTGCCGCGAGGTGGCGTATATTACGCTTTCCTCCTTCAGAGTCAACCTCTTTTTCAGAAGTTTTTCTCCGGCGATTCAGCTTCCTGAACCTCCTGAGCCGCTGGCCTGTAAGCCGTTGTGCCGTCTCAGTGGTTGCGCATTATAGGGAGTTCTTGGCGGCTGACAACCCCTAATTTTAGAAAAATAGCGCGTTCGCTGCATTCCACAGCAAAAGGGCTATTTATACGCATTTACCCACAAAGTTATCCACATCCGGCGGTAAGAACAAATTTAGACGAGCATCACGCAAACGTTTTCGCTACAATGCCCCGGAAAAATCCCGGCCCCCATTTGGGGGCGTTACCTGAATCTTCGCTGCTTCTTTCTTTATAAAGGAGGGGAAAAGCTAAGATTGATGTAACGCTCTTATCTATGCGAACCAAAGCCAAGGGATAAAACCTCATGCAACAACCTCGTCCTGTACGCCGCGCTCTGCTCAGCGTGTCCGACAAAGCCGGTATCCTCGAATTTGCACAGGCGCTTTCCGCGCGTGGTGTGGAGCTGCTCTCCACGGGCGGCACTGCTCGTCTGTTGGCCGAGGCCGGCCTGCCCGTTACCGAAGTGTCTGACTATACCGGTTTCCCGGAAATGATGGATGGACGCGTCAAAACCCTGCATCCGAAAGTTCACGGCGGCATTCTGGGACGTCGCGGCCAGGACGATGCCATCATGCAGGCGCACAGCATCGCCCCTATCGACATGGTGGTCGTTAACCTTTATCCCTTTGCACAGACGGTGGCGCGCGAAGGCTGCTCGCTGGAAGATGCGGTAGAGAATATCGATATCGGCGGCCCGACGATGGTGCGCTCCGCGGCCAAGAACCATAAAGACGTAGCTATCGTTGTAAAGAGCAGCGACTACGACGCGGTGATTGCCGAGATGGACGCCAACGATAACTCACTACAGCTGGCTACCCGCTTCGATCTGGCTATTAAAGCTTTCGAGCATACCGCTGCCTACGACAGCATGATCGCCAACTACTTCGGCAGCCTGGTTCCGGCCTATCATGGCGAAACCCGCGAGCCTGCCGGACGCTTCCCGCGTACGCTGAATTTGAACTTCATTAAGAAGCAGGATATGCGCTACGGCGAAAACAGCCATCAGGATGCCGCCTTCTATATAGAAGAGAATGTGACTGAGGCTTCGGTCGCCACGGCGCAGCAGGTTCAGGGCAAAGCGCTTTCTTATAACAACATTGCCGATACCGATGCGGCGCTGGAATGCGTAAAAGAGTTCAGCGAACCGGCCTGCGTGATTGTCAAACACGCTAACCCTTGCGGCGTGGCGGTTAGCGATTCGGCTTTGGGCGCTTACGAGCTGGCTTACAAAACCGATCCTACCTCTGCCTTCGGCGGCATTATCGCCTTTAACCGTGAGCTGGACGAAGCGACCGCTCAGGCAATTATCAGCCGCCAGTTCGTTGAAGTGATTATTGCGCCCTCCGCCAGCGAAGCCGCGCTGAAGGTGACGTCGGCTAAGCAGAACGTGCGCGTGCTGATTTGCGGCCAGTGGCAGCAGCGTCAGGCCGGGCTGGACTTCAAGCGCGTGAACGGCGGTTTGCTGGTACAGGATCGCGATCTGGGCATGGTGGAAGCAAGCCAGCTGCGCGTCGTGACCAAACGTCAGCCAACAGAGCAGGAGCTACGCGATGCGCTGTTCTGCTGGAAAGTCGCCAAGTTTGTAAAATCCAACGCCATTGTTTATGCGCGCGACAATATGACCGTCGGGATTGGCGCAGGCCAGATGAGCCGCGTTTACTCCGCCAAAATTGCCGGTATCAAAGCAAAAGATGAAGGTCTGGTGGTGGAAGGCTGCGCGCTGGCCTCTGACGCCTTCTTCCCGTTCCGTGACGGTATTGATGCGGCGGCGACGGCGGGCGTGAGCTGCGTTATCCAGCCTGGCGGATCGATTCGCGATGAAGAAGTAATTGCCGCCGCTGATGAACACGGCATTGCCATGATTTTCACCAATATGCGCCACTTCCGCCATTAATAAGGAACCGACAATGAAAATTTTAGTGATTGGCAATGGCGGCCGTGAGCACGCGCTGGCGTGGAAAGCTTCGCAGTCGCCGCTGGCGGAAACCGTTTTTGTCGCGCCGGGCAATGCCGGCACCGCGCTGGAGCCGGCGTTGCAAAACGTCGCTATCGGCGCGACCGATATCCCTGCACTGCTGGATTTTGCACAGCGTGAGCACATCGATCTGACTATCGTTGGGCCGGAAGCGCCGCTGGTCATTGGCATAGTCGATGCTTTTCGCGCGGCCGGGCTGAAGATCTTTGGCCCGACCCAGGCTGCCGCGCAGCTGGAAGGTTCTAAAGCGTTCACCAAGGATTTCCTGGCCCGCCATAAAATCCCGACGGCGGAATATCAGAACTTCACCGACGTCGAGGCCGCGCTGGCCTATACGCGCAGTAAGGGCGCGCCGATTGTGATCAAGGCAGACGGCCTGGCGGCGGGCAAAGGCGTGATTGTCGCAATGACGCTGGAAGAAGCGGAAGCCGCCATTAAAGACATGCTGGCCGGAAACGCCTTTGGCGATGCCGGGCACCGTATCGTGGTGGAGGAGTTTCTGGACGGCGAGGAAGCCAGCTTTATCGTGATGGTTGACGGCGAGAACGTGCTGCCGATGGCGACCAGTCAGGATCATAAACGCGTGGGCGATGGCGATACCGGCCCTAATACCGGCGGCATGGGTGCCTATTCGCCGGCCCCGGTCGTGACCGATGAAATCCACCAGCGCGTTATGGACGAGGTTATCTGGCCGACCGTCCGCGGCATGGCGGCCGAAGGCAACGTCTATACCGGCTTCCTTTATGCCGGCCTGATGATCGATAACAGCGGCCAGCCGAAAGTCATTGAATTTAACTGCCGCTTTGGCGACCCGGAAACCCAGCCGATCATGCTGCGCCTGCAGTCCGACCTGGTCGATCTTTGCCTTGCCGCCGTTGACGGCAAGCTGGATAGCAAAGACTCCGTCTGGGATCCGCGTCCTTCGCTGGGCGTGGTGCTGGCGGCGGGCGGCTATCCTGGCGATTACGCCACTGGCGACCAGATCCACGGCTTGCCGCTGGAAGCGACGCCGGACGGCAAGGTTTTCCACGCCGGAACCAAAATGCAGGACGATTTGGTGGTGACAAACGGCGGACGCGTATTATGCGTGACCGCGCTGGGCGAAGATGTTGCGGCGGCGCAAAAACATGCCTACGAACTGGCTAAGCACATCTCCTGGCATGGCAGCTTCTGCCGCACGGACATCGGCTACCGCGCTATCGGGCGTAAATAAGAGTGATTCAGGGGGCAGCACTGTCCCCTTCTCTCTCAAGCTGGCAGCCGATTAAAAGCTGTCGGCCTGCGGCTGTTGCTGACAAAGGTCTTCCGGCGTCGCCAGCAGCAGCTGCGTGCCGCCCGGCGCTTCCAGCCAGGCAATGCTGAGCGGTTCGCCCGATCCCTGCTGATGCTGGGTGATATAACGCACTGCGTTGCTGTCGAAGCCAGGCGAAGCCTTACCGCCTCCGCATAACCTGACCGCGCCCGAAGGCATCCACTCTCCCTGTAATAGCCTTACGCGTCCGCGTAGCAAATCGTCGCTGATAGTCAGCATACGTCCGGCATCAAACTGGTAGAGCGCGATAGCATCAGCCGTCAGCGCTTCCCGTCGATTCGCCAGCTGGCGCTGCATAAAGCTCAGGCGACCGGATTGGTCAAAGCGTAGCGTCACGCTTTCAGGATTTGCGCCCACGATTTTGCGTTCAACAGAAATCAGTTTGCCCTCTTGCCACTGGTAGTCCGTGGTTTCCGTTACCGGCTCGGTAAAAGGGGTATAGACCGTTTGCAGATGGATTGACTGTGGGGAAGGCGTTTTGCGCCAGATACGCACGGCGCCGCGATCGGCAAGATAGCCGCTGGCGGTAAAATCAGGCATCTGCCGTGAACTACAGCCTGCTAACAGCAGCAGGAACGGCAAAAGGGAACGAGAGAAAATCGTCACAAGCTGTCCTGGCAGAAACAGCTAAAAAGCCTTAACAAAAGGGGCTTAACGCCCCCCTGTTTAAAACTTTTCACTGTCGATTATTTAACAGCGTCTTTCAGAGCTTTACCAGAAACGAATGCCGGTACGTTTGCAGCTGCAATTTTGATTTCGTTGCCGGTCTGCGGGTTGCGGCCAGTACGCTCAGCACGGTGGTTAACTTTAAAAGTACCAAAACCAACCAGTTGTACAGCATCACCTTCTTTCAGAGACTCAGTAATCGCAGCCAGAGTGGATTCCAGTGCAGCTTTAGCCTGGGTCTTAGACAGGTCCGCTTTGTCCGCAATTACATCAATCAGTTGAGTCTTGTTCATAAGTTATCCTTACAGTGTATTTATCGCTTGCTAAGCATCGAGTGCGAGGGAAAAACCAGTTTCTGGCACTCTCCTGCATACACGCACCGATAGCCACTTTTTTCAGCCCCACAAATGTAGACCAGACTGGGGGCGAATGTGAAGCCTTAAGGCGCTACAAATCAGGCCTGAAGTCACGTTTTATCGCCTTACTGCTGAAAATTTATACCGATATTGCTAATCCCTGATTCCCGCAGGTCAGAACGCAGTCCTTTTATCAGTTCTGGATCCCTTTCCTCACAGGCGCTGAGCAGGCGAAAAATCTCCCACTGGATGTCCCATTCCTCTTCAACGGCAGGATTGGCTTTTAGCTCTTCCTCGGTCATTTCACGTTCGGCCTGGGTCATTTCCAGCATCGCTACAGAGGTGATTGAAGCTTCGCTGACGGCAATAGCGTGCGCCAGGGTTTCACCGCTCAAACGGGAATGCAGCAGTTCGCTCAGCGCGACGCAGGCGTCGATGGCTGGATAAACGCCGTACAGATCGTAATCCTCCGCCGCCGGAATGGCTTCTTCCAGCTTTTCCAGCTGCGAGTCAAAATTCACTTTGGCATCTTTCACCAGCAGCGTTTCCCAGACCAAATCGAGAATACGACGATAAAGCTGGCCGTCGCCAAACTCGGTCTGGCGGCAAAAAGCCCAGTAATTGGGATACATGCGCTCACACAGGCAGGCCATAAAAGTAACGTGCTGCCAGCTTTCCAGTTTTTCCAGCCGCAGGTGAATCGGATTACGTAACATGTTGGGATCTCTTAAACAAAAGTGCGCGGGCTGCAGTGTAACCGAAAAGCCGGCGCCTCACACCGTTATAGCGGGATGCCGAGACGGGCGAAAGCGGGCCGGTTGGACGCCACGGCATCGGCCCAGCGCGTCGGCTCCGGCAAACGGTAGCCCTGCAGGCAGGTCTCCACCCAGTGCAGCGCCGTATCGTTACTGACGCGGTGGCCCGGCGAAATAAACAGCGGATTGCAGCGTTTTTTGCTGCGCAGCACCCAGCCAATCTGCTCGCCTTTGTCGATCAGCGGCTGTCGGGAGCCCGGCTCGTCGCCTAACGGCTCGAACTTGCCGCATAGCCGGCGTTTCGCCACGCCAATAGTCGGCACATCCACCAGCAGGCCAAAGTGGCTGGCGACGCCAAGACGGCGCGGATGCGCGATGCCCTGACCGTCGACAAACAGCAGATCGGGTTTTTGCTCCAGCTGCTCCCAGGCGGCCAGCAGAGCGGGATATTCGCGAAACGAGAGAAAGCCGGGGATATAAGGCATGGTGGTGGCTATCCGCGCGACGCGATGCTCAATAAGCTTCAGCGACGGATACTCCAACAGCACCAGCGCGGCGCGCGTGACCTCGCCGCCCTGCTCAAACCCCACGTCCGCCCCGGCGATATAGCGCGGTGGCATTACGTCAAAATCATCAGCGCGTACCACTTCCGCCGCACGCGTCGTCTGTTCCTGCTTTAATGCCTGTATATCCATAATTAATCCTGGTGATACTGTCCTGACAGTTTGTGGACGGCCTCCACAAAAGCACCCGCGTGTTCCGGCGGGACATCCTGATGAATGCCGTGACCCAGGTTGAACACATGGCCCGTGCCGTTGCCGAAGCCCTGAAGAATGCCCGCCACTTCCTGCTCAATACGGGCAGGCGTGGCATAAAGCATAGAAGGATCCATGTTGCCCTGCAGCGCCACTTTATGGCCAACGCGTCGACGCGCCTCGCCAATATCGGTGGTCCAGTCCAGACCAAGCGCGTCGCAGCCGGTTTCCGCCATCGCTTCCAGCCACTGGCCGCCGCCCTTGGTAAACAGCGTCACGGGCACGCGGCGACCGTCGTTTTCACGCTGCAGGCCATCGACGATTTTATGCATGTAGTGCAGGGAGAACTGCAAATAGTCGCGCCCGGTCAGCACGCCGCCCCAGGTGTCGAAAATCATCACCGACTGCGCGCCCGCGCGGATCTGTGCGTTCAGATAGAGCGTAACGCTGTCGGCCAGCTTATCCAGCATCAGATGCAGGGTTTCCGGCTCGGCATACATCATTTTTTTCAGTTTAGTGAAGGCCTTACTGCTGCCACCTTCCACCATGTAGGTCGCCAGCGTCCACGGACTGCCGGAAAAACCGATCAGCGGCACCGCGCCCTGTAAATTTTTACGAATGGTGCGCACCGCATTCATCACGTAGCCCAGCTCCTGTTCGGGATCGAACACGGGCAGTTTTTCGACGTCCGCACGGCAGGTCACAGGCGAGGAGAAGCGCGGGCCTTCGCCAGCTTCAAAATAGAGTCCCAGCCCCATCGCATCAGGGATGGTCAGGATATCAGAGAAGAGGATCGCCGCATCCAGCGCGTAGCGACGCAGCGGTTGCAGCGTGACTTCACAGGCCAGCTCAGCATTTTTACACAGCGACATAAAGTCGCCGGCCTGGGCGCGCGTCGCCTTGTACTCCGGCAAATACCGTCCGGCCTGACGCATCATCCATACGGGCGTAACGTCTACCGGCTGACGCAGCAGAGCACGCAAATAACGATCGTTCTTCAGTTCACTCATCTTCAGGACTCTTTTTCATTCAGACGCACAGTATATCAGTTATTCCGCAGCGGCGCGGCAGAGCGCGACGGTGTCTTCTATCAGCCGACGGGCCACCGTTCCCGCCGGCGGCAGCTGTGGCAAGGCGTCGTAGCGATACCAGTTGGCATCCAGCAGCTCTTTGGGATCGATGTTGATCTCGCCGCTGTCGTAGTCGGCCATAAACGCCATCATCAATGACTGCGGGAAAGGCCAGGGCTGCGAGGAAACATAGCGCAGGTTTTTCACCTTGATGCCGCTCTCCTCCATCACCTCGCGCGCTACGGTCTGCTCCAGCGTTTCGCCTACCTCCACAAAACCCGCCAGCACCGTGTAGATGCCGTTGCGGTGTCGGGTATGCTGAGCCAGCAGGATTTCATCGCCGCGACGAATGGCCACGATGATGCAGGGCGCAATTTGCGGATAATAGCGCTGGCGGCAGTGGCCACACAGGCAGGCCCATTCCGTTTTGCTGCGATGCATCGCGTGTCCACAGTAGCCGCACCACTGATGCGAGCGATAAAATTCGGCCAGCTGGATGCCGCGTCCCGCCAGCTGAAACAGGGCGGGATCCTGATCGAGCAGCTGCCGCAGCGACGCCATCCCTTCCGGACGATTTTCGCTAATCAGCCGTACAGGTTCGCCCTGCCATTCGCCAATCAGCGCGCCTTTCGAGCCGGCCAGGCCTAAATCTTGTGCGTTTCCGTACGGTAATTGACCTTTTGGCAGCCAAAGTTTCTGTTCATGGCTGACAATCCACCAGCCAGCGTCTACGCTTGAAATCTCAAGTTCCATAAATTGCTCATCCTCACTTCACGCACTTACCGGATTGGGATAGACAGTTAAAATAACACTTTTGGAGTCACTCATGCTTGACCAGCTGGAAGTTTTGGCCTCACGCGTAGGCGGATGCAGCGAACTGGTAGACTTTTGCCTTCACTCACGCAAGCAGTTGTTAGTTGCTTATTATCAAATGGTT
Source organism: Erwinia sp. STN24 (assembly GCF_041320675.1). NCBI lineage: Bacteria > Pseudomonadati > Pseudomonadota > Gammaproteobacteria > Enterobacterales > Erwiniaceae > Erwinia > Erwinia sp. STN24. Next base: position 318,725 of record NZ_JBGGPM010000005.1, on the reverse strand, counting down.
GGCATGAAGCCTAACAAAGAATCGCTGACTACGCTCGACGAAGAGGCGCTGGATAACTTCTGTCAAAGCCTGGTTGATTATCTCTCAACCGGCCACTTCACGGCGTACGAACGGTTTATTCAGGAAATGGAAGGCACCGACCAGCTGGCCAAAGCGGCGCTGATTTATCCTTCGCTACAGGCGAATACCGAACAGATTATGGCGATTTACGACGCCCATCTGGAAAACGCCATCGATCACGATAACTATCTGGAGTTCCAGCAGGCGCTGTCGATCGTCGGCGAAGCGCTGGAAGCCCGCTTCACCCTGGAAGATAAATTTATTCAGCTGGCGCTGGAGAAGTATGCGGATAAGTCCGCCGCTAATGACTCTGCGATGGCTCGTCCTGCCTGAAAAGTTAACTGTTTAATCCCTTGAGCTTTCCATAACGCCCCTTTATGCTGAAAAGGCAATCGCATGATTGCCTCTGGCGAAAGCCAGACTTCTTCTTGTCGGAGTGCCCCTCGGGGCTGAGACCGTTAATTCGGGATCCGCGGAACCTGATCAGGTTAGAACCTGCGAAGGGAACAAGAGTAAAGATCCAGGTCAGGGCCATCGGCTCTGCGCTTACTCCTCCGAACTCCGGACAAGCAAATTTCCCTTAAGTCAGGAACTTGCTATGTCTACCCAGGTTAAGAAATCCAACCGCCGCGAACAGCGTGCTGAAGCGCAGCAGTTTATCGCTGCTTTACAGGGCACCGCTTTCCCCAATTCCAGACGCATTTATCTGACCGGTTCGCGAGCCGATCTGCGCGTTCCCATGCGTGAAATTCAGCTCTCGCCCACCCTGACCGGCGGCGGAAAAGACAATCCACAGTTTGAAGAAAACGAACCGGTGCCGGTTTACGATACCGCCGGCCCTTATGGCGATCCCGACGCCGCTATTGACGTGCGCGCCGGTATCGCCAGGCTGCGGGAAAGCTGGATTGCAGAGCGCGCCGATACGCAACCGATTGAGCAATTAAGCTCCGTTTATACGCAGCAGCGTCTGGCGGACGAAGGGCTTGATCATCTGCGCTTTGAGAATCTGCCGCGGCCGCGCCGCGCCCAGGCTGGTCGCCGCGTCACGCAGCTGCACTACGCGCGCCAGGGCATTATCACGCCGGAAATGGAATTTATCGCGCTGCGCGAAAACATGGGCCGCGAGCGCGTTCGCAGCGAGGTGCTGTTGCAGCAGCATCCGGGACAGGATTTTGGCGCGCGGCTGCCGGAAAATATCACCGCCGAGTTTGTTCGTCAGGAAGTGGCTGCCGGACGCGCGATTATCCCGGCCAATATCAACCATCCTGAATCGGAGCCGATGATTATCGGCCGCAATTTCCTGGTGAAGATCAACGCCAATATCGGCAACTCTGCGGTCAGTTCTTCGATTGAAGAAGAGGTCGAAAAGCTGGTCTGGTCGGCACGCTGGGGAGCGGATACGGTGATGGACCTCTCCACCGGGCGAAATATCCATGAAACCCGCGAGTGGATCCTGCGCAACAGCCCGCTGCCGATTGGTACGGTGCCGATCTATCAGGCGCTGGAAAAAGTCAACGGCGTGGCGGAAGACCTCAACTGGGAAATATTCCGCGACACGCTGCTGGAGCAGGCTGAACAGGGCGTGGATTACTTCACCATCCATGCCGGCGTGCTGCTGCGCTATGTGCCGATGACGGCGAAACGCCTGACCGGCATCGTTTCTCGCGGCGGCTCCATTATGGCGAAGTGGTGCCTGTCGCATCATCGTGAAAGCTTTCTCTACGAACGCTTCAGTGACATTTGCGAGATCTGCGCCGCTTACGACGTCTCGCTGTCGCTGGGTGACGGCCTGCGTCCTGGCTCAATACAGGATGCCAACGACGAGGCGCAGTTTGCCGAGCTGCGCACGCTGGGCGAGCTGACGAAAATCGCCTGGGAATATGACGTGCAGGTGATGATTGAAGGGCCGGGACACGTGCCGATGCAAATGATCAGACGCAATATGACCGAGCAGCTCGAACACTGCCACGAGGCGCCTTTCTATACGCTTGGCCCGCTGACTACCGATATCGCGCCTGGCTACGACCATTTTACCTCCGGCATCGGCGCGGCGATGATTGGCTGGTTCGGCTGCGCCATGCTCTGCTACGTTACGCCGAAAGAACATCTGGGCCTGCCGAATAAAGAAGATGTCAAACAAGGTTTGATTACCTACAAGATCGCGGCCCACGCGGCGGATCTTGCCAAAGGCCATCCCGGCGCGCAGATCCGTGACAACGCCATGTCGAAAGCGCGTTTTGAATTCCGCTGGGAAGATCAGTTCAACCTGGCGCTGGATCCGCATACCGCACGCGCTTTCCACGATGAAACGCTGCCGCAGGAGTCCGGTAAGGTTGCCCACTTCTGCTCCATGTGCGGCCCGAAATTCTGCTCGATGAAAATCACCCAGGAAGTCCGCGAATACGCAGCAAAACAGGAAGCGGAAGCAGAGCCGATAGCGATCGGCATGGCGGAGATGTCAGAGACGTTCCGCCGTCGTGGCGGCGAGCTTTACCATGCCATGGATGCCTTAACGCAGGAGGAAAAATAATGAGCCGTAGCGCTTTTCCCCTGACGGCAGCCAGGCTGGGGCTTTATCCGGTGGTGGACAGCGTCATCTGGATCGAGCGTTTGCTGGCGGCTGGCGTGCGCACTATCCAGCTGCGCATTAAAGATCTGCCGGAAGCGGCGGTGGAACAGGATATCGCCGCGGCCATCGAGTTGGGTAAACGCTATCAGGCCCGTCTGTTTATCAACGATTACTGGCGGCTGGCGATTCAGCATGGCGCCTATGGCGTACACCTGGGCCAGGAAGATCTGGCTATTGCCGATCTGGATGCGATCCACCGCGCCGGGCTGCGGCTGGGGTTATCCACGCATGATGACGCGGAACTGGATCGCGCGCTGGCCGAGCGCCCATCCTACATCGCGCTGGGACACGTCTTTCCTACGCAAACTAAAGCTATGCCCTCTTCACCTCAGGGGCTTCAGGAGCTGAAGCGGCATGTCGGGCGCCTGCAGAACGTCTCAACCGTGGCTATCGGCGGTATCTCGCTGGCGCGGGCGCCAGACGTGCTGGCAACCGGCGTCGGCAGTATCGCCGTGGTCAGTGCCATTACCCAGGCGGCAGACTGGCAGGCCGCCACCGCGCAGCTGCTGGCGCTGGCAGGAAGCGGAGGGCCGCTTGATGCTTAGCGACGGCGATTTTATGCGTTACAGCCGCCAGCTGCTGCTGGAGGAGTTTGGCCCGCAGGCGCAGGAAAAGCTGCTGGCGGCCAGCGTGCTGATTGTCGGCCTGGGCGGCTTAGGCTCGCCGGCTGCGACGTATCTTGCCGCAGCCGGCGTGGGCAAGCTGCTGCTGGCCGATGACGACAGGGTGCATATCAGCAATTTGCAGCGTCAAATCCTCTACCGCAGCAGCGATATCGGCCAGCCAAAGGCCACGCTGGCGAAGGATCGTTTGCAGGCGCTGAATCCTCAGGTCGAGTTTATAGCGCTTGAGCAGCGTATGGATGCCGCCACGCTGCAGGAAACGGCGCAGCGGGTCGATCTGGTGCTGGACTGCAGCGACAACATGCAGACGCGTCACGCCGTGAATGCCGCCTGCGTCGCAGCCAGCACGCCGCTGATCAGCGCCAGCGCGGTCGGTTTCGGCGGCCAGCTGCTGGCGATCACCCCGCCTTTCCGGCGTGGCTGCTACTGCTGCCTGTGGCCCGATAAAGCGGAGCCGCAGCGCAACTGCCGCACCGCAGGCGTACTCGGCCCGGTGGTCGGCGTGATGGGCACGCTGCAGGCGCTGGAAGCGTTGAAGATGCTGGCCGGCCAGCCGTCGGCGCTGGACGGCAAGCTGCGGCTGTTTGACGGCAAAACGCAGGCCTGGCGCACGCTTGACCTTGAGCGCAGCCCCGGCTGCCCGGTATGCGGAGGCCATCGTGAACATCATCATTAATGATGAGCCGCACGTTTTTGTCGCGCCGCTGACGCTGACCGCGCTGCTGGCGCAGCTTGCCCATAGCCACTCTGGCACCGCGCTGGCTGTCAATCAGCAGATTGTGCCGCGGGATCGCTGGGACACTCATCTTTTACAGGAAGGCGACAACCTGGTGATTTTCCAGGCTATCGCCGGAGGTTAATATGCTACAGATTGCTGATAAAACCTTTTTTTCCCGGCTGTTTACCGGCACAGGTAAGTTCTCCAGCCCTGCCGTGATGCTCAATGCACTTCGGGAATCCGGCACGCAGCTGGTGACAATGGCGATGAAACGCGTGGATTTACGCGGCGGCGACGACGGCATTCTGGCGCCTTTACGTCAGCTGGGCGTGCAGCTTCTTCCCAATACTTCCGGCGCGAAAACCGCCGAGGAAGCCATTTTTGCCGCGCGCCTGGCGCGGGAAGCGCTGGGCACGAGCTGGGTGAAGCTGGAAATCCATCCCGACGTGCGTTATCTGCTGCCCGATGCCGTCGAAACGCTGAAGGCGGCGGAAACCCTGGTGCGGGAAGGCTTCACCGTGCTGCCCTACTGCCATGCCGATCCGGTACTGTGCAGAAGGCTTGAAGAAGCGGGCTGTGCCGCCGTGATGCCGCTTGGCGCGCCGATTGGCAGCAATCAGGGGCTGAAAACCCGGGATTTGCTGACGATTATTATCGAGCAGGCCAGCGTCCCGGTGGTGATTGACGCAGGCATTGGCGCGCCCAGCCACGCCAGCGAAGCGCTGGAAATGGGCGCCGATGCGGTGCTGGTGAATACCGCCATGGCCTCTGCTCGCGATCCTGTGCAGATGGCGCGCGCTTTCCGCCTCGCTGTAGAAGCGGGCGAACTGGCGCGGCAAAGCGGCCTGGGCAGTCAGCAGCAGCAGGCCGTCGCCACCAGCCCGCTGACCAGCTTTTTGCAAAGCGGAGTGACGCCATGAAAAGCTTCGTCTCACAGTGGGAGCAGCTGGACTGGGACGATATCCGCCTGCGCATCAACAGCAAAACTTCGGCTGACGTGAAACGGGCGCTGAATGCGTCTGTCGTTGGCCGCGAGGAGCTGATGGCGCTGCTTTCGCCTGCCGCGCAGGCCTGGCTGGAACCGATGGCCCGTAAGGCGCAATTGTTGACGCGCCAGCGCTTCGGCCATGCCGTAAACCTCTTCGTTCCGCTTTATCTCTCCAACCTGTGCGCCAACGACTGCACCTATTGCGGCTTCTCTATGAGCAACCGGATCAAGCGTAAGACGCTGGATGCGCAGGAGATCGAGCGCGAGTGCCTGGCGATCCGGGCGATGGGCTTCGATCAGCTGCTGCTGGTCACCGGTGAGCATCAGGCGAAAGTTGGGATGGATTATTTTCGCCGTCATCTTCCCGCCATCCGCGCGCATTTCAGCTCGCTGATGATGGAAGTGCAGCCGCTGGGCCAGCAGGAGTATGCGGAGCTGAAAACGCTGGGGCTGGATGGCGTGCTGGTCTATCAGGAAACCTATCATCCAACGGTGTATGGTCAGCACCATCTGAAAGGCAACAAGCAGGACTTTTTCTTTCGCCTGGAAACGCCGGACAGGCTGGGACGCGCGGGGATCGATAAGATCGGGCTGGGCGCGCTGATCGGCCTTTCTGACAGCTGGCGCGCCGACTGTTATATGATGGCGGAACATCTGCTTTGGCTACAGAAAACGTACTGGCAAAGCCGCTATTCAGTGGCTTTCCCTCGCTTGCGCCCCTGCGCTGGCGGCATTCAGCCTGCTTCAGTCATGGATGAGGCCCAGCTGGTACAGGTTATCTGCGCGTTTCGTCTGTTTGCGCCGGAAGTGGAGCAGTCGCTGTCAACGCGCGAATCGCCGCAGTTCCGTGACAAGGTGGTGCCGCTGGCGATCAATACGATCAGCGCTTTCTCAAAAACGCAGCCTGGCGGCTACGCCGAGACGCAAAGCGAGCTGGAACAGTTCTCGCCGCACGATAATCGCCATCCGCGGCAGGTAGCCGAAGCGCTGATCCGCGCCGGCATGCAGCCGGTCTGGAAAGACTGGGACAGCTGGCTGGGAAGAGCCTGAGCGCCTGCGCTACCGGGACCGAGAAGACCTGCGTCTCCTGCCTGGTTCAGAGGAGCCTAAGCGCCTGCGCTACCGGATATGCCGGGCATCGGCATATCCGGCATGTCCGGCATTCTGTCCGGCGCATCCGCAAACAGCACCTGTCCCAACAGGCTGTCTTTATTTACCGCGCCATAGCGTAAATTGGTGCTAAGGTATTTTCGATCCAGCCCGGTCAGCTTAACGATAGGCGGCAGAACATCCGGCAGGCGATCGATCATCAGCATCCGGCTAAGCTGTACGGCGTCCCAGCTTACCAGACGCTGATAATAAAGCGCGTTGGCCTCGCACTTTCTTAAATAAAGGTTGTACTCATTATATTCACGCAGCGCCTGCTGCTGCGTAATATTCAGAATAAGGTATTGCGGATCGGTAATTTTCTGTACCAGTTCCTGATAATTGGGCAGCTGTTGCAGCTGCTTAAACATGTCTGCCGCGCCCAGCGTAATAATCGGGCGGAAATAGCGCAGCCAGCTTGCAATAAACGGGTTCTTTTTCGGGGCGGCCATAAACCAGGTTTCAATCACCGGATAGCGCCGATCGACAGTGGAGACATCGCGATAAAAGGCGACCATGTCATAACGGCTGTTGCCGTTGACCGCCAGAAATTCATCCAGCGTGCGGTTTAGTATTACGCTTGCATCCATCCAAACGCCGCCATATTTATACAGCAGCTCCAGGCGAATAACGTCGCTTCTGTGGGCAACCAGCATGTCCTGCCGCGTAAAGACCAGCTCCGGCAGATAGTGCGACAGATTACTGTCATTCACTACCGTTACTGACCAGTCCGGGTTCTCTCGCGCAACCTTATCAACAAAGCTCTGGATTTCCTTTGGCAGCGTCGAGCCGGCCCAGAACATCCAGACCCGTTCAGGAATTTCGCCGGGCGTTCTGTTATGAATAACGATATCCATATCCTGTTCCAGAGCAGGATTGTATTCCGCTAATTTTTTCCTTTTTAATAAGGCTTTTTCTATACGCAGGCGTAGCGAAACCGCATTTTTCAGCGCCGGGCGCACCATGGCCTTTATCTTATTTTTATTCATAATACCTCACAGCAGCTGGCTGACAGTGCTGAGCGACAAATGGAAAGCGCGGCGTATCCGGCAGCGGGAATTTGTATTAATTTAGCAAGGTGAGATAAACATCTCAATATTAAGACATTGCCATTAATAGATTTAAGAGAAAGCTCAGGGAAGAAATGAGAAGCAAAAATATAAATCAATGAAGATTTAAAATAGCCACCTGTGAAAAATCTTATAAATAAAAAATTAGTTTTCGCTTACTTTTTATTTTTTAACGTAAAAATGAATGCGCCTGATAAATATGCGGCACGACTTCCATAAATCCACTCTTGTTATGACTGGCCCTGTTAAAGCTGCCAGAATCGCTGCCGACGCTGGAGAAAAAGCGTCCGGGCCCGTCAGTTTTCCCTCGCGGGCCCGCCTCTTGCTACTTCACCAACAAATCAGGTAGCGCCGCTTCGATAGCCGCCCTGCGGACGGGTAAAGCAGATGCCACAGGAAAATATTGTAAGACGGCGGCGAGCAGCTTTTAAAGCATCGCCCTTTGTACTGATGTTCAGCCTGGCGCGGCGGCTCTGGCTGGCCTGGCGACAGGAGATATACAGCCGTAAAATATTAGCGCGATTAAGCGATGCGCAGCTGAAAGATATCGGGTTAACCGGCGATGACATTAAGCGATACAGGTAAAACGGGTCAGCCGAACCACGGATGCAGGGTATTCAGTAATAAAAAACCCCGCCAGCGCGGGGTTCTTTATTTCAGAAGAGGATTGCCGTCCTGCTCTGAAAGGTACTGATGGTATGCGAATACAAGTCAACCACCCGGTCAATATATCGTCATAAAGTATAAAAAACCAGCGTATTTTTATCCAATTTTTAGTACTTGATGATTCTGCATGCTTCGTCACTTGTCGCATGTAATAACCTGGAACAACTTCTTTCTTACTGCGTGATAACTCGCATCTCTTCAATAATAAAATGTTGTTCATTGTCGTAGCTGTTATCGTTGCGTCGGGGCCGTTTCACCTGTTGCCGCAGGGCACCGGACTCAGGGAACGGGTTCTGTGATACCGCGAAAAACAAGTCAATCACACTGCTTGTTTCGTTTGCAGCGTTCCGGTGGGCAGTAGACGATAGCGGTTCCTGAGAAGGGAATCTTCCATGAAAAAACGCCACGGACTTTTTTTAGTCACGTTATTCATGGCGCTGATGTTAAGCGGAAAAGGAGCCTGGCAAATTCACCTGTCGAATATCCATATCCTGTTTAACGTAAATCAGAGCAGTCAGGCCGCAAGCCGCTCTCCGGGGCGGATTTTTTACGGCCACATCCCGACGCTGACTGACCCATCCTCAAATTTCAGGCATAAAAAAACCCCACCGAAGTGGGGTTTTTACGGTCAGCAGGAAAGACGATTAATCGTCGTTGCCGCCCAGACCCGCGTTCAGCAGTTCTGCCAGGCTGGCAGACGCTTCGTCGGCCGTGACCTGAGGAACTACAGGCGCTTCGCCTGCCGCTTTACGGCGCATACGATCCTGGTGATAAGCGTAACCGGTACCGGCTGGGATCAGACGACCCACGATTACGTTCTCTTTCAGGCCGCGCAGTTCGTCGCGTTTGCCCGCAACGGCTGCTTCGGTCAGTACGCGCGTCGTTTCCTGGAAGGAAGCGGCGGAGATGAAGGACTCGGTCGCCAGTGACGCTTTGGTGATACCCAGCAGATCGCGCATATAGGTCGCTGCGATTTTGCCGTTGGCTTCCAGCTCACGGTTAGAAATCTTAACGCGTGAAACTTCAACCTGCTCGCCGTCCAGGAAGTCGGAGCTGCCCGCGCTTGCAATGGTTGCTTTACGCAGCATCTGACGAACGATGACTTCGATGTGCTTATCGTTAATCTTAACGCCCTGCAGGCGGTAAACTTCCTGCACTTCGTTAGTGATGTAACGGGTCACCGCATGCACGCCACGCAGACGCAGAATGTCATGTGGAGACTCTGGGCCATCGGAAACCACGTCACCGCGCTCTACGCGTTCACCTTCGAACACGTTCAGCTGACGCCATTTCGGGATCATCTCTTCGTACGGATCGCTACCGTCAACCGGCGTAATCACCAGACGACGCTTGCCTTTGGTCTCTTTACCGAAGGAGATAATACCGCTGATCTCCGCCAGGATTGCTGGCTCTTTCGGACGACGCGCTTCGAACAGGTCAGCAACGCGTGGCAGACCACCGGTGATGTCCTTGGTACCGCCGGATTCCTGCGGAACACGAGCCAGGGTATCACCCGAGCTGATTTTCACGCCGTCTTCCAGCTGCACAATCGCTTTACCCGGCAGGAAGTACTGAGCAGGCATATCGGAGCCTGGGATCATCACATCATTGCCGTTGGCATCAACGATTTTCAGCGCAGGACGCAGATCTTTACCGCCGGACGTACGCTCTGCGCTGTCCAGGATCACCAGAGAAGACAGACCGGTCAGGTCATCCGTCTGGCGGGTAATGGTCTGGCCGTCGATCATGTCGGTAAAGCGGACGAAACCGCTCACTTCGGTGATAACCGGCATGGTGTGCGGATCCCAGTTTGCTACGGTCTCGCCCGCTGCAACCTGCTCGCCGTCGCCTTTCGCCATGGTAGAACCGTAAGGAACCTTATAGCTCTCTTTGGTACGACCGAATTCATCGATCATTTTCAGCTCGGTGTTACGCGAGGTGATAACCAGTTTGCCAGCGGAGTTGGTAACCGACTTGGCGTTAGAGAGTTTAATGGTACCTTTGTTCTTCACCTGAATGCTGGATTCAGCAGCCGCACGCGATGCCGCACCACCGATGTGGAACGTACGCATGGTCAGCTGAGTACCCGGCTCACCGATGGACTGTGCTGCGATAACGCCGATGGCCTCACCTTTGTTGATGATGTGACCACGCGCCAGATCGCGTCCATAACAGTGGGCGCACACGCCGAAGTCAGTTTCACAACTTACTACGGAGCGGACTTTCAGGCTGTCGACAGAATGCTCTTCCAACAGGTCACACTGCTGTTCGTGCAGCAGGGTGTTGCGTGGCAGCAGGATGTCGGCCGTACCCGGCTTCAGCACGTCTTCTGCGGTAACACGACCCAGTACGCGTTCGCGCAGCGGTTCTTTCACGTCGCCACCTTCGATAACCGGAGTCATCATGATGCCTTCGTGCGTGCCACAGTCGTCCTCGGTCACCACCAGATCCTGCGCTACGTCTACCAGACGACGAGTCAGGTAACCGGAGTTCGCGGTTTTCAGTGCGGTATCCGCAAGACCTTTACGAGCACCGTGGGTCGAGATGAAGTACTGGAGTACGTTCAGACCTTCACGGAAGTTCGCGGTAATTGGCGTCTCGATGATGGAGCCATCTGGCTTAGCCATCAGGCCACGCATACCGGCCAGCTGACGGATCTGCGCAGCAGAACCACGAGCACCGGAGTCGGCCATCATAAAGATGCTGTTGAAGGAAACCTGGCGCTCTTCCTCACCGTCACGGTTAATGACGACTTCGGTAGAGAGGTTTTCCATCATCGCTTTCGCAACGCGTTCGTTGGCCGCAGCCCAGATATCGATCACTTTGTTGTAGCGTTCGCCCGCGGTAACCAGACCAGACTGGAACTGCTCCTGGATCTCGGCCACTTCGGTTTCCGCTTCGCTGATGATCTCAACTTTTTTCTCTGGGATCACCATGTCGTCGATACCTACAGACGCACCAGAGCGTGCCGCGTAGGCAAAACCGGTGTACATGGTCTGGTCAGCAAAGATAACCGTTGGCTTCAGGCCCAGGATGCGGTAACAGGTGTTCAGCATCTTGGAGATCGCTTTCTTACCCAGCGCCTGGTTGACGATGGAGTAAGGCAGGCCTTTCGGCACGATCATCCACAGGATGGCACGACCAACCGTGGTATCGATCAGGCTGGTTTTTGAGGTCCATTCGCCCTGCTCGTTTTTCTCGTGCTCGGTGATACGCACCTTAACGCGAGCGTGCAGAGACGCCAGGCCAGCGCGGTAAATACGCTCGGCTTCTTTTGGACCGGTCAGCACCATGCCTTCGCCTTTGGCGTTAACACAGTCGCGGGTCATGTAGTACAGACCCAGTACAACGTCCTGAGAAGGAACGATGATTGGTTCGCCGTTCGCAGGTGACAGGATGTTGTTGGTAGACATCATCAGCGCACGCGCTTCCAGCTGGGCTTCCAGCGTCAGCGGCACGTGAACAGCCATCTGGTCACCATCGAAGTCGGCGTTATAAGCCGCACAGACCAGCGGGTGCAGCTGGATAGCTTTACCTTCGATCAGCACTGGCTCAAATGCCTGGATGCCCAGACGGTGCAGCGTTGGCGCACGGTTCAGCAGGACCGGGTGTTCGCGGATCACTTCATCCAGGATATCCCAGACGACAGCTTCTTCACGCTCAACCATTTTCTTGGCGGCTTTGATGGTGGTAGCAAGACCACGCAGCTCCAGCTTGCCGTAGATAAACGGTTTGAACAGCTCCAGCGCCATTTTCTTCGGCAGACCACACTGGTGCAGACGCAGGTATGGCCCTACGGTGATAACGGAACGACCAGAGTAGTCGACGCGTTTACCCAGCAGGTTCTGACGGAAACGACCCTGTTTACCTTTGATCATATCGGCCAAAGATTTCAGAGGACGCTTGTTGGAGCCGGTGATGGCACGACCGCGACGACCGTTATCCAGCAGCGCATCGACCGCTTCCTGCAGCATACGTTTTTCGTTACGTACGATGATGTCAGGTGCGGCCAGATCCAGCAGGCGCTTCAGACGGTTGTTACGGTTGATAACGCGACGATACAGATCGTTCAGATCTGAAGTAGCGAAACGACCGCCGTCCAACGGCACCAGCGGACGCAGATCCGGCGGCAGTACAGGCAGCACGGTCAGGATCATCCACTCTGGCTTGTTGCCAGACTGCACGAACGCTTCCAGCAGCTTGATACGCTTGGTCAGCTTTTTACGCTTGGTTTCGGAATTGGTTTCGTTCAGCTCTTCACGCAGCTGCTCGCATTCCTGCTCCAGATCCATGTTTTTCAACAGGGCCTGAACCGCTTCCGCACCCATTTTCGCGTCGAATTCGTCACCGAACTCTTCCAGCGCGTCCAGATACTGCTCTTCGGTCAGGATCTGACGGCGCTCAAGGTTGGTCATGCCGCCTTCAACCACCACATAGGATTCGAAGTACAGCACGCGTTCGATGTCACGCAGCGGCATATCCAGCAGCAAACCGATGCGCGAAGGCAGCGATTTCAGGAACCAGATGTGCGCAGTCGGCGAAGCCAGCTCGATGTGGCCCATACGCTCACGACGAACTTTGGTCTGTGTAACTTCAACGCCACACTTCTCACAGATCACGCCGCGATGTTTTAAACGCTTGTACTTACCGCACAGGCATTCGTAATCTTTTACCGGCCCGAAAATACGCGCACAGAAAAGCCCGTCACGTTCTGGTTTGAACGTACGGTAGTTAATGGTTTCTGGCTTTTTAACTTCACCAAAAGACCAGGAACGGATCATGTCTGGCGAAGCCAGCGCAATTTTGATCGCATCAAACTCTTCGGTCTTAGTTTGCGCTTTCAGAAACTTAAGTAAGTCTTTCACGGATTAGCTCCCGTCGGAGTGAGACTTCTCAGGACGCCCGGGGCCGGGCGTCCTGTAACCAGTACAAATTCGAGTGCTTACTCGTCTTCCAGCTCGATGTTAATACCCAGCGAGCGGATCTCTTTCAACAGTACGTTGAAGGATTCCGGCATGCCCGGTTCCATCTGATGGTTGCCGTCAACGATGTTTTTATACATCTTGGTACGGCCGTTGACGTCATCAGACTTCACGGTCAGCATTTCCTGCAGGGTATAGGCGGCGCCGTATGCTTCCAGCGCCCACACTTCCATCTCACCGAAGCGCTGTCCACCGAACTGCGCCTTACCACCCAGCGGCTGCTGAGTAACGAGGCTGTAAGAACCGGTAGAACGCGCGTGCATCTTGTCATCCACTAAGTGGTTGAGTTTCAGCATGTACATGTAGCCAACGGTAACCTGACGCTCAAACTGCTCGCCGGTACGGCCATCAAACAGGGTAATCTGACCGGAAGAAGGCAGGCCGCCGAGCTGCAGCAGCTCTTTGATCTCGCTCTCTTTCGCGCCGTCAAACACTGGCGTGGCGATTGGCATACCTTTTTTCAGGTTCTCTGCCAGACGCAGTACTTCGTCATCGCTGAAGGTATTCAGGTCTACTTTCTGACGCACGTCGGTGCCCAGATCGTAAGCGCGCTGAATAAACTCACGCAGTTTGGAGACTTCTTCCTGCTTTTTCAGCATGGCGTTGATTTTCTCGCCGATGCCTTTAGCAGCCATACCCAGGTGGGTTTCAAGAATCTGACCAATGTTCATACGTGACGGTACGCCCAGCGGGTTCAGTACGATATCGACCGGCGTGCCGTTCTCATCGTATGGCATATCTTCGATCGGGTTGATCTTGGAGATAACACCTTTGTTCCCGTGACGACCTGCCATTTTGTCACCAGGCTGGATCTGACGTTTAACGGCCAGATACACTTTAACGATTTTCAGCACGCCAGGTGCCAGGTCATCGCCCTGAGTGATTTTGCGGCGTTTCGCTTCGAGTTTCTTCTCAAACTCGTGCTTCAGCTCGTCGTACTGCTCCGCCAGCTGCTCCAGCTGACTCTGTTTTTCTTCGTCGGTCAGGCCGAGTTCCAGCCAGCGCTCGCGCGGCAGCTTGTCCAGTTTTTCCGCTTCCACGCCGCCGGAAACCAGCAGGTAGTTGATACGGCTGAACAGGCCGGCTTCGAGGATCTGCAGTTCTTCAGACAGGTCTTTCTTCGCCTGCTTCAGCTGCATCTCTTCGATTTCCAGCGCGCGCTTGTCTTTTTCCACGCCATCGCGGGTAAAGACCTGCACGTCGATAACGGTACCGGACACGCCGTTTGGTACGCGCAGAGAAGAGTCTTTAACGTCAGACGCTTTCTCACCGAAGATGGCACGCAGCAGTTTCTCTTCTGGCGTCAGCTGGGTTTCGCCTTTAGGCGTCACCTTACCAACCAGAATGTCGCCGCCGGTCACTTCCGCACCGATATAAACGATACCGGATTCATCCAGTTTGGAGAGCGCAGCTTCACCCACGTTAGGGATATCAGCAGTGATCTCTTCCGGCCCCAGCTTGGTGTCGCGAGACACACAGGCGAGTTCCTGAATATGGATAGTGGTGAAGCGATCTTCCTGTACCACGCGCTCGGAGACCAGAATGGAGTCTTCGAAGTTGTAGCCGTTCCACGGCATGAACGCGACGCGCATGTTCTGACCCAGCGCCAGCTCGCCCAGATCCGTTGAAGGACCATCGGCCAGCACGTCACCGCGCTCGATTGGCTCGCCCAGGTTGACACACGGCATCTGGTTGATGCAGGTGTTCTGGTTAGAACGGGTGTACTTGGTCAGGTTGTAAATGTCGATACCGGCTTCGCCCGGGTACATCTCGTCTTCGTTAACTTTAATAACGATACGGGACGCATCCACGTACTGAACGGTACCACCACGTTTCGCTACGGCTGTTACACCGGAGTCAACCGCTACCGCGCGTTCCATACCGGTACCAACCAGCGGCTTGTCAGCGCGCAGAGTCGGAACCGCCTGACGTTGCATGTTTGCACCCATCAATGCGCGGTTGGCGTCATCGTGCTCCAGGAACGGGATCAGGGACGCACCGACGGAAACCACCTGCTGGGTGGAAACGTCCATGTAGTCAACCTGGTCGCGGCTGAACAGGCTCGATTCGCCTTTGCTACGGCAGGTCACCAGGTCGTCTACGAAGTGACCTTCGTCGTCGAGGTTGGTGTTTGCCTGAGCGATAACGTAGTTACCCTCTTCAATCGCAGAGAGGTAATGAATTTCGTCGGTCACCACGCCTTCGCGAACGCGACGGTATGGGGTTTCCAGGAAACCGTACTCGTTGGTCTGCGCATAAACAGACAGGGAGTTGATCAGACCGATGTTTGGACCTTCAGGCGTTTCGATTGGGCACACGCGACCGTAGTGAGTCGGGTGAACGTCTCGAACTTCAAAGCCTGCACGCTCACGCGTCAGACCGCCCGGGCCAAGTGCAGAGATACGACGCTTGTGCGTAATCTCAGACAGTGGGTTGTTCTGGTCCATAAACTGTGACAGCTGGCTGGAACCAAAGAACTCTTTCACTGCCGCAGAAATCGGCTTGGCGTTGATCATATCCTGAGGCATCAGGGTATCGAGATCGCCCAGGGAAAGACGTTCTTTCACCGCACGCTCAACACGGACCAGACCTACACGGAACTGGTTTTCAGCCATTTCGCCGACGGAACGGATACGACGGTTGCCGAGGTGGTCGATATCATCCACTTCGCCAATACCGTTACGGATACCGATGAGCTTCTTCATCACTTCAATGATGTCGTCTTTGCTCAGGATACCGGAACCTTCGATCTCGTCACGCAGCAGAGAACGGTTGAACTTCATACGGCCAACCGCTGACAGATCGTAGCGGTCTTCCGAGAAGAACAGGTTCTCGAACAGGTTTTCAGCCGCTTCACGCGTTGGCGGTTCGCCAGGACGCATCATGCGGTAGATCTCAACCAGCGCGCTCAGGCGATCGGTGGTTGGGTCGACGCGTACGGTCTCAGAGATGTACGGGCCGTGATCCAGATCGTTGGTAAACAGCGTTTCAATGCGCTTGTGGCCGGACTGGCTCAGCTTGGCCAGCAGATCCAGCGACAGCTCCATGTTCGCGGCAACGATCAGTTCGCCGGTGCTTTCGTCGATGTAATCTTTAGCGACGACTTTACCCGCGATATATTCAACCGGAACTTCGATGTGCTCAACGCCATCTTTTTCCAGCTGACGAATGTGGCGTGCTGTAATGCGACGGCCTTTCTCAACGTAAATAGTACCGTTGGCTTCGATATCGAAGGAGGCAGTCTCACCGCGCAGGCGCTCAGGCACCAGTTCCATCTGCAGCTTGTTGTTGCGGATCTCATACACCACTTTATCGAAGAACAGGTCAAGGATCTGCTCAGTGGTGTAGTTCAGCGCGCGCAGAATGATGGTCGCTGGCAGCTTACGGCGACGGTCAATACGAACGAACAGGTTGTCTTTCGGGTCAAACTCGAAGTCTAACCAGGAACCACGGTAAGGGATGATGCGTGCGTTATACAGCACTTTGCCCGACGAGTGGGTTTTACCCTTATCGCTGTCAAAGAAGACACCAGGACTACGATGCAGCTGAGAAACGATAACGCGTTCTGTACCGTTGATCACAAAGGTACCGTTATCGGTCATGAGCGGAATTTCGCCCATGTACACTTCCTGCTCTTTGATGTCTTTAACGGTGCCTTCCGGCGCTTCACGCTCGTAGATCACCAGGCGCAGTTTTACGCGCAAAGGGGCAGAATACGTGACGCCACGGATCTGACACTCTTTAACATCAAAGACGGGTTCGCCTAAACGGTAGCTGACGTACTGCAGCTCAGAGTTACCGCTATAGCTTTGGATAGGGAATACGGAACGGAATGCCGCTTCCAGACCATATTGACCTTCCGGATCTTGCTCGATGAACTTCTGGAACGAGTCAAGCTGGATAGAAAGGAGATAAGGAATGTCCAGAACCTGCGGACGTTTTCCAAAATCCTTACGAATGCGTTTTTTCTCGGTATAGGAGTAAACCATAGGGTTCCTCAGCTCGCTGAAAAGTAGAACCTCTCTGTCCGTCCAGGGGGGACAGTTCATGCAACACTATTTTGTTGGGCCGGAATGAACATCTTCCGTAATACCTCTTTCTATCACTCTTAAATCATTTCGTTGCCGTGCAAGGCAGGGAACCCTGCGGGGAAGCAATATATTAAGGCGTCGATAGAAAAAGACATTAAGCAAATCAGTGACTAAACGGTGTGAAACGCCACTGACGCTCTACAGC
Organism: Erwinia sp. STN24; assembly: GCF_041320675.1. Classification (NCBI taxonomy): domain Bacteria; kingdom Pseudomonadati; phylum Pseudomonadota; class Gammaproteobacteria; order Enterobacterales; family Erwiniaceae; genus Erwinia; species Erwinia sp. STN24. The sequence goes on along the minus strand of NZ_JBGGPM010000005.1, from coordinate 301,607 downwards.
GCAAAAAGGCTGGTGACCAAAAAGTCACCAGCCGTCAGCCTGATTAACTCAGGCTGCAACCTGAAAGGTTGGCTTATTTAACTTCAACTTCTGCGCCAGCTTCTTCCAGAGATTTCTTCAGAGCTTCTGCGTCGTCTTTGCTGATGCCTTCTTTCAGGGCAGCAGGTGCAGACTCAACCAGGTCTTTAGCTTCTTTCAGGCCCAGACCAGTTGCGCCACGTACGGCTTTGATTACGGCAACTTTGTTAGCGCCGATAGCTTTCAGTACAACGTCGAACTCAGTTTTTTCTTCAGCAGCTTCAGCCGGGCCTGCAGCAACAGCTACAGCAGCAGCAGCAGAAACGCCGAATTTTTCTTCCATAGCGGAAACCAGCTCAACAACGTCCATTACAGACATAGCCGCTACTGCTTCCAGAATTTGATCTTTAGTGATAGACATGACAATTGTTCCTGTGAATCAGAAATAGTTTATACGTTAAAGTGCAACGGGCAAAAAGCTTAAGCAGCTTCTTTCGCGTCGCGTACGGCAGCCAGGGTGCGGACCAGTTTGCCTGCAGCGGCTTCTTTCATGGTCGACATCAGACGTGCCAGCGCTTCTTCGTAAGTTGGCAGAGTTGCCAGACGGTCGATATTCGCCGCCGTGATCAGCTCACCTTCAAAGGCCGCAGCTTTGACCTCAAATTTTGCATTCGCTTTCGCGAACTCTTTGAACAGACGAGCAGCAGCGCCCGGGTGTTCCATAGAGTATGCAATCAGGGTCGGACCAACAAACGTGTCTTTCAGGATCTCAAACTGAGTTCCTTCAACGACGCGGCGCAGCAGGGTGTTGCGAACAACACGCATGTAAACGCCAGCTTCACGACCTGCTTTACGCAGTTCAGTCATTTTGTCTACGGTCACGCCGCGGGAATCCGCAACTACCGCAGACAGCGCGCCTTTGGCTACTTCGGTGACTTCAGCAACAATCGCTTGTTTGTCTTGAAGATTTAATGCCATTAGCTTTTGCTCCTGGATTTTGACCGGGGAAGGATTCCCCCGGAACTCACATCACCTGCGACCGAAGTCAGCAGGCGCTCAAACACGGTGAGCAGAATCCAGCAAAGACTATAAAAATATTCTTCAGGTTCTGTCACCGTCTACGCAGGAAATTAAGTTCCTTTCGAAACACCTGCGGTCTTGGACGGAGGCCTGGATAAGGCCAGGCTCCAACCGAAAATTCTGTCTATTCTGCGTCATTCGGATACTGCGTTGGCCGCTCTCGTTCACACCAGTTACATAGCGGGCTATGCTCCCGGCGATTCACTGCTTTGCCGCCTTGTCTCGGTCCGATTGACTTAAATAGAGGTTCTGTATATTTACAGAACAACGGGCCAAAGATTCTAGTCGAAAATTTCGCCCGCGTAAAGCAGATTAGTTAGCTACAGCGTTCAGGCCAGCCTGATCAACTGCCACACCCGCACCCATAGTGGTGGAGATGCTAACTTTCTTGATGAAAACGCCTTTCGCCTGAGAAGGTTTCGCTTTTTTCAGCGCAACCAGCAGGGCTTCCAGGTTTTCTTTCAGCTTATCGGACTCGAAATCAACCTTACCGATAGTGGTATGGATGATGCCGTTTTTGTCGTTACGATAGCGAACCTGGCCCGCTTTAGCGTTTTTAACCGCTTCAGCAACGTTTGGCGTTACGGTGCCAACTTTCGGGTTTGGCATCAGACCGCGTGGGCCCAGAACCTGGCCCAGCTGGCCAACAACGCGCATCGCATCCGGAGAGGCGATAACCACGTCAAAGTTCATTTCGCCTTTTTTGATCTGGTCAGCCAGATCTTCCATACCTACCAGCTCTGCGCCAGCCGCTTTAGCAGCTTCAGCGTTTGCGCCCTGGGTAAATACGGCAACGCGTACTGAACGACCGGTACCGTGTGGCAGTACGGTTGCACCGCGCACGTTCTGGTCAGATTTACGAGCATCAATGCCCAGGTTTACTGCTACGTCAACGCTTTCTACGAACTTGGCCGTTGCCAGTTCCTTCAGCAGAGCGACAGCTTCGTTGATGTCATACTGTTTAGTTGCATCAACTTTGTCACGGATCACGCGCATGCGCTTGGTCAGCTTAGCCATTTCTTAGTCCTCTACCACCAGGCCCATGGAACGAGCAGTACCTTCGATTGAGCGAGTCATCGCTTCAACGTCAGCACCAGTCATGTCCGCAGCTTTGGTTTCTGCGATTTCACGTACCTGAGCGCGTGATACTTTACCTACTTTGTCTTTGTTCGGCTTGCCGGAACCAGACTTGATACCCGCCGCTTTCTTCAGCAGTACAGCTGCCGGAGGCGTTTTGGTAACGAAGGTGAAAGAACGGTCAGAATAAACGGTAATAACAACCGGGATCGGCAGACCTTTCTCAACGGATTCTGTTTTGGCGTTAAACGCTTTACAGAATTCCATGATGTTAACGCCCTGCTGACCCAGTGCCGGACCTACTGGCGGACTTGGGTTTGCCATACCGGCTGCAACCTGCAGCTTGACGTAGGCTTGTACTTTCTTAGCCATGATAATTCCTCTATTGGGTTCAATCGCTCGGCAAAGAGCTCCCCGTAATTAATATTCACGCGCTGTAGCAGCGCATAAAAACAAAAGGCGCGAAATTGTAGGGCAATTTCGCGCCTTCCGCAACCGTTATTCTGGTTATCGGCTTACATTTTATGCAGGCCGATCAGCCTTTCTCAACCTGTCCAAAGTCCAGCTCAACCGGCGTAGCGCGGCCAAAGATGGAAACGGAAACTTTCAGGCGGCTTTTTTCATAATCCACTTCTTCCACCACACCGTTGAAGTCGGCAAACGGACCGTCGTTAACGCGGACCATTTCACCTGGTTCAAACAGGGTTTTCGGACGTGGCTTATCGCCAGCAGACTGCAGGCGGTTCATGATCGCGTCGACTTCTTTATCGCTAATAGGTGCCGGACGATCGGATGTACCACCAATGAAACCCATGACACGCGGCACGCTGCGCACTAAGTGCCAGCTTGCATCGTTCATGACCATTTGTACCAGAACATAGCCCGGGAAGAACTTGCGTTCGCTTTTGCGACGCTGACCGCCACGGATTTCAACCACTTCTTCGGTTGGCACCATGACGTCGCCAAAAAGCTCTTCCATGTTATGTAATTTGATATGCTCGCGCAGCGACTGGGCTACACGGCCTTCAAAGCCGGAAAACGCCTGAACGACGTACCAGCGCTTTTTTGGAGCTTCAGACATCTCAGAACCTCAGGCCAGTGATAAACGATACCAGACGGACCAGAATACCATCCAGTCCCCACAAAATCAGTGACATCACGGCAGTAACCGCGGCAACGATTAACGTGGTATGCAACGTTTCCTGACGAGTCGGCCAAATAACCTTGCGAACTTCTGTGCGCGCTTCGCGGGCAAAAGCCAGGGTTGCTTTGCCCTTCGTCGTCAGCAGCGCAATGCCACCTGCTGCTGCGATCAGGATTACAACGGCCAGCGCGCGCAGCGGGAGGGTGACTTCACGATAGTAGTAGTTGCCAACCACGGCCACGAGCAGCAGCAGCGCCACCACTAACCACTTTACCGTTTCCAGTCCACGCCCGCTCCCTTGAGCTTCGGTATTAGCACTCATAAACCAACCTGCCACAATAGATCAGAAACTATTTTGCCCCGTAATACGCGGCAACCGAACCGAATAATGCGCTCAGGCGAAACTCGGCATATAACGCCGTGCTACAGAGCCTGCCTCAGCAATGATTATGGTTGAAAATCACTGATGAGCCAGGTTCTATGTTACAGCGTGCAAAAAGGGCATCAAATGATGCCCTCTTCTTGTGCGTTGCGTCAAATATTATCAGCGATTAAGCGATAACTTTAGCAACAACACCCGCGCCAACGGTACGACCACCTTCGCGGATTGCGAAACGCAGACCGTCGTCCATTGCGATTGGGTGGATCAGGGTAACAACCATTTTGATGTTGTCGCCTGGCATAACCATCTCAACGCCTTCCGGCAGTTCGATGGTACCGGTCACGTCAGTTGTACGGAAGTAGAACTGTGGACGGTAGCCTTTGAAGAACGGAGTATGACGGCCGCCTTCGTCTTTGGACAGGATGTAAACCTCAGACTCGAACTGAGTGTGTGGCTTGATGGTGCCTGGCTTAGCCAGAACCTGGCCACGCTGGATATCTTCGCGCTTGATACCGCGCAGCAGGATACCACAGTTCTCGCCCGCACGACCTTCGTCCAGCAGCTTACGGAACATCTCAACGCCGGTACAGGTTGATTTCACGGTATCTTTGATACCAACGATTTCAACTTCTTCGCCGACTTTAACGATACCGCGCTCTACACGACCGGTAACAACGGTACCACGACCGGAGATGGAGAATACGTCTTCGATTGGCAGCAGGAACGGCTTGTCGATTGCGCGCTCTGGTTCCGGGATGTAGTTATCCAGGTGACCGGCCAGCTCGATGATTTTCGCTTCCCACTCGGCGTCGCCTTCCAGCGCTTTCAGCGCGGAACCGTGAACGATTGGGGTGTCGTCGCCAGGGAAGTCGTACTGTGACAGCAGGTCACGTACTTCCATCTCAACCAGCTCCAGCAGCTCTTCGTCATCAACCATGTCACACTTGTTCAGGAACACGATGATGTAAGGAACGCCAACCTGACGGCCCAGCAGGATGTGCTCACGGGTCTGCGGCATTGGGCCGTCAGTCGCAGCAACAACCAGGATAGCGCCGTCCATCTGCGCAGCACCGGTGATCATGTTTTTCACATAGTCGGCGTGGCCAGGGCAGTCAACGTGCGCGTAGTGGCGAGACGGGGTGTCATATTCAACGTGAGAAGTGTTGATGGTGATACCACGAGCTTTTTCTTCTGGCGCGTTATCGATCTGGTCGAATGCACGAGCAGAACCGCCGTAGGTTTTAGCCAGAACGGTGGTGATAGCAGCAGTCAGGGTAGTTTTACCGTGGTCAACGTGGCCGATAGTACCAACGTTGACGTGCGGTTTGGAACGTTCAAATTTTTCTTTAGACATCGCTTGTCCCTCTAAGACACGGATAAATCGGTGATATCACCACATCAACCAGGCATTGCCTGAACTGTTGAATTTTAACGCACAGAGAAGAATCAGGGAGGGAGATTTAGAAGTGGTGCTGATACCCAGAGTCGAACTGGGGACCTCACCCTTACCAAGGGTGCGCTCTACCAACTGAGCCATATCAGCACGGCTTGGAGCGGGCAGCGGGAATCGAACCCGCATCATCAGCTTGGAAGGCTGAGGTAATAGCCATTATACGATGCCCGCATCCTGGAACTCGGCTACCTGTTCTGTCTGTAGCTTGTGAACAACAGAAACGCTTTTCTGCTCTTCGAGTCAACCCGCATTTGCTTGATGACTCCGACTGTGCTTGAGCTCAGTCTAAAATCTGTTGATGAACGCTGTTGCTTTCATCTGGCTTCAGCCGTTAAACGTCAGGACTGAATAGGTGCTTCTTTACAGGAAGGATTCACGTCACTGCGTTCCGTGCCCTTCGGTTCAAACCTTCGAGGTCGAAGCTTCTCGTCCTTCCCCGTGGGGAAGCTGACAGAGTCTGCTTTAACGCCGAACCAACATAAGTTGGCAGTAGTTCAAACTACTTTGTACTTCTGTACAGGAAGGATTCACGTCACTGCGTTCCGTGCCCTTCGGGTCGAACCTTCGAGGTCGAAGCTTCTCATCCTTCCCCGTGGGGAATCTGGAAGTTTCTGCCTCTCATTAACATCGCGAACGATATTAATGGTGGTGGGGGAAGGATTCGAACCTTCGAAGTCGATGACGGCAGATTTACAGTCTGCTCCCTTTGGCCGCTCGGGAACCCCACCTGGGGTACTTGATGGTGCCGGCTACCGGAATCGAACTGGTGACCTACTGATTACAAGTCAGTTGCTCTACCAACTGAGCTAAGCCGGCATCAAGTGGTGCGCATTCTAGGAAGTGTGGCGGCGGGATGCAACAAAAAAATTGCGATAAAAGTTCTTATGGCTGTTATTTGTGCAATTCTTCGCAAAATCTTGCTGCCCGTCAACGGAACCGTACAAAGAAGCGACGATATTGCTATTTTTTAGCCAGCGCAAAAGCGGCGATTTCTTTCTCTGTTTGTCCAGCAGCATTCCCCTGGCGCCTGCGCAAAGCGAATCGGCTGCTGTTTTCGCTGTCGTTTTCATAAAGCGCGCGTTTATTTTTCAATAAATGCGGCCGCCGTTACGTTTGCGTTGGTCGTTTTTATTTTTCCTTCTGATTCCGCCCCGTCTGGTGTTAACCTCCTGCCCATTGTTTTCTGAAATTTACCTTAGTTACGCGAGCGGCAGCAGCGGACAGCGTCTTCTCTGCGCACGCCACAACAGGCAAGTTCTTGCTGGCAGAAGCATGTATATGAGTAAAAAAGAATCCTTGTTGACCACACCCTATCTGCAATTTAACCGTTCGCAATGGGCCGCGCTGCGTGATTCCGTGCCGATGACCCTGAGCAAAGAAGAAATTGCCCGGCTCGAGGGGATAAACGAAGATCTTTCTCTTAATGAGGTCGCGGAGATCTATCTGCCGTTATCGCGTCTGCTTAACTTCTATATCAATTCCGATTTACGCCGTCAGGCGGTGCTGGAGCAGTTCCTGGGCACCAATGGCCAGAAGATCCCCTATATCATCAGTATCGCCGGCAGCGTGGCCGTAGGGAAAAGCACCACGGCTCGCGTGTTGCAGGCGCTGCTGAGCCGCTGGCCGGAGCATCGTCGCGTCGAGCTGATTACCACGGACGGGTTTTTGCACCCCAACGAGGTGTTAAAAGAGCGCGGCCTGATGAAGAAAAAGGGCTTTCCGCAATCTTACGATATGCATCGCCTGGTGAATTTCGTCTCCGCCCTCAAGTCTGGTGCCGCTCAGGTCACCGCACCGGTCTATTCGCATTTGATCTACGATGTTATTCCTGACGGCGACAAGGTCGTGCAGCAGCCGGATATTTTGATCCTGGAAGGGCTGAACGTGCTGCAAAGCGGTATGGATTACCCGCACGATCCGCATCACGTTTTTGTTTCCGATTTCGTCGACTTCTCTATCTATGTGGACGCGCCGGAAGATCTGCTGCGCCACTGGTACATTAATCGCTTCCTGAAGTTCCGTCAGGGCGCGTTTACCGATCCGGATTCCTACTTCCATCACTACGCAAAGCTGCCTGAAGACGAGGCCGTAGGCATCGCCACGCAGCTGTGGGAGGAGATTAATCTGATGAATCTGAAAGAGAATATCCTGCCGACTCGCGAAAGAGCCAGCCTGATCATGACCAAAAGCACCGACCATGCGGTCGATCTGGTACGGCTCAGAAAATAGCCTGCCAGACGGCGCCACGGAAGGCGCCAAAGCATTTACCGACGTCCCGCCAGCCAGATAGCGTAAGCCTCATCCCAGATAGCCGCAGGCGTCCCCGCCCTTCCCAGACCAAAACCATGTCCGCCTCGCGTAATTTTGATCTGTTCGACCGGCACGCCCATGCGCCGACAGGCGTCGTGCATAATCTGCGTGTTGTGCGGATTTGAGGTGCGATCGTCGTCCGCCTGGGCCAGAAAGGTAGGTGGGAAGCTACGCGTAACGTAATTTTCCACCGACCAGCCCGCCTCATCCGCTGGCGAAGCGTTTTTTCCGACGATTTCGCTGTGAGTACGCGTATGGGTGTAAGGCGCTTCCAGCGTGATCACCGGATAAATCAGGGCAACGCTGTCCGCGACCGGCGCAATCTGATCCAGCGTATCCTGCGGCGCATAGGTTACGAAACCAGGCCGCGCCGCCGACATGCCCATCAGGTGGCCGCCAGCGGAAAAGCCCAGCAGATGTACTTTCCGCTCCATCGAGCGCACCAGCCTGATTGCGCGCTGTGCATCCTGAAAGGGCGCGAGCCGTCCCGCGTGCCATTTTTCGTGCGGCAGCCGATAGCTCAGCACGTAGGCCGTATAGCCACGGGCATTCAGCCAGCGCGCCACCGGCCAGGCTTCGCCGCCCATGCCGATCCAGCGATAGCCGCCGCCCGCCGCGATCAGTACCGCCGAGCCGTTAGGCTCCTGCGGCTGAAAGCGCTGAATAGCGGGACTGACGATATTCGACCAGGCGCCGCTGGCGGACACATGCAGATTGCCGCCCGGCCCGCCCCCGCCCCCGCCCGGCGGCTCGTCCGGCCACAGGGGAATAATGTCTTCTCTGGCAAACAGTTTTCCGGCGGTCATCGCCAACATGGCTGCGCCGGTGCCCATTATTAACCGGCGTCGACTAATCATCTGACATGGTTTTCCTTGGTAACATAAACGCGCCGCGCTCCGTGCCGACGCAGCGCTCTTCGCTAAGACATGCAAAGCGGAGGCCAGAAACGGGCAGGCAGAAGGAGGCGAAGCGGACGAATAATTCTTTATCGGCAAGAAGAACCGCTTTTTTATGCGATTTGCCGGTCGGGAGGCAAGTGAAATTCGCGGCGGGCGCTAAATAACGGCAGGATTGCCCGGAGCCGCTCCGGGCAAAGCGCAATCAGTGCAGGGCGTTTTTATCTTTACGGGACATCGCGTCCAGATAGCCCATCACAAAGGCGGACAGCACAAACGTCAGATGAATAATGACGTACCACATCAGCTTGTTATCAGGAATATTGCGCGCATCCATAAACACGCGCAGCAGATGAATAGAAGAGATCGCCACAATAGAGGCCGCCACTTTATTCTTCAGCGAGCCGGAATCCATTTTCCCCAGCCAGCTCAGCTTCTCTTTGTGCTCGGAGATATCCAGCCTGGAAACGAAGTTTTCATAGCCGGAGAGCATCACCATCACCAGCAGGCCGCCAACCAGCGTCAGGTCAATCATCGACAGCAGCACCAGCACCAGATCGTTTTCCGCCATAGCCAGCACGTTGGGCAGCAGATGAAAAACTTCCTGGAAGAACTTGATCGCCAGCGCCAGCAGGCCCAGCGACAGCCCGAGATAAATAGGTGCCAGCAGCCAGCGCGAGGCGTAAATAAGATTTTCAGTAAGACGTTCCATAGCATTCCATAAGCAGGTTAACACGAGCGGTAGTATACCTGATGGAATGTTAAATTTTTCACGGCACAGGCCTGCACCGGGGGAATTTTACGGATTTACTCCGTTGGCTCGGTCAGTATGCCTGCCGAGGCGGGTTCAAGCACCCGGCGCGCCTGCCGGTCAATGCTGCCGATGCCCAGCGCCAGTTCATCGCCGGCCCGGACAAGCGGTAAGCAAAAACCCGGCTCGCACGCCGTGGTCGTCTGAACGCCCGCTGGCCGAGCGGGAACGGCAGCAAAACCGGTCCCGCTTATCGCCAACGCGATAAGAAAAGCATATTTTTTCATAGGGTATTTATTCAGAGATGCGCGAATTTAGTGCAGCTCGCGATGCTGATTACGATAATCTCTCGGCGTCACGTTAAAGTGTTTTTTAAAGACGCGCTGAAAACACTGCTGGGAGGAGAATCCCAAATCCATAGAGATGGTCATGATGGTTTTATGGGAGGTCACCAGGCTTTTTGCCGCCTCGTCCAGGCGACGATAGCGAATAAAACTGCCCAGCGTCATGCCTTTTTTCTCTTTAAAAGCGCGTTGTAAGTGCCATTTAGAATAACCGGAGCGCGCGGCTACGGCCTCAATATTCAGTCCATCGTCCAGATGCGCTTCAATCCAGTCGATAATCACGTCTACGATTTCACCTTTCACTGACTTTCTCCTGCAGCGGCATCCTGCATATGACGCCGCCATTCCACGATGTAATATTATATCTATATGTTTTTATTAGTTAAATTTTGATATGCAACAAAAGGAATAACTTATCAAAATTTGGCGGAAGGATATAAAGAAGTGTAAAATAGTTCAAATAGATAATTTTAATGTTCGTTAATAGATAGTCTCTATAGAGGTAGCCATGCTGGATCTCAACCTGGTACGCGTTTTTACCGCTATCTATGAAACTCGCAGCGTCAGCGGCGCTGCCGATCGCCTATTTATTACGCAGCCTTCCGCCAGCTACGCGCTCGCCCGTCTGCGCAGCGAAACCAACGACGAGCTGTTCAAGCGCAGCCGGAAAGGCATGGAGCCGACGCCGACCGCGATGCAGCTCTATAAGGTGTTTAAAAAGTCGCTGACCGGCATAGAAAAAGCCGTGGCGGAAACCCGCATCTTCTCGCCGGAAACCTCGCGCTATAAGTTCCGCCTGGCGCTGACGGACCTGGGCGAGCTGCTGCTGCTGCCCAAGCTGATTACGCTTTTCCGCAGCGTGGCGCCGCATATCCAGCTGGAGGTGATCCCGGTCGACGTGCACAAGCTGGACGAATGGCTACTGACGGGCCGTATCGACGCGGCGCTGTGTAGCCGCAATGAGTCGGTTTCCTCCGCGCAGCGCGAGCTGATGGCCTATGAACGCTATGTCTGCCTGCTCAACGTTGACCATCCGCGAATTAAAGAGAGCCTGTCGCTGGATGAGTATATGCAGGAACGCCACGTCGTGGTCGCTGCCACCAGCGGTCACCACATTGTGGAAGATCGGCTGAAAGAGTTTGAGCTGGAACGCGAAATCGCGCTGGAAGTGCCACACTTCGCCGCGCTGGGCGAGCTGATTGCCTCCAGCGATTTGCTGGTAACGCTGCCTTCCAGCGCCGCCAGGATCTACGCACGTCGCGGCAACGGCCGGATGCTGGAGCTGCCGTTCCACGTGCCGAATCAGGAAGTTTTCCTCTATGCGCACACCGAAATCGGCGATATCACGGCAAAAACCTGGTTCTACAACGTGCTGCGCATCGCCGGGCCGACCATGATCGATCCCTGAGATACCGCGTCCTATAGAAGAGAGCGCGCAAAGAAAACCAGACCCAGTGCACGTTCCAGGAAAGCCGTGCGGCAAGCGCGGCGGATAACGTGCGGAATGTGAAGCGCTTCAAGCCACCTTGTGCATCTTTCTGAATGTACCGCAAAAATTTCCCGTTAATCCCGACAACAGCACAATGACCCGCCTGAAAAGCGCCTCCTATAGTTGATTAAAACGCCCGCGGGCCGTTTTCCTTTCTCTCCTGCCGCTGCGGCAAGCTTCGTCATCTCTGCGCCTGTATTCAGAGCGACAATAAATAAGGGTAAGCACTATGACTGCTAAAAACGGATCGCACGTGCGCGTGTGGATATTAATGCTGATACTGTTTCTTTCCGTTATCGCCTATGCGGATCGCTCTATTTTGTCGATTGCGGGCGGCGCGATTAAAGATGAGTTTGGCCTCTCGCCCATCCAGCTTGGCTTTATCCTGTCGGCGTTCAGCTGGGCCTATGTAATAGGACAGATCCCCGGCGGCCTGTTTCTGGATCGCTTCGGCACCAAAAGAGTGTACGGCATGACGCTGGTGCTCTGGTCGATCTCCACGCTGGCGATGGGCTTTGTCGGCGAATTCTCTACGGGCCTGACCAGCGCGCTGGTGATCATGTTCACGCTGCGTTTCGCGCTGGGGCTGATCGAGGCACCCAGCTTTCCGGCCAACGCCCGCGTCGCCATTATGTGGTTTCCAAAAGCCGAACGCGGCCGCGCCTCCTCGCTGTTCGCCTCCTCGCAGTATTTTGCGGTCGGCATCTTTTCGCCCCTTTCCGGCTGGCTGGTGTCCGAATTCGGCTGGCCGTGGCCCTTCTTTGTGCTGGGCATTATCGGCATCGGGGCCTTCTTCGTCTGGCTTTGGTATATGCAGGAGCCGCGCGCGCACCGCAGCGTGTCGCCGCAGGAGCTGGATCATATCGTCGCGGGCGGCGGCCTGATCGATATCGACTCGGTACAGGAGCGTAAGGAGAAAACCCCCGTTTCCCGCGAAACCTTCCGCAGGCTGCTGACTAACCGGATGCTGTGGTGCGCCTATATCGGTCAGTACTGCATCATCGCGCTGAGCTATTTCTTTATTACCTGGTTCCCTGTCTATCTGGTGCAGGCGCGCGGCATGGATATTCTGCATGCCGGTTTCGCCACCGTGGCGCCAGCGCTGTTCGGCTTTGCGGGCGGGATTTCCGGCGGCATTATTTCCGATTACCTGATCCGCATCGGCTGGTCGGTCTCCTGGGCGCGCAAAACGCCTTACATTGTCGGGATGCTGATGGCCGCGACGCTCATGGCCGCCGCCGTCGCCAACAGCAACTTTTGGGTCATCGCCATTATGTCCTTTGCTTTTTACGGCAAGGGCGTGGCGGCCGGAGCGGGTACCTGGGCGGTGATCAGCGACACCGCGCCGAAGGAAGCGGTTGGCCTGGCGGGCGCTATTTTTAACTGCGTCGGTAATATCGCCGGCATTATCACGCCGATCATGTTCGGTTACCTGGTTGCGCTGACCGGCAGCTACAGCCTGGGCCTGGTGTTTGTCGGCGCGCACTGTATCGTTGCCGCCTGCTGCTTCCTGTTTGTGATGGGGCCGATTGAACGCGTCGGTGGCGAAACGCCGGAAGACAACACTTATCCGACCGGCGCTGCTCCCGTGGTGCGCAGGCTTTAGCGGCCCGTGCGGGAAGACGTTGATCTTCGCACGCAAAACCTTCACTTTAGCGTCATGGTTAATCGGGCAGCGCCCCTGCCCGCATCAAGACGGAGTGCCCCTATGTCGCTAACCCTTCTGACGCAGTTGGCCGATCTTCCCGCCAGTCAGTGGGATGCCTTACTGCCGGACGATCAGCCTTTTCTGCGTCACGCCTTTCTCAGCACGCTGGAAGAGAGCGGCAGCCTGGGAAAAGGCACCGGCTGGCAGCCGGAGCACCTGTTGTGGGAAGAACAGGGCGAAATCCGCGCCGCGCTGCCGGGCTACCGCAAAAGCCATTCAATGGGCGAATACGTTTTCGATCACGCCTGGGCAGAGGCCTGCCAGCGCGCCGGCCTGCCCTACTACCCTAAATGGCTGGCCGCCGTGCCGTTCAGTCCCGTTACCGGCGCAAGACTACTGGGCGACCGCGCCTTTGCCGCAAAGCTGCTGCATCACGTGCCCGATTTTCTGCATCAGCGCCAGCTGCACAGCGCCCATATCAACTTTGGCGATGCGCAAACCCGCGAGCTGGTGGCGGCGGAAGCACGCTGGCTGCCGCATCTTGGCTGCCAGTATCACTGGCGCAATCCCGGCTACCGCGATTTCCAGGACTTTCTGGATACGCTGATGTCGCGCAAGCGCAAGCAGATACGCAAAGAACGCGAGCTGGTCGCCAGCCAGGGGTTTGCGTTCGAGTGGCTGGCCGGTCATCAGCTCAGCGAAGCGCACTGGGACTTTGTCTACGCCTGCTACGCCAACACCTACGCGGTGCGCGGCCAGCGACCCTATCTCACCCGCCTTTTCTTCAGCATGCTGGCGGAGAAAATGCCGCAGGCCATTCGCGTGGTGCTGGCAACGCAAAACGGCATGGCCGTCGCGATGGCTTTCAGCCTGATGGACGGCGAAACGCTTTACGGTCGCTACTGGGGCTGCCTGGAAGAGTTTAACCGGCTGCATTTTGAAACCTGTTTTTATCAGGGGATGGATTACGCCATCGCGCACGGGCTGAAGCGCTTTGATGCGGGCGCGCAGGGCGAACACAAGCTGGTGCGGGGTTTTGAGCCGGTGATCACCGAATCCTGGCACTATCTGCGGCATGAAGGCTTATTCGAGGCGGTAGCGGACTACCTGAATCAGGAAAGGCCCGGCGTGCAGGCGTGGGCGTTGGAAGCCCGCGCATCGCTGCCTTATCGCCGCGACGGAGAATAACGGGCAGCCTGGACGCTGCCCGCTGATTGATTAATCCTCGCCGACGAAGCCGCCCGTCTGATGTCGCCACAGGCGGGCATACAGCCCATCCAGCGCCAGCAGCTCGCTGTGGCTGCCCATCTCGGCGATGCGCCCTTCCTGCAATACCACCAGCCTGTCCATTTTGGCGATAGTGGAAAGACGGTGCGCGATTGCAATCACCGTTTTGCCGCCCATCAGCGTCTCCAGACTCTCCTGGATCGCCGCTTCCACTTCGGAATCCAGCGCGGAGGTCGCCTCATCCATAATCAGGATCGGCGCGTCCTTCAGCAAGACCCTGGCGATAGCGATACGCTGGCGCTGGCCGCCGGAAAGCTTCACGCCGCGCTCGCCGACCTGCGCATCCAGTCCGACGCGGCCCTGCGGATCGGAGAGCAGCGGGATAAACTCGTCGGCCTTCGCACGATGGATCGCCTGCTGCAACTGTTCTTCTGTCGCATCGGGTCGGCCGTACAGCAAGTTATCGCGAATTGAACGGTGCAGCAGCGAGGTATCCTGCGTAATCATGCCGATCTGCGCCCGCAGGCTTTCCTGGCTGACGTGCGCGATATCCTGGCCGTCAATCACAATGCGGCCGCCGTCCAGGTCATACAGACGCAGCAGCAGGTTCACCAGCGTCGATTTCCCCGCGCCCGACGGGCCGATCAGGCCAATCTTTTCGCCCGGACGAATGGTCAGCTGTAGCTTGTCGATTACCCGGCGCGCGCTGCCATAGTTGAAATCGACGTTCTCATAGCGGATTTCACCCCGATCGACCTTCAGCCTCGGCGCCTGCGGCTTGTCGGCCACGCTGACCGGCTGCGCGATAGTTTGCAGGCCATCCTGCACCATACCGATGTTTTCAAAAATGCCGTTGACCACCCACATGATCCAGCCGGACATATTGACGATACGGATCACCAGCCCGGTAGCCAGCGCGATAGCGCCCACGCTAATCAGCGACTGGGTCCACAGCCACAGCGCCAGGCCCGTGGTACTGACGATCAGCAGGCCATTGAGCGTGGTCACCACCACGTCCATATTAGTGACCATCCGGCCCTGCTGACGCGTTTTAGCCGTTTGATCGCCGATAGCCTCACGCGCGTAGGCTCTTTCCAAATCGCTGTGCGCAAAGAGCTTCAGCGTGGTGATATTGGTGTAGCCGTCCACAATGGTGCCCATCAGCTTCGAACGCGCGTCGGATGAGGCAACGGAGCGGGATTTCACGCGCGGCACGAAATACCTCATGCTGACGACATAGCCCACAATCCACACCAGCAGCGGGATCATCAGCCGCCAGTCCGCCTCGGCGAACAGCACCAGCGAGGTAATGGCGTAAATCAGCACGTGCCAGAGCGCATCCACGGCCTGGACTGCCGAGTCGCGCAGCGCGTTGCCGGTTTGCATAATGCGCTGGGCGATGCGCCCGGAAAAGTCGCTCTGGAAAAAATTCAGGCTCTGGCGCAGCACGTAGTTGTGGTTTTGCCAGCGGATCATGCTGGTCATGCCGGGGTTGATCGTCTGGTGCACCAGCAGATCGTGCAGGCCGATAAAGATAGGTCTGAAAACCAGCGCCACCGCCGCCATCCAGATCAGCTCGCTGGCGTGTTCGCTAAAGAAGCTGGCGGCGGGCGTCGTGTTCACCATATCAATAATGGTGCTCAAAAAGCGGAACAGCGCGACCTCAATCAGCGAAGCGATCAGCCCGATCGCCAGCAGTAAGGCAAAGCTCTGCCACACCTGGCGCAGATAGTAGACGTAAAAAGCCCAGACGCGATTGGGCGGCGTGTCGCTGGGGGCGTCCTGAAAGATATCGATCAGTTTCTCAAAGCGGCGATACAGCATAGCTAGCTCACTTTTACAGCCAAAAAATTGATAGTAGTGCATTTTCTGCTGTTATGACCAACGCGGCGCAGGTTGCGGCTTGATTAGGAAACGATCGTTCTCTATTATGGAGTGATGAAAACATCTTCTTTACGTCAGCCGGGACGCCCGCGCGAATTCGATGCCGATCTTGCTCTGGACGGTGCTATTGCGCTGTTCAGCGAGCAGGGCTACGCCGGGACTTCCATCAGCGAGCTGGCCCGTGCGATGCAGGTCACGCCCGGCAGCCTGTATAAAGCTTTCGCCGACAAGCAGGCGATTTTCCTGGCCGCGCTGACCCGCTACCAGCAGCTGCGCGGCGAGGCGCTGAACCGTCGCCTTGCGGACGCGCCCAACGGGCGGGCCAGAGTAGAGGCGCTGTTGCGCCACTACAGCGAAAGCAGCGTGGGCGAAACCGGGCGGCGCGGCTGTCTGGTGGTGAGCTGCGCCGTCGAGCTGGCGACGCGCAACGACGAGCTGGCGCGCCGTATCACGCAATCGCTGGAGGCCAACGAGGCGCGCTTTGAGGCGTTTCTGCGCCAGGGTCAGCAGGATGGCTCTGTTTCTCCCGATCTTAACGTACCGGCTACGGCAGCCATGCTGCTGTGCCTGACGCAGGGAATGCGCGTGCTGGGAAAAACCGGCCGTACCACAGAAGAGATGGCGCAGCTGGTTGATAACGCCCTGACGCTACTCGGCTGATATTTCGCTTTTGCGCGCGGCCTGGCGCCGCGCGCCCAACAGACCAAATTACATTCAATTTGGAAACGATCATACCCAAACCGCAGAGGCAACCATGCTTATCTCTACCAACACTGAGGCCGACCGTCAGGCCATTGCCGCCTTTCAAACCGCAACTTTCTGGCAGCAGTTCCGCCAGGAGTACGTTGAGGTCAACGGTATTCGTCTTCATTACGTCACGGGCGGCAGCGGCGAACCCGTGCTGCTGCTGCCCGGCTGGCCGCAAAGCTGGTACGCCTGGCGCTACGTGATGCCGCTGCTGGTCGCTGCGGGCCGCCGCGTGATTGCGGTCGATCCGCGTGGTCTGGGCGACTCGGCCCATCCCGCCGACGGCTATGATATGACCACCACTGCTAACGATATTCATCAGCTGATCGCCACGCTGAAGCTGAACGAGTCTGGCCCGATAGATGTGGTCTGCCACGATATCGGCAGCTGGATAGGCTATGCGCTGGCGGCCGACTGGCCGGAAGATGTGAAACGACTGGCGCTGTTCGACGCCGCGCTGCCGGGCATCTCGCCGCCGCCGCCGTCCGGCATTCCCACTGACGAAGCCAATGTGAAGAGCTGGCACTTTGCTTTCAATCGACTGAACGATTTGCCGGAAATCCTGTTTACGGGCCGTGAACGCGAGCTGATTAGCTGGCTGTTTGCGGCCAAATCCCTGAAGAGCTGGAGTATCACGCCAGCCGATCTGGAAGAGTATGTCCGCGTTAACCAGCTTCCCGGCGCGCTGCGTTCGGCGCTGAGCTACTACCGCACCGGCTTTTCACCGGCCTCGCTGGCGGCCGCGCGGCAGCGGGCGGAGAAAAAATTATTGATGCCGGTTTTGGCCGTTGGGGCGGAAGGCAGCGTGGGCGATACCCTGCTGACGACGCTGCAACAGCTGGCGGTTGAGGTAAAAGGCGGCGTTATCGCCGGCGTGGGTCATTACATTCCGGAAGAGGCGCCCGCAACGCTGGCTGGCCTGCTGGCCGATTTTTTTATACCCTCTGGTAGCCCGACAGACGGTCGGTAGCAGGCCCGCACAGGAAGCGGCAGGCGACGCGCGCATAAGGACAATAACGACCGAGGCAGAGGGGCGGAGATGGAACGGCTTGATTGTGATCGTATGCTGGTGGCGGTAATGGAGCTGGGAAGCTTCGCCGCCGCCGCGGAACGCATGGGCACCAGCAGCGGGCAGGCGTCGAAACTGGTTTCCCGCCTGGAGAGCGAGCTGGGCGTCCAGCTGCTGAAACGCAGCACCCGTGCGCTTTTTCCGACAGAAATAGGCCAGGCCTATTTTGACCGCATCAAAAGCATTCTGGACGACTTCGACGCGCTGGACGCCTCGGTACGTCACGCTTCCGGCAAACCTTCAGGCCGCCTGAAGCTGACCGCGCCGCTGACTTTCGGCACCAGCAGCCTGGCGCCGGTGCTGATAGCCTTTGCCAAAGAGTACCCGGAAATTGAGCTGGACGTCAGCTTCGCCGACCGCATGGTCAATATCGTGGATGAGGGTTTCGACCTTGCGCTGCGTATTGGCAGGCTCAGCGACAGCAGCCTGATTGCACGAAGGCTGAGCGATATCCGTATTATCGTGGCGGCAAGCGAAAGCTACCTGCGCGCGCACGGCACGCCAGAGGATTTGCGTCAGCTGGCGCAGCATGACTGCATCATCGATACCAATTTTCGCGAGCCGCTGAACTGGCAGTTTCGCGACGGCAGCGAACGTATTCTGTCGGTGGCGGTAAAAGGCAGGCTGCGCTTTTCCAATGCTGAAGCCTGCCTGAGCGCCGCCGCCGCGGGGCTGGGCATTGCGCGGATGCCAACGTTTATCGCCGGAAACCAGCTGCGCAGCGGCGCGATCGTGCCGCTGTTTCGCCAGTATGAGATGCCGCCGCTCGGCCTTTACGCTGTCTATCCACCAGCGCGCCATCTGGCGCACAAGGTGCGTGCATTAACGGAATTCCTTGAAGCGCATTACGCAGGCGAGGCCGAGTGGGATCGCGGCTGGTAATTCTTTCCATTTCGGAAGGAATATCCGCGCTGAGCAAGGGATTATCATCCTCATGGGATCCGTGTAGCCTTGAGTGAAACCGTTTCCACAGTGGAGAGCGGCTCAACAGGAGAAGTCCCGTGACGAAAGGATTGATTATTTTACTGCACGGCGTCGGCAGCAACGGTAAGGATCTGGCCGGACTGGGCGCGCATTGGGCAGAAGGTTTGCCTCGGGTGGCTTTCACCAGTCCCAATGCGCCCTTTCCTTTTGAACACGGCGCCGGCTATCAGTGGTTTAGCCTGAGCGGCGTCACGTCTGCTAATCGGGCGGAGCGGGTTTATCACGCGCGGGAGGCTTTCGATCGCCAACTTAGCGCTATTCTGGCAATCCACCAGATGCAGGATCGTCTGGAGAACGTGATGCTGGTCGGCTTTTCCCAGGGCAGCATTATGGCGCTGGACGCCGTAGTTTCCGGGCGCTGGCCGGTAGCGGGCGTGGTGGCGTTTTCCGGCAGGCTGGCGTCGCCGCTGCCTTATGACATGCCGGCGAAAACGCCGGTCATGCTGATCCACGGCATGGCAGACAGCGTTATTCCCTGTGCGGAAAGCGAAGCGGCAGCCAGGCAGCTACGCGAGCTGGGCGCGGTCGTCAGCACCCAATTTGACGCGTCGGTTGGCCATACTATTTCCGCCCAGGGCGCACGCAGCGCCAGCGAATTTATCGCGACGTGCCTGGCGTAGCCGCGCCGTCGTTCAGCCGTTTCTGATAAAACGCCAGGTTCAGCCAGCGGTCGAACTTCCAGGCGACCTCGTTCAGCGTTCCGGCCAGCGTAAAGCCTTTTTTCTCATGCAGAACAATGCTGGCGCGGTTATCCGCGTCAATACTGCCGATCATCAGATGCATCCCTTTTTCCCGCCCCTGCTCAACGATCGCGTCCAGCAGCGTTTTACCCAGTCCCTGCCCGCGAAAATCGGGGTGGATATAAATTGAATGCTCAACGGTAAACTGGCAGGCGGCGTGCACGCGAAAAGTGCCGTAGCTGGCAAAGCCCATTAGCCTGCCCGCCTCATCCTCAACGCCGATAACCGGGAAATCATGCTGCCTTTTAACGGCGAACCAGCTCTGCATACTTTCCGGCTGGCGCGGCTCGTAGTCATAGAGCGCGGTAGAATTAACAATAGCGTCGTTGAAAATGGCCAGAATAGCGGCGCTGTGGCGGTCTTCGGTGCAGGTAACGATCTTCATTGCTGGCTGACGTCCTTAATGAGTGGCGATGCGCATAAACAACGGCGGCAGATGGGCCGCTTCGGGCAAAACAGATCGGCGCGGCGGCTCAGGTGGTCAGCAGCGTATGCAGCCTCTGTAAATCTTGCTGGACCGTCGCGATCTCTTCGGCAAATTTTTCCTCGGAGGTAAAGGGCTGCCGGAAGATCGTCATCAGCACTTCCGATCCCTCTTCGTTGCCAACCACCCGCATCGGCACCACTGTCTCCTTGCCAAAACCGGTATCCACGTAGCGATCCATTACGCCATAAGGGTTGTGATCGGTGAAACGGATTTTTTTCGCGCTTTCCGCCCCGACGATTTTCCACCAGGTGCCGTCCTGCTCCAGCGTCGTTTCGCTAAGGGCGCCGATCCATTTCGGAAAATAGTCGGGTTTCCAGATGGTCTCGTAAAGATCAACCCAGTTACGGGGGATGGTCAGACTGATGGTTTGCGATGGCAGCATAGGGCCTCCTGAATTTTTATCGTCAGGGGATTTAACCATCGGCAGGTAAGGATGAAAAGGGGCGGCGGCCCGCCCTTAAAAAGATTTTAACGCTACCTTCGCCGTTTCCGCATCATAAGCGCCTTTCAGGCTGAGATCGACAGGCTGCGGCTGCCAGTTAATCAAGCCGCCTATCTCAAACAGCACCTGACCGTTTTGTCCCGGCGCCCTCTCTGTCACCGGCCGTACCAGCAGCGTTTCCGGAATAATTCTTGGCTCGAAGCGCAGCAGCGCGTTGCGGATGTTTTTCTCAATAATGTGCCAGCTATGGTGGCTGGCATATTTGCCCGTCAGCGGCGCTACGCCATAGTTAAACACGGAGACCATTAACGCGCCGTGCCGGGCTTCATCCAGCTGTTCTTCAAGGTTCGTGCTGTTAAGCAGGCAGGCGATATCCTTTTGCACGATGGCGCGCAACTCTTTAGCGCTCACATAGCAGGCATCGTAGCTTTCACGCTGTTTTTTCGGCTCGTCGTCCAGCAGCCTTTCCAGCAGCGTAGGCGAAAAACTCTGTTTTCTTTCCATTGCCTACACCTGGCCAAAGCGGATTTCGGCCACTTCCAGCAGGGAAAATTCCCCACTATCAGTAATCAGCACCTTTCTGCCAGCGCCCGTCGCCAGCATAGCGGAAACCTGCTGCCATTCGCTAAGCAGCCCCAGCTTCTCGCTCTGTTCCGCTTCAGCGGTAAGGGGATAGCGGGCAGGCACGTAGCCGTAGTGAAACTCGCCGTCTGTTTTAATATGGGCGGGCGTCCAAATCAGATCGAGCAGATCTTCAGGTCGACGAACGTGCAGCAGCTGCAGCGAGGAAAAAGGCACCTGACGATAGCCGCCAGCGCTGATAAATTCGCAGGCTGGCCCGATACGCCCGTCGCTGTCCGCTATCCAGGCGAACCTTCCCGTTATCTCCCCGCTGCCGGCGCTTTCCGGGGCCAGAGAAAAGGCCTGCTGACGAAGCGTCTCGGCCCGTTCCGGCTCGTTTTCCGCCTGGGCTTTGTTCGCCTGATGCAGCAGCGTCATCCATTCCGGTGCGGCGGCGGTAAACAGGCCAGGGCTGCGTTTACCCGCCAGCACGTCTTCCCGCATCAGCTCGCTGAGGATCAGGTTCTTGCCCAGCTCGCACTGCTTTGGCTCGACGTCATCCAGCAGGGCCAGCGTTTGCAGCTGCATCAGCGCTTTTTCCCATCGTCCATCAAGGCAGTACAGGCCGAACAGCGCGTTGCGGCACGCGCTATCGTCAGGACGCGCTTTGACGTTCGCGGCCGCCTCCGCAATCAGATCGCTTAACGAGGTGGTTTTCAGCAGTGCGGTTAAAGATTTTGCATCATGCATAATGGGTCCATCCTGGGTTAATAAGGGCTGTCCAGCCCGGGCTTATAAAGATCGTGAAAAACCAGTTCCGGTATGGTCTGCTTCTCTTTTGAAGCGATATTCTCTGGGGCCAGCAGTTTTAAAATATCCGTTTTTTCATCATCGAAAATCAGCGGGCCGGTTGTCCCTTCAACGTTCAGCTCCGTCCAGACCTTATCAATCAGCGAAGGCGTCTGGATCAGGCATTCCGTCAACGTTTTCGCCTTCATCTCCTCCCGGACGGCCTCGAAGTAATCATCGCAGTCGGGAAGCCGGGTCAGCGTAGGGCGTTCCTGGGCTACGTGGCGGTGCTGCTCGCCCCAGATAAGAAACTTTTTGTATTCCTCCTCCAGCGCTTCAAGAATGTCCGCGGCGGCTTCTGTCTTCGCCGCCGCGGCCTCGTTAAGGTAGCGATAATCGCCCATATAGTGCCCGCCGCTGGGCAAAATATCGTCCACTTCGGGTAGCGGCCTTTTCTGCAGGGGATCGCCGTCAAGCAGCATATGGCACAGCGCCTCTCCCGGCACGTCTTCATCATCCACTACGGTAAAGCCATAGTGACCCAGCTGGATCGCCGCATTAAGGCGGAGCACGCGGCGCTCGCCCTCTGCCACTCTGCCGTTATCAACCAGACAAAGCAGATCCTTACAGGTATTGAAGATAACTGGCCCGCCAGGCGAGCGGTAAAACCACAGGGCGTCCGACGAACCGGCCTCGCTAAATTGCCCGTTTTGCGGATTGAAGCAGACCGGGCGTTCGACGGTATAACTTTCGCCAAGCGGGAAAGCGGGCTGATTATCGGGCCAGGTCATTAGCAGCTGCACGAGTTAACCGCCGATAGTCACGTTGCCGGAACCGGAGACAACGGCTGCGCCGCAACCGGTGACGTCACCCAGCCGTGCTGCATTGCAGTTGTTGATAAATACGCTGCCCGATCCTGACGCGACGGGCGCGCCGCCATGAAAAGCGCACACTGCGGCGCTGATGCCTGCTGCTGCAGCGCAACAGCCGTTAGTGTGTACATTCCCCGATCCGCTTACTATTGCTCCGCCATGTGCGATTGCATCGCCAAGTCTGGCTGCGCAGCTTCCCATTTTTCACCTCATCTTGCTGTTGGGCTGATGCCAGCCCGGTTACTGATAAAACGCCTGGAACAACGACGGGCTGGCTATAACGCCGCCGGCTGCTACCCCATGCGCGGTTAAACCACTGGCTCAGGGCACGGTCGGCACAGGCGTGGTCCTGCCGCCCGGGGGAACGGTAGGCACCGGCGTGGGTATAGTCGGGACTGGCGTGGGTATAGTCGGCGACGGTGCCGGGGAAGTCGGCGTTGGTACAGGCAGTGGGGGCAGCGGGAAGGGAAGAGCGGCAAACCCAAAAACGCTCAGGCTGGGCACGCCCGCGACAAAGCCGCCGCCGCCGCCGCCGCCACAGCTACAGCAGCTACAGCAATCGCCAGGATTTAAATCGACCTGTCCTCCCTGAAGCACGATATGGTTAGCGCACAGGATAATTTTACCCGCGCAAAGTGAAAGCACGCCGCCTGCCGTTAATGACATAGCGCCACCTGCAACCATGCCGATGTAGCCACCGACGGCAAGCGAGTAATACCCGCCCACGTTATTCATAAAAGCGCCGCCGACGTTAATCCCTTTCGCACCGCCTATCGACTCGGACTGCGCGCCGCCAACCGTAAAGCCCAGCGCGCCGCCGACCATTAACGAGCTGCTGCCATTTACCGTGGTGGATTCATTAACGCCAACCACTCTGTTGCTGTTAACACCGATGCTGACAGAGCGCGTCGCGCCGACGGCAAGATCGGAGTTCAGCCCGATGGTTTGCGTTTCATTACGCTTGGTCAGGCGGGACATATCGCGCTCGGCCTGTTCCCAGTACTGCTCCAGCCCTGGTTTATCCTCAAACTGGATGCCGTTAAAGTTGGTGCGTCCGCCGCCTACCGTGCGGCTCACTAATCCGCTTTGCGTGGCGTTGGCAGGCAGATCCCACGGCGGCATGGTGACGTTGTTATAAAGGCTGCCGATCACCAGCGGACGATCCGGATCGCCGTTAATGAAGTCCACGATCACTTCATGACCGACGCGTGGGATATAGATCCCGCCAAAATTGTTGCCGGCCCACGCCTGGCTGACGCGGATCCAGCAGGAATCCGTTTCGCGGTTGTGCCCGTAGCGATCCCATAAAAAGCGCACTTTTATGCGGCCCCAGGTATCGGTCCAGATATCTTCGCCCGGTGGCCCTACCACTACAGCCGTCTGCGGCCCGCTGGTTTTTGGGCGCAGCGCCAGCTGAGGATGGCGATAAATCTTGGTGGTAGGCTGAACGGTGAAATGGCTTTGATAACTGAAATCCCCCATCCCCGTCACCTGGCTGACATCGCTAACGATCAGCTCGCTGGAGATGACCATATATTCCCGGTTCGCTTTCTCCAGCGGGTAATTTTGCAGCTCGAAGTTGGTGCCGCATACCACGCCCCGCAGTTCGCCGGAGCCGGATGCTCTTGATCCGATCGCGCCCCGCTCTTCCATACGGACTTTCGCCAGCTGTTCGCCGATATCTGGCCGATCGTAATCGCCGGGCCAGTGGTAAAGCTCCATGTCGTTAAAGGTGGTTTGACGAGGCTTGCTGTCGGCAGCCGATATATCCGCTCGGGATTTTGTAAAGTCGTAATCGTTGGTATACCACCGGCCGGAGGTAATGGTTTCCTGAAATTCAAAACGAGTAATATATTCCTGGCCGGCTTTAGGTTCGCTCGGCATATATTGCAGCACATGCCAGGCCTCGCTGGAAAAACGCTTGTGCGCGCCAACGTGATCCACCAGCACCAGCTTATGCTTCTGGTCTTCATGCTCAAAAAACCAGTAAATCCCCCACTCCTCCATCAGGCGCTCGATAAAATTAAAATCCGTTTCACCGTATTGCACCTGAAAATCCAGCTGGGGATAAGAACCGGTTAGCCGTTTTTCCAGCGGAAAGTTATATTCCTCCAGCACCTCGTCAATAATCTCCACCACCGTTTTTTGCTGGAAGATCTTGAAGTCGGAGGTCAGCTCCGTCAGGTAAAGCCAGGGGCGAAGGATAATTTCAAAGATGGCCTGATTCGCATCCCGCCCCAGAAACCTGGCACGCTGCACCAAGCCGGAGATTTCCCGGCTGCCCGCGCCGATGCCCATCAATTCATCCAGCCCGTTGCCGTCCAGCTCTATCGACACGGTCATCTCTTTACCGATCAGCGCTTTAATATCCACGTTCGCCGCTGACTGCCAGGGAATAAGATCGCTGGCTGGCGTTTTGGCAGTTAGCTTGTAGGTATATAAAGAAGAGAACGACTCCTTGCCTTCCAGCTTCGTTAATACCAGCGCGGTTTCACCCAGCAAAAGCGGCATTGCTGAGCTGCTTAACGTTATGGTTCTTGCCATATCAACACCTAATCCTTGGTTTGTATTGCACCCTAAGGGAGCGCCTCTCCCTCTCCTTTTCAGCAGATAATGTGCTGCGAATCGATAATTTTGCCGTAGCGGCTTTGCCGCCAGAGCCACGCTTTGCGATCCGTCTGGATAATTTCCGGCCAGTCCGGCCAGGGCATGCTGCCGACGCCTTTTTCCTCCGTGATGCTTCTGTCGTACTCGCTCAGCTCCGCCAACAGCAAATCCGCATGATAACTGAAGCGATAGCGCTCATTAAGCAGCCGTTCGCGAAACGGGGAGTAGCGAGACCTTAATAAATTAACCCATTTTTTCAAATAGATATCTTGATTAACCACGCCATCCTGATTTTGCTGCGCCATCATAATTCTCGCCAGCCAGAAGGCGATATGAAAGTCAGACGCCAGTTCCTTTCGCAGCCATTGCACGCTGACGGCGGCGTAAATGGCCGAAAGCCCCGCCGCGCGGCTGTTGACCAATGCCCCCACGTAAAAGCGGCCTTTTTTCCGCAACGGCGGCAGAATAAAGCACCACGGGTAATGCGCCGGTAAAAGCTGTCCGGGCAGCGTCGACTGCATCGCCGGCACCACTTTTTCGGCCAGTACGGCGGCGACTTTTTTCCGCTCTCTGCCTGGCAATAACGTTCGCGCCTCTTTGCCAATAATACCGGTACGAATGGCCATATGCCGCTCCGTGCCCCACGGCTTAAAATGCGCCGGGACAGTTAAAATTTTTCAGTAAATCCACGATAAGCTCATCGTTCCAGGTCAGGCCGGTGACCTCGATTTTGACGGGCCGCTGATGCAGATTAAACAGCAGCACCGGCTGGCCGCCAGGCGAAGTCCCAATATCGTTGACGGTATCCAGCCAGCGCATCAGCGCCCAGGGACCGGTGAAGGTCAGGCCGTTTTCCTGCCCCAGAATGCGCGGCTTGGTGCTCATATTGACGACGGATTCCGCACGCGCGCCCGGCCAGTGAAAAAGTTTTGGCGTAACCGGGCCGTGCGAATACCCCATTACGCTGCCGTCAAAGTTGAGGTTAAGCTGGGTAACCGAAGGATCCAGGTAGGGAATGGAAACGGAGAAATCGATACCCGGCGTGCGGCCGCCGTTCTGGAAGAAGGCACTGCGGATCGCAGCGGCCTGCTCAAAAACATCCAGCGCGTCTGAATCCTGGCTATTAATATCGCCGCGATAGCGCCAGGGCCTTGCTGCCGTATCAACTTTGTCGGCCAGTTTTTTTTGAAAATAGTCATCCAGCACGCCGCCCGTGGCGAAAAAGCGCTCAAAGTCACGCAGGCTGACTTCCTCACTGTTATCCGCAAAAGGATAGCGGCCCTGCAAAGTGTTGCGGCACACTTCGCCCGGCCCTGAGGCGATGGTTTTATTGCTGCTGTAGACGATCTGATGATTGACCCGCCGGTAAGCGCCGTTCAGCAGCGGCGCGATAATATATTTAAAAGGGTCGGGCCAGACGGCGGACTCCGCGCTCAGCCGCTGTCCTGCGTCGGACACCGACGGCAGATTGCCGTTTTTGATCGCGCTGTCGGAGATGACCAGCAGCGTGTACTGATCGTTCAGCACGCCCATAATCTGGTGCAGCTTAGTGCCGGAAGCCGCGCCCATGCCTTTTTCGCCGCCGCCCACGAATTCACGCAGCGGCACAAAATAGTTATCCACTCCCTGACGCAGCGCTTTTTTCTCCTGAGCGGCCAGCGCCAGATTAAGCTTTGAGGCGGCATCCACCAGTCGACTGTTGGATAATCCTGAGCTGCTGACACGCTGGTTTTTTAGCAGGTTATCCTGCTGATCCACGGCAAGCGTGGTTTCCCTGACGGCGCGCCTCGCCAGATTTACCAGCGGCGAGTGGGTAGAAACCAGCGTGCGCAGCATGTAGATATCAAAAGAAAGCCCGGTATTGTTCTGGTCTGCATCCTCGCTTTTCAGCCGGATGCTTTGCAAAAAAGCCTGCCATCGCCGCGTATACTCCTTCAGATAAAGCGTCATCAGGGCTTCGCGCGTCGGATCGACAATGCCCGATCCTCTGTCCACCTTCAGCGCTTTCAGGGCGCTTTGCGCCTCGCTATTGCCCATTACCCAGCTATCTTCAGCCTGTAACGCCCGCACGCTGTCGCCCAGCTTTTTTTTAAATACGTGGTGATAGCCTTCCCAGGTAAACAGTCCAGGCATCCCTTTTTCCGCCAGCGCCTCATCGGTAAGGGTAAAAATCTGACCGGCGTCCTCATCGGTCATTTTGCTTAAGGTCAGATTCTCCGGCGCTTCCGCCTGCATCTGCGCTATCACGCGTGAATAAAGTCGATTAACCGGCGTGTTGCGATTAAGTATTTCGCGCGCTTCCGCCACCAGGTTTTTATCCGGTTGCTGGCCATACTGCCGCCAGTCCGGGCGGCTGAATAACGCCTCAAGATGGGCGATAAACAGGCTCCTTTCTTCATAAGGCTGGAGCTTTCCGGCATTGTCCCACTGCCAGGCAATCTCGCTGACCAGCCATGCCCGATCGAACTGGCCCTGTCCTGCCAGCATCAGATAACGTTTAAGCGCGTTGTAAAGTGTCGCAGGATCGCGTTCATAAACGGCGCTCTGCAAAGCCTCATGCGCCTGTTGTTCGATTTGCGGAAACAGCAGCCGCTGCAGAAAATAGTGGTAAAGGCCGTCGGCATCGTGGGTTAAACGCTTGCCGACATAAAGGCCATAGCGGAAAGGAAGATCGGGATGCAACACGTCAAGGCCGTTAAATTCAGGCAGATAGTGCGCCAGATTCAGCAGCAGCGGCAGCTTGCCGGGATCCGCCGCCTGTTGATAGCTTTTGACCTCTGCTTCCAGCCTGGTCGCTTTTTCCCCGGCCGCGACAAGGTAGCCGCCGTTATGATGATAGCTGTGGTAGATCCCGCTCAGTAACCAGCAGCAGGCCGCGATGCAAAGCATATGACCAAAGAAGTTCTGGAAGCGATATTTTGACTCTACCCGTAAATTGCGCCGCACCAGATCGCCATCTTTCAGGATGATGTCGGAAAACAGGGATTTCAGAAAATAGTGCCTGCCCCAGGCAACATCCCTGACCAGAGCCTCGCTCTCACCAGTCAGCGAAGCTGGATAAGCCAACGGCACCGTCTGTCGGTTAGCAATATAGTTGCGCCACTTCTGCATCAGCGTCCCGTTATTGACCATAACGGTATCCTCAGGCTGGTGGCTGCTGACAAAGTAGATACCGCGCAGCGAGGTATAGCCCTGATTTTCATCATAGCGTGAGGCGAAGAAAATCGTCTGCGCCACTTCCGTTACGCTGTCCAGCAGCATGCGGAAATCCTGCGGCAGCACGTACATGCGCTTTCTGTCCGTATTGCTGTATTCCTCCTGTTGGCGCACCGTCATTGCCTTTTCCAGACGATTTTCCAGCAGCGCAAACTCCGCTCCGACCCGTTCGCGCAGATCGCCAATGCCGGTTTTCACCTCTTCCCCCCAGGGGAAAGTCACGCCCCATACCTGCTCGCGCTCCTGCTCGGTCAGGCTGCGGAAATATTCGGCGAACCCCATCAGCCGATCCAGTTTGGTAATCAGCATATAAACCGGAAAGCGTACCCCCAGTCTGCTGCGCATCGCCTCCAGCCTGGCGCGAACTTTCGCGGCCAGATCGTAGAGCTCCGTTTTATTTTTACCCATTACGTCGGTCACGCCGATCGCCACAATCACGCCGTTAATCGCCTCTATCGGACGATATTTTTTAATGGCCTTGATAATACCGTCCCACTCCGGCTGCTCGTCCGACGAATCAAGATATTTTCCGGCCGTGTCGATAAACAGCGCGTCATTCGCAAACCAGCACTCACAGTTACGGGTAGGCGCGCTCTCTTTGCAGACCCTGCTCAGCTGTTCCGGCAGCGGGAAATGCTGGCCCGACGATAAGATCGCCGTGGTTTTTCCCGCGCCCTGCGTCCCGATAGTCATGTACCAGGGAAGCTCGCCGTGCATTTTTCCAAATGAAAAAAACCGCTTAAGCCAGGTACCGTTTTTACGCAGCTGTCTTATATATGCCGCTGCATCACGGATAGCCGCATTAACCTCGCTGACGTCGCCATCGCTTTTAACCTCTTTGCTGCCGAAAAAAGCGTCAAGCAGCTTAGGATTGTTTTTCAGCGCCAGCAGCAGCTTCCAGCCGCCATACAGCAGCGTGACCAGCAGGATAGCGCCAATCAGGCTGGCCCTGGTGGCGATACCGCTTAGCGGATAGCTTTCACCGATCAGCAGGTAAGGCCCAATCGTCCAGACGACAACGCAGGCCGTTGCGGCCAGCAGAAGAAACGACGGTACGTTAAACCACAGCCCAATCAGACAAAGCAGCGCCAGAACAACATAAATCACGCGCGCCTCAACGCCTGCCAGCGGACGCGTGTCGCCAAAGCCCAGTAAAGGGCCGAGAAACCAAACCGCAGCGATAATCAGCATAAAAAAGGCTATGACCATCACTACTTTAAAAACGCGAAGCGAGAACATCCTGTTCAGATTAAACATGGCTAACTCATTAATAGGTCACAAAAAATTCCACGCGCCGGTTCTGCGCACGTCCTTGTGCATGGTTATTACTGCTGACGGGCTGACTCTCTCCGGCGCCCTGAATGCGGATTTTGTCAGGCGCTATCCCTTCGGTAAGAAAATAGCGCGCCACGTCCGTCGCGCGTTTTTCCGACAGCACCTGATTATTGGGAAAAGCTTTTGTCCTGATGGGCGTGGCGTCCGTATGCCCTACGATCACTACCCTGCCATTCACGCGATGAACTTCCTTCGCGACGCGTTTGATAATAGGCTCCATATCGGCGATGACTTTGTCCGATCCTGAAAGGAACACGGAATCGCCACGAAAAACGACCTTGCTCTGACTTTGCGTTTCGTCAACGCTGACCAGCCCCTGCCTGATCTCTTCTTTCAGCAAAATAGCCAGCCGTAGCTTCATTGCCGCTACGGGGCGGCTTATCTTCAGCTGCTGCATTGCGTGGATCCGCTGCTGAAGCGCTATCTGATGCGTACCCAGCCAGTATTTGCACCAAATCCACAGGCTCCCGACCAGCAGACAGCTCAGCAGCAGCGTGACGCGCACGGGCACAATGCGCCTTTTAGATTTTTTCTGGCCGCGTATGGCCGCGCCATGCGGCGACAGCGCTGGCGAGAGCGAGTCGCGCGTGCTTTGAATAAGGGTCAGAAGCCGCTGACGGATTTTCATCAGCTGTCGGTCGCCATCTTCCAGAATGCTGTAGCGGCCCTCAAAACCCAGCCCGAGGATACGCAGCAGCACTTCAAGCACGTCTCCGTACTCGTGGGGATCTATAGAAAGACGGCCAACCAGCAGGAAAAATTTGTTGCCGCCGTCGTTGTCGCCTTCAAAATGGTTAAGGATGTTGCTTTGCGACCAGCCGGTCTGCATTCCCCACGTTGTGGTATGTGCCGCTTCATCCAGCGCGGTACAAAGGCAATAGCGAACGATAGCCATCTTTTTCCAGGCGATATTGACCTCGTCACATACCACGCTAAACAGATTGATGTCGTGTTTCAGGCTTTGTTTCAGCAGCTCGACATGTTCGGGATACGGGATGGTTTTCGGCATCTCGCTAAGCGCGCGCAGCAGTGGCTGGGCGGCTTCGAGCAGCGGATTTTCAGCCGCCCTTACCTTTTGCACCCGCAGCTGTACGCCTTCGCTTTGCAGCAAAACCTCACTTTTCTGGCTGGACCAGCCCTGGATAAACGCATCAGGATCGCCGCGTTCCGGCGTTCCTGGGTTTCCCGGATCGTCATCCAGCAGAAACTTGCCCAGCGCCTGCGGCGTCAACGTTTCTTCGGGCGCGGCATCCGGCGCGGCAGATTGGCTCTCGTCGCGCATCAGCTTCTGACTCCCCAAAGCTCCATATTCAGGTCAGGGAAATCACCTGCAATATGTAACGCCAGCGCGCCGGTTGCGGCAATTTTGTCCCAGAACGGCCCGCTTTGCAGCAGGTCGAAATAGACATAGCCGGCGTGATAAGGGATCTGACGCGGCGGCACCGGCAGCGCCTGTAACACCAGCCCCGGCAGGTGTGAACGAACCAGCTCATGCAGCTGCTGCGGCGCGCTGATTTTCGCCTGCGCCGAAAACTGCTGTTGCAGCACGTCCATGGGCAGCTGAGCGTGTACGGCCAGCACCAGATTAGAAAACTCGCGCAGCTCGCCCGGCAGCATGGCGGCCGTCCAGACGCCATTGCCTTTCGCATGGAGGTCGATCATTTGACCGGCACGGATCAAAATCTGATTCAGCAAATAGTGCAGCTCTTCAACCAGCGGGCGAACAGAAGGATAAAGCCTGGCATGATCGTAGCCCGGCGCGCTCACCGGGCGTCGCGTCTGCGTACGGATAAAGGTCGACAGCTCGCCCGAGAATTTCGCCAGCTCCTGATAAAGCACAATTGGCGGCAGCTCGGGCACGTGCCGCAGATGATCCAACACCGGCTCATATTTATTGAAAATTTGCAGCAGCAGATAGTCGACCACTTCGGCGCTGGCGCTGGCTTTGCCGTCGCTATTAGCCAGTCGGCCCGCCAACATATCGGCGCGCATCCTGACCAGACCGTTAAGATGCGTCAGCCATTCGGCTAACAGCGTGCTGGCCGCATAGCCGGTGACCGGCGGAATATAGTCTTCGGTATGCAGCAGCACGCTGCCATCGGGCTGAATGGCCCTGATGCGGGTCAGCGGCAGACCAATCCAGGATTCCGTCATTTCTTTTTCAGAAACCAGATTCAGGCGCAGCCTTGCCAGCTGGACAGGTTTTGGCCCCTGACGGATCGCATTGGTATCGCTCAGCTCCGTTTCAAAAGCGGCGAAGCGCGCCAGCGAACCGCTGTCGCTGAGATCGAAGATGGTTTCGTCGCTGTTATCCAGCCGCAGCGGCACGGCCAGGAAAATCAGCTGCCCCAGATGATCCGGCGTAATGGTCAGCGGTTCAGGCAGTTCGGCATGGCCTGGTATATCAAAAGGCGTGCCGTCCGGCAGCACGCCGCGCCCGGCGCGCAGCACCAGTTTGCCGTAAGAGAGCGCCTCCAGATCGATATCGTATTGCGCAAACCCCCAAAAAAAAGGCGATATCGTTGCCGCTCGCTTGTGGGCGTAATATTCAAAATAGCGTTCTTGCTGCTGAAACAGCTGCGGACGTAAAAACAGTCCTTCGCTCCAGATAACTTTATTTGTTCTCACTGGCTATTCCCTTTTATCAAGCGCGATGGTTAAGGCATCAAAATGTACCGTCAGCACGACCGCTTCTCCGGGCAACACTTTTCGCCACCAGGATCGTTTTTTATTTTTTTTATAAAGCTCCCACGTTTCACTCCATCCCGCGCGGTCGATATCCCGATAGGCGGCGACGATGCCTAATGCAACGGTATCCTTTTCCGGCGTCAGGCTGATTATTCTGTTTTCGCCAGGCTGTAATATGCCTTCATAGACTTTTTTCGCCTCCGCCTGTAAAGCCGGGTCCGCGCCATCGGTAAGCGTAAAGAAATCGCTGTTTTCAAAGTTATCCAACGATTTTAAAAGATAAAAAGTAATATCCAGCGGCGCAGGCTCTCCCTTTTCATTGGGATTAATTTCTTTTGACGCTTCCAGCCTGATAGTTAACTCCGGCTTGGGAGAGTCGCTGAAAGGGGAACGGCAGCCCGCTGACGTTAAAACCGCCAGAATAATAAGCAAACGACTAATGAATCGGGCTATGTTGATTAACTGCATGGTAAATATCACCTTAAAATCCCGAAGCCAGGCCGAAAAGCTTGTCACCCAGGGATGACAAGCTTTTGTATCGCTTAACGTATTAGCTGCTCAGGTTCGCTTTGACGTCATAGCTTGCGGAGATAACGCCAGATTTGCTGCCTTCAGAGTTCTGCATGACGTAATCCTGCGTCACTTTAGTGAAGGAGAATTTAACCAGCTCACGAGGACGGGTTTCATCCTCTGAAGATCCTGACATATCGACACGGGTAATAATGGTGTCGGTAAAGTTAATGGTTAAATATTCCAGCGGATTGCCGCCCGCTTTACGCACCACGAAGACAATGTTTTTAATATGCTTGCCCGTCAGACAGTGGCTTAATAAATTAGGGCTGGCCTTATCGGTGTAATGGGTAAAGCAGAAATCGGCCACGCTTGCCTTGCCTGAGCCGCCGCCGGATCCGCTGTGCATATTGGAATGCTGTGAAACATCCCAATGCCATTCCAGTACCTCAATTTCATTGGTATGTGCGGCATCCAGCGATTCACCTTCAATGCCGTCGATCTTAATAAACATATCTTGTGCCATGATCATTCCCTTATTCAGCACTATTAAAATCGCTACGCCTGCGCGCAGCGTATGTAGTTAAAGCAGCCTTGCGAACAATGCTGCTGTTAACAATATTAAAATCTGCGATCGTTATGCTGCGCCTTTCAACGACGGTAATTTCGCTACCATACGCAGCGAAACGGTCAGGCCTTCCAGCTGGAAATGCGGACGCAGGAAAAATTTCGCCTGGTAATAGCCTGGGTTGCCTTCCACATCCTCAACCACCACTTCCGCTGCGGCCAGCGGACGACGCGCTTTGGTTTCAAAAGTGGAATTAACCGGGTCGCCGTCGACATAATTCATTATCCAGTCGTTCAGCCATTTCTGCATTTCATCGCGTTCTTTAAATGTACCGATTTTGTCGCGCACGATGCACTTCAGATAGTGGGCAAAGCGGGAACAGGCAAACATGTAAGGCAGCCGCGCGGAAAGATTGGCGTTTGCCGTGGCGTCCGGATCGTAATATTCCGCTGGTTTTTGTAACGACTGCGCGCCGATAAAGGCGGCATAATCGGTGTTTTTACGATGAATAAGCGGGATAAAGCCGTTTTTAGCCAGTTCCGCTTCGCGACGATCGGAGATAGCGATCTCCGTTGGGCATTTCATATCAATGCCGCCATCGTCGGTCGGGAAGGTATGGCACGGCAGGCCTTCGACCACGCCGCCGCTTTCCACGCCTCGGATCAGCGTGCACCAGCCGTAGTGTTTGAACGAGCGGTTGATATTGACCGCCATCGCATAGGCCGCGTTGGACCAGGCGTACTTGCTGTGATCGGCGCCGTCGGTGGTTTCTTCAAAATTGAAGTCGTCGACGGGATTGGTATGAATGCCATACGGCAAACGCGACAGAAAACGCGGCATTGCCAGGCCGATATAGCGTGAATCTTCCGACTGCCGCAGCGAGTTCCACGCCGCATATTCCAGATTCTGGGTAAAGATCTTGGTCAGATCGCGCGGATTAGCCAGCTCCTGCCAGGAGTCCATCTGCAGCACGGACGGTGCCGCACCGGTAATAAACGGCACGTGCGCAGACGCGGCGATTTTGCCAATGGAGGCCAGCAGATCCACGTCTGGCGCGGTGTGATCGAAATAGTAGTCGGCGACCAGGCAACCGTAAGGTTCTCCCCCCAGCTGGCCATATTCCTCTTCATATACCTGCTTAAAGAGCGGGCTTTGATCCCAGGCGATCCCTTTAAAGCGCCGCATATTGCGCCTCAGCTCATCTTTGGAAATATCCATAAACCGCAGCTTCAGCTTTTCGTCGGTTTCGGTGTTGTAGACTAAATAATGCAGTCCGCGCCAGGCGCTTTCCAGGGACTGGAACTGTGGATGATGCAGGATCAAATTGATCTGTTCGGACAACTTGCGATCGATCTCGGCAATAAAAGCGGCAATATTTTTATAGGCGTCGTCGGCCATGGTGACCGAGCTGCTCAGCGCCTGCTCGGCCAGCGTTTTGACCGCGCTCTCTACGGCGGTTTTCGCCTGCTCCGATTTCGGTTTGAACTCCTTGCTTAACAGCGTATTAAAATCGCTGTAGCCTGCGTTGGTCGCCTGGTTCTTTTTCTCAGCTTGCATCGACATGATATCCCTCTCTCGCCTTATTCGTTCCCTAATGGGTTGCCGTCTGTTTTCACTGGTTTCGGTGCGGAAGCCAGCGCGGTCAGCAGCGATTTATCCTGTAGCACTTTCATCAGCAGACTTTCCGCGCCGGCTTTGCCGTCCATATAGGTTTGCAGATTAGCCAGCTGGGTGCGGGCATCCAGCAGCTGGGAAAGCGAATCCACTTTTTTGGCGATTTCGTCCGGTGAAAAGTCATGAATGCTTTCAAACGTCATATCGATCATCAGCTGCCCTTCCCCGGTCAGGGTATTGGGCACGGCGAAAGCCACGCGCGGTTTCATGGCTTTCATTCGCTCGTCGAAATTATCGATATCAATGCTGAGAAATTTGCGATCGGCAACCGGCGGCAAAGGCTCAATCGCCTTCCCGGACAGATCGGCTAATACGCCCATAACAAAGGGCAATTCTATTTTTTTCTCGCTGCCATAGATCTCCACGTCATATTCAATTTGTACGCGCGGCGCCCTGTTTCTGGCGATAAATTTTTGAGCACTGCCATTTCTTGAAATCATGATATCCCTTTCATCGTGCTTTATTAAAAACAGCCTATATTCACATTAATAGCGGCCTGTTAAGCGGCGCTATTACCCGTTAAAAATCCGTCCTGCCTTGCCGGATTTTCTCGCTTCTCGCCTGTTTTATCATTTATCGCGTTTTCTTCTTCCCCTTTCGGCTGAAAACGGATAACGATATTATCCCCTGCCGTTATGTAGAGACATTGTTCGCTTAGTGATGCCTGGCTGTTTAATATCTGGCGCGCTATTTCCGGCGCGATATTTTGCTCGATAAATCGGATCAGCATTCGTGCGCCCGTTTCAGCCACGGGACACTGCCCGATAATATGCGTCACCAAATCTTCGCCATAATGCAGCGAAGCGCCATGCTGTTCGTGTAAACGCAAAGCCAGTCTGTCAAGCTGCTGCCGGACAATACGTTGTAGTGATGCTTCCTGAAGCGGCAGATAAGGCACCACGGCCAGGCGCCCTAAAAAGGCTGCCGGGAAAACTTTCAGTAGTTCAGGCTGCACCATTTTTCTGACGCTTTCGGCATCGGGCGCCGTCTCTGCATCGGCAAACAGGCTGGCGATCGTTTCGCTGCCGACATTGCTGGTCAGCAGCAGCACCGTATTTTTAAAGTCGATTTGCCGCCCTTCGCCATCTTCCATACTGCCCTTGTCGAAGACCTGAAAAAACAGTTCATGCACGTCGGGATGCGCTTTCTCAATCTCATCCAGCAGCACTACGCTGTAGGGCTTGCGACGTACCGCTTCCGTCAGCACGCCGCCTTCGCCATAGCCCACGTAGCCCGGTGGCGATCCCTTCAGCGAGGAAACGGTATGGGCCTCCTGATACTCGCTCATATTGATGGTGATCAGATTCTGCTCGCCGCCGTAAAGCTGCCCGGCGATCGCCAGCGCGGTTTCCGTTTTCCCCACGCCGGACGGGCCAACCAGCATAAAGACGCCGACCGGCTTACGCGGATCCGCCAGCCCCGCGCGAGCCGTCTGGATGCTTTCGCTGACCTGACGCAGCGCATAGTCCTGGCCGATGACGCGCCCGGCCAGCCGCTGCGGCAGTTCCAGCACGGCGCGAAGATCGTCTTTTAACATCTGTCCGACCGGGATCCCCGTCCAGTCGGCCACTATCGCGCCGATGACATCCGCATTGACCTCCGCCTGCACCAGCGGCTGCTCGTTCCGGGCCGCCTGCAGGCGCGCTTCCAGCTCCGCCAGCTCATTTTGCAGCGGCACCATCTCTTCCTCAGCCGTAGAGGCCTCGTCCTGTAGTTTTTCACGTACCGCGACGATGGCGGCGACCAGCTCTTTTTCCCGCGTCCAGCGCTGCTCCAGCTGAAGGGAGGCCTCGGTCCGCTCGGCGATCTCCTGTCTCAGGCGTTCGCCGCTGTTGGGCTGCAGTTTGCCAAATCGGCTGGCCTTTTCAACCAGGCCCAGCTCTGCGCGGGCGGCGTCCGTCCGACAGTGGAGACGTTGCAGCATGACCGGCGCCGCATGTTGCGCGACGGCCACGCGCGCGCAGGCCGTATCAAGAAGGCCTATCGCCTTATCTGGCAGCTGCCGGGCCGGAATGTAACGGTGCGACAGCCGCACGGCGGCCTGCAAAGCCTCTTCCATAATCCAGACGCCGTGATGCTTTTCCAGCACCGGCAGCAGCCCCCGCAGCATAGCGACGGCGGCTTCCTCATCCGGCTCTGCAATTTGCAGCACCTGAAAACGCCGAGTCAGCGCCGGATCCTTCTCAATATGGCGTTTAAATTCGCTCCAGGTCGTGGCGCCAATAGTGCGCAGCTGGCCCCGCGCCAGCGCAGGCTTCAACAAGTTAGCCGCGTCGCCCGTCCCGGCATTGCCCCCGGCGCCAATCAGCGTATGAACTTCATCGATAAACAGGATAACGGGCTGGGGCGAAGCGATAGCCTCATCCAGCACGGCTTTCAGCCGCGCCTCAAACTCGCCTTTCATGCTGGCGCCGGCGGCCAGGGCGACGACATCCAGCGCCAGCAGCCTGACTTTTGCCAGCGCTGGCGGCACATTACCCGCCACGATGGCCTGCGCCAGCCCCTCCACGACGGCCGTTTTCCCGACGCCAGCTTCGCCGGTCAGCAGCGGGTTGTTCTGACGGCGACGCAGCAGGATATCGGTCATGGTGCTGATTTCATGCTCGCGTCCCGTTACCGGATCGATTTTGCCTTCGCGCGCTAACGCGGTCAGATCGGTGGCATACTGCGCCAGCCCGCCGCTTTTTGTCTGGCCGCCGATAGCCGCGTTAATTTCGCCGGGCATGACGCCGGCCTCCGTCGTCGCCTCGCTGACTTCCGGCGAAGCCTGAGTGATATAGCCGAAATCGGCGGTCAAATGTTCCAGAGAGATCCGTTCAAAAGCGGAAGAGATAGCAAACAGGGCGCGCCGCAGCTCCATGGTGGTCAACATGGCGATCAGCAAATGTCCGCTGCGAATACGGCTTTCAAAACATTCCAGGCTGGCATAAATCCAGGCGCGTTCGATAGCGAGTTCAATATGATATGAAAAGTCCGAAATAGTGCTGGCGCCTGCCGGCAATCGGGCCAGCGCCTGAGCGAAGCCCTGTTCCAGCGCCTGCGCGTCGACCTCAAAATGGCGGGCTATCAGACGTAAATCATTTTGCTCCTGCTGCCAGATCTGATTTAGCCAATGCACCAGTTCAACATAGGGGTTGCCGCGCAGCTTACAAAGCGTGGTTGCACTTTCAATCGTTCTGAATAATGTCTCATCCAGCTTGCCGAATAAATTTTGCCTTGTAATCGC
The DNA here is from genome assembly GCF_041320675.1 of Erwinia sp. STN24. NCBI lineage: Bacteria > Pseudomonadati > Pseudomonadota > Gammaproteobacteria > Enterobacterales > Erwiniaceae > Erwinia > Erwinia sp. STN24. The sequence continues at coordinate 263,389 of NZ_JBGGPM010000005.1, read as the reverse complement.
CACGTATCATTCCTCCGGGTACATTTTTCACAGGCATAAAATCACACAGACCAGAGTCTTCCGGGGAAGGAAAACAAAATATAATACCCTTGTCCACGCCGTAAAAATAAATTAAGAATACCGCCCGAACGCTATTCCTGAATAACAGACCCGCTACGATTATAACCCCTTATTTAAAAAGATCTTTCCTGTCAAATAACCTGGTGACCCGGTGAAATCCCTGGCATTTCCTCACAATGGCATTGAGACTGTTTTTTTCACATGTTATAAAATCTGAAAAAAGCATAAAAACCGCTACGTGTATTTAACGCGATTATTAATTAATAACACCCTGTTGTTTTTCAAAAAATAACAGTTAGCTTACTAAAAAACCCTGTTCAGACGGCCAAATTAATAAAGACAAAGCCTACGTTTAAAAACAAGGATAACGGGAGCAATTGTGAATCATAAATTCCTCGATTATTACAATCAGGAACTCACTTTTATGAAAGAGTCAGCGCGTGAGTTTGCTGAAAAACATCCCAAAATTGCCGGGCGTCTGGGGATGAGAGGCATCGAAACGGCCGATCCTTATGTTGAAAGACTGATTGAAGCATTTTGCTTTTTATCTGCACGTACGCATTTAAAACTGGATGCGGAGTTCCCAAAGTTTACGCAGCGGCTTCTGGACATCGTCTACCCTAATTATAATTCGCCCACGCCCTCCATCGGCGTGGTTCAACTTGCGCCTGACCTGAAAGAAGGAGAGCTAGGCCACGGCTATCTTGTTCCCAAAAACAGTGCGTTTTATACCCGCATATTGCCAGGCGAAAATACACGCTGCGAGTTTCGCAACGGTCAGGATGTTACGCTGTGGCCAATAGAAATCGTTGAGGCTCGCCTGACTTCCGTTCCGCCGGATATTCCCAATCTGGAAAAGTATCGTATTCCTTACGCCAGGCTGAAAGGCGCTCTGCGGATCAAATTGCGTGCGCAGGGGGAACGGGTATTCTCGCAGCTGACCGGCTTCGATCGGCTGCCGCTCTATATCGACGGCGATGAGCGCATTGTTTCCCATCTTTTTGAACTTTTGCATACCAGCAATGTGGCTATGCTGGTACGGGCCGGCAACAGCAAAGCGGAAGACGTGGTCATCGCCCAGCGCCCGCTGACTTTTGAAGGGCTGCATCCCGATCAGACGCTGCTGCCGCTCTCCTGGAACATGTTTCATGGACATAACCTGATCCATGAATATTTCGCCTGTCGTCAGCGCTTTTATTTTTTTACGCTGACCCAGCTGGCCGCCGGTTTGTCCCGCAACCACAGCAACGAGGCCGAGCTGATAGTGCTGCTGGATCGGCTTCCCCAGCAGCTGATTGGCCATGTTAACGCGTCAAAGTTTTTACCGTTTTGTACGCCGGTGATTAACCTGTTTCCCAAAGTGGTGGACAGGATCGAAGTCAACCGGGCGCTAAACGCTTTCCATGTGGTTCCCGATCGCAGCCGTCCCCTTGATTACGAGGTTTTTTCCGTGCATAAGGTGCGCGGCCAGCAGGCGGAAAGCAGCGAGGAAGTGGTGTTTCAACCGCTTTATCAAACGCGTCACTGCGACTATGGCAATTTTGGCCGTTACTTCTCGCTCAATCGCGAAGCCAGAGTAAAAAGCGAGAGCAAGAGAAAATATGACACCCGCACGCCTTATCCCGGAACAGAGGTCTTCGTCTCGCTGGTCGATCAGCAGGAAGCGCCCTATGCCGACCATATTCGCTATCTTACGGTCGAAGCGATGGTCACCAACCGGGATCTGCCACGCCTGATTGCCAGAAGCGGCAGCTTTGATTTAACCCTGTCCGACGCGGTTCCTGTTCTGGGCGCGGCCTTTGTTTGCCAGCCCAGCGCGCCACGCGAGCCTTTTGCGCTGGGGGAGTCGGCCTGGCGTTTGATCCGCCAGCTTAGCTTTAACTATCTGCCGCTCTCCGATCTGGAGCACGGGCCGGGCGGGGAATCGCTGCGCAATATGCTGCGCCTGTTTTTACACAATGCCGATCGCGAGTCCAATACTCAGGTAGATAGCCTGATCGGCTGTAAAACGTTTCCGGTCACCCGGCGTCTTCCCGGTGACGGCCTGTTGATTTACGGCAGAGGCGTGCGCTGCGTGCTGACGGTAGATGAAGAAGGCTTTTCCGGCGTCAGTCCTTACCTGTTCGGTCTGGTGATGGAGAATTACCTTTCTCGCCACGCCGCTATCAACGTGTTTACCGAAACGGAGCTGCACTCGATGCAGAGGGGCGTCATCGCCAGCTGGCAGGCCCGCCCCGGCAAACGAGGCTCGTTCTGATGCGCGCTTCCTCCGTCGATATGCTGGCCGCCTGGTTTAATAACGAGCGGCCCTGGGAAGCCGGTTTTATCAGTATCATGCGCGCAATTACGGCTAAAACGCAGACGCTGCCGGTGCCCGGTACAGCGGTGCTGCCTGGCCAGGAGACGTTCCGCATAGGCCAAAAAGCCTCTCTGATTTTTGCGCCGCGCGAAATCGCTTCTCTCGGCCTGGAGAATGGCCGCATCGGGATAAAACTCTTTGGCCCCGGCGTATGGGGCCCGCAGGGCGCGATGCCGCTGCATTTTTCCGAACTGGCGTACTCGCGAACGGAGGCCCAGGACAATACGCTGACCGACTTTCTCGATGTTTTTCATCATCGCGCCCTGTCGCTGTTTTATCGCGCCTGGTTTGTCGCGCAGGATACCGCCTCGCTGGACAGACCGAATGAGGAACAGTTCTCTTTTTATATTGCCAGTCTGGCAGGCATGGATCTGGCCGAGCTACACGATAAACCGCTGCCGACCCACGCCCGACTGGCTTCTTCTGCCCATTTGATCCGCGAGGCGCGCAATCCGGAAGGACTGGCGGGCGCCATCGAATATTACTTCCAGATAAAAGCCCGGCTGGAAGAGTTTGTGACCCAGTGGATCTTTCTGGATCCCGCTGATTGCTCCGTGCTGGGCAACGATGCGGCCATGCTGCTGGGCGATGGCGCAATATTAGGCAATACCGTGCGGGACAGGCAGCACAAATTCAAGCTGCTGCTCGGCCCCTTAACGCTGGATAACTATATGCGCTTCAGCCCGTGGGGATCGGATCTACCCGTACTGCGAGAGTGGGTGCGCAATTTTACGGGGTTCGAATATGCCTGGGATGTCCAGCTGGTGCTGGCTGCCAGCGAGGTGCCGCAGGCGACGCTGGACGGCAGTCATCAGCTTGGCTACGCCGTCTGGCTGGAGAGAAAAGAGGACGTTACGCCGGTTTACGGCATGAGCTTTGAGCCGGAGCGCTATCACCCGTAGCGCCTGGACGCGATATAAAGGACAACATCGTGACGGAAAGCAACAAGCATCATTACTATCAGGATCTGTTACAGCCGGTGCCCGGCGATCGGCCCTGTGGTGAAAACCTGGAATATGACGCCGCTTTTATTATGCTGCAGGCCAGGCTTCAGCCAAGGCTGGACGCGGAGTACGGCAGCTTCGTCGAGGCTGCCGAACCGGTGAACTGGGCGGAGATTGAGCGCGACTGTCAGGCGCTGCTGCAACGAAGCCGCGATATCCGGCTGGTGGTGGCGCTGATGCGCTGCCGTATCAGGCAAATCGGCATGGCGGCGCTGCATGAAGGGCTACTGATATTACGTGACTTATTGACCACTTTCCCTACGGATCTTTATCCGCAGCTGACGGAAGAAGGCGAGTTCGATCCGGTTATGCGGGCTAACGCCCTGTCCGAGCTGGATGATATCAACGGGCTGCTTGCCGATTTTCGTCAGCTGCCTCTGCCGAAAGCGGCAGGTCTGCAAATTGCCATAAAAGATTTTGAAAAAGCGCACGCCACGCCGCGTGAAGAGGGCGCGCTGCCCGAAGCGACGGCGGCGGCTTTGCTACTCGAATGGGAAGCCCGTCAGGATCAAACCCTCCTCTCACTGCAAAAAGCGCACGCCTGCCTGATGGAACTCCGCGCCATCCTGACAACCTCGCTGGGCGATGAAGCGCCGGATTTTGCGCGGTTAGGCGCCATTCTGCGGCTATTTATCAGTCAGGAAACTACGGTTTCGCCGCCGTTGCCAGCCGTTTCTTTTGTCGCAGAAGAAACGGTAGAACAGCCGGTTCAGGCAGAAAAGGCGGCAGAAAACGAAGCCGTCAGCGCCCCCCTGATTACGCCCCGCCAGACCGGTATTGCCAGCCGCGCCGATGCGCTGCTCAGGCTACAGGAGCTGCGGCTATGGTTTACCCGAATGGAACCCGGCAGTCCGGCGATCCTGCTGCTTCAGTATGCGGAGAAGACGGTGGGAAAAAGCTTTTCTCAGCTGGTAAAAATGCTGCCGCCGGAAATTATCGACAGGCTCGATAGCGACAAAGAATAGCGTAGCATGCCGCTTGCGGCAGCCAGCCGCGCCCGGCAACTCTGGCAGCACCGTTCGATCAAGGGATTTATCAACGTCAAATCACAAGGCGGCTCTATGGAAAGGAAACCAGCCATTTTTATCAGCATCGCCAGCTATCGCGATCCGGAACTGATCCCGACGCTCCGGGATTTAATTGAGAAGGCCTCCGGATGCTACAGGCTTGCCGTGGCCGTCTGCTGGCAGGATGAGGGCGACCGCCAGCGCTTTCAGCAGGCCGGCATGACGCTCTGCGCGGCGGAATCAACAGCAGAGTATGACCTCCTGACCTGGCGTTATCTGGAGACGGAAATCCGGATGATTTCCCTGCACTATTTCTTCAGTAAAGGCGCCTGCTGGGCCAGAAACCAGTGTGAAACGCTTTACCGCGAGGAAGAGTATGTGCTGCAAATCGATTCCCACTGCCGCTTTGTAGAGGGCTGGGACAGAGAAATGGTTGCCATGCTGGAAGCGCTGAAGGCGCAAAGTGAAAAGCCGGTGCTCTCCTCTTATCCGCCGGGCTATGTACCCGGCAAAGAAGAGGAAAAAACCCAGGCGATATTTCGCCTGGTTTTCAGAGGCTTTTCCAGTGAAAAAATAGTGCAGCTCACTTCGGTTGATTTTCAACAAGCGGCGCCAGTCAGAGGCAGTTATCTGGCGGGCGGCTTTATTTTCGCCGAAGGCCGTTTCGTAAAGGAGGTGCCGAACGATCCGCAAATCTTCTTCGAGGGCGAAGAGATAGCGATGGCGGCCCGGGCCTTTACCCACGGTTATGACGTCTGGCATCCGCATAAAATAGTGCTGTGGCATTTTTACGGCAGGGAAGAGGCCAGTCGAATTTGGGGCGATCATGATGACGAGGCAAAAAAATCCGGTTCCGTAGACCGTGCCTGGCACGAAAGAGACAGCCTGTCGAAAAAAAGAGTCAGAACCCTGCTGGGTATGGAGCAGGCTGAACCGGCCGACATGGGTCGCTATGGGCTGGGCAGCAGGCGCACGCTGGCTGAGTTCGAGGCCGCGCTGGGCATCTCCTTTACCAAATTTGCCGTGCTGCCAGAAGTGCTGGGAACGGAACGTGTCGCCTGGTTTCCACCGCCCTATGGCAACTGGCGGGAAAGATTAAGCAGCCATCAGCAAAAAACTATTGGGTTGACGCAGGAAGAGTTTACCTCGCCGCTGGCTGATATCACCTGCCTGCATATTGGTGTTTATAGCAACGCCAACGATCTGCTTTATAAAAAAATCCTGTCGGGAGAGGAAATAAATGAATGCCTGGCCGGGCATGACGGCGGAGAAATCGCAATCGATCTGGACGTGACATTTCCGATCATGTTCACGCCCGCCGCGATACGTTTTAGCGCTTATGACGATAGCGACGGGTGGAGTAAGGTTGTGGAGAAAGCCTGGTGAAAAGCACAACGCTCTACCATCGCCTGATCTGCATTGATGCCCTGCTCTCTTTTGACGGCATTATTCCTTCCCTGCCGGAATTGCAGTTAATGCTGATCGCGCTTATTGAGCGGTTCAGCAAAGCGCTGATTGCTGAAGGTGAATGCGAACAACTTAGCGATGAGCTGTGCCACGCGCTCTGCTGCTATCTGGATCGGCGAGTCGCGTTACGCCTTCGCGCCGACAATATTGCCTGGGACCGCTATGCGCTGACGCACTATTTTTACGGCTATACGGACGGCCCAATGACGTTGGGCGACAGGCTTGAACCGCTGCTGGCCGACGGCCAGGGCCAGATCTTCACCTACGCCCGGAAATTGTTTCTTGTTTCGGCCTTTACCGGCAGGAACAGTGCTCCCCTGCTGTCACTGTCTGTCACTCAGCCAGCCGCCGCCTGCCAGACAGAAACAGAGGAGGCGGCTCCGGATACCCTGCCGACGCGCTCACCGCCTCGTTTTCATCTGCCGTTGCAGCTTATCCTGCTGAGCCTGCTGCTGATCGTGCTCTGGCTGTTTTGTTCTGCCTGGCTGGAGGCGCTTTAACCATGCCAGCTTCGTTATTAAAAAATCAGCCCGCTGCCGCCGCGCCCGCCATCCTTATTATCGGCCCCTATGCCGCAAAATGGTTTTCTGACCGGCAGCCGGAACAGGAAGACGAGCCGATAAGTTGGATCGTGGTACCGGAAGCGGAAGCGCTGCCGGAAATAGTAAAGCGGATGAGAAAGAAGAAGCATCGCCTCTATGCTTTTTTCCCTTTTTTCCCGGACGGCGAGGAAACCGACGCTCAGGCGCTGGCGAAAATCGCAGCATGGCGCTTATATGAGCAGGAGGCGCTGCCGTGCGTGCTGGGTCTCTATGCCCGTCTGAGCCATGAAAGCCAGGCCGGACAGGCAAAATGGTCCGGTAAGTTTGACCTCCGCAAGGTCGGTGAAACCACCCTCGCGCGCGAGCTGGCAAAGCTACTCGCCGTCTCTGAGCCGCTCAGCTGCCACTCAATCTACCGTTACGCCATGACGGACGCGCTGCGCCTGTGGTTGGAAAGTTCGGGGATAGCCAAAGCGCTACAGGCGCTGTTCTCCGGTTCTTCGCTACGGCTAAGCGCCGTTCTGCTGGCAGATAACGGCAACGGCTTTACCCGTCATGGCGCCTGGGCGCAGTGGCTACAGCAGAAATTCGGGCTCTGTCCGGGTCTTTCTCCGGGCGTTATGCTGCCCAGCTTACCTGACGTCATTGACCCGGGCGTGCCTTATCAGCCCGACAGGCAACGCTCGGGGTTTTCCTGGCGCTGGCTGCCGGTTTGCGCTGCGCTGCTGCTGGCGATGCTGCTGATCGGCTCCACCTGGTTTGAGGCTAAAAATATCGCTGCGGCGACCCGTACGCTGGCCGATTTCCGGCAAACGGAAGAGACACAGCTGCAGAAAAAAAGAGCGGTTTATCAACGACTGCGCGACCAGAAACAGCAGCTGCTGTACTGCCGCGACGCCTGGTTTAGTCGGCTATGGCGATTTTCGCGCTGTGGGGAAATGGCGGCACGCGTCAGTGACGCCCTGCAAAATTACAATCCGTCGCCGGTTTTTATGGCGTCAGGCTCCGTCGCGCTGTTTGCCAGAGGAAGCGCCACGCTCGGGCCTGACAGCAGTAAAAATCTGGCCTGGCTGCTGCCGTTAATGCAAAACAATGCCCAAACAACTTTTGCCATCGTTGGGCATTCCGACAATACCGGCAGCCCGGAAGCCAACTACCAGCTCTCGATACGCAGGGCGAAGGCGGTTCGTGACTGGCTGGTCAGCCATGCCAACGTCCCGCCGGACAAACTTGTGATTAAAGGGATGGGCGACAGCCTGCCCGTTGCCAGTAATCAGACCGGAGAAGGCCGGGAAAGAAACAGGCGTGTGGAAATCATCCCATTGGCGGATGCAACAAATAAAACAGGTGAACCATGAGTAAAAAAAAGAGCTACATCATGTACGAAGGCACTTTTCTGACCGAGGCGCCCTTTTATGATCAGAGCATTAACGTCCTGCGTTTTCGCGATCCGGAAGCGAACGAATATACCATCCTGATTAATCGATCATTTAAAAATGAGGGGCAAACGCTGGAAGAATTTTGCGAAACGCAAACTAATTTTATGGCCAACAGCCTGCCCGGCTATAAAAGCGAGGGAAAAATGCTGAAGAATGAAATCGGCCCGGCTAAGTTGCCGGTGATCCAGACGGCCAACTCTTTTCTGGAGAATGGACAGCCGGTTAAGCAGGTGCAGTCTACCGTCGAGCTTCCCTGGCATCCGGTAATCAATCCTGCCAGGCTAAATCTGATTGTATTTACGCTGGCTTCCTCAGCGGAATTTAATGACTTCCAGCGTAAGCATTATGTGCAAATCATCAACAGCTTTAATCCTGAAACCGTGTCGATAGTCGACAGTTAAGCTACCGCTTTATATGGCCCGCTTAAAGGCGGGCCGTAAGATAATGTTACAGGCAGAGCGTATTACCTTTTTTATTACCATATTGCGCTACAAAAGAGGCATATTTGTAAAATTCGACCCGGTTAAGCATCCCCATTTTTCTGATGGCGTTGCGGCAATGCGTACTGACGGTTTTTTTTGAACGCCCTAACATCCTGGATATATTTTCCGTATCGTAGCCCTGGCCAACCATCAGCATAACCTTGCTTTCTGTAGAAGAGAGCTGCATAAAGTCTTTTAGCCCGGTTAACTTATAATTTTCACGGCTGGCAAAGCTGGCCGCGTTAGTAGTGGCTATCAGCATGATTTTTCTAATCTTTCCGGTAATTTGCGGTATATTATCTCCACGACAGATAAAGGGAATGTGTAGCGCTGACAGGTGAGGTTCCGCCTGGCCCTTGCCGGCAATCGTTTCGCGCTTATAGAAAAAAACGCTGATCATAATGTCTCTGAACACAATATCGGCTTCTTTCGTTACCGGGCTACTTGTTTCTGAAACCACTTCAAATAACCCATCCCTGAGGGTTTTCCCTGCACTTGTAATCAGCGATTCAACGCCTTTCCGGTAATATACGTTATCGCTGGAAACGATTATCTTTAGCATAATATTTCATCCTGAATATAAATTACGCAATGAGTTTCTGTTTTATGCAGTCGCGCAGGTTTTTCACAACATTAATATGCTGTGACGGCGGAGATAAACGCCGGTATCGATTTTAAAGGCACAGGAAAAGTAAAAGACGGTTTACCCGCCGATGCCGTGCGCCCATCCTTACGCAAGCTTTTTCCACCTTAAAAAGTGAGTGAAATATGAACAACCCTAAAATAATAATCGATAGCAATGGCTAAAATAGCCTATAAGATCCTGATACTTTCCACTCCGGCGGTAAAACCGGGAAGAAATAACTTGCCGAAACACATCCTTTTCTATTCCGACAGACCTGCATGGATTACGTTATCTTATTGATCCCATAATAAACAGATATAGCAGTATTTTATACAAAAATAATCTGATACCGTGAATAACAAATATTCCTCAAGGAACAGGCTCAACCTTTCTGTGTGCCTTTTATGCCGTATTACTGAAGGTTACCAACAAGTCGCTATTTTATCAAAATTCAGATCGGGCACAACAAATACGGACGGCATTTGCCTGGCGGTAAAATACCTGATGGCATATTGGCATCAAATACAGGCGAAAAAACCGTCCTTACAGGCCTGCCGCTTATCACAAAAATTTTCTACCCATCTGATAATGTTCCCGCTTTACGCAAAATAATATGATGCAGAAAATCTGTAGGCATCATTAATTATTGTTGATGGGCCGTTATCCAGCAGCATATTCCAGGCTCCTGCGGATAGCACTCGCTATATAATTTATCATATAACGATATGCTATCTTTCGCGTGAACTTTACAGGCATCTGCATTCAGGCAGCCCGAAGGCTGCTTTTCGATCGGCAAGGTATAAAATGACAATAGCCTCACCGCCGCGCATGATGAAGCGCGCGCTTTACGTACTGATTTTGACAGGTATTCAGGCTCAGGCCGCTACCCAGGAAGAAACCCTCACTGTAGCCGCCGCGCCGGATAGCGAAGCGGCTGCGCCCGACAGGCAGGTCACGCTGGGTAACCTGGGCAAGCAGGAAATCCGCAATACGCCCTGGTCCGTGCAGCAAGTCTCCCCAACGCTGATGAAGCACCAGCAGTTAAAAAGCATCACGGATATCTATCGCTATATGCCTTCCGTGCAGGGTGACGGCGCCCGCCCGCAAACGCGTGGAATGCAGGGCAGCGTGGTACAGAACTCTATGATTGACGGCCTGAATGTCGTCTCGACTACCGATTACGCTGCCGAGCAGTTTGACCATCTGGAAGTGCTGAACGGTTTGGGTGGATCGCTTTACGGGCCGGCAAATCCGGCCGGGCTGTTTAACTTTGTGGCGAAGCGCCCCACCGATATCGCACAGCACAGCCTTACTTTTGGCGCTGGCACCGGCCTCAGCCGCCTGGTTTCCGGCGACTTCAGCGGCCCGCTGGACGACAATGACCGCCTGCGCTATCGCGCTAATTTTCTGGATGATGAGGGTGACGGCTTTGCACACGGCAGTAAAAAGCGCCGTCAGCTGTTCAGCCTGGGGCTGGACGCAACGCTAACCGATCGCACGACGTTAGAAAGCAATTTCAGTTATTACCACTATTATGAAAAAGGGCTGCCGGGCAAATTTGCGCTGGGCAATGGCCTCTCTTTCCCCGCCGCGCCGGATCCCAAAAAGACGTATCTCGGACAATACTATGCCGGTAGCGATAACCATACGCTGACCGCCAGCGTACATCTGAAGCACGATTTTGACGGGAACTGGCAGGGCGAACTGGGCGTGCTGCGGCAGATTGCCGATCGTGAATCCACGGCGGTAACGAATACTTTTACCGACCGCGCCGGTCATTATACAACCACCACCTCCTCTTCTACAGCCAGCCGCTTTACCATTAACAGCTATATGGCGAACCTGAACGGCGAGCTGGAAACGGGCTGGCTGCATCATCAGCTTTCCACCGGCCTGCGCGGCTTTGTCTGGAAAAATTATAATCCGCTGAACGGCACCACCAGCACGCTGGGTAGCGCCTCGCTCGACGAGCCGCAATCCTTTGCCGAACCGGACTACCCGGATTTCACCCATCACTACCACTCGGCTACCGCCACGCAGCAGGCCTTTTTGCTTAGCGATACGCTGACCTTCTCACCGCAGTGGAGCCTGCTGCTGGCCGGTAGCGAAAGCTTCCTGACTTCCGCTAACTATGCAAAAACCGGCAGCCGCAGCAGCCATTCAGATAACAGCGGCTTTAGCGGTTCGGCCAGCCTGATGTTTAAGCCTGTCGAACCGCTGACGCTCTATATGAGCTGGGCAGACAGCCTGCAACAGGGCGATACCGCGCCGAGCGGCTCCACGAACGCGGGCAGTATCCTGGCGCCTTATCGCAGCAAGCAGCTGGAAGTGGGCAGCAAGCTGGCGATTGATAAACTGTTGCTGACCGCCGCGCTGTTCCGGATTGACCGCCCTTTCGCTTATGCCACCGCCAGCGGCGACTATGCCGTGGACGGCAGCCAGCGCAACCGGGGGCTGGAGCTGATGGCCGACGGCGACGTTACCGACAGGCTGCATCTGTATGGCGGCATGACATGGCTCGATCCACGCCTGCGCGATACTGCCAGCCCCGCCACGACCGGCAGGCAGATAGTGGGCCTGGCTCGCTATACGGCCAGCCTGTTCACCGCTTACGATTTACCTTTTTTACGCGGTACGGATATTCATGGCGGGATGCACTACGTAGGACGCCGCAGTACCGATAACGCCAACGACAGCTGGACAGGAAGCTATACGACTTTCGATATCGGCAGCAGCTACACAACGCGGCTCTTCAATACGGAAACCACTTTTCGCCTGGATGTCACCAACCTGACTAATCGCCATTACTGGACGAATATCGTGCCCGGCGGCCTGAACGGCTACAGCGGCGCGGGCTATGCCAGCGCCCAGCTCGGCGAACCGCGCATGGCGCAGCTTTCTCTACAGCTGAGGTTCTGATGATAAAACCCCTGATTACGCCGCTGCTGGCGGCTCTCTTCCTGCTTTTTGCTACACCTGGCTTTGCCCGGAGCGTTATTGACGACGCCGGCAACAAGGTCGAGGTACCGCAGCAGGCCCGACGGATCGCCGACGGCTGGTATGCGCATCATTCGCTGTTGATGACCCTGGGCGCGGGCGACCGCATCGTGGCGACCGTTAATCACGCCAGCGATCGCCCCTGGATGTTTAAAATAGCGCCGTCGCTGCATCAGGCGCTGTCGGTTCATGGCCGCACGTTTAACAGCGAGGCGCTGCTGGCCGCAAGGGTCGATACAGTATTTGTAGCGGCAGAAGATGCGGATGCTGACGCTTACCGGCGGGCCGGGCTGCCGACGCTGGTCATGCACTTTGACGATTTTCCCTCTATGCAGCGCTCGCTGCTGACGACGGCCGGGGTGGTCGGCACGGCGCAGGCGCGACGGCGAGCACAAGCCTATAACGCCTGGCTCGATGCCCGGATTGCCGCTATACAGGCGAAAACCGCAGGGCTAAGCAATAGCCAGCGGCCTGGCGTTTTACATATTCAGTCCCTGCATCCGCTGAAGGTTGACGGACGCAACACGTTGATCGACACCTGGATCCGCCTGGCTGGCGGCCGCAATGTGGCGGCGGAAGTAAACGGCAATATGAAAGAAACCTCGCCGGAAAACGTGCTTTTCTGGCAGCCGGATATCATCATTATCGGCGCGGGAGCCGGAAAGCTGGCCGATTCAGACTATGCGGCGCTGTTTGCCAATCTGCAGGCGGTAAAACGCCATCAGGTCTGGCAAAATCCGGCGGGCGTGTTTCCCTGGGATCGCTACGGCACGGAAGCCGGGCTGCAAATTCAGTGGGCGGCAAAACTTCTGCATCCCGAGCTTTTCCCGCAGCTTGATATGGTCAAGGCGACGCAGGATTTTTACCGCCGCTTTTTCGATTACGCGCTAACGGTGGACCAGGCGCAGCGCATATTGCACGCGCAGGGGCCGGCATAAGCGCGGCCGTTACGGCCTGTCGGGCACGTTCCAGCTACAGTCGATTTCATCGTCGTGGCTGGAACAGTCTGCAACCGGATTATGTTGCTGAGCATGACGGTGCCCCATGCAGCCACACAGCAGTAAAAAACAGACCAGAACGCTATATTTTTTCATATTATCTTCAGAGAAAATTGCCTGAAGAAAGAATAAAAACGATAGCGTCAACGTAATGATAACGCGCCGAATAATAGCCAAAAATTAATAGTAAACTTACAACTTTGAAGGAAATAATATTATTAATATGGCGCGAATAGCTATTAATTTAATCCACTATTAACACCTGAAACCTTCCCGTTAATTATTATTTATTTCGCAAGCAACACGCTATCGTTTCGGTTTGGTTGATGCCGATAAATTTATGCTTTTTTCCGTATGGCGGATCCCCCTGAGCGGCGGGGCTAAGCCAGTCAGCTAACCATGTGGCAAATAGCGGGTCAGGTTATGGCTTTTCTGACTCACCGGGAGGCACCCGGCGTCATGCTGACGCGTGCACAGCGCAGGCTGGAAGCCTGCGCTGCCCGTCATAGCTTGTTCAGATCGTCAATCAGCGTACGGTTAAACATAGCGGGATCTTCCATCTGCGGCGCATGTCCCATTCCTTTGAATTCGATCAGCACGGCATGGGGGATCTTTTTCGCCGTCTCTTTGCCCAGCTCGTTATAATGCCCTATTGTCGCTTTCACCTCCGGCGGCGCGATATCGCTACCGATAGCGGTGGTGTCTGCTGTGCCAATCAGCAGCGTTGTCGGCACCTTCAGATTGCCAAATTCATAATAAACCGGCTGGGTAAATATCATGTCGTAGAGCAGCGCGGAATTCCAGGCAACCAGCTTGTGGCCCGGCCCGTTATTCAGCCCCGCCAGCATAGTGACCCAGCGATCGTATTCCGGCTTCCACTGGCCGCTGTAATAGGTTTTCTGCTCATACGCCTTAATGCTTTCCGCGCTGGTTTTCAGCTCTCGCTGATACCAGTCGTCCACGCTGCGCCAGGGCACGCCCTTCGCCTTCCAGTCCTCCAGCCCGATCGGGTTAACCAGCGCCAGCTTTTCTACCTGCTGTGGGTACATTAACGCATAGCGTGTAGCCAGCATCCCGCCGGTTGAATGGCCGACCAGCGTGATCTTATCAATATGCAGGCTGGCGAGCAGCTGATGCGTGTTTAACGCCAGCTGCTGGAAACTGTATTGATAGTAAGCAGGCTTGGTTGAGGTGCAAAAGCCGATCTGATCCGGCGCAATTACCCGATAGCCCGCATGACGCAGCGCCTCTATGGCATCCTGCCAGGTCACGCCGCAGAAGTTTTTGCCGTGCATCAGCACTACCGTCCGCCCGTTCGCTTTCCCTGCCGGTCGCGCGTCAATGTAGCCCATAGAAAGCGGCTGCTGTTGTGATGAAAAATTAAACTTTTCAATTGGATAAGGGAAATCGAAGCCCTGTAGCTCTACGCCATACTGCGGCGTATTGTCGGCAGCCACTGCGCTAAAGGTCAGCAGCGCGGCTGCGAGCAGCCCTGTTTTAGCCTTTTTTAACACCTTAACTCTCCTCATTAACGTTCAAAGCGAAACGATGACTTCTGAGCTTAGCGGTTAATCGTCCCGATAAGGCGTGCAGCCCTTGCTGTACAACGCCACAGCGCTTAGCAAAAAGAGCTACGCCTGTGGCGAATTCTCCACGGGTGAGTAAAGTTAATTTGTTACCATGTGTTCAAAGGGAAAACAAATGTTAAACAATGCGGGTTGGCTGGTGTCACTGCTGTGGCTAAGCCTCTGTTGCCGACTGGAGCCGGAAGCGCCAGCACGGTCGAGCTTCTTTATGAGCGCGTGACAGGTTTTGTAAATATTTGCCTGTGGAAATAAGCGGTTAAGCCGTTTCCACAGGCAAGTCAGCTTTAGCCAGCGTGGGTGTCAGCAGTAAAATCAATCACCATACGGCCTTTAATTTTCCCTTCCAGCATTTCGTCGAAAATTTCATTAATCTCCTCAAGAGAACGTTTGGTGACTTTCGGCACTACTTTTCCCTCTGCCGCGAACTGAAAAGCCTCAGCCAGATCTTCACGCGTGCCCACCAGCGAGCCGACCACCTGAATACCGTCCAGAACGAGACGTGGGATATTCAGACTCATCGATTCTGGCGGCAGGCCAACGGCCACGATACGGCCACCGGCACGCATGGCGTCTACCGCCGAATTAAATGCCGCTTTGGCCACTGCGGTTACCACTGCCGCATGCGCGCCGCCCGTTTTTTCCTGAATGATCTTCGCCGCATCCTCCTTCAGCGAGTTGATAACTAAGTCGGCGCCCATTTCTTTGGCAAAAGCCAGCTGCGCATCGTTTACGTCCACGGCGATAACTTTGGCATTAAAAACATTTTTGGCATATTGCAGCGCCAGATTGCCCAGTCCGCCCAGGCCATAAATTGCCAGCCACTTGCCTGGCTGAATGCCAGAAACCTTTACTGCTTTATAGGTGGTGACGCCCGCGCAGGTTACGCTGCTGGCCGCTGCCGGATCCAGCCCGTCCGGCACTTTCACCGCGTAGTCCGCTACCACGATACACTCTTCCGCCATGCCGCCGTCCGCGGTAAAACCGGCATTTAATACGTTGCGGCACAGGGTTTCATTGCCCGTCGTGCAGTATTCGCAGTGGCCGCAGCCTTTATAAAACCACGCCACGCTGGCCCTGTCGCCCACCTTCAATGAGGTCACGCCAGGCCCGACCTCGCTGACGACGCCGACGCCTTCATGGCCGAGCACCACGCCGGTACGATCGCCAAAATCCCCATTTTTAACGTGCAGATCCGTGTGGCAGACACCGCAGCATTCCATTTTTAACAGCGCTTCGCCATGCGCCAGCGCGCGCAGCTTTTTCTCAACGATATCGACAGTATGATTCTTGTTGACCACGGCAGCTTTCATTGTGCTTTCCTCTTCGGTTGGGTTTTTAACTATATAAACATTTTCACCGCTGACTTTGATTTAACGCCATAAAATCAACCACAGATCGCAACAAATCTTGCCTGGCAAAGCCTGAATGGCTAATTCAATAAAATTGAAACGCCATTTTATTAAATTAGTGAAGCCGCCCGCCGTTATCTTCTTTTCTTCGCCACCGCCTTATATCGGCTGGCAAAATCGCAAAGGTTTTCTGGACGTCATAACTCTAACGTACTTCCTCTCCCGACATACAGCCGGGCTGTGCATGTTGGTTACTCAGGATGAACATTATGACAATACGTAAACCAGGAACGCTTAATTATCTCGCCTATGGATCAGGGGATTTTCTGGGTGCCGGTACGATGGCATTAACATCTGCCTGGCTGCTTTACTTTTACACCACCTTCTGCGGCCTCAGCCCTATTGAAGCCACCTCTATTTTCGCCATGGCGCGCATTGTGGATGGCGTGGTCAGCCCGCTAATGGGCTACTTAACCGACCACTTCGGCTCTACCCGACTCGGCAAACGCTTCGGCCGCCGTAAATTCTTTATCCTTCTGGGCATTCCCCTTGTGTTCAGCTACAGCCTGATGTGGGTCGGCGACATGACCTACGTCTACTACCTGCTGACCTACCTCTTTTTTGAAGTGGTCTACACCTCGATTCTGGTGCCTTATGAAACCCTGGTGCCGGAGATGACCGACGACTTTAAAGAGAAAACCAAATTCTCCGGCGCACGCATCGCGCTGGCGCAGCTTTCCGCTATTCTGGCCGCTTTCCTGCCGGGTATCCTGCTGGCTTATTTCGGCAAGGATAATCCGCTCTCTTTCTTCTATTCCAGCCTGGTCTTTTCCGTGCTGTGCGCCATCGTGCTGACGCTGGTTTATCGCTATACCTGGGAGCGCCCGGCCGAGAAAAAATCCGCCGCCGCGCTGGCAGCCGAGCAGCAGAAGCTGACGCTGGGGCAAAGCCTTGGCCGCCTGAAAACCGAGCTGTTATCTACGCTGCGCATCCGTATCTTCCGTCAGCATCTGGGCATGTATCTGGGCGGCTATATCGCGCAGGACGTTTTTAACGCCGTGTTTACCTACTACGTGGTATTTGTGCTGATGCAGCAGGCCACCGTGGCTTCCAACCTGATGGGCACGATGGCGATCCTCCAGTTTGTTGCCGTGATCGGCATGATCCCGCTCTGTATCCGTATTGGGCCGGCGCCCGCCTACCGCATCGTGGTGGCGCTGTTTGCGCTCAGTACGCTTTCCTACGGCGTGCTTTATTACAGCGGCATGAGCGATGTCTTCTCGCTGCTGCTGCTGATCTCCGCTATCGCTGGCCTGGGCCGCGGCGGCATTAACTACGTGCCGTGGAATATCTATACCTACATTGCGGACGTGGACGAGGTGATTACCGGTCAGCGTCGCGAAGGCATTTTCGCCGGGATCATGACCCTGACGCGTAAGGCTTCGCAGGCTGGTGCCGTCATGCTGGTCGGCATCCTGATGCAGCTTTCCGGTTTTGTGGCGGGCAGCACCGAGCAGGCCGAAAACGTCAGTCATGCGATCCTGATGATCATGTGCGGCGGCACGATCCTGGTCCTGTGCATGGGCTTCCTGATCTCCCTGCGCTTCAAGCTGAATTTGACCACGCACAAAATCCTGCGTGACGAAACCGAGAAAATGCGCATAGCGGGCGGCGTCGTCCCTGACAGCATCACGCCGCAGGCTCGCGCTACCGTCGAGATGCTGGCCGGAATGCCTTACGAATCGCTGTGGGGCAATAACAACATTGGTTACCTGAATCGGCATAAGCCAGCGGCCGGCACTCTGCCCGCTCAGACCACAAAAGCGGCGCCCGGCGACAATTTAACGCATTCATAGTCAACTTAAGATCCACGAGGACAGAGCAATTATGGTCGTATACCCAGTAAAACACAGCCCACTCCTGCGCCAGCCGGAAAGGTTTATCTCCAGCCAGGAGCTGCATCAGCTGATCAACAAACTGGTGGACAATTTGGTGAATATTACCGACGAAACCGGCGAGTTTTTACTGAGGCTTGACGATGGCCGGGTGATTGATACCAAAGGCTGGGCAGGATGGGAATGGACGCACGGCATCGGCCTGTACGGCATTCATCAGTATTACCGCCAAACCGGGGACGATCGGCTGCGAGCCATCATTGATAACTGGTTCAACGACCGTTTTGCTGAAGGTTCCACCACCCGTAACGTGAACACGGTTTGCCCGTTTCTGACGCTGGCATACCGCTATGAGGAAACCCGCGATCCACGCTGGCTGCCCTACCTGGAAAGCTGGGCAGACTGGATTATGCATGATATGCCGCGTACCGATATGAGGGGTTTGCAGCACATCACGCTGGCGGAAGAGAACCATCAGCAGCTGTGGGATGACACGCTGATGATGACCGTGCTGCCGCTGGCAAAAATCGGCAAGCTGCTGAACCGCGCGGACTATATCGAAGAAGCCAAGTATCAGTTTATGTTGCATATCCAGCATCTGATGGATAAGGAAACCGGGCTGTGGTTCCACGGCTGGACGTTCGATGGTCACCATAATTTTGCTAACGCTCGCTGGGCGCGCGGCAACAGCTGGCTGACCATCGTTATTCCGGAATTCGTTGAGCTGCTTGAGCTGCCGGAAGGTGATGCGACCCGGCGCTATCTGCAACAGGTGCTTTCCCGCCAGCTGGAGGCGCTGGAAAAATGTCAGGACGAAAGCGGCCTGTGGCATACGCTGCTGGACGATCCCAACTCCTATCTTGAAGCCTCCGCAACGGCTGGCTTCGCCTTCGGCATGTTAAAAGCCGCGCGTCGCCGCTGTGCCGATCCTCGCTATATAGCGGTGGCGGAAAAGGCGATTAAAGGATTGATCTCCCGCATCAATAAGGACGGAGAGCTGACACAGGTTTCCTTTGGCACCGGCATGGGTAAAGACCTCGATTTCTACCGCCAGATACCGCTGACCTCCATGCCTTATGGCCAGGCGATGGCGATCCTGTGTCTGGTGGAATACCTGCACGTCTATCTATAAATAAGGAAACTGCATGATTCTTGACGATTTTTCTCTACAGGGAAAGGTGGCTGTGGTCACCGGTTGTAATACCGGCTTAGGGAAAAGTATGGCAGTGGCTCTGGCACAGGCGGGCTGTGACATCGTGGCGATTAATCGCCGCGATCCCGCCGATACCGCGGCGGAAGTCGGCGCAACGGGAAGACGCTTTCTCAGCTTGCAAGCCGATCTCGGCCGTCAGGATCGGCTGTCATCACTGTTGGAACGTGCGGTAGAAGAGATGGGGCATATCGATATCCTGGTCAACAACGCGGGTTTGATCCGCCGCGAAGACGCGCTGAACTTTAGCGAACAGGATTGGGATGACGTGATGAACGTCAATATCAAGACGCTGTTCTTTTTATCGCAGCTGGCCGCCCGTCAGTTCATTAAGCAAGGGAGCGGCGGCAAGATTATCAATATTGCCTCGATGCTCTCTTTCCAGGGTGGCGTACGCGTGCCTTCCTATACCGCGTCGAAAAGCGCGGTGATGGGGCTGACGCGTCAGCTGGCCAACGAGTGGGCGAAATACGGCATCAACGTTAACGCGCTGGCGCCGGGTTATATGGTCACTAACAACACGGAGCAGCTACGCAGCGATGAAGAGCGCAGTGCGGAAATTCTGGCGCGTATCCCGGCAGGCCGCTGGGGTACGCCGCAGGATTTAATGGGTCCGGTGATTTTTCTGGCATCAAAAGCCGCTGACTACATCAACGGCTATACCCTTGCGGTAGATGGCGGCTGGCTGGCGCGCTGATGCGCCATCGGCCTCTCAATGACTGAATACTGGAGAACAAAGATGAATATTGCACTGATGATGGAAAACAGCCAGGCGGCGAAAAACGCCGTGGTGCTGGAGCAGTTACAGGCCGTAGCGGCGCAGAATAAAGACGCGGTGTTTAACGTCGGCATGAGCGACGAGAACGATCATCATCTGACCTATATCCACTTAGGCATTATGGCCAGCATTCTGCTGAACGCAAAGGCGGTAGATTTCGTGGTCACCGGCTGCGGCACCGGTCAGGGCGCGCTGATGTCGTTAAATATCCATCCTGGCGTGGTTTGCGGCTACTGCCTCGATCCGGCGGATGCGTTTCTGTTTGCGCAAATCAATAACGGCAACGCGCTGTCGCTGGCCTTTGCCAAAGGCTTTGGCTGGGGCGCCGAGCTGAACGTGCGCTATATGTTTGAAAAGGCCTTTACCGGCCGCCGGGGCGAAGGCTATCCCGTCGAGCGTAAAGAGCCGCAGGTACGCAACGCCGGTATCCTCAATCAGGTAAAAAGCGCGGTAATCAAAGATAACTATCTGGATACGCTGTGCGCAATTGACCCGGAACTGGTGAAAACCGCCGTCGGCGGCGAACGCTTCCAGAAATGCCTGTTTGAGCAGGGCAAAGATGCAGAAATCATTGCCTGGGTTAAGCAGCTATTACAGAAATAAAAACGTTGGTGGTCGGCTTCGGCTGACCATCTTTTTTTTACCCGCCCGGCTCCTGTCGTTTGCACTGCCCTGCTTATCCACACGGCGCATTTTCGCTATAAAACCCTGCCTTTATCTCAGCTTATTAAAGAAACGCCCGAATAATATAAATTATGTTATTCATCTTTATTATTGCCGTTAATAATAAATAAATAATTAACGCAGTGCTTACAATAAAGAATGCTTATTGACGTGATCTATATCAATCCTCTGGCATAGCCTTTTCCCATCGCTGCGAACGTTTAATATGCGTTTATTAGCTTCTGGTATTTTATCTTTATTAAAAACACAAATACTACGGAAATAATTAATGAAGGCTGGATTAATTGGTTTGATGATTGCCGGCGTGCTTACCAGCTCGGCGGCTTTTGCTCAGGAGAGTACTTCCTGCGTTAAAATGACCGAGCAGGAAGTTGCCTCTATGTTCGATCGCTGGAATGATTCGCTAAAAACAGGCGATGCCAACACCGTTTCGCAGAACTATCTGTCAGATGCCGTGCTGCTGCCAACGCTGTCGAACAAAGCTCGCCTGACGGACGAAGAGCGCGTTGATTATTTTAAAAAATTCCTGGCGAAGAAGCCGGTTGGCCATATCGACAGCCGTACCGTTCGCATCGGCTGTAATAAAGCTATCGATACCGGCACCTATACCTTTACCTTTGGCGATGGTTCTAAAGCCGCCGCGCGTTATACCTTTACCTATGCATGGGACGGACAGAAATGGCTTATTTCAAGCCATCATTCCTCCGCCATGCCCGAAGGTTAAGATTGCTGTCTCCACGGTTGAGATCGTGGAGACTTTTGCACCTCCTTCTTATTCCTCCCGCTAAAACTATTCAGGCGCCATAAAACACCGTTCCCGGTGATGGTTACTAAAATCGCCTTTCTGACCATGTAGAAGACGCTGCACTACCAGCCAGCTTTCCTGCCCGGGACTGGTGATAGCGGGCGACGATCGCGTCAATCCGCCGCCGCAGGGCATTGCGCTGTTTGATATCGTGGCGGCGGCAGAGAAAAAGCTGCATGTAGAAGCGGAGGCAAAACGTTACGCTCGCTACAGCGGCCCGCGCTTCGATCACCTCATCGCGCAGCAGATCGACTGGTACAGAGCCTGGCTCTGAATTAAAGTATTTACTCTTCAGGCGTACGGTGCCGGCCCGCTACGGAAGCGCTATCCTTAACGGGCCATGCCGAACCGGCCGAACGTAAATCCTTGTTAAGGAGCAAATATGAAAAAAATAATGCTGCTGCTTGCCGCTCTGGCGGTAACTGGCGCAGCGCAGGCTGCAGACTCAGACGATCCGGCCCAGGGCTATATCGCTAACCTTTGTACGCTGGTGACGCAGGATAAAGCAGCCGACTCGGCGGATGGCTATATCACCAAGCTGAAAGCGCTGCACATGCGCGGCCAGTCGCCTTCCGCGCAGGAAAAACCGGACTTTGACGAAGACGAAGCCCGAACCGTGGTTGCTGCCTGGATGAATCTGAGCGAAGACCAGAAGAAGCAGGCCAGCCAGAATATGGAAGCCTGTCAGAGCGCTACGCTGGACGAGTACCAGAGCCAGGATTAATGGCTTTTCGCCCTGCTGGCTGTGACGCAGTCAGCAGCGGCGGCTTCTTTTTGACTGCGTGGCGCCATCAAAACCGGCGGGCGGCAGAGAACGCAGGCGTAGCAAGCCAAAGCGGTCATTGTCATCAGCAGACCGGAAGCGATTGAAAAGCGAAGAGCGTGTTAGCGAGCTGAAAACGATTAAAACGTGGGATAAGCGAAGACGGTTTTAGCGAGTCAAAAACGGGATAAGAGAAGAAGGTTTTAGCGAGTCGAAAACGGGATAAGCGAAGAAAATTTTAGCGGGATAACAGGTGATAACCATCGGTCTTTCCCTGACCGCGGCTATCGAGGGTTTCGGGCCGGAGCCATTAATACATAGCGCCTGGCGGTACGTGTTTAAATGTTTCAACATAGCTACGGAACACGTAATTGATAACTTTTTTCATTTTTTGCACCTGAAATTCAACTTTTATTGATAGAACGCAAAAAAAGTATACAAGAAGCGCACTTTCCAGGCAAATAAATTTGAAGCAGATCACATAATTCGCAAGATTATGCGAAAGCGAACCTAAACAAAAGCTAAACGAGACGGGTAAACCCGGTCTTTTGTCTGCACCTTTACAGGATGCCCAGGTGCTCAACCAGGATACTGGTGCCAATGCCAATCAGCACCACGCCGCCGAAAATCTCCGCCCACTTGCCCATCACCGGGCCAAGAAAACGGCCTAACAGGATGCCCGCCGAAGCCATTACCAGCGTCGAAGCGCCAATCGCCAGCGCGGTCGTCACAATATTCACCTGCAGGAAAGCCAGGCCGACGCCGACGGCCATGGCATCCAGACTGGTCGCAACGGCGGTCATCGCCAGCAGCCAGAATCCGTGACGCTGGGGCGCTTCGCACTCTTCATCCTTTTTACGGAAACCTTCCAGAATCATGCGGCCGCCAAGCACCAGCAGCAGCGTAAAAGCGACCCAGTGATCCCATGCCATTACGTAGCGGCTGGCTGCAATGCCTACGCCCCAACCAATCAGTGGCGTCAGCGCTTCAATCGCGCCGAAAATCAGGCCGATGCGCAGCGCTTCTCTCAGACCCGGACGCTGCAGGCTTGCGCCTTTGCCAATCGCGGCGGCAAAAGCATCCATCGACATGCCGAAGGCCAGAATAAGGGTTGCATATAGGTTCATTGTGGTTATACCGGTCTGGCGGTTATCTTCTCGCCCAGACATCAAAAGAACGGTTCTTGTTGAAGAAACAAGCCCCTCAGGCTTAATGTGCGTGCATCCTACCACGCGATTGCGCGTATAAAAAGACAATAAAATCAGGTGTTTAAGTATAGCCTTGGCTATACTTTTTAACGAATGCTAATTTCGCGCAAAAAAGAGGCGCAAAAACACTAAAGGAATTACCGGGTTATGATGAGCGACCTTTCAGCCGGTGGGGAATTACGCGCGATAAAAATCGCCAAAAAGCGCCGAAAAAATTCCCTGCGCGTGCAAGGTTGAACCCGCCAGCCGTTTACCGGAAAATGGCCGTCACTGACCGAGACGGAACCGCTATGAACAATCCTTTTCTGACCTTTTTAATGCCGATGAGCACGCTGATGCTGGGCTTTCTCTCCGCGCTGCTGCTGCCCGCGCCCTGGTTTGGCGTGGAGCTGACGCGCCGCCTGACCACGCTGTTTCATCTCAGCGATGTCGGCCAGCTCTATACGCTGGTGTTCTGCCTGTGGTTTTTACTATTAGGCGCGCTGGAATACTATGTGATTCGCTTTATTTATCTGCGGTTTATCAAGGTATAAACAAACTTTTGCCGGCCCTCCACGCGGGTTCCGGATCAGGTTAACGACGGCGCGGCGGGCTTCGTTTACAGCTTCTGCCAACCGCGCCCGGCTCTATACCTGCTCCTTTTCAGTGGCCGAAGATCATCAGCAGGCCGCTGGACAGGATAACTAACGCAACAAAGAACAGCACGATAGCAGTGATGGCGTTGTTATATTTCATCTTTCCTCCTCAGAACCACTGGCCGAAACGGCGGATATAAAGGCGCTTCATTCCCTGCGTCACCAGGCAATAACCCAGCAGCGTCGCTACCAGCCACGGGAAGTAAGCCCAGGGCAGCGGCGTCAGCCCAACCGCTTCGCCCAGCGGTGAAAAGGGGATGGCGATCCCCAGCGCCATCACCAGCCCCGTCATCAGCATCACCGGCAGCGCCGCGCGGCTCTGGATAAAAGGGATCTTCTGCGTGCGCAGCATATGCACCACCAGCGTTTGCGACAGCAGACCTTCGACAAACCAGCCTGACTGGAACAGCGCCTGATGCTCCACGCTGTTGGCGGAAAAAACGTGCCACATCAGCAGAAAGGTGGTGACGTCAAACAGCGAAGACGTCGGGCCCATCCACAGCATAAAGCGGCCGATATTCCTTGCGTCCCACTTACGCGGCTTACGCAGGAACGCCTTATCCATTTTGTCCCAGGGCAGCGCCAGCTGGGAAAGGTCATACATCAGGTTCTGGATCAGCAATTGGATAGCCAGCATGGGCAAAAAAGGCAGGAATGCGCTGGCGATCAGCACGGAAAAAACGTTGCCGAAGTTGGAGCTGGCGGTCATATTCAGGTACTTAATAATGTTGCCGAAAGTCTCACGGCCTTTGATAACGCCCTGCTCCAGCACCATCAGGTTTTTTTCCAGCAGAATAATATCGGCAGACTCTTTCGCAATATCCGTAGCGCTGTCGACGGAAATCCCGACATCCGCCTCCCGTAACGCTGGCGCATCGTTGATGCCGTCGCCCAGGAAGCCGACCGTATGGCCGTTTTGTTGCAGCATATTCAGCACGCGGGATTTTTGCAGCGGCGTCAGGCGGCAAAAAATGGTGCGTGAGTCCGCCAGCGTCGCCAGTTCGCGGTCATCCAGCCGCTCGATTTCGCTGCCACACAGCGGCTCTCCTGGCTCCAGCCCGACATCGCGGCAAATCTTACTGGTGATAATGGCGTTATCGCCGGTCAGCACTTTTACCGTTACGCCGTGCTCGTGCAGGGCGGCAATCGCTTCTCTGGCGCTCTCTTTGGGCGGATCAAGGAAGGTCAGCAGGCCGCAAAGCGTCAAATCCCGCTCATCATCCTTGTGCAGCGGCAGCGTTAGCGGCATATCGCTCAGATCGCGCTCGCCGATAAGCAGTACGCGAAAACCCTGCTGATTCCAGCGCGCCGCCTGTTGGCTCCACTGCTGACGCGCGGCCTCATCCAGCGGACGCCGTTCGCGTCCGTCCTGCCAGTGCGTGGCGACAGACAGCATTTCGCCCGCCGCGCCCTTGCAGATCAGTTTCTGCCGATCGTGTTCGTCCGCCACCACAATGGACAAACGGCGGCGTTCAAAATCAAACGGCAGCTCGTCGATTTTGCGATAGCGATGCAGCCCGCTAACCACCCATTTTCCCTGGCTGAAGCTCAGGATCGCCCTGTCCATCAGGTTTTTTACGCCGGTCTGATGGCGGCTGTTCAGCCAGGCCAGCTGCAAAACCCGATCGCTGCTGTGCCCGTGCGCGTCAAGATGCTGCGCCAGGATAATGCGATCCTGGGTCAGCGTGCCGGTTTTATCAGTACACAGCACGTCCATCGCGCCAAAATTCTGAATAGCGTTAAGCCGCTTCACCACCACTTTGCGCCGCGACAGGGCAATGGCGCCTTTCGCCAGATTAGAGCTGACAATCATCGGCAGCATCTCCGGCGTCAGGCCAACCGCCACGGCCAGCGCGAACAGCGTGGCGTCTGCCCAGTCGCCTTTGGTAAAGCCGTTGATAAACAACACCACGGGCACCATCGCCAGCATAAAGCGCACCAGCAGCCAGCTGACGCTGTTTACGCCGCGATCGAAAGCGGTTTGTGGCCGGCTGCCGGTCACGGATTTTGCCAGCGAGCCAAACCAGGTACGGTTGCCTGTCGCGACTACGACGGCGGTAGCCGTACCGCTGGCGACGCTGGTGCCCATCAGGCAGATATCGGGCCTGTTCAGCAGATCGTCATCTGGCTGGCACCGATCTGACGCGGCATGTTTTTCTACCGGCACCGCTTCGCCGCTTAGCGAAGCCTGGCTGATAAACAAATCTTTAGCGGTCAGCAGGCGCACATCTGCCGGCACCATGTCGCCAGCCGACAGAAAGATCACGTCGCCGGGCACCACGTCCTGTAGCGCAACTTCCATTCTGACCGGCGCGGCGTTTTCGCTACTGCGGCGAATAGCGGCTGCCGTCGTGCGTACCAGCGATTTCAGCGCTTCCGCCGCTTTATTAGTGCGGTACTCCTGCCAGAAACGCAGCAGGCCGCTGAGCGCCACCATGGTCAGCATGATGATAATGCCGGTAAGATCGGTCTCTTCACCCTGCCGCAGCGGCAGCAGGTAATCCGTGAAAAAGCTGATGGCGGCCAGCACGATCAGGATCCAGATAAAGGGGTTATTAAAGGCCTGGATCAGCTGGATCAGCGCGTGCGGCGCCTGAGCCGTGGCGACCTCATTTTTGCCATATTTCAACAGGCGCTCGCTGGCATCAGCGGCGGTCAAACCATGGCGTTGGGTGTGCAGACGAGCCAGCGTGCTGTCCAGGCTCAGTTTTATTTCGTGTGCGATAGCCAGATCGCGGGAGCGGGATTTTTTCATGTGCCTAATCCTTTATTTTTATTCAGGCGCAGAGAAGCGACCCTGCGCATGAGGATTTGATTTTTGGGGTCAGGATTGGGCGAGGCGGGGAAGAGGAAAAGAGGACGTTACGGGAAGCGTGTACGCTTAACTCTGCCTGTTTGCCATCGCCCGTCGCTGGTCGGAGGTTCTTTCATCGTTAATCCTTGCCCGGCGGCTGCGCGGGAGAAAAAAGTTATGACGGGGACGTAATGCTCAGGAGAGAGAAAAACAGTGCCCACCGGTTATCGGCAAGCAAACGGCGTAGCCTGCCTTATGAGTTAAAACGTAAAGGATGACTGTCCAATTATTGGCTCCGTTAAGGAAATCGCCGCCACTATAATCCCGCTTACCGGGGAAGTAAACCCAGACGGCGGCGAGCGAATTTTTCAGCGTAAACAATTATTTTTCATTTATAATCAATATATTAAACTAATTTATAACCGTAACTAACCGCTGAGTTAATCTAAACCCTGACTCAACGAGTGCGATTTAATGGGTCACTTGGTGGGTACGGCACACCAGCGCGAATGATGACGATCAACGCTATCGTCCTGATTTCCTCTATACTTCCTGCGCAAATTTGCCAACGGGAACAGCCATGCTACAACGCACACGATTCTGGATAAGACGCCTGGTGTTACTGGTTGTCCTGCTGGCCTTCCTGCTGCTGGCGCTGCGTGTTGCCGTTACCGAGCGCGGGCCAGCCCTGGAGCCGTGGCATACCTGGCTGCCTGCCGAAATGAGCGACCGTCAGATGGACCGCAGCGACTGGTCCGCCTATTTGCGCAATGAGCAGCAGATCTTTGCCCGGATGAAAATCGACGTCAGACCGTCGGAAGACAGCGCGGATAGCTATAACCGTTATGCGGAGAAAAGCCCGGTTTATCCGGCGCGTTTCGCCACGGACTGGAACCGTTCTTATCAGTTATTGCCGCAGGGAAAGCCTCGCGGTGCGGTGGTGCTTTTGCACGGGCTGACGGATTCGCCCTATAGCCTGCGACATTTCGCCGCAGATTATCAGCAGCATGGTTATGTGGTGGTCGCCATCCGGCTGCCGGGTCACGGCACCGTCCCGGCGGCGCTGACCCAAACCGAATGGGAAGACTGGCTGGCGGCCACCAGGCTGGCGGTGCGGGAAGCCCATCGGCGCATTCCGGCGGGCGCGCCGCTGCAAATAATGGGCTTTTCCAACGGCGGCGCGCTGGCGATGAAATATACGCTGGACGCGCTGGAAGATCCCTCGCTGCCCGTGCCGAACCGGCTAATTTTGATTTCGCCGATGATTGGCGTCAGCAGCTATGCGCGCTACGCGGGCCTGGCCGGGTTGCCTTCTCTGCTGCCCGCGTTTGCCCGTTCGGCCTGGCTGAGCATCCTGCCGGAGTTCAATCCCTTTAAATACAACTCCTTTCCGGTAAAAGCGGCGCGGCAGTCGTGGCTGCTGACCAGCGCGCTGCAAAGTCAGCTGCACCGCGATCGCGCCAGCCGTTTGCTGGACAAACTGCCGCCGGTGCTGACCTTCCAGTCGGTGGCCGATGCGACGGTCAGCACGCCCGCCGTGGTGCGCGGCCTCTATAATCTGTTGCCCGCTAACGGCAGCGAGCTGGTGCTTTTCGACGTTAATCGTTCGGTGGCGCTTTCTCCGCTGATGCGTCCCACGGCGCTGCACGCGGCGGATAATCTGCTGCCGGCGACGCCGCGCAATTACGCCGTTACGCTGGTGACCAACGCGGCGCCGACCAGCAACGATGCCGTTGCCCGCACCACGCCCGCGGGCAGCAAGGTGACCACCAGCGTGCCGCTGGGCGTCCGCTATCCGGCGGACGTCTATTCCCTCTCGCACGTGGCGCTGCCCTTTCCGTTCAGCGATTCGCTGTATGGCCGTCAGCCCGACCGGCCGAACGAGTTTGGCGTCAGCTTTGGCGTCCTGACGCCGCGCGGCGAGCGCAGCGTGCTGATGGTCAGCCTGGATATGCTGATGCGCCAGGCCTCCAATCCGTTCTGGTTCTGGATGCAGCAGCGCGTTAATCAGACGCTGTGAGGCCTGCCGTCGCCAGGAGGCCTGCCGTCGCTGAGCAGCAGCGCCAGCCGTTCGCCGCCCGGCGTCTGCTCCAGCGCTATCTTCACCACGATGGTCAGCGGCACGGAGAGCAGCATCCCGACCAGCCCCAGCAGCCAGCCCCAAAAAATCAGCGACAGAAAAACCACCAGCGTGGACAGGCCCAGCCCGCGCCCCATCCAGCGCGGCTCCAGCATATTGCCAATCACCAGATTAATCAGCAGATAGCCGACGGCCACCACCACACTTTCCCAACTGCCATTAAAGATTAAGGCCTGGATCACAGGCGGAACGGCGGCGATAACCGAGCCGATATTGGGGATGTAGTTCAGCGCAAAGGCCAGCACGCTCCACAGCAGCGCAAAGCGCACGCCCATCAGCCACAGCAGCAGCCAGACCACCACGCCGGTCAGCAGGCTGATAGCGGTTTTCAGGATCAGGTAGCGGCTTACGCTGTCGAGCGCCTGCTGGATAGCCGCCATGCCATCGCCGGGTCGGCTGAGGATCCGCCGTAGCTTTCCCGGCAGCAGCGGCGCTTCGAACAGCATAAACACCACCGTCATCAGCAGCAGAAAGATGCCGCTGATGGCGCCGGAAAGCTGCGATACCAGGCGACTGACCAGGTTGATGGCCGCGTTAGGATCGGCCAGCGCCATCGCTTCGCCAAAAGAGAACGGCACGCCAAAACGCGCCATCAGCTGCCGCGTCTCTTCCAGCCAGGCAAGCATCACCAGCCGGTATTGCGGCAGCGTGCGGGCAAAGTCGTTAAGCATTGCCGCCAGCGTGGTCAGCAGCAGAACGCTTGCCAGCACGATAATGCCGATAATCAGCGCAACGGCCAGCAGCCTCGGCAGGCCAATCCGCTGCAACAACATCACCAGCGGATTGAGGATGACCGCCACGAACAGCGCCAGAATAAAGGGCACCACGATATCGGCCCCCGCCCGGATGCCCGCAAAAATAATGACCAACATGCCCAGCATCACAACGGCTTTCAATGCCCTGTCATGGTGGGCCATTAACGCGTTCCCCGGGGCCGTTTGCGCCACTCCCGCAGGCGCTGAATATGCAGCCAGAGCGCGGGAATAAATAAAATGCCAAACAGCGTGGCCGCCAGCATGCCGCTAAAGACCGTGATGCCGATAATCCGGCGGCTGGCCGCGCCGGCGCCGCTGGCCATCACCAGCGGCAGCACGCCGACGATAAAGGAAATGGCGGTCATCATTACCGCACGAAAACGCTGGCTGGCGGCCTGCTTCGCGGCCTGGCCGATCGGCACGCCGCTGGCGCGGCGATCGCGGGCAAACTCGACCAGTAGAATGGCGTTTTTGGCGGCCAGGCCCATCAGCAACACCAGCCCAATCTGCGCATAGACATCGTTGGTAAAGCCCATCAGATGCAGGCCGGCTACGGCGCCTGCGGCGGCGAAAACCACCGACAGCATTACCGCCAGCGGCACGCTCCAGCTTTCATACTGCGCCACCATAAACAGCCAGGCGAACAGCACCGCCGCCAGATAGATCAGCACGGCCTGATTGCCGGTTTGCTGCTCCTGATACGACATGCCGCTCCAGCTGTATTTGTAGCCTTCCGGCAGATGCTGCGCCAGCACTTCGGTCATCGCCTGCATCGCCTGCCCTGAGCTGACGCCCTGCACGCCGCCGCCGCCGATCGCCAGCGACGGAAACTGGTTGTACTGCATGATGTAAGGCGCGCCGAGCGACGGCTTCAGCGTAACCAGCTGGTTCAGCCTGACCTGCGCGCCCGTGTCGCTACGCACGGTCAGCGCCAGCAGCTGCTCGCTGTGCTGACGAAAGCGCATCTCATTTTGCACCTGTACCCGAAACTGGCGGCCGTTCCGGGTAAAGTCGCCCGCCTCGCTGCCGCCGAACGCGGTTTGCAATACGGCAACAATTCGACTGACCGGCACCTGCATCAGCGCGGCCCGCTCGCGGTCGATGGTCAGGCTCATTTCCGGCACCGTCGCGCTGAACGTGGTAAATACCCGGCTAAGCTGAGGATGCTGGTTCGCCGCCGTAATCACGGCGTGGGCCGCCTGCGCCAGCGCCTGCGGCGACTGTCCTTCCAGCGCCTGAATACGCAGATCGAAACCGGCAGCGTTGCCCAGACCGCTGACCGGCGGCGGCACGAAAGCCATAATGGTGGCGGCAGGAATGGCGGCCAGCTGCTGCTGAAGCGGCGGCAAAAGCTGCGCGATGGATGGACGCTCGTGCCACGCTTTCAGCAGCACAATGCCGAAGCCGCTGTCGGGCGAATTACCGCCGCCCAGCAGGCTGAAACCGGTGATTTTGATCACGTCCGCCACCGCCGGATTTTTCTTCACGACCTGGTACATCTGCTCCATCACCTGCTGCGTTCTGGGCAGCGCCGCGCCTTCCGGCAGCTGAACGTTGATAAACAGGTAGCCCTCATCTTCCTGCGGCAGAAAGCCATCGGGCAGCTGCTGATAGCTCATCCAGGTCACGACGCCTGCCGCCAGGATCACCGCAGCCGTGGTGATGGCGTAGCGATTAATTTTTTGCGTCAGCGCGACATAGCCGTCACGCGTCCGGTTGATAAAACGGTTGAGGCTCGCCAGCGGCCCTGTCGTCGGCACGACGCGCCGCCGCAGCAGACAGGCGCAAAGCGCGGGCGTCAGCGTCAGCGCGCAAACGCTGGACAGCACCATCGACGCCGACAGCGTGACGGCGAACTGCCGATAAAGTTCGCCCACGATGCCGGGCAGCACGGCAGTCGGCACAAACACCGCCAGCAGCACCAGCGTGGTGGCGATAACCGGCCCGGCAATCTGCGCAAGCGCCTTGCGCGTCGCCTCGGCTGGCGACAGCAGCGGCTCCTCCTCCATCAGGCGCTCGACGTTTTCCACCACGACGATGGCGTCGTCCACCACGATGGTCAGCGCCAGGATAATGGCGAACAGGCTCAGCGTGTTGGCCGAGTAGCCTGCCGCCAGCAGCACGGCAAAGGTGCCCAGCAGCGAAACGGGAATGGTCAACGCCACGATAAATGTCGCGCGCAGGCTTTGTAAAAACAGCCAGGCCACCACCAGCACCACCACCAGCGTGACAAGCAGCGAAAGCGCGATCTCATGCAGCGTGGCGGTCACGGGCGTAGTGGCGTCAAACTTGATCTGATACGCCATATCCTGTGGGAAAACCCGCGCCTGCTCCGCCATTTCGGCCCGCACCGCTTTCGCCACGCTAAGCGCATTGGCGGCCGGAGCGGGATAGACCATCAGAAAAACGCCCGGCGTATTGTTCAGCGCGGCGTTAATCTGATAATTCTGCGCGCCCAGCTCGGTGCTGGCGATATCGCCAATACGCACCATGCCGCCGCGTGCGTTGCTGCGCAGCACAATCTGCGCAAAGGCTTCCGGCGTCAGCAGCCTGCCCTGGCCGCTGACGGTCAGTACGGTTTGCTGGGTCGCAGGCGTTGGCGCGGCGCCAATTTGCCCGGCGGCGGCCTGCACGTTTTGCTGCCTTAGTGCCTGCATCACGTCATCGGTCGTGATGTTTAGCGCCTCCATGCGGTGCGGATCGAGCCAGATACGCATACTGTAATCGCGCGCGCCAAAGACCTGCACGTCGCCTACGCCATGGATACGCGCCAGCGCGTCGCGCAGACGCACCGAGGCGTAGTTGCTGAGAGAGAGCGCATCAAGCCTGTTGCCCGGCGACAGCACGCTGATGCTCATCAGAATATTGCTGGCCCGTTTCCGCACGGCGATGCCGTTTTGATTGACCTCAGCAGGCAGGCGGGCGCTGATTTGCGACAGCCGATTCTGTACTTCCACCGCCGCCATATCCGGGTCGGTGCCGCTGGCGAAAGTAATGCTCAGCTGATAGCTGCCGTTATTGCTGCTGGTGGACTCCATGTAGAGCATATTGCTGACGCCGTTGAGCTGCGCCTCGACCGGCCCGCCCACCGCTTCGGCCACGTCGCGGGCGCTGGCGCCGGGATAGATCGCCGACACGCTAATCACGGGCGGCGTGATCTGCGGAAACTGTTCAACCGGGATCGCTTGCAATGCCATCGCGCCGGTCAGCGTGATAATCAGCGCAATCACCATGGCGAATTTAGGCCGCCTGATAAAAAAGTTCAGCATAGGCTTCCTTATAACGCTTCGCTGGCGGCGACCTGCATACCCGGCCTGACGCGCTGCGTGCCCGCAACGATAACCCGATCGCCTGCGGCAAGGCCGGCGGTGATGATATAGCGCTGTCCAATCTGCGCGCCGACTTCAACAGGGACTTGCTCTACGTGCTGCTGCCGATCCACCCGAAACACGAAGTAGCCGCCGCTGTCCTGCTGTAGCGCCGGCGCGGGCAGCAACAGCCGTTCCTGCGCCGGCGGCTGAAGCTGCACCTCCACCATGCCGCCCGGCAGCAGCAGGTGTTGCGGATTGGCGAAGGCCAGGCTTACGGCCACGGTGCCGGTTTGGTTATCAATATGATTATCCAGCGCAAAGAAACGGCCGCTGTAAGGGTAAGCAGCGCCATTGGCCAGCTGAATGCGGGCCGTTATCGCCTCATTCGCCTGCTGCATATCGCCCTTCAGCGTTTTCTGCCAGTCGGCCAGATAGTCGCGCTCGTTGATGGCTATCACCACGTGCACGGGATCGAGCTGCTTCAGCCTGACCAGCGCGCCGCGGGCAGGATTAACCAATGCGCCTTCGTGAATAGCGCTGTGGCCTGCGCGTCCGCTAATCGGCGCGGCGATGCGGGTGAAAGCCACGTTCAGCCGCTGGGTCTGTAAAAGCGCTTCGGCCTCTTTCCGCGCGGCGCGCGCCCTGTCGCGCTCGGCCAGGGCGTTATCCAGCTCGGACTGACTGACCGCCGTCCCCACGCCCAGCCGCTGCAGGCGCGCAAGGTGTAGCTGTGCTTGCCGGGCCTGCGCCGCTGCCTGATTGACCTGTGCCTGGCTGCGCGCCAGCGCGGCGTGATGCTCTGCCGGATCGAGATCAAACAGCGGCTGCCCTTCGCGGATATTTTCACCGTTTTTGAAATAGCGTTTGACGATAACGCCTTCGGTTCTCGCCATCACGTCAACCTGCCGGAACGCCTCAACGCGCCCCAGGTAGCGGCGAGGATGGGCAATTTTTTCGCGGGTAAGCGTGGTCACAGTCACGGCAGACGGCGGCGCAGCGGTGACCGTAAAGGTAAACAGCAGCAGCGGTAAAAGGCGCGTCAGCGCGCGGGTGGGAGTCAGTGGCATCCGGGCAAAACCTTCCAGAAATTCAGCGGGGAAAAGTGTCAGGAAGTTTATTGACCAGGCCGTCTGACGAGCTGTTTTCGATCAGGAAAAAGCCGAATGACGGCAGAAAAGCGGGGTTGATTTAAGGTTGATTTAACCGGCGCCGACATGCTTCGTAACCGCCCGACGGCGCGTACCCTGAATGCCGCCCTCAGCCGAAAATGCCGCCGGATGCGCAAAAAGCGGGCTGGCGCAGGCATTTTTACCTGAAGAGATACTTTTTATCGCATCTTTGCTGGTGGATCTTGCCATGAAAAGGGCGTTTCGCCCGGCTATCAGCCAGCGCCGACGCTATCTTACGCACGATCCTCTTTTCCGCGCCTGCACCCCGGCTGGCCACCATTGAACGAACGGGATCCAGTGCGTAAGATTCCTTTTCACGTATTAAAAATAAGAAACAATTATGCAAGCCTCCATCGCACCATCGCTCGACGCCGAACAGGACACCCAGCCCGTCAATTCACGCGGCAAAGTGGTGATCGCTTCGCTGGTCGGCACCGCTATCGAATTTTTCGATTTCTATATTTACGCCACCGCGGCGGTAATCGTTTTCCCGCATATTTTCTTCCCGCAGGGCGATGCCACCGTCGCAACGCTACAGTCGCTGGCAACGTTCGCCATCGCCTTTATTGCGCGCCCCATCGGCTCCGCGCTTTTTGGTCACTTCGGCGACCGCGCGGGCCGTAAAGTCACGCTGGTCGCGTCGCTGCTGACGATGGGCATTTCCACCGTGGTTATCGGCCTGCTGCCGGGCTACGAAACTATCGGCGTCTTCGCGCCGCTGCTGCTGGCGCTGGCGCGTTTTGGACAGGGCCTGGGGCTGGGCGGCGAATGGGGCGGCGCGGCGCTGCTGGCGACCGAAAACGCCCCGGCGAAAAAACGTGCGCTGTACGGCTCCTTTCCGCAGCTTGGCGCGCCCATCGGTTTCTTTTTCGCTAACGGCACTTTCCTGCTGCTCTCGTGGCTGTTAACCGATGAGCAGTTTATGCAGTGGGGCTGGCGCGTGCCTTTTATTCTCTCTGCGGTGCTGGTGCTGATCGGGCTGTACGTGCGCGTTTCGCTCAATGAGTCGCCGGTTTTCGCTAAAGTTAAAAAAGAGAAAAAGCAGGTCAAAATCCCTATCGGCACGCTGCTGTCGAAGCATATGAAGGCGACCATTCTGGGCACCTTTATCATGCTGGCGACCTATACGCTGTTCTATATCATGACCGTCTATTCCATGACCTATGGCACCACGCCGGCGCCAAACGGCTTAGGCTTCCCGCGTAATACCATGCTGTGGATGCTGATGCTGGCGGTGATCGGCTTTGGCGTAATGGTGCCGATTGCGGGCCTGCTGGCCGACCGTTTTGGCCGCCGCAAGACGATGATTGTGATTACGCTGATGATTATCGCCTTTGCGCTGGTTTTCCCTTCGATGCTGGGTTCCGGCAGCCAGTGGATGGTGATGGCTTTTCTGCTGTGCGGCTTAAGCGTGATGGGGCTGACCTTCGGCCCGATGGGCGCGCTGCTGCCGGAGCTGTTTCCGACCGAGGTGCGTTACACGGGCGCGTCGTTCTCTTACAACCTGTCGTCGATTCTGGGCGCTTCGGTCGCGCCTTATATCGCGACCTGGCTGGCACACAACTATGGCCTGTTCTACGTGGGACTCTACCTGGCGGCGATGGCCTGTCTGACGCTGTTCGCGCTGCTCGCCAGCCGGGAAACCCGCCACGAGTCGCTGTTCGACTAATCCGGCTCGTGATGCTGAACCGGCCCTCGGCAGTTTGGCAAAAAAAAGCCCGGCGCAATCGCCGGGCTTTTTTTATTTCTTTTTCATCTGCTGCAGGACGTTAACGCACTGGTTCTGCTCGTTATCGCTGGGCGAAATCAGCGCCAGCAGCGCGGCGGCAGGCGCCACTACCGCCCCCAAAGCCACGGCCGCAGCGCCACGGGCAATCAGCGGCCCGGCTTTTACGCCCGCGTCGGGATTTTTAAAGGTGCCCTTGACGTAAAGCGGTGAACGCAGCGTGACGATACGCATTCCTTTACTCTCTGGATTAATCGAGAGATCCAGCCGTTCGTTAGCAAAGTTCGTGGTGCCGGTGATATTGATCACCGCGTTCTCCGTATCGAAGACAAAGAGTTTGGTCGAGGCCACCCCGTTCGCCACGTTCAGATCGGCCGCCGCGCAATTGATACGCACTTCGTCATCGCCGAACAGCTTGCCAACCACATAGTTACCTACGTTAAGACCGACGATTTCCATCAGGCCACGGCTGATCACGCCGTCATTCATCAACAGTTTTACGCTGCCGTCGCTGGTCGCCAGAATATCGGCAACGGAGTTGCCCGTACCGCTCAGCGTGGCGTCACCGTTGATCTGTCCCATGCTGCTTTGCATCGACTCTACGCTGGAAAACAGCTGCTTCAGCTTCAGATTACGCGCGTGAAGATCGGCGCGCGCCCGCATCGGCGAACGGTCGCCTTCCATGCGGATGGTTGAATTAAGGCTGCCGCCCGCCACGCCGAAACGCAGTGGATCCAGCAGCAGATTGCCGTTTTTCAGCACCAGATGCGTATAGAGATCGCTGATGGGCAGGGAATCGCTGTGTTCGATACGCTTGCCGCTAAACTTCACGTCGGCGTCCATTACGTCCCAGTTTTTGGTATCGAATCTGTCGTGCGGCAGCACCCGATCCGCAGGCTGATTAGGTGCCTCGCCTCTTTTCGCCTTCGCCTGCTCGGTTTTATCACTGCCCTTACCGGATTTAACGCCGATCAGCGGCCCCAGATCGGCCATGCGCAGCTGGCGTGATTCCAGCGAGCCTTCCAGTTTAGGGCGCGGCTTCACCTGGCTGTAGGTCAGCGAGCCGTGAATATCGCTGTCGCCGATATGGCCGTTAAAATCGTTGTAATGAAAGACCGGGCCGCCTTTCTGTTGAAAACGGGCAATCAGATGGCCGTCGGTTTCATAAGGAGGCGTATCCGGCAGCAGCACGCCGGTCAGGCCATACAGGTTCGCCAGCGTATCGCCGGAGAAGCGCAGGCGGATATTCAGCCCGCCCAGGTTCATTGGATCCTGCAGGCTGCCCGCCACCTGCACGCGCGTGGTGCCGTTATGCACATCGGCCTGAACAGGGAAAGGATTAGTTTTGCTGCGCAGCGAGAGCATGCCGCCGAGTTTACCGTCGCCGGTTAGCTTCTCATCGTTATAGGTCCCGGCCGCTTTCCAGCCGAAAACAAAGTCTGATGCGCCCTTCTGACCCGCTTCATCCTTGCCGCCTGCAATCTGGGCGTAGGGAACGGGCTTGCCCAATGGATTGACCGTCACCTGCACGTCCGCCTTGTTGATGGCGTCACGGTAAGCGATTTTTGCCTGATCGAACAGGATGTTGTCCATGCGGAAAGTCCACGCGGAAGGCTGCGCATCGGACGAGGCGCTGTCGCTGGCGGCCAGGTCAAACGTCCAGTTATTTTTGCCCTTCGCCGTCTGGATCAGACGCGCATCGGGCTGCTCCAGCTTGATCCACGGGATAAAGATTTCTTTATGCAGCAGCGCCAGCGGAGAGAGCGTTGCGTCCACGCGCTGCAAATGCACCATCGTAATATCGTCAATAGCAGGCGGGTTGCCCAGCAGGATATCCTGCGCGTGCACGTGCGGCCACGGCACCCAGCTGCGCCAGCCCGGCTCGTCGCGATTACGCTCCCAGGCAACGCCCAGATCGCCGCGGATGGCGAAAGGACGATTCAGCTCTGTGGAGACTTTCTGGTTGATAGTTGGCTTCAGGCGGTTCCAGTTAAATGTCGCGATAACTACCACTACCACCACAACCAGCAACAAAAAAATCCCGACAATCCAGCTAATTACTTTTCCTGTGCGCGACACTGTTTATCTCCTTGTTCGCTTCGTCTCCTGTAAAGATAGACGAGCAGAGAGAAAACGGTATTACGCCAGCTTTAGCGGCAGCGTTTCCAGCCGATCAAACGGCATAGGGTGCGCGAAATAATAGCCCTGCGCCGCGCAGGCGAACGAGTTCTTTACCTGATGCCACTCCTCCAGCGTCTCGACGCCTTCTACAATCACGCCTTTGCAGTAGCGGTTGATCAGCGCCAGCAGCATATTGAACAGGCTGCGGCCCTCTTCCGATTTTCTCAGCAGGATAAACAGCTCACGTGCCAGCTTGATATAGTCATATTTCAGCTCCGATAGCGCAGAAAAATTCGCCATGCCCGAACCGAAATCGTCCAGCCACAGCGGCCCCAGCTCCGGGATCTGTGCGACCAGCGCTTCCTGCGGCAGCACCTGATGTTCCACCAGTTCAAAACGCACCCACGGACAGCGCGCGATAAGCTGGCGAACCAGCGGATTGTGCTGGACGGCCTGTAGCGTCGGGCCGTCAATATTGACCGAGGCCACCATGCCGCCTTCGATAAATTTTGTTTTCCACTTCTCCAGCAGTTCCAGCTGCTCGCGAACAATCAGCATCCGCTCCGTAGCGTCAAGCGCGGCAAAATAGGACTCCGGCGATACTCTCTGGCCCGGCGCGGAAGGATGAAACACCGCAGTGAGCAGCTCAATTGCCATCAGGCTGCCGGTTACCCGGTAGATCGGCTGAAACGTGTAGGTGCGCTGGCATTCTCGCCAGTAAAGACGCTCCTGCTGTTGCTGTTTCACGACAGTTGAGGGAGGAAGCCGGTGTCTGATGTTCTTCAGCACCATATTAAGATCCTTGTTATTTTTGAGGCCGTAATGGGTGGGGCTTCTGCAATCAGTATCGGCATTCGCCTGGATAACTTTATCGCGTTCTTTGCGGCTAAAGGGGCTCGTGAGGCCTGCGCTAAAAAAATAAAACAGCGTTTTAAAATATTGACTGCGGCGGTCAGCACGGCGAAACTGGGGCAAAAAAACGTAGCGAGCGGAATATCATGACCAGGAAAAATATCGCCGTTATCGGCGAATGTATGATTGAGCTGTCCCAAAAAGAACAGGGCCTGTGCCGCGGTTTTGGCGGCGATACGCTGAATACGGCGGTCTATCTTGCCCGTCAGACCAGCCAGCTGGCCGTCCATTACGTCACCGCGCTGGGCACGGATACGTTCAGTAGCGATATGCTGGCGGCCTGGCAACAGGAAAAAGTGCAGACCGGGCTTGTCCAGCGCATGGAGAACAAACTGCCCGGCCTTTACGTGATAGAAACCGACGCCCACGGCGAGCGGACTTTCTATTACTGGCGCAATGATGCGGCCGCGCGCTTCTGGCTGGAAGGCCCGCGCGCCGAGGAAATTTGTCAGCAGCTGGCGCAGTTCGACTATCTCTATCTGAGCGGCATCAGCCTGGCCATCCTGACGCCAGCGGGTCGCGAAAAGCTGATAACGCTGCTGGCGCGCTGCCGCAGCAACGGCGGCAAGGTTATTTTCGACAACAATTATCGTCCCCGGCTGTGGGCTTCCGTTGCAGAGGCGCAGGCCGCTTACCGGTCAATGCTGGCCGTGACCGACATCGCCTTCCTGACGCTGGACGACGAGCATTTGCTGTGGGGCGAAACCGGCGTGGAAGGCGTCATTGCCAGAACGCATGAAGCCGGGGTGTCAGAGGTCGTTATCAAGCGCGGGGCAGAAGCCTGTCTGGTTTCCGTAGCCGGCGAACCGATTGTGGAAGTGCCTGCGCAGGCGCTTCCCGCCAGCCGTATTGTGGACACCACCGCAGCCGGTGACTCGTTTAGCGCCGGCTATCTGGCGGTACGCCTGAACGGCGGCGACGCGGCAGAGGCAGCAAGAAGAGGCCATTTGACGGCCAGCACGGTGATCCAGCATCGCGGCGCGATTATCCCGCTCTCCGCCATGCCTGATGTACTTGCCTGACGCCTGTTCCCCCGCGCCGCAAAACGCGGCGCGGCGGATTTAACAGGCCGGATGCAGGAACGATATCGCGCTTGAATGCCTTAAGTATAAAGGGCCGCTGCCACGCGGCAGATATCACATTGAACGTCCTGAAGCCGTACATCGTTCTGCAGGAAAATATGTTTTACGCCTCACCCCCTTGCCGGGGAACAGCATGTGTCACAGGGATGGGTTTCTTATTCAGGGTGATAATGGCAAAGGAACTGCATCCACAGGCTGTATTGTCTCACTTATAATCGGCAAAAAATTGCGGACAGCAGGGATCAGGAGCTAATCGTACAATGAGAAATAGTCTCTAACAGCGTTATTTATCTTTACACATGGGTTTGCGGGCGCCAGCCTGCCTTGATATAAACAGGAGCAATGGGATCAGTATGATCCGATACCCTGATTGAGGATTCAGGTATCAAGGAGAGCGATATTCTTTTGCAGCAAACTAAACTGACCCTCGTCAGTGCGAATAAAGTGACGCCTGAGCTGGCAGAGCTTCTGGCCAGGAAAAGCTATAATTCAGAAAGCGAACACTTTACCCCGATTGAAAAATACAAGGCAATTTTTCTGCAGAGCAATGCGCAGAATATTATTGTCCAGTATGATTATATTAATCATAACAATAAACACAACATCACTTTAGCGTCACTTCTGATCGATAACGACGAATGCTCCGTGAAGTTTAACGGCTATATTATAGTAAAACGTGAGCTTTAACCGATCACAGCCAGCATCCGCCGGGGAAAAAGCTACACCCTATTATTTCAATTTCGCTCGCTAAACTTTAGCGTTATATTCACGCCTGCATAAGAACGAAATTAACCTCTGGGAATCGGGTGCTGTAGCTCCCTTTAACGCGCTGAGGCAACAGGCAGCAAAGAAGCAAAGAAGCAAACGGGTAACAGGCAACAGCAACAGCAACAGCAACAGCAACAGCAACAGCAACAGCAACAGCAACAGCAACAGCAACAGCAACAGCAACAGGTAACAGGCAGCAAGCACCAAACTAACAAATTACACAGCAGCTGTTTGCGCCTAACGGGCAAATTTAATGATATTTACCCTAAATTTTCCATCTTACCTAAGCCAAATAAAAAGTGGATTATCCAGAAAGCGATGCCAGGTAGCTTTTAAAAACTTAACGGTAATTATTTCCTCTCAATAAAAAACAAACTTCCAGCATTTAATACTACTTATTTCTGCTGTCTTATCGCGACCAGAATACCTGCTAAACTTCCTGGATAAATTCTGAAATAGATGAAATTAAGCGCTGAATAGTGGACGGCTTAGCCCAAAATCGGTGATGCTGAATTTATTACCATAAGGTATTTGAATTTTTAGCTTCGCCTGTATGACCAATAAGGCGGAGCGGGAGCGTTTATGAAAGCCGACATTATCACTATCTGGCCCCACGGCGATGCGCCAGGCGCCAGCGATTCACGCGTTAGCCCACAGATTGTGGATATGGCTAAAGAATATGAGCCTTTCGATCGTGCTGCTTCGGGCGTGCGTTGCCCGGAGCTGGCGTTCTGGTATCCCGAAACCTCCAACGGCGTAACGCTGCTGGTTGCGCCAGGCGGTGGTTTCGAGCGCATTATGATCGACAGAGAGGGCAGCGCGCTGGCGATGTTCTTTACCTCTATGGGCTATACGCTGGCGGTGATGACCTACCGTTTTCCGCAGGACGGCCACCATGAAGCGGCCGAAGCGCCGTTAGCAGACGCCCAGCGCGCCGTGCGCGTCTTGCGCCATCGCGCAGCGCGCGGCCTGAACGGCAAACGGATAGTGATGATGGGTTTTTCAGCCGGAGGCTATGTCGCGGCCAGCGTCGGCACGCGCTTTGACGAAAAGCTTTATCCTGTGCAGGATATCGCCGATTCACTGGCCGCCAGGCCCGATGCGCTGGTGCTGCTCTATCCGGTGATCAGTATGCGTGAAGGACTGGCGCACGCCGGTTCACGGCAGCAATTGCTGGGCGACTGCCCGACCCAGCGCGAAATCGAAGCCTACTCTCTGGAAACCCGCGTAACGGCGCAAACGCCGCAAACGCTGCTGATCCATGCCGTTAATGACGAATCGGTGCCGATTAATAACAGTATGGTGATGTTCAGCGCGCTGCGTGAGCACGGCGTGCCCAGCGAACTGCATTTCTATGAGAAAGGCGGTCACGGCTTCGGCATCCGCAACGTGGCGGATCTGCCGCTTGCCAGCTGGCCGATGCTGGTGAATGAGTGGCTGCGCGCGCGCAAGTGGTAGCGCGCGACCGCGGATAAGAGCGAATCTGGTCTACGCTACGCAGCCTTAATTAAGCGACTGCGCCGGGATTGCCAATCAGGCTTATGCAGCCTGACTGAAAGCGCCTGCGACGAGTGCTAATCTGGCCGCAGCCTGGATGAAAGCGCCTGCGACGAGTTCTAATCTGGCCGCAGCCTGACTGAAATCGCCTGCGGCCGATTGAGCTGAGCCGCAGGACGAAAAAAGAACGGCGCCCCGGGTCGATTAATTCTGCGTGGCGGGGATATCCGACACTTCAGGCCGGGTCTCGTCCACCGCTGACGGAGCGGCTTCAGCGGCAGGCGCAGGCTGCATAATTTTCTGCCAGCCGTCGTAAAGCGCCTGCACGTTGGTTTCCGCCTCGCCCTGCGGCTGCATCAGCAGCATGGTCAGCGGCTGCGAAAGCTGTTGGCGCAGCTCCTGGTTCATCATCTGCAGCGTCAGCTCTGACAGGAACTTCTGCCGCAGCTTCTGGTACTGCTCAGGGGCGATATCCACCACCGCATTCTGCTGCGAGCGCAGGCGCTGGCTCATCAGCACGTCCGTATTGGTGCGCGCGTAGGTCGCAAACAGCTTGTTCAGCTCGACGGTTTTCTGCGCCATCAGCGCGTCGAACTCTTCCTGCGGCAGACCGTTATCGCGAATATTCGCCATCTCATGCGCGATCAGGTTCAGATTAGGGGCCAGCGTGTTGTTGTCCGCGTCCAGATTAATCCCGCACTGAGCGCGCTGATAAAGTACCCGACAGTCAAAGCCGACCTGCACTTTCTGCGCTTTATTGTCGCTCAGTACGCGCTGTACGTGCCAGAAAAGCGCCTCGCGCGCCAGATCGCTCTGCCAGTAGCGCTGCAGATTTTGCGAATCGCGGATCGGCTGCCATGGGTTATCCCACACCAGCGACAGGCGATCCTGGTTCAGTTTAGCGTTGACCAGATTGACAGGCTCCTGCGGCAGGGAAGAGAGCGTCGGCACCGGCGCGGGCGTCTCACGTTTGCCCTGTAGCGGCGCAAAAGTGCGGTTAATCTGTTCCACCAGGCCACGGCTTTCCACGTTGCCGACCACGAACAGCGTCATGGCGTCCGGCGTATACCATTGTTTGTAGAAAGCGTTCAGCTTTGCCATATCCACCGGCGTGCTGACCGGCGAAGCGGGATCGTGGCCTAACAGCGCGGAGCCTTTCAGCCGGTAGCGCCACCAGGGATCCTGCGGGTCGGCAGGCCAGGTAGCGATAGGATCGTCGGCGTTCAGCGCGGTATTAACGGTCTGCTCGTTGACCGTCATATCGCTGACCGTAGCCGCCAGCCAGTTCATCGCTTCTTTCAGCACTTCAGGGCGGTTGTTAGGCAGGCTAAGCGAATAAAGCGTGAAGTCATACGAGGTCACTGCAGGCGGCTGAGGGCGATCCGGATTCATGCTTTGCTGCCACAGCGAGCGCTGCTGCGCGGTGTCCAGCCTGGCGTTATGCACCAGCGCCAGGCGCGGCAGCAGATGACTGTAGCCTGCCTGCTGGGTGCTTTCCACCAGCGACCCGGCATCAACCATCAGGCGGACTTCCACGCGGTCGCTGGGACGC
The DNA here is from genome assembly GCF_041320675.1 of Erwinia sp. STN24. Taxonomy (NCBI): domain Bacteria; kingdom Pseudomonadati; phylum Pseudomonadota; class Gammaproteobacteria; order Enterobacterales; family Erwiniaceae; genus Erwinia; species Erwinia sp. STN24. The sequence goes on along the minus strand of NZ_JBGGPM010000005.1, from coordinate 219,669 downwards.
TGCGGCGTGGTCAGCACCTGCCAACGAAAACCGTTCTCCAGTTTTCCCTGCTGCCAGGCGGGATCGGGTTGAAGAGTTTCAGCCTGCACCGAACTGCTGGCGAAGGCCAGCGCTATCCCACCCACTAAAAGACGAATTGTGGTGCCCTGCATGTGAACCCCTACTCAATCACAAACCAATAAAATCGCTGGTGGCCTACGGCTATCGGTGGAAAGGATAACTCAGGGAAGCCGACGAATAGCTTCTTAGACCACGCGACGGCGGGGATGTCCCACCGCAAAGTGAAAAATAGTCAAACAATGGGGGTTATTATGCAAATGCCCGACGTGAGGGCAAGTCACGTCGGGCATTTCGGCGGGATATTTATGTTATTAACTGCTTACAGGCGGGTTTCCGACAGTTTTTTCGACTTTTTCGGTGCGTTAAGCGTCGCTTTCAGCTGTTTTTCATCCAGCTGGTCAACCCACTTCGCGACCACCACCGTTGCCACGCCGTTGCCGATAAGGTTGGTCAGCGCGCGCGCTTCAGACATAAAGCGGTCGATGCCCAGAATCAGCGCCAGGCCCGCGACCGGCAGATGACCGACGGCGGAAAGCGTGGCGGCCAGCACGATAAAGCCGCTGCCCGTCACGCCAGCCGCGCCTTTTGAAGAGAGCAGCAGCACCACCAGCAGCGTGATTTGGTGGACAATATCCATATGCGCGTTGGTCGCCTGAGCGATAAACACGGCGGCCATCGTCAGGTAAATTGAGGTGCCGTCCAGGTTAAAGGAGTAGCCCGTTGGGATCACCAGGCCCACCACCGATTTTTTGCAGCCCAGCTTTTCCATCTTATCCAGCATCCGCGGCAGCGCAGATTCGGAAGAGGAGGTACCCAGCACGATCAGCAGTTCTTCTTTGATATAGGCGATAAACTTAAAGATGTTGAAGCCGGTAACCCGTGCGATCAGGCCCAGCACGATCACCACAAACAGCACGCAGGTAATATAGAAACAGATAATCAGCTGGCCGAGCTGCACCAGCGATCCCACGCCATATTTACCGATAGTAAAGGCCATTGCCCCGAAGGCACCGATCGGCGCAAGGCGCATAATCATATTGATAATGCCAAAAATAACCTTCGAGAAGCTGTCGATAAAGTTAAAGACCAGCGTGCCTTTGTCGCCCATGCGGTGCAGCGCAAAACCAAACAGAATGGCGAACAGCAGCACCTGCAGAATATTGCCGCTGGCGAAAGCGCCGATAACGCTGCCGGGGATAATATCCAGTAAAAAGGCCACGATGCCCTGCTGTTCCGCCTGCTGCGCATAAACGGCGACGGCTTTGGCATCCAGCGTGGCGGGATCGACGTTCATCCCTGCGCCCGGTTGCAGCACGTTCACCACGATCAGGCCGATAATCAGCGCGATGGTGCTGACCACTTCAAAATAAAGCAGCGCGACCGCACCCGTACGGCCGACGGCTTTCATGCTTTCCATCCCGGCGATCCCTGTCACCACGGTACAGAAAATCACCGGCGCGATAATCATCTTGATCAGCTTAACGAAAGCGTCGCCCAGCGGCTTCATCTGCGCGCCCAGCTCCGGATAAAAATGCCCCAGCAGTACGCCGACGGCGATGGCGGTTAGCACTTGAAAATAAAGGCTTTTAAACAGGGAAGTTTTCATAAAATATCCGTTAACGGCCTGGATGGCGGGTGACGTGGCTATGGTTATTTTGACAACAGGCCAAAAATAACACTGCGTTAACTGGATTGATATAATCTGATAAACATTGCGCGAACGGAGGCGTGATTTTAAGAGCTGAATCACTTCAGCAGCGGTGAAATGGGGTTTCGGGCAGGCGGTTTTCTCAAAAAAAACACTGTGCATGTAATAATAATGTATCCATTCAGTCGTTCCTTAACGCTGCTGCAACGAAGATAGTGAACCCTACGGATACGCCATTCAGGGCAAGAAATTTTATTAAACACCTTGCTCACCTGTCTTATATAAAAGACAATTAACACACAAGGGAAAGCGTGGAGGATGCCGGGAGATGGCATACAAGATTAGTCGTTATCAGGACAGGAAAGGCAATGTTCCTTTTGCAACATGGATGACGACGCTACGTAAAAAACAGCGGGAAGCGGCCGCCAGGATCGATAATCAGATCGATCGCGCCGCTGCCGGGAATTTTGGTGACCATAAATTCGTGCGCGATGGGGTTTGGGAAATGCGCATTAACCACGGGCCGGGTTATCGTGTTTATTACGCTATAGAAGGAAAAACCGTCATTCTTCTTTTTTACGGTGGCGATAAAAACAGCCAACCTGCTGATATCGCTAAAGCCATTTCTTATTTACACGATTACAATGCGAGGAAAGATTGTGACAACCATTCATAAAACAGCTAAAAACTTTCCGCCTACGGTCGATCATGATGCCGCAACGATTGCAGAGCTGAAAGCCGATCCGACTTACGCCGAAACCTACCTACAAATTGCGCTGGAAAATATTTATGAGGATGGCGGTATCGCTGCCTTTTTAACGGCGTTACGCCGCGTGGTAGAAGCTCGCGGAGGGATTAGCGAGATCGCGAAAAGATCAGGGCTTTCTCGCCAGCAGCTTTACAAAACGCTGTCGGCAACCGGAAACCCGACCCTGACCACGCTGACAGCAATCACCCGCGCTGCGGGCGTCAGGCTCAGCTAGTCCCGCAACAGATTGAGCAACCTGCGGCCCTTAAAAATAGAGGCGCTCGAACTCCGCGATCGGTAACGATTTAAACTGACTCAGCCTATGCCGAGATCATTCAGCAGTGAATACCGGCATAAAAGTACGTGAGGGCTTTGTTAAAACCTGAGTGACTATTTTTGCCAGCACCAGGGGTTAAGCAGCATCACGCCCAGCCCGGCAAAGTCTTTAACGTTACGGGTGACGAGCGTCATATTGTGGCAGTAAGCGATAGCGGCAATCATGGCATCATTGGCAGGACGTCGGTCGGGTATATGTAGCCCCGCGCAATAAACGGCGGCTGCCGTGTCAAAAGGCAAAATACGATCTTTAAATTCCGGCATCACCAGGCGTGTAAACCAGCCGCGCAATATCTTTTCCTGGCGAGGATCTTTACGGGCAAGATTAAGAATGCCCTTTTCAATTTCCATCACGGTAATAGCCGAGATAAACATATCTCCTGCATCGACAGTGTCAGTCCAACACGCCACCGCAGGATCTATTTTTGGCGTCCGTGCCTTACGAAGCTCAGAAACCACATTGGTATCAAGCAAATATCTCATGAGAAATCCACGTCCCTGAATACGATATTTTCACGTTCTGGCTCGAAGTCCATCTCCGCCGCCTCAGGCATGGCAAGCGCATCCTGAATATTACGGCTTGAGCCGGTCAATCTTTTATAGTCTTCAAAAGTCAGCAGTACGTGGGCAGGCTTACCGCGATCCGTAATGTAAACCGGCCCGGCTTCTGCGGCCCGTCTGGCGGCCGAAACGGCCTGATTGAACGCCCGGCTGGACATTGTGGTGACAGACATATTGCCTCCCATCGGCGGATGATGTAGAAACGTAACTACATTTTACGCCTGGCGTGCAATATTTCAACCATCGACTTTTGCTTCCGCCAGGCCGGGATCAAAGGCGTGCCGGTTGTTTCTTTCAGTCACAAAAGCCCGCCCTTAAAAATAGAGGCGCTCGAACTCCGCGATGGGCAACGCGCCAGCGTAGAGATAGCCCTGCCCGATATGAATGCCGCGCGCCAGCAGCCAGTCGCGCTGCTCAACGGTTTCCACGCCTTCGGCAATCACTTCCAGCTGCATGATCTCTGCGATAGCCGCCACGATACGCACCATGGCGTTCTCTTCCGGCAGCGGGCTGACGAAGCTGCGATCCATCTTCAGCTTGCTGACCGGCAGCGACTTAAACTGACTTAGCCAGTTTAAATTGGCGTAGCCCATGCCAAAATCGTCCAGCGCGACAGCGACGCCCGCCTGCTGCAAATCGTTAAGCAGCCGCAGCGCCAACGCTGGTTCACCGACCTGTGCCGTTTCGGTAAGCTCCAGCATCAGGCTGCCTGGCGCAATCTGATACTGTTGGATCAGCGTTTGCAGATGCGCCACCCTGTCCGGTTCGCGCAGCTGCACGGCGGAAATATTCACGCTGAGCGGCAGCGTGATGCCGCGTTTTTGCCAGCCAGCCAGCACGCGACAAGCCTCTTCAAATACCCAGCGGCCCAGCGCGTGGATCACGCCGGATTCTTCCGCGCTGACGATCAGGTCTTCCGGCAGGCTCCAGCTGCCGTCCGGCTGACGCATACGCAGCAGCACCTCTGCGCCGACCGGCTGGCCGCTGCGCATATCAATCTGCGGCTGCAGGAACAGCGCGAACTGCCCGTCGCTCAGCCCCTGCAAAATATCGTGCTCCTGCGTCAGCCGCTTATGCGCCCGTTCGGTCATGGTGGCATCGAAAAAGAGGATCTGATTTTTCCCTTCAAGGCGAGCCGACATCATGGCCGACGCCGCCCGGCTCAGCAGCTCCGTCGCGCTCAGATGAGCGTCTTCCCGCGTCGCCATACCGATGCTGAGGCTGGGCCGGATCTGCATCTCATGCAGCATAACAGGCTGGGTCAGGCGCAGCAGCAGCAGCCGGGCCATGCGCATAGCGCGGACAGGCGTAGCGCGTTTCATCAGCAGCACAAAATCGCTGTCCGACAGCTGGCCGGTCAGCGTCTGCCCGTCGATGCAGTTGCGAATTTTATCCAGCAGCGTCAGCGTCAGCGCGTCGCGCTGCTCGTCCGCCACCACGCCGTTCGCTTCCTGTAGCGTCTCGATGCGCAGCACCATCAGCGTGAAGCCGTCTTTATCCGCTATTGCGTTGATGTGCTGCTCAAGCAGCGCCAGGAACAGCGTCTGATTGGGCAGATTGGTCAGCGCAACGCGCGTAGTCAAACGACGCATCTCATCGTGCACCGTCTCGATAACTTGCTGATTGTGGTTATAACTGCGGATCAGCATGCCCAGCTCGTCGTCGCGATGGCGGGCGGGCAGCGCCAGCTGATGGCCGATCGCCTCCTGCGGCGGCAGATCGTGCAGCTCGGCGGCGATCCTGCGCAGCGGCCTGACGATCAGTTTATTAATGCACCAGCTGATAGCGACCGACAGGATCAGCGCCAGCAGCAGGTAGGTCGTCACCATGGTGGAGAGCGCGCTGAGGATAAACTGATAAACGCGCCAGGAGTCCGCCTGCAACACCAGCAGCGCCAGCGGCTTGGGGTTGGAAGGCCCCACCGAATAGAGCGGCACCGTGATTTGCACCGGCAGTTCAAAAATAGTGGCGATAAGCTTCGGCACCGGCTTCGTCGGTTCAAAATCGGTGTGCAGCGTCTGTAGCCCGTTGGGCAACACGACTTCGGCGCGCGCCAGAATACCGGCGGGCTTAAGGGAATTAAGAATACGTTCAGCCTGGCCGATATCCGCCTTCAGCACCGACTGCGACAGCGGCTGGCGCACGGTATGCGCGACGTTTTCCATCTGCTGGGCATAGTCAATCCTGCGCTGCTGCACAAAATGGAAAAGTTGAATGACGATAAAAATCAGGATGGTGACCACCGCGACGCCGGATACCGTCGCCATCTGTTTTATCGTTAACGAACGACTAACGCGCAAGCCTGTTCTCCGCAAAGCTGACTGCCGCCAAAGCGGGCGGCAAAAACAGCCCTGAGTATATCCTATGACAGGCGCTTGTTAAGTTATCCCTTGCAGCCAGGGGTCGATTAGGTGTTTTCCGACAGGAAATCGGCGCTCGGACAACACAGATCGCTATTTAAAGTCCGCATAAGGCGTCAGCGGCTGCGACGGCATATCGAGATCGCCTTCCCAACCCGCCATGGAATAGCGCAGATAAATCATGCCGTGGCTGGGCGTATAGTCCTCCGCCTGCTGAATATCCATTCCCAGGCCCAGCGTCCAGTGCGCGCTTAACCGACGCTCTACCGCCGCCTGCAGCGTATAGCCAAAGCCACTGCTACTGCTGCTGGTGCCCTGCGGATTATCGCTGGTCAGCGCGCCGAAACTTAACGGATAGCGCGACTGCGCGTGGGTGCGGGAGTGGGACCAGGAAACCGAACCGCCCACGTCGAACGACCAGTTTTCCGTGCGCTGACGGTAATTGAGCGGCACCGACAGCGAGTTATAGGTTTGCGGGCTGTAGTAGCCGCCCTGGCCGAGCGAATAGTCGCTTAAGTCGCGGGTGTAGTGCCATAACATGCCGTTCAGGCCAATAGTCGCCCGTCGGTTGTCCTCGTTGAGCAGCTTATAGTAGTAGCCGACCATCAGCCGTTCACGGGCGTTGTCCTTAACGTTTTCACCGGTGATCTGATGGGCGCTGATATCGGCCCAGACGCCGTGCGCGCCGCCTTTGTCGTAGCTCAGGCCCACCGCGCCGCCGGTGGCGACCACGCCGCCCCAGGTTTTGCCGCTGGCGGTATTGGGATCGCGCGCGCCCGCGTAGGCCAGCAGCGAGCTGGAAATGGGACGGCGGGAGGCGGTGAGCGACACGCCAAGATCGCTCAGGCTGGTGTTCCAGGTGAAGCCGCCAACCCAGTTGGTTACCTCAAAGCCCAGCGGCGTGGTGCCGATATCCGCCGACCATTTGTCGCTGTTGTAGCCGACGCCAACGCTGGTGCCGTTCTGATGCTGGCGGAAATCCCGGTTGCAGGTTGCGTCAGCGTTGGCGCAGGTGCCGAAATTTTCATCAATATTGCCGAGGCTGTTGGGCGAGAAGGTGCCCGCTGAAATATCCACATTATCCAGCCGCAGCCAGCCTTTGCCCTGGCCGAACGGCGTTTCCGCCTGCGCCATAGTGGTGTGCGCGGTGAAATCGGATACGCCGCCGGTGCCTTTATTTCTGGCGTAATCCTCCGCCAGCGTCAGCGTGGTGTCCTGCTGGCGCGCCAGATCGGCCGCTTCGCTGCGGATGCCGCGCTTCAGCCAGTCATCCTGCTCGTTATTGCGCGTCAGCCGCGTATAGTCTTCGGTGCTTTGCGGCGCCGTCGTAGCGATGCCGCTGGCGACCATCGCCTGACGATAATCATACTGCGCGGCGGCAGGATCGTTCTGCGCCGCTTCCAGCCTTGCCGCATCGCGAAACACCAGCGCGCTGCTTTGTGAAGGCATCTCCTGCGCCGCCTTTGGCTTGAGCAGGCCATACAGCGTGGCGGCGCGGGCGGTATCGCCGACGCTTTGCGCCGCGTTCGCCACCCGCCGTCCGGTATTGACGCTGGCTTCCGCTACGGCCGACGGTAAAGCCTGCAACTGCTGTTTGGCGGCGGGCAGATCCCCTAACGCCACCAGCGCTTCGATTTCGCCCAGCCGCGCGTCGTTATTCTGCGGCTCTTTCTCGCCGACGTCGCGATAGCGCGTCAGCGCCTGCTGCGCATCGCCGCGCGCCAGCGCCCAGTCCGCCTCGGTCAGCGCAATGCGGCTGGAAGGCGGCAGCTGGCCCAGCAGGGCAACGGCCTGGCTTTCCTGGCCGTTGGCGCGCAGCTCTTCGGCGCGGGCAATAACCCTGTCCGTTTCCAGCCGATCGTTCAGCGCCTTAATGTTCGCGTCCCATTTTGCGGCGGGCAAAGCCTGAAGCTGCCGCATCGCCTCCTCTGCGCGATCGCTGCCGGAAAGATAGAGCGCGTAAGCATAGGCCTGCGTCGGCACGCCGGGCTGGCGCTGCGCCATTGCCGCCATCTGCCGATCCGCCGCCTGAGGCTGGCCCGCCTGACGCAGCGCGCCCGCCAGCCGATAGTTCAGCCAGATATCATCCGGTGCGCCCTGCTGCGCCTGGCGATACTGTTCCGCCGCCTCTGCCCAGCGCCCGGCCGCCGCCTGTTTATCGCCTTCCGCACTCAGCGTGCTGCTGCGCAGGCTGGCGAGCGTCGCGCCAAGCGAGCGCTTCTGCGCCGCAGGCAGGCCGTTGATAAAGGCCAGCGCCTTTTCCGGCGACTGCTGTTGATAGAGCGTGACCAGCCGCTGCGTCGCCGTGGCGTTGTCCGGATCAAGCTGGCGCGCGCGGCGGAAAAGCGCCTCGGCGGCGTCGGCATTTTTCTGCGCCACCGCCACATCGCCCAGGCCAATCAGCGCGTAGCCGTCGGTGTTGTCCAGAGCTTGCGCCTGCTGATAGCTCCGCGTCGCGCCGCGAACGTCGCCTGCCGCCAGCGCTTTGTCGCCTGCGGCAATCGCCAGCCAGTAGCGGTTGGATTGCAGCAGGCTTTGCCACTTACCGATGTCCGTGCCCTGCGCATCTGCCGCCACGGCGCGCTGAAAATAGCCGTCCGCTTCTTCACGTTTGTTAGCGCGCGACAGCGCCTGACCCATCGCGCCCAGCAGATCGGGATCGTTGGGGCTGGCCTGTAGCGCCGCCCGCAGCGCCGGGATCGCCGCCGTGCTTTCGCCTTTATCGATCAGGGCCAGTCCGCGCAGCCGCTGTTGATAGGCGGGATCCGCCAGCATTTGCTCCTGCCGCGCCAGCTCAAGCTGGCCGTCCGCCTGCGGTTTATCGCTGGTAAAGGTGCGCAGATAGGTTTGCAGCTGCGCCACGGTCTGCGAGGTGACCGGCTGCGACCTGATATCGTTCAGCCACAGCTCGGCGGCCTGCGTCCTTCCCGCCGGTTCATTGGCGACCTCCTGTAGCTGCTTAATCGCGGCCGCGCGGTTGTCGCCAAGCTGCATCTGCGCAATCGCCATTTTGACATTGACGTTGCCCGGCGCGTCCCGATCCAGCGCCTCCAGCTGCGTTAAGGCCAGCGGCTGCTGCTCGGGCAGGCGAGCCACCAGCCGCCAGTATTCCAGCGCGAGATCGCTGGAAGGAAACACGCCGTGGAACAGCTTGTCCCAGGCCGCTCGCGCCTCGGGAAGATGGCCGGAAGCCGCCAGCAGTCTGGCCTGCTGCAGCTGCTGCCGTCCTTCTTCGGCAACCAGCAACAGGCTCGCTTCGGCCTGGCGAGTGGCTACCGCGTCGGGGGCGATTGTTTTCAGTCGCGTCAGCCTTTCCCGCGCCCGATCCTGCTGGCCCGAGCGCAAATCCTGACGGATCTGCGCCGCCAGTACCTGCGGATTGTCCGGCGCAATCTTTTCCAGCCGATAAAGCGACTGGCTGACCAGATCGAACTTGTTGGTCGCTTCGCCGACGCGCACCTGCTGTAGCAGCCAGTCAACGGGCGAAACTTGCGCCGTCTCGGCCGCCATGCCGCTCAGCGGCAGCAGCAGCGCGGGTGCCAGCCAGTGCGGGTTCATTACAGATCGTCCTCATCGCCTAAGCGACGGCGGCTGATGCTGCGCATTAAACGCCACAGCAGCAGCGCGAACAGGATCACCACCACGGCGGCAAACGCGGCCAGCATAATCGGATGCGTGGCCAGCGCGTTCCAGACGCGCTCCCACCACGGCAGATGGCCGATATACCAGGTGTCGCCCACGCGCAGGCTGTTCACGCCGGATTCCCGGATCACCGAGGCCGAGCCGAAAATCGCCGCGCGTTTACCGCTGTCGATCAGCGCGCCGTTCAGCAGCTGCCAGGCGCGAGGACTGTCCGCCAGCAGCGCCACCACGCTTCGCTGGTCGTTGAAAGGCGATTTAAAGCTGACGATCGCCGCCATCGGCCCGCTGGAGCTGATGGTCGTCTGGCTTTCCGCGTACATGTCGTCAGTCGACAAAGGCCGCGTGGAAAAGTCGTTCTGGCGATTAGGCTTGTTGACCCAGCTTTTCGCCGCATCCACCAGCAGGTTGATTTTGCTGTCGTCCTTCAACGTCTGCGGGATTTCGCCAATCATCAGCAGATCGTCATCCTGCTCTTGCGCCTTGCTCCAGTCGTCGGTCATTTTCACTTTCAGCGCCGGATAGCCGGTCTGCGCAGAAATATTGCCCAGCGCGTTCAGCAGCGCGCTGACCTTGTCCGCCTCTGGCCGCGCGTTAACCAGCACCAGCGTTTGTGCCAGGTCGGCATTGCGGCTGAAAGGGAAACCCGCGTTGGCGAAGGCACGCAGCGACGGCATCTGTATATAGTGGCGGTAGCCGGAGAAATCGATAGTGGAGTTATCATCAATCACCACGTGATTGGACACCGGGGTAACGGTGGCGCAGCGGCTCTCTTTCGTGGCGCTGTTATAGGTACCGCCGTAAAAGAGGCTGGCGTAATCGAAGTCGAAGCGCAGCTGGTTTACCACGCCCAGGCGCAGCGCCGGAATGGTCAACTGGGTGCTGCTGTCGGTCAGACCCTGCACCAGCGGGATGCGCAGCAGCTGTCTGCCGTTGTCGTGCTTGCCCGACAGCGGATAATCCTGCACGAACTGGTTGTTCAGGTTAACCGCCAGCCGGGAGCCGTCTTCCTGCATCGGCGTGGTGTAGCGATAGGTGATATTCATATCGATGCCGCGCGCGCGCACCAGGAAGAGATCCGGCGGCAGTTTCAGCGTCAGCGCAATGGGATTCGGCTGTAGGCCGTCGCTCTGTAGCTGGTTGGCATACTGTTGCAGCTCGCCAAAGGTGGTCGGCCTGTCGGTGCGCACCCAGTTCGGCGCGTCATACGGCTTGCGGGGCATCAGCTCTTTCACCTCGTCCACCGTTGCGCTTTGCCCGCGCAGCAGCACCTCGCCCTGCGCAATCCCCTGCACCGCCTTCAGCAGATCGTTATCGTCGCGTCCCATCACCAGCAGCATTTTCTCCCAGGGATTTTGCGGCTGATTGACGATGGCGATGGTCGGCTTATCCACCGGCGGCAGCGTTTTTAAAAAGTCCGGCCGCTGGTCGTTGGTGGCAAACACCACCGCGTGCTGCTGCTCCGGCAGCTGGTTATAGAGCACCGGAAACGACTGCCCGCGCCAGTCCGCTTTGGTGCCGAACCAGGAAGCCAGCACGGCGGCGGCTTTTTGCTGCCCCAGGCCCGGCGCGCCGGCAAAGACCATCGGCAGGATCAGCGGACGGTTATCGCGCGAATCAAAAAACGGCTCCGGGAAATGCGAGAGATCGTCCTGCAGCGGCAGCTTTTGCAGTGTCAGCGCCAGCGAGCTTTCCTTGCCGATATCCAGCCAGACGGCGCTGTTAGCGGGGTTTTCGCACATATTGGCGTAGTGGCCGACCAGCTCCAGCCGGACGCGGTTAAAGTCGCTGATAAAACGCGGATCCAGCGGCAGCTGGATCTGGCTGGTTTTGCCTGCCTGATCCTGCGCGATCGGCACCAGTCCGACCATTTCATCGTTCAGATAGACCTTAAGATGCGAAACCACAGGCAGCAGCGCAGGCGAAGGGCGATAGCTGAGCGTCAGCAGCGCTTTGGTCACCAGCTCGTCGCTGCGCACGCCGAATTCAATCTGCCCCTGGGTTCGGGTGCCGGTCAGCGTGAAAACGCCCGGCGGCGGCGCGATCTGGGCAAAAGTGCGCGTCACGTCGCGTACCGGCGCGGCGGGATCGACAGCGACCGGCGCGGCAGGATCGGCTGCGGCAGGCGCGTCCGTAGCGGTCATCGGCAGCGGCGCAGAGTCGGGCGCCGCCCAGGTCAGCGGCATAACGCCCATCAGAACAGCAGTGAACCAGCGTAGTTTTCTCGTCATCGTTTCATCATCAACTTTGCGTCAGTGGATCGTGGTATCGGGTCGCCCTGGGCCCCTCGGGAAAAAGGAAGCCAGCCAGCTGGTCAGACGCGTCAGCCCGGCAAACAGCCCGCGCAGCGGCTGCGGGCCGTACTCCGCCAGGCGCAGATAGCCTTTAAAGCCCAGCACCATAATGTCAGCGAAGCTCTGCATCGGTTTGTCTTCAGGAAAACTGTCCTGCCACAGCGCCCAGGTATCGGCGCGGGCGAAGGTGCACTGGATAAATTCCACGTGCTGCCCGGTAGTCAGCTCATGCAGGCGGATCCCGGCACGGCGGCCAAAGGTACGCTGCACCACACAGGGAAAACTGAATTCCTGCTGGCCTCGCCGCAGCAGCAGCCAGACCTTTTCATGTTCCTTCAGCTGGTTTTCCTCGCGCAGCTCCAGGCCGACGCCGCCGTCGGAGTAGTCGCGCAGCGTGCACGGCAGCATATGGCCATCTTCACGAGCCAGCGCCGCCGGCATGGCGATCTCTACCCTGTGCGCTTCACGCAGCTGGCGCGCCTCGACGGAAACCGCCACCGCGCCGCCCAGGATAATCATGTTGTAAATCACCCAGATCACGCTGACGAGCACCGTCAGGATTTCCGTGGGCGGGCCATAGTTCAGCCGCCAGACGGCAGCTATCAGACCGGCGACGTTAATCAGCACCAGCAGCATATAGGGCCGGGTGATCACCCAGTCGAGATGCTGCTCTTCCACCAGGCCGCCCTTGGCCGTCACGTTGAATTTGCCCTTATGCGGATTGAACAGCGCCACCGTGGTCGGCCGCGCGATATACCAGGCCAGCACCGTTTCGTAGACCTCGCTCCAGAACGAGTGTCGCCAGCGGCCCTGAATACGCGAGTTGGTCAGGCTGGTGTGCAGCATATGCGGCAGCACGAAAATGGCGATAGCCAGCGCGGGGGCAAAAATGATGTAGGCGTGAAAAAGCAGAAAAGCCAGCGGCGCGAGCAGGAAGATCAGCCGGGGAATGCCGGAAAGGAAGTGCAGCATGGCGTTGGCGTAGCAGAGCCGCTGCACCAGCTTCAGCCCTTTGCCCGTCAGCGGATTATCCAGTCGGAAAATCTGCACCATGCCGCGCGCCCAGCGGATGCGCTGCCCGATATGGGCAGACAGGCTTTCTGTCGCCAGCCCGGCCGCCTGCGGAATACGAATATAGGCGGAGGTGTAGCCTTTGCGGTGCAGGCGCAGCGAGGTATGCGCATCCTCGGTCACGGTATCCACCGCGATGCCGCCGATTTCATCCAGCGCGGTACGTCGGATCACCGCGCAGGAGCCGCAGAAAAACGCGGCGTCCCACACGTCGTTGCCGTCCTGCACCAGCCCGTAGAACAGCGTGCCTTCGTTCGGCGTCCGGCGGAAGCGGCCCAGGTTGCGTTCAAAAGGATCGGGCGAAAAAAAGTGGTGCGGCGTTTGCAGCATCGCCAGTTTGGGGTCTTTCACAAACCAGCCCAGCGTCATTTGCAGGAACGAGCGCGTCGGCACGTGGTCGCAGTCAAAAATCGACACGAACTCGCTGCGGCAATGGGTACGCAGTGCGTGGTTGATATTGCCCGCTTTGGCATGTTCATGCGTTGGACGCGCCACGTAGTGCACGCCGATTTTCTCCGCAAAGGCGCGGAACTCCTCGCGATTGCCGTCATCCAGCACGTAAATATTGAGCTTGTCTTTAGGCCAGTCGATCCCCAGCGCGGCGTACAGCGTGGGCTTTACCACGCTCAGCGGCTCGTTATAGGTCGGCACCAGCAGATCCACCGTCGGCCAGCTGCTGATATCTTCCGGCATGGAAACCGGCGGACGATTAAGCGGCCACAGGGTCTGAAAATAGCCGAGGATCAGCACCACCCAGGCATAGGTTTCCGCCGCGATCAGCAGCACGCCGAAGGTCAGGCTCAGCGGATCGTCCCAGTTCAGCGTCGAGGTGTAGCGCCACCACAGATAGCGGCAGGAAATCGTCAGCGACAGCACGATCAGCATCATGGTCGACAGGCGGCCAGGGATGCGCCGTACCACCATCGCCACGCCCCACAGCAGCGCGACAAAGATAAACTGCGTAAAGAGATCGAACGGCTGCGAGATGCAAAGCAGCGCCAGCGCCGTAGCGATCGCAATCGCCACGCCGAACAGCGCTTTACGCAGCGTTGGCGGCACGCGACGCAGCTGGCGTTCAACCCGCTTTTCCATGTCGCGCGCGGCCGCTTTTTCCGGCAGCTTGTCCAGCCAGTTATAGAAGCGCTGGCGCGGCGTTCTCAGGGTATAGCGGCCTGCACGCTCGCTGAGCGAGACGCCGTTAAAAGGAACCACCAGCAGCAGCCACAGCGTTTGCAGCAGATAGCGTAAAATATCCGCAGGATGCGGCCTTTCCGGCGAAATATGCGGATAAAGGCGGCGACGCTGCGCCTGAACCTGCTGCCAGGCTGGCGTTTCAAAACGGAGGAAGGCCCAGCCGAGCGTGACCCAGAAGCACTGGAGCGCGGCGGTTGCCGCCGACGCGCCGTGTTGGCGATAGCCCGCATAGCGTTCGTGCAGCGCCGCCGTTGCGGCGGGCATCAACAGCCAGTGCAGCGGCCTCATGCGCGCGCCTGCAGATTAATCAGCGCCCAGCTGGCGAAGGTCATCATGCCTTCCGCTGCCAGGCTGTGTGGCCGGTATTCGCCCAGCGGCTGCTTGCTCATCAGCGCTTCCGCCACCGCTTCATCACGATGCAGGGTTAAAGGAATAAAGTTGTTCAGGCTGTTGACCCAAAGCTGATGCAGATCCTGCTGCGCCTTGCTGACCGGGGAAAACTGATTGAGCAGAAACAGCGTGTTGGTGGGGAAAGTTTGCTGAAACAAACGAATATGACAGTTAGCGTCCGGCGTCACCACGCTAAGGATATGGTCGGCCAGCGCCACCATGGCTCGCGTCCAGGGCGTATCGCCAGAGGGCACGTCGAGCAGGATCCAGGGGTAGAGCTTTCTTAACGCGTCGATTTGCGTCAGCCAGGCGTGGGCGTATTTTTCCGGATGGCGAATAAAATCCATCCGTTCATCGTCGTTAAGCCGCCCCGCAGGCACAAAATCCAGCCCCGGCGCGTAGCGCAGCGCGCTCTGCTGCCACGGCTGCCCGTCCATGGCCGCCCGCAGCCAGCCGCGCGACTGCCCCACCGGCATATTAAAGTGCATCCGCAGCAGATTATCGGCCGATAAATCGACGGTAATGACCTGTTCGCCCAGCTGATTGAGCGCCCAGGCAAAAGCAGCGGTCAACGAGGTCGCCCCGGCGCCGCCTCTGACGCTCTGTAGCGCAATCACCGCCATTACTGCTCTCCGGACGACGTAGGATCGGCCAGCTCGGCCAGCAGCGGCCAGCGGTCCAGGATCCCGGCCAGCCTTTCCTGGCGATCGATATCGATATAGCGCCAGTTCTGTAGCGAAAAAGCGCGTTCCAGTTGCGCAATATCGTCCTGGATTCCACGCGCCAGCGGCCGCGTTTTGTCAGACTGTTGACTCATAGAGATAGCCCCAGAAGGCAGCAAAAAATTCCCCCCGAGCAAGAAAATTCTTAGGTCGGGTGCAGGTCGGTTTGCTATAAGTTGTAATGTATATTAGCCAGAATACAATGATGCTACTTCATTTTTTAACTGGACTACACTCTAGCCGTAGAACAAGCCGGGTTGCGAAATATCTTATGACACCTCCATTTACGTTAGGATTTGAACAGGTCAGAGATGAGTTGATGCTGATGCAGCCGTCGGGATGTTACTGGCTGACGGCCAACCGTCAGGAAGACGCCCGTTGTCTGGCCCGTCAGTGTATCGCCGCGCAGCATACCGTTACGCTGATAGCGTCAGGCCTGGCGCCGGATACGCTGCTTTCGCCCGCGCCCGTCGGCGGGCCTGCGGCCATCCCGCTTTTCTCTCTGCCGGAGACCCGTCGGGCGCTGCACGCTTTTACCGACGATCTGGCTCGCGTGTTGTCAGAAAAACCTCGTCTGGTCCTGTTTTTTGCCCCCGCTTCCCTGTGGGAAAAGTTAAGTCAGGACGAGCTGCGGCTGTGGACAAAAAAGATACAACACTTTCTTAACGCTAAACCCATCACGCTGCTAATCATTAGCTTTGGTTCAGTAATCAACGCGCTGCGCACCCGGCTGCAAAGTCTTTATCGTCATGTCGATGGCCTGGCGCAGCTGGACTGGCAGCAGGACTGCTGGGATTACCGCATCAACTGGTGGGCCAATAGCGGCGGAATGCTGGCCGATCGCGCATTACGTCTGGATCTGAATATGGACCAGTTCAGACTGTTGGAGGCAGAGCAAAGCACGCCGCTGACGCTGAACGACGAAGCGCTCTATCTGGCGGAGAAAACAGTACTGGAAGGCGCGCCGCCGCTGTCGAGCCAGTGGACGCTGTTTGACAGCAATGCGGAACTGCACAACCGCGCGCAGCAGGCCAGCGCGGCAACGGTGATTTTCAGCCTACAGCACAACGACCAGATCCCGGCGCTGGCGGAACAGATCCATAGCCTGCGCCGCACGCGTGGCAGCGGGTTGAAAATTGTGGTGCGGGAAATGCGGGCGTCGCTGCGCTACAGCGACGAGCGGCTGCTGCTGGCCTGCGGCGTCAACAGCATCGTGCCGATCAACGCCACCATGTCGCGCTTTCTGACCATGCTGGAAGGCATTCAGGGACAATCCTATAACCGCCACGTGCCGGGCGATCTCAGCGCGCTGATGAAGTCGATGCAGCCTTTGCAGGCGCGTGGCTATCTGCCGCTGGCGGACTTTTGCCAATCGGTGACGCTGCTGGTGAACAATACGCTGCTGCCGGAAAACAGCAAAGGGCTGCTGGTGGCGCTGCGTCCCGTGCCGGAGCTGAAGCCGGAGCAGGCGCTGACGCTGTGTAAGCCGCGTCGCTACGGCGATCTGGTTACCCTGCTGGACGACCGGCTCTATCTGTTTCTCTCCTCCTGCCGCTTCAGCGATTTGAATACCGCACTGAAATTTATTTTTCATCTGCCGCACGACGAGATTTTTACCAACCGGCTGGTCTGGCATGAAGACTTGCAGATCCTGTCGGAAGTCCGCCAGCTGACCAGCAAGGTGCCGACCGCCTGGCGGGATGCGCCCGCGCCTGTCGCCGCGCCGTCGGCGTCGGCCGTGACCGCTCCGCAGGCGCGCCGTCAGCCGCACAATATCACCCTTGGCCAGGACACCACGACATGACGTTAATGGATGGAGTGCAAATCCTGATCCTGGCGGTGCTGCTGCTGCTGTTACTGAAACCCTTTTACGCCCGCTGGCTGCCCAGGCAGTGGCGGGGACTGGTGCTGCGGGTCACGCCGCCTCGCGCGCTGAAGTACGAAGGCCTCTGGCGGCGTAACTCTTCAAAATCGGATAAGACATGAGTCAACCAAAGACCCGAAAGCCGACGCTCCTGCTGCACTGGCGCGGTCTCGGCGGCTGGAATTTCTATTTCCTGATCAAATTCGCGCTGCTGTGGTTTGGTTATCTGAATTTCCACGCCCTGACCAACCTGGTATTTCTGGCATGGCTGCTGCTGCCGCTGCCCAACGAGCGGCTGCACCGCTGGCGCAACTGGATCTCCGTTCCCATCGGCCTGGGCCTGTTCTGGCACGATACCTGGCTGCCCGGCCCGCAAAGTATTCTCAGCGAAGGCAGCCAGCTGGCCGGTTTCTCCGGCGCCTATCTGCTGGATCTGGTTAACCGTTTCGTTAACTGGCAGATGATTGGCGCCGGGTTCGTGATGCTGGTGATCTATCTGTTTGTCTCCCAGTGGGTGCGCGTGTCGGTGCTGGTGTCGCTGATGCTGCTGTGGATCAACGTGGTCAATATGGCCGGGCCTTCCTTCGCGCTGTTGCCGACCAAAGAGGCGACGCCGCCGGTGGCGCTGAATACCGCGGCGCAGCCGAACAAAGCCGCGGCCAACGCCAACGCGATGGATCAGTCGGCGCCGCCGACCAGCGCCAACCTGACCGCCTATCTGAATAAGTTTTACGCCAGCGAAAAACAGCGCGTAACGACTTTTCCCGACACGTTGCCTGCCGATTCAGCGCCGTTCGATATTCTGATCGTCAACATCTGCTCGCTCTCGTGGTCCGATGCGGAAGTGGCTCAGCTACGCGATCATCCGCTGTGGAAGCATTTCGATATCGTGCTGAACAACTATAACTCCGCCACCGGCTACAGCGGCCCGGCGGGGATCCGTCTGCTGCGCGCCAGCTGCGGCCAGACCTCGCACAGCGATCTTTATAAGCCGACCGATCGCCGCTGCTATCTGTTCGATAACCTGGCAAAGCTGGGCTTTAAAGAGCAGCTGATGATGGATCATACCGGCGTGTTCGGTAACTATTTGCAGGAGCTGCGCGACGATGGCGATCTGCAGGCGCCGCTGATGTCGCAGGCCGGTATCAGCGCGTCCTGGACCTCGTTCGACAGCACGCCGGTCTTTAACGACGGCGAACTGATGCAGCGCTGGCTGGATGAACGGCAGAAGAGCGCGGACGCCCGCACCGCCACCTTCTATAACCTGATCCCACTGCACGACGGCACCCGCGAGCTGGGCAGCACCAAAACCGCCGCCTGGCAGCCGCGCGCTAAGCTGCTGTTCGATCAGCTTGATACCTTCCTGACCAATCTGGATAAATCGGGTCGTCGGGTAATGGTGATGATCGTGCCGGAGCACGGCGCGGCGCTGGAGGGCGATAAAATGCAGATGTCCGGCCTGCGCGATATTCCCAGCCCGAACATCACGCACGTGCCCGTCGGCATTAAGTTTGCCGGGATGAAAGCGCCGCACCAGGCGCAGCCGATGACCGTGGAGGCGCCGACCAGCCTGCTGGCGCTCTCCGATCTGGTTTCCCGCGTGGTGGACGGCCAGGTGTTCAACGCCGCCAACGTCAATATGTCGGTGCTGACCGAAAACCTGCCGCAAACGCAGGTGGTGTCGGAAAACGACAACGCGGTGGTGATGATGTATCAGGGCAAGCCGTGGATCCGGCTGAACGGCGGCGACTGGGTGGCCTATCCGCAATAGCGGAAGGGGCATCGGCCGATGCCCCTTTTTGCTCAGGTCATTTTTTTGCCGTTAAGATCGTACACCGTGCGCCGCCAGCGGTTATCGGGACGATTAACGAAAGCCCCCTGCTCAACCGGCCTGACGGCATGAATAATGTTGCCGTCAGCATCGGTTTGCACCTCGTTCCAGTTGGCCGAACAGTGCAGATAGTCTGCCGCCAGTAAAGCGATTTCCTCCTCGCTGAAGCCGACCGCTTCCCGCCCGTGGCGAGCGGCATGGCTCAGCGCCAGCGCTTTGTCACACAGCGGCAGCAGCTTATCCGGTAGCGCCAGCGCCTGGTCGGCTTCATCAATCGCGATAAATACCACGCCCGCCGCCCGGGCCGCCTCCATCATCACCCTCAGCGCCACTTTCGCCCAGTCGTTGCGCACGGTGCGCCGCAGTACCGCCGCCGCGCCGCTGCGTTTTTGCAGCATTCCGTAGCGATCGGCGGGCATCCTGTCGTCAAACCAGCTGCGTATTTCTACCTCGCCGTTATCAACGTAAGGCGCAATCGCCGGATAGCCGCGCAGGGCCTCCAGCGCTTTGCTGGCGGCGCGGTAGACCCTGGTCTCTTCGTCCGGGGTAGAGAGCGGCACGGTTTCAAACTGCGGGCGGGTCAGAAAACAGCTTTCCTGTTCGACAGCGTGATAGCCGCCGCCGATATCCGAATGGGCGCCCGGCAGCGCCACCTCAGGCCAGGCAGGCCGCACGCTGTTCAGCGCGAAGTTAAAGCGGCATTCGTGCTGCGCGGTAAGATGAAAGACTTTCTCCGCCACGCCGGGCCGCAGCGCCAGATTGACGTCGCCGCTGTCCGCGCTGTTAGGGTTCAGACCGTTCGCCAGCGTCGCCACGGCGGCTACCGTATCAAAGAGGCCCAGAAAACGGGTTTTCCCGGCTGGCGAACCGCGATATTCCACGCCCTCCAGCCCTCTTTCGATCGCTTCAATAAGGGCGCTGTCGCCATTAAACACGCGGTTGGCAAAATGGCGCGCGGCGGCGGCGCCCCGGCTGAAGCCGAAAAGATCGAATTGCAGCTCGTTGATAACCAGGTTCGGCTGGCGGATAGCGTAATTGCGCAGCGCCTCAACCAGCGCGGCAACGGCTTTGTTGGTTTTCGCCACGATGCCCCGGCTGCCCGTGCCGAACGCCATATTCAGCGCCCTGTCCGCCGCGCCCGCTTCCGTGCCGATGCCGTCGATATAAAGACGCTGCTGGCTCTGCCCACCCGCAAGGTCGGTAGCGTACAGCGAATGCAGCCGATGGATGTTGGTGTAGTGACCAATATGGCTGCCGAGGGCGCTATCGCGAAAGCCCAGCGTCTGCTTTGCGGCCTGCCGCCAGGCCGCCAGCGCTTCGCTGTCCTCCGGCGCAGGGCCGCCCGTCTCCAGACTGCTGCGGGCGTTCAGCGCGTTATTGCCCGTGCCGTCAAAAAAGATGCCGAGGGTGAGAGTGACGACGGCTTGCTGCTGTGCGCTCTGGTCGTCCGCAGAGGCGCGCAGTAGCAGGCTCATCTGGGTATCCGGTCAGTTTCAGGGGCGGCCAGTAAGCCGCTATAGCCGGATCAATACAAGGGGTTTACCGTCGCCAATTTTGCCGGGCACGCGGTAAAAATTAGTAGGGTATTCAAATTGTTAATTATTTCAGGCGGGGAAGGAGGTGGTCTTGTATCGCCGAAGAGAACGCGCACGACGGCTGACGGGAAACCTTCCGCAACAGACAGGCCGTTGCGGAAGGTCAATCGTCACGGAAAGGATATTACTGGCTCTTATAAGCCAGCCAGGCCAGCAGCTGCAGGCTGGCAGAGTAATAATCCTGATCCTCCGTCAGCTGGTCGCTGAGGTAGCCGGTCTGATTCAGGGTTAAATCACGCACCGCCAGCAGGCCGCCAGCCATATTGTAAGGCGCCTTATTACCGTTGCTGACGTCGATCCACGCGGGCGTTTTATCACGCGCGAAGCCCGTCCAGAAATGCTGGAAAGGCACCAGCTGCAGGCTCTGCGCATCGTACCAGTAGAGATAAAGCGGCACGCGGATAGCATCGTAAGAGAAGCGCGGCGGCCAGCCAATGCCGGGCGCGACGCTGCCGTCAGCGTTCAGCGCTACCCAGTCGGTTGGCAGCGCGGCGTCGCCGAAACGCATTTTCGGCAGCAGATCCATCCCGCTGTCGATCAGGTTCGTCCACACCTTAAGATGGCTGCGCGCGGCAAAATCCCGCCAGGCCGGGAACAGGAAATAAGAAGGATTCAGCACCACGTAGCTGGTTTTATTAAACCCCCGATCGCCCGGCAGCATCACGGTGTGGCCCGCGTAGGTAATCACTTCTTTGGCGACAATGGCGCGCTGAATAGCATCGGACGCCTGCAGCCAGGCGTTGTTCTGCCATTTCTGGCCCGCTTGCAGCAACGCCCAGGCGATCAGCACATCGCCGTCGGAGGCGCTGTTCTTATCCGCTACGGGATCGGTCGCGTCAGGCACGTATTTCCAGTAGAACAGCCCATTTTGCGGGTTTTTCAGGTGCTTTTGCGTCCAGTTCCACAGGTTAGCGAAGCTTTCACGATCGTTATTGGCGACCGCCAGCAGCATGCCGTAGCCCTGGCCTTCGGTGTGGCTGATATTTTTGTTGCCGGTATCCTGAATACGGCCTTCACTGGTTAAAAAGCGGCTTTTAAAGGTGCTCCAGCCGTCGGCGGCGCTGGCCTGCATACAGCCCAGCACCATTACAATCATCAATACGCTCGCCCTGAGCAGAGTCATGGATAGATTCCTTACAGCTGATAGCGAAAAGTAGCAGTCGTGCTGCCGGTATCGAGGCAGGTCAGCGAAACGGTCGGGCTGCCGCCCTGCTCGCCCAGCCAGCGGGCGTAGAGGCCGCTCAGCACCGCGCCCAGCGCCTGCCGCCACTGTCGGTCATCCATCTGACCGCCTGCCGACGGCAGGGCCATATGGTGGATCAGCATCGCGGTTTCATGCGGCTGCACGTCGACAAAACCCCAGTTAAAGCGCGCCAGCGCCAGATTGATCTGCTGTTCCAGCTCGCCAACGGTGCGCGCCGCGCCCAGCGGATAACGACCGGCCAGGCTGTCGCCCATCTGCCGTAAAAACGCGTGGCTTTCCTGCTCGCCCGCGTTGTTCAGCATGCCGTTAATCATCAGGCTCAGCAGATCGAACCAGCCGGGCTGATACTGCTGCTGGCGGTAGTAGTTCAGGGTACGTTCCTGAAATTCACTCATTATTTGTCTCCGAGCCTGTAGCGGAAGTAAAGTTGAGCCGTGCTCTCGTTGTAGTCACCAAAGGTGTCGTAACCCAGCTGACCGCCAACGGTGACGTCCTTGCTGACCTTATAATCCGCGCCCGCATGAAGATTATAGCCAATGCCGTTTTTACTGCCGCCCGCGTAGTAAGCCTCGGTGGCGTAACCGGCGTCATAGTAGCTTTGCAGCTCTGCCTGTTTGCCCGGATCGGTCGGGAAGTAGGCGCTGCGATCCTGGGAGTAAGACTGATAGCCCACGGAACCGCCCACTTTCACCTTCAGATCGTCGTAGTTTTTGCTCCAGTCCACCGGGAACGACACGGCCACGAAATCCTGCGGGCTGAAGTAGCCGCCCTGGCCGTAGCTGTAGTAGCTGAGGTTCTTTGAGAAATCCATCCAGCTCATGCTGATGCCGGTTTTCAGCTCGCTGTTACCGTCGTGATAAGGACGTACGTAGGCGCCGGCCGTGCCGTTCAGGCTCTGGTTGCTGGCAACGTTCTCACCGATATAGCTGTAGCCGCCTGCGCCAACATAAAAACCGGCGTCGCCGTTGTCATAGCTCAGCAGCGCGTTGCCGCCGTTTTTGGTGACGGCGCCCCATTTTTTACCGCTCAGCTTGTCTTCGGTGCCGACATAAGAGAGCAGGCTGTCGGTGACGGCGCGCCGTTCGCCGGTCAGGATCAGCGTCAGATAGTCGGTGAGCTTCGGCGACCACTGGATGCCGCCCACCAGCGTGCTGAGATCCTGGCCCAGCGGCGTCGATCCCAGGTCGATCTTAAAGTTGTCATTGGTCAGGCCCAGGTTGACCTCTACACCGGAGGCGGTCTGCGATCCTGGCGAGTTGAGCAGCACGGCCGAAGGCGCGCTGTTATTCGCCTGGGCGATGCGGCCCTGCTCCAGCGCCTGGGTGCCGACGCGAGCGAGCGACGTGCCCGACGCGCTGCCCGCGTTCAGCGTCACCGGCGTCAGCGTAAAGTTGAAGCGCGTATCGCCGTAAGGCACGCTTGACCAGCTCAGCGGCGCTTTGGCCTCGGTCAGCTTGCTCAGGCCCGTTTCGCCGTCGCGTCCTCTGACCTGCACACCGCCCTGCGCCCAGCTGCCGGTACGTTCCTGTAAGCCGTCTATCATGGTATCGATCTGGTGCAGCGTTCGCGCCTGCTGCGAGGCTGCTTCGGTGTCGGCGCCATTACCCGTCGGCGCCTGCTGCCACGGCATTACGCCGCCGTAGGCGGAAGGCGATTTGCGCGCTATCAGCGTGGTGCGATCCACAAACGGGTTATCCGCCAGCGCCATGCCACCAATCACCGGCGTCGGGCCGCCCTGCAAACCAATCATCCCGCCGCGCGCGCTGCGCAGATAAGCCAGCGCCTGCTGGTGGTCGCCGTCGGCTTCGGCCACGCGCGCCATCAACAGCAGGCGCTCCGGCGTCTGTTCGCCCTGTAATCCCGCCATCAGCGCTTTGGCTTTCGCCAGGTCGTGCGTCGCCAGCGCCACGTCGATAGCGCCCACGCGCGCATCCTGCGTTGGCGTGTCGCGGGTCATCAGGTAGTCATAAACCACGCCCGCTTCTTTGTTCATTTTGCCGGACTGATAAAGGCGGCCCATCGCAAACATCAGATCGCTGTTCTGCGGATCGCGCTGCAGCGCGCCGATCAGCTTGTCGTAGGCCGCCGCATATTTGCCCTGAGTGCGCAGACGGTCGGCTTCGTTGATCAGATAGCCGTTCTGGATACCGGCCAGCTGGTCTGGCGTACTGTTAGCCTGAAGCGTCGGGCTGCTCAGGAAGCTTTGCGCTTCGCCGCTCAGTCCGGCCTGGTTCAGCACCGCGACCTGAAGCGCGTAATCGCCCGCGTTGCCCTGCACGCCGCGCTGCATATTGCCGCGCACCACGGCGACGGCCGCATTGAGATCGCCCGCGTCGGCCAGCCCTTTCGCCAGGCTGCCCGCATCCGCCGGGTTGGTTGGCGGATTCACCGTCAGCGCCCGCAGCGTGTTGGCCGCTGCGGCCGTCGATCCCTGCGCCAGATACTGCTGCGCGACCGCCATTTGCAGATTGAAGTTCACGCGGCGAGAAAGTTCACGCATGTCGCCGTTCTGCTGATGAACGCGCGCCAGCAGCGACTGCGCCTGCTGCCAGGCACCGCTTTCGCTGGCGAACAGCGCGGCGGCATAGATTTCACTGCTGCCGGCGCTGGCGCGGAAAGCGGGCTGCATCACGCCAGCCGCCTGCGCGGTGTCGCCCTGCTGCTGATAAAGGCGAGCCAGGTCAAGCCGCAGCCAGGCATCGTTCGGAAAACGCTGCATCCCGGCGGACAGCAGCGCAATAGCCCGCTGAGGATGGCCGGACTGCGCCGCCTGTTTGGCTTCGCGGCGCAGCGGATCGCTGGTAACACCGGGACGCGGCGCGACGCTGGCCCGCACGCTTTCCGGCAGCGCGGCGAGCAGCGCGTTGGCCTCGCTGCCCCGGTTCTGCTGGCGCAGCACGTAAAACAGGCCTTCCTTCGCCGGACGGTTATCCGCATCGCTTTGCAGAATGGCGCGATAGGTTTGTTCGGCGGCGTCCAACTGATTGTTGCGGCGCTGCACGTCCGCGCGGAACAGCTTCGCCGCCATGCCTTTTTCGCCTTCCGCCTGGCTCAGCGGCTCGCTCAGGCTCAGCGCCTGCGCGACGTCGCCCGTCTTCAGCGCCTGCTGCGCGGCGGCCAGCTGGCCGTAGAAACGGGCATCGGCAGCCTGCTGCTGGCGCTGCTGACCGTTATCGCCGCCCTGCTTCGCCGCGCGTTCGAGGTAGTCGGCGGCCGCCGCATAGTTGCCGCTGCGCTGCGCCACATAGCCCAGCCCCGCCAGCGCGTCGGCGTCTTCGGGATTGGCCTGCAAGACATGATCGAAGGCGTTCTGCGCGCCGGACACGTCGCCGCTGTTCAGCGCGGTAAAGCCTTCGCCTTTTTCCGCACCGCCCGCGTTTTTACGGAAATAGTCCATTACCGCGCTGTCCTGCGGATGGCGCTGCTGCCACGCCTGGTAGAGCGGCGCGTCTTCCGGCTTCGCGGCCAGCCACAGCATCGCCTGGCGCAGCGAGCGATCGGCATCGTCATTGCCCTCTGCCATGCCGCTTAACGTCTCCATGCCTTCGCGTCGGGTGGCGGCGTCGTAGGTCAGCGCCTTGCCCAGCGCCAGCCTGGCACCGGTATCCTGCGGATGGGCGGCGGCAAACTGGCGCAGCGCGTCAACCGCCTGCGGCAGCAGCGTGCGGTCGCCCGCCATCGTCAGATAATATTCGGCGGCCACGCTGGCCGGCGGCTCGTTGCCGCTGAAGGTGTTGCGCCAGGTTTGCAGCGAGGCGGCGATATTGCCGCTGCGGGCCTGCTGACGCGCCAGCGCCAGCTGCGCCGCAGGGATGGACTGAAGCTGACGGGCGTTATCCAGCTCGCTCAGCCGTGTATCCTCTGGCGACGCTTTGCTGAGCCGCTCGCGGAAGGCGGACGCCGTTGTTTTATCGCCGCTCTGCTGTGCCCACAGCGCCATCAGATACAGAGCCTGGACGTTATTGCCGTCCACCATCAGCACCTTATTCAGCGCGTCACGCGCCAGCTCGTCATGCGCCTTCTGATGCCAGTAGTTAGCCTGGTCGAACAGCGCCTGCAGGGCCGGATTAGCGCCGGTGGAAGCCGCGCCCGCCGCCAGCGTAATGCACGGCAGGCCCAGCGCGATAAGCGTTTTGATCGTCATAGTCATTTTTTCTCGCCCGGCGTCTGCCGCTCGTGCTGCGGATTCAGCCGTTTCCAGGCGTGCCGCTTCAGCAAAATAAAGGTGCTCAATCCCACTATGGTGGAGAGCAGCAGCGCTATCAGCGCCAGCACGACCGCGTGCTGGCTGGCATACCACACCACCATCATGTACCACGGCATTTCCCCGCTCGGGAACTGCGCGCCGACGCGGAAACTGCGGATGCCGTTTTCGCCGGTGATTATCGCGGTATCGCCCCGGATCCCGGCGTTAATGCGCTGCAATTTCAGGTCATTATGCAGGCTCGCCAGCTGCGCATCGTCGGTCGCTACGGTCGCCACCACCACGTGTGAAGGGCTCCACGGCGAGCGATAGCTGATAAAACCGCGCCAGTCTTCGTTAGAAGAGAAATAGCGATCCGCATCCACCGCCTGGCGACTCCAGTCGCCGGCCAGCCAGCCGCGCAGGTTATCCAGCAGCGTCGGCTCTTTCACGCCCAGGGTGTGGCCGTTTACTTCAAACGGCGAATGCCGCAGCAGCGCCTGGTTGAAGTCGCTTTGCGCCAGCGTGGAGAACGCCAGCACGTCGCTGTTGCGCAGCCAGTCAGGCTTGCCGGCGGGCACGCCGAACAGCACGCGGTTGCCGCTCAGCGCCACGCCGGTAGCGCTACCGGCACGTCCCGCCATATCCAGCAGCGCGCCGATCTCCGCATCGCTGGGCGAGGCAGGCAGCAGCAGCACGGTTTGCGAATAGTCAGCAAAGCGCGTAAACGGAAAAGCGGCGCCGACAAAATAGGAAAGATTCGGCAGCAGAGTGAAGTGGCGCGTATGGCTCAAATCGATCCAGGCGTCATCCTCGATGCGGCTTTTGATGTTGTTATTGGTCAGTACGCTGCACGGCGCGCTGGCCTTCGGCTTGATGTTGAAATAGAGCTGGAGCTGGTTGTCGCCGTAAATCAGATAAGGGTTGAACTTCAGGGTGTATTTCTCCTGACGCGCGTCGCCGCCCAGCCGGTGCCAGATGTTTTCCAGCAGCCCGACTTTATTTACGGTCAGATTGCGCAGGAAAGTGCCGTTCAGACTGACGTTGAGGAAGGAGTTATCTTCATCAATCCAGCTTTCCGACGGGAAACGATAGTTCAGCTGCACCGGCACCGTTTCGCCATCCCACAGAAATAAATCAGGCGCGGCGCGGAAGTTTACCTTCAGGGCATCGTGCCAGATGCCGGTAGTGGTCAGGCTTTGATCCTTACGCAACAGCTCGCTCAGGCGCACCGGCCGATCGGTGTTGATCCAGCGCGGCGCGTCATAGGCCTTGCTCGCGGGAATAGCCTGGCGGCCGACCGCCAGCGAGTCGCTGTCGACGCTCAGCGGCTGGGTCAGTCGCCACGCGGCCTGACGCAGATCGTCATCATTATTGCCGATCACCAGCATCAGCTTGTAAACCGGGTTAATCGGGTTATCGACCATCTGCAACGTCGGCCCGTTCACCTGCGGCACGGTTAAGCCTGCGATGGTTTCGCCTGGCTTCGCGAAGACAATGCCGTTTTTCTCCGGCATATCGTTACGCAGTACCGGGAAGTTGACGCCGCGATAGTCGGTCTGGATCCCCAGCCAGGAGGAGACGGTCGCCGCCGCGCTGACTTTGCCCGGCGTGACGGCCGCGCCAAACACCATCGCGATGCTGGCGGGCGTCATGCGCTGCGCATCAATAAACGGGCGTGGGAAATTGCGCAATTTATTGCCGATATTCAGCTGCTGCCCTTCAAGCGCCAGCGTGGTGGCAGGCAGAATAGTCACCTGATAGCGATCGTTATCGCGCTCGCACAGCAGCCGATCCGCGTCGTTGATCTTAAAGCTCAGGTTGTTGCTGGACACCACCATCGCGGCCGGAATATCCAGCTGATACTCTTCGCTGGCGCTGTCGGAAGCGCTCAGCGGCAGCGTGCCCAGCGGCTGACCGTTCAGCATCAGCTGCATGGAAGCGTTGCGCGCCGCCAGCGCTTTGGAGACCCTGAGCGACAGATTCAGCCGCGCATTAGTGATCACCTCATCAGCGGGCAGCGTAAAGACAATGCCGGACTGCAGCTGGCTGCCGGTCAGCAGAATGCCGTTGGCCTGGCCCATCTGCGCCACGGAGATGGTGCTGGTCAGCGGCTGGTTCAGTAATGCCACCGGCGCGGCGTTATCGGCGATGGGCGGCAGCGGCGGCAGATCTTCTGCCGCTCCGGTTCCAGCCGGCGGCGGGATCTGCGACAGCGCGCTGCTGTCCTGCGTCACGCTGTCGGCGGCATACGCCTGTCCCAGCGTCATTACGCCAAGACAAAGGATGGCTAAAAGCTTTTTCATGCCGCGCTATCCTCATTGGCCTTGAGTGCCTGACGTTTGGCGCGCCGGTCTTTCCAGGTGAGCCAGAACAGTTCGAAGACGGTGCGGACGATGGTCAACAGCGAACGCAGCGGCTTGTCCTTCGGCCCTTCCGGCTTGATCCACGCATCGGCGCGAGCGAGCACCACGCGCACCAGCTCACGACGGCGCGACAGCGGGATTTCAGCAAATTGCAGGCGGATCACGCCGTCGTCTGCGCCAATCGTGCTGACAGGAAGCGAGATCGCGCCAGAGTGCAGCATCAAATCGATCGCCTCGATATCGTCCGTTTCATGACGGCTGTCCGGCGCCGTGACCTGCACGCCGCCCATAGAAAGGTTCACCGTGGTGGAGCGCGACGAAATGCCGCTGGCGTAATGCATGATCACCGGAATATCGACGTCGATACGAATGGTTTTGCGCGTCTGTTTGGTTTCACGCGCCACGGCAATCGCGGCCATCAGAATAATCAGGCTGAACAGCGCCCAGCCGACGTTAAGCGCGATAACGTAAGGATCGACGCCAAAATAGTTATGCGCTGCGGCGCGCACGACGCCGCTGACCACGCCCGCCAGCAGCAGGGCGGCGCAGATTACGTGCGGACGCACGATGTTAAAGTCGAAAAAGCCGGTATTCAGCAGGCCGCCTTTGTCGGTGACGTTGAATTTGCCGTGCTTCGGCGAAATCATGGTCAGCAGCGTGGGGATAACCAGATGGAAAGCCATCACCGTTTCGTAGATCTCGCCCCAGAAGGTGGCGCGGAAACGCCCGTTCATCCTGGAGTTGACGTACAGCGACATCACCAGATGCGGCAGCACGTAGGCGAAAATCAGGCTGGCGGAAGAGTGAATAATATTCAGGTCAAACAGCAGGTAAGCCAGCGGCGCGGTCAGAAAGATCACGCGCGGCAGGCCAAACTGGAAGTGCAGCATGGCGTTCAGGTAGCACAGACGCTGCTGCCACTTCAGACCGCGCCCCAGCAGCGGATTATCGACGCGGAAAATCTGCGTCATGCCGCGCGCCCAGCGGGTACGCTGAATAATATGCAGGCCCAGACGTTCGGTCGCCAGACCGGCGGCCAGCGGCAGCGCCAGGAAAGCGGATTTCCAGCCGCGACGCTGCATTTTCAGGGCGGTATGCGCATCTTCGGTCACGGTTTCGGTGGCGAAGCCGCCGATCTCTTCCAGCGCGCTGCGGCGGATAACCGCACAGGAGCCGCAAAAGAAGGTCGCGTTCCAGTTATCGTTGCCCTGCTGAACCGGGCCATAGAACAGCGCGCCTTCGTTCGGGATTTCACGCGCGGCCTTCAGGTTACGCTCGAAGGGATCCGGCGAATAGAAATAGTGCGGCGTTTGCAGCAGCGCCAGCTGGGGATCTTTCAGGAAAGGCGCGACGGTGGCCTGCAGGAACGTTCGGGTCGCCACGTGGTCGCAGTCAAAAACGGTAATCAGCTCGCCTTTGGTGATGGTCATCGCGTGATTCAGATTGCCCGCCTTGGCGTGGCGGTTGTCATCGCGCGTGATGTAGCCCACGCCGACATCGGCGGCGAAAACCGCGAACTCGCTGCGCTTGCCGTCGTCCAGCAGATAAATTTTGAGCTTGTCGCGAGGGTAATCGATGCACTGCGCGGCCAGCACGGTATCACGCACCACGTCCAGGCTTTCGTTATAGCTCGGCACGTAAATATCGACGGTCGGCCACAGGCTGATATCATCCGGCATCGGCTCAATGGTTCTTTTTAACGGCCATGACGTTTGCAGATAGCCTAAAAGCAAAATTACCCAGACATATACCTCGGCAATAAATAAGCCGACGCCCAATATAGCTTCGATTTCGGAATTAAAAGCCAGGGTCTCCGTCGCGCGCCAGTATATATAGCGCGTTGACATCAAGGCCGAAAGAAACACCATTACCATGGTAATTTTACGGCTTTTGCTGAGGCCCAGCACGAAAAGAAGGGCGATGGCGATCAGGCCGAAAATATATTGTTTCTGGCTGTCCATCGGCGTGATAACAATCACTGCGGCCAGCGGAAATAATATCAGCAGCTGCAGGTAATACAGGACTTTTTTCATAAGTCATCCTGAAAACAAAACGAGAACTTGCGGAGCGCAGCAGCGCCCCGGCATGGAAGCTATCTTTACGGGCGGTTTAGCGCGAGGTCAGCGGCGCCTGCAGCTCGCCGTCGCCGACTTTAATATCCAGCAGCGCGGCAACCCTTTTGCCGACCAGCTCAATATCGAAAGCGGCTGCGGAAACCTGGCTGAAATCGAATATCGACTGCTGTGACGCGTTCGCTTCCGCCACGCTTTCGTCGCGGTTAACCACGCCAAGCAGCCTGTCGCCCAGCCGCTGCTGCATAAAGGCCGTCACGTCGCGGCTAATATTGCGGCGGCTGTCGCTCTGGTTAAGCACGAAGAAATGGCCGGCTTTGTGATTGAGCGCGCCGCCGATCATCTTTTCGTTTTCGATTTGCGGCAGCAGCGACAGCGAAGCGGTATCCGCCAGCATCACCACCAGGTGTAAATCGGCCAGATCGGTCATCGCCTTCAGGGCCGGGCCGGGGCCGGGCGGAAAATCCGCCACGATAATCAGGCCGGGATAGTTGAGCACCGTTTGCAGTCCACGGGCGAGAAAGTGGGCATCGTTGGCCAGATTGCTTTCAAATTCAATGCGCTGCGCTTCCGACACGTCGCCGTACGGCAGCACGAAAATATTGCCGCCGGTGGTCAGGATCGCCTGGCTCCAGTCCGGCGATTCCGCCGACCTGGCCACGAAACCGCGCCCGTCGGAGAGCGGCACGCCAAAGTGCAGGCGCAGGGCGTTCTGCACGTCGAAATCGATCGCCAGCACCTTGCTGCCGCCGCGTGCCAGCGTATAGGCCAGGTTGGCGGCCAGGGTGGTTTTCCCTACGCCGCCCTTTGGAGAACAAACACAAACTAACGGCATAGGGCGATTTTCTCCAGCAGGGGTTGTAGCAGAGTCTCTTTCGGTAAGGCTTTTTCTTCCGCCGCGCGGACGCCGGAAACGCTGAACAGCGGCTTAAAACGCGCTGCCTGACCAGCTTCTGGCGGGACGGACGAGGACGCCGGGCGGGCGATGTCTGACGGCACAGGCTGGGCGCGCACCGCATCCAGCAGCGAAGCGCCTGGCAGACATGGGGCTATCGGCGACGATGCGCGAGCGGTTTCCGGCATCCGCGCGCCGATAGTTTCCGACGGCAAAGCGGATCCCTGCGGACGAACCGCTTCCGCCAGCGAAGCCGTTTCCTGCACGCGAGCGGCTTCCGGCAGCGAAGCCAACCCAGGCTGGGCCGCAGGCTTCAGCGAAGCGGAAATGCTCTCCAGCAGCGATCCACTCTGCGCCGCCGGTTTAGCCGCCACAAACGCGGCCACGCGGGAGGAAAGCGGCGCTGAAGCTTGCGCCGGGATTTTCACCGGCGCGGGCTGGCTAAAGAGATCGGCGGCGGCAGGCTGCGGTGCGGCAACATCCGTACGCTGACCGTTCCCCAGCGCTGGCTCTGCACCCTCGTTCATCAGCTGCCTGATGATGGCCCAGTTGGTCTGGTCGGCATTCCGTGTCTGTTCAGACATATCTTTGAATTCGATATGGTTTGTTAGCGTTTTTTCTTTAAAACGCTGCAGGTCGTCATAGCTTTTCATGGGAACGATCGCGGGATAATAAGAAAACTGGCGGCAATATATCATACAATTTTTAACTACATCAGATTATTCTTACCGCTGATAAAAAAAGCTGTTGGCCTGTAATTATATTAACCGCTTGCGGCGCAATAATAATTACGCAGGCTATCAATCAGGTCAGTTATTATTTGGCTTAATTAAATAATTGTCTTACATTAAGTCAATGGCATGCTGCTTTAATCGCGGACAGAGACGGCATAAAGCGCGCCGCTTTTTACGCGGCGCGTAAGCCAAACATTCGTCAGACGGCGGTTAATTTGACATAAAGCACTTTATTGCCTCTGACGTTTGACGTTATTACGTGCTCACAGGCCTTTATCTGTCAGTGGCGATAAAATACTTACGCTAAGTCAAATCTGCCACCATCGCTCGTTTTTGCTAATCGTTTGCACAGGGCACCAGGCGAACGGCAAGTGGAAAAAACCTGATTGATTCATACGGGGCTACTATGTCAGAAGTTTGCCAGGCCGCAGCAACGGTAGAGTAAGGGACAGACGCAATCCAACGCCGTTGTAAGGAGTCTGCACGCTGCGGCACGATGAGCTGGAGTTAACTCAATCAGCAGAACCGGAAACCGTTTTGCGTAAGATGATGGTGGCTGTGAAGCAAGCCACGCTAATGCGCGGTGTCTGTGAGGAGTCTGGTCATGATAGTGCCCGCCAGACGGCGGGCCGCATCTCTACCCGTCACGTTTTTGCTTCAGGGAGGCTGAAAGCCATCTCAAAAATTCTACGGGCGAAGGGCGCAAAAAAGCCATACTTGTCCCACATATTTCTTCCAGAGCCGGGTTGGCTGATTTATTGTCCGGATAGCGCTCTAAAAAATCGTCAATTTCCTCAGCGAGATTATCATCAGCCCCATCCAGATGATCAACATAGGAGTTCACGATTTCTTGGCTGGTGTCCCCCCAATCCGGATTAAAAAAAATCCGGAAGAAGAGACGAATCGATTCGTATCTTTTCATAAATTAATCCAGGATTGGGTAAGCAGTCAGAATATAGTAAGGGCGATTATTATATTGCTCTTTATAAATGACCAATTCGAATTTATTTGTTTCAGCTAACTTTCCCGTTTGTACTTTAATAACAGTACCAACCGAGCTACTGTGCGCATATCGCAGTTCGAGGTATAAATCCTTTCGGTCAGCAGGAGTACTTCTGGCCCACGCTCTGATCCTTCCCCGGTTAGCTTTAATCGCTTTACTTAATGCCTTTTCAGCCGTTTTCAAATCATAAAACGAACTCACACTGCCAGTAACAGGGGAAAGCGTGCCTGATTGCAGACCGCGCTGAATTTTATCCCTCATATCCGACTCTGTTTTGCCAACATGTTTCTTAATAGTGTGTCCACCTCCTTTTAGTCCCTTTTGCGCTTCGTGTTCCATCAACCGGATCTGCCCCATTTTGACCGAGGCTACGCGCGCAGATCCTGCCACAGCAAACGGTATCACCATATCAACAGCTATACCAATCTGCTTAGCCGTTTCATTTGAAGCTCCGAGTTCACTGGCAATACCCGCCGTAACGCGAGCGGTCATTGATGCGGTCTGTTTGCCGGTATAGATCTGGTAGGCTGATGAACTAATACCATCGAGGCTATGTGCGCCAACAATGATGCAGCCTGCTTTAGTTAAACCGGTTGGCTCTGGCACCAAACAGAGGGCTGTCGCGCTCGCCAGTTCAAGAATACTTCCGAGAAAGCCCACTCCGCCCCAGATGCGGTTACTGATTGAGTCACCCGTTGCCGTTTCATCTTCCATTACTGCGGCAAGCTGAACCGGCGTCATCGCAATACTGAAACCGTTTTCCATAACGTTTCCTTGTCCGATAATTTGCAGAGCAAATAGTAAGGCTCTGAGCAACAGTGAGAAAGCTAATCCCGCCACTGATTTTATCTTTTAAGAAAAAAGCCCGCTTTTGCATAACCCTGATATATTATTTCTTCTGGTAAATCCGCTGTTGATAAATTATAAATATCGACATATCACCAGACGTTTTCCAATATTTTAGTCCAATCCTATGCTGATGTAAGAAACGTTCTAATTGTAGCTTATTCACTAACAGAAGCTATTTACCGTAAAGCTATGGCCGCAGCTCAACAGCGGCCTGTAGACACCTTGTCAGATACAATGACATTAAAAATCCACGGGAGAATATTAAATACCCATTAAATCGGACGTAACATCCGTCATTATTTAACAAGCTGGAGGAAATATAGGCATTTTTTGCACCTTTAGCATTGACGAGGTGTATTTCACCGTTAAATTCATGACACCATTTTCGTGGTAAATACCGTAGTAATCTTTGAGCGAGAGACTATTACCATTTTTCGCGTCTTTTCGAGAAAACTGACGTGCCAGAGCCTCGGAAACGGGAGAGATGTTAAGCACTTCGACCGTTTTTTTATCCCGTTCAATACCTTTAACGCCTTCTTTAGTTATAGCAGATAAGAGCATCTCTTCAGCATAATGACCACGTGCGGCACATTTGCTGCCGGGTATACAGGGTAATGATTAGCGGGGCTTTGCTCGTTCCGGCACTGCCGATTTTCCACGTTCCTCGCGGGATTGGCCCCATACCGCGAACCTGCTCCCGATCAGGGTTATTTTTGTTTGTCAGTATGCCGGAATAACCTCTTTCGATTAATTTTCCATCGAGATACAATTCACCGGTAATTTGTTTATAAATTCATTTGGCCATTGTGATTTCCTGATGCTTTTTTCCGGTCTTTCCAACTATCGGCGTGCTTAATTTCTTTGCCTTTATAATTATAACGCAGCCCGACAAGTGCTATATGTCCGTACTTTTCAACTTCAGGATATTTGGTGTCAAAAATATACCTTCTTTCTTTTAATTTATTGAGAAGTAGCCCATAAAAATGAAAGCCAGTGGCAGAAAACGCAGCCGTTTTCTGAGACAACGTCCGGAAGCAGACGGCACCGAAAAGCCGCGCCGCTGTAACATAAAAGGCCGCCAGTTTTACCCTGGCGGCCTTTGGTCGGTAAGCTTAAGGCTGCGCCACCGCCTGCTGGCCGCCCGGCACCGGCTGTCCCTCATCCTGATCGACAGCGAAGCAGGCGATCTGCTGCTCGCCATACTGTTTCAGCTGCGGCTGGATCTGCGGACAGGGCGCAAAGCGACGGCGGCAGCGTGCGTTAAACGCGCAGCCCGGCGGCGGATTCAGCGGGCTTGGCAGCTCGCCGGTCAGCTTGATACGCTCGCGGCGCTCGTCCGGGTTCAGGCGCGGCGTGGCGGAAAGCAGCGCCTGGGTGTACGGATGGCGCGGATTGGCAAAAATCGCCTCTTTGCTGCCCCGCTCCACGCAGCGTCCCAGATACATCACCATCACCTCGTCCGCGATATGTTCGACCACCGACAGATCGTGCGAAATAAAAACGTACGAGAGGCCCAGCTCCTGCTGCAAATCCATCATCAGGTTCAGCACCTGCGCGCGTACCGACACGTCGAGCGCGGAAACCGGCTCGTCGGCGATCAGCACGTCGGGATCGAGCATCAGCCCGCGCGCGATGGCGATACGCTGACGCTGACCGCCGGAAAACATATGCGGATAGCGATCGTAATGCTCCGTTTTCAGCCCCACTTTCGCCATCATCGCCAGCGTTTTTTCGCGGCGCTCTGCCTTGCTCAGGCTGGTGTTAATCAGCAACGGTTCTTCCAGGATCTGACTGACCTTTTTGCGCGGGTTCAGCGAGCCGTAGGGGTTCTGAAACACAATCTGGATCTTTTGCCGGCGCAGCTTTTGCGCCGCCGGGTCATGCTTTAACAGATCCTGGCCCTGATAAAACAGCTGCCCTTCCGTTGGCGTTTCGATCATGGTCAGCAGGCGGCCCAGCGTCGATTTGCCGCAGCCCGACTCGCCTACCACCGCCAGCGTTTTGCCGCGCTCCAGGTTAAACGAGACGCCGTCCAGCGCCTTCACCAGGCGCTCCTGACCAAACAGTCCTTTCTTCACCGGGTAGTGCTTTTTCAGGTCGATCGCCTGCATCAGCAGGGTGGAATCAGATGGCTTCATAGGTTGGTCTCCCGGCATCATCCAGAGGGTAATGACATTTGGACTGGCGTCCCGGAATATCACGGAGTTCAGGTTCTTCAATCCGACAGCGATCGGTGGCGTACGGGCAGCGCGGGTTCAGCAGACAGCCGTTTGGCCGATCGTACTTGCCCGGCACCACGCCCGGCAGCGAGGCCAGCCGCGCCTTGTCGGCCGCAAACTCCGGCAGCGCGCGCAGCAGCGCCTGGGTGTACGGATGGCGCGGCGCCTTAAAGATATCGACCGCCTTACCGGTTTCCACCACCTGGCCCGCATACATCACGATGATGTGCTGGGCCGCTTCGGCTACCAGCGCCAGATCGTGCGTGATCAGGATCAGCGCCATGTTTTCCTGCCGCTGAAGATCCAGCAGCAGCTCGATGATCTGCGCCTGGATAGTCACGTCCAGCGCCGTGGTCGGCTCATCGGCAATCAGCAGCTTTGGCCGACAGGCGATAGCCATGGCGATCATCACGCGCTGGCTCATCCCGCCGGAAAGCTGATGCGGATACACGTCCAGCCGCGAGGCCGGATCGGGAATGCCGACCTGGTTCAGCAGATCGATAGCCCGCTGACGACGCGTGCTTTTGTTGCCGCCCTGATGCACCTTGATCGCTTCCATAATCTGGTAGCCCACGGTGTAGCAGGGGTTCAGGCTGGTCATCGGATCCTGGAAAATCATCGCCACTTCCGATCCCACCAGCTGACGGCGCTCTTTTTCAGAAATGCGCCTCAGATCGCGCTGGTTAAAAAGCAGGTTGTCGGCCATTACTTTGCCGGGGAAATCGATCAGCCCCATAATCGCCAGCGAACTTACCGATTTGCCGGAGCCGGATTCGCCGACGATGCCGACCACCTGGCCCTGCTCAACCTGATAGCTGATGCGGTCTACCGCACGGAACGGCGCTTTTTCGTCGCCGAAATGCACCGACAGTTTGTCTACAGTTAATAACGCCATCGCTGCCTCTTACTGCTTGAGTTTCGGGTCAAGGGCATCGCGTAAGCCATCGCCCATCAGGTTAAACGCCAGCACGGTCAGCAGGATCGCCAACCCCGGGAAGGTCACGACCCACCAGGCGCTCTGCGCATACTGCAACACGTCGGAGAGCATGGTGCCCCACTCCGGCGTCGGCGGTTGCGCCCCCATTCCCAGAAAACCCAGCGCGGCCATATCAAGGATGGCGTTGGAGAAGCCCAGCGAAGCCTGCACGATCAGCGGCGCCAGACAGTTGGGCAGGATATTGACGAACATCTGCCGAATAGCGCCCGCGCCCGCCACGTTGGAAGCGGTGACGTAGTCGCGGCTGACCTCGACCAGCACCGCCGCGCGCGTCAGGCGGATATAGTGCGGCAGCGCCACAAAGGTCAGCGCGATAGAGGCGTTGACGATCGACGGCCCGAAAATCGCCACCAGCACCAGCGCCAGCAGCAGGCTCGGCAGCGCCAGCATGATATCGACCAGCCGCATAATGACGGCGTCGGTGGTGCCGCCGACGTAGCCGGCGATCAGCCCGAAAATCACGCCCAGGATCAGCGACAGCACCACCACCAGGCAGCCGACCAGCAGCGACAGGCGCGCGCCGTACATCAGACGCGACAACACGTCGCGACCGACATCGTCGGTACCAAGGATATAGTGCCAGCTGCCGCCTTCCTGCCAGACCGGCGGATGCAGCAGCGCGTCGCGGAACTGCTCGGCCGGCGCATGCGGCGCGATAAAATTGGCGAAAATAGCGATAAAAAACACGATGACCACGTAAGCCAGACCGACAACGGCGCCTTTGTTACGCTTAAAGTAGTGCCAGAACTCCTGTAAAGGGGTCATCGGCTTGGGTGCGGCGGGCACGCTGCCCGGATCGACTAAAGACATACGAAGCCCCCTATTTCTTGTGGCGAATGCGCGGGTTAACCACGCCGTAAAGCACGTCAACCAGCAGGTTGACCAGAATGATCAGGATGGCCACCATCAGCACGCCGCCCTGCACTACCGGGTAGTCGCGACGCTGGAGGGCATCGATCAGCCAGCGGCCCAGGCCGGGCCAGGAGAAAATCGTTTCGGTCAGGATCGCGCCGGCCAGCATGGTGCCAACCTGGAGACCGATAACCGTGACCACCGGCAGCATCGCGTTACGCAGCGCGTGCACCACGATCACGCGCATCCGCGTCAGCCCTTTAGCGCGCGCGGTGCGGATATAGTCCTCACCCAACACTTCCAGCATGGCCGAGCGCGTCATACGCACAATCACCGCCAGTGGGATAGTACCGAGCACGATAGCGGGCAGGATCATATGCATCACGGCGTCTTTAAAGTCGCCCTCTTCGCCCCAGAACAGGGTATCGATCAGCATAAAACCGGTCAGCGGCTGGCTGTCGTCCAGAAACACCGTGTCGCCGATACGTCCAGCGACGGGCGTCAGGTTGAGCTGCACCGAAACCAGCATGATCAGCATCATGCCCCACCAGAAAATCGGCATGGAGTAGCCGGTCAGCGAGATGCCGACGGCGGTGTGATCGAAAATGGAGCCGCGCTTTACCGCAGCCAGCACGCCGACCGGGATACCTACCGCGACGGCAAAAATCATCGCGCAGATGCCCAGCTCCAGCGTCGCCTTAAAGCGCGGCACGAACTCCTGCCAGACAGGAATACGGCTTTTCAGGGAGATGCCCAGATCGCCGTGCAGCACGCCCCAGACGTAGGAGGCATACTGTTGCCACAGCGGCTTATCCAGCCCCATCTGCGCCAGCAGCTGGGCGTGACGTTCGGCGGACATGCCGCGCTCGCCCGCCATAATCAGTACCGGATCGCCTGGGATCATATGGACAAAAGCAAAGGTTAACAGGGTGATACCAATAAACGTCGGGATAACAAGCCCCAGACGTCGGAGTATGAACTGCAGCATAATCCGGATTCTCTTTAAGTTCCCGCAGACCGTAGCCTGGGGGATTATAATTGCTCACATCTTACGGTCGGGCAGCCCGTCCGCGACGCCGTTAACGGCGCCTTGACCAGATTGACTTAAGCCTTGCGACGGGCCGTCGAACACGACCCACAGGGATGGGTAAAGCAGCCGGCGAACCGGCCGCTCTCTTTACTCCTGGATATCGACGTTTTCGAAGTGATGCTTACCTAACGGATCGACCACGTAGCCGGAGACTTTTTTGCTGACCGGCTCAAACACGGTGGAGTGAGCGATAATCAGCGCAGGCGCCTGGTCGTGCATCATGACCTGAGCCTGCTTGTAGT
This sequence comes from Erwinia sp. STN24, assembly GCF_041320675.1. Lineage (NCBI taxonomy): Bacteria > Pseudomonadati > Pseudomonadota > Gammaproteobacteria > Enterobacterales > Erwiniaceae > Erwinia > Erwinia sp. STN24. Next base: position 180,650 of record NZ_JBGGPM010000005.1, on the reverse strand, counting down.
ACTCGATACGCTTGTTGTGGTCGGCTTCACCGCGCGCAGGCTGGATCAGATCCTCGAATGGCTTGTAGCACCAGCGAGAGTAGTTAGAGCCATCCTTCGCCGCGGTGCAGCTGAACAGCGTGGCGAAGAAGTTATCCGGGTCGCCATTGTCGCCCGTCCAGCCCATCATCACGGTCTGGTGCTCGCCAGCTTTCGCGCGTTTCAGGTATTCGCCCCACTCGTAGGTGACGATTTTGGCCTTCACGCCAATTTTCGCCCAGTCGGCCTGGATCATCTCTGCCATACGGCGAGCGTTCGGGTTATAAGGACGCTGTACCGGCATCGCCCACAGATCGATAGCGAAGCCGTCCGCCATGCCCGCTTCCTTCAGCAGTGCTTTGGCTTTGGCCGGATCGTAGGCGTCATCCTGCACCGCGTCGTTGTAGCTCCACATGGTCGGCGGGATCAGGTTTTTCGCCGCCTGGCCCGCGCCCTGGTAAACCGCGTCGATAATCGCTTTCTTGTTCACCGCCATGGTCAGCGCCTGGCGAACCTTGACGTTATCCAGCGGCTTTTTCTCGGTGTTATAGGAGAGATAGCCGACGTTCAGGCCCGGCATCTGCATCAGGTTGATATTCTTGTCTTCCTTCATCCGCGCGAGATCGGCCGGATTCGGATAAGGCATGATCTGGCACTCGCCCTTCTGCAACTTGGCGTAGCGCACCGAGGCATCCGGCGTGATGGAGAAGACCAGGCGATCGATTTTCGGTTTGGTGCCCCAGAACTGGTCAAAGGCTTTATAGAGAATGCGGGAATCTTTCTGATATTGCAGCAGCTGGAACGGGCCGGTGCCGACCGGATTCAAATCGACTTTTTCCGGCGTGCCCGCTTGCAGCATCTTGTCGGCATATTCCGCAGAGAGAATAGACGCGAAATCCATCCCCAGATCGGCCATGAACGGCGCTTCCGCACGGGTCAGCACAAAGCGTACCGTGTGGTCGTCCACCTTCTCAATTTTGCTGATGAGCTTCGGCATGTCCATGCCTTCAAAGTATTCGTAGCTGCCGCCGGAAACGCCATGATACTTGTTGTTTTTATCCAGCTGACGCTCGAAGGAGAACACCACGTCGTCGGCATTAAAGTCACGCGTAGGTTTGAAATCTTTAGTGGTTTGCCACTTCACGCCTTTACGCAGGTGGAAAGTATAGGTTTTGCCGTCTTCGCTCACGTCCCACTTTTCCGCCAGGCCGGGCTGTAGCTCGGTGGTGCCGACTTTGAACTCCACCAGGCGGTTATAGATCGGTACGGAGCTGGCATCGTAAGTGGTGCCGGAAGTGAAAAGCTGTGGGTTAAAGCCTTCAGGCGATCCTTCGGAACAATAAACGAGGGTTTTGGCCTGGACGCTGGCGGCCACGGTCAGGGCGACCAGGCTCAAACCGACCTTCAGCATCCTGTTTTTAGCCAGGGAATTACGCATGCTTCTGCTCCAGTTGTGATGTTGTATTAGGCAGTTCGTCAGGCCTGTATTTTTTTATAGTGGCCCGTACGTATCAGAAGGTTTGGGTAGAAGACGCGGCGAGGCTGATGCCATCAGACAAATCCTTATCCTTTCTCTTCTGAGCGATCAATTTGTCAACAGTTGCAGAAAACGTCAATACGGCCGTTGGCTATTTACACAGAGGATGAGAGGCGACAGACAAATATAAAAAATAACCAAAAGCGACCTTTTCCAGCGCATATAATGCGCCGTTAACTTTTAATGCCGCTTAAAATAGCGCCAGAAAATCAGCAGCCAGTGAAACGCGTTGCAAAAAAACCCTTGAAAATAGTCGCCTGTATCCCATTTTTTTAACAATACGCTTTGCTTATACCTGCCATTCCAGGCAAAAATTCTGCAACGGCAGGATAAAAAACGGCCAATAACGCGTTTTTTTGGTCATGTACAGCGCAGCGCGAATTAACGCGGCGGTAGCGGGCGGGAAAGGCTTTTTTACGGATAGTAAGGGCATAAAGCGAGACGGGTATTTTTACACCACAGCACGATCGGCTGCCGGTGTCGGCGGCGCTTCAGGGCCGCCGATAACGGATAATCAGTGCGAAACGGCGCGGGAAAGCGTGTTGATAATAACCACGCCGACGATGATAAATGCCATGCCGATTAGCGCGGGCAGATCCAGCCGCTGGCCGTGCCACAGCCAGGCGACCAGCGAGATCAACACGATACCCACGCCCGACCAAATGGCATAGGCGATGCCGGTCGGCAGATGCTGCAGCGTCAGGGACAGACAGTAAAAAGCGATGCCGTAGCAAAATACGGTACCCAGAGTTGGCCACAGCCGCGTAAAACCTTCCGACGTTTTCAGCAAGGTGGTACCAATCACTTCCGCCACAATGGCGATAAATAAAATGAGATACATCATTATGACCGTTCTCCTGGGTTACCCGTTCAGTTAGAGGAAGAAGCGCACAGCGCTTCCGCGGCTTATCTTGCAAGAATCTGCCCCGGTTTTTTTGATCCCACGCATGACTCTCTGCGCCAACCTTAATACGGCCTTAACGGCAGGCAATAAAAAACCCCCGGCCGCTACGGCTCCGGGGGCTGGGGTGTGACGCGGCGCGTCAGATTTTGCCGCCAGAAGCTTTACGCTTTGTCGGATCCGCACACCAGTCGTTCGCCTCTTTGATGCCGCCATCCGGAGAGGTGTAGCCCAGGCAGCCCAGCACCGAGTCGAACAGCTCAACGTGACGATGCGTCGCGCCCACGCGCTGCTGCGCCTGCAGGCGTTCAAAGCGGCTCTGGTTAGCCGGGTCTGCCAGATACTTATCGGAAGCCCACACGATCATCGGCACGCGGAACTGCTCCGGCGGCGCCATATGACGCGGCGTGCCGTGCAGGTGCATGTTATCGCTGATCGATTCGCCGTGGTCGGCCGCGTAGAAGACAATCGCTTTCTTATCGCGCAGCTGATCGAACACGCTTTCCAGCACCGTATCCGTATAAAGTACCGAGTTATCAAAGGCGTTGATCAGCATCGCTTTGCTGCATTTATCGTCCACGCCCATACATTCAGGCTGATAACGGGCAAACTCGCGCGGATAGCGCTGCGAGTAAAGGTAGTGCGAGCCTTTGGTATGCAGCACCACCAGATGCTTGCCTTCAGGATGGCGATCGAGCGACTTTTTCAACTCCGGCACCAGCAGCATATCGTCCACCGACTTGCCCTGGTTCTGCTTTTCCGAACCAATCTGCTCGCGGAACGCGAAGTTATCCGCATCGGTATTGTTATAGAACCAGACTTCACTTTGCATAGCGAAAAGCTCCGAGCTAAAGCCCAGCGACTTCATCACCGCAAAAACGTTCTGTTCTTTCAGCGTGCGGCCTGGCCCTTCATCGGTGCCGCCTTCACGCACGAACATACAGCGCAGCGAAAGCTTGGTTGCGGTGTCGCAGGATTCCCCCCGGAACGCCACCAGGTTTTTCTCGTGGGAAAGCTTTGGCGTGGTATCGCGGTTATAGCCCAGCAGGCCCATATGATCCCAGCGGGTGGTTTCGCCAATCACGAATACCACATAGGTGTCGTCCAGCCCGGCCGGTGCGTTATAGGTAAACTGCTTTGCCGGATCGAACAGGTCTTTACCGTCCATCGTCTCGTCGTAGCTGGTGTAGGCAAACAGCCCCAGCGCCGACAGCCAGTTGGAAGGCAGATAAGAGTGCGCCACCACGCCGCCATAGCTCGGCAGATCGACATTGGTCAGCTTCTCGTTGATGTTCTGCTGCTTGTCGAAATAGCGGATAGGCAGCCAGACCAGCGCCACGGCCAGCAGCAGCACGCCCAGCGGCTTCAGGCGCTGTCCCGGCGTTTTCAGCTGCTCAATCAGCGTCAGGCGCAGCGAGTTGCGCCAGATCAGCAGCAGCGGCAGCGCGCTGACCAGCACCATCCACAGCACAAAATGGTAGCCAATCACCTCTTTCGACAAATCGGTATCCGTGGTCATCACCGACGCGACGATGCCGTAGCCGATCACCACGTTAAAGAAACTCATGTAGTAGCTGGCGGCTACCGAAATCAGCACCAGCGCGGTAGCGGTCACGCGCCAGAAAATTTTGCCGCCCAGCGACAGCAGCCGCATCAGGAAAAAGGTCAGCAGAACGATGGCAACGACTTCCGCCACGGCGGAAAGCCATTCCGCCACGCTGAAGTGGGCCAGAAAGGGATCGAAACGACGATAAAAAACGGGAATATTCAGAAAGATACCGATGTAAAACGCTAGCAAAAACGAGAGCTTTTGCTGCGTCAGTGTTTTAATGTAATTCATGCAACCTTTATCCCGGCGTAGCTTTAGAGTAAACGCTAATCAGACCATACCGTTTCGCCAGAGTTCGGTTATAGGGTCGATTATCACCCTGAGAAACTTTTCCCGGACGATTCTGAAGGGAAAAAATTCACCTCCACGCGCAAGCGGCGTAGTTAACCACATTATCGGGGATTTATCAGTTCAATCGCGGGAATAAGCAGAGAAACGCGGCGGGTCGCAGGGTTACAGACAGCCGGAGCGCCATAGCGGCTCCGGCCAGCGCCGTTATCAGTTGATGATATTCAGCGTTACGTCGATATTGTCGCGGGTTGCGTTAGAGTAAGGGCAGACGATATGGGCCGCGTCCACCAGCTTTTTCGCTTCCGCCGCGTCCATTCCTTCCAGATGGATATTCAATTTAGCTTCGATACCAAAACCGGTCGGCAGCGGCCCGATGCCCACTTCCCCTTCGATAAAGGCTTCTTTTGGCATAGTGATTTTGTCGCGGTTGGCGACAAACTTCATCGCGCCCAGGAAGCAGGCCGAGTAGCCAGCGGCAAACAGCTGTTCAGGGTTGGTGGCTTCGCCGCCCGCGCCGCCCATTTCTTTCGGTACGCCCAGCTTTACGTCCAGCACGCCGTCTGAAGAGGTAGCACGACCGTCACGACCACCGGTGGCTTTTGCTTTGGCACGGTAAACGACTTTTTCTAAAGACATCAGGCAACTCCTTTCATTGGGTTTTATATGCGCTATTAAATCGCGAGCGACTTAATGAGGCGTCTGTAATCAGTATAGACTTTCCGGAGCGAGACTACGGTCTAGCCGTTGAGGCTGTCGCGCAGGCTTTCCAGTTCGGCTTTCAGCACGCGCATTTTTTCCGCATCACAGGCGGCGGCGCAGCTGACGGCCTGAGGTAAATCGACCGCTTTATGGCGCAGCTCGCGACCCTGTTCGGTCAGCGTTACCACGACCTGGCGCTCGTCTTTGCGCGAGCGCTGACGATCCAACAGACCCGCCGCCTCCAGCCTTTTCAGCAGCGGCGTCAGCGTGGCGGAGTCCAGAAACAGCCGTTCGCCGATTTCGGAAACCGTCACGTCATCGCGCTCCCACAGCACCAGCATCACCAGATATTGCGGATAGGTGATATCGAGCGGTGCCAGCAGCTGGCGGTAAAGCTTGTGCAGCGCCAGGTTGGTGGAATAGAGCGCGAAGCAAAGCTGTTGATCAAGCAACAGTGGCGAGGCTTCCGCTTTTTTGTCATCTTTATCTGTGATCATGGCAAAAAATATAAATAGTGCGCTATATAATTGCAAGCGAATCTTAATGTTCAGGGGAGAAAACCGATGTATTCACTGGAAGAAAAGGCCCGACGCTACGCCAGCAAGGCTCATGCTGACACGGGTCAGCGTCGCAAATATACCGATGAGCCTTATATCGTACATCCGGCTGCGGTAGTGGAGCTGGTGCGCAGCGTAACCGATAACGAAATCATGCTGGCCGCCGCATGGCTGCACGACACGGTCGAGGATACGTCCAACACGCTGGCGGATATCGAGAGCCATTTTGGCGCGGAGGTCGCCTCGCTGGTGGCGATGCTGACCGACAGCAAGCAGCCCGACGCAAAAAATCGCGCAGCGCGTAAAGTGGCCCATTTTCGCCATACGGCACAGGCCTCGGGCGACGCCCAGACCATCAAGCTGGCCGATATCATTGATAACACCCGCTCGATTATTCATTACGATCCGCATTTTGCCCGCGTTTATCTGACAGAAAAACGCGTGCAGATCGCCTTGCTGAAAGACGGAAATGAAGCGCTGTGGCGGCAGGCTTCCACTATTATCGAAAGCGGCATTGAGCAGCTGACGCAGGCGCCCTATTACGTGCCGCTTGCCTGGTTCACCCGCCAGCAGCAAAGATATCAGCTGCCGAATTAATCCTTAACCGGGATTTTCGGCGCTTTTCTGCATTAATTAACTCAAATCGGCGCCGCTGCCGCAGGCCGGCGGCATTAATTGGTAAGCCTGCGTCAACTCAGTGCCTATAATCGCCTCGAAAAAATAAGGGGCGTTATGCAATCTGATTTACTTTTTATCCGCCGCAAGGCGTTGGCTTTTATTGGCTGCGCGCTGTTTCTGGCCGCCATGATGGGAATGGTTTTTATCGATGTTCGCTGGATGAACGATGGCGTACACGAAACCTCATTTACTGAAATCGCTCAGGAACTGATGCTGCTGGCTATCGCGCTGCTCTATTTTCATGGCGCATATCGACAGCCTGCCATCAGGCCGACGCTGATATTAATCGGCGGCTTCTTCACCTGTATGCTGATCCGCGAGCTGGATTTCCTGTTCGACGAGCTGTCACACGGCAGCTGGGTGTGGTTCGCGTTGGCCACTGCCGCCGCGTGCGTCGTTATTGCCGTGCTTCAGCCAAAGCGCGCCGTGAAAGGCCTGGCCGATCTGCTGCGTCATCCTGCCTGGGGCATGTTGTGCGCGGGTTTGCTGACCATTCTGGTGTTTGCTCGCCTGTTCGGTATGCGCGACCTGTGGCAGCACCTGATGCTGGATGGCTATAACCATACGGTGAAAAACATGGCGGAGGAAGGCTGCGAACTGCTGGGCTATAGCCTGTGCCTGCTGGCTTCGCTGGGGTATCTGTATGGCGATCGGGCAAAGGCGGAATAAAAAACGCCGCCTCGCCAATACTCGTAAAGCCCGACGTTTAACGCCGGGCTTTTTTATAGCTTATTGCTTGTAAAAAATGTCGCCGGATTCCACTTTCAGGATGCGGCCATCTTCTTTAGAAATCTGCACGTAGTTGCCGCCCATATAGGTCCAGCTGGTGCCCTGCTCAGGCGCAGGCAGGTTGCGGGTTTTCCAGTCCACAATTTCATATTTTTTAGTGCGGTAGCGGTCAGGCACCACGCTGCCGATAGTGAAACGCTGGAAATCGGCAAAAAAGTACTGAATTTCATAAGGATGGGCCGGATCGCGCTGCGGCGCGGCCGTTTCGCCTGAAGGCGTCTGCGCCTGAGAAGGCGTTTGTGCTTCCGGCGCGATCGGCGCGGCGGATGGGGCATCCGTAGCTGGCGCATCCGTAGCTGGCGCATCCGTGGCTGGCGTATTCGCAGCTGGGGCATCCGTGGCTGGCGCGGCGGCGGCAGGATCCTGCTGCGTCTGAACATCTTCTGCAAAAGCCGTAGACACTAACGGCGTGGCAGCCAGTAAAAAAGCAGAAAAGAGAATGGACGTCGACTTACTCATGAGTTTCTCCGCTGAAAATGAAATTATCAGGTGGCACCGGTCAGCGAGGAAGCGCCACTTCGTCACGCGCACATTATCGTTTCTTTTCAGGCAAGGGAAGCAGGAAAAAGCGTGGTCTGCCCTTTTCGCCCAGCGTTATCTTTCGCGTAGCGCCTCTTTCGCCCGGTTCAGCGGTTTCAACAGGTAAGCCATAATGGTTTTGCTGCCGGTATGGATTTCCGCCATCGCGATCATCCCCGGATGCACCGGGAATTTTTTCCCTTTTTTATTAAGCAGATAATCTTTTTCGGTACGCACATAGACGCGATAGTAGTAGTTGTCCCGATGCACCTCGTCCTGGAGGGTATCCGGCGATATGGAAGCCACTTTCCCCTCAAGGCCGCCATAGATATTAAAATCATAGGCGGTCAGCTTGACCACGGCGCGCTGGCCCGGCGTGATAAAAGCCACGTCGCGCGGCGAAATCTGCGCTTCAATCAGCAGCTGTTCATCCAGCGGCACCAGCTCCATCAGGTTGCCGCGCTGCGGGATCACGCCGCCCACCGTGTTGACCTCGATCGCTTTGACGATACCCCTGACCGGCGCGACTATCGTCGTGCGCTTCAGCGCATCGGCGCGTCCGATGATGACCGATCGCTGCGAAGCGGCCTCGGCATTGGCTTTCGCCAGGTCCTCCCGCGCGTGCACGATGTACTGATTTTGCGCGTCGTTCAGCTTGCTTTGCAGATCGTTAGCCTGTCTTTTCAGCCGCAGCACTTCCACGTCGCTGGCCGCGCCCTGCGCCACCAGCGAAGCGGTCAGCTTAAGCTCGCGGTTGATCAACGTCAGAGCTTCACGCAGGCCGCTCAGCGTTTTGTCCAGGTTCTCCCTGCGCGAGCGATACAGCGCCGTCTCGGCCGCCACCAGATCGCCGTCCTCCAGCACCTCGGGCGGAAAATTCAGCTCGCTGCCCGCCGTTTCCGCCTGTAAACGGGCCGCCGTCGCCAGCGCCGCCCGCATTCTTGCCGTGCTCTCCTGTAGCCCGGAATCCAGCTGCGTGGGATCCAGCAACGCCAACACCTGGCCCGCCTCCACCACGTCGCCTTCACGCACTTTCAGCGTTTGCAGAATGCCGCCTTCCAGCGACTGCACGATCTGCGCGTGGCTGCTGGGGATGACTTTGCCGACGCCGACCGTGACCTCATCCAGTTCAAACAGGCTGGCCCAGAGAAAAAACAGCAGCAGCATCGTCAGCAGCGACCAGACGATTAGCGCGCTGCCGCGCGCGGCCGTTTTTTTGCGCCCTCTGAAGCGTCCGCTCATGATGACGCCTCCGTTTTGCGGCGCGGCGCGGCCGGTTTAACCAGCAGCTGCTCCTTCGTCCCGTCACGCACGATTTTGCCGTTATCCAACAGCAAAATACGATCCACCAGCTGCATCACTGCCGGTCGGTGCGTGGCGATAATCAGCGTTTTCTCGCCCGACCAGGCCTTAAGCTTTTCGATCAGGCGGCTTTCGGCGGCGTCGTCCAGCCAGGCCGTCGGCTCATCCAGCAGCAGCACGGCGGGCTGGCGCAACAGTGCGCGGGCCAGCAGCAGCAGCTGGCGCTGCCCGCCGGACAAGCCTTTGCCGCCCTCGTGAAGCAGATAGTCCAGGCCTTCCGGCAGCTGGCGGATAAAGGTCATAGCGCCAGCGATAGCCAGCGCTTCCTGCATCTCCTCCTCCGTAGCCAGCGGCATTCCCAGGCGCAAATTCTGACGGATGGTGCCGAAAAACAGCGACGAGGACTGGCTGACCAGGCTGACGTCGCGCCGGACATCCAGCGGATCGAGCGTGTCGAGCCGGACGCCATCCAGCAGCAGCGCGCCCTGCGTAGGCCGCAGCAGCCCGGCCAGCATTTGCAGCAGCGTGGATTTGCCAGATCCGTTGCGGCCCAGCAGAGCGATTTTTTCGCCGGGCTTGATGGTCAGCTTATCGAGCGCCAGCGCCGCCTGGGCGGCTTCAGGGCTGTAGCGATAGACAATACCGTCCAGGCTGTAGTCGCCGTACAGTTTTGCGCGATGCACCTGCGCCCCGCGCTCGGGCTGGTCTACCTCGCTGTTTAGCAGGCTTGCCAGCCCTTCTCGGGCGACTTTCGCCTGCTGCCAGCGGCTAAAAATCATCGCCAGCTGGCCCAGCGGCGCCATCATGCGCGAGGCCAGCATCGAGCAGCCAATCAGCACGCCGGTGGAGATATCGCCGTCCATCGCCAGCAACGCCCCCACCAGCACCACGCTGACATAGGCCAGCGTCTGTACCTCGCTGGTCCAGCTGGCCAGCAGCCCGCTGATAAAACGCTGCCTGACCGTCGCCTTGCCGATCGTTTCGTTCAGGTGGTTCCACTGGTTCTGAAAGTAAGGCTCGCCGCGCAGCAGCTTGATATCGTCTGCGCCCTGCACCGACTCCACCAGCATGGCGTTACGCAGGGCCGACTCGCGCATGGTGGCTCTGGAAAGCTTCGCCAGCGGCCGCTGCGCCAGCAGTCCCGGCAGCACAATCAGCGGGATCGCCACCAGCGGCACCAGCACCAGCCAGCCGCCCAGCAGCCAGAGCACGATCAGAAAGAGGATCAGAAACGGCAGATCGGCCACGGCGGAGATAGTGGTGGAGGCGATCAGCTCGCGCAGCTGTTCCAGCTCGCGGATCTGCGCGATAAAAGATCCGGTTGATTTTGGCCGCGCGTCGCTACGGATGCGCAAGGCGTGGCCGAAGACCTTGTCGGAAATACGCAAATCGGCGCGCTTGCCGGCCCAGTCGGAAATATAAGTGCGGGCCATGCGCAGGATAAAGATAAAAGTCAGCGCAATCATGACGCCGCCAAACAGTACCCACAGCGACGGCACGGACTGCGAAGGAATAATGCGGTCGTACACCTGCATGGTAAACAGCATCGCCGCCAGGCCCAGCACGTTGATCATCAGCGAGGCGAACATGATGTTGATCCAGCTCGGCCACTCCCGCAGCAGCGTCTGCCACAGCCAGCTGGCGCGGTAAGGCTGAATATAGTCGTCGACTCTGGCGTCGGGCACGGCGGTTTCAGGGCGGGCAAGCAGCACGCGCTGCGCATAGCGGCCCAGCTCGTCCACGCTGAGCACGCTTTGCAGCTGTTTTTCGCCGGTCAGCATCACGCTCGCCTGGCCTTGGGCGCTCAGCGACGTAACCACGCCGACGCCGCGCGCGCCGAAATCCACCACCAGCGGCAGCCGCCAGGCGTCCAGCCAGTCGGGATGGAAGTCGTCAAACAGCACCAGCAGGCCGAGCTGGCGCGCCATGTTTTCAATCAGCTTGTCCTGCGGCAGCTGTCGCAGCTGCCACTCCGCCTCGCCTTTTACCCGCTCTGGCGAAGCCTCAAGGCGATAATGCCTGGCGATCAGCAGCAGGGCTTCCAGCCACGGCAGGTAGCGGCTTTTTTCAGTATGGCCGGTGGCGTCGTTATCTGAGAAAGGGTTGTTCATAAGGCTCATTTTTCACTGTTTGCCGCTGCGCCTGGACGGCCGGCATATTGATGCTGAAGGCGTCTCTGGCCATACCGGCCAGCGCAAGATAAGTTACTTCGGCGGCCCAAAGGTCGCGGCGGGCGTTGATAAGATCCAGCTCCGCGCGGCTGATTTCCTGTTCGGCGTTGAGCAAATCAAGCACGTTCCTGTTGCCCAGTGCCAGATATTGCTCGCGGTAAAGCGACCGCGTTTCGGTAATGGTGCGCAGCCGCCGGGCGAGGATGCTGATGTTGTTTTGCAGACCAACCATGCTCTGAAACGCGCTGCGTTGTCGGTCGGTCAGCTCCAGCTTCTGGCTGCTGATGGTTTCTCTGGCCGCGGCCAGCGCGCGCGCGCTGGCGTTTTCCTGCGCCGCCAGCGCGCCGCCCTGATAGAGGGTGCTGTTCAGGGAGAGATAGACGTTTTGATACTGGCTACGGCTCTGATAGCGGGCGATATCGCCGATATATTTGTTGCTGCTGGCTTCCAGCGACAGCGTGGGATAATGCTGCGCTTTGCTGCTGCGCAGGTCGGCGCTGGCGATGGCGGCGTCGGCCTGTGCGATAAGGATGGTGGGGTTTCTGTTCAGATCGAGCGTGGTGCCCAGTTTGCGGATCAGCGGTTGTAGATCCAGCGGCGTGGCGAGCGGCCTGTCCGCGATCGGCTGGCCCAGCAGCGCCTGAAGGTGGTACTTCGCCTGGCGAAGTTTGATCTCGCTCTCCTGCTGCTGCGCCTCGGCCGCTTCAACGCGTGCCTGCGCCTGTACGGGATCGACGCGCGTGCTGGCGCCCGCCGTCGCGCGCAGCTGCGTAAGCCGTAAAATATCCTGCAGCGCCCTGACCTGTTTGCGTGCGTTATCAAGCTGCTGCGTATAGCGACAGACCTCGTTCAGCGCCAGCGCCGTTTGCTCAATCACGCTATCGACCTGCGCCAGCAAAGCGGCCTGCTGTCGCAGATAACCGGCCGTTGCCCGATCCACCGCGCCGCCGGTTTTGCCAAAGTCATAAAGCATTTGCGACAGCCCCAGCGTGGCGATTTGCCCGCTGCCTTCGTCCTGCTGTCGGCCCGAGGTAACCCCCGCTTTAATCGCGGGAAGGTAGCCCGCGCTGGCGTTATCGATGCTAAAGCCCGCCGACTCCAGCGAGGCGATGCTGCTGCTGATGGCCGGATGGTGCTGCACCGCCAGCAGGATCGCGGCGTGCCAGTCGACGGGCAGCGTTTTGCCGTCGCCCGTCGGCAGCATATCGGTCTGGTCTGCGGCGGCCTCAGGCAGGGTGTCCGGCGCGCCGGAAAAAAGCCCCCAGAATCCATCAGGCGCTTCTTTCGGCGGCGACGGCTGCGCAAGGCTGACACAAGGCAGCGCCAGCAGGCAGCAAAAGGCGGTAAAACGTCTTTCCATAGCTTCATCCTGAAAATCCCTGGCCAGGCCGGGCGGCAGGCGCGTCGCCCGGCGCTTGCTCAGCCAATAACGATATCGTCTTCGATATAGAGCTGCACCAGCGAGCCGTCGGCGGCCGTGCTGGTGTAGTGCTCGTAGCTGATGCCGTCCGCCAGCAGGGCCGTCGATTGCGTCCAGCTGCCGTTTAGCGTCACCGTATCGCCTTCCGCGCCCCTGACGTAGAGCGTGTTATTGTCGTCGGTGATATTGAACAGGCTTTCCGCGCTGACGGTCAGGCTGTCGTTAACGCTGTCGTCCAGCATATCTACGGCTTCGATATTGCTGACTCGGGCGGAGATAGCGCTCAGATCCAGCGAGCCGCTGCCGTGCCAGGCCAGGGTATCGCTGCCGTCCGCGCCGTTTATCGAGGTGAAGTCGGTATCGTAAAGCTGGAATATATCGCTGCCGCCGGAGCCGCTAAAGGTGAGCGCGCCGCCCGCGCTGCCGTCCACCGTCACCCCTAAGCTGACGCTCAGCGACGCGCTGCTGCCGTCCGATAAGGTGTAGGTGAAGGTATCGGTATGGCCGCTTTGCGCGGCCGCCTCATCCGGCACGTAGCGGTAGTGGCCCGCGCCGTCGATAGCCAGCGTACCCCAGTAGCCTTGCAGACTCGCGGCCTCGCCGTCGACCACGGCGGTTTCGCCATTCTGGCTGACGGAGACGAGCGTCAGATCCTGCATTTCTTCGGCGCTCAACGAGCCTTCAATCCCGGCGGTTACTTCGTTAAAGGTTATGCCTTCCTGTACGTAAAGCTTAATAGCCGTGCCATTGAGCGTGGCGCTGGTGTAAAGCGTATAAACGATGTTATTCAGCGTTTCCACGCCGCTGACCAGCCACTCGCCCGCCAGAGAAAGCGAATCCTCGCTGCCGCCGCGTACGTAAAGCGCGTTGCCGTCGCCGGTGACGCTGGCGATATCATCAACGTTCAGCGTCAGCACCGCCGCCGCACCGTTATCCTGAAGATCTATCGCCTCGATATTGCTGACCTTACCGGCAAGATCGCTCAGCCGCAGCTCGCCCTCGCCGCGCCAGACCAGCGTATCGTGACCGGCCTTGCCGTCCAGCACGGTCAGCTGCGTGTCGTAAATCGCAAAGCTGTCGTCGCCGACCGTGCCCGCGAAGGTCAGCGCGCCGCCGCCCAGGCCATCCACCGCCACGCCCGGCGTCACCGTCAGCGTTTGCGTGGTGCCGTCGCTCAGCAGATACGTAAAGGCATCTTCGCTGCTGGCAAGCGGGATCGTCGAGCCGCTGGCCAGCGTATAGGTGTAGCTGCCGTCGCTGTGAATGGTCAGCGAGCCATATTCGCCAACGATCGTCGTACCCGCCGCCGCTACCAGCGTGTAGCTGGCCGCGCCGGTGACGATGCCTGCCGCAATAGATTTCACTATCAGGCCGTTATCGCTGGTAAAGACGGATCCGGCGCTGCTGGCATCGGCGGTAACCTGATAGTCGGTGGTGCTGACGATATTGACCGCCACCTCGATCGCCAGTTCGTCATAAACCGTGAGCAACAGCAGGCTGGTGTGGCCGCTCTGCGTGGTGTCGATGGTCAGACGATAAGTGCCGACCGGCTGGTCAGAAAGCGTCACGTTCAGCGCGCTGCTGCTGGTCAGCGCCTGTGAGCCGCCGGTGACGGTTTCCCAGGCGAAGGTCTGCCCGTTGTAGCGCTGCAATGACCACGTGGCCGACACGCTGTTATCGGCATCGATCGAGGCGCCGGAGACGCTGAAGCCGATCGCCTGTTGGTCGCTACTGCTGGCGATGACGAAGCTGTCGCTGATAAAACTGTTGCTTTCCTCCTCCACGGTAACCGTCTGCGCCACGCTGTCGCTGAGCAGTGTCACCTGGCCGGTGACGTCGGCGGCATTGTTTTCCGCTGCGGTTTCCGTAGCGCTGAAGGCTATTTCGCTGTCGACCAGCAGGGTAACGCTTTGCCCGTCGGCCGCGGTGCTGACGTAGCGGTCGTAGCTGGCGTTGTTAAGCACCTCGCTGCCGATCCACTGCCAGCTGCCGCCCAGCGTCAGCGTATCGCCAGCCTCGCCTTTCACGTAAAGCGTGTTGTCGTCATCGGTAATATCCGCCACGTTTTGCGCGGAAATCAGCAAATTGCCCGCGTCGGCGGCCAGCTCGATCTCTTCAATATTGCTGACTTTGTCCGCGATCTCACTGACCGTCAGCGTGCTGGCGCGCCAGACCAGCGTATCCAGCCCGGCGCCGCCATCGATACTGGCGAAGTCGCTGCCGTCAACGTTAAAAAGATCGTTGCCGTCCGTGCCCGTAATCGCTTCTGCGGCGACCACGTCATATTCACTGCCTGACGAGCTGTCCTGGTAGCTCGCCGCCGAAAGCGCAACCGACTGCTGCACGTTGAGATCGACAGCGACGCCCGCCCCGGTCGTGCCTGTGTAATGCGTGTACAAAACGCTGTTTATCACCGTGGTGCCGCTGTTGATCCAGCTTCCCACCAGCGTAACGGTGTCGCCCGCTGCGCCGGTAACGGTGAGCGTATTCACGTCGTTGGTGATATCGACCACGTCCTGAGCAGTGACCACCACGCTGCCGCTGCTTTCTGCCGCGAGCGCCAGGGTTTCGATATTGCTGACTCTGGCGGCGACATCGCTCAGCACCAGTTCGGCCTTGCCGTACCAGGCCAGGGTATCGCTGCCGTCCGCGCCGTCCATCTGCGCAAAATCCGTATCGTAAACCGCGAAAACGTCATTCGCCTCCGTGCCCTGGAATACCAGCGCGCCGCCATTGCTGCCGTCAACCTCCACGCCCAGGTTGACGGTAAGCGTGGCCGTAACCACCTTGCCGTTCACCCCTTGCAGCGCGTAGGTAAAGATATCCTGAGAGCCTGACGGCAGCGTGGTGGCATCCGGCGTATAGAGATAGGTGCCGTCGCTATAGAGCAGCAGCGTGCCATATTCGCCGACCAGGGTGATGCCGCTTTCGGTTACGGCAACGTAGCTGCTGTCGACGTCGGTATCGGCACTGCCGTCGCCCGCTTTGGCGTAAAGCCGGGTATAAATGGAGCTGAGCTTGTCGATGGCGCCGTCGATGCCCTCGTCGGTCAGCAGGTTGCCTGAAGCGGCCTGGCTGGCGGTGATCTCATAGTCCGTGGTGCTGGTTACGGAGACAGCCATATCCAGTATCACGTCGTTGTCCGCGCCCGTGGTGACGATGGCGAGGCGCCAGGTACCGGCCTCCTCAACCAGCGTCGATATATCCAGCGTCAGCAGCACCTCGCCGTTGTGATCGCCCGCCGGCACCACAAGATTATCGGTCGTTACCGTTGTCCAGCTGCCGTCGCTGCCCAGCTGCTGAAGTTCATAAGCGATGTTTTTCTCGGTGGCAAAATCGTTGCCGAACAGCCCCTGCTCGGTTTTCAGCGTCAGCGTGCCGGACACCCGATCGTCGGCGGAGACCAGCGTAAAGGCGCTGGTATAGTTCACCGTGCCGCCCGTTGTCAGCACCACATCCGTATCGCTGGCTTCGGTGGTGCGCCAGCTTACGGCTACGCTGGCGTCGGCAGCATTGGCGGAAGCAATATCCGTGACGGCGTCGGCGCTGGGATCGGTAGCATCCCAGCTGAGCGTCAGCGCATCGTTGGTGCTGCCGATCTGGATATAGAGCTGCGCTGAAGAGGTCTTGCCGGTGGCGGAGTCGGTCAGGGTATAGGTAAAGACTTCGACCTTGCCGATACTGTTCATCGAGACGGCAGGGATATATTCATAGCTGCCGTCGCCGCCGATCATCAGCATGCCGTACTGGCCGACCAGCGTAGTTTTGGTGATGGCGCCCAGCGTCACTTTAGTCACGTTGCCATCGCTATTGGTAACGCTGACGGAAGAAACCAGGGTCGAGGCGCCGTGCGGGATCGTGTCTGGGCCGTAGATCCCGTCCGCATCGCTCATTACGTTGCCTGCCGCCGTGGTGTAATCGGTGGTGGTGGCCTCTTCGGCCAGGGTATAAACCGTCTCCCGCGCTTCGAGATCGAAGCTGGCGCCAATGTTAATGCCCGCCGTGGTATAAACCAGCTGATAGGTTCCGGCGGTCAGACCGGACAGCGTCAGCGTGGCAGTATTGGCTCCTGAGCCAAACAGGCCGAACAGATTGCTGCTGCCTCCCTGCGAAACATCTACCCATTCGCCGGTGGCAGAGTGGTACTTTTGCAGGATCAGCGTGGAGTTGCTGGCAACGTTCAGGAAGGCGGACGAGGTAGCCGTTACGTTAAGATCGATAAAGGTGCCGTCCGCCACCACGATCGCATCGCTGACAATGGTGTTATTAATCGCAATCAGGCCGCTGTCGCTGATTAAGGTGCCCAGATCGTCCTCTACGCTGACCGGATAGGTAAAGCCAACCGCTGCGTTGGTGCTGATATTATCCATCGCCGTCAGGATAACGGCCTGCACATCCAGGTTGAGCGTGGCGGACGGCGCGCTGCTGTTGCCCGCTTCATCCGTCACCGTAAACGTCAGCTCGTGGCTGCCATCGTATAATCCGTCTTCATCGGTAAACTGCCAGCTGCCGTCTTCGGCTACGGTCGCCTCTCCCACTTTTTCACCTTTGTCGTAAAGCGTGACGGTTGCGCCCGGCTCCGCGCTGCCGCTGAAGGTGGCTTTGCTGTCGGTCAGCGTCTCTGTGCGGTCTACGACGATACCGGCTTCATCCGTAATCACGATGGAGGCGGGATCGATGCCTTCCGGCGCGATGGTGTCGACGGTGTAGTCAATCGCCGCTGATGCGCCGCTGGTATTGCCCGCCTCGTCGATTACCTCAAAGGAAATATCGTGATCGCCTTCCGCCAGCGGTTGGTCCGGCGTGAACGACCAGCTGCCGCCTTCGCTTACCGTGGTTTCACCGAGCGCCGTATCGCCGTCGCTGATTATTACGGTCGCGCCCGGTTCGGCGTTGCCGCTGAAGGTTGGCGTGGTGGCGGATGTGGCGCTGGCCGAATCGATGGCTGTACCGTCGGGATTGGTGATGATGACGGCCGGTGTTTCAATACCTTCCGGCGCGGTGGTATCGACGGTGTAGTCAATCGGCGCTGACGCGCCGCTGGTATTGCCCGCCCCGTCCACCACTTCAAATGAGAAGCTGTGATCGCCCTCCGCCAGCGGCTGGTCCGGCGTGAGTGACCAGCTGCCATCTTCGTTTACCGTGGTTTTGCCAACGACCTCGCCACCGTCGCTGACCACCACCGTGCAGCCCGGCTCCGCAATGTCGCCGTTGAAGGTCGGCGTGGTGACGCTGGTAGCGCCGGACGGATCGATGGCGATGCCGGCGGGATTGGTAATGATAACGAGCGAGGTATCAATGCTTTCCGGCGCAGTAATATCGACGATGTAGTCAATCGGCGCTGACGCGCCGCTGGTATTGCCCGCCTCGTCCACCGCTTCAAACGAGAAGCTGTGTTCGCCCTCCGCCAGCGGCTCGTCCGGCGTGTACGACCAGCTGCCGTCTTCCTCCACAACCGTCTCGCCAATGATCTCGTCGCCATCGCTGACCACCACGGTCGCACCCGGCTCCGCGCCGTCGCCGCTGAAGGTCGGCGTGGTGACGCTGGTAGCGCCGGACGGATCGATGGCGATGCCGGCGGGATTGGTGATGATAATGAGCGAGGTATCAATGCTTTCCGGCGCAGTAATATCGACGATGTAGTCAATCGGCGCTGACGCGCCGCTGGTATTGCCCGCCTCGTCCACCGCTTCAAACGAGAAGCTGTGGTCGCCCTCCGCCAGCGGCTCGTCCGGCGTGTACGACCAGCTGCCGTCTTCGTTTACCGTGGTTTCGCCGAGCGCCACATCACCGTCGCTGACCACCACGGTCGCGCCCGGTTCGGCGCTGCCGCTGAAGGTCGGCGTGGTGGCGGATGTGGCGCCGGACGGATCGATGGCGTTGCCGTCGGGATCGGTGATAACAACGGCTGAGGCATCCGGAACGTCCGGCGCGGTGGTATCAACGGTGTAGCCGACAGAGTCAGAAGGGCCGCTGCCGTTGCCCGCCTCGTCGATTATTTCGAAGGAGATATCGTGATCGCCCTCCGCCAGCGGCTCGTCCGGCGTGTACGACCAGCTGCCGTCTTCGTTTACCGTGGTTTCGCCAACGACCTCGCCACCGTCGCTGACCACCACCGTGCTGCCCGGCTCCGCGCCGTCGCCGCTGAAGGTCGGCGTGGTGGCGGATGTGGCGCCGGACGGATCGATGGCGGTGCCGTCGGGATCGGTGATAACAACGGCTGAGGCGTCCGGCACGTCCGGCGCGGTGGTATCAACGGTATAGTCGACAGAGTCAGAAGGGCCGCTGCCGTTGCCCGCCTCGTCGATTATTTCGAAGGAAATATCGTGATCGCCCTCCGCCAGCGGCTCGTCCGGCGTGTACGACCAGCTGCCGTCTTCGTTTACCGTGGTTTCGCCGAGCGCCACATCACCGTCGCTGATGATGACGGTCGCGCCCGGCTCCGCGCCGTCGCCGCTGAAGGTTGGCGTAGGATCTGAGGACGCGCTGCCCGGATCGATGGCGTTGCCCGCTTCATCCGTAATCACTACGCCGGCAGTATCCACCCCTTCCGGCGCAGTGACATCAATCACCAAATCAACACTGTTGCTACTGCTGACGCCGTTTATATCGGGGCCAATAACCGTGATAGTGTAGGCACCTTCCGGTAACGCTTCCGGCGTAAACGTCCAGCTGCCGTTTGCCTCGACTACCGTTTCGCCCAGCAGCGCATCACCGTTAGCGATCGTCACCGTGCCGCCCGGCTGATAATTGCTGCCGCTGAACATCGGCGTGCTGTCGCGGGTCGCCTCGCCGCTGTTGATAATGTTGCCGCTGTCATCAGCAATCACTACGACAGGCACTATGCCTTCAGGCGCGGGGATATCCTCGTCCAGGATATTTTCCGGATCGATTAAGCCATCTTCGCCACCGTTTTCGGTTTCGGTATTGCTCTGAGCGTCCACCACTACGTCCACGCTGTCGCTGACGCCGTTGCCGTTTATATCTGTGCCATCCACAACGATAGTGTGACCGCCATCCGCCAGCGCCTCGTTCGGCGTAAAGCTCCAGCGCCCGTTTTCATCCACGGTGGTTTCGCCAATGACGGCTCCTCCATCGCTGATTACGACGGTGGATCCCGGCGCCATGCCTTCTCCGCTTAACGTAAGCGTGCTGTCGCTGATGGTATCGCCGCTGTTGAGGATATTGCCGCTGGCGTCGGTTAAAACGATGGATGGGCTGACCGTGGACGCGGCATCATCGTCGGATGAAGAGCCGCCGCCGCTGGAATGATTCGAGACGCCGATGCCGATCAGCAGCGCAGCTGCACCAATCCCCCCTCCCGCAGCCAGCATGACGCTATTGTCCCCCACGGTCAGAAGTTCAGCGGAAGTATCGGTGAGCTCATACACGGCAGAAGCCGGGTCATAGTCAAAGGCATACACGACGCCGTCCGGATCGGAGGCGGTCACGGCTGGCGGCACGTCCGGCGCGTAATTATCCAGCAATACCTCATAATTTTCGCCGGTGGCTTCGTCTGCCCATGTCAGCTTAAGACCGCTATTGCTTTTGGTGGCTTTAATTTGCGCGGGAAGGTTGCCATCATTACTGTGCACTTCAAAAGTAGAGGCGTTTGCAGGCGGCGTCAGAGAAAGAGGCTGTTGTGGAATTAAGTTGTGTCTGGCAATGACTTTACCGCTGACATCTTTGATGATTAATTGTAGGTTCATTTTTTCACCGATAATATATTTAAAATATATGAATAGCTTTCCGAAAATCACTACCCCGGTTGGAAAAAACAAATCATTACGGCCTGTTCAGGGACAGGCGTCTTTTTATTAAAAAGATAAGCGTCAAAAGTAATCTTAAAAAATTAAATCAGAATCAATAATATTCTGCCGTATTTAATCATTTTTTGTTATCACGACCGTGCATTAAACAGCGTCGGCTGCGCTTGTTTTTTTCTGAAAATAATACGGCCTGATCATATCGCCTTTAAGGTAAACGCCTTTACCGCCCGTCATCTGGCAAAAGGTAATAAAATCATGAGGTACATGCAGTGAAAGCAGACGAAACTGCAACAGCTGCATCACCTGCCACAGCCGTTGATTGGAAGATTGCAGTCCATGACGATCCCAAACGTGATAGAGAATATCTTTGAACAGTACGGCATTGTCGTTGGCGTTCTGTAACAGGAAAAGAAGCAGACGCAGCATGGTCTCCCGCAGCCGATATTCTTTGATAGCGCTGTGGTTTCTCTTATCGAAATTGGAAATTCTACGATGGCTCAGATCAAACTGGACGTATTGTCCAATGTAGTAGCCTGCAATAATTTTCCCCAACGGTGCCTCCGATATAAGACGCTTACGGAAATCTTATTGCATTAATATTACATGTTTAAATTAATAATTTAAGCGCTTTGTTAAGAATGATAAAGATAAACAGATACATCTATACAATAAAATAAAAGCAGCATAAAAGCCTAATCAGTTTGTTCACAAGCCGTTAATAATAACATCTGTATAACAACATCCCAGAATTCTCCCTGTCGTGACGCCGTTTTTTACTTAACGGATTATTTTAACTTCCTGACAAATTCAGAATTTAATTCTGATAAAAACAATCAGGAACGAACCTGAGTTATTTTTATATAAACTAAATCAAAGGGTTACCTATAAAATTGGGTTTATCCTGGTGCGTAAAGATTTTGCTGTCTGTAGGTCAATAAACAACAATAAGGAGGATAAATACTGCTGTAAATCCTTGCTGACCGTCACGATTGTCCGGGCGTCAGCCTGTTGTCCAGCCAGTGTGTCGGGCGCGGAACCGGTATGACAGGTTCCCTCCCCCTACATCCATTTAAAATCGTATTAATTATTAATAACTTATATTCTTTTTAAAGCGGGTATTGCTTTGCAAAGACTTCGGCGAACCAGTCTATAAATACCCGGACTTTAGGTGAAAGGTAACGCCGATCGGGGTACAGAATGGATACGGGTTTAGTGACGGTGGCGTAATCGGTCAGGACTTCCGTCAATCTGCCGGCCTGGATATGCGGCTCTCATGGCGGCTTTCTCCTCCTTTATCAGACAAACCGGTAGCGCTTTGTTTCTTAGCAGATAAACATTAATGAGCACCGCTCATATTGTCGTTTTTCGATAAGCCATTATCAGTCGCGGTTATTTCAGTAAGATAGGAAGACCTTTCCTTCAGATAATCATTTATGACTCCTTCTCAGGCTGGCGCGCTGATGGCGACTCGCAAAACCTCCGGCTTTCTTTTTGTCGCTATTCTTAGCGCATTAATGGCCTTTACCTCGTTATCCACCGATATCTATCTGCCCGCCATGCCCATAATGGCAAAAGAATTACAGGGCAATGTGGAATTAACCATTACCGGTTTTTTGATTGGCTTTTGCCTGGCCCAGCTGATTTGGGGGCCGTTGAGCGACCATTTTGGCCGTCGGCTACCGCTGTTTATCGGCATGGCGCTGTTTATTATCGGCTCGGCGGGCTGCGCGCTTTCCACGACCCTGACGCAGATTGTTTTCTGGCGCGTATTTCAGGCTTTGGGTGCCTGTACCGGCCCGATGCTGGCGCGCGCGATGATCCGCGATCTGTACAGCCGTACCCGCGCAGCACAGATGCTCTCTACGCTGATGGTTATTATGGCGATTGCGCCGATTATCGGCCCGCTGCTGGGCGGACAAATGATTAAGGTCGCCTCCTGGCATGCTATTTTCTGGCTGCTGGCCGTGATTGGCGTGCTAATGCTGATACTGTTAGCCTGGCTGCCGGAAACGCTGCCCGCAGAGAAACGCGTCAGGGCGTCTTTAACCAGCGCCTTTCATAACTATGCTCTGCTGCTGAAAAACAGCCAGTTTATGCGCTATACGCTCTGCGTAACCTTCTATTACGTGGCCGCCTACGCGTTTATTACCGGCTCGCCTTTTGTCTACATTACTTATTTCGGCATCGACCCGCAGTATTACGGCTGGCTGTTTGCGCTGAATATTGTTGGCGTGATGAGCGTCAGCCTGGTTAACCGGCGCCTGGTGCATCGCTATCCGCTTGAAACCCTGCTGAAATTCGCCGTGGTCGTTGCGGCCGTCGCCACCCTGGTGCTGGCGCTGGCTGCAAAACTGGCTATCGGCGGTGCCGTACTGATTGCGCTGCCGATTTTTATTTTTTTCGCCATGAACGGCATTGTCGCCGCCACGTCGACGGCCGCCGCGCTGGATAGCGTGCCGCATATGGCCGGTTCCGCCTCGGCATTGGTTGGTTCGCTACAGTACGGCAGCGGCATCGTCTCTTCCCTGTTGCTGGCAGGGTTCAGTGACGGCACGCCCTGGACCATGGCCTGGATTATCGCGCTCTTTACGGTCGCCAGCGCGATGATAGCGCTGACCACGCGGCCGGGGAATTAGCCGGTCAGCTGCCGACAGGATAGGTCAGCACTCGCTACAAGCCTGCCGCCGCTGGCTTCAGTTATGAGCATGGCTAATAAGCTCTTGCGCATTATCCCCTCTAATCGAATAAATCTTTCTGCCGTATGCTTTTTGGACTCGTAAACAAAAGGCAACGTCATGCAAACAGTCACGCTAAACAACGGAATTGCCATGCCCCTGCTGGGCTTTGGCGTTTTTCAGATGACGGATGCGGCAGAATGCGAACGCGCGGTTATCGATGCTCTGGCAACCGGCTACCGCTTAATAGACACCGCCGCGTCTTATCAGAATGAAACCCAGGTCGGTAACGCGCTGAAGCAGAGCGGCATTGCGCGCGACGAGCTGTTTATCACCACTAAATTATGGTTACAGGACGCCAGCTACGAGGGGGCAAAAGCGCAGTTCGAGCGCTCGCTGAACCGCCTACAGCTGGACTATGTCGATCTCTACCTGATCCACCAGCCCTATGGCGACGTACACGGCGCGTGGCGCGCGATGGAAGAGCTGCATCAGTCTGGCAAAATCCGCGCGATTGGCGTCAGTAATTTCCAGCCGGATCGGCTGGCCGATCTGATGGCTTTCAACACTGTGCCGCCTGCCGTGAATCAGGTGGAGGTGAATCCGTTTAACCAACAGCTGCACGCGGCACCGTGGATGCAGAGCCGTGGCATCCAGCCGGAAGCCTGGGCGCCTTTTGCCGAAGGCAGGAACGGCCTGTTCCAGCATCCGGTTCTGAGCGCTATCGGTGAAAAACAGGGCAAAAGCGTGGGCCAGGTGGTTTTACGCTGGCTTTTCCAACGCGGCATCGTGTCGCTGGCGAAATCCGTCCGTAAAGAGCGGATGGCAGAAAACATCAATATTCTCGACTTTACGCTGACCGACGCGGAAATGATGCAAATCGCCGCGCTGGATACGGCCACCAGCGCCTTCTTCTCGCATCGCGATCCGGCCATGGTGGAGTGGCTCACTAAACGCAAACTCGACGTCTGATGCCGTTCGCTAATCAGGCTCTCTGTTCAATCGCAAGGGGTTCAACAATGCAAAAACGTATTCTTGGTCAATCCGGGCTGGAAGTGTCGGCGCTGGGACTGGGCTGTATGGGGTTAAGCTTCGGTTATGGCCCGGCAACCGGGACGAAACAGGCCGTGGAATTAATCCGCGCCGCCGTCGAGCGCGGCGTGACTTTTTTTGATACGGCCGAAGTCTACGGGCCTTATTTAAATGAAGAAGTGGTGGGAGAAGCGCTGAAGCCTTTCCGCGATCGCGTGGTCATTGCCACTAAGTTCGGTTTTACCTTTGGTGAAGACAATAAGCAGCAGATCTTAAACAGCCGCCCGGAGCATATTCGCGAGGCAGTTGAAGGATCGCTGCGCCGCCTGAAAACCGACGTGATCGATCTGCTTTATCAGCACCGCGTCGATCCTGAGGTGCCGATTGAAGATGTGGCGGGAACGGTGAAGGATCTGATTGCCGAAGGCAAAGTAAAACACTTTGGCCTGTCTGAAGCGGGCGCAAAAACCGTTCGTCGTGCACACGCGATCCAGCCGGTAGCCGCGTTGCAAAGTGAATATTCGATGTGGTGGCGCGAGCCGGAGCAGGAAATTCTACCGGTGCTGGAAGAGCTGGGCATCGGCTTTGTGCCCTTCAGCCCGTTAGGCAAAGGGTTCCTTACGGGCGCGATCAAAGCGGGCACCGCTTTCGGCGAAGATGACTTCCGCAGCAAGGTGCCGCGTTTTGCCGCCGAGGCGCTGGAAGCCAATGAAAAGCTGGTTACTTTACTGGCGCAGCTGGCCGCAGAGAAAAATGCCACTTCCGCGCAAATTGCTCTGGCCTGGCTCCTGGCGCAAAAACCGTGGATAGCACCGATTCCCGGCACCACTAAGCTACATCGTCTGGAGGAAAACCTGGCCTCGGTCGCGATCCAGCTCGATCAAAGCGATCTGCATAAAATCAATCAGGCGCTGGAGACGATAAAAATCGTCGGCGAACGTTATCCGGCTGCGCTACAGGCGCGCGTCGGGCGCTAACGGTCAAGGCTTGCGGGGCACCGTAAGCCTTTTCTTTTCGGCGATTTTCCTGCCCTGCGGGCTTCCCGCCGTTAAGGAGCAGGCTAAGCCATTCTCCGTTGATTAACGCAATCTTTCGCTCGCCAGTTTATAGGCCTGGCTGCGTTCTCGTTTACCTACTGCTACCACGGCAATAATGAGTACATTATCCAGCACCTGGTAAACAAGGCGAAAACCGGAGCCCCTGAGTTGAATTTTATAGCAGTCTGGCATTCCGGATAATTTTGCTGAAGGTATGTGTGGGTTTTCGCGCAGCTTTTTGAGCTTGTTTTTAAATTGCTCACGCACGCTGCTGTCCAGCCCATTCCATTCCTTCAGCGCCTCTTCCCTGATTTTTACCGTATAGCTCATGGCGGTCAGTCCAAATCCAGATCGAGTAAAGGTTGGCTTTCCCTTGCCTTAACCAGGGCGGCCAGTTCCCGATCGTCAATAATTTCAAGCATCTGTTCGTAAAGCTGCGCCGGAATACAATAGAACGCCGGCTGATTACGGTTAAGAATGGCTACCGGAAGGCCGGCACCGGCTTCTACCGTAGCCATAGGGTTCTTTTTCAGTTCGCTGACGCTTGCGCTTGTATCACTGAGAATAATGCTAGCCATATTACCTTCCTGAAAGACCTGTTAAGCAGTCTTATTGTAGAGCGACTTAAGACCTGTTAACAAGTCTTTTTATCATCATGTTGCGCTTGCAGGAGGCAGTCTCAGGCAAACTTTTTTCGTTTTGCGTTGAGCCGATATAGTGTTGTCCTTCCCCCACGCGATCCTGTCCGTTTATGGCCTTCTGCGCGGCGTCATTCCTCGTCATTATTGACGTCTCAGCCCTACTCAACGGAGTCCCAAAATGACCGCTACCGTACTGTTAGTGATTGACGCGCAGGAATCTTTCTATCATCGTGGCTACCGCGAAACGCCGGAAACGCCCGCCTTTGAGCAAAAGCTCGGCGAGCTGATTGCAGGCTGCCAGGCCAGGGAAATCCCGGTGGTGGATGTGTTCCACGTTGAGCCAGACGGCCCGTTTTCGCTGGCGTCCGGCCTGGTGAAGCGCCTGCCTTTTTTGCAGCATCACGCCGTCGCTACCGTGCAGAAAGCAGTGCATAACGCGCTGACCGATTCCGGGCTGGCAGACTGGCTGCGTCAACATCAGGTTAAACATTTAATTATCAGCGGCCTGCGTACCGAGCAGTGCTGCGAAACCACTGCCCGCGTCGCATCCGATTTGGGCTATAAAGTTACCTTCGTTACCGAGGCGACCCTGACTTTCCCGATTACGCATCAGGGCATTACGCTCAGCATCGCGGATCTGCGGCACCGCACCGAAAGCGTGCTGATCAACCGTTTTGCCGCTGTCGCTACCGTGGAAGAATGTTTGCGGGCGCTGGCGTAACGCGTCAGCTGCACTGGAGAAAAAGTATGGCGGTCCCGGTCTGGTTTTTAACGCTGCCCGGCGTGATGACGCTGGATATCACCGGCCCGGCGGAGACGCTGCAGCTGGCCGGCGATGCCTTTAGCCTGCGCTATATCGGCCCGCAGGAGAGCGTGCCGACCTCGACCGGCATGACCATAGGCCAGCTGGCACCGCTGCCGGAAAGCCTGCCTGTCGGCAGCCTGCTGGTGGTGCCGGGCGTGGCGGATTCCAGCGTCGCTTTCGATACGCCGCAGGCTATTGCCGCGCAGCACTGGCTGATGCGCCTGCAACCAGCCATTCATGCCAGGCAAATTACGCTGGTTTGTATCTGTTCCGGCGCCATTCTGGCGGCGCGCAGCGGCCTGTTGCGCGGCATACATTGCACGACCCATCACGAAGTCATCCATCGGCTGAAAAGCGCTGAACCTACCGCTATCATCAAAGAAAACCGCATTTTTGTGGAAGATCGCGGCATTTGCACCAGCGCAGGCATCACCGCAGGTATCGATCTGGCGCTGCATCTTATCCATCGCCTGTGCGGCCCGCAGACGGCGCTGGCGGTGGCGCGGGAAATGGTGATTTGGTTCCGCCGTTCGGGTGACGATCCGCAGCTTTCACCCTGGCTGCGCTATCGCAACCATCTCAATCCGGCCATTCATCGTACGCAGGATTTGCTGATTGCCCGGCCGGAGCGGGACTGGTCGCTGGAGGAGATCGCCGGGCGCGTGCACGTCAGCGCCCGTCATCTGACGCGCCTGTTCAGGCAGCATTTGGGGATTAGCGTACGGGATTATCATGAACAGCTGAGGCTGGCGCTGGCCCGACAGCGATTACAGCAGGGCGAAGGCACGGAAAAAGCGGCGCTGGCGGCAGGATTTTCTTCTTCACGGCAGCTCAGGCGGGCGCTTCAGCGCTGGCAGGAATAAAAAAGAGCGTCGGCGATAATCCTGTGCCGACGCGCTGTTTTTAATGCTTTACGCTGTCGATAAAGGTCTGGCGGGCCGTTGTGGAACCCAGCCGTTCGGCCTCGTTCAACAGTTTCAACGCTTTATCCACGTCTCCGGCCTTCACGGCCTTTTTAATCGCCTCGTTAAAGTAGCGATCCGACTCGGCCAGCATCGGTTCCGCCGGTTTCGCTGCCGGAGCAGGCTCCGCCCGTGCAGAATGACCGATAACCGCCGGCGCGGCAGGCGCAGGCTCGGAAGATGGGAACAGCTGGCCGATCATAACGTTACCGGCTTTCTGCTCGGCGGTGACCTTCAGGCTGATCTTGCCCGTTGGAGTGTGCGTGGCGATGGGATCGGGGATATCCGGCACCGCATTGCCCACGCCCGCCGCATAGGCTTTGGCAGGATTGACCATTTGCGTGGTCGACTGAAGATTTTGTTGCGTGGTGTAAACCAGCAGGTAAATCTGTTTCTGGCCCAGCGCCGGGGTCAGCTTCAGCGTGCCCTCCAGCCTGTCGCTGGAGACCAGGCCCGGCTTTTGATAAGGAAAATAGCTGGCAGGATAAAACGCTGCTGGCCGCATCTGTTCGTCAAGCACCAGCACGTTTGGCGCATATACCGTTTTGCCCGTCACCAGGCTGGTCAAAACGATCTCCAGCGAGCCGCGATCGGCAGGCAGTGAGAAGGCCGCAGCGGCGCCCTGAATTTCGCCCTGATTAATCTTCGTTGCGGTGCTGCCGAGCGTCACATCCTGCGTGACGGGCGGCACCAGCGGCTTCCAGGCGAGGCTACGCAAGGTTTGGGCAGAAATTTTCGGGGCGGCGGAGGCATCCTGCTGAGCCGCCTGCGCGCCAGCGATCAGGCTGAGCGACAGACAAAGAGAGAGCAGCGTCTTTTTCATCAGAGTTTCCTTGTTTGCATTACCACCAGACTTCCATCTGCGCACCGAAAGTCACTTCGTCGTCGTTGCCACGGCTGAAGGTGCGCGCGGTGGTGTCGTTCATCGCCAGGCCGTTATCGACGCCGCTGTCGGTGTCGTAGCCCCATTTTTCATCCCAGTTGGCGTAGGTGGCAAAGACGCGGATGGCCGGACGTGACCAGATGCTGTCGCCAGCCTGCCACTGCTGCGCCAGCGTTACTTTGTACTGGCCGTTGCGGTCGCCGGTACGCTGGGATTTCACGTTGTCATAGCCCGCTTCCAGCAGCGTGCTCATGATCGGCGTCCATTTATACATTGGCCGCACGCCCACGGTATACCAGGTCGTGCCGTTATTGTTATCGCGATCGGTATCCTGATACATCGCTACGTACATCAGACCCCATTTGTCGTTGAAATCCAGCGCGCCGTGGTCGAGTACGCGCACCATGCTGCCGTTATTGTTGATGGCGGCGCCGGTCGAATGGCCGTTAGCCGTGCCGGTACTTTCCGCCGTCATGGCGTCGGCGGCGTATTGCAGCACCAGCTTGTTGTAGCCGTTATAGATGCTCTGCGTATGTTCCGCCGTCAGCAGCCAGCCGTCTTTGGTGGCGTCATCGGCCAGCGAATAGCCGTCGCGCGCGTTGGCGCGGCCGTAATCCACGCCCAGTTCTAACACGCCGCCGGGGTTGGTTTGCAGCCCGGCCAGGCGCACGTCGAAGACGTCATTCGAGGTAGGCAGTTCGTCGCGTTGATCGGCGATATAGCCAAAGGAGCCGCCGCTTTCGGTGTTGCGCGTGGCGGCAAAAGAGAGCTTGCCGAAGCCGACGTCGATATCTTCCAGACCGGCACCCGGCCCGGAGATATCCCAGTAGTAGAAGTCGATCATATGCACGTCGTGGCGCTGGTAGAAGCGCTTACCGGCCCACATCGTGGCGCCAGGCAGCCATTCAATCAGGTTTTTGCCCTTAACGTTGGCTTCGCGGAAGGCCGGATCGGTCGATTCCCAGTCGTTCTGCTGCGATACGGAATAGGCGACGTTAGTATCAAAATAGAAATTTTTATCCCCTTCTTTCCACACTTCCTGACCCAGTTTCAGCTCCGCGTAGGTTTCGCATTCGTTGCCGAGGCGATATTTGCTTTCCGCGCCGGTGGCCTTAAAACACTGCTGCTCGCCGCCGCTGCCGGACCAGCCAATGCCGGAACGGGCATAGCCGGTAAAATCTACCGCCATCGCCTGGGTGGAAAGCGCGCCGGCCACGGCCAGCGCCAGAGAGGAATTACGTATTGTTATCATCATCTTCTCCTGTAGGGGACTGTTGCTTAAACGCCAGGCTCGGGATGTAACCGACGGCAGGCCGTCCCGTCTTCACGGAACAGATGACAGCGGTGCGGCGGCAAACCAATGGCGAAAGTGGTACCTTCTTCTACCAGCACTACGTCATTCTGGCGGGAGACCAGGTTCTGACGGATGGCCGGGATCTGAATATGGATCTGCGTTTCATTGCCCAGCTGCTCGACGACCTGCACTTCGCCCGTGAGCTTTACCTCTGCGTTCTCACCCGGCAGAAGATGCTCGGGCCGGATGCCAAGCGACAGGTTGCTGCCCGGCACGACGCCGTTGCCTTCGACTTCCAGCCAGACCGCCTGCCCGTTGGGCAGTTCGACCTGCACGCGTTCCGGCTCGGCGGCAAGGATTTTCACCGGCAGAAAGTTCATCCTGGGCGAGCCGATAAAACCGGCGACGAAACGGTTGGCGGGATAGTGATAGAGCGCCAGCGGACGGCCGACCTGCACAATGCGTCCGGCGTTCAGCACCACGATTTTGTCGGCCAGCGTCATCGCTTCAACCTGATCGTGAGTGACGTAAATCATCGTGCGCTTCAGCCGCTTGTGCAGGCGGGAGATTTCAATGCGCATCTGCACGCGCAGCGCGGCGTCCAGATTGGAAAGCGGTTCATCCAGCAGGAACACCGTGGGTTCCGCCACCAGCGTGCGGCCAATCGCGACGCGCTGCCGCTGCCCGCCGGAGAGCGCTTTGGGACGACGATCCAGCAACGGCGCGAGCTGGAGGATTTCCGACACCTGATTAACCCGCCGCTCGGTTTCCTCTTTTTTCGTTCGTGCCAGCTTCAGGCCAAACGACATATTTTCGGCCACCGTCAGATGCGGATAGAGGGCGTAGGACTGAAACACCATGCCGATGCCGCGCTCGGCGGGCGGCACCTCGTTCATCCGCTTCCCACCGATTTTTAGCTCGCCGGACGTAATTTCCTCCAGCCCGGCAATCATGCGCAGCAGAGTCGATTTCCCGCAGCCGGATGGCCCGACGAACACCACAAACTCGCCCTGTTCAATCTCCAGATTGATATCGCTGGAAATTGCGGTTTCGCCAAAGACTTTATATACGCCGCTAAGGGAAACGTTCGCCATCCTCTCTTCCTCTTCATCCGTCAGTAAACCGATTACGCCGCAGCATGACGCGCCGCCTGGCAGGAGTAATCAGCCGTCGCGCG
This sequence comes from Erwinia sp. STN24, assembly GCF_041320675.1. NCBI lineage: Bacteria > Pseudomonadati > Pseudomonadota > Gammaproteobacteria > Enterobacterales > Erwiniaceae > Erwinia > Erwinia sp. STN24. Next base: position 149,884 of record NZ_JBGGPM010000005.1, on the reverse strand, counting down.
GTTTTTGCTGGCGGAGAGGCCAGGAGGATAAAAAGCGAAGACCCACGCTCAGCGCCGGTGGCGAAAGGGGAAATACGTGATCTGCATTGCAAAAAACAACCTCTGATGGGCGGCATAAGGCCTCATTAACGACAGCCGTGCAGGCGGAGTCACAGTTTGGGCGGTGGGGGCGTAGAGCGGGGGAGGATGAAGCCGCTACCGCTTGATTGCACACTGACCGGTACGCTCTTCGCTGTCTGCAACGTGAAGAAACCTGGGGCTTACCGCTATAAGGACTCGATCATGCTCAGTATCAAGAACATTGTTAAGCACACCGCCGCCCTGTCAGCGCTGGCTACGCTGGCGCTCTCTTCCGCCGCCTTCGCCAAAATCGAAGAGGGAAAGCTGGTGATCTGGATCAACGGCGACAAGGGCTACAACGGCCTGGCGGAAGTGGGGAAAAAGTTTGAACAGGATACGGGCATCAAGGTGACGGTTGAGCATCCTGACAAGCTGGAAGAGAAGTATCCGCAGGTGGCCGCGACGGGCGACGGCCCCGACATTATTTTTTGGGCGCACGACCGTTTCGGCGGCTACGCGCAGTCCGGTCTGGTGGCGGAAGTCAGCCCGGACCAGGCTTTTAAGGATAAGCTGTTTCCGTTTACCTGGGATGCCGTGACCTTTAACGGCAAGCAGATCGGCTACCCTATCGCGGTAGAGTCGCTATCGCTGATTTATAACAAAGATTTGGTGAAGGAAGCGCCCAAAACCTGGGAAGAGATCCCGGCGCTGGATAAGACCCTGCGCGCCAAAGGCAAAAGCGCCATTATGTGGAACCTTCAGGAACCCTATTTCACCTGGCCGGTTATCGCGGCCGACGGCGGCTACGCCTATAAATATGTCGACGGCAAATACGACATCAAAAACACCGGCGTGAACAATACCGGCTCGCAGGCCGGCCTGCAGTTCATCGTCGATTTAGTCAAAAACAAGCATATCAGCCCGGATACCGACTATTCGATTGCCGAAGCGGCCTTTAACAAGGGCCAGACGGCGCTGACCATCGACGGCCCCTGGGCCTGGGCCAACCTGGATAAAAGCAAAATCAACTACGGCGTCGCCCCGCTACCGACCTTCCACGGCAAGCCTTCCCGACCGTTTGTCGGCGTGCTGACCGCCGGCATCAACGCCGCCAGCCCGAACAAAGAGCTGGCGAAAGAGTTTCTGGAAAACTACCTGATCACCGATGACGGCCTGGCGATGGTCAACAAAGATAAGCCGCTGGGCGCCGTCGCGCTGAAATCCTACCAGGCGAAGCTGGAGCAGGATCCGCGTATCGCCGCCACCATGGCTAACGCGAAAAACGGCGAAATCATGCCGAACATCCCGCAAATGAGCGGCTTCTGGTACGCCGAACGCAGCGCGATTATTAACGCCGTCAACGGCCGTCAGACCGTGCCGCAGGCGCTGAAAGACGTTGAAACCCGCATCACCCGATAGCCACTGCTGAACAAGGGGCGGCCGCTGGCGGCCCCGCGTCGAAAAGGATAGCTCCATGTCTCTGGCTCACATTCGCCGCTCTGACAGAAGATCGCCGCTAAGCCGCGTGCCCGGCTGGTTTACCCTTATCTTCTTTGCCCTGCTGGCAGGCTATTTGATCGTGCTGATGTACGCACGGGGAGAATACCTTTTTGCCATGCTGACGCTGGTGCTTTCCGGCCTGGGGCTGTTTATCTACGGCAACCGCCGCGCTTACAGCTGGCGTTATATTTATCCCGGCCTGGCCGGAATGGCGCTGTTCGTGCTGTTCCCACTGGCATGCACCATTACCATCGCTTTTACCAACTACAGCAGCCTGCATCAGCTTACCTTTGAGCGCGCGCAGGGCGTGCTGCTGCAACAGCAGTTCCGCGCCGATAAAGCCTGGGATTTCGCTCTCTGGCCGGTGGACGACAAATGGCGGCTGACGCTGACCTCGCCCGATAACGGCGACGTGCTGGTTTCTGCGCCCTTTGCCTTTACGCCTTCCGCGCCGCAAACGCTGACGATGACCCCGCAGGCCGCACCGACCGGCAACAAAGCCGGGCTGCGGGTCATTACGCAAAATCGTCAGGCGCTGGGCCAGCTGGCCGCCAGACTGCCCGACGGCACGCTGCTGCGGATGAGTTCGCTACGGCAGTTTTCCGGCACCCGGCCGCTTTATCAGCTGGGAGAGGACGGCAAACAGCTGACCAATATCCAGAACGGGAAAGTTTACTCTCCTGATATGAGCACGGGCTTTTACCAGTCGGCGGATGCGGACGTCCTCAGTCCGGGCTTTACCGTCGGCATCGGCTGGAAAAACTTCCTGCGCGTGTTTCAGGATGCCGGTATCCAGAAGCCCTTTCTGTCGATCTTTCTCTGGACGGTGCTGTTCTCGCTGCTGACGGTGCTGCTGACCACGGCGGTCGGCATGGTGCTGGCGTGCGTGGTGCAGTGGGATCAGCTGAAAGGCAAGGCGGTTTATCGCATGCTGCTGATCCTGCCTTACGCGGTACCCGCTTTTATTTCTATTTTGATTTTCAAAGGGTTATTCAATCAAAGCTTTGGCGAAATCAACCTGCTGCTGGGCAATCTGTTCGGCATCAAGCCCGCGTGGTTCAGCGATCCCCTGACCGCCAAAACCATGCTGATTATCGTTAATACCTGGCTCGGCTATCCCTATATGATGATTTTATGCATGGGGCTGCTGAAGGCCATTCCTGATGATCTTTATGAGGCCTCGGCAATGGATGGCGCTTCGCCGATCCAGAACTTTTTCCTGATTACGCTGCCTCTGCTGATCAACCCGCTGACACCGCTGATGATCGCCAGCTTTGCCTTTAATTTTAATAACTTTGTGCTGGTTCAGCTGCTGACCAACGGCGGCCCCGACCGGATTGGCACCACCACGCCGGCCGGGCACACCGATTTGCTGGTCAGCTACACCTGGCGTATCGCCTTTGAGGGCGGCGGCGGACAGGATTTTGGCCTGGCCGCCGCCATCGCTACGCTGATTTTCCTGCTGGTGGGCGTGCTGGCGGTGATCAACCTGAAAGCCTCCCGCATGAAATTTGATTAAGGAAGCATTATGGCGATGGTAAAACCGAAGTCGCAGCGCCTCAGGCTGCTGGCGACGCACCTTTTCCTGCTGGGCTTTATCGCCCTGATCCTGTTCCCGCTGCTGATGGTGTTCGCCATTTCGCTGCGGCCCGGCAATTTTGCGACCGGCAGCCTGATCCCCGACACCATTTCGTGGGACCACTGGAAGCTGGCGCTGGGGATAGCGGTCACCAACGAGAACGGCACGGTGACGCCGCCGCCGTTTCCGGTGATGCTGTGGCTGTGGAACTCTGTGAAAATCGCCCTGATTACCGCCGTCGGCATCGTCGCGCTCTCCACGACCTGCGCCTATGCCTTTGCGCGCATGAAGTTTCGCGGCAAAAGCCCGCTGCTGAAAGGGATGCTGATTTTCCAGATGTTTCCGGCCGTGCTGTCGCTGGTGGCGCTCTACGCCCTGTTCGATCGTCTGGGCCTCTATATTCCCTTTCTGGGGCTGAATACGCACGGCGGGGTGATCTTCGCCTATATGGGCGGCATCGCGCTGCATGTCTGGACGATCAAAGGCTATTTCGAGTCTATCGATAACTCTCTGGAAGAGGCGGCGGCGCTGGATGGCGCCACGCCGTGGCAGGCGTTCCGGCTGGTGCTGCTGCCGCTTTCGGTGCCGATCCTGGCGGTGGTGTTTATCCTGTCGTTTATTGCCGCTATTACCGAGGTGCCGGTGGCTTCCCTGCTGCTGCGTGACGTCAACAGCTATACGCTGGCGGTGGGAATGCAGCAATATCTGAACCCGCAAAACTATCTGTGGGGCGATTTTGCGGCGGCGGCCATTCTTTCCGCTATCCCTATCACCGCCGTGTTCCTGATTGCTCAGCGCTGGCTGGTGGGCGGCCTGACCGCTGGCGGGGTGAAAGGATAAGGCAGTTCCGGGTAGCGCCAGGCTGCCCGGAAGTTATGCGTTATTGCACGCTGCTACAGGATTAGCACTGAAAATAGCGGTACCTGTACCGTTATTGCTCAATATACCTTTCCTCATTTTTGCCGATGTTTATTACCGCTGCGCCTTCTGCCGTTGTGTAAGGACCTGCTTTATCCACCACAACCTTGTGATGTTTCCATATTGGAAACATCACAAGGTTGCGCTATCATGTTTCCACGTTGGAACGTGGCTGAGGGAAGCATGCACGTTATTTCAAGGGAGCCGTTCAGGGAAGCGGCAGAAAAATTCCCAAACGATGCAGCCGCATTGGATGCGACCTGGCTGGTTTTAAAAAGCGGTGTTTTTGCCAATCCGGATGCGTTAAAGGCACAGTTTCCCAGCCTCGACCGAATGAAATACAGGAACAAATGGTGGGTGATTGATGTCGGCGGCAATAACCTGAGGATGCTGTTTTTTGCAGACTTTGAGCGGGGCAAGATTTTTATCAAGCATATCGTTACCCATGCTGACTACGACAAGCTGGTTAAGAAGTATCGGGAGAGTAAAGAATGATTACCGAAGCCATTCAGGCAACCAATGACCTGGTTAAAATTGTCCCTTTTTTAGGCGGCAGCACCAGCAAAAAAGATTACGAGCAGGCGCTTGAACTGGTGGAGTATCTTATCGAACACGATCCTGATAGCCCATTAGTGGATATGCTGGCTGATAAAGTCGCCCGCTATGAAGATAACGCGCCTGAATTCGCTGAGTTCAATGCACGCATTGCAAGGCTGCCTCGCGGCGTTGCCTTACTGCGGGTGTTGATGGATCAGCACAAGCTGACGCAATCCTCCTTTGTGGAAGAAATCGGCCAACGCTCTTACGTGAGTCGTATTCTGCGCGGTGAGCGCGCGCTCACCGATAAGCACAAGGCGCGTCTGGCGGCGCGGTTTAAATTACCGTTTGAAGCTTTTAATGAATAAATCCGACAGTAAAACAGTTTCTGCGGCCATGATGACACGGCAAAGCGGCCCTCAGGCCGCTTTTTTAATCCACCGATACCTTACGCCGCCGCCGATCGACATCCCTGATTAACGCATTCACCTCCGGGTCGGCAAACATCGCCTCCAGCGTATGGCTGAGCTTGCGCCGCCAGTTGGGATATTCGCTGCTGGTGCCGGGAATATTGACCGGCGTCGCCATATCCAGCCAGTCTTCCGGCTGCAGACCCAGCAGCGCGCTGGCGCTGTCGGCCACATAGCGTTGCAGGCCCCGGCGGATGGCAGGCGTCAGCGTGGCGCCCGCGCTGACGCTTCCCTGCGGAAGACAGCCATAATGCTCCAGGCTGGCGAGCAGGCTCTGGCGCGCCCTTTGCCGATCGGCACAAAGCCCCTGTAGCACCATTTTATCCGGGTAGAGGCCCAGCTTTTCGCCCAGCGTCAGATCGTCGCTTTGCCAGTAGCCGCGCAGCGTCGGTAAATCGTGCGTCGTCAGGGTAGCCATCGCCTGGAGCGGCCAGGACTGCGGCGCGCGAAAGCCGTTCTGCGCATCCCGCTCAAACCACAGCACCTTGTAGGAATAAACGCCTCTTTCCCGCAGCTTAGTGACGATTTCTACCGGCACCGTTCCCAAATCCTCGCCGATCACCATGCAGCGATGCCGCTGGCTTTCCAGCGCCAGCACCGCCAGCAAATCGTCAACCGGATAGTGGACATAGGCGCCTTTATCCGCCGTTTCGCCTGCCGGGATCCACCACAGGCGCAGCAGCGCCATGACATGATCGATCCGCAAAGCGCCGCAGTGGATCATGTTCGATCGCAACAGGTCGATAAAAGGCTGGTAGGCACGGTCGATCATCGTGCGGGGATCCATCGGTCGTAAATCCCAGTTCTGTCCTTTTGGCCCCAGAATATCCGGCGGCGCGCCTACGGAAGCCTTCAGGCAGTAGAGATCGCCATCGCTCCAGGTTTCCGCGCCGTCGGCCACCACGCCGACTGCCAGATCGCGATATAACCCCGTCGGCATTTTCCGGCTGGTTTGATAGCACTGCGCCAGCTGCGTTTCGGCCAGCCATTGCAGCCAGAGGTAAAACGCCACCTCCTGCGCATGCTGTTGGCAAAAGGCTCTGACCTCTGGCCCCCGCGCGTTGCGGTACGCTTCCGGCCAGCGATCCCAGCCCCGCGCCTCGCCGCTTTCCGCCTGAAAGTGTTGATATAACGCATCAAAGGCGGCCTGAAACCAGAGGCTTTCTCCGCCCTGTTCGGTAAAGCGGGTAAAGGCCTGCCGTTCAGCTTCCTGCGGGTCACGGCCGAGAAAATGCTGCCAGGCCAGCCGCAGTCCCGCCAGCTTCAGCGCCATAACCTGCGCGTAATCCACCCACTCCGCAGCCCGCGCCGCCTGTAACGCCTGCTGCGTAGCCGCAGAATGCCACCAGCGCTGTGCGGCTTCGCTCAGGCGAAAGTCAGCCACCGCGCTGACGTCGATATAGATAACGTTCAGCCAGCGGCGGGACGAAGGGCTGTAAGGGCTGGCCGCTTCCGGGTTGCCGGGAAAAAGCGCGTGGATAGGGTTCAGACCCACAAAGGCACCGCCCCGCGCAGCAATGTTATCGATCATCACGGCCAGGTCGCCAAAATCGCCGATGCCCCAGTTGCGCTCAGAACGCAAGGTGTAAAGCTGCACGCAGGCGCCCCACAGCTTTTTACCGGCCAGCAGCGCCTCCGGCTCGTGGCAGCGCCTGGGCGCCACGATGATCCGGCATTCCCAGCGCTGGCCGGGACGGCTCAGCGTCAGCAGGTGATAGCCCGTGGCAAGGTTTTCCGGCAGGGCCAGCGTCATGCTGCCGTGGACTCTGCCCGTCAGGCTCGCGCCCTCTTCCGGGCAAAAGTGCCAGTGGTATTCGCCTTCGCCCTCTACGGAAAGCGCAAAGCGTTCGCCGCTGGTAAAAACCTTTACCGTTGGCACCGGTCTTAGCGGCAGCTGCCGTCCCGCGCGCCAGCCCATCGCCTGCAGCAGCTCGCGCCGGGTTGCTGCCGAGATGGTCTGGGTTTTCCCGTGGGCGTTAATAAAACCGGAAGCGATACCCGCCTCCGTCGCCGCCTGCTCCAGCATCTTCTTTTCCATCTGCGCTCCTTAGCGTTTCGCCTGCCAAATGCGCTGCTGATAGTCACGGATGGCGCGATCCGAACTGAACATGCCGACTCTGGCGGTGTTCAGGATGGTGCTGCGCGTCCACTGCTGCGTGTCGCGGTACAGCGCTTCAACCTGCCGCTGTGCGGCGCAGTATTCCGCGAAATCCGCCAGCACTAAATAAGGATCGCCGCCTGCAAGCAGGCTATCCAGCATTGGCCTGAACGCCTCTTTGTCACCGTCGCTGAAGAAGCCGTTTTCCAGTTCGGTCAGCAGCTTATTAAGATGCTTATCCTTTTTACGCACGCTCAGCGGGTTATAGCCTTTGCGCAGCAGCGCTTTTACCTCATCGACGGTATGACCGAAAATAAAGATATGCCCGCTGCCGACCTGTTCAGCAATTTCCACATTGGCACCATCAAGCGTGCCGACGGTGATAGCGCCGTTCAGCGCCAGCTTCATATTGCCGGTGCCGGAGGCCTCTTTGCCGGCGGTGGAGATTTGCTCTGACACATCGGCCGCCGGGATCATCAGCTCCGCCACCGACACTTTATAGTCAGGAATAAACACGACTTTCAGGCGATCGCCGACCAGCGGATCGTTGTTGATTTTTTCCGCTACCTTGTTGATGGCGTAGATAATATTTTTGGCCAGATAGTAGCCCGGCGCGGCCTTGGCACCGAACAGGAACACGCGCGGCACCATGTCCAGCTGCGGATTATCACGCAGCTGGCGGTAAAGCGAGAGGATATGCAGCAAATTCAGGTGCTGGCGCTTGTACTCGTGCAGGCGCTTGATCTGCACATCGAAGATCGCCGCCGGGTTGAGCGTAATCCCCATCGTATGCTGCACCCAGGCCGCCAGCCTGTGTTTGTTTTCCTGCTTGATTTGCCGATAGCGCTGGTGGAAGTTTTGGTCGTCGGCAAAAGCCTCCAGCCCTTTTAACGCATCCAGATCCGTCACCCATTCGGCGTTCAGTTTGCTGTCGATCAGCGCGGAGAGCGCAGGATTACACTGCCTGAGCCAGCGACGCGGCGTGATGCCGTTGGTGACGTTATGAAATTTCTCCGGCCACAGCTGGTGATAATGCGGAAACAGATCTTTGACCACCAGCTCGGAATGCAGCGCGGCGACGCCGTTGACCGCAAAGCCGCTGACCACGCAAAGGTTCGCCATCCGCACCTGGCGGTTATGGTGGATAGCCACCCGGTCCCAGACGTCGGCATCGTCCGGCCAGCGCTGCTGCACCAGCGTTTTAAAGCGCGCATTGATCTGCTTAATCAGCGAAAAATGACGCGGCAGCAGGCTGCGCACCAGCCTTTCATCCCAGCATTCCAGCGCTTCCGGCATCAGCGTGTGGTTGGTATAGGCAAAGGTGCGGCTGACGATGGACCAGGCCGCATCCCAGTCGAGCTGGTGCTCATCCAGCAAAATGCGCAGCAGCTCCGGGATGGCGATGGTCGGATGAGTATCGTTCAGCTGGATCACCTCGTACTGCGGCAGATCTGCGATTTTTCGACCCGCCACATGGTGACGACGCAGGATATCCGCTACCGAACAGGCGCACTGAAAATATTGCTGCATCAGACGCAGCCGCTTGCCCGCCTGGTGGTTATCGTTCGGATAGAGGACTTTCGTCAGCTTTTCCGCCTCTACGCCCTGCCGCTCCGCCTCCAGATATTTGCCGTCGTTAAACAGGCCCAGATCGAAAGGCTGCATCGCGACGGCCTGCCACAGGCGCAGCGGCTGGGTGATGCCGTTTTGATAGCCGACCACCGGCAGATCGCTCGCCTCGCCCATCAGCGAAAAAGCGGGCTGCCACTGCTCCCGGCCCTGCGCGTCTTTGCTGAGCTTGCCGCCGAAGCCGACGCTCACGGCAAGCGAGCCGTTGCGCCGAAACCAGGGGTAGGTTTCGCGGTGCCAGCTGTCCGGCGCTTCCTGCTGTGCGCCGTCGTAAAAGGACTGCCGGAACAGCCCGTACTGATAATTAAGACCATAGCCCACCGCAGGCTGGCCCACGGTTGCCATCGAGTCCAGAAAGCAGGCCGCCAGGCGCCCCAGTCCGCCGTTGCCCAGCGCCGGATCGACTTCCTGCTCCAGCACGTCGGTCAGGTTAACGCCCTGTTTTTTCAGCACTTCGCTGACATCATCCAGCCAGCCAAGATTGATCAGATTATTGGCGGTCAGGCGGCCGATCAAAAATTCCATCGAGATATAGTTAACGTGCCGCTGCTGCCCTGACGGCGGCGTTGGCGGGCTGGCGAGCAGCTGTTCGGCCAGCGCGGCGCTGACCGCCTGCCACCACTGGTGCTGCGTCATCGCCTGCGGCTGATACGGCGCGCACTGGCGCGTCAGCGCCGCCATAAACGTGGTTTTACTGAATGTTGCCTGCATGACCTGTCCTCATAATCCCTGAATTTCCCTCATGCTGCCGATTTGCAGCGTGCGGATCATCCTCCCAACGGCGATTAGAAAGGGAGGAGCAGCAGGGCGTAGGGGAAGGCGCGACTAAGGCGAATAGCACAGCGAAAAGCGTGATTAAAAAAATGTGACGAAGTACGACTAAATGCAACATAAAAGCTTATCCTGCTTGCAATCAACGGATTGGAGGCGGACTTTAGAAAAAATGATTAATTACGGGCTTTGAAATAATTAGCCGCCCCGCTGACGCTTCCTATAAGAATCCAAAATTATGCTTATCCCTTCAAAACTGAGCCGCCCGATGCGGCTGCAAGATACGGTGGTACGCGAACGTTTACTGGCCCGGCTGGCTGTCGTCCCGGACTATCGTCTGACGCTGGTTACCAGCCCGGCCGGCTACGGCAAAACAACGCTGATGGCGCACTGGGCGGCAGGAAAAAACGCGCTGGGCTGGTATTCGCTGGATGAAAGCGACAATAAGTCGGAACGTTTTGCCAGTTATTTGATTGCGGCGGTGCAGCAGGCCACCGGCGGCCACTGCGTGAAGAGCGAAGCCTTAAGTCAAAAGCACCAGTACGCCAGCCTGAACGCGCTGTTCGCCCAGCTGTTCGTCGAGCTTGCCGACTGGCAGCAGCCGGTGATGCTGGTAATCGATGACTATCATCTGATTACCAATGCGGATATTCATGAAGGGATGCGCTTTTTTCTGCGCCATCAGCCCGATAATTTCTCGCTGGTGATCCTGTCGCGCACCTTGCCGCCGCTGGGCATCGCCAATTTACGCGTGCGCGGCCAGCTGCTGGAGCTTATCGTCTCCGAACTGGCCTTTACCCACAGCGAAACCCAGCAGTTTTTTGACTGCCGCCTGAAAGAGCCCATTGAACAGGCGGACAGCAATCGCTTTTGCGACAACGTTGCCGGTTGGGCCACGGCGCTACAGCTGATTGCGCTGTCGGCCAGCCAGTCCTCTACGCCGGCTTTACAGTCTACCCAGCATTCCGCGCGCAAGCTGACCGGCCTGAACGCCAGCCATTTATCGCAATATCTGGTCGAGGAGGTGTTGGATCGGGTCGATACGCCCACCCGCGATTTTCTGCTGCGCTGCTCTTTGTTGCGCTCGATGAACGACGCGCTGATCGTCCGTCTGACCGGCAGCGATAACGGGCAGCAGCGGCTGGAAAATCTGGAAAGCCAGGGTCTGTTTCTTCACCGCATGGACGGCACCGGCGAGTGGTTTAACTTCCATCCGCTGTTCGCCTCTTTTTTGCGGCAGCGCTGCCAGTGGGAGCTGGCCGCAGAGCTGCCGGAAATCCATCGCGCCGCTGCACAAGGCTGGCTGGCGCAGGGTTTTCCGGCCGAAGCTATCCATCACGCGCTGAGCGCGGAAGATACCGGGCTGCTGCGCGATATCCTGCTACAGCACGCGTGGGCGCTGTTTAACCAAAGCGAGCTGGCCCTGCTGGAAGAGTGCCTGAACGCCCTGCGCTATGACCAGCTGATCGTCAATCCTAAGCTGGTGCTGCTCCAGGCCTGGCTGATCCAAAGCCAGCACCGCTATGTTGAAGTCGACGCGCTGCTTTCCCGTGCGGAAAGCGAGATGCAGCGCAGGAATATCTCCATGACGCAGGAGCTTGCCGCTGAATTTAACGCCCTACGCGCTCAGGTGGCGATCAACGATGGTCGTGAGGAAGAAGCCGCCCGGCTGGCGACGGAAGCGCTGCGCTTTTTGCCGCATAACAGCTATTACAGCCGCATAGTGGCGACCTCGGTCACCGGCGAAATCCAGCACTGCAAAGGCGATCTGGCGCGCGCGCTGCCGCTGATGCAGCAGACCGAACAGATAGCCAGACGCTTTCAGGTGTACCATTACGCGCTTTGGGCCTTGCTCCAGCAAAGTGAAATTTTAATTGCGCAGGGATTTTTACAGGCCGCCTTCGAGATGCAGGATCGCGCCTTTGAGCTGGTGCATGAACAGCACCTTGAACAGCTGCCGATGCACGAATTCCTGCTGCGCCTGCGCTCTCAGGTGCTGTGGTCGTGGTCAAGGCTGGACGACGCCGAACAGGCTGCTCGCCAGGGACTGGAAGTATTAAGCAATTTCCAGCCGCAGCAGCTTCAGTGTCTGGCGATGCTGGCGAAATGCGCGCTGGCTCGTGGTCAGCTTGATAACGCGCAGCACTATTTGCAGCGCTGCGAGAACCTGATCAAAACCGGCCAGTATCATAGCGACTGGGTGACCAATACCGATAAAAGCCGGGTGATTTACTGGCAGCTGACCGGCAATAAAACCGCCGCGCAGCGCTGGCTCCAGCAGGCCGGTAAACCGGGCGGCGCGGATAATCATTTTCAGCAGGGCCAGTGGCGCTCGATTGCGCGCGTACAGATCCTGCTGGAGCAGTTCAGCGAGGCGGAGGTGGTGCTGGACGAGCTGAACAGCAACGCGCGCCAGCTGCGCCTCACCAGCGATTTAAACCGTAACCTACTGTTAAGCAACCTCTTATACTGGCGAACGGGCAGGAAAAGCGACGCGCAGCGCGTGCTGATCGAAGCGCTGAGCCTGGCAAACCGCACCGGTTTTATCAGCCATTTCGTGATTGAAGGCGAAATGATGGCGCAGCAGCTCCGGCAGCTGCTGCAGCTGAACCTGCTGCCGGAGCTGGAACAACGCAGGGCGCAGCAGATCCTGCGTGAACTTAATCAGCACCATCGGCATAAGTTTGCCCATTTTGACGAAAGCTTTGTCAGTAAACTGCTGAGCCATCCGCAAGTGCCGGAGCTGATCCGCACCAGCCCGTTAACCCAGCGGGAATGGCAGGTGCTGGGGCTGATCTATTCGGGCTACAGCAACGAGCAGATCGCGGGAGAGCTGGACGTCGCGGCGACGACTATCAAAACTCATATCCGCAATCTTTATCAGAAGATGGGCATTGCGCACCGTCAGGATGCGGTACAGCACGCCCGACAGCTGCTGGAAGTGATGGGCTACGGCACCCCGGATACGGCGGTGACCTGTCAGCCTTAACTGACAAAATGCCGCTTATCCAGTTTTCTCAGCGCCAGCGCCAGCAGCAAACTGCCCAGCAGCGTCAGCGTAAACACCAGCGGGATATCCAGCAGCGGCCGATCGGTATGATCAAGATGATGCGTCCGCATAAAGTGGATAAACAGCGCGTGGAAACCATAAATTGGCAGGGAATTACGGGAAATAACGCCTAAGATCGGTAAAATTCGCGCGTTCAGCACGTTTTTAAACAGCACCAGCAGGCTGACCGCCGCGATAAAGACCGCCGGGCCGCAGTAGAGATACCAGGTATCGGCAAAGGCGCCGTTAATCGCCATCTGCTTTTTAGTGCCCAGCGCGATAACCGCCACGCAGGCGATAAAAACCGTGCCGGCCAGCCAGCTGACGGCGCGTCCGCCGGTATTCATCGTGCCGATAGCGCGGCCAAACAGCGCGTAGAGCACGTAGTAGAAGCTGTCGCCGTTGATATAAAGATTAAGCGGCAGCCAGTGAAAATGCCCGACCGACTGATCCACCGTGTTGGGATTCGCCAGCACCGCCAGCACCAGCGTCACCGCCGCCAGATAGCCCGCCCGCACGTTTTTGACCTGAATAAGGGGCGAAAGCAGGTAGATAGCGATAATCGCGAAGAAAAACCACAGGTGATAGAACACCGGCTTCTGCAAAAGCAGCTGGATGGAAATCCCCTGGCTGATAGGCGTCAGCCACGTGATATAGGCCAGCGCCACCGCGCTGTAAAACGCCAGGCAGAGCACGATGCGCAGAAAATGACGGCCCTGCGCGCTGCGCTCGCCAAAGAACAGAAAGCCGGAAATCATAAAAAAGAGCGGCACGCAGACTCTGGAAGCGGAGTTCAGCAGATTGGAGAGATCCCACGTATGTTCGCCTACTTTTGGCGCGTTGGTCACGTACCAGGTGGTGGTGTGGATCATAATCACCATCAGGCAGGCCACCGCCCGCAGGTTATCTATCCAGGCTATCTTGTCCTTCATGTTTTCCTCTGCTGGCACCAATGCGTATCAGAGGGTAGCCAGGCGGCAAGTTTTCAACAACCTGCGCCAGGGGAATATCAGACAGGAGCAGGCCTGCATCTTTCCACGCCATGATGTTTTTTTAATTGGTTAGCTTTTTTAACACCAGCCCGTCGTCCTGCAACCTTTACCTCTCTTGAAATTATAATGAATTCATTATAAATTTGATTATAACTTAAACGTTATAATTACAGATCAGGGACGATCATGTGGAAAATCATAACAACAAAACGGTTTGATGCCTGGTTTTTTGCGCAACCCGAAGATTTGCAGGACGAAATCTTAGCGGCGTTTCTCGTGTTGAGAAAAGAAGGCCCCCATACTGGACGGCCATTGGTCGATACCCTGAATGACTCAATCTATCCGAATATGAAGGAGCTACGTCTGTCATTCAAAGCCAGGCCGATAAGGGCGTTATTTGCTTTTGATCCTGTTCGTCAGGCTATTTTCCTTTGTGCTGGCGACAAAACAGGCGACCGTAGGTTCTATAAAAAATATATCACTCTCGCTGAGGCTGAGTACAAAGCTCATCTGGCGAAACTGGAGGCCCGGTAATGGCAACGTTAGACGAACTGATGAACGAAGTAAGCCCCGCACGCCGCGCTAAAATCGAGGAGCGGGCCGAAGAAATGGTGCGCGAAATCACGCTGGCGCAGATGCGTGAAGAGCTGCAAATTTCACAAACTGAACTCGCCGCAACGCTTGGCGTTAAACAACCCGCCGTCGCCCGTATGGAGCGTGTTGATAACGATCCGCGCCTGTCCACGCTTAAACGCTACGTGGCCGCGCTGGGCGGAGAACTTTCTATTGATGTCAAACTCCCGTCGGGTAAGCGAGTTGCTTACCCGCTATAAGTGTTTTCAGGCAGGCACGCAGACGGAACAGAGAACAGCCAAAGAGGCTTTGCGGCGGCATCCGCGCCTCTTCGGCCAACATCGGGCTGACTAACCGACGGTCAAAGGGTATACTGACGCCCACTTTTAAAACCGTCTCGCGTGCGAAAACAACATGCAAAAGTTTGATACCAAGACATTTCAGGGTCTGATCCTGACCTTACAGGATTACTGGGCACGCCAGGGTTGCACCATCGTGCAGCCGCTGGATATGGAAGTCGGCGCGGGCACCTCTCACCCGATGACCTGTCTGCGCGCGCTGGGGCCGGAGCCGATTGCCGCGGCCTACGTGCAGCCTTCCCGCCGTCCTACCGACGGCCGCTACGGCGAAAACCCGAACCGCTTACAGCACTATTATCAGTTCCAGGTGATCATCAAGCCGTCACCGGACAATATTCAGGAACTCTACCTCGGCTCGCTGAAAGAGCTGGGTATGGATCCGACTGTCCACGATATCCGCTTCGTGGAAGATAACTGGGAAAACCCAACGCTGGGCGCGTGGGGCCTGGGCTGGGAAGTCTGGCTGAACGGCATGGAAGTGACGCAGTTCACCTACTTCCAGCAGGTCGGCGGCCTGGAGTGCAAGCCGGTGACCGGCGAAATCACCTATGGCCTGGAGCGTCTGGCGATGTATATCCAGGGCGTGGACAGCGTTTACGATCTGGTCTGGAGCGACGGCCCGCTGGGGAAAACCACCTACGGCGACGTGTTCCATCAGAACGAGGTGGAGCAGTCTACCTATAACTTTGAGTATGCCGACGTCGACTTCCTCTTTACCTGCTTCGAGCAGTACGAAAAAGAAGCAAAAAGCCTGCTGGAGCTGGAAAAACCGCTACCGCTGCCGGCCTACGAACGCATCCTGAAGGCAGGTCATACCTTTAACCTGCTGGACGCGCGTAAAGCTATCTCCGTGACCGAGCGCCAGCGCTATATTCTGCGCATCCGCACCCTGACCAAAGCCGTGGCTGAAGCTTACTATGCGTCTCGCGAGGCGCTGGGCTTCCCGATGTGCAATAAAAAATAAGAGGCAGCCATGACTGAAAAAACATTTCTGGTGGAGATCGGCACCGAAGAGCTGCCACCGAAGGCGCTGCGCAATCTTGCCGAAGCCTTTGCCGCGAATTTTACCGCCGAACTGGATGCCGCCGGCCTGACGCACGGCGAAGTAAACTGGTATGCCGCGCCTCGTCGTCTGGCGCTGAAGGTCGCAGACTTAAGCGCTGCGCAGCCCGATCGCGAAGTGGAAAAGCGCGGCCCGGCCATCGCCGCGGCTTTTGATGCCAACGGCGTCGCCACCAAAGCGGCGGAAGGCTGGGCGCGCGGCTGCGGTATCACCGTCGATCAGGCCGAGCGTCTGAGCACCGACAAAGGCGAATGGCTGCTGTATCGCGCCCATATGAAAGGCGAAAGCGCGCAGTCGCTGCTGCCTGCGATGGTTGCCACCTCGCTGGCGAAGCTGCCTATTCCTAAACTGATGCGCTGGGGCGATTCCGACGTGCAGTTTGTGCGTCCGGTACACACCGTGACGCTGCTGCTGGGCGAAGAGAGCATTCCGGCCACCATTCTGGGTATCGACTCCGCCCGCACTATTCGCGGCCACCGCTTTATGGGCGAGCCGGAATTCACTCTCGATAATGCCGATCAATACCCGCAGATCCTGCTGGAGCGCGGCAAGGTGCAGGCCGACTTCGAGGCGCGTAAAGCGCAGATCAAAGCCGATGCCGAAGCCGCAGCGAAAGAGATTGGCGGCCATGCCGATCTGAGCGACAGCCTGCTGGAAGAGGTCGCCTCGCTGGTAGAGTGGCCGGTAGTGCTGACGGCAAAATTCGAAGAGAAGTTCCTCGCGGTGCCGGCCGAAGCGCTGGTTTACACCATGAAAGGCGACCAGAAGTATTTCCCGGTTTACGACGATGCGGGCAAGCTGCTGCCGCACTTTATCTTTGTGACCAACATCGAGTCGAAAGATCCGTCGCAGATTATCGCCGGTAATGAAAAAGTGGTGCGTCCTCGTCTGGCCGATGCGGAATTCTTCTTTAATACCGATCGCAAACAGCGTCTGGAAGACAATCTGCCGCGTCTGGAAACCGTTCTGTTCCAGAAAGAGCTGGGCACGCTGCGCGATAAAACCGACCGCATTCAGGCGCTGGCTGGCTGGATTGCCGCACAGACTGGCGCTGACGTCAATCATGCGACCCGCGCCGGTCTGCTGTCCAAATGCGACCTGATGACCAATATGGTGTTCGAGTTCACCGACACGCAGGGCGTGATGGGCATGCACTACGCCCGTCATGATGGCGAAGCGGAAGACGTTGCCGTGGCGCTGAACGAGCAGTATCAGCCGCGCTTTGCCGGTGATGAACTGCCGTCCAACCCGGTCGCCTGCGCGCTGGCGATTGCCGACAAGATGGACACGCTGGCGGGTATTTTCGGCATCGGCCAGCATCCAAAAGGCGATAAAGATCCGTTCGCGCTGCGTCGTGCCGCGCTGGGCGTGCTGCGTATTATCGTCGAGAAGAATCTGCCGCTGGATCTGCAAACGCTGACCGAAGAAGCGGTGCGCCTGTATGGCAGCAAGCTGAGCAACGCGAAAGTGGTCGATGACGTGATCGACTTTATGCTGGGTCGCTTCCGCACCTGGTATCAGGAAGAAGGCCACAGCATCGACACCATCCAGGCCGTGCTGGCTCGTCGCCCTACTCGTCCGGCGGATTTCAACGCGCGTATGAAAGCCGTGTCCCACTTCCGCACCCTGGAAGAGGCGGCTGCGCTGGCGGCGGCTAACAAGCGTGTCTCCAACATTCTGGCGAAATCCAGCGAAACGCTGAACGACAGCGTGCAGGCCTCGCTGCTGAAAGAGAACGAAGAGATCCAGCTGGCGACCTACGTGTCTGCCTTAAGCAGCAAGCTGGCGCCTTACTTCGCGGAAGGCCGCTATCAGGATGCGCTGATCGAGCTGGCGCAGCTGCGCGCCGCCGTGGATAACTTCTTTGAGAAAGTCATGGTGAACGCGGAAGATCGTGAAGTGCGCATCAACCGTTTAACCCTGCTGACCAAACTCCGCCAGCTGTTCCTGGAAGTTGCGGATATTTCTCTGCTGCAGTAAATCCTCCTCCCACCTGAGGGAAGGGGTTTAAAGCTGACGGTAACAAACCCGCCATAACGGCGGGTTTTTTTTAGCCTTTCGCTTTCATATCAATCACAAAGCGGTACTTCACGTCGCCTTTCAGCATCCGCTCAAACGCCATTTCTACGTCTTCCAGACGGATAACTTCCACGTCTGACACAATGTTGTGCTCGCCGCAGAAATCCAGCATCTGCTGCGTTTCCGCAATGCTGCCGATAGAGGTGCCGGAAATGCTCAGACGCTTAAAGACGACCGGCGTCACGTTTGGCGACTTGTGCGGCGCATCCGGGATGCCGACCAGCACCAGATGACCGTTGGTTTTCAGCGCGTTGAGATAAGGATCGAGATCGTGCGGTGCGGCCACGCAGTCCAGAATAAAGTCGAGGCTGTTGGCCTGCGCCGCAATCTGCTCTGCATCTTTAGACACCACCACGCTGCTGGCACCCAGGCGCAGCGCATCTTCGCCTTTGGCCGGCGAAGTGGTAAACAGCACCACTTCCGCGCCCAGCGCGCTGGCCAGCTTGACGGCCATATGCCCTAAACCGCCCAGGCCAATAACGCCCACGCGCTGGCCGGGCTGAATATTCCAGTGTTTAAGCGGCGACCAGGTGGTTACGCCCGCGCACAGCAGCGGCGCGACCGCGCTCAGCGTCAGGTTTTCCGGCACGTTAACCACGAACTTGCTGTCTACGACGATGCTGTCGGAATAGCCGCCGAAGGTTTTACCACCGATCGTTTTCTCTTCGCCGTTATAGGTAGCGGTAAAGCCCGCTTCGCAATATTGCTCTTCGCCCTGACTGCACTGCGAGCAGTGGCCGCAGGAGTCGACCATCACGCCGACACCGACCAGGTCGCCCGCTTTGAAGGTGCTAACGTCGCTGCCGGTAGCAATCACGCGGCCTACAATTTCATGGCCGGGCACCAGCGGAAACGTGCTGACGCCCCATTCGTTGCGCGCCATATGCAGATCGGAGTGGCAAACGCCGCAGTAGTGGATATCAATATGCACATCGCCGGCTTGCAGTTCGCGGCGTTGAAATTCGAATGGTTCAAGAGAAGTAGTGGCAGATTTTGCTGCCAGGCCTTTAACCTGCATGTGGCTGTCCCCTGTTGGGCAAAGCCGCGTAGAGTAGAGAAATGCGCGGGCCGGGGCAAGCCGGAATTGTAAAAGAGAATATGAGCGCCGGACGCCTCGCTTAAAACACAAAACCCGCCAGCGGGCGGGTTTTTCAATTACTGGCACAGCAAAAGACCGTTTTTTACTATCCCAGCAGCTCACGGCTGAGACAAGGATTTGATTGGATCAACAGCATTAATTTTTGAGCACTGCGCGAAGGTTTACTGCGCTTCGCTTCCCAGCTCTTAACCGAGGAAACACTAACGCCCATTGCCAGGGCAAACTCATCAACTTCCATGCCGGTAATTTCCCGTATGCGTTTTGGTTCGGGCATTAACACTTCACCCTTTAATGCGGGAGCGGCCTGGATAACTTCACGCGTAAGCACAATGTGCTCAAGGCTGGACAACAACTCACCCATTGGGTCTTTAACTTCCATAGAGCACTCCTCATAAAAATCACGAATGTGAACAACCAGAGGGAGGATCTGAGGCCCAGATCCCGAATGCTGGCGAACAACAGCCTGAGGAGCTCATCGAGACAGCGCAGGTTAACGCCAGGATTTTTAGTATGGGCGCAAACTCAAACTTTTGCGCTCAAATTTTTGACTATTTTTTAAACCTGAACGCCAAAAATCTTTACATCCCGACAGACGGCTTCAGGCTACGCCATACGGGGCCTGAGGTGGTAACGATTACAGGAAACTGGACAGAGAGTAAGCAGAACGGTAGTTATCAGAAAATTCCTAACACATGGATAACTTTGCTGCTGACAGAAAAAATAAAGCGGCGCATTAGGGCAGATTAAGCGTAGCCGTCAGCGTGGCGGTTTTGCTCTTTGCCGCTGGCGTAGAACAGAGCGTTTCTGCGCCACATTCGGCCCGGTTAAGCGTTTGATTATTCACAATCTGGCAGAGTGAGTATTCCGCGCCGCTAAAAATTCTATTAATAACAATCCGACAGATGGATTATTCGGCGGCGCTAAAAATCCTGTTAATAACAATCTGGCCGATTAATTATTAAAAATGCCATTACTAACAATCCGGCAGATTGATTATTTGGCGCCTCTCCTTTACCGCTACGGAAAAAGCTATCTGGTCAATTTGCTATGCCCCGCCATTAATCTGCACGCCGGTGGCGCTTTATGTCTGCCCACATCTGCACCAAAAAGCGGCATCTTATTGCCTGCCGTTTCCCACCCGGCTGAACAGGTAAAATTTATAATATTTAAATTCAAACGCTTACGTAAATAACCGCGCCGCTCTGCCGTACCAATTCAATATTGGTTCGCTTTTTGCCTCTGTTATCTCCGTGGCTGGCCGTTCGATTACCGCTGCCGTCGCACTATTTCAGGGGCTGAAGAAGCGAACCAATCATGACTGATACAACAAATTCCACCAGTTCCCATTCCGCGCTGGAAAAGCTGCGCCAGCTGATCCAGCAGCAGGAAGCCCAACCGGCTAACCCGCTACCTACTGAACGGGAGCTGGCCGAACGGTTTTGCGTGGGCCGTCGTGAGATCCGCCGGGCGCTGGACGTGCTGGAAGAAGAAGGCCGCATCTGGCGCAAGCAGGGCAAAGGCACGTTTGTCGGCCCGGCCGCGCCGGTTCAGCCGCTGGCGCTGCACGATTTGCCGCAGCGCTCAAATCTGCTGGAAGTGATGGAGGCCCGTATTCAGCTGGAGCCGGGGCTGGCTCGTCTGGCCGCCCTGCGGGCCAGCGGCGAGCAGGTTGCGCTGATGCAGCGGCTGATGGAGAGGATGCAGAGCATCGCCCCGGACGACAGCGATCGGCACGAACTGTGGGACAGCGCGTTTCACCGGGCTATCGCCGAAGCCGCAGGCAACCGTCTGATGCTGGGGTTGTTCGACGCGGTCGACGCGGTTCGCCGGGATCCGGGCTGGCAACACCTGCGCGTGCTGGCGCGAACGACGGATCGGCTGCACAGCTACGACGACCATCATCAGCGGCTGGTGCAACATATCGCGGAGCGGCAGCCGCAGGAGGCCGCCGCGGCCATGCGTGAACATTTACTGGCGCTGCAACAGGCGCTCATCGAAGCGCTCAGCGGTGATAAAGAGGAGCTGCCATGAAGGCCACAACGCCGGTGCTGGCTCTGCGCCAGCTCAACGTTCGTTTTAAAGGCAGTCCCGTCAGCGTGCTGGACGATATTTCGCTTCAGGTCGAAGCTGGCGAAACGCTGGCGCTGGTCGGCGAATCCGGCTGCGGTAAAAGCATCACCTCGCTGGCGCTGATGGGCCTGCTGCCCGACAGCGCGGAGATCGTTCAGGGCGAAATCACTTTTCTCAATCGGCCGCTACAAACCCTGAACGCACGCGACTATGCCGATCTGCGCGGCAACGAGCTGGCGATGATTTTTCAGGAGCCGATGACCTCGCTCAATCCCGCTTTCACGCTGGGCGATCAGCTGAGCGAAGCCGTGATGCGTCATCATGCGGTAAACCGCCGTGAAGCGATGGCCGTAGCGCTGGCAATATTAGAAAAGGTGCAGATCCCGGCGGCGGAAATGCGGCTGAAAGCCTATCCACACCAGCTTTCCGGCGGGATGCGCCAGCGCGTGATGATCGCGATGGCGCTCATCAACCGGCCAAAGCTGTTGATTGCCGACGAGCCTACCACCGCGCTGGACGTTACCATCCAGGCGCAGATCCTGGCGCTGCTTAACAGCTTGCAGAAGGAAACCGGCACGGCGGTGCTGATGATTACGCATGACCTGGGCGTGGTTGCCGAAGTGGCGCAGCGCGTGGCGGTGATGTATGCCGGACAGGTGGTCGAAACCGGCGACGTCGCGGAAATTTTCCGCGATCCGCAGCATCCCTACACGATTGGCCTGATGGGTTCCATTCCCGGCGCCGCTACCCGCACCACTACGCTGGCCACCATTCCTGGCGCCGTGCCGCTGCCGGAACAGATGCCCCAGGGCTGCCGCTTCGCCACCCGCTGTCCGTTTGCCGAAAAACGCTGCCACCAGCATAAACCCGCCCTGCAAGCTATCGGCGTCCGCCATCAGGTCGCCTGTTTTCGCGCCCCGCTGGAAGAGCACGTGACGTCTGGAGAATGCGCATGACCTTACCCATCCTTGAATGTAGCGATTTAACAAAAACCTTTCCTGGCCCGACGCGGCTATTTAAGCGCAACCCTCACGTCACGGCTGTCGATCGCATTTCGTTGCAGGTGATGCCGGGCGAAACGCTGGCTATTGTCGGGGAATCAGGCAGTGGCAAATCGACGCTGGGTCGGCTGCTGCTGCGGCTGCTGGCCCCTTCTCAGGGGCAGGTTTTTTATCAGGGCGAAGAGATCACCAAAGCCAGCGGCGCACGTCTGAATCAGCTGCGTCGTGAACTACAGATTATTTTTCAGGATCCCTTCGCCTCGCTTAACCCGCGCATGACCGTGGAACATATCGTCGGCGAACCCTTATGGCTGCACGAGTCGCTATCCGGCAGCCAACGGCAGGAAAAAGTCGCCGAACTGCTGCAAACGGTTGGCCTTCCCGCCGTCTGGGCACGGCGCTATCCGCATGAGTTTTCCGGCGGCCAGCGCCAGCGTATCGGTATTGCCCGCGCGCTGGCTTCCGGCCCGAAGCTGCTGCTGGGCGATGAGCCGGTTTCCGCGCTGGACGTGTCGGTACAGGCACAGGTAGTGAATCTGCTGGAAAGCCTGAAGCAACAGTTTGGCCTGACCATGATCGTGGTGGCGCACGGGCTGGGCGTGATCCGCCATATGAGCGATCGCGTCGCGGTGATGTATCTGGGACAGATTGTAGAGCTGGCGACGGTAGAGGAAATTTTCGATGCGCCGCTGCATCCCTATACCCAGGCGCTGATCGCTTCGGCTCCCCGGTTGCAGCCGGGCGCCGCTCGCCAAATTCCCGTTTTGCAGGGCGACTTGCCCAATCCCGCCGCGCCGCCAAAGGGCTGTCGTTTTCATACGCGCTGCCCTTACGTCAGCGACGAATGCCGCGTGCTGGAACCCATTCAGCAGGTCATTGCCGGTGGCCGCCAGGTGGCCTGCCACCGCTGGCAGGAGATCAATCGTGACCGCAGCGTGATTACCGTTACGCCGCCTTCAGACGCTTTTCTGCGCCGTCGCGCGCTATTCGATCGGGCGGTAAAACACCGCGCTTTAACCTCTTTGGGAGAGATAACGCCATGAATCTACGCCATACTTCACTCGCCGCCCTTAGTGGCCTGCTGCTGCTGGGCAGTTTACCGGCGCAGGCGGAAAGCACGCTGCGGATCGGCCTGGGCGCCGATCCGGATATGCTCGACCCGCACCTTGCCCGCACCTACTATGGCCGCTTTGTCTTTGCCGCGCTCTGCGATCGTCTGGTGGATATTGATGAAAAGCTACAGGTGGTACCGGGCCTCGCGACCGACTGGAAATGGAGCGAGGACGGCAAAACGTTAACCATGAACCTGCGCCAGGACGTGACTTTTCAGGACGGCGAAAAGTTTGATGCTGCTGCGGTAAAATTCAATCTCGATCGTGCCATGACGCTGCCCGGCTCGCTGCGTAAAAGCGAGCTTTCTTCCGTTGAGTCGGTGGAGGTGGCTTCGCCTTCTCAGGTTATTCTGCATCTGAAAAATGCCGACGCGGCGCTGCTCAGCCAGCTGACCGATCGCGCTGGCACAATGCTGGCGCCGAAAGCCGCCGTAAAGCCTGATTTTGCCATGCATCCGGTCTGTTCCGGCCCTTATCAGTTTGCCAGCCGGGTGCAGCAGGATCGCATCGTCCTGAAACGCTTTGACCACTACTGGAATAAGTCGGCCTATCATTTTGATAAGGTGGTTTTTTTGCCCATTCCCGATGCCTCGGTGCGCCTGGCTAATCTGCGTTCCGGCGATCTCGATCTGACCGAAGGCATTGCCGCCAGCGATGTCAAAACCGTTACCGCCGACAGCCGCCTGAGCCTGGTCAAAGTCACCGGACTGGGCTATCAGGGCATCACGTTTAATATCGCTAATGGCAAAACCGCGCCGGACAGCCCGTTTGCAAAAGATGCCCGCGTGCGTGAGGCTTTTTCGCTGGCTATCGATCGCGACGCGCTGAATCAGGTGGCGTTTGAAGGCCAGTACACGCCGGCTAATCAGGCTTTCTCCCCCGTCAGCCCTTACCACGTTAAGCTGCCCGTTCCCGCGCGCGACGTGGAAAAAGCCAAAGCGCTGCTTGCCGCCGCCGGCGTGAAAACGCCGCTCAACGTAACGCTGCTGGTCACCAACAATCCCACCTCGCAGCAGGTAGGCCAGGTGATCCAGGCGATGGTCAGCGAGGCGGGCTTTAACGTGAACCTGCAAATGAGCGAGTTTGCTACCTTGCTGGATCGCCAGCAGCGCGGCGACTTTCAGCTCAGCCTTTCCGGCTGGTCAGGCCGTCCCGATCCTGACGGCAGCATCTTCGCGTTTATCAACAGCAAAGGCACCCTGAACGATGGCCGCTACGGCAATCCACAGGTGGATAGCTGGCTGACCGAAGCCCGCCAGACCAACGATATAGCCGCCCGTCAGGCGTTGTATAACAAGGTGGTGCAGCAGCTACAAAGCGATATGCCGATCGCTTACCTCTATTTTGAACCGCGTATTTTTGGCATGACCAAAAAACTCCAGGGCTTTAAGGCCTGGCCGGACGGGCTGGTGCGCCTGGCTGGCGTAACGATGACGCCGTAAGGCGCAGGAGCGACCATGCTGGAACTGATCTGTAAACGCGTGCTGCTGGCGATCCCGACGCTGTTTCTGGTGAGCATAATGGTCTTTTCGCTGCAAAAGCTGCTGCCGGGCGATCCGATCCTCGCGATGGCGGGCGAAGAGCGTGACCCGGCGGTAATTGCGCAGCTAAGAGAGCATTATCACCTGAACGATCCACTGCCTTCGCAGTACTTTTACTGGCTGGGCAACGCGCTGAAGGGCGATCTCGGCACTTCTATTCGTACTCAGGAACCGGTGACCGCGCTGATTAGCAGCAAGCTGCCGGTGACGCTGGAACTGTCGCTGCTGGCGATGCTAGTGGCGCTGCTGGTTGGCATCAGCATGGGCATCGTCGCGGCGGTGCGGAAAAACAGCTGGGTCGATCACGCCACCAATTTCGTGGCGCTTTCCGGTATCTCCGTGCCGCATTTCTGGCTGGGCATTCTGCTGATCCTGCTCTTTTCCGTGCATCTTCAGTGGCTGCCCGCTTCCGGCTACGTCAGCCTGAGCGAGAGCGTGTCGCAAAATGTGAAAACGCTGCTGCTGCCCGCGCTGGTGCTGGGAACGGGCCTGGCCGCGACGCTGATGCGCCATACGCGCGCCTCGATGATTGCCGTGCTGAAGGCGGATTATATCCGCACCGCCAGAGCCAAAGGGCTGCTGCCGAAAAAGGTGATCCTGAAGCACGCTTTCCGCAACGCGCTGGTGCCGGTGATCACGCTGACCACCCTGTTGTTTGGCGAACTGCTGGGCGGCGCGGTGCTGACCGAACAGGTTTTTACCCTGCCCGGCTTCGGCAAGATGATCGTCGATGCGGTGTTTAACCGCGATTATGCCGTGGTGCAGGGCGTGGTGCTGGTGGTGGCTATTGGCTTTCTGCTGCTGAACCTGCTGGCCGATGTGCTTTACGTGCTGATTAACCCGAAAATGCGAGGCTGACCATGAGTGAAGTTCTGACGGCTGGCGGCGCGGCGACCCTGCGCAAGCCCACTAATCGGGTGCTGAAAAAATTTCTCGGCAATAAAAGCGCGATGATCGGCGCGGTGATTGTGGCGCTGTTTGTGGCGATGGCGCTTCTCGCGCCCTGGCTGGCCCCTTTCGATCCGATCAAAGCCGATTTCCTGGCCGTGCGCAAAGCGCCTTCCGCTATGCACTGGCTCGGCACCGATGAACTGGGGCGCGATATTCTGTCGCGGATGATTTGGGGAGCGCGCACTTCGCTGCTGGCAGGCTGTATTTCCGTGGCGATCGCCATTCTGATTGGCGTCCCGCTGGGGCTGATTGCCGGTTACCGACAGGGCCTGTGGGACGGCGTGATTTCACGCTTTATCGAAGCGCTGCTGGCCTGTCCTTTCCTGATCCTGGCGATTGCGCTGGGCGCTTTTCTTGGCCCCAGCCTGGGTAATGCGATGATCGCTATCGGCCTGTCGGCCATGCCCATCTTCGCCCGCCTGACGCGTGGCCAGGTGATTGCTATCCGTAACGAAGAGTATATCGACGGCGCGCGCGCTATCGGCCTGCCCGATCGCTGGATCGTGCTGCGCTATGTGCTGCCCAACGTGCTGTCGCCGATCCTGGTGCAGGCTACGCTGGCCGTCGCTTCCGCCATTATTACCGAGGCGAGCCTGTCGTTTCTGGGCCTGGGCCAGCAGCCGCCCAATCCTTCCTGGGGCGCGATGCTCAACACCGCCAAAGGCTTTCTTGAACAGGCACCGTGGATGTCGATTTTTCCCGGCCTTGCCATTTTTCTGATTGTGCAGGGTTTTAATCTGCTGGGCGACGGACTGCGCGACGCGCTCGATCCGCGCAACGATTAACTTTAAGGAACCGCTATGAGTGGAATCAGTGATTTTAACGTGGGCTATCCGTCTTATCGCGTGCCGATGATGGGCCGCAACGCCGTCGCCGCCTCGCAGCCGCTGGCGGCACAGGCCGGGATCAAAATGCTCCAGCTGGGCGGTAATGCGGTGGACGCGGCGATTGCGACAGCTATCGCCCTGACCGTGGTGGAGCCGACCGGCAACGGCATTGGCAGCGATGCCTTTGCTATCGTCTGGGACGGCAACCAACTTCATGCGCTGAATGCTTCAGGCCGCGCACCCGCCGCCTGGTCACGCGAAACCTTCGCCCATTTGCAGGCGATGCCGGAGATTGGCTGGGATTCGGTAACCGTGCCGGGCGCGGTGTCCGCCTGGGTTGAGCTGGCGGAGCGTTTCGGTACGCTGCCGTTAACCACGCTGGCCCAGCCGGCCATCGACTATGCGCGTAACGGCTTTCCGGTGTCGCCGCTGATAGGGCACCTGTGGGAACGCGGCTACCAGAAGCTGCGCGATCAGCCAGGCTTTAGCGCCTGCTTTGCGCCCGAAGGCCGTCCGCCGCGCGTCGGCGAGCTGTTCCGCAATCCTCGCCAGGCGGAAACCCTGGAGAAAATCGCCGCCACCAACGGCGAAGCTTTCTACCGCGGCGAGCTGGCGGAAAAAATCGCCGCTTTCGCCAAAGAGCACGGCGCGGCGCTGACGCTGGAAGATTTGCACAACCACCGCGCCGACTGGGTGACGATGCTTTCCCGCCCTTTTGCCGGCGGTTCGGTGCAGGAGCTGCCACCGAACGGTCAGGGCATCGCCACGCTGATGGCGTTGGGCATTCTGGAACAGTGGGATATTGAGCGTTACGAGCCGGATTCGGCGCAGTGGCTGCATCTCTCTATTGAAGCGATGAAGCTGGCGCTGGTGGATCTGGAACGTTATATCGCCGACGAAGAGCATATGGAGTTTCCTGCTGAACTGCTGCTGAGCGACGACTATCTGCGGGAACGCGCCGCGCTGATCGATCCCCATCAGGCCGGCGATTTTACCTTTGGCGCGCCGAAGCAGAGCGGAACGGTTTACCTTTCTACCGCCGATGCTAACGGCATGATGGTGTCGTTTATTCAGTCAAATTATATGGGCTTCGGCTCCGGTGTCGTGGTGCCCGATACCGGCATCAGCCTGCAAAATCGCGGCGCAGGCTTTGTGCTGGAGGAAACGCATCCCAACGTGGTGGCGGCCGGCAAGCGCGCTTTCCATACCATCATCCCTGCCTTCGCGCTTGACGGCGACGGCCAGCCGCTGATGTCGTTTGGCGTAATGGGCGGCCCGATGCAGGCGCAGGGGCATTTACAAATGGCGCTGCGCATTATGCTGCATAAGCAGAATCCTCAGGCGGCCATTGACGCGCCGCGCTGGCGCGTGGTGACGGGCCGGGAAGTGATTGTCGAACCGGCGTTAGATCGCAACGTCATTGCCGCCTTACGAGCGATGGGCCATCACATCGTGGTGGAAGATCCGCTGCAGACCTACAGCTTCGGCGGCGCGCAGGCGATAGTTCGCGATCCGCAGGGATTCTGGATAGCCGCCACCGAAAGCCGCAAGGACGGCCAGGCGCTGGTATTTTGAGGCTTATGCTCTGCCTTTGAGCAGCCACAGTTTCGGATTGCCCGTACTGCAACCGGCATGGCCGGCAGATGGGCAAGCAGCAGATCGGCGTACAGGCGGGATATATCAGTGCCAGAAATGATCCAGTCATCCTGGTGCCGGAACTGGCCGCCTTTTTTCGAAAAGCTGGTAGCTAAATGCGAAAAAGCAAAGGCCATGTAGATCACCTTTTTCAGAAAGCGGCCCGTTCATAATTCTGCTTTTCTCTTAAAATCTTTCGGGTGGCTATAATATGCCTCCCGAAGGTTTTCCAGCCCACAAAATACTATATTGCATAATAGATTCGGGTTAAAATTGCTCATAATGGATTTGCAAATAAAGGAAAGGTGCGATGGATAATGTGGATTTAAGCAAACTTAGCGAAAAGGAAAGGATTTACGTTGAACGTATGTCAGAAGGTGAGGGCTGGACAATACATGAAACCTTAAGGCGCCTGCTCAGAGTTTTTAAAGTTGTCTTACTCATGGTCTTTATTATTACAGCTATTGGTGTTGTTGAGTTTATCAGGTCTGATAATGGTAGCTTTTACTCTTACCTTTTTGTTTACTTTATTGTCCTTGTGGTTTTTTATTTTATGGCCCCCGTAAAATTGGGAGCCAAGATAATTTATTATAAGTTAATATAATTCTTAGCGTTGGTCGTAAATGCTTTTAAGAGTAATGTTATCTCCCAGCGCCTCCAAAGCTAATGAAGGCGCTCCAACAACTTTTACATTTCTGATAAAATCTGATGGCAGATAACGGTAAAGTCGCCAGGAATCTGGTTTAAGAATCATTCTTGCTAAACCATATCCTGAAAGAGATATGTCAGCCACACTATATGCTACACGGCCTGTAGTCGCGCTGAAACCGAGGAATTTGGCAGTTTTCACATAACCACTACGCAAGAATCCTTGTGTATCATTCTGATTAATTTTTATATTTTGAAAACTTTCGTATACATTATTTGCTCCATGCAAAACTATAGTTGCTCCTGCAATAACACCTATTACATTACCGGTGAGTATAGAAGTCACCACTATACCTGCTCCGGCCACTATTTGTCCGGTCCCTATAATCACACCCACACCGTTAATAAAATACCCCCATATTCCGAGAGTATTGGTCAGCTCTGCTGACACCACAACCCTGGCCTTTTTAATATTAAGAGAAAGGCTCTGCTCACTAATAAACGCTTTTTCCTGATGCAGATTATCCAGGAAGAACTTGCATTCTCGTTCACTACTGGCTCTGTTAATCGATTTCAGCTGTTCTTCTATAAAACTGCCCATTTCACGATTAAAATTTTCGCGCAATATCAGGCTTTTGATATGCCGTATTCCAGCCTGTCTGGCCATGTCTCTGAGCGCATCCGCCTTACCCATTGCCTGTATGCGGTAAACTTTTTTAAAGCGATTCTTATCCAGATAGTTATCCATAACGATTCCTTGTTATCAGTGCCAGAAATGTATACCACAGCGGTAATGTCAGGCACAAAGCTACGGCGCTTAACCAGAAGCTGAAAATTTGCTTCTGCATAAAACGGGTCTATTCCCGCTGGCAGGTAGGATTTCTGTGCCTATGCCGTTTACAAATTAGCGATTACAGGAAAGATCAACAAACCGGTATAGGAGGAATAACGCTGCTGGGAGCGTTATATTTGGCATATGAAAGGCTATACAGGATCACAGGATTATTTTTTCGGGGCCCAGAAACGCCCGGCAGCTCGAGCAGAGAAAAGAGAGATACACAGGCTATGGATTTATTCGGATGCCGTAATCCAGGCCCAACATTGCTGGCGCGAACCCCACAAAATTTGTGAAAAAGGCAGCCCGTCCTCTTCATGAAGTCAGGCAAAATCAGGCTGGCCTTCCCGCATGTAAGAAGACATAAGCGACAAGGCTACACAACCTGTGGAAAAGCGACCGCACAGGCAGAAATCTGAGTGCTTTCCAACCGAAAATTAAATTTTCTTCACGTATAAGCAACCGATTTCCGTATCCTCGTCAGTCGAGTTGAACTATTCTTCAGAGGCGACACAGGTCGCCTTTTGCTTGTAGCATTTCTATTACAGGAGTTACTTCCGATGACGACAGGAACCATTCGCGGCTGGACGCGTCTGCTGGCGCCTTTTATGGCGCTGATGCTGGTGTTTCAGCTAACGGGTTGTGGCGATAAAGAAGCGGATCAGCGCAAAGCCTTTATCGATTTTCTGCAAAATACGGCGATGCGCAGCGGCGAACATTTGCCCGCCCTTAGTGAAGATCAGAAACAGCGTGTCGGTAATTACGCCAGCGACTACGCTATTGTTTATGGCTTCTCCCAGCAGGTTAACCGCGCGGTGGATAACGGTCTGAAGCCGGTAGTGGATGAATTGTCTGCTATCCGTGCGCCGCAGGACTACCTGACCCGTCGCGATTCTCTGCGTCAGGCCAGCGGTTCGCTGGAGGTGCTGGCACAACAGATCCAGACGGCGAAAACGCAGGCCGACAGCAGCAAAGCCGGGCTGAAACAGCCAGCGGAGCTGAAAACGGTGTATGACAACCTTTATAACAAGGTCGTCACGCAGCCAGCCGATACGCTGCTGCCGCTGCTGCCTGCATTACAGAAGCTAAGCCAGGACGCGGTGCAGACGGGCGATTTCCTGCAGCAGCAGGGTTCGCAGGTGACCTTTAACGGTCAGACCATACAGTTCCCGACCCAGCAACAGGCGACCCAGTACAACACGCTGATGAGCAATATTTCTGCCAATGCGCATGCGCTTGGTCAGGCGCAAATCGCGCTGCAGGGCCAGTAACATTTTGCTGCGGGCCGCTCGCTTTAAACGGCCCGCCTCTTCTTCCGCTCAACAGCCCTTCTCAGCCACAGACCATTTCGGCTCAACAGCCCGTATCAGCCACAGACCATTTCGGCTCATCAAATCTTTTCAGCCACAGACAATATTAGCGGTTGCCCAGCCGCTGTAAATAAATTGTGAACCACATCACGTATCAGGCATAAAGTCCCGAAAACAAAGTGTGATATCAATCACATAACACTCCCAGGCAAGCCCATTTAATAAACAGCATCAGCCTGTTTTTTGTCCTTTATGTGATCGGCTTCACGTAAAAACCCCCTGTTCACCGTGCTATGTGGTGATAGAGATCACACTTTACCCGGTGGCTACGCAGCGCTGCGGACGCGTGCTAGAGTCCGCCTGCACAGGGCAACGTTTTAAACAAAAATCAGCGCGCTCTCTTGTCGGCGCGTACCAATAAGGGGTGTGCTTGTATGTCCTCATCAGATATCAAGATTAAAGTGCAGAACTTTGGTCGCTTTCTGAGCAATATGGTAATGCCAAACATCGGCGCCTTTATCGCCTGGGGTATTATCACGGCGCTGTTTATTCCAACCGGCTGGCTGCCAAACGAAACCATGGCCAAGCTGGTTGGCCCAATGATCACTTACCTGCTGCCGCTGCTGATTGGCTACACGGGCGGACGCCTGGTCGGCGGCGATCGCGGCGGCGTAGTAGGTGCCATCACCACCATGGGCGTGATCGTCGGCGCGGATATGCCGATGTTCCTCGGCTCCATGATTGCCGGGCCGCTGGGCGGCTGGGCGATCAAGAAGTTCGACCGCATCGTTGACGGCAAAATCAAAAGCGGCTTCGAGATGCTGGTCAACAACTTCTCTGCCGGTATTATCGGGATGCTGCTGGCGATCCTGGCCTTCCTGGCTATCGGCCCGCTGGTGCAAGGCCTGTCGCATATTCTCGCCGCTGGCGTGAATCTGATGGTGCAGAATAACCTGCTGCCGCTGACTTCCATCTTTGTTGAACCAGCGAAAATCCTGTTCCTGAACAATGCTATCAACCACGGCATCTTCTCGCCGCTGGGCATTCAGCAGGCCAGCGAAGCCGGCAAATCTATCTTCTTCCTGATTGAAGCTAACCCAGGCCCCGGCATGGGCGTGCTGATGGCCTATATGTTCTTCGGTCGCGGCAATGCTAAACAGTCCGCTGGCGGCGCGGCTATCATCCACTTCCTGGGCGGTATCCACGAAATCTACTTCCCTTATGTGCTGATGAACCCGCGCCTGATTATCGCCGTAATCCTGGGCGGCATGACCGGCGTCTTTACGCTGACGCTGCTGAACGGCGGCCTGGTTTCTCCGGCCTCTCCGGGTTCTATCCTGGCGGTGCTGGCGATGACGCCAAAAGGCGCGTACTTTGCGAACATTGCTGCGATCGTAGCGGCTTTTGCCGTCTCTTTCGTGGTTTCCGCTATCCTGCTGAAAACCAGCAAGGTGAAGGAAGAGGATGATATTGAAGCGGCAGCGCGTCGCGTCACTGAAATGAAGGCGCAGTCCAAAGGCCAGACCGTGTCCACCGCCACGGCCACCGATGCCATGAACGGCGACCTGAGCCACGTGCGTAAAATCATTGTTGCCTGCGATGCCGGTATGGGCTCCAGCGCCATGGGCGCAGGCGTGCTGCGTAAAAAGGTTAACGATGCCGGACTGAGCAATATTTCCGTGACCAATACCGCTATCAACAACCTGCCGGGCGATGTGGATCTGGTGATTACCCACCGCGATCTGACCGAGCGCGCGATACGTCAGGCACCGCACGCGCAGCATATCTCGCTGACCAACTTCCTGGACAGCGGCCTGTATACCGACCTGACTTCGCGTCTGGTGCAGGCAAACCGCAGCGAGGGCCACCGTGAAAAAGTGACCGCCGCGCTGAGCGACAGCTACGACGACGGCGAGCAGCATCTTTTCAAATTGGGCGCAGGCAACATCTTCCTCGGCAATCACGCTACCGATAAAGAGCAGGCGATCCGCTTTGCGGGCGAGCAGCTGGTGAAGGGCGGCTACGTGGAGCCGGAATATGTCGATGCGATGCTGGATCGCGAGAAGCTCACGCCAACCTATCTGGGCGAATCCATCGCCGTGCCGCACGGCACCATCGAAGCGAAAGATCGCGTGCTGAAAACGGGCATCGTGTTCTGCCAGTATCCGCAGGGCGTGCGCTTCGGCGAGGACGAAGAGGATATCGCTAAGCTGGTTATCGGCATCGCGGCCCGTAATAATGAGCATATTCAGGTGATTACCAGCCTGACCAACGCGCTGGATGACGACAGCGTCATCGCCCGCCTGGCGACGACCAATGACGTGCAGGAAGTGCTGGATCTGCTGTCAGGCAAGCCGTCAGCGTAAGCGCACCGGATATTACCCCAGGGCCGGGCATGCCCGGCTCTTTTTCGGGTCGGGCCTGTCCGGCCTTTCATTAATATGGGAAAAATTATGAAAGCTCTTCATTTTGGCGCCGGTAATATCGGTCGTGGTTTTATCGGCAAGCTGCTGGCAGACGCGGGCGTACAGCTCACTTTTGCCGACGTTAACCAGGTGGTGCTGGATGCGCTGAACGCCCGTCACGAATACCCGGTGCACGTGGTAGGCGAGCAGGCGCAGGTAGAAATCGTTAAGGGCGTCAACGCGGTCAACAGCGCCAGCGACGAGATTATTCCGCTGATTGCGGAAGTGGATCTGCTGACCACGGCGGTCGGCCCGCAAATTCTGGAACGCATCGCGGGCGGCGTCGCCAAAGGGCTGGTGCAGCGTCATGAAAGCGGCAACGCGCGCCCGCTGAATATTATCGCCTGTGAAAATATGGTGCGCGGCACCAGCCAGCTGAAAGACCACGTGCTGAAAGCGCTGCCGGAACAGCATCACGCCTGGGTGGAAGCGAACGTCGGCTTTGTCGACTCGGCCGTGGATCGTATCGTCCCACCGTCCGCCGCCGGCACCACCGATCCGCTGGAAGTCACGGTAGAAACCTTCAGCGAATGGATCGTCGATAAAACCCAGTTTAAAGGCGAACCGCCTGCCATTGCAGGCATGGAGCTGACCGATAACCTGATGGCATTTGTCGAGCGTAAGCTTTTCACGCTGAATACCGGCCATGCGATTACCGCCTATCTGGGCCAGCTGGCAGGCCACGCAACCATTCGCGATGCCATTCTGGACAAGAAGGTGCGCGCCATCGTTCAGGGCGCGATGGAAGAGAGCGGCGCGGTACTGATTAAGCGCTACGGCTTTGAAGCGGCGAAACATGCCGCCTATATCCAGAAAATTTTAGGCCGTTTCGAGAATCCTTATTTGCAGGATGATGTGGAGCGAGTGGGACGTCAGCCGCTGCGCAAGCTGAGCGCGGGCGATCGCCTGATCAAGCCGACGCTGGGCACGCTGGAGTATCAGCTGCCGCACGACAATCTGGTGAAAGGTATCGCCGCCGCCCTGCACTACCGCAGCGATCAGGATCCGCAGGCGCAGGAGCTGGCCGAGCTGATTAACCGTCAGGGCGTGCAGGCCACGCTGGCGCAGGTTTCCGGCCTGGAGGCCGAAAGCGAAGTGGTGAAGGCGGCGGTCGCGGCCTGGAACGAGATGGCGTAACGGCAGGCCGGGCCAGTAGGCGGCCCGGCTTTTCCCGCCACGTTGAGTACGGTTTTACGGATAAAATGATGCAGGCTCTGATGGAAAAACCCCAGGCTTTTGAAAATCGGGTGCTGGAACGCCTGAACGCCGGCCGCACGGTCAAAAGCTTTTTCGCGGCGGCCGTCGAGCTGCTGGGCGAAGCGATCGATCTGTTGGTGGTACAGGTGTTCCGCAAGGATGACTATGCCGTAAAGTACGCGGTAGAGCCGCTGCTGTTGGGCAACGGCCCGCTGGGCGAGCTGTCGGTTCGGCTGAAGCTGGTGTATGGTCTGGGCGTGATCGGCCGACATGAGTACGAAGATGCCGAGCTGCTGCTGGCGCTGCGTGAGGCGCTGAACGACGACGGCACCGACTACCGCTTTACCGACGACGAGCTGCTTGGCCCGGTTGGCGAGCTGCACTGCGTTGACGCGCTGCCGCCCCGCCCCGATTTCAGCAGCGCCGATGCCGAACTGCGCGCCATGCTGCAACAGCGCTACCAGCAGATGGTACGATCGACGCTGGTGCTGTCGCTGACGGCGCTGATTTCCCCTATCGGCACCCGTCAGGCTTTCAAAAAGTAACCCGCGCTTCCTGCTCTTCCCTGCGCTTTCGTGTATCCTTGCCCCATGATCCACTCTACGGTTAATGATAATGAAAGAACAAATCCAGGCAGAAATTAAAATGCTCAGCGACAAGCTGGATGCCCTGACGCGTAAGGAGCCGCTGCTGCTGGAATCCGGCGATGCGGAAAAACTCGGCGAGCTGCTGAAAGAAAAAGAGAAGCTGGTTATCGAGCTGGAACGCCTGCGCGGCGCACGCGAAGAGAAGCTGAGCAAAGAGGCGCAGAAGCTGAAACAGCTGCCTTTTAACCGTGCCATCACCAAAAAAGAGCAGGCCAATATGGGCGCGCTGAAGAAAAGCGTACGCGGCCTGATCGTGGTGCACCCGATGACCGCGCTGGGCCGCGAAATGGGACTGACCGAGGTAACCGGCTTCGCGAAAGCCGCTTTTTAATCCTCAGGCGGGCGCCAGCCGCGCCCGCTTTCTTAAAACCGCCAGTTAACGCCAGCCGTCGCGCTCCACGGCGATTCAATATGACGTCCCTGCATATAACCTGCGCTAACGTGCAGCGAAAGCGTTGATGACAGCGCCGCTCTGACCCCTGCCTGATAAACGCCCCGGCTGCCGCTCAACTCGTTTTTGAAAGACTCGCCGTTTATCCTGACGCGATTTTTAGTCACCGTTTCCCTTTCCAGGCCGATGCTGGCCCAGGGATGCAGCAGCGTTTCCCTGACCTGTATCGCATACTCCGTGCTGACGCCGACAGCGCCCGTCAGCGATCGCTGCGGCCCGATGCGCGCCTTCATGCCGTTATTCAACGACAGCGTGCTGCTGTTGCTCGTAAAACCGGTTACGCCGATCCACGGCGTCACTTTCGCCGTCCCGACCAGAAAGTGTTTGCCCGCCCTGATGCCGGTGCCGATGCCCGTGGTATTAAAGCTGCCGTTGGCCGCGCCGCCGCTGGTCATGCGCGCGCGCACCTCGTGCGTAAAGCGGTTGAGCTTGAGAACGCCATCCAGCCAGTAGCCGGTATTATGCTGCCAGCCGCCGTAAAAGCCGCCCGACCAGCTATTGATATCCGCTTTGCCCCTTCCCTTGCCGCGAAAACGCATATCGCTGTGACCATAGTTGAAAAAGACGCCCTGAAGCGCCACGCTGTTTGTCGCCTGTTGCGCGCGGTCGGCCCCGATCGTCAGCGAATTGAGGCTGAGCCGATAATCCGCGCCCGCCTCGTTGCTGACGTTCAGTCGACCGTTGCGCACCGTGCCCCAGACATTATGGTCATGTTCAGGCGAGTCGCTATTGGCAAGGCGCTCGCTGAGCGTTTCCAGCTCCTGACGGAATATCAGCGGATCGACGGTCGCTACCGACAGCACCGCCGCTGCGGCAGGCGTAATGTCATAGTCAGCGGGCGGCGACGGCTCTACGGCCGCCTCCTCTCCGGACGTCCCGTCCTGCTCGTCTGGCGTCACATCCGGCTGGTTATCAGGTAAAACGTCTGCCTGATTATCCGGCGCGTCTTCATCCTCTGTCGGCGCGTCCGTTTGCGCGTCGTCAGCCGGGGAAGG
The DNA here is from genome assembly GCF_041320675.1 of Erwinia sp. STN24. NCBI lineage: Bacteria > Pseudomonadati > Pseudomonadota > Gammaproteobacteria > Enterobacterales > Erwiniaceae > Erwinia > Erwinia sp. STN24. Next base: position 113,423 of record NZ_JBGGPM010000005.1, on the reverse strand, counting down.
TTTTTCCGCCTCCTCATCCGAATCTGGATCTGGATCGTCTTCGTCCTCCGCTTTATGCGGCGTCAGTGACCAGCCGCCCTGGCCGTCAGCAACCAGATAATATTGATAAGTGCCCAGATCCACGACCTCACCGCTGTTCGCCAGCGCAAACGTCGCGTCGCCATCGCCAATCTGGATAACCTGAAGGCTGTCGCTGTGGGTTGGGCTGACGCCGTTGTCGATCACATAAAGCGCGAAATCACCGGTCGCGCGGCCCGTCACCGTCAAAAAATCGCCCTGCAAGGCGGAAATTTTCGTATCCATCAGAAACGTGCCGCTGCCGGACAGCGTTTTCAGGGTTAGCGTGGAATAGCCTTTGGGATCGTAAATAACCGTGCCGCCTGCCAGGGCGACATCGCCCAGGGCAAAATAATACTCGCCGCTAAAGGAAGCGTTGCTGGAAAGGTAGACCGAGCCGGACACGTGATAGCTCGCCTTATCCGTATCGGCGCCGGTAACGATAATAAGGCGCCCTGCGTCATTTACCGTAATATTCCCCTGTAATGAGGACAAAACTTCAGGATTGATATTATTAGGCGTAACAATCAGCGAGCCATTTATGGTGGCATTATTAATAGTCCCGGAGTTCAGATTTCCATATCCATTGCTGTTTATGGTTAAATTTTCCGAGTAGGCCTGCCGGGTGCCGCCCAGAAAGTACGTCCCGCCATTGATAACGGTATCGATATCGCTGCCTTCAACATTGACGAAATAGCCGCTGTTTAGCGTTGTATTTAGCGTTTTCCCGGTCTCCATCCAGAAACGTCCGGCATTAACAGTGGTGTTTTTCATTACCGAACTGGAACCTTCCATATAAATATGGTCCAGCTTACCGGCATTAATCGTCCAGCCCTCCGTCTGCACATAATTATTAATAACAACAAGCGCAGCGCTTTCAATCAGCGCGTTATTCGACAGGGCGTAGCTGTTCGCCTGGCCTGCCAGCAAAAAGGCGCCGCCCGATTTTACCGTCGTCGCGCTATCCTTACCGCCGTTGTTTTGTAACTTCCCACCGTTGTTCACCACGGTACTGTCAGTAACGCCGCCAGCGTTGATTATCTGCACGCCTCCGGCATCGATAGTGGTATGCATAGTGGTCCCGTATACCTGCTGCGTGCTTTCCCCATCGGCACTGCCGATGATTTCGCCCTCCACCAGCACGCCAGCGGCGACGTTTTCCATAAACGCCACGGATACCTCAGGAAGCAGCAAAAGGATGAACGAAGCCGCGACACCTGATAATATCGATTTTGTCGTTTTCATGATTGCTCATTTTCCATCAGAAAATAAAATGAATGAAACGACGCGCGGTATGTGTTGACGCACATACCGCTTCCCACCCGCTTGCTACCGGCCAGAATGTTTCATTCGATTGTTTTAACGCTACAAATTAAGCGTAAATACTATTCATAAACCCCCACTCTTATCCTTATATAAAAGAAAGATAATTTCCTGATATGCGCGATATAATCACCCTGAAACAAAACAAATTAAAGACATCCGCCTATCACAGAGGAAACTTTATTTTAACAGAGTATCTTTATACCAAAACAGGGCGGAAAGAAAAGCGCGCTTTTACGGCGTTTATTTTCGGAGAAAAAAGATAAGATAAGAAAAAGAAAGGAGATTAACGTCATTACCAGGAAAACTCCTGGCAATTTTTATCGTAAAAAAACCCGCACGGGCGGGCTTTTATCGCCTTTATTTTTTCGTCTGCTGTGCCGCCAGCGTGGTAAACCACGGTGCGACGAAATCGGTTGATTCGCCCCAGCCAGGAATAAGCTTATTCAGCGTGGCGACATTCACCGCCTGTCCGGCCAGCTGCTCCTGCGTGATAGCCGATGCCTTGAACTGATAAGTCGCGGGCGTTGCTTCGCCTGCCAGCTTGTTCGCTATCAGCCGCATATTGACCGCGCCAATCAGTTTGCTGTCCACCGCGACCGTCTGCTTCCAGGGGCTGTTTTTCTCTCGCATCAGCTGGAGATCCTGGTTAGAGGCATCGATGCTGTAGAGTTTGATCTCGGTCCGGCCGTTTTCCTGGAGCGCTTTATAAGCGCCCTGGGCAAAAGCGTCCCAGGCTCCCCAAATCGCGTCAATTTTGCCTTTAGGGTATTTAGCCAGGATCGCGCCCACCTTGTTCGCGGTATCGCCCTGCACGTCAGAAGAGACCGCGCCGATAGATTCCAGCTGATGGATGCCCGGATTGGCCTTCAGCACTTTTTCATAGACCACCTGACGGCGCTCCATGGCCGGAAAGCCCGCGACCCACAGCTTGACGATATTGGCTTTACCGCCGCTGTCTTTCACCAGGCGATCGAGCGAAAGCTGCGCCAGCGACGCGTCATCCTGCGCGGTCACGGTTACGCCCGCTATCGGCTGATTAACCGGCGTGTCGAACACCGACACTTTAATGCCCGCATCGGCAATACGCTTTACCAGCGCCGTTGCGTAGGGATCTTTGCCGTGCGACAGAATGATGCCGTCATACTTCTGGCTGATGGCCTGCTCCACAAAATCCTGAAAGCGGGCGTCGTCGCCGTTGCTCAGAAAGGCGCTGACCTTAAAGCCCAGCTGGCGGCCCTGCTGGATAGCGCCCGCGACAAACTGGGTGGTGTTGTCGTCAGATCCCAGATTGCGGATCACCGCCACACGAACGGGGCCGTCATGGCTGGCGATAGCGGCAGGCACCGCAACCGTATCGGCAAAGGCGGTAGTGCTGGTCAGCAGGCTGACGGCCAGCAGTGAAAGCGTTAATTTTTTCATCGTTATCCCTACGCCTGGCGGCGCTGAATGTAAGTGATTGCCAGCGCAGCGGCCAGCACCAGACCTTTGATAATATCCATGGCGTAATAAGGCACGGAAAGCATGACCAGACCGTTTTGCAGCACGCCGAGGATCACCGCGCCCAGCAGCGTGCCCAGCGCATTCGGCTTGCCGGAGCCGGCCAGCGACAGGCCGATCCACGCCGCCGCAACGGCATCCATCAGATAGCCGCCGCCGGCATTCACCTGCGACGAACCAATGCGCGAAGCCAGCAGAATGCCGCCCAGTCCCGCCAGCAGCGAGGCGAGCACGTAAGCCAGTACGCGATAGCGATTCGTGCGAATGCCGGAAAGCCGCGCCGCTTCCGGGTTGCCGCCGATGGCATACATGCGGCGGCCATGCTTTGTCAGCGACAGGCCAAGCTGCGCCACCACGGTAACCACCAGCATAATGATAACGATGGTTGGCACCTGGCCCAGTAGCGAAAAGTCCGGCGGCACGATCCCTTCGGCCATCTCGCCGCTTGGCATCACCATATTCTCCGTGACAGAGCCGCCGAAGCTCCAGGTCATCGCCACGCCCTGCACGATAAACAGGCTTGCCAGCGTGGCCAGCATATCGGGAATTTTCAGCACTACGATCAGAAAGGCGTTAAACAGCCCGACCAGCGTGCAGAGCAGCAGCGTCAGCGTTATCGCGGCTGTCGGGCCAAAGCCGTACCAGACAAACAGCGAGATCACCAGCGAGTTTGCCAACGATGCAGTAGATCCCACGGAGAGATCGAAGCCGCCGATGGTCAACGAGATCGAGACGCCTACGGCAATCACCGTCACAATGGCGATGGCGCGCAGAATATTGATGATATTGGCTGGCTCCAGAAAGCTGTCCGAAGCCAGGCCGAAGGCGGCGATCAGCGCCACCACCGTTAACAACATTCCCCATTTATAAAGGAATTCAAACAGCTGGTGACGCAGCCCAGGCGTCGCCTTCAGGGAAAGTTCTTTGCTGCTCACGCAGGGGTTCCTCCGGTGGAATAAAGTAAAAGCGTTTCTTCATCGGCCTGACGCGCATCCATCTCCGCCACGATTTTACCGTCCCACAGCACGCAGATGCGGTCGCATAGCCCTACCAGTTCGGCAAACTCGCCCGAGGCGTAAATAACCCCTTTTCCCTGGCGGGCCAGCGCGTCGATTAGCGTGAAGAGATCGGTTTTGGCCTTGATATCAACGCCCTTGGTTGGCTCATCAAAAATCAGGACGTCAGCGTCGTTGCGCAGCCATTTGCCGATGGCCACTTTCTGCTGATTACCGCCGGAAAGACGGCGCAGGGATTGTTCCGGGCCGAGAGTGCGCACGCCCAGCTGTTGAATAATCTCTTCGGCCCAGCGCCAGGCCTGCCGGTGACCGAAAAGCCCCCAGCGGGAAAAGCTGGTGTCCGCGCTGATGCTAAGGTTCATTGCCACCGACTCGTCGATAAAAATGCCCTCTTTGCGGCGCTCCTCCGGGATCAGCGCCATGCCGTTCGCTACCGCAGCGGAAGGCGAAGTGGGCCGCCACGGTTTGCCATGCAGCTCGCCCCGGCCGATGCGGCTTTTGCTGGCGCCGAACAGCGCTTTGCACAGCTCCGTTTTTCCCGCGCCCGCCAGGCCGGCGATACCCAGGATCTCTCCCTTGCGCAGCGTTAAAGAGATATTGTGCAGCAGCGCGTCGTCGTGCAGCGCCTCGACATGCAGCAGCGTTGCGCCGTTGCTGGCCGGACGACGCGGCGGATAGATATCCGCCAGCTGGTGACCCAGCATCTTTTCCACGATTTGTTCGCCGCTCAGCGCGCTCATCGGCACGGTTTCAATCAGGCGCCCGTCGCGCAGCACCGTAAGCCGATCGCAAATCGCGCGCAGTTCGTGGATACGGTGGGAGATAAACACTACGCCGATACCGCTTTTTTGCAGGCGGCGAACCACCGCAAACAGGCGTTCGCTTTCATGCCGATCCAGCGGCGCGGTGGGTTCATCCAGGATCAAAAAGCGGCAGTGATGGGAGAGCGCACGGGCCAGCAGGATTTGCTGTTTCTCCGCCAGCGTGCAGCGATCGACGCGGCGATTGACGTCAATATCCACCTCCAGCTGTGCCAGCAGCGCGCGAGCCTGGCGACGGATAGCACGCCAGCGATAAATTTGTCCGCCTTCGGCCAGGCGATCCAGCATGATGTTTTCCGCCACGCTGAGCGTGGAAACCAGCGCCACATCAACTTCCTGCTGCACCAGATGAATGCCCAGCTTCTTTGCATCACGCGGAGAACGAATCGATACCGGCTCGCCATCCAGCAGGATATCGCCGCTGTAATGCTCATGGGCACCCGACAGCACGGCCATCAGCGTTGATTTTCCTGCGCCGTTAGCGCCGGTCAGCGCATGAATACTGTGGCCGTCAAGACGAAAGTCGACGTCGGTCAGCGCGGCAAAACCGCCAAAAGCGATGGCGATCTGCCGCATTTCAAGATGGTTCACTGCGGTCATAGCGAGCGCTCTCTGAAGGGTAAGCTGCCTTATTTTTTAATGGATTATCACGACAGGCAACGAACGAAAGGAGATAAGCTAACACGAAATGTTATTAGCCATCCAGACGCCCAGCCATTTAAGCGGTTAAAACCAGCGGCATCCCGTTACGCAGCATGAACAGAGGTAATCAGAAGATTAAGCAGGGTTTCGCTCGGTCAGGACGGCGAGGAAAAGTACAGAAAAGAAAAAGGTGAAAACAAAAGACCGCCAGCATCCAACAGGATCGGGGAAACAGACGCAGGTCACCCCATCAGCCGTCGCTGGCGTACATTCGCCAGTCATTGCGGCAACCGCAGTATGGACGCACCGTTAACAGTAAAAGAATTTTAATGATGGTTTTCATATAGCCGCGCGTTCGTTTTTCAGAAAACGGCGAGTAATTTCGGGCAAATAGCAGCCAGGCTATATCCACTGGTTACTTAACAAGGCGTATTAATTCCGCCTTGAATATGGCCGCAGTTATCCAGGATTATTTACATAACTTTGGATAACCGCGGCCTCTCTATAGCTTCAGGACTTGTGGTGTCTTAAGTTATCAGGGGCGGGATCCGGAATCGCCAGGATAAACGCAACCATATCCGGGGACATAAATACCATCAGTACCACACTGACCAGCTTTATATTGCGTTTGAGATGAAGACACCGTGGCATATGACAAGGTTGATACCCCAAAAGACAGACATGCACCGAGTAACAATAATTTTACTAATTTCATATTTCCTCCAGAGTTTAAAGTACCTAAAATCAATAAAATTATTAGCATAATAAGTATGAACAGTGTCTAAACACTTGCCTGATACCACAATGAGGCGAAGGGCTTTATGCTCGGTTGATAAAATCCAGATCACCTTTATTCTTCTTTAATAACAGCGCCTTACTTATATTATTATTTTATATCTGTCAAAAGGGCACCGAACAATGTTCTTATAAAGTGGCGGACTTACTGTAAAAAATGAAAAATCGAGATGGTGCAGGAAGCTATTGTTTGTAGCAGTTGAATGTACGCTCCGTATAGGCTAATTTCTGTGTTAACAGATTAAATTCCTTAACAACCATTTATTTTAACAGGCGTTAATCTTACGTACCATCTGGTAAATGCATAGCTTTTATGCCGATAAAAATTATGATATTGCAACGCATCAGCCATTTTCATACAGCCGTCCCTTTTTTAACGAGATAAGGGACGAATGCCAGTTACAAAAGCTTAATTTTTAATATCGTCTTAACAACAGCAGATTAAAACCTCCTTAAAAAAAGTTCCGGTCACAAAAAAAGGACGATTAATAATGGCGCTTCAGGATCAAATTAACGCCGCTCTTAATAAAAAATTAGAAAGCAGTCAGGAAAGAAAGGCTGGCGGGGGATTTTTACGGCAAAAAAATACCCCGCTAACTTAGCGCCAGCAGGGTATTTATCAGACGCTTAGCCTACAAACGCCTGTCGTTTTCGTCCGGAACGGGCTTATTTAGCCGCAGCGAAATTCTCTGCCGCCACGTCCCAGTTAACCACTTCCCAAAACGCTTTGATGTAGTCAGGACGTTTGTTCTGATATTTCAGGTAGTAAGCGTGTTCCCACACGTCCAGGCCCACGATTGGGGTACCGGAAGCGCCAGCGATCGCTTCGCCCATCAGCGGGTTGTCCTGGTTAGCGGTAGAGACTACAGCCAGCTTGCCGTCTTTCTTAACCAGCCACGCCCAGCCGGAGCCGAAACGGGTAGCGGCCGCTTTTTCAAACGCTTCTTTGAAGGCATCAACGCTGCCGAAATCTTTTTCGATAGCCGCTTTCAGCTCGCCGCCCAGCGTGGTGCCGGTTTTCAGACCTTTCCAGAAAAAGCTGTGGTTAGCGTGGCCGCCCGCGTTGTTACGCAGTACGGTTTTCTTATCGGCAGGCACCTGATCCAGTTTGGTGATCAGCTCTTCTACCGGCAGGTCAGCGAACTCGGTGCCTTCCAGCGCGGCGTTCGCGTTGTTCACGTAAGTCTGGTGATGTTTAGTATGATGGATCTCCATCGTCTGCTTGTCGAAATGCGGTTCCAGTGCGTCGTATGCGTAAGGCAGGGATGGCAGTGAATAACTCATGTTCATCATCTCCATTGGTTTTTTTGGCAGCACGTCCCGATGGAGTGCCGCGTAAGCAGTCGGATCATTATAGTTAAATTAATGATCTGGAAAAGGGTTATCAATGCCCCGATCTTTATAAGGTTATTATAGACAGCACGCCGGTGAAGGGCGTCAGAACCTTATTGATGACCTACAGAGCAAAATGGTCTAAGCCGTTTACGCCTGACAAAACAGAGCCGACGGCTGCGGCTATCGTCTGTGGCATTGATAAGACAGGATAACTTTCCACATAACTTTTTTCAGGACAGGGAGTTTTGCAAAAGTGAAGATCGGTGAGGTATCAAAATGGCATCCCTTCGTTGATTCTGAAGGAACAGTGTGGGATCTCTCTTTTCTCAACAAACCTTTACCCCACCCCTGAAATAACAAAACCCACCTTAAGGTGGGTTTCGCCAGAATTTCTTCTGGTATTCAGAATCGCCTTTACCGGACCTGGCCTGACCCTGTTAAAAATGGTTCGGAACCATCCTTATTGGGGTAGCGGGATGTCTGGGCTAACCAGTCTGCTGCATCCTTTGCAGTACCAAAGTACTACGCATAAAGATTACCAGATTTGATGCGTTGGTCAAATTTGGTTAAGAGAAAACAGGCACGCCGCAGGCGCCGCAATACTCTTTGGGATAAGCGTTGTCGCTTTCCAGTTTGCGTTACTGATGTCAGGCGGGCTGCTGCTGGCGCTGTTAATCTTCAGCCTCGCCCACGGCATTTTTACCTGATTTTGAGCAGGAAAAATGTTCGTTTCGCTTTTCCACCGCACCCCAAGCCGGGCTTTATATTTTCTCCGTGCTGGCACGAAGCTGTAGCGTTACCGGCAGCTCGTTCCAGACCGGCGGATCTTCTCCCTGTAGCGCAGCCAGCAGGCGTTTACCGGCCAGCTTGCCCATTTCGCTGTAGGGCAGCGTCACCGTGGTTAGCGGTGGCGAGCAGACGGCGGAAAGCTGTCCGCCGCCGATACTGGCTATCGCCAGCTGGCTGGGCACCGCAATCCCCGCCGCGTGGCAGGCCATCATCGCACCACAGGCTACCTCTTCCGCCGTGCAGATCAGCACGTCGATTTCGGGCCAGGTAAGCTGAATATCCGCCAGCAGCGCGTGGCCAGCGGCAAAGCCGGGCGGCAAGGGCGACGTTACGACGCGATGCGGCGACAAATTATGCGCCAGCATCCCGCTGTGCCAGCCGTTCAGCAGCTGGCTGAACAGCGTGTTGCTGGTTTGCGTGCAGAGCAGACCGGGATGACGAAACCCTTTCTCCACCAGCGCCTGTACCAGCAGCCGTACCGCTTTGGCATAGTCGACGCCCACGCTGATGCCCGCCGAATCATGATGCACGCCGCCTATGTCGATAACCGGCAGGCCGGAGTTGCTCAGCAGCCGATGCGCCGCCTCCACGTTATCAAAGTTAAAATGCACCATCGCCGCAGGATTGTAAGAGAGCAACATTTCTATCAGCTCGTTCTCGCCCGCCGCAGAATGGTTGGCCTCTGCCAGCATGACGTTGTATCCCTCAGGCCGCAGTATCGCCTGTAACGCTTCCGACACCGCCGCGCAGCCTGGCGTAACGAAAGAAGGCACCACCATCGTGATTAGCTTTGAGGAAGCCGACGCCAGATTGCGCGCCTGCACGTTAGGTACGTAGCCCAGTTCGGCTATCGCCGCCTCAATCCTTTCACGAATATCGGAAGAGACTTTTTCCGGCATCCGCAGCGCGCGTGATGCGGTCATCGTACTGACGCCAACCAGACGGGCGACATCGGCCAGCGTACTTTTCCCGGTACTGCGCCGCCGTTTTTCTGCCATGCATTCTCCTGCAGCCAGCTGTTTCAACTGGACGCAGCTTAAAACCAAAAGCCCGGTCGCGCCACGTTAAAAGCGATCCTTCACCTTGTTATGCGAGGCGGCGCAGAAAGGTTGCAGGCGGCGCTCATCCTTATTTCCCTCCGGGCCAGGCGGCATAAAGCGCCATTGATCAAGCTTCGTGTGCAGCAGAAATGTTAGCGATAACACATATTTTAACATTGCTGATGTTAGCGCTAACTTTTGCGACAACAATCACGGAAAAGCGTACAGAAAACCGCCTAAAGTGCAGGCAGACCCTTACCGGAGAGCGAACATGCTGTCGAACTGGCTTCAACCTGAAAATATTCAGCTGACCGAAAGCGTCGGCCACTGGCAGGAAGCAATCCGCCAGGCTGCCGCGCCGCTGCTGGCGCAGCAGGCTATTACACCGGACTACCTGGAGGCGATTTTCCGCTCTCATGCTCAGCTTGGCCCTTACTACGTGCTGGCGCCCGGCCTCGCCATGCCTCATGCGCGCCCCGAAGACGGTGCGCTGAAAAACGGGCTTTCTCTGCTGCGTATTAATCAGGGAGTCAGCTTCGACAGTGCTGAAAACGATCCCGTATACGTGGTGATCCTGCTGAGCGCCGTCTCCGGCGAAGAGCACATCAGAATGATCGGCGAACTGGCCGGTTTGTTCAGCGACGACTTCCGTCTACAGCAGCTGCTGTCGGCGACCACGCTGTCGGCCCTTGCGGCCGCCGTTAGCGATCCCTCTCTGGAGAAAACCTCATGAAAAAAGTGCTGATTGTGTGTGGCAATGGTTTGGGCAGCAGCTTTATTGTCGAAATGAACGTGAAAAAAATCCTGGCGGAACTGGGAAAGACGGCGGAGGTCAGCCATACGGATTTAACGACCGCGCGCTCGGAACCGGCAGATTTAATTTTAAGCGCCCAGGATATCGCCGATCGGCTTGCCGATCACGAGGCGCAGGTATTTGGCCTGAGCAACCTGCTCGATAACGCCAGAATTAAAGAGATCCTGGCCGAGCACTTATAAAAACGCGGCAACTCAAACGCACGGAGTCGTTTATGCTTCAGTTTATTATTAATGACGTTCTCGGAACGCCAGCGATTTTGGTCGGCCTTTTTTCCCTGATCGGCTTATTGCTGCAAAAGAAAGCTTTTTCAGAAGTCATTTCCGGCACGCTGAAAACTATCATGGGCTTTTTAATCCTGATTGCCGGCGCTAACCTGATTGCGACAACGCTGACGATATTCAGCCAGCTGTTTGAGCACTCTTTTAATATTCAGGGCGTGGTGCCCAATACCGATGCAATGGCCGCGCTGGCGCAGAAAAGCTACGGCACGGCTACGGCGATGATTATGGTGTTTGGGATGCTGATTAATATTCTGCTGGCACGCATTACGCCGCTGAAATATATCTTTTTAACCGGCCACCATACGCTTTATATGTCTGCGATGCTGGCGGTGATCCTGTCGGTCGGCGGCTTCAGCGGTTTCTGGCTGGTGGCGACCGGCTCGCTGATTTTGGGCGCGATGATGGTGATCAGTCCGGCTATCCTGCAGCCCTTTACCCGCAAGATTACGCGTTCCGATGATTTGGCGCTGGGTCACTTTGGCTCGACCGGCTACCTGCTGGCGGCGCTGGTCGGCAAGGTGGTGGGCAAAGGCAGTCCTTCCACAGAAGAGCTGAAGGTGCCGAAAACGCTGAATTTCCTGCGCGACTCATCGGTGGCGATTTCGCTTACCATGATGATCCTGTTTGTGGCGCTGGTGCTGGTGGCCGGCAAAACCTTTACCGAAAGCCAGGTCAGCGGCGGTCAGAACTTCCTGGTTTTTGCCGTTATCCAGTCCATTACTTTTGCCGCAGGCGTTTATATCATCCTGGCGGGCGTGCGGATGGTCATAGCGGAAATCGTGCCGGCTTTTAAAGGCATCGCCGACAAACTGGTGAAGGACGCTAAACCGGCGCTGGACTGTCCGACGGTGTTCCCCTTCGCGCCCAATGCGGTAATTATCGGTTTTCTGTGCAGTTTTGCCGCCGGTTTGATCAGCATGTTCCTCTGCCCGCTGTTCGGCCTGAGCGTGATCGTACCGGGCCTGGTGCCGCATTTCTTCTGCGGCGCAACGGCCGGCGTCTATGGCAACATTACCGGCGGCCGCCGTGGCGCGATGATTGGCGCTTTCGTGCAGGGCCTGCTGATCTCTTTCCTGCCGGCCATCCTGCTGCCGCTGATGGGCGAGCTTGGCTTCGCTTCCACCACCTTTGGCGATGCGGATTTCGGCGTAATCGGCATTATCCTCGGCAAGCTTATCGCTCTGTTCCATTAAGGCCGCATAACAGGACAACTTCCATGAACGCGAAATTTTCACCTTCTTTAATGTGTATGGATTTAACCCGGTTCCGTGAGCAAATAGAGGCAATGAATGATAAAGCCGCTTTTTATCATGTCGATATTATGGACGGCAGTTACGTAAAAAATATTACGCTGTCGCCGTTCTTTATCGAGAACCTGCGCAAAATAACCGATGTGCCGATTGATGTGCATCTGATGGTTAATCATCCGGAAGATATTATTCCAATGTGCCTGGAGGCGGGCGCGGACATTATCAGTTTTCATCCCGAAACGGCGAATAACAAAATATTCCGCCTGCTGATGCAGATTAAAGAAGCGGGTAAACGCTGCGGCGTGGTGCTTAATCCGGCCACGCCCGCGGCAGCCATTATGGAATATGCGCATCTGCTGGATAAAGTTACGGTAATGTCAGTGGATCCGGGCTTTGCCGGGCAGCAATTTATTCCGCAAACGCTGGATAAAATTCGTCAGCTGATCCGGCTTCGCGAACAGCATGGCTGGCGCTACCTCACGGAAATCGACGGCTCCTGCAATGCGGCCACCTTCGGGCAGATTGCAGCTTCCGGCGTCGAGGTGTTTATCGTCGGCACCTCCGGACTGTTCAGCCTGGCGGACGATATGAACGACGCCTGGGCGCGGATGGAAGCTAACTTTTCTCAGCAGATCGCCGCTGCCTGAGCAAGCTTTCCGGCTGCCTGAAGGAGCTTGACTGCCGCCTGAGTGAGCTGTTCAGTCCATGAGTAAGCTTTCTGGCCAGCAGACGGCGCGCGGGCCGCCGCTGTGGTTAGCGCAGTACGGCCCGCAGGGAGTTATCCAGCGCGCCGACCAGCCAGTCGATATCGCTTTCCTGAAAAGCCAAAGGCGGACGCAGCTTTAACACGTTGCCGTAAGGCCCGGCCACCGAGGTCAGCACGCGGTTTTCACGCAGCTTTTCGGTGACATCCAGCGCCAGCTGTTTGTCCGGCGTTTTGCTACTCTTGTCTTTGACCAGCTCAAAGCCGATAAACAGCCCCGCGCCGCGCACGTCGCCTACGCATTCGTACTTCTCTTTCAGCGTCAGCAACTCTTTCAGCAGTTTTTCGCCCACGACGCGGCTGTGTTCCTGCAGCTGTTCTTCTTTAATCACCTGTAACACTGCCTGCGCCGCCGCCATCGCCACCGGATTGCCGCCAAACGTATTGAAATAGGGAATATCGTCGCTGAAAGCGGCCAATACGTCGCTTTTCGCCAGCAGTCCGGATACCGGAATGCCGTTGCCCATCGGCTTGCCGGTGGTAACGATATCCGGCACGACGCCGTGCCGCGCAAAGCCCCAGAACGCCTCACCGGTACGGGCAAAGCCGGGCTGCACTTCGTCGGCGATAAAGATGCCGCCGTTGTTGTGCACCACGTCAATCGCCTTTTGCAAAAAGCCTTTCGGGCCGGGCAGCACGCCATCGGAGGAGAAAATCGAGTCGGCAAGGAAGCCGGCGAATTTAATACCGTGCGCGGCCATATCGTCGATCTGCCGCTGGATTTCGTTGGCGAACCAGTCGCCCAAATCCGGCGCGGTGACGCGATAGCGATCGGGCGGCGAAACCAGGCGGGTGGTGGCGGCCAGCGGCTGGCCGGAGCCTAAAGCAGGCGAAACGCCGGAGGTCAGATCGCTGGTGCCGTGATAGGCTTCCTGGCTGACGATAATACCCGTGCCGCCGCTGAAGGCCCGCGCCACACGGATAGCCAGGTCGTTCGCCTCCGAACCGGTGCACATATACATCGCCCGATCGATTTTGCCGGGCAGCGTCGACAGCAGCGCTTCCGAATAGTCGAGAATGCGCTCATGCAGATAGCGAGTATGGGTATTAAGCTGCTGCATTTGCTGATATACCGCATCAATGACCGCAGGATGGCAGTGGCCGATGCTCGCCACGTTGTTATAGGCATCCAGATATTTTTCTCCGGCGGCATCCCATAGATATTGCCCTTCGCCCCGCACCAGATGCACCGGCTTGCGGTAAAACAGCCGGTAGGATTCGCCCAGCACCCGGCTGCGTTTATCGGTAAGTTTCCGCACGTCGGCGTCCAGACCGGCGGCGTGCTCTGCGCGAAAACTGTTGGTATCCATGATGGTCGAACGTGTAGCCATGATAACTCCCGTTGCGAAAGGATGAAGGCGTGCAGCCGTCTTTTTATAATGACTCTTTTTTGTTTTAATGCAACAAAATACACATATGCAATAAAATACACATGCACGGCGATCGTTTGTCGGTTAGGCTGGTGCCCTTGTCCGGTTAAGGAACGCAATCATGCTTCAGGAATCGCGTCTGCATCGCATTCGCGCGCTGCTGGCTACGCTGGGTCATGTCAGCACCGAGCGCATTATCAAAGAGTTAGGCGTTTCACGCGAAACCGCCAGAAGAGACATTATTGAGCTGGAGGCGCTGGGCGCGGCCCGTCGCGTACACGGCGGGCTGATGTCGCTGACGGCGGAGCCGGAACCGCCGCTGACGGTGCGCAGCGAAGTCCGCGCCAGAGAAAAACGCGCTATTGCGCGTGCCGCCGCGCGGCTGTTAACGCCGGGCCAGACGCTGTTTATCGACGCTGGCAGCACCACCACCATGCTGGCGGAAGAGCTGCGCACCATGTCCGGTCTGACCATCATCACCAACAGCCTGCAGGCGGCGCTAAAACTTTCCGCTGCCGAAGAGGGCGAGCAGCTGAACAACAGCATTATTCTGCTGGGTGGTGCGATGCTGGCCGGTGCGCAGGAAACGCGCGGCGAGCTGACGGTGGCGGAAATTTATCGCTACCGCGCCGACGTGGCGATGCTGTCGCCGACCGGCATCGACAGCAAAAACGGTGCCAGCAGCTTTCATCCTTACGAAGCGGCCATCGCGCGCGCGATGGTGCATCAGGCGGCGCGATCGATCCTGCTGGCCGATCACAGCAAGCTGGGCGTGAGCAGCCGGATGCAGTATGCCCGGCCTGAACAGATCGCGTTGCTGGTCACCGACAGCGGCGCGGCGGGCGTTCAGGCTTTCGCCTCGCTGGAAACGGTACTGCCGCAGGTGGTGGTGGCGTAACGCTTTAAACAGACCTGCTATCTTTTAAAAAAAGTAGTGTGCAAAAAAGGGCAAATTGATGACTCAGCAGAAAATGACCTGGTGGGAGAAAACTGTCGAATACACTTTTATCCTCCAATTTCAGCGCCATTTAAAATTTCTTTCCCCATTAGAGGATTTCTATGAAAAAGGCGGCGATACAATATTTAACGATAGCAATCGATGGATTTTGATCGAATTTAAAAAAGATGCGAGCAGCGTAAATTCAGAAAAAAGCAAGTTTGGTGCCGACGCTAAAACCGCTGCCGTACGCTATAAAGAGGCGCTAAAAGCGCTTAATGAACACGACAATCATCATGTCATTATCTACGGACATATTGGTAAAAATTCAGAAAACTCCTCCGCTATGAAAAATGGTGCACCGTTGGAACTGGTATGTCGCACCTATTTTTCTGGCAAAGCCAGGACAAATTATCCGGAAATGGTTAATCACGGCAAAAATTATCAGGATTTTTTCAATTATCTTGAGCAGTTTACTGCCTTTAAGTATGACAAGAAATCAGGCAGCAGCGGCCGGGGTCTGACCGCTGCTGTTTATGAACAGGTAGCCTGTATTGATGCCGATGGCAACGTAGCCGCCATGATGAGCAAGGATGACTTCACCAAAGGATATAACCTGACGCCTTCTTACCAACCAAAGCCGCCAGAGCCGGGGTCAAATACTTCTTCTTACACACCCTGACTCAACCAGCTATTAACCGCTGCGGATGGGTATAAACCGTGGCGCGGCCCGGCTTGCTGAAGCCGACCAGCGTCAGATTGCTGCGCTGCGCCACCTCAACCGCCAGTTTGGTCGCGGCGGAAACCGCAAAGAGAATTTCCACGCCGCACATGGCGGATTTCTGCACCATCTCGTAGCTGGCGCGGCTGGAAACCAGCACCGCGCCCTGCTGCCAGCTGGCCTGCTGACTGCGCAGGCCGAGCAGCTTATCCAGCGCCACGTGGCGACCTACGTCTTCACAGCCGCCCGCCAGATTGCCGTCTGGCGCTATCCAGGCCGCCGCGTGCGTGCAGCCGGTCAGCTGCCCGACGGGCTGGTAGCTTTTCAGCTGCGACAGCGCGCCGTCCAGCCGATCCAGCGAAAAGGTTTGGCTGAAAGGCAGCGGCTGCACGGGCTTGCCGATTTCCGCCAGCTGCTCCACGCCGCAGACGCCGCAGCCCGTGCGGCCCGCCATTGCCCGGCGCTGCGCTTTCAGCCCCATAAAACGGCGGCTGGACAGCTCTATCTGCACCTCAAGCCCGCCGCAGGAAGGCTGAATATCAATGCCGTAAATATCGCCGGGCGAGCTGATAATCCCTTCGGAGAGGGAAAAACCGATGGCGAATGCCTCGAGATCTTTCGGCGTTGCCATCATCACCACATGCGAAATGCCGTTATACACCAGCGCCACCGGCACCTCATCGGCCAGCCAGTCCTCCTGTGCCGTCTCCAGCGTACCGCGCTGCCAGACCTCAATCTGACTGACGCCGGCCATGCTCTGTTCACCCGCCTTGCTCATTTCACTCACCTGTCTTTCCCGTCACTCAAGCCGCGCCGCTAATTTTTTCGCCTGTAATTTTGAACCCGCAAGAGAACGACCGCAAAACAATAATCCGCGCAACGGTGTTTTCCGGCGGCAAAAAGCACAAAAAGAAACGGATAACCAATCGCTGCCAGGGCCTCGGGTTGCAACCGGCCTGGTGGACAGCGACGGTCGCAGACCGGAACACGGACATGCCGTAGAGGCTTTTTTACTGCGTGCAGCAAACCGTCGTGGTTAAAAAACATCCCTTAAATTACGCTTAACAAGGAAGTTGACGAGAGCGGACGCTATAATTTTAGCCATAAGCGCATTTTTCAGGCCGCCGCAGGCGCGCAATACGCGATGCGGCGGCCCTGCTTTACCGGTAAGTTGAGCGTGACAGGAGATTGACCACCGCGCGCCATGCGGGTTTACGCCGCTTTAGAGGCGAAACAGACTATTTGAAGACCGGGTGCCCGACTACCGGGCAAAAAGTGCGGCTAATGCGCGTTCCGCCGACGATATTAGCGCGCCAGATAACAGGAATTCCTGATGACTATTCGCATAATCCCGCAGGATCCGCTGGAGAAAAGCGAAACAAAAATGGCGGAGACGATCCCGCCGTTACTTTTCCCCAGGCTGAAAAATTTGTATGCCCGCCGCGCCGCGAGACTGCGTCAGCTGGCAGAGAAAAATCCGTTGGGCGACTATTTGCGCTTTGCGGCCGTTATCGCCAGCGCGCAGGAGATAGTGCTTTACGATCATCCGCTGCGGCTGGATTTGCAGGCGCGCCTGGCGGAAGCCGCACGCATCGGCAAACCGCCGCTGGATATCAACACGCTGCCCCGCGATCCGCACTGGCAGCGTCTGCTCCATTCGCTGATCGCTGAAATGAAGCCGGAAATGTCCGGTCAGGCGCTGGCGGTACTGGAGAATCTGGAAAAAGCCTCTGCGCCGGAGCTGGAAGCCATGGCTAACGCGCTGTTCGCAAATGACTTTTCACAAATAGCCAGCGACAAATCGCCTTTTGTCTGGGCGGCGCTCTCGCTGTACTGGGCGCAGATGGCGGCGCTGATCCCCGGCCGCGCGCGCGCCGAATATGGCGAACAGCGGCAGTTTTGTCCGGTGTGCGGCAGCGTGCCGGTTTCCGGCGTAGTGCATATGGACCAGCAGGAGGACGGCCTGCGCTATCTGCACTGCAATCTGTGCGAAAGCGAATGGCACGTGGCGCGCGCGCGATGCAGCAACTGTGAGCAAACGCAGGACCTGCACGCCTGGTCGCTGGAAGGCAATCTCGCGTCCATTAAGGCCGAGAGCTGCGGCGACTGCGGCACCTATATGAAACTGCTCTATCAGGCAAAAGATCCGGCCGTAGAAGCGGTTGCCGACGATCTCGCCTCGCTGGTGCTGGATGCGCGAATGGAGCAGGAGGGCTTTTCACGCAGCAGCCTGAATCCATTCCTGTTTCCGGGAGAATAACGTGATAAACAGGCCATTCGGTTTTGAAGGGGAATTCGCGTAATGAAATTAATTGGCAGCTACACCAGTCCTTTTGTACGGAAAATTTCGGTCATTCTGTTGGAAAAAGGCATCACCTTTGAATTTATCAACGAATCGCCCTGGACCGACGAGAGCCACGTTCCGCACTACAATCCGCTGGGTAAAGTCCCGGCGCTGGTGGCTGGGGAAGATACCTGGTACGACTCGCCTATCATCGCCGCTTACCTGGAGCAGCTGGATATCGCCCCGGCGCTGATGCCGCATGATCGGCTGGCGGCGCTGAAGGTACAGCAGCTGGAGGCGCTGGCGGACGGGATCGGCGATGCGGCAGTGATCCTGCTGCGCGAACAGATGAGGCCGCCGGAGCTACAGATGGAGAGCCAGCTGCTGCGCCAGCGCGAAAAAATCGCGCGCGGTCTCGACGCGCTGGAACAAGAGGCGGCCAAAGGCACTACGATCAACGGCGAGGCCATCAACGTGGCGGATATAGCTGTCGCCTGCCTGATAGGCTTCCTGAATTTTCGCCGCGTGATCCCTAACTGGTGCGTGGAACGGCCTGCGCTGGTCAAACTGGCGGAAAAAATGTTCCAGCGGGAAAGCTTCGCCCGCACGGTGCCGCCATCGGCCTGATGGTGAACCCGTTTACCGCCGCCCGGATAACGGCGCCTCCGCCGCGGCGCCTTAGCGCCGGGGCAAGCTGATGGTCATCGTCAGCGCAGGTCATGCCGCACACGGTAAAACTACGCTGCTGCAGGCGCTGACCGGCGCGGCGCTCGATCGGCTGCCGGGTGAAAAGCCTCAGGACAGCACGGTCGATCTCAACTACGCCTGGTGGCCGAGGCCGGATGGACGGATCTTCAGTTTTATCGACGTGCCGGGCCATCAAAAGCACCTCGCTAATATGCTCAGCGGCGTCACCGGCCCGGATCACGCGCTGCTCGCCGTGGCGGCCGATGACGGCATCATGCCGCAAACCCGCGAACATCTGGCGATCCTGCAACTGAGCGGGCAGCCGCCGCTGACCATCGCAATTACCAAAGCCGACCTGGCCAACGCCGCACGCATCAGCGACACCGAGCGGGAAATCCGTACGCTGGCCGCGCTGATGGGCTGGCCGGACGTCACGCTGTTTGTCACCAGCGCGCTGAACGCCACCGGCATCAGCGCCCTTGCCGACCATATCAGCCAGCTGCCACCGCGCGCGATCGCGCCCTGTAAACGCTTTCGCCTGGCTATCGATCGCGCCTTCAGCGTGCCGGGTACGGGCACTGTAGTCACGGGCACCGCGCTGGGCGGCGAGGTTCGCGTCGGTGACAGGCTCTGGCTGACCGGCATGAATAAAAGCGTCCGCGTGCAGGGTCTGCGGGCGCAAAACCAGCCTGCCAGCGTCGCCTGCGGCGGCCAGCGGCTGGCGCTTAACCTTGTTGGCGGCGTCGAAAAAAGCGAGCTGTCCCGCGGCGACTGGCTGCTGCAAGAGCCGCCCGCCGTGCTTTCCAGCCGGGTGGTGGTGGCGCTCCAGCCGCTTCAGCCGTTAAAACAGGCGCAGCGGCTGCATATTCATCATGCCGCCAGCCATATCACCGGCAGCGTGACGCCGATGCAGGATAACCTGGCCGAGCTGACGCTGGATAAACCGCTGTGGCTGGCAGATAACGATCGGCTGATCCTGCGCGATATCACGGCCCGGCAAACGCTGGCGGGCGCTCGCGTGGTGCTGTTGATGCAGAAAAAAGGCTGTATGCCACAGCCCGACGCGACGCGCTGGCTACAGCAGCTGGCCAATGCGCAGGACGATGAGGCAACGCTGCGGCTTTTGCTTCAGGCCCGTCCCTGGCACAAAACGCAGCTGGCCTGGGCGCGCCAGCTGACTGCCGAAGGTTTTTCCGCTGCGCTCAGCGCCATTGCGCCGGTTGAAGCGGGCGACTATCTGCTGCTGGCAGAGGTTACCGCAGGATGGCGGCGGCAGGTGCTGGATACGCTGGCGGGCTACCATCGCAAGCACGAAGACAGGCCGGGGCTGGGGCGAAGCCGCCTCAGAAGGATGGCGCTGCCCGGCCTGCCGGAAGCAATCGGGCTGGCGGTTATCGACTTATTGCTGGCCGACGGCGCGCTGGCGTTTCGCTATGGCTGGCTGCGTCTGCCTGCTTTCTCCGTCAGCTTTACGCCAGAAGAGCAGGCGCTGTGGCAGCAGGCCAAACCGCTGCTGGCGCAGGATAGCGGGTGGGTACGCGATATGGCAGCCTGCCTGAACGCCGACGAGGCGCTGATGCGTCTGACGCTGCAAAAAGCCGCCAGCAGCGGCGAAATTGCGGCGATTGTTCACGATCGCTACTACTCCCGCGCGCTGATTGAACGGTTTGCCGACACCATTCGCCAGCAGCATCAGCAGGGGCTTGCCACCCGCGCGGCGGACTTTCGCCGCCTTTTCGCTATGGGCCGCAAGCTGGCGGTGCAGATCCTGGAATTTTTCGACCACAGCGGCTTTACCCATCGTCAGGGCAGCGATCATCTGCTGCGCGACGACAGCATGTTCCCCTAATCCTCCTTTTTCCCTAACGCTTCCCTTATTGATGCGACACAAATTTAGCCCGCTGATTTTGTGGGATAAATAAGCCTGTTTTTTAAACAAAGGGATTTGAGCTTATATGAAAATTTTCAGTAAGCGCCGCTGGCCGTTTATCGCGCTGATTGCTATCGCCACGCTGCTGGTCGTCGCCGGCAGCGCGGTAGTGCTGCACAAAACCAGCGACACTGCTTTTTGCGTTTCCTGCCACAGCATGTCGAGGCCGCTGGCGGAATATCAGGGCAGCATTCACTTTCAGAACCATGCCGGCATCCGCGCGGAATGCGCCGACTGCCACGTTCCCAACGAGCCGCTGGCCTGGATGGCGACCAAGCTGGGCGCGAGCAAGGATCTGCTGGGCGAACTGACCGGCAAGCTGGACAGCGAAGAGCAGTACAATGCCCACAAGCTGGCGATGGCGGAGTCGGTATGGCAAAAGATGAAGGCCAGCGATTCTGCGACCTGCCGCAGCTGCCACAGTTTTGCCGCGATGGATATGCTGGGCCAGCGGCCGGAAGCCAGGAAAGCGCACCCTGTCGCGCTGAAAAGCGGCGAAACCTGCATCGACTGCCATCGTGGCGTGGCGCATATCCTGCCCGATATGCGCGCCAGCAACGCTTCCGGCGCCGCTCAGCTAACCGCGCTGGCCGCCGCAGCCAAAACCGATAACCGTCCTCTGTATCCCATCAGCACGCAGCCTTTCACCCTGGCATCCCATGACGGGCCTGCCGCAGGCACGCTGTTTCCGGCGGCGGAGCTGCTGCCGTACCGGCATAAAAATGGCCGTACTGAAGCACAGCTGAAAGGCTGGCAGCAGGATGGCTCGACCGGCGCGATCTACGCGGCCAAAGGCAAACGCATTATCAGCGCCATCGTCGCGCCGGAAGCCGCGCCGCAGATAAAAATCCTCGCCACGGAGGAAGACAGCCAGACGGAAACAAGCTGGCACCGCGTTTCGCTCGATATAGCGGTCGCCAGCGACGCGCTGATCGCCGATCGGGACAAGCTCTGGCAGCAGGCCGCCAGCCTGATGACCGCCAACTGCACGGGCTGCCACGGACTCACCGCGCCCGACCACTACACGGCGAACCAGTGGACGGGGGTGATAAAAGGCATGGCCTCGCGCACTTCGCTGGATACGGAGCAGCTGCGCCTGCTGACGCGCTACGCACAGCAGTACGCCAGCGACATGAAGTCGACCGCACAGGGAGAACCCCATGAAAAATAATCGTTTCGGCCTCAGCCGCCGCCAGTTTCTCGCCGCAGGCGGCACGCTGCTGGCCGCCGGCTCGCTGGATCTGCTATACGCCCGCTCCGCGCTGGCTCAGGCCATCAGCCAGGCAATGCCGCTGTTTACTGCGCTCAGGCCCGCCAGAAAAGGCATCCTGACCGCCGCCCACTGGGGCGCTTTTGAAGCGCTGGTAGAGAACGGAAAAATGGTCGGCGTACAGCCCGTGGAGGACGATCCCGCGCCCAACGAGCTGATCACCATGGCGCCTTATCAGGTTCACGCTGCCAACCGCATCACCGCGCCGATGGTGCGGCAAAGCTGGCTGGAGCACGGGCCGGGCAGCAATACGGCGCTGCGCGGCCGCGATAAGTGGGTCAGCGTCAGCTGGGAAAAGGCCACCGAGCTGGTCGCCAACGACATCCGCAGGCTACAGCGCGAGCACGGCCCGTCCGCTATTTACGCCGGATCCTACGGCTGGAAAAGCACCGGGATGCTGCACAACTCCCGCGCGCTGCTGCACCGCCTGATGAACCTGGCGGGCGGCTTTCTGGGCTACAGCGGCGATTACTCTACCGGCGCGGCGCAGGTGATTATGTCGCACGTGGTCGGTTCAATGGAGGTTTACGAGCAGCAAACCAGCTGGCCGGTGGTGGTGGAAAGCAGCGAGCTGGTGGTGCTGTGGGGCTGCAATCCGCTGGTGACGCTGAAAAACAGCTGGAACGTGCCGGATCACGTCGGGCTGGAAGGATTTGCGGCGCTGGCCGCCAAAGGCACGCCGGTTATCTGCATCGATCCCGTATTTAGCGACAGCGCCAAAGCGCTGAATGCGGAATGGATCGCGCCGAAAGCCTATACCGACGCCGCGATGATTTTGGGCCTGGCGCATACGCTGCTGGCAGAAAAGCACCATGACGAGGCTTTTCTTGCCCGCTATACCACGGGTTTTGAAAAGTTTCGCGCCTACCTGCTGGGCGAAAGCGACGGCCTTGTCAAAAGCGCGGAATGGGCCAGCGAGATCTGCGGCATCGCGCCGGAGCAGCTGCGCCAGCTGGCAAGAAGGATGGCGGGTCAGCGCACCATGCTCATGGCCGGCTGGGGCATTCAGCGCCAGCACCGCGGCGAGCAGCCGCACTGGCTGCTGGTAACGCTGGCCGCCATGCTCGGGCAAATCGGCCTGCCGGGCGGCGGTTTCGGCTTCAGCTACCACTACTCTTCCGGCGGCAGCCCAACGGCGCGAGGCGGGATCCTGTCGGGCATCAGCGCGGGCGTCGCGCCTGCCGGTTCGCCGCCGCCGATCCCGGTAGCGCGCATTGCCGACTGCCTTGCCAATCCCGGCAAAACTATCGCTTTTAATGGCAAAGAGGTGACTTATCCCGACGTCAAAATGGTCTACGTCGCGGGGGGCAATCCTTTCCACCACCATCAGGACACCAACAATTTGCTGCTGGCCTGGCAACGCCCGGAAACCATCGTGGTGCAGGATCCTTACTGGACGGCCACCGCCAGACACGCCGATATCGTGCTGCCCTGCACCACCAGCTATGAGCGCAACGATATGGATATGGGCGGCGACTATTCGCAGCGCTATCTGTTCCCGATGCGCCAGTGCGTGCCGCCGCAGCACCAGGCGCGCAGCGATTTCGCCATTTTTCAGGCCATTGCGGCCAGGCTCGGCGTCGAACAGGCTTTTACCGAAGGCCGCGATGAAATGCTGTGGCTGAAAAAGCTGTATGACGATATGAAGCAGCAGGCCAGAAACGCCGGCGTCCCGCTGCCGCCGTTCGATCTGTTCTGGCAGTCCAATAACTACATTCGCTTTCCGGTACCGGAAGAGAATAAAAAGTGGGTGCGCTTTGCTGACTATCGCGCCGATCCGCTGTTGAATCCGCTCGGCACGCCCAGCGGGAAAATTGAAATCTTCTCTAAAACTATCGCGGCGATGCACTACGACGACTGCGCGGGCCTGCCGGGCTGGCAGCCGCCGCAGGAGTGGCACGGCAGCCCGCAGGCGCAGCGCTATCCCCTGTCGCTGAATACCGCGCATCCTGCCCATCGTCTGCATTCCCAGCTGGATAACACGCCGCTGCGGCAAAAATATGCCGTCAGCGATCGCGAAGCGATACTGATCCATCCGCAGGATGCCGTCACCCGAGGGATCCAGTCCGGCGATCTGGTCAGAGCGTTTAACGATCGGGGTCAGATCCTGGTCGGCGCGCTGGTAACGGAAGCGATCCGTCCCGGCGTAGTGCGCATCAGCGAAGGCGCCTGGTACGATCCCGCCGAGCCTGCCGAGCCGAAAACGCTGTGCAGGAACGGCAACGTAAACTGCCTGACCTTCGATATCGGCACCTCACGGCTGGCGCAGGGCAACTGCGGGCAGATGGCGCAGCTGGAGGTGGAGAAATTTACGGGCGCGCCGCCGCCCAATACCGCTCATGCCGTGCCGGAAAGCGCACGCCAGCCGATCAGAAACGCGCGCTGACGCCCAGGTTATAGATAAACTGCTCGCCGGTGCTGAGG
The DNA here is from genome assembly GCF_041320675.1 of Erwinia sp. STN24. NCBI lineage: Bacteria > Pseudomonadati > Pseudomonadota > Gammaproteobacteria > Enterobacterales > Erwiniaceae > Erwinia > Erwinia sp. STN24. The sequence goes on along the minus strand of NZ_JBGGPM010000005.1, from coordinate 89,371 downwards.
CCGCCGGTTTGCGACACCGAGGCGAAGGCCGCCGCGCTGTCGCCCAGCGGCAAGTTTGCGCCGACGGTCACGTCCGCCCAGTTGCTGTCCTGGCGGGCGGTATCGCGCGTGAAGCGGGTCTGCGTTGACTTCAGCCCGCCGCCGGCGCGCCAGACGTTATCGCCAAACTGGTGGTTATAGCTGACCGCCGCCCAGGGATTGATCCCGCCCAGCGTGGCATCCAGCCGCCAGCCCAGCGCGCCAATCTGCGAATGGTAGTTCTGATCGGCGAAGCGCATGGCGGTGCTGCTCTCGCCCCGCTCGCTGTAGCCCTCTACCGAACTGTAATCCAGCGCGTACTGTGCCGTCGGGCCGGTGGTAAGCGACGCGCCCAGCGGAAAATCCCAGCCGGTGGTAATACGCGCGCCGAGCTGTTTACCGTCGGTATCGCCCTTTTCCGTCCGCGTCGCCGGGCCGATGGCAAAACGCCGCTGGATATCGTCATAGCGGGCAAAAGCGTAGTGCACATCCGTATTTATCCAGCCGTTGTCCAGAAAAGCGAGCTCGCTCCAGGCCGAAAATAGCCAGCCGCGCAGCTTGTAATCGAAGCGAGATGAAGGATGCTGCGTGTCATCCGAGCCGGAAACCAGCGCGCCCACCAGCAGTGAATCGGTCAGCTTATAGTCCACGCCCAGCGTCAGGTTATGGGTGGTGGCGTTGCCGTCGCCCGCCGCCAGATTGGCGGCATAGTCGTAATGTTGACCGGCGTAGCCGCCGAACACGTTAAGCGATCCCTGCGGATTGTCGCTGTGGCGCTGCTGCTGCAAGCGACTGTCGAGCGTGGCGCGCGCATCGCGAGAGAGCGCCAGCATCGCCTGATCCAGCGCCACCACCTGCGCGGGCGCGTTCAGCACGGCCTCAATATAATCGGCGATCAGCTGGTGCGTAGCGGGGCCGGGATGCAGACGATCGGCAAACAGCAAAGCCTGCTCGTCGGAAAAACCGGGCGTAGCCGAAGTGCAGACCGCCGCTGAAACGCCGGGCGGGCAGGCCATGCCGGCCGTATTGCTTAAGCCATAGCGCGCCGGGTCACTGAGGATCTCGCTGAAAAGACCGTTGATATCCACGCGCACAATGTTGCCGCCCAGCTGCGCCAGCCGATCGTCTTCCAGCTGGTTATAGCGGTTGGTCAACGCGCTGCCCTGCTCGCTAAGGCTTTGCCACGCGGCAAACAGCCGATCGGCGATAGCCTGCCGCACGGCGGTCACGCTGCTGGCCTCACCGGCGGCGGCGTACAGCGCCTGGTAAATCGCCTGATTGCGGCTGTTCAGATCCGGCGTCGTCTGGCCGTTCAGGGAAGCGAAGGCCGCAGCCAGCGCCGTACCGGCAACGGGCGCCAGGCCGGTCTGGATGACCGCCTCCAGCAGCACCGGCGCCGCACCGATATTGGGCACGGTCGGCACGATAACCGTTCCGGCTCCGGCAGCCAGCAGCTGCTGTACCTGGCCTGCGGCGGCAAAAGCACTGTTGCTGACCAGCCCTGCCGCCTGCTGCGGATTCAGCGCGGCCGCCGCCAGATCGTTGCCGCCGATCCAGTGAATATAGAGGCCGTCGGCATCCGCCTGGCCGCCCCTGGCCGCCAGATAAGCGGCGAGCTGGTTAGACGTATTGTTGTCGGCATTCAGCAGCGGCAGCGCCACCGCTTCGCCCGCGGCATAGTTGCTGCCGCCGTTATTGGAAGGCTGGAGCGACTGGTCGATTTTTGCGGCCAGAATTTCGTCATAGAGCGGATGTCGGCTGCTGTCCCAGGTATAGCGGCCGTTATTACCGCCATCGCTCAGGCTGTCGCCAAAGACGGTGTAGCTATCCCAGGCCAGCGCCGGAAAAGTCGAGACGGCATAAAAGAGCCACGCGCTTCCGGCAGCGCGCAGGCGCGAATATTTTTTTAGCATGGCGTGACTCCAGAAAGAGCCTGAAAGCGGCGGCATAACGCCGGTTATTTTGTTGCTATCATCGTCAACCTGTCAGATAACTATTGCCTTTCCGGGCATTGCGTCAAGCCTTTTACGTGTATTTTTTAACCGATTCAGATAAGGAACTTTACTTATGCAGCGTTGCGGTTGGGTGACTCAGGATCCGATCTATCTGGCCTATCATGATACGGAATGGGGCGTGCCGATTACCGACGCGCAGGCGCTGTTTGAAATGCTGTGCCTGGAAGGTCAGATGGCCGGCCTTTCCTGGCTGACCGTCTTAAAAAAGCGGGAAAACTACCGGCGGGCGTTCTGCGGTTTCGATCCTGAGCAGGTGGCGTTGATGACGGAAAGCGACCTCGATCGGCTGATGCTGGACAGCGGGCTGATCCGCCATCGCGGCAAGCTTTCCGCTATTGTCGCCAACGCGCGCGCGCTGCTGGCGATGGCGGCGCAGGGCGAGACCTTTGCTGAGTTTATCTGGCAGTTTGTCGATCGCCAGCCGCAAATCCACCGCTACAGCGACTATCGCGCTGCGCCAACCTTCAGCACCGTTTCCGATGCCCTTTCTAAAGCGCTAAAAAAGCGCGGCTTTAAATTTGTCGGCACCACTACCTGTTATTCGTTTATGCAGGCCTGCGGGCTGATTAGCGACCACACGACCAGCTGTTTCTGTCATCCGGATAACCTCAGGTAGCGTCTCTTTACAAATTTAGGAAGACAACACGGTTTTTTTTCGGCGCGGGGTCGGCATAATCGCTTCTTTTCAGGCTATTTTCGCCAGTCGCTGTTCAGGAAACGCTATCCATGAAAAAACGTTTTGTTACTCTTGCTCTGCTTTTGAGCGGTACCATCGCCCTGTCGGGCTGCACCACGAATCCTTACACCGGCGAACGCCAGGCGGGTAAAGCCGGTATCGGCGCGGGCCTGGGCGCCGCGCTGGGCGCAGGCGTCGGCGTGCTCTCCTCTTCCAAAAAAGATCGCGGCAAAGGCGCGCTGATTGGCGCAGCGGCAGGCGCGGCGCTGGGCGGCGGCGCGGGCTACTATATGGACGTGCAGGAAACCAAGCTGCGTGAAAAAATGCGCGGCACCGGCGTCAGCGTGACGCGTGAAGGCAATAATATCGTGCTGAACATGCCGAACAGCGTCACCTTCGACAGCAGCAGCAGCTCGCTGAAGCCTGCAGGTGCCAACACGCTGACCGGCGTGGCAATGGTGCTGAAAGAGTATCCAAAAACCGCCGTTAACATCGTCGGCTATACCGACAGCACCGGCAGCCGCCAGCTGAACATGAACCTGTCGCAGCAGCGCGCCGACAGCGTAGCCAGCTCGCTGATCACCCAGGGCGTGGCGACCAATCGCATTCGCACCGGCGGCATGGGGCCGGACAACCCGGTCGCGACCAACAGCACGGCCGCAGGTAAAGCGCAGAACCGTCGCGTGGAAATCACCCTCAGCCCGCTGCAGTAATCCCGCCAGCCGGACAATCTTTGTCCGGCTGTTTCCCTGCCCAACCGCCTGACTGTGGGCGAGACCGCCCTTATGCTTTATGATGGCCGGATCCGCTTTCCGCCATTACCCGCTATCTTAAGATTTAAGCCCGTGATGGCTGCTTTCATTTTTACTCGTTCAAGGATCGCTATGAACCGCAAGGCCGCACGCGCGACAATCAGCGACGTTGCCAGAAAAGCCCATACGGGCAAAACCAGCGTTTCTCGCTATCTCAACGGCGAGCAGCACCTTCTGTCCGCCGATTTAAAGCAGCGGATTGAAACCGCCATTGCCGAACTTAACTATCGACCCAGCCAGATGGCGCGTGGCCTGAAGCGCGGGCGCACCCGCTTAATCGGCCTGATTATCGCGGATATTACCAATCCTTACTCCGTTGATGTGATGTGCGGCATTGAGGCGGCCTGCCGCGCGCAGGGCTTTACGCTGCTGATGTGCAACACCAATAACGAGGTGGACCAGGAGCAGCACTATCTGAATCTGCTCAGCAGCTATCAGGTGGAAGGGATCGTGGTTAACGCCGTGGGGATGCGCGAGGAAGCGCTGAGCCATCTCCAGCAGTCGCTGCTGCCGATGGTGCTGATTGACCGTAAGATCCCTGATTTCGCCTGCGACGTGGTAGGGCTGAATAACCACGAGGCCGCCGCGCAGGTCACAACGCATCTGCTTGAAGAAGCCTTTGACGCCATTCTGTTTGTTACCGAGCCATTGGGCACCGTCAATACCCGCCACGAGCGCCTGAAAGCGTTCCGGGAAACAATGGCGCAGCATCCGCAGCGCGAGGCCGAACAGGCTGAGGTCGCCTTAAACGACAGCGCGCGGCTGGATAGCATCCTGCAAGATTTTTATCAGCGCCATCGCCACCAGCGCTGCGCCGTATTGGCCGTTAATGGCGCGCTGACGCTGCAAATCGCGCGCAGCTTCAAACGCCTGGATCTGCGCTGGGGCGAAGATTTAGGGCTGCTGGGCTTTGACGAGCTGGTCTGGTCGGAACTGGCGGGCGGCGGCATCACTACGCTGAAACAGCCTACTTGGCAGATTGGCTATGCGGCGCTGGAGCAGGTTATCCGCCGTATTGAAGGTGACGAAGCGCCGCCGTGCGAGCAGCTCTACTCCGGCGAGTTGATTATCCGCAGTTCCACGAAGTTCGCCTGATTTCCCTTCTTTTCACCGTATTAACGCAGCGGTCGGCCTGACCCGCTTCGTTCTGACGCTTTTCCAGTAAATTTCCAAATAATTGTCCACATCGTGAGCGCGATCATAAAACCGCGCTCCGCCCCTTTCGGTTGGAACCGGTTCCAGTTAACGTTTTTGTAACGTCAGGGCCACCGCCCGGAGGAAAAGATGAAACCTGAAATTATTGTAGTGACCGCCGCCTATGGCCGCGATCGGATCGGCGAACTCGGCGGTCAGCAGGCCGTGGTGCCGATTGTCGCCGCCGCCGGCGCAGACGGCATTGAGATCCGCCGCGAGCTGTGCAGCGAAGCGGAAATCCAGCAGCTGCCCGCGTTGGGCAAGGCAATCAGCGATGCCGGGCTGACGGCGTTCTACTCGGTCCCGGAAGCGCTTTATACTGAAGAGGGCGCGCTGAATCCTCGGCTGGCAAGCCACCTCAACGAGGCGCAGCAGTTAAACGCCCGCCTGATAAAATATTCATTAGGCCATTATCAGCCCGGTTCGGACGACTCGCCGCTGCGCGACGGGCTGCCGTTAACGCTGGTGGTGGAAAACGATCAGACCGACTGCGGCACGCTTGCCGCCCTCAACGGCTATTTTTCTGACAACGCGCCTGTTGGGATGACGTTTGATATGGGCAACTGGCTATGGGTGGGCGACGACCCCATCCGGGCAGCGGGAAAGCTGGCGTCTTTCGTCAGCTACGTGCACGTCAAAGCCGCTGCGCCGACCGCTGACGGCTGGCGCGCCATCGCGCTGGACGAGGCTGATAATCTGTGGCGGGAAACGCTGGCGCTGCTGCCCTCCGACGTGCCGCGCGGTATTGAGTTCCCGCTGGAAGGCGACGACCTGGTGGCCGTCACCCGTCACTATGTAGATTTGCTGCGAGAGGTATAAATCATGACCCTTCATGAAAACGGCACGCTGGATGCGGTGACCATCGGCGAAGCGATGGCGATGTTTATCGCCAGCGACACCGGCGATCTGGCGGCGGCGGAGCATTTTACCAAACGTATCGCCGGGGCCGAGCTGAACGTCGCTATCGGCCTGGCTCGCCTGGGCCTGAAGGTAGGCTGGGTCAGCCGCGTCGGCGATGATTCCTTTGGCCGCTTTACGCGCCAGCAGCTGGAAAAAGAGGGCGTCGACAGCCGTCAGGTGACCACCGATGCTCGCTATCCTACTGGTTTCCAGCTGAAATCCCGCGTGGAAGACGGCTCCGATCCGCTGGTGGAATATTTCCGTAAAGGCTCTGCGGCCAGCCATCTGTCGGTTGAGGATTTCAACCGCGACTATTTTGGCGCAGCGCGCCACCTGCATCTGAGCGGCGTGGCGGCGGCCATCTCCGACAGTTCGCTGGCGCTGTCAAAGCATGCGGCGCAGGAGATGAAGCGGATGGGCAAAACCATCTCCTTCGATCCGAACCTGCGTCCCGTGCTGTGGTCAAGCGAGCGCGAAATGGCTACCCAGCTCAACGCGCTGGCGGGCTTTGCCGACTGGGTTTTGCCAGGCATCAGCGAAGGCAAAATCCTGACCGGCTACGACCAGCCGGAAGCGATCGCCGATTTTTATCTGGCGATGGGCGTCAAAGCGGTCATCATTAAAACGGGCTGCGAAGGCGCCTGGTATAAAACCGCCGAGGGCGAAAAAGGCCAAGTCGACGCGATCAGAACCGCTAACGTGGTGGATACCGTTGGCGCGGGCGACGGCTTTGCCGTTGGCGTCATCAGCGCGCTGCTGGAAGGGAAAACCCTGCCGCAGGCGATTAAGCGCGGCAACCGCATCGGCTCGCTGGCTATCCAGGTCAGCGGCGACAGCGAAGGCTTGCCCACGCGCGAAACGCTCGGCGATTTTTAAACAGCGGGCGACACGAACCGGACCAGGCTTCTAACCGAACCATAATGAGCCGCACCCACCCTACAATGCAGAGTGCGGCCACCTCCAACAGAGGAAGCAGACGATGAATAAGCAGACAATCGCGCCTAAACGCTGGTGGTACATCATGCCCATCGTGTTTATCACCTACAGCCTGGCGTATCTCGACAGGGCCAATTTCAGCTTTGCCTCGGCCGCCGGCATCAATGAAGATCTGGGCATCACGCACGGCATGTCGTCGCTGCTGGGCGCCCTGTTCTTTCTTGGCTATTTCTTTTTCCAGATCCCCGGCGCGGTGTACGCCGAACGCCGCAGCGTAAAAAAACTGGTTTTCGTCTGCCTGGTGCTGTGGGGCATTTGCGCCTCGCTGACCGGCATGGTCAGTAATATCCCGATGCTGGCGGCTATCCGCTTTGTGCTGGGCGTGGTGGAAGCGGCCGTGATGCCGGCCATGCTGATCTATATCAGCAACTGGTTTACCAAATCGGAGCGCTCCCGCGCCAATACCTTCCTGATCCTGGGCAACCCGGTCACGGTGCTGTGGATGTCCGTGGTTTCCGGCTATCTGATCAATGCCTTCGGCTGGCGCGAAATGTTTATTTTTGAGGGCATTCCGGCGGTGATCTGGGCCGTGGCCTGGTGGTTTATGGTGCAGGATAAGCCCGCTCAGGCGAAATGGCTGAGCGAAGAGGAAAAAGCGGCGCTGGCGGCACAGCTGCAAAAAGAGCAGGAAAACATCAAGGCGGTGCGCAATTACAGCGAGGCGTTCCGCTCGCGCAATGTCATTATCCTTTGCATTCAGTATTTTACCTGGAGCATCGGCGTCTATGGCTTTGTGCTGTGGCTGCCTTCTATCCTGCGCAACGGGATGCAGATGGGCATGGTGGAAGCGGGCTGGCTCTCTGCGGTGCCTTACCTGGCCGCCACCGTGGCGATGATCCTGGCTTCCTGGGCTTCCGACAAGCTGCAAAACCGTAAACTCTTTGTCTGGCCGCTGCTGTTAATTGGCGCGCTGGCGTTTTTAGGTTCATATCTTGTAGGGGCGAATAATTTCTGGCTGTCGTTCAGCCTGCTGGTGGTGGCCGGTGCCGCGATGTACGCGCCTTATGGCCCGTTCTTCGCCATTATCCCGGAAATGCTGCCGCGTAACGTAGCGGGCGGCGCAATGGCGCTGATTAACGCGATGGGCGCGCTAGGCTCTTTCCTGGGCTCCTGGGTCGTGGGTTATTTGAACGGCGCGACGGGCAGCCCTTCCGCTTCGTATATCTTTATGGGGGTATCGCTGCTTATCTCGGTCTGGCTGACGCTGATCGTAAAGCCAGCAGCCAATAAGCAACCCCCGATGCCGCATGGCGCTAAACACGCTTAACGGTGCGGGCCGCCTGGCCCGTGCCTTAAAGAAACAGGGAGACAAGCATGAAACCATCCGTGGTGCTGTATAAGAAGCTGCCGCAGGATCTGCGTTCGCAGCTCGACGAGCATTTTAACGTTACCGAAATCAACGGCCTGACCCCGGAAACCCTTAGCCAACACGCGGAGGCCTTTCAGCAGGCCGAAGGTATTTTAGGCTCCGGCGGCAAAGTGGACGCTGAGTTCCTGAAAAAAGCGCCGAAGCTGCGCGTCGCCTCTTCCGTTTCCGTGGGCGTGGACAACTTTGATATTCCCGCGCTGAGCGAACGCGGCGTGCTGTTGATGCACACCCCGACCGTACTGACGGAAACCGTCGCCGATACCATGATGGCGCTGGTGCTGACCAGCGCGCGTCGCGTGGTGGAATCCGCCGAGCGCGTGAAAAAAGGTGAGTGGCAGGGCAGCATCGGCGCGGACTGGTTCGGCATTGACGTGCACCATAAAAAAATGGGCATCCTGGGCATGGGTCGTATCGGACTGGCGCTGGCGCAGCGCGCGCACCTGGGCTTCAGCATGCCGATCCTTTACAACGCTCGTAAGCACCACGAAGAGGCGGAGCAGCGTTTCGACGCGCAATACTGCGATCTGGATACGCTGCTGAAAGAGTCCGATTTCCTGTGCATCAGCCTGCCGCTGACTGAACAAACGCATCACCTGATCGGCCGCGAGGAGCTGGCGAAAATGAAGCCTTCCGCCGTGCTGATCAATGCCGGACGCGGCCCGGTTATCGATGAAGAAGCGCTGATCGCCGCGCTGCAAGAGGGCACTATCCACGCCGCCGGTCTGGACGTGTTTGAGAAAGAGCCGCTGCCAAAGGATTCGCCTTTGCTGACGCTGCCTAACGTGGTGGCGCTGCCGCATATTGGCTCTGCGACGCATGAAACCCGTTACGGCATGGCAAAAGACGCGGTGGAAAATCTGATTGCCGCCCTGAACGGTAAAGTGGACAAGAACTGCGTTAATCCTGAAGTAGCAAAATAATTTTCTGTGCCGATGCGCTTTGCGTGTCGGCACGTTTTTCAGCGCCCTGCCGACCTCTTTATCCCGCAAAAATTCCCTTCTTAGCCTAAACAGGCGCTAAACAAATAGCCTGTTCGTTCCTGAACGCCTCAGTGCCCTGTTGTTATTTAGTTGATCCACTCAGGTAACCATAAGCTAAATCATTATTTAATTAAGATGATATAAAATGAGATCCTGCGGCTTTTTAATTAAAAAAAAGCGGTCATATTGTTAATTAAATGCTCAACATAAAGAAAGCAATAGAAATGTAAAGATCCCTTTTTGTTACCTGGCCTTTCTTCCCCCTTAGGGGCGGGCATTGTGCCAACTTAATATTGTGATATAACTACGCTCATTCGGAAACTCGCTTATCGGCATAAATTATGCCGAGGGTATTATTTTGCCCGTAATAAGCACCACATTAATAAGGGGAGAATCTTCAACGACTTAAAGATGTTTAATTATCCGTAGCGCCAGCAATCACGAGTGACAGGTTTATTATTCATGGGCTCCCCTGAATTAATACAGCACGCTCACGCTGGCTGAAATTCTCTTTTATTTAATATAAAGAAACCATGAAAAATAAACCTGACCTTAATAAAGAAAATAAGTCGCCGTGGCGGCACCGTTTAACCTGGCTGACCGTAGCGATTCAGGGCGCTTTCCCGATTGCCTGTGCGTTTACGCCCGCGCTGGCCGTTGCCCGCCAGCATTTTTTGACGCAGTCGGCGGATGCCGTCGCTATCCGAACGCAGGTTTATACCCTGGGCCAGGCGGAAACGGCAGCGGGCGTGGCGCAAAAATACAATATGAGCGTGGAAGCGCTGCGCAAGCTGAACCAGCTGCGCACTTTCGCTCACGGCTTTGATCGGCTACAGCCGGGCGACGAGCTGGACGTGCCGCTTTCTCCTTTGCCAAAAGTGCACTGGCACAACGCCGACAACGGCCTGGAGATGAAAGCCGCCGGTCTTGCTACGCAGGCGGGTTCCTCGCTCGACAGCCGCAACGGCAACGGCGCCGCCTCTGCCGCCGCCAGCATGGCCGCAGGCGAAGCGGGCGCGCAGGCGCAGCAGTGGCTGGGCCGTTTCGGTACCGCGCGCGTGCAGCTGGACGCGGATAAAAACTTCTCGCTGAAAAACTCGCAGTTCGACCTGCTGCTGCCTTTAAGCGATCGTAGCGACCGCCTGATCTTCACTCAGGGAAACTTCCACCGCACCGACGATCGCAACCAGGCGAATCTTGGTCTCGGGATGCGTCATTTCGGCCATGACTTTATGACCGGCGCTAATGCCTTCTTTGATTACGATCTTTCCCGTCAACATGCCCGTTCCGGCATGGGCGTCGAGTACTGGCGCAACTTTATCAAAGTGGCGGCAAACGGCTATGTGCGGCTCACCAGCTGGAAAGACTCTAAAGATTTTTCCGGCTACGAAGAGCGTCCGGCCAACGGCTGGGATATCCGTACGGAAGCCTTCCTGCCTGCCCTGCCTCAGCTGGGCGCGAAGTTTAACTACGAACAATATTACGGTAACGACGTGGCGCTGTTTGATAAGGATAACCGCCAGAAAAATCCGCACGCCATTACCGCAGGCGTCACCTTTACGCCCTTCCCGCTGCTGTCGCTGGAAGCGGAACAGCGCCAGGGCAAAGCCGGAGAACACGATACGCGGCTGGGCCTGACGCTCAATTATCAGCTCGGGATGCCGTGGCGCAAACAGCTGGACAGCGATGCGGTAGCGGCGATGCGTAGCCTGGCCGGCAACCGCTACGATCTGGTGAACCGTAATAACAACATTGTGCTTGAGTACCGCAAACAAGAGACGATCAGGCTGAGCACCGCGAAGCTCATCAGCGGCACGGCCGGCGAGCAAAAAACGCTGAACGTTTCGGTCAACAGCAAATACGGCCTGGATCGCATCAACTGGTCCGCGTCGTCGCTGCTGGCTAACGGCGGGAAAATTATCGCTAACGGCCCTACCGATTTCAGCGTGGTGCTGCCGGCCTATCATGCTGACGCCACCGGTACCAACAGCTACACCCTCAGCGGCGTGGCGATCGATAAAAAAGGTAACGCCTCAAAGCGTACGGAAACGCAAATTACCGTCACCGAAGCCGCTATTAACGTTAACAGCAGTTCACTGCTGCCGGTCAGCAGCACGCTGGTATCAGACGGCCACGCTCAGCAGACGCTGACCCTGACGGTAAAAGACAGCCTGGGCAATCCGGTTGATATCAATGAAAAAGAGATTAGCGTGACCAAAAGCGCGCAGGCCGCCGACGATACCAAAGTGTCTGCCTTTACTCGCCAGAGCGCAGGCCGTTATACCGCCGTGGTGACGGCGGGCACGCATCCGGAAACGCTGACCATTACGCCTGTTGCCCGCAATATGACTTTTCCTGGTGCAACGGTAACTATCGCGGCGGATAACGCAAGCGCACGGCTGGCAAGCCTGACCGTGGTCAGCAACGATGCGGTAGCCGACGGTAAAGCAGCCGATCGGGTTACAGCGCTGGTAACGGATGCGCAGGGCAATCCGCTGGCCGGACAAACCGTAACCTTCAGCGCCGACAATAGCGCCGTCATCCCGCAAAGCGCGGTAACTGACGACCGGGGCGAAGCGTCCGTTCCCGTTAGCGATACCAAAACCGGCCAGAGTAAGGTTGTGGCGCAAATGGGCTCCGCCCGTAAAGAAGCCGAAGTGAATTTTGTGGCAGGCAAGGCGGCATCGGTTTACATGCATCGGGTCACGGGCCGCGCCGTTGCGGATGGTACAGATACCAGCGTGGTTGAGATCTTTGTAAAAGATAGCAACGGCAATCCCGTCACCAACAGAAAAGTCGCCATTACGGCCACTGACGACCGCGTCAACATTCCTTCTGAAGTTACTTTAGATAAATATGGCGCGGCGCGTTTCCCGACCTCCAGCAATCACGATGGCGGCTGGAAAGTAGAAGGAACTATTGATGGCCTCAAAGGCTCGGTGATTGTCTATTTTTACGCGGGCTATCCAACCGTCAATAACTCTTCTTTCACCGTAAGCGCCACGAGCGTGCCGGCTGACGGCGTCAGCGCCATCACGCTTACCCTCGTCGCCCGGGATATGCGCAATAACGCGGTGAAAACGCTGCCGAACTTAATTAACTTTGATACCAGCGGCCTGCCTGGCTGCCATATCAGCGCGGTTAAGGTCAGTGGTAACGTCTATACCGCTCAGCTGACCTCAACTAAAGCGATGAGCGGAAAGATTGCGGTTAATTTGATGCTTCGCCGTGGCGTGATGCCGATTAACGTAACTTTTACGCCTCCGGCCCGGTAATGTTGCCAGGGTAAGATCGGAAAGGCCCCATTTTGAGCGCGTACGCCAAAAACGGGGCCTTTCAACTGACCGGCTGGCGCGGGTAGCGCCGCAGACCAATAAAACCGTCCCTGACAGCTATCCGGGGCGGTTTTTACTTTTAACGAGCCAGCCAGCCGCCGTCTACGGCAATGGTGTAGCCGTTAATATAGTCGGCAGCCGGAGAGGCCAGGAATACCGCAGGCCCCATCAGATCGGCCGGCAGTCCCCAACGGCCTGCCGGGATACGCTCCAGAATATCGGCGTTGCGCTTTTCATCGGCACGCAGCTGTGCGGTATTGTTGGTCGCCATATAGCCCGGCGCGATGGCATTAACGTTAATACCGTGCTTCGCCCATTCATTGGCCAGCAGACGCGTCACGCCCATCACGGCGCTTTTTGATGCCGTATAAGAAGGCACGCGAATGCCGCCCTGGAAAGAGAGCATGGAGGCAATATTGATGATTTTCCCGCCCTTGCCCTGTTTGATAAACTGACGCGCTACCGCCTGCGACATAAAGAACACGGATTTAATATTCAGGTTCATCACGTCGTCCCAGTCTTTTTCTGAGAAGTCGATCGCATCTTCACGACGAATGATACCGGCGTTGTTGACCAGGATATCGATTCTGCCGTATTCCGCCACGGCTTTTGCCACAACGCCTTCAATACATTCGGTTTTGCCCAGATCGGCGGTCAGGCTGAAAAAACGGCGGCCCAGCGCGGTGACGCGCTCAATGGTTTCTTTCGGCTCGACAATATTCACGCCAACGATATCGCATCCCGCTTCCGCCAGCCCCAGCGCCATACCCTGACCCAGTCCCGTATCGCATCCCGTGACCATCGCCACGCGGCCTTTTAAATCAAATGCATTCAAAATCATAACTGCTCCTGTAAGCCAGAGGGCGGACTGCGTGTCAGAAGCCGGGAAAGTGGCCTGTTATCCGAGACAGGGCAGCCCTGCCCGGTTTTCGAGCGCACACTATAGCGGAGGGAAAAGCACGCACGCCGTGATCGAAATCAGGAAAAGGGGGATAATGAAATCGCTATTTATAAAAAATAAAACAATGTTTCATTTTAAAGGGCGAAACGGCGTCCGCCCTGGCTGGCTTATTCTACGGCTATCGGCGTTTGCTCCACGTTGATTTTGGTCTCGCCCTGAAGCGTTTTGATACGCTCTTCGACTTTTTGTACCGCGCTGGCATCCTTCAGCAGCGAATAGGTCAGCGTAAACTCCGCGCTCTGGCCCGGCTGCAGCTGTTTAACCCTGCCCTGCTCTTTTTCAATCGTTACCGGATAGGCATAGTTGGTGCCGGGCTCGATCCCCGTCACGTAGCCCTGCTTCAGCGTATCGGTGTTTTTCCACATCGTCAGCACCGGCAGCTGCCGCGTATCGAATTCGATAGCCGCGCCCTTGTCGCCTTTGCTGTTAACCACGGCCGCCACGGTTTTGCCATTGCTGTCGGCAATGGGCTGCAGGTTAAACACCATTTCATCGAAATCTTTGGTTGGGGCGCCATAGGTCTGCCAGTTTTCCAGCCCTTTTTTCGCATAGTCGTTAAACGGCGAAACGGATTTTACCGGCGCCAGGAAACGGGCGTTTTCTTCCAGGATCGGCGTGCTGAAGTTGCTGTGATAGATAATTTCATAGTCGTGCGGGTAGTCAGCCTGGTTGGTCAGCACGTCGTGGATGGTAAAGGAGTCCGCGCCCGGCACGTAGCGCAGCTCGGTCCAGGTTTCCAGACGCGCTTTTTTAAAGGTGTTTTCTTTCAGCAGGCCGCGAATACGGATTTCATGCGGCGCCTGGTCATCCACGATCACTTCCACTTTCGACGCTGGTGTATTGCCCGCTTTACCGTGCAGCGTGTAAATACGCCCGTCTTTGGTGACCGGATGGCCGGTCCACTCAAAGCCGCAGCGCACCATCATCTCGTTAAATCCTTCCAGCCAGCCCAGGCCGTTACGGCTTTCCAGATTGATATAGGCCGGGTTCACCACCTCATCAACCGGCGAATCCCAGCCCAGCCGCACGCCGTGACCGTTAACGTGCAGCAGATCCATACCGCGCGTCGGGCTGAGCGCGATAGTCAGGCCGTTTTTGCTGGTCAACGTCAGCACCTTCGAGCCTTCCTGCTTGCCGCCGTGCAGCACCTGCTGTTCCAGCGTAAAGGGTTCGCCGCTCAGCTTGAGCTGCCTGCTGTCGATCCGCCAGTCGCCTTTTTCCGTGCCCTGCGTATCGGTTAACACCCAGCTTTGCGCCGCCGCCTGCCCGCTGAACATTGCTATCACCGCGCCCGCCAGAAGAGTCTTATGCATTTTGTTGTCCTTGCTGAAATGATTAAGCTGAAGAGCAGCCAGCCTACAAAGCATGCGGTATCAGGACTGTGACTGGCGTCACCGCACGGATTTTTAAGAAATTTTTATCAATAAGTCGTGCAGTTCATCACAAATTATTAACTGAAATAGCCGGTTGAAGGAAAAAAGCGGCAGGGCTAACGGCGAAAAAAAGCTAATCAGTTGAAACGATTCACCTTTAGCCTTCGCTGCCTGCCTGACCACCGCCTGCTGTTGCTGGCCGACACGGCTGCCCGCTGACGTTGCATCACGCCTGGCGTGGCGTTAAGGTTAGCTTTCACTTGCCTACGATAAGCAGTTAATACGTTATGAGCTTTTCCGCTTTCGGTAACAAATTCACACGCGCCTCAGGGATCACCCGCCTGATGGAAGATATGGGCGAAGGGCTGCGCACGCCCGGTTCGGTGATGCTGGGCGGCGGTAATCCGGCCCAGATCCCGGCGATGAACGACTATTTTCAGCAGCTGCTGCAGCAGATGCATGACGAGGGCAAGCTGGCCGATGCGCTTTGCAACTACGACGGCCCAAGAGGAAAAAGCACGCTGCTGGAATCGCTTTCCACGCTGCTGCGCGACGAGCTGGGCTGGCAGGTAGGGCCGCAGAATATCGCCCTGACCAACGGCAGCCAGAGCGCCTTTTTCTATTTGTTTAATCTTTACGCGGGCCGCCGCGCAGACGGGCGCAAAAAGCGCGTATTGTTTCCACTGGCTCCCGAATATCTGGGTTACGCTGACGCCGGGCTGGACGAAGAGCTGTTTGTTTCCGCCCGTCCCGATATCGAAATGCTGCCTGAAGGCCAGTTCAAATATCACGTTAATTTTGAGCAGCTGCATATTACCGAAGATACCGGGCTGATTTGCGTTTCCCGGCCGACCAATCCAACCGGCAACGTGATTACCGACGAAGAGCTGATGAAGCTGGATGCGCTGGCGCAGCAGCATGAGGTACCGCTGCTGATTGATAACGCCTACGGCGTGCCTTTTCCCGGCATCATCTTTAGCGACGTTCGCCCGCTGTGGAACCCAAATATTATTCTGTGCATGAGCCTTTCCAAGCTGGGCCTGCCCGGCTCACGCTGCGGCATCATTGTTGCTGATGAAAAAGTGATTACCGCCATCGGCAATATGAACGGCATTATCAGTCTGGCGCCGGGCAGCATCGGCCCGGCCATCGCGCATGAGATGATCCAGCGTGGTGATTTGCTGCGCCTGTCGGAAGAGGTGATCAGGCCGTTTTATCAGGAAAGGGTTAAGCAGACTATCGCCGTTATCCGGCGCTATTTACCCGAAGAACGCTGCCTTATCCACAAGCCGGAGGGTGCTATTTTCCTCTGGCTCTGGTTTAAAGATCTGCCCATTTCGACGGAGATCCTTTATCAGCGTTTAAAAGCGCGCGGCGTATTGATGGTGCCGGGCCACTTTTTCTTTCCGGGACTGGAGCACGAATGGCCGCACACGCACCAGTGCATGCGCATGAACTATGTGCCGGACAGCGACAAAATTGAGAAAGGGATCGCCATTCTGGCGGAAGAGATTGAGCGGGCGCACAGCGAATCGGGCGGCAGAGCCCTCTGCTGATGCAAACGAAAAAGGCCGCACAAAGTGCGGCCTTAGGCTGCTGACAAACTCATCCTCTGTCATCAAGGCGCGTTCGGGCCGGTGAAAAGCAGCAGAGGCAGATCGGAACACGGACACGCCGTAGATACGTCCCTGTAGGCTCGTTTCGCGCGTCCATGCGCGAAAACGGTCCGCTTATCCGCTCAGCCTCTGCTGCTGCGAAGCTACCATTTCGCTGTAAAAAATCCAGCCCGCACAACCCTTCTGTCTTTGTCAGCAGTATGTGGCCGCACAAAGTGCGGCCTTAATTTTACGCGCGGTCTTATTTCAGAATTTCAATGCGGCGCGGTTTGTTGGCTTCCGGCACGATGCGCTCCAGATCGATGTAGAGCAGGCCGTTTTCCAGGCGTGCATCACGCACGTTGACGTGCTCGGCCAGCTGGAATTTACGCTCGAAGTTGCGTTCCGCAATACCCTGATAGAGATAGGTTTTTTCCTGCTGCTCTTCAGGATGGGCGCCGCGCACGGTCAGCATATTGTCGTGAGAGGTGATCTCCAGTTCGCTCTGCGCGAACCCTGCCACGGCAATGGTGATTCGGTACTGGTTTTCCGCCACCAGCTCCACGTTATAAGGAGGGTAGCCGCCGTTGCTCTGACCCTGGTTGGATTCCAGCAGGTTGATCAGACGGTCGAAACCAATAGAAGAACGGTACAGCGGGGCGAGATCGAAATTACGCATGGTATAGCTCCTGATTATCAGCGAGGGTGTAATGCGACCTTCCACTATGGACAGATCGTCGGGCTACAAGCGGTATCCTGTCGGCATACGTTTTGTGACCCTGAACATAAAATGGTGACATTAAGATCGCTTTCAAGGGCCCGTTCAGGAAATTTTTCGGCCAATCCGGTGCGAATGTCATACACTCAGAAAGAGATTAATCGGAGCGTTAAAGCAGCGGGCACATGCTGATCATGATAAGCAGAGCGGTTTTGCCGCTGCTGAAGGGATAAAGAATATGATGGTACTAAAAAAAAGTCGTTTCGCTGGCCTGCTGGCCTGTCTGTCACTGGCCGGCACGGGTGGCTGCTCCAGCTTTATGTCCCATTCCGGCCCCGATCAGGGCTATTATCCCGGTACGCGCGCCAGCGCAAAAATTGTTAGCGACAGCGACAGCGGCTGGGTCATGCGCCCGCTGGCGGCTATTGACCTGCCTTTCTCCGCCGTGCTGGATACGCTGCTGCTGCCGTTTGACTACTACCGCTCAGGCCGCGATAAAACCGGCGATTCACCGCGTGAACGCGTGTTGCGCAGCGAGCAGCAGAACCATACCAGCGACAGCCTTTCGCAGGCCGCGCCGCTGGTGATCAATACGTCGCCTCGACATCAGCAATAAAAATCTGCTGAAAGCCTGCCACGTTACGCAAATAGGCTACATAAAGCCCGTCCGGCGAGCAGACGACCGCTTCCGGCAAAGGCGCTTCGGCGGTGCGGGCCGTCAGCCTCCGCATTTTACCGCTGCCCGTATCGCATAACACCACGCTGTTATCGTTAATAAAAGCCACCGACTTGCCGTCGGGATGCCAGCTGAAGGCGGACTGAATATCGCTGGCGGCGTGGGTGATCTGACGAGGCTTGCCGCCGCCGGGCGCGATGGTCCACAGCTGCACCACGCCTTCGTCGTCCTTCATTAAAAAGGCGATGGCGCGACCGTCGGGTGAGCTACGCAGCCAGTGGCGTGGCGAGGTCGCCAGGCCCGGAAAGGGGCGATCGTGCGTAAAAGTCAGCCGACGCTGCCTGACGCCCAGCGGCGGAGCGGGCAGCGTGGCGGCGGTGCCAGCCAGCGGAGCGTCGCCTTCCAGCGCATAGTCGGCCATCTTTTCCGGCAGATCGACAATAAACACTTCCGGCACCTTCTCGCCTTTTTCGCTGAGCGTATCGCCGATAAACGCCAGCGCCCAACGCTGCCGGTGGCCGTCGCTTTTCAGGTAGCCCTCTTCGCCGATCCAACCCTCTTCATAGGCTCGATTGATCTCATCGCTGCCGGGCGTCGGCGTGGCGGTGGTGGCGCTGACCAGCACGCAGAAATGGCTGCCTGCATACTCTCGGGGATGCTGCAACGGCGGACAAACGGCATGTAGCGGCACGGCCACGCCGACGTTGCGCAAATCTTGTTTCACGTCCAGCTCGTGCATCACATGATCGTTATAGGTAAAACTCAGCCTGGTGCCGTCGGGGCTGAACACGTGCACGTGCGAGCCGCCGCGCAGCGCGCCGGGCGTAAAGGGCGGCGTAATATCGCAGGCGTCCATATTTTCCACCAGGCCGTTCTGAATAATAACGCCACGACGATGATGAAAGTCGTAGCGCCACTGGCTGTCAGGATGTTCCGGGCCGTGAATGCAAACGTAGCGCGGCGGCAAATCCGGGCTGACGGTGATCACGCCAACGTGCGCGCCCGCCTGCGCCTGGTAAAGGATTTCCGTCTGGCCGCTGAGATTAACGCGCTCGACGGTTAAGCTGTTGAAGGTGGAGGCATTGCTGCGAACGTCGTAGACCAGCCAGTGGCTGTCGGCCGTCCAGACGTTGATATTGGTGAGCTGGTGATTGCGCTGAGCAAAAGTGAGCTGTTTTTCCGTCATCATGCTTACCCTTAGCGAGGTTTGCTGCTAAGGGTAATGCATTACGCGCTTTTGCGGTACTGGCGCTTAAAGCGTGATACCGCCGCCCTGTCAGAGCGCGAATTTTTCGATAGCGTGCGCCACGCCGTCTTCCATATTGGTTTTGGTAACGAACTGCGCAATGTTTTTTACCTTGTCGATACCGTTGCCCATCGCCACGCCCGTGCCGGCGAAGGTCAGCATCGCCAGATCGTTTTCCTGATCGCCGATGGCCATCACTTCATCGCGGGAAAGCCCTAAACGCTCGGCCAGCGCTTTGACGCCCGCGCCCTTATCGACTTTCTTATTAAGGATTTCCAGGAAATAAGGCGAGCTTTTCATAATGGTATAGCGATCGTAAGCTTCCTGCGGAATGCGGGTAATGGCCTCATCCAGCGTTTCTGGCGTATCAATCATCATGACTTTAGGGAAAGTGGCGGTTTTATCCATCTCTTCCACCGCGCGGTAACGCAGCGGCATCCCGGTCAGCGAAGCTTCGTGGACGGTGTATTCGCTGATGTCCTTGTTGGGCGTAAACAGCAGCGATTTCGTCAGCGCCTGAAAATGTACGCCCAGCTCGCGCGCCAGCTTTTCCACATAGAGGTAGTCGTCAAAGTTCAGCGTGACTTCCGCCACGCACTCGCCCGATTCCGCTTTCTGCACCAGCGCGCCGTTATTGGTAATGCAATACTGCCCTTCCCGTTGTAAATCCAGCTCCATCAGATAACGCTCCACGCCGATAAACGGCCGGCCGCTCGCCAGTACAATCGCTATTCCTTTATCACGGGCTGCCTGAATAGCCCGCTTAACGCCAGGCGTCACCTCATGCTGAGGATTAAGCAGCGTGCCGTCTATATCAATCGCAATCAGTTTTATCGCCATAACTTCCTCTTGAGCTTCACGGTTTCTTTCATGCTAACGCGATTCAGCCAGCCATGACCAGACGAATCATGCCCGGTAATTTTAAGTTCGATTTGGTAAATCTTCCGGTAAATGTGCTCGCGCTTACGGCCTTTGGGCGAAAAAAGCGGGAAACGGGCCTGTCAGCTAAGCCCTGAAAAGTAGCAGTAAAACCCTCACTGCCCATAAGCGCGCAGGCCGGAAATGAAAATAATGGTCAGTTTTATCAGCGCGCGTTTGGCGATCCGGCACAGCAGAAAAGCTGAAAAAAAAGGCAGATCGAACGATCTGCCTTTCAAACGCTGTTGCATGGCCGGAGGGCCTGCGTCCTGCTTTATCAGATATCGATATTGGCGGCTTTCAGCGCGTTCTCTTCGATAAAGGCGCGGCGCGGCTCCACCGCATCGCCCATCAGCGTGGTGAACAGCTGGTCAGCGGCAATCGCATCCTTCACCGTAACGCGCAGCATACGGCGGCTGTCCGGATCCATCGTGGTTTCCCACAGCTGCTCCGGGTTCATCTCGCCCAGTCCTTTATAACGCTGTACCGACAGGCCGCGACGCGACTCTTTCACCAGCCAGTCCATCGCCTGCTCGAAGTTAGCGATCGGCTGACGACGCTCGCCGCGTTCGATAAAGGCATCTTCCTCAATCAGGCCACGCAGCTTCTCGCCCAGCGTACAGATCTTGCGGTATTCGCCGCCCGAGATAAATTCGCTGTCCAGCGGATAATCGGTATCAACGCCGTGCGTACGGATACGCACTACCGGTTCAAAGATATGCTGCTCGCGGTTCTGGCGCACATGGCTGGCATAGGTGCTGCCGTGCTGCTCGTTCTCGTTCAGACGCGCCACCAGCTCGTCGATCCACTGCTGAACCGGCGCCTCTGCGGAGATATCGCTCAGCGTCGGGTGATAGATCAGCGCGTTCAGCAACGCCAGCGGATAGCGGCGCTCCATACGCTTGATCATCTTGCGGGTGCTGTTGAACTCGGCTACCAGGTTTTCCAGCGGCTCGCCGCCCAGCGCAGGCGCATCGGCGTTGGTGTGCAGCGTTGCGCCGTCCAGCGCGATGGCGATCTGATACTGATCCATCGCCTCGTCATCCTTGATGTACTGCTCCTGCTTGCCTTTCTTCACCTTGTACAGCGGCGGCTGCGCAATATACACGTGGCCGCGCTCGATGATTTCCGGCATCTGACGATAGAAGAAGGTCAGCAGCAGCGTACGGATGTGCGAGCCATCCACGTCCGCATCGGTCATGATGATGATGCTGTGGTAGCGCAGCTTGTCCGGGTTATATTCGTCACGGCCAATGCCGCAGCCCAGCGCGGTGATCAGCGTCGCCACTTCCTGCGAAGCGAGCATCTTATCGAAGCGCGCTTTTTCCACGTTCAGGATTTTTCCCTTCAGCGGCAGGATAGCCTGGTTTTTACGGTTACGGCCCTGCTTGGCGGAGCCGCCCGCAGAGTCCCCTTCCACCAGATAGATTTCCGACAGCGCCGGATCGCGCTCCTGGCAGTCCGCCAGCTTGCCCGGCAGGCCGGCCAGATCCAGCGCGCCTTTACGACGGGTCATTTCGCGAGCGCGACGCGCTGCTTCACGCGCGCGGGCTGCATCGATGATTTTACCCACGACGATTTTGGCATCGCCCGGATTTTCCAGCAGGTACTCTGCCAGCAGCTCGTTCATCTGCTGCTCAACGGCTGATTTCACCTCGGAAGAGACCAGCTTGTCCTTGGTCTGCGAAGAGAACTTCGGATCCGGTACCTTAACGGAAACCACGGCAATCAGGCCTTCGCGCGCGTCGTCGCCGGTGGCGCTGACCTTGGCTTTTTTGCTGTAGCCTTCTTTATCCATGTAGGCGTTCAGGGTACGCGTCATCGCCGCGCGGAAGCCGGCCAGGTGTGTGCCGCCGTCGCGCTGTGGGATGTTGTTGGTAAAGCAGTAGATGTTTTCCTGGAAACCGTCGTTCCACTGCAGCGCCACTTCCACGCCGATGCCGTCTTTCTCGGTAGAGAAATAGAACGCGTTAGGGTGGATAGGCGTTTTGTTGCGGTTCAGGTACTCCACAAACGCCTTGATGCCGCCTTCATAGTGGTAGTGATCGTTCTTGCCGTCGCGCTTGTCTTCCAGCTTGATGGAGACGCCGGAGTTAAGGAACGACAGCTCGCGCAGACGCTTCGCCAGGATTTCGTACTCGAAATCGGTAACGTTGGTAAAGGTTTCGTGGCTTGGCCAGAAACGCACGCGCGTCCCGGTCAGGTCGGTTTCGCCGGTTACCTGCAGCGGGGCCTGAGGCACGCCGTGAACGTAGATCTGCTGGTGAACTTTGCCTTCGCGACGGATGGTCAGCTCCAGCTTTTCAGACAGGGCGTTAACCACCGACACGCCTACGCCATGCAGGCCGCCGGACACTTTATAGGAGTTATCATCAAATTTACCGCCTGCGTGCAGCACGGTCATGATCACTTCCGCAGCGGAAACGCCTTCTTCTTCGTGAATGCCGGTTGGAATACCACGACCGTCATCCTGCACGGAAACGGAGTTATCGGCATGGATGGTGACCAGAATGTCTTTACAGTGACCTGCGAGGGCTTCGTCGATGGCGTTGTCCACAACCTCGAATACCATATGGTGCAGACCGGTGCCGTCATCCGTATCGCCGATATACATACCCGGGCGCTTGCGTACCGCATCCAGCCCTTTCAGAACTTTGATACTTGAGGAGTCATAAGAATTCGACATCAACGTTTCTCGCTCGTTTAATCTTCAGGTTGAACCGCTATTTTACCCTGTTCCACGTGGAACATCTTGCCCTTTTCGTCAGCCATATCGAACACATGATCGGCACTAATAGCGCTGACAAAAACCTGGGCCCGAGTGGCCTTTAAGCGCGATGCCAACAGGTGGCGCCGCATCTCATCCAGCTCGGAGGCAAAATCATCTATCAGATACAGGCAGCGTCGCCCGTTCTGTCGGGTGAGAAACTCACCCTGCGCCAGCCTCAGGGCGCACATCAACAGCTTTAACTGGCCGCGCGACAGCAGATCCTCCACCGGCGTGCCGTCGGCGCGAATGCGGAAGTCCGCTTTGTGCGGGCCGCTGGCCGTGTAGGTTAAGGCGCGATCGCGCTCAAACTGACGCTCCAGCAGATCGCGATAGTCCGTTTCTTTATCCCAGCCACGCTGGAAAGAGAAATTCAGCGCAAACTCAGGCAGAAACTGCGCGCAGGTGGCGGTGATATCCTCAGCAATGGCTTCGCTGTAGGCGGCGCGCCACTGGCTTATCTGCTCCGCCAGCGGCGCCAGCTCCTGATCCCAGGCGCGGATCTGCTGGTAGCGCGTGACCTGGCGCAGCGCCGCGTTGCGCTGCTTCAGCAGCCGCCGCAGGTTGCTCCAGGCGGTGAAAAAGCCCGGTTCGTTATGAAAACAACCCCAGTCGATATAGGCGCGCCGGTACTTCGGGCCGCCGTTAAGCAGCGTAAAGCCTTCCGGCGTAATCAGCTGCATCGGCAGCATCTGCGCCAGCTCGGCCACTTTATGACCATCGGTGCCGTCAACCCGCACCTTGCTGTCGCCCGCACGATTTTTGGTCAGGCCGACGGTGGTTTCACGCTCGGCCCCTTCAATGCGGCCGTGCAGAATAAAAGCGTCCTGCTCGTGGCGGATCACTCTGCCTGCCTGCAAACTGCGGAAAGCGCGGCCGTGGCCCAGCGTATAGATCGCTTCCAGCACGCTGGTTTTGCCGCTGCCGTTAGCGCCGACCAGAAAGTTGAAGCCGGGCGCCAGCGCCAGATCGGCATTTTCAATGTTGCGAAAATCTTTGATAAGCAGGCGGGTTAAAGCCATAAGTGGAGTCATTCCGCGGGCAGTAGATCGGATAAAACGGCACGTGCTGTTATACAAGGCCAGAGCGTTACGGTGCGGGCGAGCCGCCGCCGCGTGAAAGCACGCGAGGGCGGCGGGCGCCGGACCAAGTCAGCCCGATAATTTTACTACAAACGCATTGGCATGACGACATAGGCCGCCGACTGGCTGGCCGCGTCTTCAATCTGCACGCTGGAAACGGAGTCGGTCAGCAGCAGACGTACGTTTTCGCACTTCAGCGCGTTAAGCACGTCCAGCACGTAGCTGACGTTAAAGCCGATTTCGAGATCGGTGCCGCCATAAGTGACGTCCAGGATCTCTTCCGCTTCTTCCTGTTCCGGGTTGTTGGCGGTGATTTTCAGCTGGTTTTCGCTGATATACAGGCGAACGCCACGGAACTTCTCGTTAGAGAGGATTGCCGCGCGCGAAAAAGCCTGCTTCAGCAGATCGCAGCCGGCATCCAGCGTTTTGTCCGGGTTTTTCGGCAGCACGCGACGATAGTCCGGGAAGCGGCCATCCACCAGCTTGGAGGTGAAGATAAAGTCGCCGACGTGCGCGCGAATATTGTTGCTGCCGATCTGCACCTGTAACGGCGTCTCGCCGCCGTCCAGCAGGCGCACCAGCTCAATCACGCCCTTACGCGGCACGATCACCGAATGATTGGGCAGCGACTGGCCTACCGGCATCGAGCAAACCGCCAGACGGTGGCCGTCGGTGGCGACGGTGCGCAGCTCTTCGCCTTCCGTTTCAAACAGCATCCCGTTCAGGTAGTAGCGTACGTCCTGATGGGCCATAGAAAACTGGGTGGCTTCGATCAGGCGCTTCATCGTGGCCTGCGGCAGCGTGAATTCCACCTCGCTTTGCCAGTCGTCCAGGTTCGGGAAGTCGCTGGCCGGCAGCGTGGAAAGCGAGAAGCGGCTGCGGCCGGAGCGCACCAGCATTCTTTCGCCATCCAGGATCACCGTGATCTCTGCGCCTTCAGGCAGCCCGCGGCAGATATCGAAAAATTTACGCGCGGGCACGGTGGTCGCGCCCGGCTCGTGATCCTGCGTCAACGCGACGCGGGCCACCATTTCCATCTCTAAGTCCGTTCCCGTCAGCAGCAGGCTGCCGTCGTTAACCTGTAAAAGCAGGTTGCCGAGGATCGGCAGCGTCGGCCGTCCGCCCAGCGGGCTGCTGACCTGCTGTAAAGGTTTAAGTAACTGCTCACGTTCAACAATAAATTTCATAGCGTCAGGAAGATAATGTTCTGATTAGATTTGAGAAATCTTCTTTAATATCGTGACTCTCTTCACGCAGCTGCTCGATCTTGCGACAGGCGTGCAGCACCGTAGTATGGTCACGACCCCCGAAAGCGTCGCCGATTTCCGGCAAGCTGTGGTTGGTCAGCTCTTTCGCCATCGCCATCGCCATCTGGCGAGGACGCGCGACGGAGCGCGAACGCCGCTTGGAAAGCAGGTCGGCTACCTTAATCTTGTAATATTCCGCCACCGTCTTCTGGATATTATCGATGGTGACCAGCTTTTCCTGCAGCGCCAGCAGATCGCGCAGCGCTTCACGCACAAAGTCGATGGTGATGGCGCGGCCGGTAAAGTTGGCGTTGGCGATCACGCGGTTCAGCGCGCCTTCCAGCTCACGCACGTTGGACCGCAGGCGCTTGGCAATAAAGAAGGCGACCTCGCCCGGCAGGCGAATATCGTTTTCATCCGCCTTTTTCATCAGGATAGCCACGCGGGTTTCCAGCTCTGGCGGCTCGATCGCCACCGTCAGGCCCCAGCCAAAGCGGGATTTCAGACGATCTTCGACGCCGTTGATCTCTTTAGGATAGCGATCCGACGTCAGGATGATCTGCTGATTGCCTTCCAGCAGCGCGTTGAAGGTGTGGAAAAACTCCTCCTGCGAGCGCTCCTTGTTGGCGAAAAACTGAATATCATCGATCAGCAGCGCGTCTACCGAACGGTAGTAGCGCTTAAATTCTTCAATGGCGTTGTTTTGCAGCGCCTTCACCATGTCCTGCACAAAACGTTCCGAGTGCATATAGACCACTTTGGCGTTGGGCTTGCGCGCCATAATGCCGTTACCCACAGCATGCAGCAGGTGAGTTTTCCCCAGGCCAGTGCCGCCATAGAGGAACAGAGGGTTATAGGCGCCGCCGGGGTTGTCGGCGACCTGACGAGCGGCCGCACGCGCCAGCTGGTTCGATTTACCTTCAACGAAGTTATCGAAGTTATGCTTGGTGTTCACGTTTGAACGATACGACAGTTCCGCAGGCGCAGGCATGCTGTCCCAGCTTGGACGTACCGGTGCCGGTCGGTTCATCGGCGGCGGCGCGCTGGCGCTGCTCATCACCGGCTGGCTGACCGGACGCGTTACCGGCTTGCTGCCGACTTCAAAGCGCAGCAGCGGCACATCGGCGCCGCAAAAATCATTAAGCAGCGCATTGATATTGTTAAGGTATTTGTCACGAACCCAGTCGAGCACAAAGCGGTTTGGTGCATACAGGGCCAGGGTGTTGTCGTTCAATTCAGCCTGGAGCGGACGTATCCACATGCTGAATTCGGTGGCAGGTAGTTCATCCTGCAAACGGGCAAGACACTGTTGCCAAAGCGTAAGTGACACGGCGGACTCCACTCGAAAATATTCGATAAGAAAAAAGGCGCTGAAGCGATAAATTCATCATTGTTGACGCATGCAGATGACGCACATACGAACCGCTGTCCGCGGTTTCTCCGCCGCTGACTGACCCGAAGGATCGCTAACGGAAGGGCGGATCATAGCGCAAAGCGCAGCAGAGATCTTCACTTTCTACACAGTTTTGTTCCAATTTATCCACAGGGCAAAGCGCGCAGGGACAAGTTTACTCGTTCGCGCTCAAAAGACATTCAGGATCCTGCGCATAAGATGAAAATTTAAGGCGCCGTCACGTTATTTACGCAACGCGCTTGCAATAAGATCGGCGGAAGATCCTGAACGATCCTTGCGCTTTACGACAGAGGCCGTATAATTCGTGCCCCGGCGTGTTGCGCTCTGGCCCGTACCGGCTGGTTTTGCGGTCGAACGGGATATCCAGACGCGCCTTTAAAAGCGAAGTAAATTGACTCCGGACTGTACAATTATTACAATCCCGCCTCTTTATTAAAGATACACTGAGGCGTCGGTTGGTTTTCGGACCTTTCAAGCGCGTCACTAAGTGAAATTTTCCAAGTTTAGGTAGAAATCGCCATGAAACGCACTTTTCAACCGTCCGTACTGAAGCGCAACCGTTCACATGGTTTCCGTGCTCGTATGGCAACAAAAAATGGTCGTCAGGTTCTGGCACGTCGTCGTGCTAAAGGCCGTTCACGTCTGACCGTTTCTAAGTAATAAAAGCTAACCGCTGAGTGGTTAAGCTCGCATTTCCCAGGGAGTTACGTTTGTTAACTCCCACTCATTTCACTTTCGTCTTCCAGCAGCCACAAAGAGCCGGTACGCCGCAAATCACCATCCTCGGCCGCCTTAACTCGCTGGGGCATCCCCGCATCGGTCTTACCGTCGCCAAAAAACATGTTAAGCGCGCGCATGAACGCAACCGGATCAAGCGATTGACCCGCGAAAGCTTTCGTCTGCGTCAGCACGACCTGCCCGCTATGGATTTTGTAGTGGTGGCGAAAAAAGGCGTGGCCGATCTGGATAACCGTGCGCTGATGGA
Organism: Erwinia sp. STN24; assembly: GCF_041320675.1. Lineage (NCBI taxonomy): Bacteria > Pseudomonadati > Pseudomonadota > Gammaproteobacteria > Enterobacterales > Erwiniaceae > Erwinia > Erwinia sp. STN24. The sequence continues at coordinate 62,094 of NZ_JBGGPM010000005.1, read as the reverse complement.
AGCGTTGGAGAAGATGTGGCGTCGTCACTGTCGCCTGGCTCGCGGCTCCTGATTGCGCTGATCCGCGTTTATCAACGCGCGATCAGCCCGCTTTTAGGACCCCACTGTCGTTTCCACCCAACCTGTTCGCAATACGGTATTGAGGCATTGCGCAGGTTTGGTGTGGTAAAAGGCAGTTGGTTGACGATGAAACGCGTATTAAAATGCCACCCTTTGAACCCGGGTGGTGACGATCCGGTGCCGCCAAAAACCGACGATAACTGAGAACATTAACGATGGATTCGCAACGCAATCTTTTTCTCATCGCTTTTCTGTTCGTGTCTTTTATGATCTGGCAGACCTGGCAGACGGACCATGCTCCGCAGCCGCAGCAAACCCAGACCACGCAAAACACGACAGCAGCCGGTGATGCCGCAAACCAGGGTGTACCCGCCAGCGGCCAGGGCAAAACGATCACCGTTAAGACTGACGTCCTGTCTTTACAGATCAATACTCGCGGTGGCGATATTGAGCAGGCGCAGCTGCTGACTTACCCGGACAAACTGGGTTCTTCACAGCCTTTCCAGCTGCTGGAAACCTCGCCAGGCTTTCTCTATCAGGCACAAAGCGGCCTGACCGGACGCAACGGCCCGGATAACCCGGCCAACGGCGCCCGCCCGCTTTACACCACGACCCAGGACAGCTTTGAGCTGGCTGACGGCGCGAGCGAGCTGCGTATTCCAATGACCTTTACGGCGGAAAACGGCGCGACCTATACCAAAACCTTCGTGCTGAAGCGCGGCGAGTTTGCCATCGACGTCGATTACCAGATCAACAACACTACCCAGCAGCCGCTGGAAGTGGCGATGTTCGGCCAGCTGAAGCAGACTATCGATCTGCCTAAGCATCGCGATACCGGCAGCAATAACTTTGCATTGCACACCTTCCGTGGCGCGGCTTACTCCAGCAGTGAGACCAACTACGAGAAGTACAAGTTCGATAAAATCAGCGATAACGAAAACCTGAGCGTCAATACCAACAACGGTTGGGTGGCGATGCTGCAGCAGTACTTCGCTACCGCCTGGGTGCCGCGCACCAACGGCGCCAACACGCTGTACACCAGCAATCTGGGTAACGGCATCGCTGCGGTAGGCTACAAGTCTACGCCGGTTTCCGTTGCGGCAGGCGCGCAGCAGAACCTCAACGCCACGCTGTGGGTTGGCCCGGAAATTCAGGATAAAATGGCGGCTATCGCCCCACACCTGGATCTGACCGTGGACTACGGCTGGCTGTGGTTTATCTCTCAGCCGCTGTTTAAGCTGCTGAAGTTCCTGCACAGCTTTATCGGTAACTGGGGCTTCTCCATTATCGTCATCACCTTTATCGTGCGCGGCATCATGTACCCGCTGACCAAAGCGCAGTACACCTCGATGGCTAAGATGCGTATGCTGCAGCCGAAGATTCAGGCGATGCGCGAGCGCTTAGGCGACGACAAGCAGCGCATGAGCCAGGAAATGATGGCGCTGTATAAAGCAGAGAAGGTGAATCCGCTGGGCGGCTGTCTGCCGCTGGTTATCCAGATGCCGATCTTCCTTGCGCTGTACTACATGCTGATGGGCTCTATCGAGCTGCGTCATGCGCCGTTCGCGCTGTGGATCCATGACCTTTCTGCTCAGGACCCGTACTACATCCTGCCGATCCTGATGGGCGTAACGATGTTCTTCATTCAGAAGATGTCGCCGACCACCGTGACCGATCCGATGCAGCAGAAGATCATGACCTTTATGCCGGTTATCTTCACCGTGTTCTTCCTGTGGTTCCCGTCTGGTCTGGTGCTGTACTACATCGTCAGCAACCTGGTGACCATTCTGCAGCAGCAGCTGATCTACCGCGGGCTGGAAAAACGCGGTCTGCACAGCCGCGACAAGAAAAAAGCTTAACCGACGTCCCGTCGCCAACGGCGCGGACAAGGGTTATCATAAGGCGGTCAACTGACCGCCTTATTTTTTTGCCTTAAAAAGAGAGTCGAACATGAGTCATAGCGAGACTATCGTCGCCCAGGCGACGCCGCCAGGCCGCGGTGGCGTGGGTATTCTGCGCGTTTCCGGCCCCAAAGCCGCCGAGGTGGCCCAGGCGCTGCTGGGCAAGCTGCCGAAGCCCCGCTACGCCGACTATCTGCCCTTCCGCGACGCCGATAGCACCACGCTGGATCAGGGAATTGCGCTCTGGTTCCCCGGCCCGAATTCCTTTACCGGCGAAGACGTGCTGGAGCTGCAGGGCCACGGCGGGCCGGTAATTCTGGATCTGCTGCTGAAGCGCATTGTGGCTATTCCCGGCGTGCGTATCGCTCGTCCCGGCGAGTTCTCCGAGCGCGCCTTCCTTAACGACAAGCTCGATCTGGCGCAGGCGGAGGCTATTGCCGATCTGATTGACGCCAGTTCGGAGCAGGCGGCACGCTCGGCGCTGAACTCGCTTCAGGGCGCTTTTTCGCTACGCGTCAACACGCTGGTGGAAGCACTTACTCACCTGCGCATCTACGTGGAAGCCGCGATTGATTTTCCCGACGAGGAGATAGACTTCCTGTCGGACGGCAAAATCGAAGCCCAGCTGAATCAGGTGATAGCCGATCTGGACGGCGTGCGCGCCGAAGCGCGTCAGGGCAGCCTGCTGCGCGAAGGCATGAAGGTGGTGATTGCCGGCCGCCCCAACGCCGGAAAATCCAGCCTGCTCAACGCGCTGGCGGGCCGTGAAGCGGCCATCGTTACCGACATTGCCGGTACCACGCGTGACGTGCTGCGTGAGCATATCCATATCGACGGGATGCCGCTGCATATTATCGATACCGCCGGGCTGCGCGAAGCCAGCGACGAGGTGGAAAGGATCGGTATTGAGCGTGCCTGGCATGAAATCGAGCAGGCCGACCGCGTGCTGTTTATGGTTGACGGCACCACCACCGGCGCGACCGAACCGGCGGAAATCTGGCCGGACTTTATCGCCCGTCTGCCCGCCAGCCTGCCGATTACCGTGGTGCGCAACAAAGCGGATGTTACAGGCGAAACGCTGGGGCTGACGCAAGTAAACGATCACTCACTTATTCGTCTCTCCGCGCGTACGGGTGAAGGCGTTGAGGTGCTACGCGAGCATCTGAAGGAAACGATAGGCTTTGCAGGCAATACCGAAGGCGGCTTCCTGGCGCGCCGTCGCCATCTTCAGGCGCTGGAGTTAGCGGCCGTTCACTTACTTCAGGGCAAAGAGCAGCTGCTGGGCGCCAAAGCGGGCGAGCTGCTGGCGGAAGAGCTGCGCGTCGCGCAGCAGGCGTTAAGCGAGATCACCGGCGAGTTCACCTCCGACGATCTGCTGGGACGGATTTTCTCCAGTTTTTGTATTGGTAAATAATCATTTAAAATGGTGCTCCTGCTGTGGGCACCGTTTTTATTTATATTTCACTCCCACCTGAACTTATATCTTTTTACTTTCACTCATTAAGACAGAATAATTTTTTACCATTACTCAGACGAATGTCGCAATTTTTTAGCGTTAAAGTAATTATTATTGCATCAGCTTCACTTATGCATTCAGGCCAGACAAAGCGGTGAGATACCGCCGGGATAATTTATTAATATAAAGAAAGAAATTAATATTTTTATTGTATTTATACAATAAAAACAATGAATTACATAGAATACTCATAAAGAAAGGAGGCTGTATTTTATAGGGAAGAATAAGTTAAAAACACCTTACAAATAAAGATAAATTTTCCATATGATATATTAAGGACAATCCTCATGAAAAAAACCTTCATTAATGGCCTGGCCGCACTATTTTTTTGCTCTGTTACTATGACGGCCTGTGCAGCTGATGACACGACGCTAAATTGTAAAAATTCGAGTACGATAACAGCGCTTAATTTAAAAACATTAGGCTTGAAATTATCGGCAGATACGCCTGTCGACACCGTAATCTATAGCGGAAAAATGGACGTAAAATTTAATTGTGCGTTAGATCAGCTTAAGCAGTATGGGCAAGACGCGGAAGTCTACTTCAAACGTAATGCTGCAGGCGAGTTGGGGTATGGGCTGACCATTTATGTTGGCTACGGCGATACCGAGCCGGGAGCAGCCCCCGTTAATATCCCTACGGGGAAAAAAGTTTCTACCTATGCCTATACCAGCGGCGGCACAGTGGGTACCTATACGGAGGTTGAACTTTCCGTTCCCTTTAAAATTGTCAGAACCGCTATGTCAACAGCGCCCTATTCGGCGTTGAGAAACTATGTTAATCCGTTTGCTGTCGGGTCTAAAATCCCCGGCACAGATTTGCAGTTTCAGGTCAATAACATCAAAAAAGCGATTACCTTAGAATAAGGGCAACATAGAAAACGCCTGTAATTACAGGCGTTTTTTGCTAAAGCTTACAGCTCAATCACCCTGTCCGCGCTGGCGATAGTCGAAGGCCGGTGCGCGATAAAGATCCGGGTGATTTTCAGCGCCGCCACGGAAGCATTGATATGCGCCTCGTTAGCCAGATCCAGATGGCTGGTCGCCTCATCCAGAAACAGGATGTTGGGCCGTCGATATAAGGCTCGGGCAATCAGCAAGCGCTGCTTCTGTCCGCCCGACAGGCTGCCGCCCAGCTCGCTAATCAGCGTCTCGTAGCCCATCGGCATCGCGCTAATTTCCTCATGAATATTGCAGTCCATGGCGCAGCGGATAATACGCTCCATATCCTTCTCGCCGTCAAAGCTGGCGATGTTCTCAGCGATGGATCCGGCAAACAGCTTGTCTTCCTGCAATACGCAGGCGATACATTCCCGATAGTTATTCAGCCCGATATTGTTGATATTCAGGCCGTTGATCAGGATTTCGCCCTCGGCAGGCGCCAGCAGGCCGGACATGACCTTCATCAGCGTGGTTTTGCCAATGCCGGAAGGCCCGACAATCGCCACGCTCTCGCCGGCCTCGACGATGATATTCAGCCCGCTGAAAATCGGTTTCGACAGTTTGTCATACTGATAGGTGACGCCGCGCGCCTCAAAGCTGGCCGGTTCGCCCGAGGCGACCAGCGCCCGGCCCGGCTGGCTTTCTTCCGCGTCGGTAAAGACGATGTCCGCTACCCTGTCGCTGTGCAGCGTCAGCATTTTCAGCTGTAGCACCATATTGATCAGGCTGGCGGCCCGGTCGGAAAACTGGCCGCGATAGGCGTTAAAGGCGACAAACATACCCAGCGTCATTTGACCATCGATCACCATCGAGGCGCCAAGCCACAGGATCACTACCTGGTCGATGGTGCTGATAAACGTGTTTACGCCGCCAAACAGCAGATCGAGTCGGGTCAGGCGAATATTAGCGTTGGTGGTGTCGATATTCAGATTCAGCCAGAACTGCGCTCGCTTGGCGGTTATGCCCAGCGCTTTTAACGTGCCGATGCCGTAAAGGCTTTCCATAAAATGCGAGCTGGCCCGCGCGCCTTTCACAATCTGCTCTTCCTGCGCCTGCCGATAGCGCTGCCAGGTCGCCAGGCGCAGCAGCATATACAGCGCCGTAAAGCCCAGCACGACCCATACCAGCCAGCCGCCGTACAGGAACATCATGATAAACACGCCAATCGACATCAGCGAGTCGATAATGCCGTTCACCAGGCTGCTGGTTAACGTGTTGCGGATCACGTCCAGCGAGCCAAAGCGGGACTGAATATCGCCAAGCTTGCGCTTCTCAAAATAGTTGAGCGGCAGATTAAGCAAATGATCGAACATGCCCGCTTTCCACTGTACGTCGATCAGCGATCCCATCACCAGCGATGTCCAGGCGCGCAGCATACTGACGAAGGCGCGGAACAGGATAAAGCCCAGTAGCCCGATACAGATCAGCGACAGCAAATCGTGGTCTTCCGCGATAATCACATGATCCATCACCAGCTGCGTGCCTACCGGCATCAGCAGGTTAACCGCTTCTATCACCAGCGAAAGGCAGAAGATTTTGGCCAGGAAGCCCGGCAGCCCGCTGACGTTTTTCATCATCGTGGTAAAGCTCAGGCTGCTGCGTTGTTTAATGCGGGAGAACTCGCTGTCTGGCCAAACTTCCAGCGCCACGCCGGAAAAGTGCTGGGACATTTCCGCCAGCCCGACAACACGCCGGCCAAAGGCCGGATCGTGCAGGATAAAGCGCGAGCCTTTAACGGCAACCAGCACCACGAAGTGGCTCATATCCCAGTGCAGCAGACAGGGCGTTTTCAGCTGTTTCAGCTCGTCCAGATCCAGCGCCAGCGGTCGCGTTTTCAGCTTCAGCTGCCTGCCGATGTCGATCAGCACGGCCAGCGTAGCGCCATGTGAAGAGATGCCAAATCGGCTGCGCAAATTAAACAGGTCAATATCCATGCCGTGATAGCGGCAGGCCATGACCAGACAGGCCAGGCCGCATTCTGCCGCTTCGGTTTGCAACACGACCGGCACTTTGCGCCGAAAGCTGAAATTCAGCCGACGCAGGAGAGTGTCAAACAGAGGATCGTTCATTTACAGGCCCGCTAATGCTTTTTTTGAGGTCATAGTAAGGCGACAGCATCCACTGCCAGAGAGGCCGTTTTTCCAGAAACAGCGTGGCCTGCGCTTTCATGCCGCTGGAGAGCGCCAGGGGCTTGCCCTGATAGCTGAAGCGGCTCTCTTCAAGCGACACGATTACCTTGTAATAGGGTTCGATGACGCCGTCGGTGCGCGGAAGCGTGTTGTACTTGCCCATTTCCTGATAGGAAGCCGGCACGTTGGAAATGGACAGGATGCGGCCCGGAAACTGGCCATATTTCTCGAAGGGGAACGCTTCATAACGCAGGTTGATGGCGTCGCCAGGATGGACATAGGGCATGCTGGTGTTGGGCAGCCACAGCATCAGGTAATAACGGTTGCTGCTGGCGGGCGTCAGCTGGGCCAGGCTGTCGCCAGGGCTGACCATTTGCCCTTCCGTCACGCTCATATTTTCAATTTTGCCGTCGCTCGGCGCGGTAATAAACAGCGTGCCGCTGGCGTCCACCTCCGCCAGCTGGCGCATCAGATCGCTGCGCTGCGCCTGATATTGCGAAATCTGGTTGTCATATTCGATCCCCCTGGTCAGCAGCTCGCTCTCCAGGCTGCTAATCTGCAAAGCTTCCTGAATAACCTGCGTATTCAGGCTCTGCCAGGCATTCTGCTGCTGATAAAAAAGATAGCGCTGATTGGCAAACTGCTCTTTGTTAATCAAACCCTTACGTAAGTAATCACCGTAACTCGTCATGCTTTTCCGCATTTCGCTCAGGCCGTTTCCGGCTTCAAAAATCAGCGTCTGCGATTTTTGATGCGCCGCCTGGTACTGCGCCAGCTGATGCTGCAAATTCTTCAGCGTGGCCGCTTTGTTTTTCTGAAGCCGGGCGATAATCGTTTCCGATAGCGCAATCTGTTGATTAATCGCAGCGATCGAACGGACGCTGACGTTGCCGGTCAAGGTAATCCGGCTGACGTCGATTTGATAAAGCCGAGCGCCCTTTTTTACGCGCTGCCCGGTTTCAGCCCAGGTTTTGGTAATAAACCCCTGCTGTGGTGCAAGGATGGTGATGGCGTGCGGCAACGAGATCACCTCGCCGTTGACGTTAATTCGGCGGGTAAAGGTGCCGTAAAGAATAAACATCAGCAGCAAAATAAAGAACAGCATTGACGCCAGAGCGACGGCCCAGGCGGGATAGCCGGAGGTTAACAACGCCTTACCCAGCCATTTCGTCTTCAGATGCTGCACCGCTTCCATGCGAAATAAAGGTTTGTTTTCCATAACATTCTTAGCGTTTGATTATAAAAGATTTATTAGCACTTACTGATGAAGTGAATAAAATCCGGCCTTCCGTGCCTGGCAGAGGAAAGTACACTATTTCCCGTACGACAATCAACTTCAATTTAAAATTGAAAATAACAACAATATTTAATTCTACTACACTAATTTATTGGAATTCTTCTGCACTCCCTTTAGCAATTATATATTGGCATTACAGGAAATTATTAAACTTAAATAAGACAATGAAGATATTAAAAAGCCATGTAAAAAGAATATTGACGATGAGAACCACACGCGCATTCGTTAATATTAATCCTAATTTAGAGGTAAAACGGGAAAGTTACGTGTCACGCGCTAAGAAAATTCTTACAATAATAACGCGTTTTCACCCATTTTCACGGAGCGACAGATGGCCAGCCATTTCGCACGCTGGATCCTGACGGATACCCGCGTCCCGGTACACCAGCTTTCTCAACAGATAACAGAAAGCGCCAGTAACCTACCGGAAAGACGGCGGACGCGCTTTCTGGTGGCCCGTATGCTGCTGGCGGAAATGCTGCTGCGCCTTTATGGCATTTCGCCGCTGCCTGAAATCCGGCTCTCACCAAACGGACGTCCCCACTTTGCCGATGCGCAGCTGCCCGATTTCAGCATCGCCTACGCAGGCAATATCGTTGGTGTACTGCTGGCCGGAGAAGACGGCAGCGTCGGGCTGGATATGGAAATCGTCCGCGCCCACAGCCGCCAGACGCTGGAGCGATATTCACGTGAAATTTCTCCGGCCGAAAAAGCCTGGATACTGGCCCAGACCGATCCCGATGAGGCGGCCACCCAGCTCTGGACGATGCGGCAAAGCATACTAAAGCTGTCCGATAACCCGGAAAAAGATTCGCTGAGGCTGCATCCCGCGTCCGGGCGGCTACGCTCGCTGTTGCAGCCGCAGACAGAAGCCTTTTCCGACGTTGAGCCGCTGATTATCTGGTCTTGCGCCCATTCATCGGGCTGTGAGCGGCTCTCGCTGTGGGAAGTGGACAACGCGCGCTGGAAAGGCCTGCAGGATATTCCTGCCACGGGACAGAAGATGGGGCCGCGCGCGCTGCGGCTGGTGAGCCTGCCGCCGGAAAAAGCAATCGCGCTTTAGCGCGGCGAAAAAAAACGGGCCAGCGGCCCGTTCAGATTAGTGCGCGTCGATAAAGACAATTTTTAACACAAACAGGATCGCCACGACGATGACGCACGGCGAAATTTCACGCCAGCGGCCCGTGCCCAGCTTCATCACGCAGTAAGAAATAAAGCCCAGCGCAATCCCTTCGGTAATAGAAAAACTGAACGGCATCATCACGGTGGTAACAAAGGCCGGCACCGCTTCGGTCAGGTCGTCCCACTTGACGCGCGCCAGGCTGGAGGTCATCAGCACGCCTACGTAGATCAGTGCGCCTGCGGCAGCGTAAGCCGGCACCATGCCCGCCAGCGGCGACAGGAACATCACCAGTAGAAACAGCACGCCCGTCACCACGGCCACCAGGCCCGTGCGTCCGCCAATAGAAACGCCGGAGGAGCTTTCGATATAGGCGGTAACGGAAGAAGTACCGATGTAAGCGCCCGCTACCGAACTGATGCTGTCGACGTAAAGCGCCTGCTTCATGCGCGGAAACGTGCCTTTTTCATCGGTCAGGCCCGCTTTATCCGTTACGCCAATCAGCGTGCCAGAAGAGTCAAACAGGTTTACCAGCATAAAGGAGAAGATGATCCCCGCCATGCCGACGTTCAGCGACCCTTTCAGATCGACTTCGCCCAGAATGGACGTAATGCCCGTAGGCATAGAGAACACGCCGCCATACTTCACGTCGCCCAGCGCCAGGCCGATCAGCGTAGTCACCACAATGGAAACCAGCACTGCAATATGAATATTGCGGGAAGCCAGCACGGCAATAATAAAGAAGCCCAGCGCGCCCAGCAGGACGCTGTGGGAGGTCAGATCGCCTACCGCCACCAGCGTTTCTTTATTGGGCACCACGATCCCGGCGTTTTTCAGGCCGATCATCGCGATAAACAGGCCAATACCGGCAGTAATACCCACGCGCAGGCTGACCGGGATATTGGAAATCATCCAGTAGCGAATGCGGAAAAGGGTCAGCAACAGCAGCCCTACGGCGCCCCAGAAGATGGCGCCCATGCCGGTCTGCCAGGAGACGCCCATCGCGCCGACGACCACGAAAGCAAAAAAGGCGTTCAGGCCCATTGCGGGCGCAAGCGCTACCGGCAGGTTGGCGACCAGCCCCATCAGAATACTGCCTCCGGCGGCGATCAGGCAGGTCGTCACGAATACCGCCTGGGTATTCATGCCCGCCACGCCGAGGATCTGCGGATTCACGAACACGATATAGACCATGGTCAGGAAGGTGGTAAAACCGGCAATCACTTCCGTACGCACCGTCGTGCCGTGTTCCTGTAGTTTGAAGATCCGCTGCAGTAGACCTGAGTTGTTCATATAAGATTCCAAAACGGAGAAAAGTTATCGTCGGCTATCCTAAACGATAAATTTTAATTTGCCAGACGGCGCCAGAGTTTTTTCGCAACCGATTGCGCCTTGTTAGCCCTGACTTCAGCGCCGTTAACGTAAAATTCATCTTTTCCGGTCGCGTTTTACCTTTCCACGCGTAAAGTAAAAGCACGCCCCTTCGTTAAGGATGAACCGATGTCTGTTAGCTGTATCTTTTTTGATTGCGACGGCACGCTGGTGGACAGCGAGCTGCTTTGTACCCAGGCCTATGTCAATACGTTTGCGCGCTACGGCGTCGAGCTGTCGCTGCAGGAGATGTTTGAAAAATATAAGGGCGTAAAGCTCTATGACATTATTGCCGACGTGACCGCTGAACATCATCTCAGCGCCGATGTCACGGAGCTGGAGCCGGCTTACCGTCAGGAAGTGGCGCGCCTTTTTGAGCAACAGCTACAGCCGATTGCGGGCGCGAAAGCCCTGCTGGCGCAGATTAGCGTGCCGATGTGCGTGGTATCGAACGGCACCGTGCCGAAAATGCAGCATTCGCTGGGATTAACCGGGATGCTCGACTATTTTGATGACCGGTTGTACAGCGGCTATACGATTTCACGCTGGAAGCCCGATCCCGCGCTGATGGCATACGCGGCGGAACAGATGGCGATCCCGCTGGCGCAGTGCATCCTGGTGGATGATTCCGAAGCGGGCGCCAAAGCAGGCATCGCGGCGGGTATCCCGGTGTTCTATTACTGCGCGGACGCCCACAACAGGCCGCTGGATCATCCGCTGGTGACGCCTTTTGACGATATGGCGCAGCTGCCGGAGCTGTGGCGGCAAAAAGGCTGGCAACTGACGCGCTGAGCAGGCACTCCGCGCCAGGCGGCGCGGACACCGTTTAGCCGATCGCGCCCAGCGTATCTTCGCTGCCCTGCTTTTTCGGCAGTAAAAACAGCGTGGCGAAGATATCCAGCAGGTAAATCAGCGCCAGCAGCGTAATCGCTGCCGTAAAGGAGAACTGCATCGCCAGCAGTCCGATAACCAGCGGGCCAAAACCGCCGACGCCGCGGCCCAGGTTAAATAAGACGTTTTGCGCCGTAGCTCTGACCTGCACGGGATAGGTGTCTGAGATCAGCGCGCCGTAGCCGCCGATCATGCCGTTGACGAACATCCCCATCACGGCGCCCGCAAACAGCATCATCATCGGATCGCGTAGCTGGGCGTATGCCACCACCATCACGACCGCACCAGCCTGATAAAGCAGGAAAATCTTCCAGCGGGCAAAGCGATCGGCCAGCATGCCGAACAGCCAGATACCCAACGTCATGCCCACGACCGTGACCGCCGTCCACAGCCCCGATTTGGTCAGCGAGAAGCCAAAGCGGCTGGAAAGGTAAGCCGGCATCCAAATCATCAAGCCGTAGTAGCCAAAGTTCTGTACCGAGCACAGGATAAAAATCCCCAGGCTGGCCTTAGTCGTGGCGGCATCTTTACACAGCAGCTTCAGCCTGGCGGCGAACGATAAGCCCTGATGGACATCCACATGCCGCGTAAAGCCTTCCGGCTCGCCCAGGCCGCGCCGGATAAAAAATGATGCGGCGGCAGGCAGCAGCCCGACCAGGAACATGCCGCGCCAGCCGATGTAGGTTAACAGCAGCGGGGTAATAAAAGCGGCCAGCAGCACGCCAAGCTGCCAGCCGATGCCGACCCAGGCGGAAGCGCGGTTACGCTTGTTGGCGGGCCAGGCTTCGGCAATCAGCGCCATGCCGATGCCAAACTCGCCGCCCAGCCCCACGCCCGCCAGCGTGCGGTACGCCAGCAGATCCCAGTAGCCCTGCGCAAAGGCGCAAAGCCCGGTAAACACGGAAAACATCAGGATGGTAAAGGTCAGCACGCGGATCCGGCCCAGCTTGTCGCTGAGATGGCCGAACACGACGCCGCCGATCACCGCGCCAATCAGCGTCCAGGTGACCAGCGAGCCTGCCTGCGAGGGATCGAGCGCCAGAGAAAGGCTGATGGCGGGCAGCATAAACCCGAGGATCAGCAGATCGAAGCCGTCCATTGCGTAGCCGCTGATCGCCGCCAGCATCGCTTTGCCTGGCGTTACGCCTTTTTTTTGTTGCATCACGGGAGTTCCTTGCCGGTGTGAAGTGCGGCAAGTATAAATTACGAGCGCCGCCAGACCAACTTAAAGCGTCAGACCGGCAGCGCGATGGTCAGACCGGCTTGTCGTCACTTTCGCCGGTGAGCAGCTCGTCCAGCTTGTCGCCGCCAACGTGACGGAAGTCCTGACCTTTCACGAAATAGAAGATGATTTCACAGATATTCTGGCAGCGATCGCCAATACGCTCGATAGCGCGCGCGCAGAACAGCGCGGTCAGCACGCTGGGAATGGTGCGCGGATCTTCCATCATATAGGTCATCAGCTGACGCACGATGCCCTCATATTCCTGGTCGACCTTTTTATCTTCCCGATAGATTTCAATAGCCGCATTGAGATCCATGCGCGCAAAAGCATCCAGCACGTCGTGCAGCATCTGAATGGTGTGATAGCCCAGCGATTCCAGATTTACCAGCAGCGACTGGTGCTGCTGGCCAAATTTTTCCAGCGCCGTGCGGCTGATTTTTTCCGCCACGTCGCCAATGCGCTCCAGCTCGGAAATGGTTTTGATGATCGCCATCACCAGACGCAGGTCGCTGGCGGTCGGCTGGCGCTTGGCGATAATGCGCACGCACGCCTCGTCAATCGACACCTCCATCATGTTGACCTTCTGGTCGCCATCGATCACCCGCTGCGCCAGCTCGGCATCCTGGTTGTGCATCGCGACGATGGCGTCCGTCAGCTGTTTTTCCACCATGCCGCCCATCGTCATCACCTGGGTGCGGATGTGCTCCAGCTCGGCGTTGAACTGCCCGGAGATATGTTTATTCAGATTGAGATTATCCATGCGTTTCTCCAGTCAACTTAACCATAGCGGCCAGTGATATAGTCTTCGGTTTGTTTTTGGTGCGGTTTGGTAAACAGCGTATCCGTATCGCTGAACTCAATCAGCTCGCCCAGATACATAAAGGCCGTATGGTCGGAACAGCGCGCGGCCTGCTGCATGTTATGCGTGACGATTACCACGGTGTAATCCTGCTTCAGCTCGGTGATCAGCTCTTCGATACGGCCAGTGGAAATAGGATCCAGCGCGGAGCACGGCTCGTCCAGCAGCAGCACCTCCGGCCGAATAGCAATGCCGCGAGCGATGCAAAGGCGCTGCTGCTGGCCGCCGGAAAGGCTGTAGCCGCTCTGCTGCAGCTTGTCTTTGGTTTCCGTCCACAGCGCTGCTTTGGTCAGCGCCCATTGTACGCGCTCATCCATTTCGGCACGGGAAAGTTTTTCGAACAGGCGCACGCCGAAAGCGATGTTATCGTAAATCGACATCGGGAACGGCGTTGGTTTCTGGAACACCATGCCGACGCGCGCGCGCAGCAGGGCGATATCCTGGCTGGCGGTCAGGATGTTTTCGCCATCCAGCAGGATCTCGCCTTCCGCGCGCTGTTCCGGATAGAGCGAAAACATCTTGTTAAACGTGCGCAGCAGCGTCGATTTACCGCAGCCCGACGGGCCGATAAAAGCGGTGACCTGGTTTTTAGCAATATCCAGATTGATATTCTTCAGCGCATGAAATTTTCCATAGTAAAAGTTCAAATCACGAACCTGGATCATATTGCCGGAAGTGTTGTCAGCCATTCTTTTTCTCGCTTATACGCGCCGCCGCAGCCGCGCGTTAGATCAGTGTTTGCTTTTGGCAAAAATCACGCGCGCCAGAATATTTAAAATCAGCACGCAGACGGTAATCAGCAGCACGCCTGCCCAGGCCAGGCTTTGCCATTCGGCAAACGGGCTCATGGCGAATTTAAAAATCGTCACCGGCAGGTTAGCCAGCGGCTGCAGCATATCGGTGCTCCAGAACTGGTTGGAGAGCGAGGTAAACAGCAGCGGCGCCGTTTCCCCGGCGATACGCGCTATCGCCAGCAGGATGCCGGTAAGAATGCCCGATATCGAAGCCTTCAGCGTAATGGCCGAAATCATTTTCCATTTCGGCGTACCCAGCGCGTATGCCGCTTCGCGCAGGCTGTCCGGCACCAGCTTCAGCATATTTTCCGTGGTGCGAATAACCACGGGGATCTGCAACAGTGCCAGCGCCACCGCGCCCGCCAGGCCAGAAAAGTGCTGCATCTGCGCTACCACCAGCGTGTAGACGAACAGGCCGACCACGATGGAGGGAGCGGAAAGCAGGATATCGTTGATAAAGCGGATCGTTTCCGCCAGCCAGCCTTTACGGCCATATTCCGCCAGATAGATACCGGCCATGATGCCCAGCGGCGTCCCCACGATGGTCGACCAGAAAATCAGCAGGCCGCTGCCCATAATGGCGTTAGCCAGACCGCCGCCGGCCGTATTGGGCGGCGGCGTGTTTTCCGTAAACAGCGCCAGCGTCATGCCGTCCACGCCGCGCGCGATGGTCGCCCAAAGGATCCAAATCAGCCAGAACAGGCCAAACGCCATCGTCAGCAGGGAAAGGGTCAGCGCGATGCGGTTTTTCATCCGCCGCCACGCCTGCATTTTACGGCGGGAGGCTTCCAGCTCCGCGCGGGACTGCATGGCTATCATGCTCATGAGCGTGCTCCTTCACTTTTCGCCAGGCGGATAATCATCAGCTTTGAACAGGCCAGCACGATAAAGGTGATCACAAACAGGATCAGCCCCAGCTCCATCAGCGCGGCGGTATGCACGCCCGATTCCGCTTCGGCGAATTCGTTTGCCAGCGCGGAGGTGATGCTGTTGCCCGGCATAAACAGCGAAGCGCTGTCCAGCTGGTAGGTATTACCGATAATAAAGGTCACCGCCATGGTTTCGCCCAGCGCGCGCCCCAGCCCCAGCATAATGCCGCCGATCACGCCGTTTTTGGTAAACGGCAGCACGATGCGCCAGATCACTTCCCAGGTGGTGCAGCCGATGCCGTAAGCGGACTCTTTCATCATCACCGGGGTCTGCTCGAAAACGTCACGCATCACCGAGGCGATATAAGGAATGATCATGATCGCCAGGATAATCCCGGCAGCCAGAATGCCGATGCCAAAAGCCGGGCCGGAGAACAGCGAGCCGACAATAGGCACGTTGGCCATCAGCTCGCCCAGCGGCGTCTGAAAATAAGTGGCAAACAGCGGAGCGAAGATAAACAGCCCCCACATGCCGTAAACGATGCTGGGGATGGCGGCCAGCAGCTCGATCGCCACGCCTAAAGGACGACGCAGCCAGTTTGGTGCCAGTTCGGTGAGAAACAGCGCGATGCCAAAGCTGACCGGCACGGCGATAACCAGCGCGATAGCAGAGGTCACCAGCGTGCCGTAAATCGGCACCAGCGCGCCGAACTGTTCATTAGGCGCATCCCAGGTTTTGGTCCACAGAAAGGAGAGGCCAAATTTCTGAATGCTGGGCCAGGAAGAGACGATGAGCGAGACAATAATGCCGCCGAGCAGCAGTAAGACAATCAGCGCGGCCAGCTTGACCAGCGCGCCAAAAATGAGGTCACCCTGCTTGCCGGGAGCCTTGAATGTCGGCCTGGATGTAGCCATAAAATTCCCGATAGTGAACGTTTTTGGGCGGCACAGCGGCCGCCCGAAACTTATAGCCGTTTAGTCAGCTTAGTACAGCGCTTTGCCCGAGCTGTCTTTAATATTGGTTTTCCATGCGGCGCGGATCTGCTCTACGACGGAGTCCGGCAGCGCGGCATAGTCCAGGCTGGTGGTGACCTGGGCGCCGTTTTTATAGGCCCAGTCAAAGAACTTCAGTACGGCTGCGCCCTTCTCCGCGTTGGCCTGATCTTTGTGCATCAAAATAAAAGTGGTGGAGGTGATTGGCCAGGCGTTATCGCCTTTCTGGTAGGTCAGATCCTGCGCGAAGGATTTGCTCCAGTCCGCGCCTTTCGCCGCGTCGCTGAAGCTCTGTTCGCCTGGCGCAACGGCTTTGCCGTCGGCATCCAGCAGCTTGGTATAGGCCAGGTTGTTTTGTTTGGCGTAGGCGTATTCCACATAGCCAATCGAGCCAGGCAGACGCTGCACGAAAGCGGCTACGCCGTCGTTGCCTTTGCCGCCCAGGCCGGTTGGCCAGTTAACGGTGTTGCCTTTGCCAACTTTGCTGTTCCAGTCGCTGTTCACCTTCGCCAGATAGCTGGTGAATACAAAGGAGGTGCCGGAACCGTCAGCGCGGCGCACCACGTTGATATTGGCATCCGGCAGTTTGACGCCAGGGTTCAGCTTAGTGATGGCCGGATCGTTCCATTTCTTTACGTTACCGAGGTAGATATCGCCAACGGTTTTGCCATCCAGCGTCAGTTCGCCGGATTTTACGCCGGGAATGTTCACCGCCAGCACCACGCCGCCAATCACGGTTGGAAACTGGAACAGGCCGTTTTTCTGCAAATCTTCTTCTTTCATCGGCGCGTCGGACGCGCCGAAGTCGACGGTCTTAGCAATAATCTGTTTTACGCCGCCGGAAGAACCGATCCCCTGGTAGTTAATCTGCGCGCCTGTTGCTTTGTTGTACTCGGCCGCCCATTTGTTATAGACCGGCGCCGGGAAAGTCCCGCCCGCGCCCGTCAGGTTGTCGGCGGCAAAAGCGGAAACCGCGCTCAGCGACAGCGTAACAGCCACCAAACGAGCCAGGTTTTTTTGCATCAGTGTCATATTCCCTCCAGGGGATAAAGTCAGTCTTTATACTGTTTTAGTATGATTAATGATTGCTGCTGGAGGCAAAATAGGACAGTTTGATGACAGTAAAATGTACACAATATGACAGTTTTGTGACGAACATCTTTTATACAGACATTCCAGAAAAGAGTTGATCGCCTTTGCAATCGCCCTGTTGTTACTTCGCTACGCCAGCAACGCGCGCGGCAGTTGCGTGACCCGGCTTCCGAATCGACGTCGTGTATCTTCCGGAAGCGCCGTCCATTCGTTGCGCTGACTTTTCTCTGCATAAAATTCATTTTTTATCCAATATTTAGCGGCCCTGAGTGGGCTAATATCAAAGCCGAAAACGCGATGGAGGACGATTAATTTTCGCTCTCGTTTATGGAATGAAATACGTTATTAAGGGAAATTTTTATGAAATACACAGCAAAAGTGATTATTGGCAGCCTGCTGCTGGCCGCCACAGCTGGGCTGGCGCAGGCAAATGAGCAACCACCATTATTATCAGGCGATGGTTACCTGTCAGACAGAGATAACCTGGTTGCCTATTCCGATTACAGTAAAGGTTTTTCCCGCTCTTTTCAGATTGGTGACATAAAAGCTCTTATTGACGCTAACAAGACGTTGCAGGAGAAGGTAACGCAGCAGCAGGAGAGGCTTGAAAAGCTTGAGCAGCAGGAAGAAACGAAGAAACTGGATAAACAGCTCCAGGAGCTGAAAAAAAGCGTAGAGGAAAAAGACCGGGCAAACAGGGAAACGCAAGCCACCGTGCAGAGCCTTAAGGATCAAATCAGCGATCTGAAAAGGACGCTGGATGAGGTTAACAACAAAGTGAAATAGCTTTAAAAACGCGCCGATCCTCTGCAGGATCGGCGCGGTAGTCGGTTACTCTACCGTGACCGATTTCGCCAGATTGCGCGGCTGGTCAACGTCGGTGCCTTTAATCAGCGCGACGTGGTAAGAGAGCAGCTGTAGCGGCACGGTGTAGAAGATTGGCGCGATAATCTCTTCCACGTGCGGCAGCGGGATAATACGCATCCCTTCGCTGTTGGCAAAGCCCGCATCCCGATCGGCGAACACGTACAGCAGGCCGCCGCGCGCGCCCCTTTTCAATGTTCCACTTCAGCTTCCCGGCTGAAGCATGTGCCGTCAACGGACAAAGAGTAGATTAGAACATCCGCTATTTTCTCTGCCCGAAACGGCCAAAAATCCGAATTCAGACAGGGAAGCCGCACAGCGTTTATTCTCTGGCTTTTCACCGCGTATTATCCCCTGTAAAGAATGCAACGGACGCTAACACAAGGAGTGTGCCACGATGGCCGGACTGCAATTCCCCTGCACTCTATTCAAAACCCAAAAGCGGATGGACGATTACAGCGCCAGTGATATGCGCTGCGGCGATCTGACCGAAGCACGGTTAAAATCCTATTACGGGCTGGTAGATGTGTCTGCCAAAGCCAATCCTTATACCCTGACGAAAATCACCCCGTTTAATCAGCCACAGTCTATGTTTTACGGCTCCCGTGGAGCTGGCGAGAAAATTACCCGCCAGCAGTGCGCGGCGATCCTGTTTGATGAGTTTCGGGAGCGTTCCCCCTTGTTCTCGGTATATGGGCCTTACCGCCATTTGGCCGAAGAGATGATTACCCACATGCAACACGGCAAAGGTTCACCTTTCAGCAGTGTGAGCCTGAACAGGGCGCTGAAGGAGCATATTTTGTCCGATAACACACCAAACAGCATTCGCTTACGGTTAGGTGAGGCTATTGAAAAATATATTGACTGGAAAAATAAATGTTATCCGGCAAAAGATAAAGAGGAGTTGCGAAAAGCTATTCTTGAAGGAAAACTCCCCAAATTCGACCGCATTCAGGATAGTTTTAATGGTATGGGCATAACTGTCCACGACACCTGGGCAACACACATCACTATCAAATCGCTACAGGTTGATGATGGTAGTTATCGGGCGGTGGTGCATTACAGAATCCAGGATCACTTTGGCCTGGATGTTGACGATATATCAAAATTCAGCTTCAACCTGTTCCGCTTCTTTCGTATCTGGTTTGTGTTGCAGCGATACAACCAGTTTGGTTTTAAGCCTTTTATGACCAACATGGAAGCCGTCATAGAAATTACTGGAGATCGCAAATGAGAGTAAAGAAAAGGAGTCTTATTGCCTTGCTCGCTCTGGCTGTCTGCGTATTGCCTGGTTACTGGCTTTGGCTATCACTGCGTCCGGTGGAAGTTATCGCAGTTCATGATAATGGTAATCATAGCTATGTTTTAGTCAGGAATTTCCCGCAGACCGATATGGGGAAAATAAACTGGTGGCTAAAAAATAAAGATACACTGAAAGAAAAGTATAACATTCCTAACCCCTCATCCTCTGGCTATTTTACTGTTATTTTTTGGAATTTCGGTGAGGGTTATAAAGAAGAAGGAAAATATGACAGGCTTTGTTTTGATGATATGAAAATAAAAATAAATTGCATCGAAAAGGATGCTGTTTTTTCCGTGGATAAAAGCAGGAATTTTGGTACGACTTTCACAGCATACGATGGCGATAATTATCGCTTAGGCCAGAATGGCGACATTATAAAAGTCGGTTCCGATTAGGATTGCGTCTTTCGCAGAGAAGCAGCGACAAAACAATCCTTTCTACCGGCTTGAATCCCCCTGATAACTTCCAGGCGTTAGAGCAAAAGATAACGCGCCGATCCTCTGCAGGATCGGCGCGGTAGTCGGTTACTCCACCGTGACCGATTTCGCCAGATTGCGCGGCTGGTCAACGTCGGTGCCTTTAATCAGCGCGACGTGGTAAGAGAGCAGCTGTAGCGGCACGGTGTAGAAGATTGGCGCGATAATCTCTTCCACGTGCGGCAGCGGGATAATACGCATCCCTTCGCTGTCGGCAAAACCCGCATCCCGATCGGCGAACACGTACAGCAGGCCGCCGCGCGCGCGCACCTCTTCGATGTTCGACTTCAGTTTTTCCAGCAGCTCGTTGTTTGGCGCCACCACAATCACCGGCATATCGGCATCGATCAGCGCCAGCGGCCCGTGCTTCAGCTCGCCCGCCGCATAGGCTTCGGCGTGGATATAGGAGATCTCCTTCAGCTTCAGCGCGCCTTCCATCGCTATTGGATACTGGTCGCCACGGCCCAGGAACAGCGCGTGATGCTTATCGGAGAACTCTTCCGCCAGCGCTTCAATCTGCTTGTCCTGCGACAGCATCTGTTCGATACGGCTCGGCAGCGCCTGCAAACCGTGCACGATATCGTGCTCGATCTGCGCGTCCATGCCCTTCAGCCGGCCGATTTTCGCCACCAGCATCAGCAGCACGGTCAGCTGCGTGGTGAAGGCTTTGGTCGAGGCCACGCCGATTTCCGTCCCGGCTTTGGTCATCAGCGCCAGATCGGATTCACGCACCAGCGAAGAGCCGGCCACGTTGCAGATCGCCAGCGAGCCGAGATAGCCCAGCTCTTTCGACAGGCGCAGCGCCGCCAGCGTGTCCGCCGTTTCACCGGACTGCGACAGCGTGATCATCAGGCTGTTTTTGCGCACCGCCGATTTGCGATAGCGGAATTCAGAAGCGATCTCCACGTCGCACGGCACGTTAGCCAGCGCTTCAAACCAGTAGCGGGACACCATGCCGGAGTTGTACGAGGTGCCGCAGGCCACGATTTGAATATGCTCAACCTGCGCCAGCAGCGCGTTGGCGTTTGGCCCCAGCTCGGAGAGATCCACTTCGCCATGGCTGAAACGCCCGGTCAGGGTGTTTTTGATCGCCATCGGCTGTTCGTAAATCTCTTTCTGCATATAGTGACGATACAGGCCTTTGTCGCCCGCGTCGTACTGCACGTTGGATTCGATTTCGGCACGCTCCACGCGCTCGCCCAGGCGATCGAAGATAACCACGTCGCGACGGCTAACCTCTGCGATATCGCCTTCTTCCAGGTACATAAAGCGACGCGTCACCGGCAGCAGCGCCAGCTGATCGGAAGCGATAAAGTTTTCACCCACGCCACGGCCAATCACCAGCGGGCTGCCGGAACGGGCGGCCACCAGCACGGACGGATCGCGGCTGTCCATAATGACCATGCCGTAAGCGCCGCGCAGCTGCGGGATCACGCGCTGTACCACTTCACGCAGCGTGCCGCCGCTCTGCTTCTGCTCCCAGTGCACCAGGTGCGCGACTACTTCCGTATCCGTTTCGGACGCAAAGCGATAGCCCAGCTCTTTTAACCGCTCACGCAGCGGCTCGTGGTTTTCGATAATGCCGTTATGCACGATAACGATATGTTCTGAGATATGAGGATGCGCATTGGCCTCCGACGGCTCGCCGTGGGTTGCCCAGCGCGTGTGCGCGATACCGGTGCCGCCAGCCAGCGGCGTGGTTTCCGCCGCTTCCGCCAGTTTTTGCACCTTGCCTAAACGACGAAGGCGCGTGATCTGCCCTTCGGCGGTAACGACGGCCAGACCCGCGGAGTCATAGCCCCGATATTCCAGGCGGCGTAACCCTTCTAACAGGATTTCTGCGATATCACGTTGCGCTACTGCACCAACAATTCCACACATAGTAGTTTTCCTGACGTCATGGCGTTTGCCATTAACTTTGTCTTCTGCCTGTTTGTTCCGGTATGTTCCGGTTCCCCGAGCCTTGTAGAGAGTGGGGATTAGAGTTATATGGGTGCCATGCACCCCTTACTGCAATCGGGCGATCTTCGCCGCCCGTAAAATTATTTTTTCTTCGCCGGACGCTGCCAGTCGGTTTTCAGATTCTGTTCTTTACGATTGTAGGCCAAACCTGGCGCGGAGATATCTTTCATCACCGTGGTGCCTGCGGCGATGGTCGTGCCCGCCGCTACCGATACCGGCGCCACCAGCTGGGTATCGGAGCCGACAAAGACATCGTCGCCGATGATCGTCAGCGATTTGTTCACGCCATCGTAATTACAGGTAATGGTGCCCGCGCCGATATTGACGTTAGCGCCGATCGAAGCATCGCCCAGGTAGCTCAGGTGACCGGCTTTAGAGCCTTTGCCCAGCGTCGCCTTTTTCATTTCGACAAAGTTGCCGACGTGCGCGCCAGCGGCAAGCGAGCTGCCGGGACGAAGCCGGGCGAACGGGCCGACGGTGCAGTCTGCCGCCAGCTCGGCGTTTTCCAGCACGCTGTAAGGACTGATTTCGCAGTCGTCGCCAATCACGCAGTTTTTCAGCACGCAGCCGCTGCCGATTTTCACGCGGTTACCGAGCTGCACCTTACCTTCGATAATCACGTTGGTGTCTATTTCTACGTCGCGGCCATGTTTAAGCTCGCCCCGCAGGTCGAAACGCGCCGGATCTTTCAGCATCACGCCCGCCAGCAGCAGTTTTTCCGCCTGCTGTGCCTGCCAGACGCGTTCCAGCGTTGCCAGCTGTAGCCGGTTGTTAACGCCGTCGGTTTCCGAACTGTGCAAAGGCTGCGTCGTTTCCGTCACCCGGCCTTCCTGATGAGCCAGCGCGATAATATCCGTGATGTAATATTCGCCCTGAGCGTTGTCATTGGTGAGCTTGCTCAGCCAGCGCTTCAGGTCGCCGCCGTTGGCCAGCAGAATACCGGTATTGATTTCGCGGATCGCCAGCTGTTCCGGCGTGGCGTCTTTCTGCTCTACGATGCCCACGACCTGGCCCTGCTCACGGAGGATGCGACCATAGCCGGTGGGATTATCAAGGATGACCGTTAGCAGCGCGATGCCGCCCTGCGGTTTTGCCTGGCGCAGTCGCTGTAGCGTTTCGGTAGAAATCAACGGCACGTCGCCGTACAGCATCAGGATATCTTCGTCATCGGCAAACCAGGGCGCGGCCTGCTGCATAGCGTGACCGGTGCCCAGCTGCTCGGCCTGCAATACCCAGTTCAGCGAGGGATCCTGCAAGGTAGACTGTAAGCGTTTGCCGCCGTGTCCGTAAACCAGATGGACTTTGTCAGCGCCCACGCCCTGCGCGGCGTCAATGACGTGTTGTACCATTGGCTTACCGGCCAAAAGATGAAGAACTTTGGGAAGATCGGAGTACATACGGGTTCCCTTGCCTGCGGCAAGGATCACCACGCTCAGCGCGCTGTTTGACATAGACATCCTGCTTGATGTTGAAATCGCTTTCCTGGCGAAAAGTAAAGCTGGATTGCGGGAAAAATACTACTTCTTTTACCCTTCAAAAATACTTTCCGCCGGGCCGAACAAGGGCACCACGCCGGGAAAAGCCGGTATGCGTCCCTCAGCCGGAGCATGATACCACCAAAATAGAGTCGTCTATGACTTTCCACCGCTGTCGATCAAACGGTTTTGCTCTTTAACCATTCAGAGATTTTTTGCTGCAGCACAACCACGACTTCGCTGCCGCTGGTGCCGGCGATAGCAGAGAAAAGAAGCGTTTGGGACGTAGTCATGTTGAAATCAATACAGAGTAAGCCAACCACAAAGCCAGTAAACATTGAAATAAATATGTGTTTCAGGAAAAAGCTCAGTTTCCCTTTATTTTCTTTTATCAGCTCGCCGTGGATAAAGTAATTAACCACTCCTCCGGCGCTGGCAACTATCATGGCATCCAAAAGATGATGTTCACTTAAAAACTTCATCAGCAACATAGTTTCATCATTATATAACACGGTAATACCTCAGAAAGATAAATAGCGATCGGCAAAGACCATGGCTATTTATGGCGAAGAAAAAGATTTTTTTCGCGTTCCCTGCGAGTAATTAACGTTTTAACCACGCCATTTCCGGCGTAAATCCACGAGCCGAACTGTTCGGCGGCGGCGGCATAGCAGCCCTGGTTTAAAAACATCAGCAGCGTGGAAGGCTGACCGCTTTTTAGCTCGATCAGGCCAGCTTTTACGCCCTGCTGCCCGGCGCCGACGCTGTGCAGAATGGAGCAGAGCGCGTCAAACTGATCCTGCGTGACGGGCACTTCAACTTTCTGCCGCAAGAGTTCGGCGCATTTGTTCAGGTCGCTGACAAGCAGCACCTCCGCCTGTTCAGGCGTAACGCTGTCGCCTTCACGGACGCTTTCCGCATGGCCATAGCCCAGCGTCCAGATGCCCGCGTCATTCTTCTCTGCGGTTAAACGAAGTTTTTCCTGAGCCTTGATAAAATCAATGCCCCTCTCTGAAATATTCATTTTTTCACTCTGGCAGACGGGAAATAATGCTCCCGAAGGAGCATTATTTATTTCAAATTAACGAAGGTAATCCCATGGTTTACCGAACTGGCCGGTAGTTTCTTCCAGACCAGGTTCAGAACCCTGTGACCAGAATTTACCGATAAAGTTAACGCCTTTATGCGTCACTTTACTGCCTTCCACGTAGACTGCGGTTGCACTCCACAGGGGATATTCAGCAGGCACATCCGGCACCACTGGCTCATCCGGAGTAACTTCGGATGCAGGCACGATAACCACTTTGTAAGAGGCCATATCGGTTTTGCTATTGGCCGCGGTGACGGTCAGCAGCAGCTCTACCACCTTTTCAGAGGTAACAGCCGGCAGCGCAACTTTCGTTTCGCTGGCCTGCGGAGAAACGATCTGCACGTTACCGCTGCCTGACCATTTGTAGCTGGCGGCTTTAACGGATTTATCCGCAGAGAAGACCAGCGTGCTGCCGCCCAGCGCTTTCATAGTGATAACAGCAGTTGGCGCGGTGTTATCTTCCGGGTCAACGGGATCGATTGGGTCAACCGGGTCGACTGGGTCAATTGGGTCTACCGGGTCTACCGGGTCTACCGGGTTAATCGGGTTTTCACCGTTGATATTGATCCCTTTAAAGTAGAAAGGTGACATATCGATGTTCTGCTGCACAATCGGGCAGCCCATACCTTCACGACCGGCGTTAACCAGCAGGCCGTTATCGTTATCGATAGTCCAGGTGAACAGACCACCCAGGCCTTTTTCGATCACATAACGCGCTTTTTCACGTACGGTACGTGGCGTATCGATAGAGTGGAAAACTTTAGACGTCGGGCTGTACAGATAATCTGCGCAGGCTTCGTCATCGGTATACACGTTGTAACCGTTACGGCCAGACTGGTTTTCCAGATCCAGGTAGTTGTTGATAATGTCATAGTATTCAACACAGCCGGACTCAAAAGTCCCCACGGTAGTACCGCTACCATCGTAAGAACCCTTCAGCGGAGAGAAGGATTCAATGTTGCCGCCCTTGGCGCTACGTGAATAGCCTGCATAACCGATGTTGATGGCTTCAGGATCCACACCCAGGTTCAGCAGATACTCAACCGCTTCTTCCAGACTGTAGGTGCTGTTTTTGGTTTTATACAGGTTGGCGTGATGGGCCAGGCCGTCCGCCCACGGCGTACCGAAGAAGTCATAGGTCATCAGGTTGATGCCGTACAAACCCACTTCCAGCAGGCCTTTGATATTAGAATGCTGCAACACATCCACGTTAGCGGAAGACGCGATACTGATTTTCACGTGTTTCATGCTGTTAGCATCAAGCGCCTTACGCAGGCTGGAGATCAGCGCCACGTAGTTCTCACCATCTTCCGGGCCGTGTGGGTTACCCGCGCCTGCAGCATTTGGATATTCCCAGTCGATATCGATTTCAGAAAACATCGGGAAGCGGTCGAAGAACCAGATAATGCTGGCTACCAGCGTATCAATCGCGCTCTGGCTTTTCGCCAGCTCGTGGAAGGCTTCGCTCATCGTCCAGCCGCCGAGGCTGAAGGAAAGCGCCAGATCGTGACCCTGAGCTTTCGCATCTATCTGCAACTTACGCATCGCGCCCAGCACGCCCTGCAGGTTAGGGTGATCCTGATAGAAGCAATCGCCTTCGCCATCAGACGGATAGGTAGTGCCCGGGCCAAAACCAAATGCTTTCCAGCCGCTGAAGCCGCAGTTGATATAAGACTGACAATCGGCCCACGGATCCAGGATGGTCATTTCGTTGGTTTTCTTGCCGGTCCAGGCCGCAGCCTGATCGATTTTTTCTTTATTAGCGCCTTTATCACCGACGATACCGGTAAAACCAAAAATGATTTTATCGTAGGCGGTTGGGTCTAACTTAGTGATATCAATCCCACGGCCGCGATTTGCTTTAAGAATATTGCCATTATTATCAACCTGACGCTGATCGTAATGCGCCCAGTCAGTGTAATAGCCAAAGAGTTTAGGTTTATTGGCGGTGTTATATTTGTTGTATACACGTTTTGCTACGCGACCTGAAGTGTAACTAAATTCTGAAGTGTTCGTTACCGGGTTAAATCCATCTGCGGCATAAGACTGTTCTGTAAGAATGTCTTGTTGAATCAACTTGCTCATTGCAAATCCTTATATGATAAAAGTTAGTGTACTCAGCGCCATCGATTAAGCTGGCCGACAAACTTTTACCCGATACGGAAAAGCATACCAGTTACAAATAAAGAATAATTATCAGCTCACTCCTGCCCGCCCCGAAATAACATTAATAAGCCAGCTATCGGCCAGACTGCGTGCGGGAGTCTGGGGACAGGCAGGATAAATAACCCCAGACCGGATAAACGACCTTCGAATAACAAGACTCTGTTCTCTTTTATCAATGACGGATAAACAATAATTAGAACCTCGCTTAACATTGCGCGCGGCAAAACCGCTACAGACCCTTGACCGGCGCGGATTACCGCCTTCTGGCGTGCACTTTCTGCAATGCCTGTGCTAATAATTACAACCCGTCTTTATCTTTTCTGCTGGTATATTCCTGCCACCAACAGAGCGAAGCAGTTAAGCAGAGCGATATCTGCTAAAAAATAAAAAGAATATTAAAGCAAACATTAATAAGGATTTGCAGAGGCTATACAAAGCCTTTAACCATCGCTGTTTTTTTTAATCTATTACTGGTTTCCCCACTTAACAGGTCACAGTCATGAACGAAGAAATTTATCTTGGTAACAATATTTATCTCTCAGAGGAGAGAAATCATCTGATCAATGGCAACATTACATTAACCATCAGCGAAAAAGAGAAACGATTGCTGAGCTATTTCCTTCGCAACCCGGAAAAAGAGCTGACAAAAAGCCATTTGATTACGGCAATCTGGGAAAGCCGGGCTGCGACTATCGATGACGCCAACCTGACTCAGCTGGTTTATAAAATACGCCGCGATTTAGCTGCGGTGAACCTCAGAAACTGTATTAAAACGATACCGGGCAAAGGCTATATCTATATTCCGGAGAAAAAGAAAGCAGTGCAGGAACCTGTGATGGCGGACGCTGGCAGCAGCAAGACGGAATGCCTTATCTGTTCAGCGCTTACTATCATCGCCACCGTTATGGCGTTGTGCACGCTTTGCTTTTTCTTCTGGCGTAGCTGAACGTTTAACGCTCAGTTTAATTACAACATTAAATATAGTGTTTTATCCGATCGGGATTTCCTGCAGCGCGCCCTGTGCCGCCCCTTCGACAATAAAAAAAGGCCAGGCAGTTTCCTGTCTGGCCTTTCTGCTTAAACCTGAATTACATCGCTTTTTTGGTCAACTCGATCACGCGCAGTTTGGCGATCGCTTTAGCCAGTTCAGCCGACGCGGCAGCAAAGTCCACATCGCCGTGAGAGCCACTCATGTGCTCCTCGGCTTTGCGTTTCGCTTCCATCGCGCGGGCCTCGTCGAGGTCGGTGCCGCGGATCGCCGTATCAGCCAGCACGGTAGCCGCGCCTGGCTGTACTTCCAACATGCCGCCGGAGAGATAGATATACTCTTCGTCGCCCTGTTCTTTAACGATGCGAACCATACCAGGTTTAATGGCGGTCAGCAGCGGGGCGTGGCCAGGGTGGATCCCCAGCTCGCCTTCGCTACCTGACACCTGAATACGCTGCACAGTGCCGGAGAACATCTGCTGTTCTGCACTGACCACGTCCAGGTGAAAAGTCATAGCCATAATTAACCTCCCGGGAAACCGTTATTACAGTTTCTTCGCTTTTTCCACGGCTTCTTCGATGGAACCAACCATGTAGAAAGCCTGCTCTGGCAGATGGTCGAATTCACCGTCCATGATGCCTTTAAAGCCACGGATGGTATCTTTCAGCGACACATACTTGCCCGGAGAACCGGTGAAGACTTCTGCCACAAAGAACGGCTGAGACAGGAAGCGCTGCATCTTACGAGAGCGAGCAACAACCAGCTTGTCGTCTTCAGACAGCTCGTCCATCCCGAGGATAGCGATGATGTCTTTCAGTTCCTGGTAACGCTGCAGCAGAGACTGCACGCCACGAGCCACGTCGTAGTGTTCCTGACCAACAACCAGCGGATCCAGCTGACGGCTGGTAGAATCCAGTGGATCAACCGCCGGGTAGATACCCAGAGACGCGATCTGACGGCTCAGTACCACGGTTGCGTCTAAGTGAGCAAAGGTGGTGGCTGGCGATGGGTCAGTCAAGTCATCCGCAGGCACGTAAACGGCCTGTACGGAGGTGATAGAACCGGTTTTGGTTGAGGTGATACGTTCCTGCAGAACGCCCATCTCTTCCGCCAGCGTTGGCTGGTAGCCTACCGCTGATGGCATACGACCCAGCAGCGCGGACACTTCGGTACCGGCCAGGGTGTAACGGTAGATGTTATCGATGAACAGCAGTACGTCACGACCTTCATCACGGAATTTTTCCGCCATGGTCAGGCCAGTCAGGGCAACGCGCAGACGGTTTCCTGGTGGCTCGTTCATCTGGCCGTAGACCAGAGATACTTTGTCGATAACGTTGGAGTCGGTCATCTCGTGATAGAAGTCGTTACCCTCACGGGTACGCTCGCCCACGCCGGCAAATACGGAGAAACCTGAGTGCTCAGCCGCAATGTTACGGATCAGCTCCATCATGTTTACGGTTTTACCTACACCCGCGCCGCCGAACAGACCAACTTTACCGCCCTTCGCGAACGGACACATCAGGTCGATTACCTTGATACCGGTTTCCAGCAGCTCCTGAGAGTTGGACTGGTCTTCGTATGAAGGTGCAGAACGGTGGATCGCCCAACGCTCTTCTTCGCCGATGTCGCCTTTCATGTCGATTGGCTCGCCCAGCACGTTCATGATACGGCCAAGCGTTGCGGTACCTACCGGTACTTCGATTGGGTGCGCAAGGTCAGCGACTTCCAGACCGCGCTTCAGGCCGTCGGAAGAACCCATTGCGATGGCGCGAACCACGCCACCACCCAGCTGCTGCTGTACTTCCAGCACCAGACGGGTATCACCATTTTTAGTCTCAAGCGCGCTGTACACTTGTGGTACTGCGTCCTGAGGAAATTCGACGTCAACAACGGCGCCGATTACCTGGACAATTTTTCCAGTAGCCATCTTGAATCCTCTACCTAATTCATTAAACCTGGTTAAACCGCGGAGGCTCCACCGACAATCTCGGTAAGTTCCTGGGTGATGCTGGCCTGACGAGCTTTGTTGTATACCAACTGCAGCTCTTTGATCAGGTTTCCGCCGTTGTCGGTCGCAGCTTTCATCGCCACCATACGCGCGGCCTGCTCGCTGGCCAGGTTTTCTACAACACCCTGGTAAACCTGAGACTCGACGTAGCGACGCAGTAACGTGTCCAGCAGCGCTTTCGGATCCGGTTCATACAGATAATCCCAGGTACTCTTCTTCACTACGCCTTCTTCCGGATCTGCTGGCGGTAACGGCAGCAGCTGGATGATTTGCGGTGACTGGGACATGGTGTTGATAAATTTGTTGCTGACAACATAGAGCTTGTCGATACGACCTTCGTCGTAAGCCTGCAGCATGACTTTTACCGGGCCGATCAGATCGGACAGGGAAGGCTTGTCGCCCATGCCCGTCACCTGAGCAACCACGTTGCCGCCGACAGCGCCGAAAAATGAAACACCTTTAGAGCCGATAATCGCCAGATCGCTCTCGACGCCTTTATCCGCCCAGCCTTTCATATCAGCCAGCACTCTTTTGAACAGGTTAATGTTCAAACCACCACAAAGCCCGCGGTCGGTAGACACGACCAGGTAGCCGACGCGCTTAACGTCGCGCTCCTCCAGGTAAGGGTGCTTGTATTCCAGATTGCCTAACGCAATGTGACCAATCACTTTGCGCATGGTCTCTGCATAAGGACGGCTGGCCGCCATGCGTTCCTGCGATTTACGCATTTTGGAGGCGGCGACCATTTCCATCGCTTTGGTGATCTTTTGCGTATTTTGAACGCTTCCGATCTTACTACGTATCTCTTTTGCGCCGGCCATAAGCTTCTCCTCAAAGCCTTGCGGCCTGCCCCGGAAGGGACAAGCCGCCAGACATTACCAGGACTGGGTTTTCTTGAACGTTTCGAGCAGAGCTTTCAGCTTCGCTTCGATATCGTTGTTGTAGTTACCAGCCTGGTTGATTTCCGCCATCAGCTCGCTGTGGTCGCGATCTGCATAAGCCAGAAGCGCTGCTTCGAAGCTGCCGATTTTCGCCAGCTCAACGTCGTTCAGGAAGCCACGCTCGGCGGCAAACAGCACCAGACCCTGCTGCGCTACGGACATCGGCGCATACTGTTTCTGTTTCAGCAGCTCGGTCACTTTCTGACCGTGGCTCAGCTGTTTACGGGTTGCTTCGTCCAGATCGGAAGCGAACTGAGAGAACGCTGCCAGTTCACGATACTGCGCCAGCGCGGTACGAATACCACCGGACAGTTTCTTGATGATCTTGGTCTGCGCAGCGCCACCCACACGGGATACGGAGATCCCTGGGTTAACTGCCGGACGAATACCGGAGTTGAACAGGTTAGTTTCCAGGAAGATCTGACCATCGGTAATCGAGATTACGTTGGTCGGAACGAACGCGGAAACGTCGCCAGCCTGAGTTTCGATGATCGGCAGCGCGGTCAGAGAACCGGTTTTACCTTTTACTGCACCGTTAGTGAAGCGCTCAACGTAGTCGGCGCTCACGCGGGAAGCACGTTCCAGCAGACGGGAGTGGAGGTAGAACACGTCGCCAGGGAAAGCTTCACGACCTGGTGGACGGCGCAGCAGCAGAGAAACCTGACGGTATGCAACGGCCTGCTTGGACAGGTCATCATATACGATCAGCGCGTCTTCACCGCGGTCACGGAAGTATTCGCCCATGGCGCAACCTGCATACGGTGCCAGGTACTGCAGCGCAGCAGACTCGGAAGCGGTAGCCACAACCACGATAGTGTTAGCCAGCGCGTTGTGTTCTTCCAGCTTACGTACCACGTTAGCGATGGTAGAAGCCTTCTGGCCGATAGCCACGTACACGCACTTGATGCCGGAATCGCGCTGGTTGATGATCGCATCGATCGCCATCGCGGTTTTACCGGTCTGACGGTCGCCGATGATCAGCTCACGCTGGCCACGGCCGATTGGGATCATCGCATCCACAGACTTATAACCAGTCTGTACAGGCTGGTCGACCGACTGACGGTCGATAACGCCTGGCGCAATCACTTCGATTGGCGAGAAGCCGTCGTTATCAATGGCGCCTTTGCCATCGATAGGTGCACCCAGGGTGTTCACCACACGACCCAGCAGGCCACGGCCTACCGGAACTTCCAGGATACGACCGGTACACTTAACCTTCATGCCTTCGGCGAGGTCAGCGTATGGGCCCATTACTACGGCACCTACGGAGTCGCGCTCCAGGTTCAGTGCGATAGCGAAGCGGTTGCCCGGCAGTGCGATCATCTCACCCTGCATAACATCGGCCAGGCCGTTTACGCGGATGATGCCGTCGCTGACGGAAACGATAGTACCTTCATTGTGAGCTTCGCTCACGACATTGAACTGAGCAATGCGCTGCTTGATCAGTTCGCTGATTTCGGTGGAATTCAGTTGCATATGCTCCAGTCCCCTTAAGACTGCAAGTCGTCTGCAAGGCGCTCAAGACGGCCGCGTACGCTGCCATCAATGACCATATCACCCGCACGGATGATTACACCTGCCATTACAGACTTATCAATTTTGCAATTCAGCTTAACTTTGCGTGACAGACGTTTTTCCATAGCGGCGCTGATTTTGGTCAGCTGTTCGTCACTCAGTGTAGTGGAAGAGATCACCTCAACGTCCGCGGTCGCATCGTATGCGGCGCGTAGCTGGATAAACTGAGCCAGTACATCGGGAAGCGCTGGTAAACGTTTGTTCTCAGCCATGACCTTAATCAGGTTCTGGCCGGCCTCATCGAGTTGATCACCACAGATAGCGATGAACCGTGCAGACAACGCTTCCGGCGCTAATGCGCCGGAAAGGAGTTCTGCCACTTGTTCATTGCTGGCTACTTCGGTAGCGAACGCCAGCATCTGCTGCCAGCGATCGACATTCTGATGCTCAACAGCAAAGTCAAAAGCTGCTTTGGCGTAGGGGCGAGCTACAGTAGTAAATTCAGACATCAGCCCCTTCCTCCTTACAGTTCAGCGACCAGTTTATCAACGATGTCGCTGTTAGCAGCTTCATCCACGGAACGTTCAATGATTTTCTCGGCGCCGGCGATAGCCAGCATCGCGACCTGCTTACGCAACTCTTCACGTGCACGTTTGCGTTCGGCGTCAATTTCAGCCTGCGCCTGGGTGACGATCTTGTTACGTTCCTGCTCAGCTTCGGCTTTCGCTTCGTCCAGGATCTGCGAACGACGTTTGTTAGCCTGTTCGATGATAACCTGAGCTTCTTCTTTCGCTTTTTTCAGCTGGTCGGACGCATCAGCCTGCGCGAGATCCAAATCTTTTTTGGCACGTTCTGCGGAAGCAAGGCCGTCAGCAACTTCTTTCTGGCGCTTTTCGATAGCAGCCATCAGCGGCGGCCATACGTACTTCATGCAGAACACTACAAACAGGATGAACGCGATGGCCTGGCCGAGGATTGTTGCGTTTAAGTTCACTGCACAATGCCTCTTGTTAAGTTAACTTTTTTCTCCGGTCTGACGACCGGCAGAAGCCGTTCATCGTCGAACTCGCGTCCAACGATGAACATCAGGGTTAGGCGACGGCGAACATCACATACAGACCCAGACCAACAGCGATCATTGGGATTGCATCCACCAGACCCATTACAACAAAGAACTGCGTACGCAGCAGAGGGATCAGATCCGGTTGACGCGCGGCGCCTTCCAGGAATTTACCTCCGAGGATGCCGATACCGATCGCAGCACCGATTGCCGCTAAGCCCATCATCACAGCGGCAGCCATGTACAGCAGATCCATATTCAGGTTTTCCATGACAGTCTCCAGTTTGTTTCAGTTAAAACGCAGTAGTGTTGATAAAAAAATCAGTGTTCTTCAGATGCCATCGACAGATAGACAATCGTCAGTACCATGAAAATGAAAGCCTGTAACGAAATGATCAGGATGTGGAAAATGGCCCATGGCACACTCAGAACCCACTGTGACCACCACGGCAACAGGCCGGCAATCAGGATAAAAATCAATTCACCCGCATACATGTTGCCGAACAGTCGCAGACCGAGAGAAACCGGTTTGGACAGCAGGCTCACGCCTTCAAGGATCAGGTTGATCGGAATGAAGACAGGATGATTGAAGGGTTGCAATGTCAGCTCTTTAGTAAAGCCCCCAATGCCTTTCATCTTGACGCTGTAGAACAGAATCAAAATAAATACGCCCAGCGCCATAGACAGCGTGATGTTCACGTCGGCTGAAGGCACAACACGCAACGCTGGCAGACCCAGAACGTGCTCGCCGATATACGGCAGCAGATCGATAGGCAGCAGGTCCATGAAGTTCATCAGGAAGACCCAGACGAAAATCGTCAGAGCCAGCGGTGCGATTACTTTGCTTTTACCGTGGTACATGTCGCGGACGTTGTTGTCGACGAAGCCAACAACCAGTTCAATCGCCGCCTGCAGTTTTCCCGGAACGCCGCTGGTGGCTGATTTCGCAACTTTGCGAAACAGCACCAGGAATACCAGTCCCAGCACCACAGAGAAAAACATGGAGTCAATATTTAATACCCAGAACGACGGTGCGTCGTGCGGATTCACTAGCTCGAAGGTACGCAGGTCCAGCTGAAGGTTATTCAGGTGGTGACCTATGTATTCCTGCGGCGTAGAGATTTCTCCTGCAGCCATGATGCCTCTTACCCTTTGTTGTTAATTACAGCCGGTGCGACGATTTGCACAATCAGCACCGATAACCAGGTCAGTCCGAGCGGCGTAAATGCCGCCCCAAACACCGCCAGCGCCACGACAAGCAGAAGAATGGTTGCCAGAACCTTCAGCACTTCACCCAGAGCGAAGCTCCAGGCCACGCGTCCTTTAACCGGGTCTCCTGCCTGATGACGCCAGGCAAAAATCATAAACAATACGTTCGGTAGCCAGGCCGCCAGTCCACCCGCAAGCGCGGACAGGCCCCAGGTCAACTCTTTCAGGGCGAACAGCGCGCCGATTATGACAAAAATCACCAGCTGAAGAAGCAGCACGGTTCGGGCAAATTTCACTCTGTAAAGGGACACTGACATGACGCTGAAACTCTCCTGCCCCGTCGGGGGTATGTCGCGTGTCGTATAAAACTGCCTTTGCCGCTTTGAGTCAAGCAGCAAAAAACGAGCAAATTATACGGCGCGCCCCTGCGATTTCAATGGATAAGTAGCGAAATGGTGAACAATTATTTAAATTTCTTTCGCGGGCGCGCTTTTTCAAAACTGTCAGGAATGGCCGACAGGCGGAAAATGCATACGATAAAGGCCAAATATCGCTCATAAAGCGTGCGAAAGATCACAATTCAGTAATATTTTATCCGCATTCCGTTAAGGAATATTCTTAATATCGCTCAGAAAAATATAATTATATCAATAACATTCAACTACTTACTATTTTTTACCGTAAAACCAGCCTGCCAGCCGGATTAAAAGTGTTAATTGACAGTCATTGCAGCCAAAATTTCAGGCTAATCCGCCAGGCAAGCAAAATAAATATCACCACATTATTTTTCACTTCGCGCTGAAAAAGGCGGATCTCGTCCCGACGAGGTAATATCCTTGATAACACTTTGTGAAATTAACGTTAAATGTAACCAGGTGTGAACGATAATTTCTGCGCGTCATTTTAACCTTACTGAAACATTCCCACCTGAAAAAAAATCACCGCGTATCGCCCGAAAGGCTAAATTTTCGTCGGGCTTTTTAACCTTTCGCGTTACCTGCGCCTTCCTCTCCCCTGCCCTGCAGGGCTGACTTAACTAAAATCGGGTTTGGTAAGCCTGTGCCGTTCAGCCGCTTTGCTGAATAATCAGGCGATAATACGGTAAAAAATTCGGCTTTTCAGCGTTATTTTCAGGCAAATCACGTTCAATCAGCGCTGCTTGCTGCCAGATTTTGCGGATTAATTACCACCAGGTGACGTTCGCCTTCCAGTTCAGGAACGAGAAGCTTCACCGTCTTGTGATGGGTAAAACCTGCCGGCAGCGCGTCGATCTCATCCTGCGGCACGACGCCTTTCAGCGCATAAAATCGCCCTTTTTCGCCAGGCAGATGATGGCACCAGCTCAGCATATCGTTCAGAGAAGCGAAGGCCCGACTGATCACGCCATCAAAAGGCGGCTCGGCAGGAAACACCTCTACCCTGCTCTGTACCGGATCGATATTTTCCAGTTTCAGCTCATGCTGTACCTGCTTAAGAAAGCGTATGCGCTTGCCCAGGCTGTCCAGCAGCGTGAAGTGCGCTTCAGGACGGACGATAGCGAGCGGTACGCCCGGCAGCCCTGGTCCCGTGCCCACATCGATAAAACGGCTTCCTTCCAGATAAGGCTCAACCACGATGCTGTCCATGATATGCCGTACCAGCATCTGCTGCGGGTCACGCACCGACGTCAGGTTATAAGCCTTGTTCCATTTATGCAGCAGCTCAACGTAGCCTGTCAGCTGCTCTTTTTGTCGATCGGTCAGGGAAATATTGGCGGCTTTCAGCAGCGCGGAAAGTTTATTAATCACGATTACATCCAAATCAGTTAAAGGGGCGACCGTAGCCGCCCCGCGAAGCATCAGGCGCTTTTGCGCAGCAGCCCCTGCTTTTTCAGGTAGATCAGAAGAATGGAAATAGCCGCAGGCGTGATCCCTGAAATACGCGAAGCCTGACCTATCGATCCCGGCTTGTGATCGTTCAGCTTGGCGATCGCCTCGTTAGAGAGGCCGCTGACCTGACGGTAATCCAGCTCCACCGGCAGCAGCGTGTTCTCGTTGCGCAGCTGGCGATCGATCTCTTCTTGCTGGCGGGCGATATAGCCTTCGTATTTCACCTGAATTTCAACCTGCTCGGCGGCCTGAGCGTCGCTTAAGGCGGGCGCAAAGGTGCTGAGCGTCATCAGCTGCTGATAGGTCATCTCTGGACGACGCAGCAGATCTTCGCCGTTGGCTTCTTTGGTCAGCGCGGCGCTCAGTACGCCATTCACTTCATCCACGGCTTCAGATTTAGGATGCACCCAGATGTCGCGCAGACGCTGACGCTCCTGCTCAATGCTCTCCAGCTTCTCGTTAAAGCGCGCCCAGCGGGCATCGTCTACCAGACCCAGCTCGCGGCCTTCAGCGGTCAGACGCAGATCGGCGTTGTCTTCACGCAGCATCAGACGGTATTCCGCCCTGGAGGTGAACATGCGGTACGGCTCTTTGGTGCCCAGCGTGCAGAGATCGTCAACCAGCACGCCCAGATAGGCCTGATCGCGACGCGGCGCCCAGGTTTCTTTGTCCGCAGAGAGGCGACCGGCATTCAGCCCAGCCAGCAAACCTTGCGCTGCGGCTTCTTCATAGCCTGTCGTGCCGTTGATCTGACCGGCAAAGAACAGACCTTCGATAAATTTGCTTTCCAGCGTTGGCTTCAGATCGCGTGGATCGAAGAAGTCATATTCGATGGCATAGCCCGGACGGACGATCTTCGCGTTTTCCAGGCCCTGCATAGAGCGAACAATCTGCATCTGGACATCAAACGGCAGGCTGGTGGAGATGCCGTTTGGATAAATTTCATTGCTGGTCAGCCCTTCCGGCTCCAGGAAGATCTGGTGCGCGTTGCGATCGGCAAAGCGCATCACCTTGTCTTCGATGGAAGGACAGTAGCGTGGGCCAACGCCTTCGATCACGCCAGCGTACATTGGGCTGCGATCCAGGTTGCTGCGGATGACGTCGTGCGTTTTCTCGTTGGTATAGGTGATGTAGCAAGGCACCTGCTGTGGGTGCTGCGCCACGTTGCCCATAAACGAGAAGACCGGCAGCGGCGTATCGCCATGCTGCGGAGCCAGCACGCTGAAATCAATCGTGCGCGCATCGATACGCGGTGGCGTACCGGTTTTCAGACGGCTGACGCGCAAAGGCAGTTCACGCAGGCGACGAGCCAATGGGATCGAAGGCGGATCGCCAGCACGGCCGCCGCTGTAGTTATCCAGCCCGATGTGGATCTTACCGTCCAGGAAGGTACCTACGGTCAGCACAACCGCTTTGGCGCGGAATTTGAGCCCCATCTGGGTCACAGCGCCAACGACGCGATCGTTTTCCACAATCAGATCGTCAACCGCCTGCTGGAAGATCATCAGGTTCGGCTGGTTCTCCAGCGCGGTGCGTACGGCCTGACGATAGAGCACGCGATCCGCCTGAGCACGGGTAGCCCTGACGGCGGGTCCTTTGCTGGCGTTTAGTATCCTGAACTGGATACCGGCCTGGTCAATAGCGTGTGCCATCAGGCCGCCCAGCGCGTCCACTTCTTTAACCAGATGTCCTTTTCCGATGCCACCGATCGCCGGATTGCAGGACATTTGTCCAAGCGTATCAATGTTATGCGTTAAAAGCAGGGTTTGCTGACCCATCCGGGCTGCCGCCATAGCGGCTTCCGTGCCCGCATGACCACCACCGATCACGATGACGTCAAAAGGATCTGGATAAAACATGGTACTGAACCTCGCGGTTGTGCGATTTAAAAGAGTGGGGGATGCCCGGGGCGTGAATTCTACTCAACTTTGGCCGAAGGTGAAAGCGCAGGGCCAGACACGTATTAAAAAGAAGATCTTTTTTATTTAGAGATCTCTTTACTGGATCTTCTATTAGGATCGACGATCTCTGTGGATAAGCCTTTTTTCCTTTCCTGGATCATCAGCTTAAGCGGGATCGTTTGCTGTGAAAGATCGGTGATCCTGCGGCGTATAAGCTGGGATCAAAAAGGCATGTTATGCACAGGCTCGATCCGACCGTACGGTTGTTCTTTGGATAACCACCGGTTATTACCGCTGGATCAGCATAGTTATCCACAGTTGATCGCTATTTAAATAGGCAAATCGGGGAGAAATTTACAAAACTTCGCCTGTTTTTCAGGCGTCGATCGCACAAATTGCTGCGATCCGACGCCCGATCGTCAGCCGATCAGCGTTTTCCAGCTCTCGATCCACACCTCAGCGGGATCTTCGGGGATCTCATGTTCGAGCACGTCAATATCCAGACGGTCGCCGATGCGCTGTGCACCACATGCCGTCAACAATTTGTCCATTTTATCGATCGCACCGCAGAAAAGATCGTATTCACGGTTGCCGATACCTACGGCGCCGTAGCGCAGCTGGCTCAGATCCGGACGCTTCTCTTCTATTTCATCAAACAGCGGCTGCAGGTTATCGGGCAGATCGCCGGCTCCATGGGTAGAGGTCACTACCAGCCACGTTCCTGCTGTCGAAAGCTCGTTCAGCTCTGGCCCGTGCAGTAATTCGGTAGAAAAGCCCGCTTCTTCCAGCTTCTCGGCCAGAAGTTCGGCAACATATTCCGCACTGCCCAGGGTGCTGCCAGTGATTAAGGTTACGTCCGCCATGTGAGATCCCTGTTTGCTAAAGGCGGCTATTGTACGCTGTGATCAGTCTGGGATCTACCTGTGGGTAAGTAAGGTTAATAAATGTAGATGAGCGGGTTTAACTGCCGCTTTTGTTTTGCGGGCGAATAAGTGAAAGCACGCCGCGAGCGCCACGTGCCGGACGGACAGGAACGTTCCTGACCTGATATGAGATATTTCAACAAAAATGAGGCGCCGATCTTTTGTGGATAATATTGTGCACAGATCAGGGCTTGATCGTCCGCATGATCGGGTTTTGCAGGGAAATTAACGTCTCGGTGGACTGGATCTCGTCAATGGTCTGGATCTTGTTGATCAGCACCTGTTGCAGCGCGTCGATGGATCGGCACATCACCTTAATAAAGATGCTGTAGTGCCCGGTGGTGTACCAGGCCTCCACCACTTCATCAAGCGCGTCCAGCTTCGCCAGCGCGGCCGGATAGTCTCTGGCGCTTTTTAAAATGATGCCAATAAAGCAGCACACGTCATAGCCAAGCTGGCGAGGATCGAT
Organism: Erwinia sp. STN24; assembly: GCF_041320675.1. NCBI lineage: Bacteria > Pseudomonadati > Pseudomonadota > Gammaproteobacteria > Enterobacterales > Erwiniaceae > Erwinia > Erwinia sp. STN24. Next base: position 22,818 of record NZ_JBGGPM010000005.1, on the reverse strand, counting down.
TTCCACCCGCGTACCTTTAATGATGCCTGCCTGCTTCATCTTCTCTACGCGGACGTGGATAGTGCCGGGGCTGACGTTGAACTGCTTGGCCAGCTCGGCATAGGCGGTACGTGCGTTGGCCAGCAGCGCATTGAGGATGCCGCGATCGAGATCGTCGGGTTGCAGATTATCGGGCATACAGGCTCCGTCATTAAGGATTTGATAATTTGTCAGGGAATAATGTGCAGGAAAGTGAAAATGCAGGCAATAAAATAGCGGATAACTTATGTTACCCGCTATAAGGAAAACACAACCGCCTGGTCATAGCCAGAGGGTTATCTGATGTTAGCGCTTGCGCCAGACGGTTAGCTGGGCGACGGAATGCTGATATTTACGCGCCGTTTCGCGGATCACAAACGGCACGTCCTGCGGCGCGGCGATCTCTTCGAAATCTGCCGCCAGCAAACGCTGCAACGCCTGGTAGGTGGTCAGCGCCTCGCCGTTTTCGCGGATGCCGCCCAGCCAGTTCTCTTTTGGCGTGTACTCTTCCAGCCAGGTGTACGGCGACGACAGCATCAATACGCCGCCGGTATTGATCATCCTCGTGACGTCCTGCAAAAAGCGCTTCGGCTGACGCAGCCTGTCGATCAGGTTAGCGGCCAGCACCAGGTCGTAACCCGCCTTTTGCGGCTTCAGGTTGCAGGCGTCGCCCTGCATAAACTGAATGCGGCTGGCCTGCTCTGCGGCGAGGCCGAAATCTTTCAGCCGCACCTGGTGATACTCCACCAGGTCGCCCTCTTCCTGGGTCACATAACGGAAATCCTCGCCGCTGGTCAGCTGGAGCGCCACGTCGATAAAGCGCGCGGAGTAATCCATCCCCACCACTTGCTCAAAATAGCGGGCCAGCTCAAAGCTGGCGCGACCGGTGGCGCAGCCGATATCCAGCGCGCGGCCTCGTTTGTCGGTCATGCGACAGGCGATATCCACCAGCGCCTTCGCATAGTTTTCTGTACCGAAGTAGCCCGGCCCGTACTGGAAGTCCAGGTATTGCGACACCATGCTGTCGGTTTCATACGGATTCAGCATTTTCTTTTCCTGATGGTTGGACACGACGTAGCGAAAGCCCGCGTGCTGGAAAAAGTGGCGGCGGAACGCATAGCGGGAGGATTTAATCGCTTCGTTGCCGGTGGAAATCCAGCTGCCGCCTTTAATTAGCGCATGTTTGCCGTCGAAGGTCGGCGTCGAAAAGTCGTCATAAAGCGGATGGACTTTAAAACCTTCCAGCCCGTTTATCGGCGTGGTCGTCCACTGCCAGACGTTCCCCACCACGTCAAAGAATTCGCCTTGGGCAAAGCGATCGACCGGACAGGAAGAAGCCCACCAGGCCAGATTCAGGTTGCCCGGCGCCTGCAGCCAGCGATCGCCTTCAACCTGCTCACGCAGCAGCAGCCATTCGGCCTCGCTGGGGAGCTGAACGGAACGGCCGGTTTTATCGGCTTTCCAGCGGCAAAAGGCGGCCGCCTCCAGCTGGTTGACTTCGACCGGCCAGTCCCACGGCATCGCGACTTCTTCAGTCATCAAACGCAGCCGTAACTGGTCAGGTTCCTCAGGCGATCCCACCCAGAAAGTCGGCATGGTTGCCTGCGCGAAATTGCGCCAGCCCAGACCTTCCTCATCCCACCAGCGATCGTCCCGATAGCCGCCTGCCGTGATAAATGCAAAAAACTCCGCGTTGCTTGCCAGCATCTGGCTGGCTTCAAAAGGCTTCACCTCGGTGGACAGCGTGCCGTATTCATTATCCCAGCCGTAGGTATCGTCGGTTTTCCCCTGCGTGACGCGTGCGCCGGCAACGGCTATCAGTCTGTTCTGCGGCACGGCGTGGCGATCGTGACGGGCGTCGGGACAGGCCGGCCAGTACGGCTGCGGTTTAACCCAGGCGAGCGGCAGCTGGCGGATCAGCACGCTGGAGGTTTCCAGATGGATCCGCTCATGCTCGATCCCCATCAGGATCACCCAGGCCGGGCTGTCCCAGCCGATCGGCAGCGTCAACGGCATCTCTTTAATGACGCTTTCGACAAGATGACGCACCTTGCCGCGATAGTCGCGCAGCTCGGCAAGCGTCGGCCACGCGTAGTGGGTTGCGTCCAGATCGTCCCAGCTCATCTCATCCACGCCGATAGCCATCATCGCTTCGATATGGTCGTCCACGCGGTTGTCGAGCAGGCCGGCCGCTACCAGCTTATTAATATAGAAAGTCGCGGTATGGCCGAAATAGAACACCAGCGGATGGCGCAGCGAAATCGCCTTAGTGTAATAAGCCTGCTCATCGGCAAGGCAGTCGAACAGGCTCTCGTAGAGCGCCCACGTTTGTTGGAAATAGCCAAGAAGCTCCTGTCGTTTTTGTTCTGCGTCGCTGCCGCTAAGCAACAACGTTTGAGTTGGGGCAGGTAACTCTGGGGAAAAAGCCTGGTGATGTTGTGCCACGTAATACTCCTGAGAACCGTAGGCGGGATAAAGCGTAGCTATGACTATAGCAGGAGAGGATTGTCGGGCAGTGGTAAAGGGAAAATCAGCGCTGCCAGCGGCGCAGCAGACGGCTCTTCAGGCCGGTATCAAAACGCCAGATATGGTCGAAAATGCGCATAATACCCGGTTTTCCATGATCGGACAGCGCAACGGCGTGAAAGCGCTGCTGCTGGAGGAGCTGGTGCTTTTTGACGGTTTTAACCAGATCTTCCGGCAGCCGCTGGGCGATAAAATCGGAAATAATGACGGCGTCGGCATCGTTCCACTCCGGCGTGGCGAGCCTGCCCAGCACCGACTGCAAACAGGCTGCCAGATCGGTGCCGCCGCGAAAGCGCTGGCTGAGAAAGCGGATCGCCTGAGCAATGCCGTCGTCTGCGGTCAGCTCGTAGCCCACCACTTCATGCGCGAACAGCATTATGTAGCAGCGACGGTTATCCGCCAGCGCCACCTTCAACAGGGCCAGGCAAAAGGCCTTGGCGCAGCGTTCGTTAAAGCCGCCCATCGAGCCGGAAGTATCCACGCAGACGATAAAAGGCCCGCGCGGCTGTTCTTCATGCTGCTGGTGGCTGACCGGGCGCTGCGAAACCCTGTCATGCCAGGCTTCGCCCTGCAGCCGATAGGTCAGCAGCCGTTTCTCCACCAGCCTGCGATAGAACTCCAGTTCCAGCTCGCTGATGCCCAGCGCCGCCAGCTCCGGCGGCAGCAGGCGCAGCACGTCGTCGCTTTGGTGAATGCCGTTGACCTCTTCCGGCACGCTGGCAGGTTCCCTGACCAGCTGGTGGAACGCCTCCAGCGGCGCCTGCTCGCTCAGTACCGCTTTGGCTTCGCGGCTGCGGCCCAGCTGTTCCGCCAGTTTTTGCAGCATCGGCTGCTGCGCCAGGAAATCGCCGTAATCGACCATCAGCTGATAATCGCCGCGCTGTAGCGGGCTTTTACTCAAATCCCACAGGCGGCTGGCGGCGGCGTCGCTGTTATCCGACAGCACCGGCGCCAGCTGGCCGCTCATCGCCAGCCTTTGCTGTAGCTCCGCCAGCAGCTTTTCCCGCTCGCTGTCGAGCAGCTGCTGATTCAGCGCCAGGGTTTGCAGCGTCAGGCTCAGCCGCCAGCGCTGTAAAAACAGCGTATGCTGCGGCTCGCTCATGCTCTGGCCCGCGACGCTATGCGCCACCAGCTCGCGGGCTTTGTCTTTAAACGGCGACTGATGCGAATCCAGGTAAAGCAGGATAGACGGAATTTTCAGGCAAAATGCCTGATGGGCGAGCGGCTGGCACTGTTGGAAAAGCGTAAATTCACCGGCAAGCGCTTCCGGCACCGCTGTTTGTTTCAGCTGCGCCAGGAGCTCCGATTTCCAGCGCGGCAAATCGTGCAGCAGCGCCTTTTTCATGCCGGGAAATTTTTCAAAAAAAAGGGCGAGCTGCGGGCTGGCCAACAGCGTCACCACCAGCTCTTCAATCAGGTCGCCTTCGCTGACCGCCAGAAAGGCGCTGAGCGTATCCAGCGATATCAACGACGCACCTGTTTCAGCTGCTCAGCGACCTGTTGCAGGCTCTCTTCGATCTTCGCCAGCCAGTCGTCGCTGATAAACAGGCAGCGATGATGCTGACTGAACAACGTACGTTGGGCATGCAGCTGTGCCTCTACCTCATCAAGCGCCTCGACAATCTCCTGCGGCAGCCCGTGTTCCAGCGGCTGGCCCGGCAGCATCAGCCGCGAAGTCTGGAGGCTGACATCGCGCACTGTCAGGCAGTCGGCGCTGTCGATATGCAGATCCAGCGTCTGGGCAAAACCAATACCGTTAAGCTTGCCGCGCACTTCGCCGCCTTTTTGCAGCCAGTGGTACAGCGGTTCGCGGCCAATCACGATATGGCTGACCTGCATGTCGTGCAGCATCAGCGGCTTTTGCAGCATCAGCGTCAGCGTGTCGGCGGACAGCGCCTCGGGCAGCTCATAATGGGGTTTACGGCTGAATATGCCGCCGTGCTTCTCCAGCCTTATCGCCTGCTCTACGCTTTTTTCCTGCTGCAGGCTCAGCCGGCGTGAGGCGATTTGCTGCAGTTTGATCAGCATCGGCTGCTGCTGCCAGGCCTGCTGGGTAATCAGGTTGTCTATCTCGCGATCCAGCAGCGCCATTGAGGCAACGTCGTGCCACAGACAATCTTTCAGCAAAATCAGATCTACCGGCGCGATCGCTTTACGACCGCTGTAAAAAGCGCAGGCCTGTAAAAGATGGATCGCTTTTTTCCAGCGGCGATCGGAAATATAAGGCGCTTCCGGCTGGTTCTCCAGCTGCTGGCGCAGCATAAAAATCAGCTCAAACACCTCTTCCGGCAGCGCAACCTGCGCAATGCCTTTTTGCCATTCGCTATACTCTTCATCAGTAATGCAGAGCGACTCCGCGACGGGATTGCTGTTCTCATCCTGCTGATGGGTCAACATGCTGCGAAAGTTCTGCTTTTCATGCACGTTATCAAGCCACAGCCGGATCAGCATCCGGTCATACAGCGCTTCCAGCCCGCTGTCGGCTTCGGGCAGTTCGTTGGAGGCGGTCACCAGCAGCCGCATCGGGATGGCTTCTTCACAATCGCCGTTGCGAAAGCGGCGCTCGTTGATGGCGGTCAGCAGCGTATTGAGGATAGCCGGCCCGGCTTTCCAGATTTCATCCAGAAAGACGATTTCGGCATCGGGCAGGTAGCCTTTGATCAGGCGCTGATAGCGGCCTTCATCTTTCAGCGCCTGAATGGAAAGCGGCCCGAAAACTTCTTCCGGGGTGGAGAAGCGGGTCATCAGATATTCAAAGGCGCGGGCATGCTGAAAGGCATACTTCAGCCGACGGGCTATCAGGCTTTTGGCAATACCTGGCGGGCCAAGCAAAAAAACGCTTTCGCCGCTTAATGCCGCCAGCAGGCAAAGGCGAATAGCGTGATGGCGTTCGTAAAGTCCCTTTTCTAACGCGTTGCTGAGGCGTGCGATTCTTTCCGCCAGGAGGTGAGGCTGGGACATCATCAAACAGTATCCTTTTCTACGTTCTTGCCAGCGGGCGACTGGCGAGCGCAAACACTACTGGCTATGATGCTTGAAAGAGTTGATATACGTCAGCTTTTTTCTTGTCAAAGGGTGACACAGGCCATTGAAGTCGCTTTCCATACTCCAATTAAGGATAGGCATTCAGAATGATTCGTGCATACTGTGCGTTTTTTGATGGCTTGATAAGCTGGGCGCGTTTCAGCAATCAGCTCCAACAAAAGATCTTCCTATGAGTTCTGATAAAAAGCAGTCCCTTGGCGCCGTGACCTTAGCGGCAATAGGCGTCGTCTATGGCGATATCGGCACCAGCCCTCTCTATACGCTGCGGGAGTGTCTCTCCGGCCAGTTCGGTTTCGGCGTTGAGCGCGATGCGGTATTCGGCTTCCTCTCGCTGATTTTCTGGCTATTAGTGCTGGTGGTCTCGTTAAAATATATCAGCTACGTGATGCGCGCTGACAACGCCGGCGAAGGGGGGATTCTGACCCTGATGTCCCTGGCGGGCCGTCATACCGGTGCCAGAGCCACGGCGGTTTTGGTCATTATGGGGCTGATTGGCGGCAGTTTCTTCTATGGCGAAGTGGTGATCACGCCGGCCGTTTCGGTACTTTCCGCTATTGAAGGGCTGGAAATCGCCGCGCCTAACCTTGATGCCTGGATTGTGCCGCTGGCGATAGCGGTGCTGACGCTGCTGTTTATGATCCAGAAACACGGCACGGGTATTGTCGGTAAACTGTTCGCGCCGGTCATGCTGGCATGGTTCATCATTCTGGCCATACTGGGCGCTCGGGGCATTATGGCTAATCCCGACGTGCTGCACGCGCTGAACCCCTATTGGGCAATGCACTTCTTTTTTGAATATAAAACCGTCTCGTTTTTTGCGCTGGGCGCCGTGGTGCTGGCTATTACCGGCGTGGAAGCGCTGTATGCGGATATGGGCCATTTCGGCAAGCTGCCGATCCGTCTGGCCTGGTTCCTGGCGGTGCTGCCGTCGCTGGTGCTGAACTACTTCGGCCAGGGCGCGCTGCTGCTGAAAAATCCCGAAGCGATCAAGAACCCGTTCTTTCTGCTGGCGCCGGACTGGGCGCTGATCCCTATGCTGATCCTGGCGACGCTGGCGACGGTTATCGCTTCTCAGGCGGTGATTTCCGGCGTTTTCTCACTGACTCGCCAGGCGGTTCGTCTGGGCTATTTACCGCCTATGCGCATCGTGCATACTTCTGAAGAGGAATCCGGTCAAATCTACATTCCGGTCATTAACTGGATACTCTTTTTCTCCGTGGTGATCGTGATTGTCGGCTTTAAACACTCCAGCAACCTGGCAGCCGCCTACGGTATCGCCGTAACCGGTACGATGGTGCTGACCTCCATCCTTTGCACCACCGTGGCGATAAAAAACTGGCACTGGAACCGCTATCTGGTGCTGTTTATCCTGCTTTGCATGTTGTGCATCGACGTTTCGCTCTTTTCGGCCAACCTGGTGAAAGTGTTCTCCGGCGGCTGGCTGCCGTTAAGCCTGGCGCTGGTGATGTTTGTGATTATGACCACCTGGAAAAGCGAGCGTTTCCGTCTGCTGCGCCGGATGCATGAACACGGCAACTCGCTGGAAGCGATGATTGTTTCGCTGGAGAAGTCGCCACCGGTACGCGTGCCGGGCACCGCCGTCTATATGTCGCGCGCGCTGAACGTTATTCCTTTTGCCATGCTGCATAATCTCAAGCACAACAAAGTGTTACATGAACGTGTTGTGCTGCTGACGCTGCGGACGGAAGATGCGCCTTACGTCCATAACGTGCGTCGCGTGTCTATTGAACAGCTTTCCCCCACTTTCTGGCGCGTGGTGGCGAGCTACGGCTGGCGGGAAACGCCTAATATGGAAGAGATTTTCCACCGCTGCGGGCTGGAAGGCCTGAACTGCCGGATGATGGAAACCTCGTTCTTTATGTCGCATGAATCGCTGATTATCGGCAAGCGGCCATGGTATTTGCGTCTGCGCGGCAAGCTGTTTATGGCGCTACAGCGCAACGCCCTGCGCGCGCCTGACCAGTTTGAGATCCCGCCAAACCGGGTTATTGAACTGGGCACCCAGGTCGAAATCTGACAAGCCGGGCTACTGTACTGGGCACCCAGGTCGAAATCTGACAAGCCGGGTTATTGCACCGGGTACCCAAGCCGAAACCTGACCCTGCAAGGCCGACAATCGTCGGCCTTTTGTTTTGCTTACCGCCAGGCATATCCTCATCCCGACTCCTGAAAGAAACGTCGGATTTCTAAACCGGCGGCTTACTGAGCTGCGTGTTCCGGCGCGGCTTAGCGGGTTCTGTCGGCATCTAACCGGGCCAGGGTGTCACCACATACCAGCATGTCATTTTGCCACTACGTCACCATGTCAGCATAACTGCAAAGCCGCCGCCGTCACGATTGGCGCAACGCATCTGCATCCCATGCAGGCGGGCAATACGGTTAACGATAGACAGCCCAAGGCCGCTGCCCGATTTTTCCTGCCCCGGCGGCCGATAAAAACGCTGTCCCAGGCGGCACAAATCTTCTTTGCTGACGCCTGGCCCGTTATCCGTGACGGCCAGGCCGTTTTCATTAATGCTCAGCTGCACCAGGTTTCCTGACTGGCCGTAACGCAGGGCGTTTTCTACCAGGTTACGCATCATTAGCGACAGCAGCAAAGCGTTACCGTTACGGATAACGGGCGAAGGCGGTGCTTCCAGCGCTATCTCCATTCCGGCGGCCTGCGCCTGTGAGTAATGGTCGATCACGGCCTGCTGGAGCAGCTGACGCAGATCCAGGCTTTCCGTTGCCAGATCGGCTTTGCTGTCCAGCCTTGAGAGCGTAAGCAGCTGATCCACCAGACGAGTCGCGCGATCGATACCAAGATCCAGGTTTTGCAGCGCGTGGCGGCGCACCGTTTCGTCATCGTGAGCCAGCTGCGCGACCTCCGCCTGAACCTTGAGCGCGGCCAGCGGGCTTCTTAACTCATGCGCGGCATCGGAAGTAAAACGCCGTTCGCGCAGCAGCATTTCGCTGACGCGTGAGAACAGCGCGTTCAGCTCCGTCAGCAAGGGCTTCACCTCGTTCGGCACCCGCTTTTCCACCAGCGGCGTGCCGTCATCAGGCGTGCGCAGACGCAGCTGGCGGGCAATTCTTTTTAACGGCGCCAGCTCGTGCGTAACCAGCCACAGCAGCAGCAGCAGCATAATCGGCAACGCGATCAGCCAGGGGATCAGGTTGGTCTGGACGATATCGCGGGTCATGTCGTCGCGGTATTCCCACTCCTGACCTACCACCACCACATATTGTTTGTCCGGCGTGGGTAGCCAGACCATACGCCATAAATCGTCATCACCCCGGAGCTTGCCATCGGTAAAACCGTCGCGCCTGTGACTAAAGAGAAAATCCTTGCCGTTGTCGCCATCGTTCATCACCATGCGGCCATCCGCAGTGAAAACGGCAAATGCCAGCGCCTCATCCTCCTGTTCGCCGCGATGATGCTTCAGCAGCTTTTTAGTTTTTGGCAGCGTTAACGGTTCGTGACTCAGCTGCTCGGGATTCATGGTCGCCAGCAGTTTGGCAAACAGCATCTGCTGGGTATCAAACAGCTGATTGATGTTGTGCCGCGTCTGCCACCACGAGCCGATGCTGGCAGCACCCCAGCAGATAAGCGTCAGCAGCAGAAAACCCAGCATTAGGCGCAGGCGCAGGCTTAGTCGATGCATTACGCATCTCCCAGCGTATAGCCGACGCCATGAACGGTACGGATAAACGTGCTGCCCAGCTTTTTGCGCAGGTGGTGGATATGAACTTCAACGGCATTGCTGGAGACGTCGTCATCCCAGCCATACAATTTTTCCTCCAGCTGCGCGCGGGTCAATACGCGACCAGGGTTAAGCAAGAACAGCTCCAGCAGGGCCAGTTCGCGCGGCTTCAGGGGGAGCGGCTCGTCGTTCAGGGTGGCCGTATGCGAACCGGAGGCCATCGCAACCGCGCCGTGGCGGAGCACGGGCTGTAGCTGACCGTGACGTCGTCGAATTAATGCCTGTAGCCGGGCGGCGACTTCGCTGAGGGCGAAAGGTTTGCAAAGGTAGTCGTCGGCGCCCTGCTGCAGCCCGGCAAGCCGCTGCTCCAGGGCATCCCGCGCGGTCAGGATCAGTACCGGCTCGTCCCGACCCTGCTGCCGCCAGCCGCGCAGAATATCCAGGCCGTCGATGCCGGGCAGGCTTAAATCCAGCACTACCGCATCGTAAGAGGTAGCGGAAAGCGCCGCCTGCCCCGTTTTGCCCTCGGTAAACCAGTCGACGCTGAAACCCAGCTTGCTCAGACCTGCTTTAATCCCGTCGCCAATCAGGCGATCGTCTTCAATGACCAAAATTTTCATGGCGACTTCCTCTGTGATTAACGGCTTTATACGAAAGGGAACGGGCGCTGTACAGGCAAAAATCGGGAAAAAAGGCTATTTTTCGGTACGGCTCGCAAACCGCGTATTTGATGATGTCTCTTAAGATCCTGTTAAGAAAAGTTTGTTTAACTGAGCCCTGAACACGACGAATCGCGCAGCGAAAGCTGCCTCACTCCATGGAATAAAGGTGACTATGATGAAAAAAACTGCTGCTTTATTTGCCCTTGCCGCTCTGGTTTCCGGCCCGGTATTCGCTGCTCAGAACGGCGGCTTCAGCGACCCAAGTGCGCCGACCGCGCCGACCGCCAACGTGCAGAAAGGCGGTTTCAGCGGGGATGAAACCGTGGTCACGGTCAAACAGGCGCAGGATATGAAGGACGACGCCTGGGTGACGATGCGCGGCAACATTGAAAAGCGCGTCAGCGATGATGACTATATCTTTCGTGACGCAACCGGCACGATGAAAGTGGATATCGATCATAAGCGTTGGGAAGGCCAGAACATCACGCCAAAAGACAAAGTCGAAATCCAGGGCGAACTGGATAAGGACTTTAATTCCGTCGAGCTTGACGTGAAGAAAATCCGCAAGCTGAACTGATTCAGCCTCGATCGGCTGGCCGAAGGTGAGGCCAGCAGCCCGACTGCGCTACCGACGGGTAAGCGACCTTCGGCGGCGTCTGGATCCGGGGCGGCCGCGTTCTTAGCAGCTTGCCCCGGTTGCGGCTAACGGCTTCCGTAACCGCTACGCTGACCCCGTAATGGCTAAGTTAGCCCTGAGGCGGCCAGTCTGGCCCCACAATGGCTGAGCAGGTCTCGCTATGGCCTAGGTCGACATCATGGACAGGTGCATAACGGCAGGCGAGCGGTCGAAACGGCGCCAGGCCAGCGCAATATCAGTATTTAACGCCGCATCGTCAACAGGGCGAAACACCACGCCGGGATGCGCGATGCAGCATAGCGATTCCGGCACGATAGCGAAGCCGAAACCCGCGGCCACCATGCCGATGGACGAAGAAATCTGCGGTGACTGCTGCCCGGTATGCGGCTGAAAGCCGGCGCGCAGGCAGGCGCTGATCACCAGTTCATACAGGCTTGGCGCAACCTCGCGCGGAAACATAATCAGCGTGTCATCAGCCAGCTGCGACAGGGAAATTTTCGACTGCGCGCCCAGCGCATGGCTGGCAGGCAGCGCCACCAGCATCTTTTCGCTGGCTATTACCTTCAGGTTAAACGCTTTGCTGCTCTCACAGGGCAGGCGAACGAAAGCGGCATCCAGCAAGCCCTCCTGCAAGTCGTGCATTAGCGACGCCATATTTTGCTCACGTGTCAGTATCGTCATTGACGGATAGCGAGCCTGAAAATCCTTCATTAACGCAAAAATCGCCGAATGAAAGGCGACCGAGCTGGCGACACCCAGCGAAAGCTTGCCGGTCACGCCGCGGGCTATCCCTTTGGCTTTCTCCAGCGCATGCCCGGTCAGCTCCAGGATCTGGCAGGCATCCTGATAAAAAGCTTCCCCCGCTTCCGTCAGCTCCACGCCGCGCGACAGCCTCCTCAGCAGCGGCGTACCTATTTCCCGTTCCAGACGCAGAATTTGCTGGCTGAGCGGCGGCTGCGAGATCCCCAGCATTTCTGCGGCACGCGTAAAGTGGCGCGTTTGCGCGACCGCGACAAAATAACGCAGATGGCGGAGTTCCATATCTAATTCGTCTCAAAGTGATGGGCTTTCTATATTGGAATTCATAACTGAATCGAGTCAACATTCAATTAGTAATCCTGAACTGTTTTAGCATAGAGGCAAGTTATGAAACATTCTGTAACCGACTGTTTATGTGAGCAACAGCTGGTTTCAACCGTCAGCGGGCTCCGTCAGCAAAGACCAGAAAGCGTCATCTATCAAACCTCTCTGATGAGTGCGTTGCTCAGCGGCGTGTACGAAGGCAACGTTACCGTAGCCGACCTGCTGAAGAAGGGCGATTTTGGTTTAGGCACCTTTAACCAGCTCGATGGTGAGCTGATCGCTTTCGACAGCGAGGTTTATCAGCTGCGTTCCGACGGCAGCGCACGGGAAGCCGATCCGCAGCAGAAAACGCCTTTTGCCGTGATGACCTTTTTCCAGCCTCAGTACCGCCATCGTTTCTCTGCACCGGCCAGCCGTCAGGCTATTCACGATCTGATCGACAGCCAGGTGACTTCGGACAATCAGTTTTGTGCGCTGCGGATCAACGGCCATTTTTCTGCGGCCTCTACGCGTACCGTACCTTGCCAGCATCGACCCTATCGTTCTATGCCGGAAGTACTTGGCCAGCAGCCTACCTTCCGGTTCAGCCAGCGCGACGGCGTGCTGATTGGTTTCCGTACCCCGCAGTATATGCAGGGCATCAACGTAGCGGGCTATCACGAACATTTCATTACCGACGATCGCCAGGGCGGCGGCCATCTGCTGGATTACCAGCTGGAAGAGGGCGAGCTGACCTTTGGAGAGATCAGCAAGCTGGTCATCGATCTGCCGGGCGACAGTGATTTTCTGCAGGCCAATCTGAATCCGGAAAATCTGGATTCCGCCATTCGCTCCGTTGAAAGCTAATCCTGAGGAATTAAGATGAAAAACCCAACCGAAACCGCTCTCTGGCAGCACGGCGCCGATTTGGTCGTGGCACAGCTGGAGGCGCAGGGCGTAAAACAGGTCTTCGGCATTCCTGGCGCGAAGATCGACAAAATGTTTGATTCGCTGGTGGACTCGACTATCCAGACCATTCCGGTGCGTCATGAAGCCAACGCTGCCTTTATGGCTGCCGCCGTGGGCCGCCTGACCGGCAACGCGGGCGTGGCGCTGGTGACTTCCGGACCGGGCTGCTCGAATCTGATCACGGGCATGGCGACCGCTACCAGCGAAGGCGATCCGGTGGTGGCGCTGGGTGGACAGGTGAAGCGGGCTGACAGCGCCAAACAGGTGCATCAGAGTATGGATACCGTGTCGATGTTTCGTCCGGTCACCAAATATGCCGTCGAGGTCACCGACTCCAACGCGCTGGCGGAAGTGGTCTCCAACGCCTTCCGTCATGCCGAGCACGGTCGCGGCGGCGGCGCCTTTGTCAGCCTGCCGCAGGATATCGTTGACCAGCCCGCTCGCGGCCAGCTGCTGACCAGCAAAGGCCAGCTGCTGCTGGGGCCTGCGCCGGATGCGGCCATTGCCGCCGTTGCCGCGCAAATTGCCAAAGCAAAAAACCCGGTACTGCTGCTGGGCCTGATGGCCAGCCAGCCGGCAAACAGCGATGCGATCCATCGCCTGCTGGAGCGCAGCCGCATTCCGGTTACCAGCACTTATCAGGCCGCCGGCGCGGTCAGACAGGAACACTTCTCACGTTTTGCGGGCCGCGTTGGGCTGTTTAACAACCAGGCGGGCGACCGTCTGCTGCGCGAGGCCGACCTGATTATCACTATCGGCTACAGTCCGGTTGAGTACGAACCGGCCATGTGGAACAGCGGCGGCGCCACGCTGGTACATATCGACGTGCTGCCCTCCGATGCCGATAACTGCTATCTGCCTGATGCGGAACTGATTGGCGATATTGCCGCCACCGTCGACAAGCTGGCCGAGCGCATTGATACGCCTTTACAGCTCAGCGCAGAAGCGGCAGCCATTCTGGACGATCGGCAACAGCAGCGTCAGCTGTTATCAATGCAGGGCAAAAATCTCAACCAGTTCGCGCTGCATCCGCTGCGGATCGTGCGCGCCATGCAGGACATCATTAACAACGACGTCACGCTGACCGTGGATATGGGCAGCTTCCATATCTGGATCGCTCGCTATCTCTATAGCTTCCGCGCCCGCCAGATCATGATCTCCAATGGGCAGCAGACCATGGGCGTGGCGCTGCCATGGGCTATCGGTGCCTGGCTGGTGGATCCGAGTCGTAAAGTGATCTCGGTTTCCGGCGACGGCGGCTTCTTGCAGTCCAGCATGGAGCTGGAAACGGCGGTCAGGCTGAAAGCCAATATCCTGCACATCATCTGGGTCGATGAGGCCTACAACATGGTGGCGATGCAGGAAGAGAAGAAATATCAGCGCGTTTCCGGCGTGAAATTCGGGCCGGTTGATTTTAAAGCCTATGCGCAGGCGTTCGGCGCAGCGGGCTTTGCGGTGGAAAGCGCGGCTGAGCTGGAGCCGACGCTGCGTAAAGCAATGGATGTCAACGGGCCTGCGGTGGTCGCCGTACCGGTGGATTACGCCGATAACCCAATGCTGATGGGTCAGCTGCATCTGAGCCAGATTCTTTAGTATTCAAGGAGATAATATGAAAACGAAAGTAGCCTTAGTCACGGGTAGCGGCCAGGGGATCGGCAAAGCCATAGCGCTGCGTCTGGCAAAAGACGGTTTTGCCGTGGCGGTCGCGGACTATAACAGCCAGACCGCGCGTCAGGTGGCCGACGAAATCGCCAGCGCAGGCGGTAAAGCGATTGCGGTAACGGTAGATGTCTCAAAGCGTGACCAGGTCATCGCTGCGGTGGAACAGGCTCGTAAAGAGCTGGGCGGGTTTGACGTCATCGTCAACAACGCCGGGATTGCGCCAACTACGCCAATTGAAGAGATCACGGCGGAAATGGTGGATAAAGTTTACGATATCAACTTAAAAGGCGTGATTTGGGGAATGCAGGCGGCAATTCAGGCGTTTAAAGCTGAAGGCCACGGCGGCAAAATCATTAATGCCTGTTCGCAGGCGGGCCATGTCGGCAACCCGGAGCTGGCGATCTACAGTTCCAGCAAGTTCGCCGTACGCGGCCTGACGCAAACCGCCGCCCGCGATCTGGCTCCGTTGGGCATTACCGTCAACGCTTACTGCCCGGGCATTGTTAAAACGCCTATGTGGGACGAGATAGATCGTCAGGTGTCAGAAGCGGCAGGTAAACCGCTGGGCTACGGTACGGCAGAGTTTGCCAAACGTATTACGCTGGGCCGCCTGTCTGAACCAGAAGATGTCTCCGCCTGCGTTTCTTTCCTCGCCGGGCCTGATTCCGACTACATGACCGGTCAGTCGCTGCTGATCGATGGTGGAATGGTATTTAACTAATCCCTGCCGACCGCCTTACGAGGCGGTCTTTTTTCATACCGTTCTGATGACCGATCGCTCCTCCTTTCCTGTTGCATATCCTGCGCAAAGCTTGTTAACGAAACGTTTCGATGGCGATCACAGTTCCGCATCATGACGATTGTTTTCCGCCGCCGTTTTTTTACACTCCCGATCAGCGAAACGTTTCGCTCTGGAGTGAAAGATGAAAAAAGGCGCCTTACTGAATTCTGCAATCTCTTCCCTGGTTTCCCGCCTGGGCCACACCGACAGCGTCACTATCGGCGATGCGGGCCTGCCCATCCCTTCAGGGCCGGAGCGCATCGACCTGGCGCTGACCCAGGGCATTCCCGGCTTTATGCAGGTAGTCGAAACCGTAACGAAAGAGATGCAGGTCGAGAGCGCCATCATCGCGGAAGAGATCAAATCTCATAATCCACGGCTCCACGACGAACTTTCCGCACTGCTCGATTTACTGCAACAACGCCAGGGAAACACTATCGCCGTTCAGTACGTTTCTCATCAACAGTTCAAACAGTTAACACAGCGCAGCCATGCGGTTATTCGCAGCGGGGAGTGTTCGCCCTACGCGAACATTATCCTTGGCGCTGGCGTGACCTTCTGAGGCCGTCATGCAACCTTTACTGCAACTACAGGGCATTGAAAAAGCCTTTCCCGGCGTCAAAGCGCTGTCCGGCGCTTCGCTGGCGGTTTACCCCGGCCGCGTGATGGCGCTGGTGGGCGAAAACGGCGCCGGAAAATCTACCATGATGAAAGTGATGACCGGCATCTATGCCCGCGACGCCGGCTCCATTAAATGGCTGGGCGAAGAGGTTAACTTCAGCGGGCCGAAAGCGTCGCAGGAAGCGGGTATTGGCATCATTCATCAGGAGCTGAATCTGATCCCGCAGCTTAGCGTGGCGGAGAACATCTTTTTAGGCCGCGAATTCGTTAACGCTTTCGGCGGCATCCGCTGGAAAAAGCTTTATGCGGAAGCGGACAAGCTGTTACAGCGGCTGAACCTGCGTTTCAACAGCCATAAACTGGTCGGCGACCTGTCGATCGGCGACCAGCAAATGGTCGAAATCGCCAAGGTGCTGAGCTTTGAGTCAAAAGTCATCGTGATGGATGAACCCACCGATGCGCTGACCGATACCGAAACGGCCTCGCTGTTTCGCGTTATCCGGGAGCTGAAAGCGCAGGGCTGCGGCATCGTTTATATCTCGCACCGCATGAAAGAGATTTTTGAAATCTGCGATGACGTCACCGTGTTTCGCGACGGGCAGTTTATCGCCGAAAGAGCGGTCGATACGCTGAACGAAGAAGCGCTGATTGAAATGATGGTGGGCCGCAGGCTGGAAGAGCAGTATCCGCGCCTGAACAAAGCCCCGGGCGACGTGCGCTTAACCGTGAAAAACCTTAGCGGGCCGGGCGTAAACGACGTCAGCTTTTCACTGCGTCAGGGCGAGATCCTGGGCGTAGCGGGACTGATGGGCGCGGGCCGTACCGAACTGATGAAGGTGCTGTACGGCGCTTTTCCACGCAGCGGCGGCAGCGTCACGCTCGACGGTAAAACGGTAACGACGCGCACGCCGGAAGAGGGCTTGCGTAACGGCATCGTTTATATCTCTGAAGATCGCAAACGCGACGGGCTGGTGCTCGGCATGTCGGTAAAAGAAAACATGTCTTTAACCGCGCTCGACTACTTCAGCCACGGCGGCGGGCGGTTAAAACATGCCGAAGAGCAGCTGGCGGTCAGCGATTTTATCAAGCTGTTCAACGTAAAAACGCCCTCGATGATACAGCCGATCGGGCTTTTATCCGGCGGCAACCAGCAGAAAGTCGCTATTGCGCGCGGGCTGATGACGCGGCCTAAGGTGCTGATTCTGGATGAGCCGACGCGCGGCGTGGACGTGGGCGCCAAGAAAGAGATCTACCAGTTAATCAATCAGTTTAAACAAGAGGGGCTGAGCATCATTCTTGTTTCCTCAGAAATGCCGGAAGTGCTGGGCATGAGCGATCGCGTGCTGGTCATGCACGAAGGCCGCCTGAGCGGCGATTTCCCCATTGAACAGGCCACGCAGGAACGCCTGATGGCGGCGGCGGTCGGCAAGCAACATAGCGCGGAGTTGGTCACACCATGAGTACTCAAACCCTACAGGCCAGCCGCGGCAAAGCCTGGCTGCTGGAACAAAAATCGCTGATTGCGCTGGTGGTGCTGATTGCCGTCGTCGCCAGTCAGAGCCCCAATTTCTTTACCCTGAACAATATGTTCAACATTCTGCAGCAGACTTCCGTCAACGCCATTATGGCCGTCGGCATGACGCTGGTGATCCTGACTTCAGGCATCGATCTGTCCGTAGGGTCGCTGCTGGCGCTGACCGGCGCAGTGGGTGCTTCGCTGGTTGGTATAGAGGTTAACGCGCTGGTCGCGGTGGCGGCCTCGCTGGCGCTGGGGGCGCTGATTGGCGCGATAACCGGCACCATAGTGGCAAAGGGCAAAGTGCAGGCGTTTATCGCCACGCTGGTCATGATGCTGCTGCTGCGCGGCGCGACCATGGTTTATACCAACGGCAGCCCGGTGAATACCGGCTTCAGCGATAATGCCGATCTGTTTGGCTGGTTTGGTATCGGACGGCCGCTGGGTATTCCCACGCCGGTCTGGCTGATGGTGCTGACCTTCCTGCTGGCGTGGTACATGCTGCACCATACTCGCCTGGGCCGTTATATCTATGCGCTTGGCGGCAATGAAGCGGCTACTCGCCTTTCCGGCATCAGCGTCAGCCGCGTCAAAATCACGGTCTATGCGCTGAGCGGCATGTTGGCGGCGCTGGCGGGCACCATTGAGGTGGCGCGACTCTCTTCCGCTCAGCCTACGGCGGGCACCGGCTACGAGCTGGACGCCATCGCGGCGGTGGTGCTGGGCGGCACCAGTCTGGCAGGCGGCAAAGGACGCATCATGGGCACGCTGGTCGGCGCGCTGATCCTGGGCTTCCTTAATAACGGCCTGAATCTGCTTGGCGTTTCTTCCTATTACCAGATGATCGTTAAAGCAGTCGTGATCCTGCTGGCGGTGCTGGTGGATAACAAAAAATAACCCTACAGGAATCGAAAATGAAAATGACTAAAATGACGGCGCTGGCCGTGCTGCTCGGCGCAACGCTCAGCGCCAACGCGATGGCGAAAGAGACGCTCGCGCTGGTAGTTTCCACGCTGAACAACCCGTTTTTCGTTTCGTTAAAAGAGGGTGCCCAGAAAGAAGCGGACAAGCTGGGCTACAACCTGGTGGTGCTGGATTCGCAGAACAATCCGGCAAAAGAGCTGGCCAACGTGCAGGATCTTGCGGTGCGCGGCACAAAATTGCTGCTGATTAACCCGACCGATTCCGATGCGGTAGGCAACGCGGTAAAAATGGCGAATCAGGCCAATATCCCGGTGATCACGCTGGATCGCGTGGCTGCTCAGGGCAAAGTCGTCAGCCACGTCGCGTCCGACAACCGCCTGGGCGGCAAAATGGCGGGCGACTATATTGCGAAACGCGTCGGCGACCAGGCTAAAATCATTGAGCTGGCCGGGATTGCCGGGACGTCCGCCGCTCGCGAACGTGGCGAAGGCTTCAAAACGGCAGCCGATGCGCATAAATTTGTTATCCTTGCCAGCCAGCCCGCAGATTTTGACCGCACCAAGGGCCTGAACGTGATGCAGAACCTGCTGACGGCCCATCCGGATGTGCAGGCGGTGTTTGCGCAGAACGATGAAATGGCATTAGGTGCGATGCGCGCATTGCAAACGGCGGGCAAATCTGATGTGGTAGTAGTCGGCTTCGACGGCACTGCGGACGGCGTAAAAGCCGTGCAGGGCGGCAAACTCGCTGCCACCGTGGCGCAGCAGCCGGAGCAAATCGGCGTTATCGGCGTGCAAACCGCTGATAAAGTGCTGAAGGGCCAGCAGGTTCAGGCTATCAATCCCGTTGACCTGAAGCTGGTCACTAAATAAATCAAAGAAAAGCATGGCACGCGCCACCTCTTGCAGGTGGCGCCTTTTTCTGGACGCTCCCATGAATAAAACCGGCAGGCTGGCCGTGCTCGGCAGCATCAACGCAGACCATATTCTTAATCTGACCTCCTTCCCCCGTCCCGGTGAAACGGTGATCGGTAAGCAATACCAGATCGCTTTCGGCGGCAAGGGCGCCAATCAGGCCGTCGCGGCCGGACGCAGCGGTGCGGATATCGCTTTTATCGCCTGCGTGGGCGACGACGATATCGGCCAGCGTATCCGTCAGCAGCTGGCGGAAGACCATATCGATATTGCGCCGGTGGAGGTCATCGCTGGCGAATCTACCGGCGTGGCGCTGATCTTCGTTAATGATGAGGGCGAAAACAGCATTGCTATCCATGCTGGCGCGAACGCCGCGCTGTCGCCCGCTCTGGTCGAAAAACAGCGGAAGATCGTTGAAAACGCGGATGCCCTGCTGATGCAGCTGGAATCTCCGCTTGAAAGCGTGCTGGCCGCCGCAAAAATCGCCCGTCAGCATCAGACCAAAGTCATCCTCAATCCTGCGCCGGCCATGCCGCTCCCGGACGAGCTGCTGGCGCTGGTGGATATGATTACGCCGAACGAAACCGAAGCGGAAATCCTCACCGGCGTGGCCGTTGCCTCCGATGAAGACGCGGCGCGCGCGGCATCGGTGCTGCACGATAAAGGTATCCACAGCGTGTTGATTACGTTGGGCAGCCGTGGCGTATGGCTAAGCGAAGCGGGTAAAGGCGAGCGCATCTCAGGATTCAAGGTGCAGGCCGTCGATACTATCGCCGCAGGCGATACCTTTAACGGCGCGCTGATGACCGCGCTGCTGGAAGGCAAGCCGTTACCGCAGGCCGTGCGTTTTGCCCATGCGGCGGCGGCAATTGCCGTCACGCGATCCGGCGCGCAGCCTTCGGTGCCGTGGCGTGAAGAGACCGATCGCTTTTTACAGCAGCAGGAGTAGCCCGTGCCCACAATGAAAGATGTCGCTCGTCTGGCGGGCGTATCGACGTCTACGGTTTCCCATGTCATCAACAAAAACCGCTTCGTCAGCGAGGCGGTGAAGGAAAAGGTTACTGCGGCGATTACTGCGCTGAACTACGCCCCTTCTGCGCTGGCGCGCAGCCTTAAACTCAATCAGACGCACACGATAGGGATGCTGCTTACCGCCAGCAGCAACCCCTTCTATTCGGAAGTGGTGCGCGGCGTGGAAAGAAGCTGTTATGAACGCGGCTACAGCCTGGTGCTGTGCAACACCGAAGGCGACGAGGACAGAATGAACCGCAGTCTGGAAACGCTGCTGCAAAAGCGCGTCGACGGTTTACTGATCATGTGCACCGAAAGTCATCTTCCCTCTCCCGAGATCCTTAATCGCTATCCTTCTATCCCTATCGTGATGATGGACTGGTCGCCCTTTGAAGGCGGCAGCGACATTATTCAGGACAACTCGCTGCTGGGCGGCGAACTGGCGACCCGTTTTCTGATTTCGCGCGGCTATACCCGCATTGCCTGTATCGCCGGGCCGCAGGACAAGACGCCGGCGCGTTTGCGGCTTAACGGCTTTTATCAGGCTATGCAGCAGGCGGAATTAGCCGTGCCTGAGGAGTATGTGGTCAGCGGCGACTTTGAATTTCAGGGCGGCTATCACGCTATGAATCAGCTGCTGGCATTGAGCCCTCGACCGCAGGCGGTATTCACCAGTAACGATGCGATGGCCGTTGGCGTTTACCATTCTCTTTATCAGGCGGGACTGTCGGTGCCTGAAGATATGGCGGTGATCGGCTATGACGATATCGAGCTTGCCCGTTATATGACGCCGCCGTTAACCACCATTCACCAGCCCAAAGACGAACTGGGCGAACTGGCTATTGATACGTTGATCCACCGTTTTGCCGATCCCGACGCCAGCCAGCAGCTGCTGGTGCTGACGCCGGAACTGATCGAACGCGGTTCGGTGGCGGAACGCTAGGCGCGTTTTTTCCGCTTTTCCCGGTCGGCAATCAGATGCCGGCCGTCGCCTGGCTTCAGCAGCATAAAGACCAGGCCGGAAAACACCGTTACCACGCCCATCGTCAGGAAAGTGGCGTGGAAGTGATCGACAGTGGTGCCGTCAAAATTGCTATAAAAACGCAGTACCGCCGCGCTGACCGCCACGCCAAAGCTGATAGCCAATTGTTGGGTGACGGCCAGCATACTGTTGCCGCTGCTGGCGTTGCTGTCGTTAAGGTCTGCCAGCGTAATGGTATTCATCGCGGTAAACTGGGTAGACATTGCCATTCCCAGCACAAATAACGGCAGCAGCAGGAGCGCCAGACTGGCCGCAGGCGACTGTAGCGCGAAGCTGGCGATCAGCACGCCAATAATGACGCTGATCCCCGTCAGCGTTTTGCGATAGCCGAACCAGCGCAGCACCTGCGTTACCGTTGATTTCGCCAGGATTGAACCCAGAGCGGTAGGCGCCATCATGCAGCCAGCCAGAATGGCGCTATAACCAAAGCCAACCTGGAGCATCAGCGGCATCAGGAAGGGAATACAGCCTGTACCGAGGCGCGAAGCGATATTGCCTAAGATGCCGACCGAGAAGGTGCGCGTCTTAAACATGGGGAGCGGGATCAGCGGCGTCGGATGACGGCGTGCATGAGCTATATAAAGAAGAAGCAGAAGAATGCCGCCGCTGGTTACCGCCAGCGCTATGCTGCTGGCGACTATTTTTTCGCCGAACAGCTCGATGCCGCTGGAGAGCATCACCAGGCCAATCCCAAAGAGCACAAAGCCGGTAAAATCAAAGCGGCGTTTCGGCGTGGTGAAGTCCGGCATATATTTGCGGGCATAGAAGATACCGAGAACGCCTACCGGAATATTAATCAGAAAGATCCAGTGCCAGCTCGCCCAGGTGACCAGTACGCCGCCAAGCAGCGGGCCCAGCACCGGACCGACCAGGCCTGGCATCGTCACAAAGTTCAGTACGGGCAACAGCTCGCTACGCGGATAGGCTCTTAACAGCGCCAGCCTGGCCACGGGCATCATCATCGCGCCGCCAATCCCCTGCACTATCCTGAACAGAACCAGCATAGTTAAAGAGCCGGAAAGCGCACAGGCCAGCGAACCCAACGTAAATAAAGAAACGGCAGCGATAAAAACTTTCCGGGTGCCAAAGCGATCCGCCAGCCAGCCGCTGACCGGGATCAGCATAGCGACGGTCAGGGTATAGCTGATAACAGCAGATTGCATGGCGAGGGGCGAACGGTTAAGGCTTAAGGCGATGGCGGGAAGTGCAGTATTCAATATCGTGGCATCAAGCGCCTGCATAAAGAAAGCCATGGCGGCAATCCACGGAAGTCCGGCCATACTGAGCGCGGATTTTATCATTGGGCATCCTTCTCAGTCGTTATTACCGACAGGAAAATCCTGCGAAGTAAAAAGAATAGCATCGGCAGGCCGGTGATTGTGATGGATATAAAAGAGAATTCGGGGCAATTTGCGGGTTAAATAACCTTAAAAAGTACGTTTATTGTTCCTTTGTTGAAAAAAGAAACGGTCGGAAGTTTTTTTTACAGAAACGCTTGTCAGCCGTCAGAAACTCCCTATAATGCGCCTCCACTGACACGGAACAACGGCCTGACGGTCACCGGGTCAGAAGGTTCAGGAAGCTGAATCGCCGGAGAAAAACTTCTGAAAAAGAGGTTGACTCTGAAGGAGGAAAGCGTAATATACGCCACCTCGCGGCAGGAAGCGAAAGCACTGGCCGCAACGCTCTTTAACAATTTATCAGACAATCTGTGTGGGCACTCG
>NZ_JBGGPM010000040.1:0-207 GCF_041320675.1 Erwinia sp. STN24 | reverse complement strand
ATGGGGGTGACTGCGTACCTTTTGTATAATGGGTCAGCGACTTATATTCTGTAGCAAGGTTAACCGTATAGGGGAGCCGCAGGGAAACCGAGTCTTAACTGGGCGTTAAGTTGCAGGGTATAGACCCGAAACCCGGTGATCTAGCCATGGGCAGGTTGAAGGTTGGGTAACACTAACTGGAGGACCGAACCGACTAATGTTGAAAAA
>NZ_JBGGPM010000039.1:0-214 GCF_041320675.1 Erwinia sp. STN24 | reverse complement strand
CGCCCTTCATCGCCTCTGACTGCCAGGGCATCCACCGTGTACGCTTAGTCACTTAACCTCACAACCCACAAGCGTCCCGAAAGACGGTTGTCAGCTGCAAGCATTTGAGAGACTCGAACATATCGTTAATTTCATTCTTATTACGGAGAATGAAAACGACATGTCGTTTCAATTTTCAGCTTGTTCCGGATTGGTAAAGAGCAAATATCTCAAA
>NZ_JBGGPM010000004.1:0-429254 GCF_041320675.1 Erwinia sp. STN24 | reverse complement strand
TAAACCCGCGCGGCCTCAGGGCGGCGGGGGGAAACAGAATTTGCCTGGCGGCTTTAGCGCGGTGGTCCCACCTGACCCCATGCCGAACTCAGAAGTGAAACGCCGTAGCGCCGATGGTAGTGTGGGGCCTCCCCATGCGAGAGTAGGGAACTGCCAGGCATCAAATTGCAACAGCCCCGACCTCACGGTCGGGGTTTTTTGCGTTTGTGGGCCGGGAAACTTTTTAGTAACCGATTCAAGAGCTACAGGCTTTATTCCCCTCTCACTTCCTGCCTGGCATTCCCTTTTTACGCTTGTATTTCCGTCATCCGGTATATTCTTTAACCTTTGCGTCTGTGATGAAACATTTTCAACTACTTCATCTCATCTCGACTTTCAGCGCCTGACCCGCTATCTTTGGCTGTCTGGATGTCTAAACGTATAAATGGTTAGCCGAGGAAGTAAACGATGCCGATTAGGGTACCCGATGAATTACCAGCCGTGAATTTTCTGCGTAATGAAAATGTATTTGTGATGACCTCTACAAGGGCCAGCACTCAGGAAATCCGCCCGTTAAAAGTGCTGGTTTTGAATCTGATGCCTAAAAAAATCGAGACGGAGAACCAGTTTTTACGCCTGCTTTCTAACTCGCCGTTGCAAATAGATATTCAACTTCTGCGCGTCGACAGCCGCGAGTCACGCAATACGCCTGTGGAGCACCTGAACAACTTTTACTGTAATTTTGAGGATATTCAGGACAATAACTACGATGGTCTGATCGTTACCGGGGCACCGCTGGGCCTGGTGGATTTTAACGATGTGGCGTACTGGCCGCAGATCCAGCGCGTTCTCCACTGGGCTAAAGAGCACGTTACCTCCACGCTTTTTGTTTGCTGGGCGGTGCAGGCTGCTTTGAATATCCTGTACGGCATCCCTAAACAAACGCGTGATAAAAAATTATCGGGCGTTTATGAGCATCGTATTCTGCATCCGCACGCTCTGTTAACGCGTGGCTTCGACGATACTTTTCTGGCGCCGCATTCACGCTATGCGGATTTCCCGACGCACCTGCTGCGCGATTACACGGATCTGGAAATTTTTGCCGAATCAGAAGAGACGGGCGCTTACCTGTTCGCCAGCAAAGACAAGCGTCTGGCTTTCGTCACCGGCCATCCGGAATACGATGCGCTGACGCTGTCCGGCGAATACCATCGTGACTACGAAGCCGGGCTGCATCCGGAGGTACCCTGTAATTACTTCCCACAGGACAACCCGGAACTGCCGCCTCGAGCCAGCTGGCGCAGCCACGGCAACCTGCTGTTTTCAAACTGGCTGAACTACTACGTTTACCAGATCACGCCGTTCGATCTGCGTCATATGAACCCAACGCTGGAATAGTAGCGCAGGGCGTTTTGCCAGACCGCCAGTCGGATGCTTCTACGTGATGAAAACTTGTGCCAGTATGGATTGCCGGCATCGTGCCGCAGGTGAGAAAGAGGCAACAGTGGGCAACAGAACAGAAGCGCTGCATCAGCAGCTGGCAAAACGCATCATGGTGCTGGATGGCGGCATGGGCACCATGATCCAGAGCTATCGTCTGAGCGAAGAGGATTTTCGCGGCGAGCGGTTTGCCGACTGGCAGAGCGATTTAAAGGGTAATAACGACCTGCTGGTGCTGACGCGGCCTGATGTGATAAGCAACATTCACCACGCCTATCTACAGGCGGGCGCAGATATTCTGGAAACCAACACGTTCAACGCCACCCCTGTTGCGATGGCGGATTACCATATGGCCTCGCTGTCGGCGGAAATCAACTTTGCCGCCGCAAAGCTGGCCCGTGAGTGCGCCGATGCCTGGACGGCCCGCACGCCAGAAAAACCACGCTATGTTGCAGGCGTTTTAGGGCCAACTAACCGCACCTGCTCGATTTCGCCGGACGTTAACGATCCTGCCTTCCGTAATATCACTTTCAATCAGCTGGTCGAAGCCTACCGTGAATCAACAAAGGCACTGATGGCGGGCGGCGTTGATATTATTATGATCGAAACCATTTTCGATACGTTAAATGCCAAAGCGGCCATTTTCGCGGTAAAAAGCGAATTTGACGAGCAGGGCATTACGCTGCCTCTGATGATTTCCGGCACCATTACCGATGCATCCGGCCGTACGCTTTCGGGACAGACTACCGAAGCTTTTTATAATTCGCTGCGTCATGCGCAGCCGCTGTCGTTCGGCCTGAACTGCGCGCTGGGGCCGGACGAGCTGCGTCAGTACGTGGCGGAGCTGTCGCGCATTGCGGAAAGCTACGTGACCGCGCACCCCAATGCGGGCCTGCCTAACGCCTTTGGTGAATACGATCTGGACGCGGACATTATGGCGGAGCAGATAGGTGAATGGGCGCGATCGGGCTTTTTAAATATCGTCGGCGGCTGCTGCGGTACTACGCCAGCACATATTGCCGCAATGGCCGCCGCGGTAGAGGGCGTTACGCCTCGCCAGCGGCCGGATCTGCCCGTGGCCTGTCGTCTTTCCGGTCTTGAACCACTGAACATCAGCGCTGAAACGCTGTTCGTCAACGTCGGCGAGCGCACCAACGTTACCGGCTCGGCAAAATTCAAGCGTCTGATCAAAGAAGAGAAGTACAGCGAGGCGCTGGAAGTGGCGTTGCAGCAGGTGGAAAGCGGCGCGCAGATCGTTGATATCAATATGGACGAGGGGATGCTGGATGCGGAGGCGGCGATGGTACGCTTCCTGAACCTGATTGCCGGTGAGCCGGATATTGCGCGCGTGCCGGTGATGATCGACTCCTCCAAATGGGAAGTGATTGAAAAAGGCCTGCAGTGTATTCAGGGCAAAGGCATCGTTAACTCCATTTCGATGAAGGAAGGCATCGAAGCCTTTATTCATCATGCCCGTCTGGTGCGGCGCTACGGCGCGGCAATGGTTGTGATGGCGTTTGATGAGATCGGCCAGGCGGATACCCGCGAACGCAAAATCGCTATCTGCCGTCGTGCCTATCAGATCCTGACGGAAGAGGTTGGCTTCCCGCCGGAAGATATCATTTTCGACCCCAACATCTTTGCGGTCGCTACCGGCATTGAAGAGCACAACAACTACGCGATGGATTTCATCGGCGCCTGTGAAGATATCAAGCGAGAGCTGCCGCACGCGATGATTTCAGGCGGCGTCTCCAACGTCTCCTTTTCCTTTCGCGGCAACGATCCGGTACGTGAAGCTATCCACGCGGTTTTCCTTTATTACGCTATTCGCAACGGTATGGATATGGGGATCGTCAATGCCGGTCAGCTGGCCATCTATGACGACCTGGCGCCAGATCTGCGCGACGCGGTAGAAGACGTGGTGCTTAACCGGCGTGAAGACAGCACCGAGCGGCTGCTGACGCTGGCGGAAAAATATCGTGGCAGCAAGGCGGACGACGGAAACAAGCCGCAGGCAGAATGGCGCAGCTGGGAAGTGGAAAAGCGGCTGGAGTATTCGCTGGTTAAAGGCATTACCGAATTTATTGAAGAGGATACCGAGGCCGCGCGCCAGAAGGCGAGTCGCCCGATTGAAGTAATCGAGGGGCCGCTGATGGCGGGCATGAACGTGGTCGGCGACCTGTTTGGCGAAGGCAAAATGTTCCTGCCGCAGGTAGTGAAATCCGCGCGCGTAATGAAGCAGGCAGTGGCTTATCTGGAGCCTTATATTGAGGCGAGCAAAGAGAAGGGCCGCACCAACGGCAAAATCGTGCTTGCTACGGTAAAAGGCGATGTTCACGACATTGGTAAAAATATCGTCGGCGTGGTGCTGCAATGCAACAACTACGAAATCATCGATCTGGGCGTGATGGTGCCCGGCGATAAAATTCTTAAAACCGCCAGAGAACAAAATGCCGATATCATCGGTCTGTCGGGGCTGATTACGCCGTCGCTGGACGAGATGGTCAACGTGGCGAAAGAGATGGAGCGGCAGGGCTTTACGCTGCCGCTGCTGATCGGCGGCGCAACCACGTCCAAAGCGCATACGGCCGTTAAAATCGAGCAAAACTATAGCGGCCCAACGGTCTATGTGCAAAACGCCTCGCGCACGGTTGGCGTGGTTTCAGCGCTGCTTTCCGCCACGCAGCGTGACGATTTCGTGGCCCGCACGCGTAAAGAGTATGAAACGGTGCGCATCCAGCACGGTCGTAAAAAGCCGCGCACGCCGCCGGTCTCGCTGGCGACGGCAAGGGCTAATGCCCTGGCGCTGGACTGGGAAGATTATACGCCGCTCGTGCCGCACCGGCTGGGCATAAGCGAAGTAAGCGCTAACATCGAAACGCTGCGGCACTATATAGACTGGACGCCGTTCTTTATGACCTGGTCGCTGGCTGGCAAATATCCCCGCATTCTGGAAGACGAAGTGGTGGGTGTTGAGGCGAAACGGCTTTTTGACGATGCGAACGCGATGCTGGACGAGCTGAGCGCGAAGCAGGCGCTTACACCGCGCGGCGTAGTAGGCATTTTTCCGGCTAACCGCGTCGGCGACGATATCCATATTTATCGCGACGAAGCACGCCGCGACGTTCTGCAAGTAAGCCATCACTTACGTCAGCAGACGGAAAAAACGGACTTTGCGAACTACTGCCTGGCCGATTTTGTGGCACCGGCTGCCAGCCGCAAAGCCGACTATCTGGGCGCGTTCGCCGTTACCGGCGGCCTGGAGGAAGATTCGCTGGCGGAAGCCTATGACGCCGCTCATGATGATTACAACAAAATCATGGTGAAAGCGCTGGCAGATCGTCTGGCGGAAGCGTTCGCGGAATATCTGCATGAGCGAGTTCGTAAGGTCATCTGGGGCTTTGCGCCTACGGAAAACCTGAGCAATGAAGAGCTGATCCGTGAGAACTATCAGGGCATTCGTCCCGCGCCCGGCTATCCCGCCTGTCCGGAACACACCGAGAAGGCGACCATCTGGCAGCTGCTGGATGTTGAAACCCATACCGGCATGAGGCTGACGGAATCTTTTGCCATGTGGCCGGGCGCATCGGTTTCCGGCTGGTACTTCAGCCATCCGCAAAGCAAATATTTTGCGGTCGCTCAACTGCAACGCGATCAGGTAGAAGATTATGCGCAGCGCAAAGGGATGTCGGTGAGCGAAGTTGAGCGCTGGCTGGCCTCAAACCTGGGTTATGACGCCGACTGACCAATGCCGGGGGCAGATAACAGGATCTGCCCTGCTTTTCTCCCGCCTGCTCTTCAGCCAGCGCCAGTCGCGCGATGCCATCTCAATAATATGACGCTGATAAAAAAGCTTTTTCGCCAGAGCGACTAAACTTAAGGCGACGGTCGCTCATCAGGACTAAAGCTTTTATTCGTGAAAATCCGTGAGGTTAATATCGGTGCTGACCCTGCTTAATTTACTTTCTGCCGTAGCGCTGCTGGTGTGGGGAACGCATATTGTTCGTACCGGCATTATGCGAGTTTACGGCGCAGATCTCCGCCGCGTGCTCAGCCGCAGCGTGGCGAAAAAGCCGATGGCCTTTGTGGCCGGCATCGGCGTCACCGCGCTGGTGCAGAGCAGCAATGCCACCACGCTGCTGGTGACTTCGTTTGTGGCGCAGGAGCTGGTGGCGCTGACGCCCGCGCTGGTGATCATACTGGGCGCGGACGTGGGGACGGCGCTCATGGCGCGCATCCTGACCTTTGATCTTTCCTGGCTGTCGCCGCTGTTTATTTTCTTTGGCGTGGTCTTTTTCCTGGGACGCAAACAGACGCGCGCCGGGCAGCTTGGCCGCGCCAGCATCGGGCTGGGGCTGATCCTGCTGGCGCTACAGCTGATCGTCGCGGCGGCGACGCCAATCACCCAGGCCGCAGGCGTTAAGGTAATCTTCTCTTCGCTCACCGGCGACGTAATGCTGGACTCGCTGATTGGCGCGGTATTTGCCATTATCAGCTATTCGAGTCTGGCGGCGGTGCTGATCACCGCCACGCTCACCGCGACCGGCGTTATCTCTTTTAAAGTGGCGCTGTGCCTGGTGATCGGCGCGAATCTGGGCAGCGGCCTGCTGGCGATGCTGAACAACAGCGGCTCCAATGCCGCAGGGAAACAGGTGGCGCTGGGCAGTCTGCTGTTCAAATTTATCGGCTCGCTGATAGTGCTGCCTTTCATCGATCTGCTGGCGGACTGGCTGCAAAAGCTGCCGGTTAACGACGAAGAGCTGGTGATCTTTTTCCACGTCTTCTACAACCTGATCCGCTGTCTGGTGATGGTGCCTTTCGCCGATTTGATGGCCGATCTGTGCCAGCGAATTATTCGTGAAGAGCCGGAAACGGATTTGCGCCTGAAGCCGAAACATCTGGACAGCAGCGCGCTGGATACGCCCGCGCTGGCGCTGGCGAACGCTTCAAGAGAGACGCTGCGCATGGGTGACGTGCTGGAACAGATGCTGACCAGCTTCAGTAAAGTGATGCACGGCGAGCTGCGAGAGGAAAGGGAAATCCGGCGGCTGGACGACGACGTTGACATACTTTATACCGCGATCAAACTCTATCTGGCGCAGATGCCGAAAGAAGATCTCCCGGAAGAGGATTCGCGGCGCTGGGCGGAAATCATCGAAATGGCGCTGAACCTGGAAATGGCGGGCGATATTCTGGAGCGCATGAGCGGCGACGTGGTGGATAAATCGCTGAATGCGCGCCGTGCTTTTTCGGTGGAGGGCCTGGCGGAACTGGATGCGCTGCTTGAGCAGCTCAACGCCAACCTGCGTCTGAGCCTGTCGGTATTTTTATCACATGACGTAACCAGCGCTAAGCGGCTGCGGCGCGCCAAGCACCGTTTCCGCATTACAACTCGCCGCTATTCGCATAAGCATGTCGATCGTCTGCATCAGCAAAACGTGCAGAGTATAGAAACCAGTTCGCTGCATCTGGGCCTGCTGGGCGATATGAAAAGGTTAAACTCGCTATTTTGCGCGGTTGCCTACAGCGTGCTGGAGCAGCCTGACGATCCCAGGGATGAGGAATAACGCAAGCCCCCGCAACAATGCGGGGGAGAAACGCTATTTTTTGCTGATGGGTTTGCTGGACCAGTAGCCCGCCAGCAGCGAGCCGGAAAGATTGTGCCAGACCGAGAACAGCGCCCCCGGCAGCGCGGCCAGCGGTGAGAAGTAAAGCTTGCCCAGCGTCGCCGCCAGCCCGGAGTTTTGCATCCCCACTTCCAGCGCCAGCGTGCGGCAGGTGGATTCATCGAAGCCAAACAGCTTGCCGCCCCAATAGCCGCCCAGCAGGCCGATAGCGTTATGCAGGATCACTGCGGCTATCGTCACCAGTCCCACCGACCCGATAAAGCCCTGGCTGCCCGCTACAACGGCGCTGATAATCAGCAGAATGCAGACCATGGAAAAAGCGGGCAGATAAGGCTCCACGCGGCGCACCACGCCGTGCAGCGTGTGATGGACAATCAGCCCGATGCTAATCGGCACCACCACGATTTTAACGATGCTCAGCAGCATCCCGGCGACATCCACCTGAATATGCGTGTCCACGTAGAGCTTAGTCAGCAGCGGCGTGGCGAATACGCCTACCAGTGCGGAGACGGACGAGATGGTCACCGACAGCGCCACGTCGCCCTTAGCCAGATAGATCATCACGTTGGAAGCGGTGCCGCTGGCGACGCTGCCGACCAGGATCATGCCCGCTGCCAGATCCGGCGGCATCTTAAACAGTTTTGCCAGCGCCCAGGCGGCGAGCGGCATCACCAGATAGTGCAAAAACGTGCCGGCGATCACCGGTGCCGGTCGGGTCAGCACGCGTTTGAAATCGTTGATATTCAGCGTGACGCCCATACCAAACATAATCAGCATCAGCAAATAAGTGACCCAGGGGCCAATACCCAGAAAGGGAGTTGGCGTGTACCAGGCAGCAAGGGAAAGCAGGACTGCCCATAACGGGAACAGTCGGGTAACGGTGGCGAGCATAGCCAGACTTCCTTTTTATGTTGTGATTACAGAATGCCGTTTTCCCGGAACGGGGGAAAAGCGGTCGTCGAATCATAGCATTAGCCGATGGGAAAGGAAGGACGAGCGGACAGCGGCGGGAAAGACGCAGGAAAAGGGCGGGCCAGCAGCGGCCCGCCAGGCAGGCGTTACGCTTTTTCCTCCAGCAGAACGCGGTAAATCAGGCCGCCAACCAGCGCGCCGACGAGCGGCATCGCCCAGAACATCCATAGCTGATCCAGCGCCCAGCCGCCCTGGAAGATAGCCACGGCGGTACTGCGTGCCGGGTTAACCGAGGTATTGGTCACCGGAATGCTGATCAAATGGATCAGGGTCAGCGCCAGACCGATAGCAATGGGCGCAAAGCCCTTCGGCGCGCGTTTGTCGGTCGCGCCGTGGATAACGATCAGGAAAATAGCGGTCAGCACGGCTTCCGCAATCATGCCGGACAGCAGAGAGAAACCGCCGGGCGAATGCTCGCCGTAGCCGTTGGCGGCAAAACCGCTGGCTGCCGCGTCAAAAGAGGCTTTGCCGCTGGCGATCAGATAAAGCGTGCCTGCCGCCAGCGCGCCGCCCACAACCTGCGCCAGCACATAGGGAAGGATTTGCGACGCGGGAAAACGGCCGCCGGCCCACAGGCCCAGCGTTACCGCCGGATTAAAATGACCGCCCGAAATATGCCCTACGGCATAAGCCATCGTCAGGACGGTCAGGCCAAACGCCAGCGATACGCCGACAAAACCAATTCCCAGCTCGGGAAAAGCCGCGGCTAATACCGCGCTACCACAGCCGCCGAGAACC
Source organism: Erwinia sp. STN24 (assembly GCF_041320675.1). Classification (NCBI taxonomy): domain Bacteria; kingdom Pseudomonadati; phylum Pseudomonadota; class Gammaproteobacteria; order Enterobacterales; family Erwiniaceae; genus Erwinia; species Erwinia sp. STN24. The sequence continues at coordinate 420,498 of NZ_JBGGPM010000004.1, read as the reverse complement.
AGCACAAAGGTTCCCAGCGATTCAGCGACTAACCTACGCATGTTTTGCTCCATTATTTGATTTAACGCCACGATTATCCCTGGCTTGTCCAACCGGAAAATCAACGGAACGGAGAATATGCTGTCTGCGGACGGATCTGCGGCTTTATTAGCGACTGGCTTGAGCCAGATCAAAAGATAAGCGCTCGCTGAGTAAAGCGATGAAAGGGAAAAACAAGAAAAGTAAAAAAGCGGGCAAGGCTGCTAATAAGCCTTCAGGCTATCAGGCCACCATTGGGCTGATAAAGGCGGCATTGCTGCTGCGAAAACGGCAGGGCGCCGCAGGCTTGTCAGCAATCTGGAAGCCGGGCTTCCGCCCGGCTTCCACGCTTACTCAAACAGATTTTTATGCAGCGCCTGCACCACCTGTTCGGCGTCGTTGCCCGGCACCAGGAAGCAGAGGTTATAGCTGCTTGCGCCATAGCAGATCAGGCGCAGGTTAAACGGCTCCAGCACGCCGAAGACCTCTTTGCCGACGCCGCAGGCTTTGGAAAGCTGATTGCCGATCAGCGCCACCAGCGCCAGATTCTCTTCTACCTCTACGCGGCACAGCGAAGAGAGCTCGGTCAGCAGCGCCTGAGTCAGCAGGCCATCGCTGTTGGAGGTGGAGCCAGTGGTATCCAGCGTCAGCGCAACGCTTACCTCCGAAGTGGTAATCAGATCGACCGAGATATTATGGCGCGCGAGGATGGTGAAAACCTCAACCAGAAAGCCGCGCGCGTGCAGCATATTCAGGCTGTGCAGCGTCAGCAGCGTCTGTTTGCGGCGCAGGGCCAGCGCGCGGAACAGCGGCGGATCCTGCGTTTCGTTGCAGACGCGCGTGCCGCCAGCGGCCGGATCCTTACTGGAGCCGACGAACACCGGAATATCGCTGCGTACGGCAGGCAACAGCGTGGCCGGATGCAGCACCTTGGCACCAAACGTCGCCATCTCCGCCGCTTCGCCAAAGGTGATTTCATCAATGCGTTTCGCCGTCGGCACCACGCGCGGATCGGTGGTATAGATGCCCGGTACATCGGTCCAGATGTCGATACGGCTTGCGTGCAGCGCTTCGCCCAGCAGCGCGGCGGTATAGTCGCTGCCGCCGCGACCCAGCGTGGTGGTGCGGCCTTTCGGCTCGCTGCCGATAAAGCCCTGGGTCACGATCAGCGCTTCGCCCAGCCGCGGCGCCAGCTGTGCCTGCGTCAGTTCCGCCAGCAGCGCGACATCCGGCTCTGCGCGACCAAAGCGGTCGTTGGTGCGCATCACTTTACGCACGTCGAACCACTCGGAGGCCACTTCGCGCTGGCGCAGGATCTCTACAAACAGCAGGCTGGACATCAGTTCGCCGTGGCTGACCAGCTCATCGGTCAGCGCGGTTGAGGTAGCCAGCGCGGCGGCTTCGGAAAGCATGGTGATGTTTTCCAGCACGCGATCGATTTCGTCGCGAATCACTTCAGAATGCGGCAGCTGGTCAACAATGGCGTACTGGATGCGGCGGATCTCATCCAGTTGATAAGCACGCTGCTCCTGCTCCAGGCCTTCCGCCAGGGAAACCAACAGGTTGGTGACGCCCGCAGAGGCGGAAAGCACCACCACGCGCACATTCGGATCGGCCAGCACCACGTCGGCGCTGCGGTTCATGGCGGCGTAATCGGCAACGCTGGTGCCGCCGAACTTCGCCACGATCAATGATTGGGACATGTCTTGACATACCTCGTGTCAGGTTAAAATCTATCAGCCTTGGCACAAGGGAAGAGCAGAAACGGGGCAGACGTAGAAAAGGGATTACTACGAGTCACCCAGAAGCGCTCCACCTTGCAAATCGTCCGCCCGGCGGACGATCGTGGTGACAACCCAGAGGATTCAGCCCCTGTAGCCGATACGCCCCATACCGCATGGTTTGTACCTCGGCGTCGCTCCCCCTGATGTGTTTTCTACGGATTCGGTTCCTCCAACACACTGCCTGGGCGACGCGCCTCTTCTGGCCTGCGCATCAGATGCGCAGCTAGCCGCCCAGAAATACCGGGTTATTGCCTTGCTGTCAATCCCCGGAACTGGCCGATGATTCATTTTGTACCAGAGCGATCACCGTACAGGGCAGTACAGGCGGCTGGCCGTCGCCTATTTTCAGCTTGCCCTGTTCGTCCTGCACAAAGAGCAACAGCGCGTTCTGATTCTTTTCCAGATACTCTTCCCAGCCGAAATTTTCATTCAGGCCCGTCGCTTTGATTACGCCGCCTTTCGCCAGCAGGCTGCTGAGGCGGGCATAGGTATGCTCCTGGCTGAACAGCACTTCATGACGGCGAAAGCGCGGGCTTTCACTGTCGCGGCGGCCTTTCAGCGCGGCGCCCGAACGAATAGCCGCCACGTTGTTGTTACCAAAAATATGGCTGAAATGGTAAACGGCCAGCGCATTTTGATGGCGATTGGGCGACAGGGCAAGCACCTGGGCCGTTTCGCTAAGGTCGAGGAAGTTTTCGGCATGATCCGACCAGGCGTTGCCGTAGTAAGCGGGAATGCCTTCCATACGGGCCAGCCGATAATATTCCCAGCTGCTGTCCGTCACCAGCACGGGCAGATCCAGCTTTTGCAGCGCGGCAGCCAGCGCGCGGGCGACGCTGTTCGCGCCGATAATCAGGATACCGCGCGGCTCCCGTTGCTGCACGCGCAGCGCACGGGCGAGGAACGAGCTGGTCAGGCTTTGCAGCACCACGGTGCCGATAATCACCGCAAACACCACGGTCACCAGCCGGCTGGCGCCTTCATAGCCGGTTTTTTCCAGCGTCAGCGCAAACAGCGAGCTGACTGCCGCCGCCACGATGCCGCGTGGCGAAATCCAGCTCAGCAGCAGCTTGTCGCGCCAGGAGAGCGAGGAACCCCACGTGGAGAGCGCGATACAGAGCGGACGAGCGATAAACTGCACCACCAGCAGCAGGCCAAGCAGCGGCCAGCCCATCGCCAGCAGCGCGCCGAGATCCAACCTGGCGGCCAGAATAATAAACAGCGCGGAGATCAGCAGCGCCGACAGCTCCTCTTTAAAGGCGATAATCTCGCTCAAATCCACATCGCGCATGTTGGCCAGCCAGATCCCCATCACGGTGACGGTCAGCAGGCCCGACTCGTCGGCAATAGCGTTCGACGCGCCGAAAGCGGTCAGCGTAACGGCCAGCACCGCAAAGTTTTGCAGATAGCCCGGCAGCCAGACGCGCTTCAGCGCGACGCCCATCAGCCAGCCGAACAGCGCGCCGCCGACGGTGCCGACCACCACGGTCAGGCCGAACGTCCAGAAGAGATGGGTCAGCGACTCCGCTTTTTGCTGTAGCACAATGAATTCAAACACCAGCAGCGTGAAAATAGCGCCGACCGGATCGATCACAATGCCTTCCCAGCGCAGGATCTGATTAATTGCCTTATTCGGACGCACCACGCGCATCAGCGGAGCGATAACCGTCGGGCCGGTGACGACCGTGACGGCGCCGACCAGCGCCGCCAGCTCGGGCGGGAAGTCGAGCAGCAGCCAGCAGGTGAGGCCGATAGCCAGAAAAGTGATAAACATGCCGATTGTGACCAGATTGCGCACCACCTTGCCCAATCCACGGATCTCGTCGAAACGCAGCGTCAACGCGCCTTCAAACAGAATGATCGCTACCGAGAGAGAAACCAGCGGGAACAGCAGAGCGCCAAACAGCGCATCCGGCTGCAAAACATGACCGACCGGCCCCAGGAGAATGCCGAAAACAAGCAGCGGTAAAATGGCCGGTAAACGCAGCAACCAGGCCAGCCACTGGGCCACGAGCGAGCTTAATCCAATGATAACCAACAGGAGTGGCGCAGAAAGCTCCATAAAATTTTTCCTTTAAAGGGCAAGAATAGTCATACTGAAACGCATCGGGTTTCACCCCGCCGCCTGAATTATAAATAGCCCCGGGCAAAAGAGAGGAAAACTTCTCCTCTGATAGCCGTCACCTGTTGCAGGGAAAGGCGTGCGAAAAACGCGTAACAGGTAACATGGCGCCCGGTCTGTTTTACGGTTCTTAAATAAAAAGAGTGTGTTGCTATGAAAAATATCAATCCGACACAAACCGCTGCCTGGCAAGCGCTGCAGCAGCATTTTGCAGAGATGAAAGACGTAGAGATTGCCGACCTGTTCGCGAAAGATGCCGATCGGTTCAGCAAATTTTCCGCCACCTTCGACGATCAAATGCTGGTGGACTTCTCTAAAAACCGCATCACCAGCGAAACGCTCGACAAGCTGCAGGCTCTGGCGAAAGAAACCGAGCTGCAGGATGCTATCAAATCCATGTTCTCCGGGGAAAAAATTAACCGCACTGAAGATCGCGCCGTGCTGCACGTTGCCCTGCGCAACCGCAGCAACAAGCCGATTATGGTCGATGGCAAGGATGTGATGCCGGAAGTCAATGCGGTGCTGGAGAAGATGAAGTCGTTCTCCGATCGCATCATCAGCGGTGAGTGGAAGGGCTACACCGGTAAAGCTATCACCGACGTGGTCAACATCGGTATCGGCGGTTCCGATCTGGGGCCGTTTATGGTTACCGAGGCGCTGCGTCCGTATAAAAACCATCTGAATATGCATTTCGTCTCTAACGTAGACGGCACGCATATTGCGGAAACGGTAAAAGATCTCAGCCCGGAAACCACACTGTTCCTGGTCGCGTCAAAAACCTTCACCACCCAGGAAACCATGACCAACGCCCACAGCGCGCGTGACTGGTTCCTGAAGGCGGCGGGCGACGAGCAGCACGTAGCGAAACACTTCGCCGCGCTCTCTACCAATGCCAAAGCCGTGGGCGAGTTCGGCATCGACACCGCCAATATGTTTGAGTTCTGGGACTGGGTCGGCGGCCGCTATTCGCTCTGGTCGGCGATTGGCCTCTCTATCGTGCTGTCCATTGGCTTCGATAACTTCGAGCAGCTGCTGAGCGGCGCCCACGCGATGGACAACCACTTCGCCAACACGCCTGCGGAGCAAAACCTGCCGGTGATCCTGGCGCTGATCGGCATCTGGTATAACAACTTCTTCGGTGCCGAAACCGAAGCTATCCTGCCTTACGACCAGTACATGCATCGTTTTGCCGCCTACTTCCAGCAGGGCAATATGGAGTCGAACGGCAAATATGTCGATCGCAACGGCAACCCTGTCAGCTATGAAACCGGCCCGATCATCTGGGGCGAGCCTGGCACCAACGGTCAGCACGCCTTCTATCAGCTGATCCACCAGGGCACCAAGCTGGTGCCGTGCGACTTTATCGCGCCGGCCGTCAGCCACAACCAGCTGGGCGATCATCACGCCAAGCTGCTCTCTAACTTCTTCGCACAGACCGAAGCGCTGGCGTTCGGCAAATCTCGCGAAACGGTAGAGAAAGAGTTCGCTGATGCGGGCAAAGATGCCCAGTCCGTCGGGCATATCGTGCCGTTCAAAGTGTTTGAAGGGAACCGTCCGACCAACTCCATTCTGCTGCGTGAAATCAACCCGTTCAGCCTTGGCGCATTGATTGCGCTGTACGAGCACAAAATCTTTACCCAGGGCGCTATCCTGAACATCTTCACCTTCGATCAGTGGGGCGTGGAGCTGGGTAAACAGCTGGCTAACCGCATCCTGCCTGAGCTTTCCGGCGGCGAGCAGGTGGCAAGCCATGACAGCTCCACCAACGGCCTGATCAACCGCTACAAAAACTGGCGCGGCTGAAACAGCTGACACGCGTCCGGCTCTCTGCTGGCGCAGCGCAAAGTCTGAAGGTCGGCCATCGCGCCGGCCTTTTTTAGCTGCATAATGCGTTTATCAGATCCATCTTTACCTACTGGTGGTCCTGTTTGACAGCGACGCGGTTTCCCGCTGGCCCTGACGAATGCGGCGCTGTAACAGAGTTTAAGGTTAATTCCTCTTCCAATAATTGCTGAATGACCTGCTGCCTGGCTAAGGAAATTCTTAAATTTCAGGCCGCTAAGTCAATTTATGGCAGGAATAGTCCGAAACGTATTCTCGTTCGATCCGCTTAAAACGCTGAGTAAATACATTTAACTCACTGAAAAAATGCACTTTTAACAGAAAAAGCGCGCTGCCGCATTTTCTGCCCATAAAACGGCCGTTTTAATCACAATCGGTAGTGAATGGCGCTAACTTGTCGCGTTATGGCAGCGATAAATAGCGATATAACGAGTTTATTGACCAATTGTTGCCTTATCCCTCCAAAAATGTTTCTGTTTCACACAGCGAAGCGGCAGCAGCCAGCGCGTTTAACCGTCCTGAATTCTGGTAATTTATTGCCTTATAATGAGCCGGTCTGAAATCTTTCAGGCGAGTTATCCATTCATTCTATGAAGGATTTTGTATGAAAAAAGTCTTATGTGCTGCTGCAGCCGTAGCGTACTTAGCGACTGCTTCCGCCGCGTTTGCCGCGCCTGAAGAGGCCGGTGCCGCAGCGGGCGCCTCGGCGGGAACCCTTTCCGCCGGGACGACCACGGCAGTGGGTGTGGGCGCGCTTGGCGCGCTGGTTGGCGTGGCGCTGGCAGCAAGCAGCGGCGGTAACGGTTCCAACACCGGAACCACGACTACTACCACCACCAGCACCACTCGTTAAGTGCAGTAAATTAATCATAACCACACGCTTGTGTGGTTATTTTTTGATATTTTCAGACTTCATTCAGGAACTTACACCAGTGCGCTACCTACCACTGCTGCTTTTATGCCTGCTTGCCCAGGGCTGCACACAAACACAAAAAAGCCTGGGGGAGACGGTAAAACTCGCTCTGCTCGGGCCGGACGACGTCGAGGTAACGGCAGAGCAGGTCGAAGGCCTGCCCTATGCCAGCATGTATCTGCGCGTTAACAACGGCCAGCGTATTTTTGTGGTGCTGGGCTTTGACGAAAACGGCCAGCAAAAATGGATCACGCGCGATCGCACCATGATCGTCACGCAGCATGGCCGCGTGGTGAAAACGTTAGGCCTGGCGGACAACCTGCATGAGGTGAGCAACCTTGCTCAGGATCCGCTGGCCGATCCGCTGCATCTGACCGATGGCGCAGGCTGGACACGCCAGCTGACCTGGTCGGCAGCGGGCCGCTTCCACGCCGCGACGGCGGTATCGCGCTTTACGCGTTTGCAGGATGAGGTACTTGACCTGACAGGGCACCGCGTCGCCTGCCGCGTCTGGCAGGAAGAGGTCACGGCCGACGGTAAAACCTGGCGCAATATTTTCTGGATCGACACGACTACCGGCCAGGTTCGCCAGTCGCGGCAGACGCTGGGCGGCGACGACGTCTCCGTTGAAACCACCATCCTGAAGCCTGCAAAATCATGAAAAATATTACTTATCTCCTCGCAGGCCTCGCCGCCTGCGTGTCGCTGAACGTGTGCGCCGACAGCGAAGTCACCGTCTTCTCGCCGGATCGCAGCGAAACTGCGCTGGTCAGCCATGCACAGAACCTGGCGCAGCTGACGGCAAGCCCCGCGCTGGCAGGTACCTGGTGGCCAGGCACGGTTATCAGCGAAAAGCTGGCGACGGCAGCGGCGGTACAGCAACAGCAGCAGCTGCTGGCGCGTCTGAAAAGCTGGAGCGCGGAATTACGTGCCGACGACGACGGCGAAAAAGCCGCGGTTGTCGATAACCTTTACCAGCAGATTGCCGCCATTAAGGTCACGGGTCGTCAGATTGTGAACCTCGATCCGGACTGGGTGCGCCTGCGCCCTGAAGAGAACCGTCGGCTGGAGGGTGAATACAGCGTCTATACGCTGCAAAAACCCGGCAGCCTGACGATCGCCGGTCTGGCGAATAACAGCGGCAAAACAACCTGGGTGGCGGGCCGCAGCGTGGTTGACTATCTGGCTGACCACGAGCGTCTGGACGGCGGCGAGCGCAATTTCGTCACGCTGATCGCGCCTACCGGCAAAACCGAGCAGGTGCCGGTCGCCTACTGGAATCGCCGCGATATTGAACCCGACGCGGGCAGCATTATTTACGTTGGCTTTTCTGCCTGGTCGCTGCCTGACGGCCCGGATCTTAACCAGCAAATTATTTCTGTTTTGACGCACCGGATCCCTGACTGATGAAAAAAACTTACCTTCTCAGCCTGCTGGCGATGTCCGTGGCCTGCGCTTGCCAGGCTCAGGCTGCGGATCCTGTCGGGCCATCGCAGTCCGACTTTGGCGGCGTGGGCCTGCTGCAGGTGCCAACGGCGCGTATGGCGAAAGATGGCGAATTCAGCCTGAACTACCGCTATAACGATCAGTACCGCTTCTATTCCTCCTCGGTGCAGCTTTTCCCGTGGCTGGAAGCCACCATCCGCTATACCGACGTGAAAACCCGTCGCTACAGCGCCGTGGAAAGCTTCAGCGGCAGCCAGTCCTATAAAGACAAGGCGTTCGATCTTAAAGCGCGACTGTGGCAGGAAGGCTACTGGTTGCCGGAAGTCTCCGTCGGCGCGCGCGACCTGGGCGGTACAGGACTGTTCGACAGCGAATATATGGTTGCCAGCAAAGCCTGGGGGCCGTTTGACTTCACCGTCGGGCTGGGCTTCGGCTATCTCGGCAACAGCGGCACGGTCAAAAACCCGTTCTGCGAGGCGGACAGCAGCTACTGCTACCGCTCCAACACCAACGGCACCGCCGGTTCGGTCAGCGACAAAGATCTGTTTAAAGGCCCGGCGGCTATTTTCGGCGGCATTGAATACCAGACGCCATGGCAGCCGCTGCGTCTGAAGGTGGAATACGAAGGCAACGACTATCAGGATGATTTTGCCGGTCGCCTGGAGCAGAAAAGTAAAGTCAACGTTGGGGCTATTTATCGCATCACCGACTGGGCCGACGTTAACGTCAGCTACGAGCGTGGCAACACGCTGATGGCGGGCTTTACGCTGCGCACCAACTTCAACGATCTGCATACCGCCTCGGTGGATGCGCCTAAGCCAGCTTATAATCCACAGCCGCAGGGCGAATTCCTCGAGCCGACGGTGGTGGCGAACCAGCTGACCGACCTGAAATATAATGCGGGCCTGGTGGGGCCAAGAATTCAGGTGAAGGGCGACACGCTTTATGTTTCCGGTCAGCAGGTAAAATATCGCAATACCCAGGAAGGGATCGATCGCGCCAATGTGATCATGATGAATGCGCTGCCGCAGAACATCGAAAAACTGAACGTGACCGAAACGCGCAACAATATGCCGCAGGTCACTACGGAAACCAGCACCGACAGCCTGCGTCAGCAGCTGGAAGGCTATCCGCTCGGCAAAGAAAAAATGCTGGATCAGAAGCGGGTTAACCCGTCCGATCCTGGCCATACCGAGCAGGGCTATTACATCGACGCGGATCGCTTTAACGCCAGCCTGTCACCGGTGCTGAACCAGTCCGTCGGCGGGCCGGAAAGCTTCTATCTGTACCAGGTCGGCGTGATGGCCAGCGCCAACTACTGGCTGACCGATCATTTGCTGGTGGACGGCAGCGTCTTCGGCAACCTGGCGAACAATTACGATAAGTTCACCTATAACGGCGCGCCGGCCGATTCCTCGCTGCCGCGTGTCCGTACCCATATCCGCGACTATGTTGACAACAACGTCTACGTAAATAACCTGCAAGCCAACTATATGCACTCCCTGGGCAACGGCTTTTACGGGCAGGTTTACGGCGGCTATCTGGAAACGATGTATGGCGGCGTGGGCGGCGAACTCCTTTATCGTCCGCTTGATTCCGACTGGGCGTTCGGCGTTGACGCTAACTACGTCAAGCAGCGCGACTGGGACAACATGATGCAGTTCACCGACTACAATGCGAAAGTCGGTAATCTGACCGCCTACTGGCGTCCCTCCTTCTTTAACCATCAGGTGCTGGTGAAGGCGAGCGTGGGTCAGTATCTGGCCGAGGACAAAGGGGCGACGCTGGACGTTTCCCGTCAGTTCGACAGTGGCGTGATCGTCGGCGCTTACGCCACCAAAACCAACGTTTCGGCGGAGGAGTATGGCGAAGGCGACTTCACCAAAGGCTTCTACATTTCTATTCCGATGGATCTGTTTACCGCTTCGCCGACGCGTGGACGCGCGCAGGTCAACTGGACGCCGCTGACGCGCGACGGCGGTCAGATGCTGGGCCGCAAGTATCAGCTTTACGATATGACCACCGATCGGGACAAAGACTTCCACTAGGGTGCACAGCAAGGGGCGAATTTTCGCCCCTTTTTTTATGCCTGTTGCGGGCGGCTGGCCTGCGGAAAACTTGTGAAGCAGCTCACACTAAAGCATATTGTGGCGGTCAGGATGATCTGACGGGAAATCGTATTTGCAGAGGATGATAATGATTAACGCCACGCGTATTGCCTGGTTTTTACAGATGGTGCTGAACGTAGGCCTGATTTCACTGGCCGGTATTCTGGCCGTTTTTTTAGGAAAAGAGACGTTTCATCTGGCCAACGTGCTGCTGAATACCGGCGAGCAGACCTCTTCGTATCTGCTGATCGAAGGGATTGTGATCTACTTTCTGTACTTTGAATTTATTGCGCTGATTGTGAAGTACTTCCAGTCCGGCTACCACTTCCCGCTGCGCTACTTTGTGTATATCGGCATCACGGCTATTATCCGCCTGATCATCGTCGATCATAAGAATCCGCTCGACACGCTGGCCTATTCTGTCGCGATCCTGATCCTGGTGGTGACGCTGTGGCTGGCGAACAGCAACCGCCTGAAACGCGAATAGGCAGGAAGACGCTTTGTGGGCTGACGAAGCGGCAGCTTTTCGCCCAAGGGCAGAAACAAAAAAACCGCCTTTAACGGCGGTTTTTTTGCGCTGGCCAGGTAAGCGGCCTTGCCAGCAGGTTGATTGCTGATTTAACGCAAGCACTCCCAAGTGCTCATAGAATGTCCTTTTGAAGAATGTCTGTCAAGTGTACAAACTGCTTGTTTAGCGTACAATGCGGGCGGGCCTTTTCGCCGTCTTAAGCAAGCGGGCACCGGATTGGGAAAAGGATTTCCAACGGCCGTAAACGCAAGTACTCCCAAGTGCTTGCATTCGCAGTTACATCTCCGGTGGTGGCATTGCGAAGCGGCCTTTAGCAGGGCCGCACAATGAAACGGTATCTTTGTATCGTGCTCGTTGTTTCTGGTGCGCTGTGGTCATCCGGAGAAGGGAAGTGGGAGCTGTCCCATAATTCCATCACGGTGATCGTTAACGCAGCAGGCAAGTAAGCCAGGAGGCCGTCCTACCGGGGCGGCTTTCCGCTTCGCTATCCTGTTAAAATTCTGTTTAACGCCTTTTGCCTTGTGCTACGCTAGCCCCATTTTACTGTCCGGAGAAGCGCAATGACCAACCGCGCGCTGACGCAGCTGCACGCTATCGAATGGCTTCCACTCTCTTCGCCCCAGCTGACGCCGTCGCTGCTTGACTGGCTGATGGAAGAAGATTCCATGACCCGCCGCTTTGAACGCCACTGCGAAAAAGTTACCGTTGAGATCCTGCGCGAGGGCTTTATCGGGGCGGAAGAGGCCGGCGCGGATGCGCTGCTGCTGCCTGAAGAGCCGCGCTACTGGCTGCGGGAAATCCTGCTGTGCGGCGATGGCGAAGCCTGGCTGGCGGCCCGCACCATCCTGCCGGAATCCACGCTACAAGGGCCGGAGCAGAAGCTGCAACAGCTTGGCAGCCAGCCGCTGGGGCGCTATCTTTTCGCCTCGTCGACGCTCAGCCGCGATTTTATCGAACCGGGACGCAGCCACGACCTGTGGGGTCGCCGCTCGCTGCTGCGCCTTTCCGGCAAGCCGCTGCTGCTGACCGAACTGTTTTTACCGCCTGCGCCGCTTTATCACGCCGTTCAGGCCGAAAGGAAGAAGTAGATGGAAAAATCTTTACCTGTCAGTAAGCTTCAGGCCTACAGTCGCCTGATGCGGATTGATAAGCCAATCGGCTCGCTGCTGCTGCTGTGGCCGACTTTCTGGGCGCTATGGCTGGCCGGGCTGCGCGTGCCGCCGCTCAACGTGCTGGTGGTGTTTACGCTGGGCGTCTTTTTTATGCGCGCGGCGGGCTGCGTGGTTAACGACTTTGCCGATCGCAAGATAGACGGACACGTCAAACGCACGCAATCGCGGCCGCTACCGAGCGGCGCAGTCACCTCGACGGAGGCGAAATTTTTGTTTGGCGGTCTGGTGCTGGTGTCGTTTTGCCTGGTGCTGACCATGAATCTGATGACCATCCTGCTCTCTTTTGGCGGCCTGGCGCTGGCGTGGATCTATCCGTTTATGAAGCGCTACACCCATCTGCCGCAGGTGGTGCTGGGCGCGGCGTTTGGCTGGGCCATTCCGATGGGCTGGGCGGCGGTCAGCGAAACGGTGCCGCTGGCCTGTTGGCTGCTGTTTTTCGCCAATATTTGTTGGACGGTCGCTTACGACACGCAGTATGCGATGGTGGACAGGGATGACGATTTAAAAATCGGCGTCAAATCCACCGCCATCCTGTTTGGCCGTTTTGATAAGCTGATTATCGGCCTGTTGCAGCTGGCCACGCTGGGGCTGATGGCCGCCATCGGCTGGCTGACGCAGCTGGGGGCGCCTTTTTACTGCTCGCTGCTGGCGGCGGCGGCGCTGTTTATTTATCAGCAAAAGCTGATTAGCGCTCGCGAACGTGATGCCTGCTTTCGTGGCTTTCTGAATAACAACTATGTGGGGCTGATCCTGTTTGTCGGCATCGCTTTGAGCTGTGCGCCGTTTTCTGGCTGATCGACAGCCAATAAAAAAGGCCGGTGTGATGCTCACGCCGGCCTTTTTTTTATCTCTTACCTACTCGTACGTCAGCGCGCTTTCAATGGTCATCCGCACTTCCTGACTGATCAGATCGGCCAGCAGCTGATAGACCTTATGCGTTCTTTCATAGTGCGCATCGCCGGTATCGCTGATATAGCCTTCATCACGCAGCGTCAGCACCAGCGTCGAGAACACCGCCTTATCGAAGAATTCCGGCGCGTTGATGCCGTGCAGCACCGACAGGCGCTGCGCCATGGTGCGGCTCTCTTTCTCCAGCGTACCGCGGTTGATCGACGGATTGGCGCTGAGGATAGAAAAGGTGATGGCGTAGCGCTGTAGCGTCTCCCGCACACCGGCCGCCAGCAGCTGTAGCGTATGGAAACGGGCAGGGCTGAGGCGTAGCGTTTGCGTCTGCTCGTCGGCGGTCAACAAACCCTGACGCGCCATTTCGCTGACCAGCGGATCCAGCACGCCCGGCAGCTCGTCTTTTTCCCAGTGCAGGAACAGCTCGCTTTTCAGCATAGGATAGATCACGCTGACCTGGCGCAGCAGCTCGGCGCGCGTCAGCTCCTGATGCTGCATCAAAATTACCGCAATCACCGACGGCATCACCAGCATGTGGTGAACGTTGTTGCGGTAATAGGTCATCAGCACCGCCTGCTCGCGCGGCAGCACGATGATCTCGCCGATATTATCCTGCTCGATCTCGAACTTGTTCATGCTGAGCGCATGATCCAGGAGCGCTTCCGGCGTCATGTCCGGCACGGTGGCGTCCGGCGAATAAGGCACGTTGCGCAGCAGCTGAATATAGCAGTCCAGCTGTTCCACCAGCTGCTCACGGGTTAGCGAACGCTGACGGGAAGCCAGCAGCGCGGTAACGCACAGGTTCATGGCGTTGGCCGCGCCCGCGTTATTGATCCGCACCATGACGCGCTGGGCGATATCGTTGACCGCTGGCGTCAGCCAGGCCGGACGCTGGGATTCGATCGGGTCGATAGCGTCGCGCCATTCCGGCACGTGCTTGTTCAGGTAAGCCACCAGCGGCAGCGGTTCACCGAAGTTGACGTAGCCCTGGCCCAGATTGCGCAGCTTGCGCAGCCCGCGCACCATCTGCATAAAGCCTTCTTTTTCTTTGGTCGCGCCGCGCAGCTCTTTGGCATAGGTGCCAACTTCCATGACGTGCTCGTAGCCGATGTAAATCGGCACCAGCGTAATCGGGCGGTTGCCGCCGCGCAGCATCGCCTGAATGGTCATCGACAGCGTGCCGGTTTTCGGATCGAGCAGGCGTCCGGTACGGGAACGGCCGCCTTCCACAAAGTACTCCACGGAATAGCCACGGGTGAACAGCTCGCCCAGGTATTCGCGGAAAACGGTGGAGTAGAGCTTGTTGCCCTTAAACGTGCGGCGAATAAAGAACGCGCCCAGGCGACGGAAAATCGGGCCGGCCGGCCAGAAGTTCAGGTTGATGCCCGCAGCGATATGCGGCGGCACCAGGCCCTGGTGATAAAGCACGTAGGAGAGCAGCAGGTAATCCATATGGCTGCGGTGGCACGGCACGTAAACGATTTCATGGCCGTCCTGCGCCAGCTGACGCACGCGCTCGCCGCCGTTGACGTTGATGCCCTGATAGAGCTTGCTCCACGTCCAGCCCATGATCCTGTCGGTCAGACGGATTGCCTCGTAGGAGAAATCCGCGGCAACTTCTTCCATCAGCTCAATGGCGTTCTGCTGCGCCTTCTCATGGGAGATTTTCTTACTGCGCGCTTCGTCCTCTACGGCCTTGGCGATAGCCTTGGACTGTAAGAGCTTGTTGAACAGATCCTGACGCACAGGCAGACGCGGGCCGACTGCGGCAAGGCGCTGACGGGCAAAGTGCATTCTGGCCACGCGCGCCAGCTTCTGGGCGATGGTTTTATCGGTGCCGTGCTCGGTTGCCATACGGCGCAGCGACACCATCGGCGAGAAACGCACAAAGCTGTCGCGGCCCAGCCACAGGACGGCGATAAATTTCTGAATGCCGTTCAGCACGCGCAGATGCGGCTGGCTTTCGCCCTGAACTTCACGCCCCGGCGCCCGACCAAACATAATCGAGACGGGCACCATCTGCACGTCCAGCAGCGGGTTGCTGCGATGGAGATCCAGATAGTCGTGAAACGTCTTTACGGATTCCGGATTGGCCGCGTAATAAGGAAATACGCGCGGGCCATCATGAATAAAGACGTAGCGGGGCAGCAGCGTGCCGTCGATCTCCAGCGGGTCTAAAGGATCGGGCAGATCCTCTTTGCGACACTGCTCACGCAGCGCCAGCAAATCGGCCTTTGAATCGTATGGCAGCACATACATAATAGGACGCGACGTATCCAGCCCCAGCTCAACGACCGGCTCGGCAGGGATCGCTTTACTTTTTACCAGCATTTTTACCGGTAAATTCAATAATTTGTAATATAAGTTACGCCAACCTGACATAGACAACATAAAGCCTCTTGTTAGCAAAGCGCCGCAAGCATACCAGAATCCTTGCATGAGATCTGTGGTGTTGCAAAATGTGCGCTACCCTGACATTGACGCTAAACAGAACAAAGGGTTCCCTGATTATGGCAAATAACGCCTCGGGTTTAACGCGGATCATTAAAGCTGCGGGGTATTCCTGGAAAGGATTACGGGCGGCCTGGCAACACGAGGCGGCTTTCCGCCAGGAAGTGGTTGCGGCGGTAGTGGCGATTATTATCGCCTGCTGGCTGGACGTGACGCCTTTGGCCAGAGTCATGCTGATTGGCTCCGTCGCGCTGGTGGTGATTGTGGAAATCCTCAACAGCGCGATAGAAGCCGTGGTCGACAGGCTGGGCAATGAGTTCCACGAGCTTTCCGGGCGCGCCAAAGATATGGGCTCAGCTGCCGTGCTGTTAGCTATTCTGTTAGCGGTTTTTGTCTGGCTGACGATTCTGCTTTCTCACCAGCCGCCGGGCTAAATAGCTATCACCATGGTTTTTTATCCGGCTTGAGGTTTTCATTGACGAAATACCTGTATATACTCACAGTCGACTGTATAAACAACCAGGGGGCGGGATGAAAGCACTAACGGCAAGGCAGCAGCAGGTCTATGACCTGATTCGCCAGCATATTAACCAGACCGGCATGCCGCCGACGCGGGCAGAGATTGCCGCTCAGCTCGGCTTCCGCTCCCCGAATGCGGCTGAAGAACACCTGAAGGCGCTGGCGCGTAAAGGCGTTATCGAGATCGTTTCCGGCGCATCACGCGGTATCCGCCTGATGATGGAAGAAGTCGATGGCCTGCCGCTGATTGGCCGCGTGGCGGCAGGCGAACCGCTGCTGGCGGAACAGCATATCGAAGGCCATTACCAGGTCGATCCCGATCTGTTTAAGCCGGGCGCGGATTTCCTGCTGCGCGTTAGCGGCATGTCGATGAAGGATATCGGCATTATGGATGGCGACCTGCTGGCGGTTCATAAAACCCAGGACGTGCGCAATGGCCAGGTCGTGGTAGCGCGTATTGATGATGAAGTCACCGTCAAGCGCCTGAAAAAGCAGGGCAACATTGTGCAGCTGCTGCCGGAAAACAGCGAGTTCCAGCCGATTGTGGTGGATCTGCGTGAGCATACCTTCTCTATCGAAGGGCTTGCCGTCGGCGTGATCCGCAACGGTAGCTGGCTGTAATAGCCAGACGCCGTGCCGCCTCTGCGTCGTTGCGATGACGCAGAGGCTTGCTTCTACCGGCGGGCGTATCGCCTACGGCTTTTATTTCGCACCTCTCATATTGTCTGAATCCTTCTGCTGTATGCCCCTGCCATATTGTCTGACCGCACCTACGGTTGTTGTCTGCCCCTGCCATATTGTCTGAACGTGCCTGAATGTCTCCTGTGGAGCGCAAGCCATCGTAGTTCTGTCCGACATATATTGATGCCCGCTCCTGTTCGTATTTAGCGTTTATTGTCTTTTCGTATCCCACGCTGACATTTACTGCCTGTTGGTATTCCGCATTGGCGTTATTGTGTGTTGGCATTCCGTATGGGCGGTTACTCTCTGTTGGCATCCGTCGCTTCCCGCTCCCTTCGATCGAACCGGCAAAATCGCCTCAGCGCTTCTGTTCTCCCGCTTCTTAAGTATCCGAGCCCGCGCGATTTTTGCTGCCCGGCCCGTGCCGCTTCGCTTTTTTTTAGAAAAATACGCCGCCTCGCCGTGCAAACCTGCCATCTTCTACTACAATTATCTGTACGTTAAGCATTTGGGCAGCGTTTTATGTTGCTGTCAGTGGTTTTGCTGTAACGATAAGCTGTTATCACCTAAGGTTAAGGAGAAACAAGATGAATAAAGACGAAGCCGGCGGTAACTGGAAACAGTTAAAAGGTAAATTTAAAGAAAAATGGGGCAAGCTGACCGATGACGATATGACCGTCGTAGAAGGTAAACGCGATCAGCTGGTCGGTAAAATTCAGGAACGTTATGGCTACACCAAAGACCAGGCTGAGAAAGAGCTGGGCGACTGGGAAACCAGCAACAACCACCGTTTCTGATAAGATAGCCCCCGGAAAGGCTGACTGGCACTGCCAGGGCCGATTCTCCGGATAGCCTTCTAAAGCAAGGGCAGCGCTTCTGGCGCTGCCCTTGTTGTTTTGTCTGGCGCGATCCCGCCGCTTAAATTATTCTGATGGTTGACCGTTTCAACGACCGCGCTTTTTTGTCCCAAGCGTATGATCGTGCTGGCACGCATCCTGATGCTGGCAGGCTTCCACCTCAACGCAGCTTTGGCACAATCCGTGCGCTTCAATCACGCTGTTGGTCAGCGCAAAGCCCGCTGCCCGCGACAGGGACTTCAGAATATCCTGCACGCCTTCCGCATGTTGCTCCGCTACGCCGCCGCAGCGGTCGCAGATCAGCATCGCCGAGGTATGCGCAGGCTCTTCGAAATGATGGCAGACGACATAGCTGTTGGTGGACTCCACGCGATGCACGAATCCCTGCTCCAGCAGAAAGTCCAATGCCCGATAGATAGTGGGCGGTTTGGCCTGCGGTTCGCTGGCGCGCAGCAGGTCCAGCAGGTCGTACGCGCTGATCGCGCCGTGGTGCTGGCTCATCAGCCGCAGCACCTCCAGACGCTGAGGCGTCAGCCTGACGTTGCGCTGCTGACAGATAGCTTCCGCCTGCGACAGAATATTTTCAGGACTGTTAATGTTCATAGATCTCCCCAGGCTGGCTTAGCACGTTATATTATCACAGCGCCGATAAAAACGCCGCGCTTCCGGCTTCCGGCCTGAGCGTCTCCCTTCATCGCTATGCCCGCAAAAAATTTCAGTCAAATCCGAAGAGCGGAAGCTCACCTTTGTCATCAACTGCGTTGTACCATTCATTACTAAAGAAGACCGTCAATAACGGTTGCACTCTGAAATGTTTTGGCTACATTTACTTAAATATTTGTAAACCTTTCCACAGCAGACGTTGAAAACACGGCTTATTTTCAAGCCAGCTAGCAGATTAAAAGCCGTGCAATGAGCAGAAAAGCCCCGGTAATTTGACTTAGTTCAGGCTAATGACTTAGCGCCGTTCGGCCCATTATACGGACAATCACACTTGTCGCGCTTCAGGCGCTGTCTCCTTTGTTGAAGGGTTAGAAGTAAATGGTCAAAAAATTTAAGCTGAACAGATTCACCCGACCGGTTGTATTTCCCGTGCTGTTTCTGGCTCCGCTAAGCGCTCTGGCCGCTGGCAACTACTACGACGCTCGCAACGATGCGATGGGTGGCACGGGCGTAGCCTCTTCAACCTATGGCACGGCGGTGCTGGCTAACCCGGCGCTGATGACGAAAGCCCAGCCGGAAGACGATGTCAGTATTATTCTTCCGGCCGCTGGCGCGCAGCTGACGGATAAGCACAAGCTCATCGATAAAGTGGATGACCTGAGCGACAGCGTTGACCGCTATCAGGACATTGCCGAGCAGGATCCCATCAGCCTGAATTATCCACGCGTGCGGGCGGCGGCCGGCGATCTGGCGAGCCAGCTGCGCGGCATCAAGGGCAACAAAGCCTGGGCTACGGCAGGCGCGGCCGTGGCGGTGACCGTGCCGAACGAAGTGCTGCCTTTTGCCTTTGTGGCGAAAGCTTACGGTACGGCGCACGTGACGGCGAACGTCAGCCAGGGCGATATCGACTATTTGCAGCGCATTGCCGACGGCACCGATTTTCCACGGCCGGGCGCGCAGGACTCGCTGACCTCGTCAGCGCTGGGGCGCGGCGCCATAGTTTATGACTACGGCGTTGCCGTGGCGCATGAGTTCAATATTGCCGGTCATCCGGTTTCGTTTGGCATCACGCCGAAGATCCAGAAGACTTATCTCTATAACTATAGCGCCTCCGTTTATAACTACGACAAGTCGGATTTCACCAAAGGGCGCTATAAAAATTCCAATACCGGTTTCAACATGGATGCCGGTGCGGCGACCGATCTGAACGATAACTGGACGCTGGGCGTCAGCGCGCAGAACCTGATTGCCCGCGATATCGATACCCGCGAAGTGAACGGCTACAAGGATACTTACCAGATCCGCCCGGTAGTGACGCCTGGCGTCTCTTATCATACCGAGCGGCTGACGGCGGCGCTGGATGTGGACGCCACGCCGA
This sequence comes from Erwinia sp. STN24, assembly GCF_041320675.1. NCBI lineage: Bacteria > Pseudomonadati > Pseudomonadota > Gammaproteobacteria > Enterobacterales > Erwiniaceae > Erwinia > Erwinia sp. STN24. The sequence goes on along the minus strand of NZ_JBGGPM010000004.1, from coordinate 401,112 downwards.
CCAAACGGTTTAAAACGGTGGAAGACAGCCAGTATGCAGGCGTGGGCGCGGAGTATCGCGTACTGGACTGGCTGCAGCTGCGTGCAGGTTATCGTGCGGATATGAAGTCTAACGATACCAACGTGGTCACCGCCGGTTTTGGCGTGTCGCCGTTTAACAAGGTACATCTGGACCTGGCCGGAATGCGGGGCAATGACAATACCTGGGGCGCGGTAGCCCAGCTTAACTTCACGTTCTGATTTCTCTCAGGGGCGCATCACCGTGCGCCCTTACAGCCCGTTTAGCGATTGCGGGCAGTCATGCTATCATTGCGCACATTATCGTCATTTGTTAATCAGAGTCTTTGCGCTTTATGACCCAAAATTTACCTGCCCACCGTTTTTCCGTTGCGCCAATGCTGGACTGGACCGACCGCCACTGCCGCTACTTTCACCGTCAGCTGAGCCGTCAGGCGCTGCTTTACACTGAGATGGTCACCACCGGCGCCATTATTCATGGCAAAGGCGACTATCTGGCCTGGAACCAGCAGGAGCAGCCGGTCGCCCTGCAGCTTGGCGGTAGCGATCCGCTTGCGCTGGCGCAATGTGCCGAACTGGCGCAGGCTCGCGGCTATAACGAGATCAACCTGAACGTCGGTTGTCCTTCCGACCGCGTGCAGAACGGACGCTTCGGCGCCTGCCTGATGGGAGAAGCCGCGCTGGTGGCGGACGCGGTGAAGGCCATGCGCGATCGCGTGTCGATTCCGGTCACGGTAAAAACCCGTATCGGCATTGATGAGCAGGACAGCTATGAGTTTCTCTGCGATTTTATCCGTCAGGTATCGGAACAGGGCGGCTGCGACATGTTTATTATCCATGCGCGTAAAGCCTGGCTTTCCGGCCTCAGCCCGAAAGAGAACCGCGAGATCCCGCCGCTGGACTACGAGCGCGTTTATCAGCTGAAACGTGATTTTCCGCATTTGACGCTGTCGATTAACGGCGGCATCAAGTCGCTGGCGGAAGCCAAAGCGCATTTGCAGCATGTGGATGGCGTGATGGTAGGCCGCGAAGCCTATCAAAATCCGGGAATGCTGGCAGAGGTTGATCGGGAGCTGTTTGGCTGCGATCGTCCTGCGGTCGATCCGGTGGCGGTGGTGCGCTCAATGTACCCTTATATTGAAAGCGAACTGGCGCAGGGAACTTACCTGGGCCATATCACTCGCCATATGCTTGGGCTGTTTCAGGGGATCCCTGGCGCACGCCAGTGGCGTCGTTATCTGAGTGAAAATGCCCACAAGCCGGGTGCGAACGTAGAGACGCTGGAAGCCGCGCTGGCGCTGGTGGCCGACAAGGTACCGACAGCGGTATAAGCCGTCGGGCCAAAGGCGCTATCAGTAAGCGGCGGCCGGCAGAAATCCTCGAATGACCGCCTGTAAAGCACGGCCTGCTGCTGGCTCGCTATTACCTGGTCAATATCGCGCCAGGTAATAGCGATATTGACCAGGCCCTCCGTGCGGTTCTTTTATCCTTTCTCATTAAATTCAAAGCGTTAGATGAACTGCATTTCTGGCACGGATCTTGTAATAGTGCTACAGCATCTTTAACGGGAGGAACGCTAATGGAAATCTTTTTCGTGCTTGGCTTTTTTGTCATGCTGCTGCTGACGGGCGTTTCGTTGCTGGGGATTATCCTGGCGCTGTTTGTCGCCAGCGTAGTGATGATGTTCGCCGGTTTGCTGATGGTGGTCATTAAAATGCTGCCTTGGCTGGCGCTGGCGGTCGCTGCGGTATGGATTTATCGCGCATACCGTAAACCGCCGTCAAAAACAGCACGCTGGATGTCTCGCTAATTTCAGAGCGTTGACGCCAGGTTTGCAAAAGGTAATGCGGAGTCGATCACAACCTGGCAGATCGCACAGACAAATTTGCAATTAAACATATTTTTTACTTATGAATTCTGTCAGGATGATTTTACTGAATTGCCGAAATTCATCGCCGCTGACCCTACAACCAGCGCGAACTATAAAAAAGAAAAAGGGGCTTCCTACGGGAAGCCCCACTTATTTCTGACAGGCCTGGCGCGTTTGCCGTCAGGGGATCAGCAGGCAGGAGCCTTGAGTGGCACGGCTTTGCAATGTTTTATGCGCCTGCTGCGCGTCCGTTAACGCAAACTTCTGCTGTTCCGGCACCTCTACCTTAATCGCACCGCTGGCTATCAGCGAAAACAGCTCGTTGCTGGCCTGCGTCAGCGCATCGGCGTTGGTGATATAGCCGTTAAGAGAAGGGCGGGTCACGTACAGCGATCCTTTCTGGGTGAGCGTTGATAAATTCACCCCGGTCACCGGCCCGGAGGCGTTGCCGAAGCTGACCATCAGGCCGCGCCGCTGCAGGCAGTCCAGCGAGGCTTCCCAGGTATCCTTGCCTACCGAGTCGTACACCACGCGCACTTTCTTGCCGTTGGTCAGTTCCAGCACGCGCTTTGCCACATCTTCTTCGCGATAGTTAATGGTTTCCCAGGCGCCGGCCTCTTTGGCTCTTGCCGCTTTTTCCGCCGAGCCGACGGTGCCGATCAGATGCGCGCCCAGCGCTTTCGCCCACTGGCAGGCAATCAGCCCTACGCCGCCCGCCGCCGCCTGAAACAGAAAGGTTTCGTCCGGCTGTACCACGTAGGTCTGCCGCAGCAGGTAATGCACGGTCAGCCCTTTCAGAAACGAGGCCGCCGCCTGCTCAAAAGAGATGGCGTCCGGCAGCAGCGCCAGCTTGTCAGCCGCAACGGCATGATATTCGCTGTAGGCGCCCAGCGCCGACTGCGCATAAACCACGCGATCGCCAACCTTAACCGTAGTCACGCCTTCGCCCACGCTCTTTACCACGCCAGCCGCTTCCGTTCCCAGGCCAGAAGGCAGCGAAGCCGGATAAAGCCCACTGCGCACGTAGGTATCAATGTAGTTAATGCCTATCGCTTTGTTCTCAACCACAACCTCGTCAGCGGCCGGTTCCGGGATGGCCGCATCGATAATCTGCATCACTTCCGGGCCGCCGTGCTGACTGATTTGTATGCGTTTTGGCATGGTCACTCCTGTTGATTGCGCGTGATTGATGGAGGACGAAAGGCCGTCAAACGGGTATACTGGCGCGTCCCCACACAAGGTATTACATCACTATGGCAGGAAATAAACCCACCAACAAATCCAATGAAAACCGTGAGCCGCGCGACCGGCAAATGGAAGGGCTGAAGCTGCCGCCCCATTCGCTGGAAGCGGAGCAGTCCGTGTTGGGCGGCCTGATGCTGGATAACGAGCGCTGGGATAACGTCTCTGAGCGCGTGGTGGCGCAGGACTTCTTTAGTCGTCCGCATCGCATGATCTTCAGCGAAATGCAGCGGCTGCTGGAAATGGGCAAGCCAATCGATCTGATCACGCTTTCCGAGTCGCTGGAAACCAAAGGTGAACTCAGCATGGTCGGCGGTTTCGCTTACCTGGCTGAATTATCGAAAAATACGCCAAGTGCGGCGAACATAGGCGCCTATGCCGACATCGTACGCGAACGAGCGGTGGTACGCGAAATGATCGCGGTGGCAAACGAGATCGCCGATGCCGGTTACGATCCGCAAGGCCGCACCAGCGAAGATCTGCTCGATCTGGCGGAATCCCGCGTTTTCCAGATCGCCGAAAATCGCGCCAACAAGGATGAAGGGCCGAAAAGCGTCGATCAGATCCTGGAAGCGACGATCTCCAGGATCGAATCGCTTTACCAAACGCCGCATGATGGCGTAACCGGCGTTGACACCGGCTATCAGGATCTTAATAAGAAGACCGCAGGTCTCCAGCGCTCGGATCTGATTATCGTGGCGGCGCGTCCGTCGATGGGTAAAACCACGTTTGCCATGAACCTCTGCGAAAACGCGGCGATGTTGCAGGATAAACCGGTATTGATCTTCAGCCTGGAAATGCCCGGCGAACAGTTGATGATGCGTATGCTGGCCTCGCTTTCCCGCGTTGACCAGACCCGTATTCGTACCGGCCAGTTGGATGACGAAGACTGGGCGCGTATTTCCAGCACGATGGGCATCCTGCTGGAGAAGAAGAACATGTTTATCGATGACTCTTCCGGCCTGACGCCAACGGAAGTGCGCTCGCGCGCGCGACGTATTTTCCGTGAGCACGGCGGGTTAAGCCTGATTATGATCGACTACCTGCAGCTGATGCGCGTCCCGGCGCTGTCCGATAACCGTACGCTGGAGATTGCCGAGATTTCCCGCTCGCTGAAGGCGCTGGCAAAAGAGCTGCAGGTGCCGGTCGTGGCGCTGTCGCAGCTTAACCGTTCTCTTGAACAGCGTGCCGATAAGCGTCCCGTTAACTCCGATCTGCGTGAGTCCGGCTCCATCGAGCAGGATGCCGACCTGATCATGTTTATCTATCGTGACGAGGTTTACCACGAAAACAGCGATCTGAAAGGCATTGCGGAAATCATTCTGGGCAAGCAGCGTAACGGCCCTATCGGCACGGTGCGCCTGACCTTTAACGGCCAGTGGTCGCGCTTTGATAACTACGCCGGCCCGCAGTACGACGACGAATAAGCTCTTCTTTCTTTGCCTCTTCCGGTAGCGGCCGTTATTGGAAGAGGGTTTTCATTGCCTTCAGGCATATCAATACGCTAACCCTTTATTCTCTCCTGCTGTTCTTCTCGTAATTTTTTTGAATATTAATCTCTGACAAGAAAGCCATTACCAATAAGCGTGCGTTTACCCGGCAGCGGTTTTTCCCTTAGGAAAATAGTATTGGACAACGAGGCGGGAACTGCGCTTACCTGTCCGGCAGGAAAAATAATTAGCCGCCGGATAAATGATGACCCAGATCGATGATTATGACTTCAAAATACTGACGCTGCTGGAAAGCAATGGCCGCCTGACTAACCAGGAGCTGAGCGATCTGGTCGGGCTTTCCGCTTCGCAGTGCTCACGCCGCCGCATCAACCTTGAGCAGGCGGGGCTGATCCTCGGCTATCACGCACGGCTTTCAGCTAATGCGGTAGGGCTGGGCCTGATCGGCCTGATTGAAGTCCGCCTGATTAACCACACCGCTGAATACGTGGACAGCTTTACCCGCATGGTGGCTGAAGAAACGGCTATCGTCGATGCCTGGAAAACCACCGGCGATGCCGACTACCTGCTGAAGGTCGCCGTCGCCGATTTGCCCGCGTTGAGCGCGCTGATTAGCCAGCTGGTGGCGGGACATCGAAGCGTGTCGCATGTTAAGACCTCTGTCGTGCTCACCCGCCTGAAAGAAAACGGCATGATGACGCTTGGCTGACCAATAGCCCTTTTTTGGTGCAGATGTGGATCAATTTAGTGCATGGTCAGGGTATGCCATGCGAGATATAAGCGTGTTTCCTCTTATTCATGCATATATTGATGCTTTTACCCCGTAAATGCGCACAAGGTTAATTCTTTCCAGTCAATCACTTGTCTCGCCATCACCCGAATGGCAAAAGAGTGGTGCGATTCTTGCTGAGTCAGCGTTTATTTCTCAGAGAATCAACCTTATGGATAACGTCGTTCAGCCTGTTAAAGTCCCCCATACCTTTATCGAAGATGCGCTGGCGCTGCTGTTTGGAACGCTGATGGTCTCGTTTGGCGTAATGCTGTTAAAAAGCGCGGGTGCCCTGACCGGCAGCACCGCAGGTATCGCTTTTCTGCTTAGCTATCTGACGCACGCTTCTTTCGGCCTCGCTTTTTTCCTGATCAACCTGCCTTTTTACTGGCTGGCGGTTAAGCGCATGGGCTGGGCGTTTACCCTTAAAACCTTCAGCGCCGTCGGCCTGGTGTCGCTGTTTACCCATCTGCATACGCTTTTTATCCATTTTTCCGCGCTGGATCCCTTTTACGCCACGCTGTTCGGTAACGTCATTATGGGGATTGGGTTTATAGTACTGTTCCGCCATAAGGCCAGCCTGGGCGGCGTGAATATTCTGGCGTTATGGCTACAGGATCGTTACGGTATCCGTGCCGGAAAATTACAGATGGCGGTCGATACCTGCGTGGTACTGGCCTCGCTGTTTGTGGTGCCGTTGCCGATGCTGGCGGCCTCGGTTGCGGGCGCGGCGATCCTTAACCTGATTATCGCCATGAACCACCGCCCTGGCCGTTACGCTGTCTGAACCAGGCGCGGCGCCCTTCGTCGCGCAAGGCCGCGAGCGCCACAGCGTCCGACCAACTAATTAATGGAGATTTGCACCGTGTTTCAAAACGTTGATGCCTATGCTGGCGATCCGATCCTTTCCCTAATGGAAACCTACAAGCAGGATACGCGCCCCCACAAGGTTAACCTGAGCATCGGGCTGTATTACGACGGCCAGGGCGTTATTCCTCAGCTGAAGGCGGTGGCCGCAGCGGAAGCGCGTCTGAACGCGCAGGCGCACGATGCTTCTCTCTATCTGCCGATGGAAGGGCTGCCGTCCTACCGCAGCGCGGTTGCGCCGCTGCTGTTTGGCCAAGAGCATCCAATGCTGCAGGCCGGGCGTATTGCCACCATCCAGACCGTTGGCGGCTCCGGCGCGCTGAAGGTCGGTGCGGATTTCCTCAAGGCGTATTTTCCCGGCTCCCAGGTCTGGGTCAGTAACCCAACCTGGGAAAACCATATTGCGATCTTTTCCGGCGCGGGTTTCCAGGTAAACACCTATCCGTGGTACGACGATGCGACCAACGGCGTGAAGTTCGAAGAGCTGATCGCCACGCTGAAGACGCTGCCGCCGCAGAGCATCGTGCTGCTGCATCCCTGCTGCCATAATCCAACCGGCGCCGATCTGACTAACCAGCAGTGGGACAGCGTGACGGCGGTACTGAAAGAGCGCGATCTGATCCCCTTCCTGGATATTGCCTATCAGGGCTTTGGCGAAGGCATGGAAGAAGACGCCTATGCGATCCGCGCGATTGCCGCCGCAGGTTTACCGGCGCTGGTCAGCAACTCTTTCTCAAAAATCTTCTCGCTGTACGGCGAGCGCGTCGGCGGTCTTTCCGTAGTCTGTGAAGATGCGGAAGAAGCTTCCCGCGTGCTGGGCCAGCTGAAGGCCACCGTGCGCCGCAACTACTCCAGCCCGCCAAACTTCGGCGCTCAGGTGGTGGCCTGCGTGCTGAACGACGCGGCGCTGAAAGCGCAGTGGCTGGCGGAAGTCGAGGCGATGCGCGTGCGCATCTCCACCATGCGTCAGGCGCTGGTGGACGTGCTGACCACGGCGGTGCCGGGCAAAAACTTCGATTACCTGCTGAAGCAGCGCGGCATGTTCAGCTACACCGGTCTGAGCGCGGCACAGGTCGATCGCCTGCGTGACGAGTTCGGCATCTATCTGATCGCCAGCGGGCGTATGTGCGTGGCGGGCCTGAACAACGAGAACGTGCATCAGGTTGCCGAAGCTTTCGCGGCGGTCATGTAAGCCGCTGTGGCCGGACGCCCGTCCGGCCTTTTTCACTCTTTTTTCCCTCCGCAGGTTTACCTTTTCCCATCATGCTGCACACTTAACGGAACGTATTCAGTTAAGGAGCATAACGATGTGGTATCAGCAGACAATCACCCTGGATCCCAAATCCCGCGGCTTTCATCTGGTAACGGACGAGATCGTCCAGGAGCTGCGGCGGCTTGGCGATGTGCAGGTCGGCCTGCTGCATCTGCTGCTTCAGCATACTTCCGCCTCGCTGACGCTGAATGAAAATTGCGATCCCACGGTGAGAAGCGACATGGAAAACCATTTTTTGCGGCAGGTGCCGGAAAAGGCGAACTATGAGCATGATTACGAAGGCGCGGACGATATGCCTGCGCATATTAAATCTTCGTCGCTGGGCGTGTCGCTGACGCTGCCGGTGAGCCGTGGCAAGCTGCTGCTGGGCACCTGGCAAGGCATCTGGCTGGGCGAGCATCGCAATCACGGCGGCAGCCGCCGCATTATCGCCACGCTACAGGGGGAATGACATGAACGTATCGGATTTACTTTCTTACTGCATGGACAAGCCGGGCGCGGAGCAGGTCGTGCATAACGACTGGAAAGCGACCCAGATAAAAGTGGATGACGTGCTGTTTGCGATGGTACATGAAGTGGACGACCGTCCTGCGGTAACTCTGAAGTCGACGCCCGCGCTGGCGGATTTACTGCGGGAAAAGCACAGCGATGTGGTGCCCGCCGCGCATCTGAATAAAACGCACTGGAGCACCGTGCTGCTGGATGGCTCGCTGAAGGATTCGCAGATTTACTATCTGATCGACGCCTCGCTTCAGCAGGCGCTGGCTACGCGAACGGCGTAGTGAAAGAAGACGCGGCTCAGGCACCCTGATACCCATCGGGCTTCAGGATGCCTGAAGAACGTTTATCCGCGCAGCGTGGCGATATCAATCACAAAACGGTACTTCACGTCGCTTTTCAGCATACGTTCGTAGGCTTCGTTGATTTCGTCCATTTTGATCATCTCGATATCCGAGGTGATGTTGTGCTTGCCGCAGAAATCCAGCATTTCCTGCGTTTCTTTGATGCCGCCAATCAGCGAACCGGCGATGCTGCGGCGTTTGAAAATCAGGTTAAACACCTGCGGTGATGGATGATCGTGTTCCGGCGCGCCAACCAGCGTCATGTTGCCGTCGCGACGCAGCAGCGTGATAAACGGGTTCAAATCGTGCGGAGCCGCCACGGTATTCAGGATAAAATCAAAGCTGTTGGCGTGCTGTGCCATCTGCTCAGGATCTTTAGAAATCACCACTTCATCCGCGCCCAGGCGTTTGCCGTCTTCTACCTTAGAAGGCGAGGTGGTGAACAGCACGACATGCGCGCCCATCGCGTGTGCGATTTTCACGCCCATATGGCCCAGACCGCCCAGGCCCACGATACCGACTTTTTTGCCCGGGCCTGCGCCCCAGTGGCTCAGCGGCGAATAGGTGGTGATGCCGGCGCACAGCAGCGGCGCGGCGCCTGCGGGATCCAGATTCTCCGGCACGCGCAGCACGAAGTCTTCATTGACGACGATCTGCGTTGAGTAGCCGCCGTAGGTGATGTCGCCGGTTTCGCGATCTTCACCGTTATAGGTGCCGGTAAAGCCGTTTTCGCAATACTGCTCCAGGTCTTCTTTACAGCTGTCGCAGGTGCGGCAGGAATCAACCAGACAGCCGACGCCGACTAAATCGCCGATTTTATACTTGTGCGTATGGCCGCCGACGGCGGTCACGCGACCTACGATTTCATGTCCCGGTACGACGGGAAAAATGGTGTTTTTCCACTCGTTGCGGGCCTGGTGTAAATCGGAATGGCAGACGCCGCAGTAAAGAATTTCAATCTGTACGTCGTGCTCACGCAGTTCGCGCGGCTGGAATTCAAAAGGCGCAAGCTTTGCATCGGCGCTTTTAGCGGCATAAGCATGGGTAATATTCATGGACTCTCCTGATAATGGAATGGCGTGTGCCTCACGGCTCATTAAGGATAGTGGCCCGTTCCGCGCAGGGGTATGCCGGAACCTGTTTAAATCTTGCCTGATCCTGCAAGTTTTAGGGGAAAATGACAAAAAACAGGCGCTAATAAGAAAGTTTTATTGCAGACGCGGAAGAAAATGGCGGAAGCGATAACGGCAGTGCAGAGGGAAAAAAGGCGCGAGCCGTTAACGACTCGCGCCTTCGTGGCAAACTATTTCTTTGCCAGTAGCGGTTTAAGGAAGCGTGCGGTATGCGACTCTTTGCACTCCGCCACCGTTTCCGGCGTGCCGGAGACCAGGATCTCGCCGCCGCCGCTGCCGCCTTCCGGGCCGAGATCGACAATCCAGTCAGCCGTTTTGATCACGTCCAGGTTGTGCTCAATCACCACGATGGTATTGCCCTGATCGCGCAGCTGGTGCAGCACGGCCAGCAGCTGCTGGATATCGGCAAAGTGCAGGCCGGTGGTCGGCTCATCCAGGATGTAGAGCGTCTGACCGGTGCCGCGCTTCGACAGCTCGCGGGCCAGCTTGACGCGCTGCGCCTCGCCGCCGGAAAGCGTGGTGGCCGACTGCCCCAGACGGATATAGGAAAGGCCCACGTCCATCAGCGTTTGTAGCTTACGCGCCAGCGCAGGCACCGCATCGAAGAACTCGCGCGCTTCTTCGATAGTCATCTCCAGCACCTGGTGAATGCTTTTGCCTTTGTATTTAATCTCCAGCGTCTCACGGTTATAGCGCTTGCCCTTACACTGGTCGCACGGCACGTAGATATCCGGCAGGAAGTGCATTTCCACCTTAATCACGCCGTCACCCTGACAGGCTTCGCAGCGTCCGCCGCGTACGTTAAAGCTGAAGCGGCCCGGCGTATAGCCGCGCGTGCGCGATTCCGGCACGCCCGCAAACAGTTCGCGCACCGGCGTAAAGATGCCGGTATAGGTGGCCGGGTTGGAGCGCGGCGTACGCCCGATCGGGCTTTGGTCGATATCGATAACCTTATCGAAATGCTCCATGCCGGTAATTTCGCGATAGGGTGCCGCCTCGGCGATGGTGGCGCCGTTCAGCTGGCGCTGCGCGATAGGGAACAGCGTATCGTTGATCAGCGTCGACTTGCCGGAACCGGACACGCCGGTAATGCAGCTGAACAGGCCAACCGGCAGCGTCAGCGTGACGTCCTTCAGGTTGTTGCCTTTTGCGCCGCTCAGCTTCAGCACTTTGCTGGCATCGGCTTTGACGCGCTCTTCCGGCACCTGAATACCGCGCTCGCCGCTCAGGTACTGTCCGGTCAGCGACTCCTTCACGGCCATGATGTCGTCAACGGTGCCTTCCGCCACCACCTGGCCGCCGTGCACGCCCGCGCCCGGCCCGATATCAATCACGTGATCGGCAGCGCGGATCGCATCTTCATCATGCTCTACCACGATCACGGTGTTGCCCAGATCGCGCAGGTGTACCAGCGTCTCCAGCAGGCGCTCGTTATCGCGCTGGTGCAGGCCGATAGAAGGCTCATCCAGCACGTACATCACGCCCACCAGCCCGGCGCCGATCTGGCTCGCCAGACGGATACGCTGTGCTTCGCCGCCCGACAGCGTTTCAGCAGAGCGGGACATCGACAGGTAATTCAGGCCGACGTTAACCAAAAACTTCAGGCGATCGCCGATCTCTTTCAGTACTTTCTCGGCGATTTTGGCGCGCTGGCCGCTCAGCTTCATGTTCTGGAAGAACGCCATTGCATGGCCAATGCTCATATCCGAAATAGTCGGCAGCGTGGTGTTCTCAACGTAGACGTGGCGCGCTTCACGGCGCAGACGCGTGCCTTCACAGGTCGCACAGGCGCGGTTGCTGATAAACTTAGCCAGGTCCTCGCGCACCGCGGCGGACTCCGTCTCTTTGTAACGGCGCTCCATATTATGCAGCACGCCTTCGAACGGATGACGACGCACGGAGGTATCGCCGCGATCGTTGATGTATTTAAACTCGATGCTCTCTTTGCCGGAGCCGTACAGGATGATTTTGCGAGCCTTGTCGCTCAGCGAATCAAACGGCGCTTCGATGTCGAAATCCAGGTGCTCGGCCAGCGAGCGCAGCATCTGGAAGTAGTAAAAGTTACGGCGATCCCAGCCACGGATAGCGCCGCCGGCCAGCGACAGCTCCGGGTTTTGCACCACGCGATCCGGATCGAAATATTGCTGTACGCCCAGACCGTCGCAGGTCGGGCAGGCGCCGGCCGGATTGTTGAACGAGAACAGGCGTGGTTCCAGCTCCGTCATGCTGTAGCCGCAGATTGGACAGGCGAAATTGGCGGAGAAGATCAGCTCTTCCGCCTGCGCGTCGTCCATATCGGCGATCACGGCGGTGCCGCCGGAAAGCTCCAGCGCCGTCTCAAAAGATTCCGCCAGGCGCTGTTTCAGATCTTCCCGCACCTTGAAGCGATCCACCACTACTTCGATGGTGTGTTTCTTTTGCAGCTCCAGCTTCGGCGGATCGGAGAGATCGCAGACCTCGCCGTCGATGCGCGCGCGGATATAGCCCTGTGAAGCCAGGTTTTCCAGCGTTTTGGTGTGCTCGCCCTTGCGTTCTTTAACGATAGGCGCGAGCAGCATCAGGCGGCGGCCTTCCGGCTCCGACAGCACGTTATCCACCATCTGGCTGACCGTCTGCGCCGCCAGCGTGACGTCGTGGTCCGGGCAGCGCGGTTCGCCCACGCGAGCAAACAGCAGGCGCAGGTAGTCGTGGATTTCCGTGATGGTGCCGACGGTAGAGCGTGGGTTATGCGAGGTTGATTTCTGTTCGATCGAGATGGCTGGCGACAGCCCTTCTATATGATCGACATCCGGCTTTTCCATCAGCGAGAGGAACTGACGCGCATAGGCGGAAAGGGATTCCACGTAGCGGCGCTGCCCCTCGGCATACAGCGTATCAAACGCCAGCGAGGACTTACCCGAACCCGACAGGCCGGTGACAACGATCAGTTTGTCGCGCGGGATGATCAGGTTGATATTCTTCAGATTATGGGTGCGGGCACCCCGTACTTCGATCTTATCCATTCACAATTCCCGGATTAACACGGACGTCACCATGCCTGTCCGGCACGGCCAGAATTAAGCCTGTTAGTATGGCACAAAAAAAGCTGAATGGATATACAGTACTTTGCTGTATAATACGCCACGGGATCCTGGCATTGCCAGGCGGCGCCAGGGCATTTTGCGATCCTGCCCGCCCCGCCTGCCGAAAGGCTGCGCCTGAAAGCGACCCTTTGCGATCTGCCTCTGAAACCCGGATCCGAAGGTATAATCTATGGGTAGGGCGTGTTAGAATTTCATCCTTAAGCTAAGAACATTTATCGGAGAGACGAACATGGCCAGCAGAGGCGTAAATAAAGTAATCCTGGTGGGAAATCTGGGTCAGGATCCGGAAGTCCGCTATATGCCGAATGGCGGCGCCGTTGCCAACATTACGCTGGCCACGTCCGAAAGCTGGCGTGACAAGCAGACCGGCGAAACCAAAGAGAAAACGGAATGGCACCGCGTCGTGCTGTTCGGCAAGCTGGCGGAAGTGGCGGGCGAATACCTGCGCAAAGGCTCTCAGGTTTATATCGAAGGGGCGCTGCAAACCCGTAAATGGACCGACCAGGCGGGCGTGGAGAAGTACACCACCGAGGTTGTGGTTAACGTTGGCGGCACCATGCAGATGCTGGGCGGCCGTCAGGGCGGCGGCGCACCGGCTGGCGGCGGCCAGGGTCAGAACAACAACAACGGCTGGGGCCAGCCGCAACAGCCTGCGGGCGGCAACCAGTTCAGCGGCGGCCAGCAGCAGCAGTCTCGTCCACAGCCGCAGCAGAACAGCGCGCCGGCGGGCAACGAGCCACCAATGGATTTCGACGACGATATCCCGTTCTGATTATTGTCGCCGGGCCAAGGCCTGGGCAGACTAAACAGCAAAAACCCCGTTTATACGGGGTTTTTTTATGGCCGCAGTTTTATAGCCGCAGCGGATTAACCCAGCGTGCTGGTGGCGACGCTCTCGCTTTTTACGTTCTCTGCCGCGCGCTTACCGGCCAGGAACGCGTGATCCGAATTGTAGTACTCCCACTCGCTATAGCGACCCGACAGATGAATATCCTGGGTCAGCAGCCACTGGCGGATTAACGCGACGTTCGCCTGGCGGTGATGGTCGTACACCACATAGGCGTAAGGCATATCGACCTCGCTGGCGGTAATCACGGGATCGTCAGCGCGGATAATACCAACCCGAATACAATCCTCCACGCAGCGGGCTATCAGCGCGTCGCCTTTCAGCGGCAAAGGGTGCTCCGCGCAATAGCTGATCTCGCAGGTCAGGCCAAAGCCATCTTTCGGGTTATTAAACGGACTGGCGTTGCCTTGCAGGAAAATGCGGTGGAAGATCGTCTCGCCCGGATAGTAAATCCAGTGTTTCTCGCTAAGGTTAGCGCGGCCGATGCCCAGGTTGACGCAGCGCACTGAAACATGACGCAAATGCCTGGCGGCTGCCTGCACGTTTTGCGGCGCTTCATCGCCCATCAGAACGATCAGTTCCGGCAGCGGCATAGTATTGATCAGCTGCTCATAGCGAAAGGCCCGTCCGTCGGCCAGCAGCGCGGTGCGCGCCTGCGGCAGGATCTTGACGATAGCAGCATTGGTTTCCAGCCTGCATTTCAGATGGGGTAAAAAACCGGACATCAGCGCCTGAAAACCGCCGCGCAGCGGATAGCCGAAGCGGGCGTTTGGGCCGACCGGCTTCGCCAGCGGCTTCAGCGCGCCGTCGATAATCTGATCCAAATCCGGTAAGGGCACGCGGCCGCCGAGCCATGAGGTTTCCATTTCGCTCAGCGGCAGCTTCCACAGCTTGTTGTTGTAGGGCAGCGCAAAATAACGCGCGATGCCTTTTCCCCACGTATGCAGGATAAACTGCTCAAAATTTTCCGGTTTGCCGGCGGTCAGCGCGCACGCTTCATCGGGCACCGATCCATCCGCGCAGCAGTCGCGGTGGCTAAGACGGTTCTCCGTGCGGCGCAAATCCCTGGCGGCCGCGGCGTTAAGCGGCACCGCCTGCGCTTCGGCCTCGCCATAGCGCGCTTCGATAGCGCCAAGGATGCACTCTTTGATCACCTCCGGCGGCAGCCCATGCAGCGCGGACTGGAAAGGGTAGCGGGTGTGCACGCCCTCGCTGTAAACCCAGGCCTCCCGATCCTGCCAGTGCAGGTTATCGCCCAGCAGCATCTCGTAAAGCTGCAGCACGTAGGGATCCTGGGAAAACATAATATGGCCAGCGTAATCGAAGGTGAAACCGGCGTGTTCGACCGAGCGGCACCAGCCGCCGGGCGCGGCGTTTTTTTCCAGCAGCACGGCGCCTTCGCCATAGTGGTAGCCCGCGCTCAGTCCGGTCGGCCCGGCGCCGATAATCAAACAGGGAACCTTCTCTGCCTCTTCGGCCTGCACGTTAAGCCAGGCGACATCCTGTGCCTTAACGGCTGCGTCGGCGGCTGACGGCGCGGAGTGGGCGACGACAGCCTGTGTCATCAGCTCGTGCATTCGATCTGCAGTGCGATCCCAGGAAGTCTCCGCTACTTTGGCGCGCATCTTAGCGGCGAGCGTCTGGCGAGCGTCCGGCGTCAGTTTCAGCATCTTTTCACAGGCGTGGATAAAGGCCGCGTGACTATCGGCAATTTCGACCAGCCCCGCGTAGTGCCGCTGCACGTCGGCGATAGCCGTGCTGACGACAGGCAGACGAGCCGCCATATACTCCAGCACTTTGGTTGGGCTGATATAGCGCGTGGAGGCGTTCAGGGCGAAGGGCATCAGGCAGACATCCCAGCCCGCGAGAAACTGCGGCAGCGCCTGATAAGGCTGCTGCCCGAACCAGTGAATATTGCCGCGCTGCGGCAGCGTAGCCGGATCGATTTTCACCACCGGCCCGACCATAACGATCTGCCAGTCCGGATGGCTGTCGGCCAGCGCCGCAATGAGCGGCAGATCCAGACGCTCATCGATCACGCCATAGTAGCCCAGGCGCAGCGGCGGCAAATTTTCCTGCAAAGGATGGCCGTTGCTGCGATCCAGCGCCTGCTCAAAATGCACCGCGTCTACGCTGCTGGGGAAGCAGTGTACGTGGGGATGCTTGCTTTTTTTCGCCTCGTACAGGCTGGTGCCGCCGGTAAACACCAGATCGGCCCGGCTCATCAGCGCGGATTCACGCTGTTGGAGCTGGCGCGGCGCCTGATCGAACGCCGACAGCTCATCCATGCAGTCGTAAATAATGGCGCGCGGCTTCAGGCCCGTCAGCAGAGGCAGCGCCATAGGCGTATAGAACCAAATCAGCGGCTGCTCATCCTCATCAATCAGCGTGGCGAGCAGAAGCTGAAGCGGCGCAATCTGGCTGTCGTGAAAACCCGGCGCGTTGACGTCGGTATGCGGCTGCACCACCGTCACGTTAGGCGCCGGGCTGCTGGTATGGATCTCTTCCGCTCCCGCCTGATAAATCGGCTCTTCAACAAACAGGATGCGGTAGTGCTGCGCGAGGCGGGTCAGCAGATGCTGAGGGCGTTGAAAAACGAATCCCCAACGCAGATGACTGAAAACAATCAGGACTGGTATTTTCATATTATTCTCCCGGGCTTCCCTGGCCGACGTGATAAAGGAATGAAAACGGCGCATCGTACGCTGCGCCAGGAGCAGAGCATGGTCATAAGGGTGTTGTAGCTGACGTGCACAGGGATCGGGGCCTTGCCGATCGAGATCCCACAAGCCGCTGCGGGTCCAGAAAGCGGTGTCTTCCCAAAGCGGTCGATCGATAATCGGATAAAGGCAAGCGCCGCTGATGGTGACGCCAGCCAGCTGCGCCTGCGCAAGCTGCGAGCCGATCTCCGCGATCCAGGCGCCGCGCCCGCTGCCGACATGGCTGGTTTCGGCCAGCAGCAGCGGCCGCTGGTAGCGATTATGCAGCGCATGCAGCAGCGCATGCAGCGGCTTGCGGCGTGCGTCGCCAAGATGCCAGTAGAGCCGACGGCCGGAAAACGCTTCCCACTGATTGTCGTGATAATAATTAACGCCAATCAGATCCAGATAGTGCGGCGCGCCGCCCAGTTCGGGCTCGCAGCGGCCCGCGATCATATCCCAGGCCTGATATTGGGATTCAGTTATGCTGCGGGCGGCCTGCCGACAGGCTTCGTTTTCTTCATCGGCGATAACGTGGATCAGGGGATCGCAGTGCAGAAAGCGCGCGCGGGGATCGGCAAGGCGAATGGCGTCACAGGCGGCCAGCGTGGCGCGCACCAGCTGGCGCTTGGCGGCAAGCGCGCGGTCATTTTCCGGGCCGCCCGCACAGGCGAACAGGCCGACCGAGATACCCCAGCTGAGGAAAGAAATCTCATTCATCGGCGCGTAAACCGGCGCTTCCGATCCTGCATAGAACGGCGCCAGAAATTCCGCTAATGCGCCGCAAAATGCAGCGAAACTGCTGATAAATTCGGAAGAAAACAGGCTCAGGTATTCAGGCCAGCCGTAGTGGCACAGAGTCCAGGAGATCTGTATATCGTGTTCGCGTGCGGCCTGCATTCGCAACGCGACGGAAGAAAAATCGTAGCCCTTTGCCGTTTCAGCGAGCCGCCAGCCGACGCTTTCGCGCACGGTGGAAATATTAAAATGTTTAAGCCGGGCATAATCCTGTCGGGCCTGCGTCAGGTGGTCGGTAATCGCATTCATCGACAGGCGCAGGCCCTGCGGATTAATGTGATCGGCTCCTTCGTAACCTGCCTGCCAAAAACTGCGAAATGGCGCCATGCAAAATTCCCTTACCGTTTAAAAGAGAATATTTTCCCGCCAGCGTCAGGGTGCCGACGGCTGGATAGCAGCTGTGCAGGCCGATTACGATCGGTCTGAAAACCGTTTCCACGCCGTAAAAAAGGCAATATCCGCCGTAAGCTGGCGAACGGGGGAAAGCGGTAAAATCAGTGAGGAGCAGAAGAAAAGGCGGCTGGAGACTGAACCGCACAAGTCGCCGCGCCGCAGGCCATACTCAGCCAGGCGGCGAAACTTTGTACTGATTATAGACAGCATCCGGAAATGCAATGTGATTTTCGTCTCTTTCAGGAAAGTTCTGGCGCTGTAAAAGCACGCTAAACTTTTCCGACGAGAAGGCGGCCCGAAAACAGAAACGCCGTCTTATACACAGGGGATGACATTACGGGAGCGTGAAATGGCAACAGATCAACAGGTTGAAACCGCAAGAGGCGCATCTCCGTTTATTGCGGATTGCTCGCTTAAGGACGTAAAGCTGCCAAACGGGATAACGCTGCGCGTTGCCGTTATGGGGCAGGGTAAGCCGCTGGTGCTGCTGCACGGACATCCGCAGAACCACCTGGCCTGGCGGAAGATTGCGCCGGCGCTGAGCCAGCACTACACGGTGGTGATGCCGGATCTGCGCGGCTATGGCGACAGTGATAAACCGCCAGGCGATGCCGATCACCGCTGCTATTCCAAAAAAGTGATGGCGCAGGATGTGGCCCAGCTGATGGACGCGCTGGGCTATGACCGTTTCGCTTTTGTCGGCCACGATCGCGGCGGCCGCGTCGGACACCGGCTGGCGCTTGATTATCCTGATCGGGTGGAGCGCTGCGTTTTTCTCGATATTGCGCCGACGGCAACCATGTATGCGCAGACCGACAAAGCGTTTGCAACCCGCTATTTCTGGTGGTTTTTCCTGATCCAGCCCGAGCCGCTGCCGGAAAAAATGATCGGCAACGATCCGGCTTTTTTCCTGCAAAAGCATATTGAAGGACAGCTGAAAACACCTGGCGCCACGGAGCCGGAAATTTTCGCCGATTATCTGCGCTGTTACCGCGATCCTGCGATGATCCACGCGGTCTGCGAAGATTATCGTGCCTCGGCGACAATCGACCTGGCAGACGATGCGGCGGACAGCGATCAACGTATCCGTTGCCCTTTGCTGCTGCTGTGGGGCGAGAAGGGCACGGTAGGCCAGCTTTACGACGTGGTCGCCACATGGCAGGAAAAAGCCCTGTGCGTCAGCGGCGAGGCGTTGCCGTGCGGGCATTCGCCTCAGGAGGAGGTGCCGGAAAACGTGCTGGCGACGCTGCTGCCTTTTCTGGCCGAGGATGATGAATAGCCGCGCCTGCTCAGCGGTGCCCACCTGCTTGTGAAGGGTGAGTAGCCGCGCCTGTTTATCGGTGGCCGCCTGCCTGAGAGGGAGGAGTAGCCGCGTCTGTTTATCGGTGGCCGCCTGCCTGAGAAAGACGAGTAGCCGAACCTCGGCTGCCTGCGACGGCTTCTGAAGCCGCGACGCCGACCAGGTCAGGCGAGCCGGATACCCGCGTCGATCATAAACTGCGCGCCGGTGCAGCCTCGCGCCTCATCGGAGGCCACAAAGAGCGCCATTGCGGCCACGTCGCGACCCTGAAGCACTATCTTCAGCGCCTGCGCGGCCTGAATTTCCGCCTGCGCTTCCGGCGTGCGCCACAGCGCCTGCTGTCTGGGCGTGGCGATTGCGCCGGGTACCAGACAGTTGACCCGGATACCGTACTGGCCCAGCTCACGCGCCAGCGTCTGGGTCAGCCCGATAACGGCGGCTTTGGCCGTGGTGTAACCGACCATCCCGGGGCGGCCTCTCATAAACGAGGTTGAGCTGGTCAGTAGAATATTCCCCGATCCCTGTCGGCGCATAATCTCCGCCGCCGCCTGGCTGGCGAAAAACTGGTGATCCAGATTCACCGCCAGCCGATCGCGCCAGTATGCCGGCTCCACGCTAAAGAAATCGTGGCGATCGTCATTGGCGGCATTATTGATCAGCACGTCCAGCGCACCTTCCTGGCTGGCGATATCGTTAATAATCGCCCGACACGCCGCGCCGTCACGCAAATCGCAGTAGTGAAAAGTTGTGCCGAGCCGCTTTGCCAGCGCTTCGCCGCTGCGATCGATATCCAGAAAATGCACCTTGCCCTGCTGCTGAGCGAAAGCCGCAACCAGATCAGCGCCGATCCCGCTTGCGCCGCCGGTGATAATGATGGTCTTATTTTGTAGGCTGCTATAGCGAGTGTAAGTTTCGTTTAACATTAAACGCGTCTCCGGAGGCGGATTTGAGTTAAGTGCATGAAAACAGACGAAAGCGCCCGCGTCTTTTTTGCCGCAGCGGGCCAGCGCAATAGCGTAAAATCATAGCGTATTGGCGCTGGCTGGTTTCTAAACCGGCGGCCAAAAAACCCGGCGCGAATAAAATATAAAAAATAAACGTTGCTTAACTGAGTCAGGCATGACTTAATAGCGTCATCGGTTTGGAATACAGACCTTATGAAAGCAGTTTTAGTAAAGCAGTCCTCAGCGCAAGCGTTATCCAACGATATCCTTCCTCCTGATCTTCTTCTAAGTGCCCAATAAGTTATGCTCTGGAAACAGGCCTTCACGCCAATTTAAGTGGCTCAAAATTAAGGAAGTATCGATGTCTGGTAAAATGACTGGTTTAGTAAAATGGTTTAACGCGGATAAAGGTTTCGGCTTCATTTCTCCGCAGGACGGCAGCAAAGACGTATTTGTACATTTCTCTGCAATCCAGGGTAATGACTACAAAACGCTGGACGAAGGCCAGAAGGTAGAATTCACCATCGAAAATGGTGCTAAAGGCCCTTCAGCTGCAAACGTCGTCGCACTGTAAATATTATTACCACACTTACGATAGCGATGAAGGCAGCAGCCTGAGCAGTTAAGTGGAAAATAATAACAGTGACAAAAAACCCGCCTCGTGCGGGTTTTTTTACGTCTGTGGAAAAGAAAGTCACCGTCCGGAGGAGAGTTCAGTTCCCGAATAATCGAACATTCCCGTACGGCAGTCCAGAATGACGTAAGCTTCATCACTGCCTTTGCTGCCGCTGACCTGGAGCTTGCCGAACCACATCTTGTTCCCGAAAGTCGGGGCGGTATTAAAACTCAGGCTGTCCAGGCCGATAGCCGCTTTCCGCTCATTTTCTCCAGCCGAACGCAGCCACGACCGAATATATTCCTCGCGGACCTCTTCCGGCGTAAAGCGCGGACAGGCCTGCTGAAAAGCCTCATCGGCAGGCGCAACGCGTGAGTAAATCATCAGCGCCGCCAGGCAGGCCAGCATCAGCACGCCGCCCAATAAAAGCGTAATAAAGTAAGAAAGGGGCTTCCAGAACCTGCGCATCGTACCTCCCTGTAAAGTCACCTCACGACACGCTACCGGAAAAGCATAACGTGTAACAAGACGGGCGTTTAGTCAGTCCAGCCTAAGCTTTCTACAATGGCCCGACGGTAAGTGGTGTCGATCTGCGCCGGCACCCGGCAGATATAATCTTTAGCATGTTCCCGCGTCTCGCCCGTCAGGCTGTCCAGATAGGCCAGCGCCGCCTCTAAAGAAGGCGTACGGCTCTCAATCTTATCGCAGCACGGCGGCAGAGCCGTCCAGATCACCGCATCAATATGCCGGTCGTGCGCCCATTTAGCCAGCGCGCCTGCCGGTCTGTCGGTCACTATCAGCGAGCCGATGCCGTCGCTACGCTGTGCCGGAATGGCCTCGCGGGCTTTCAACAGTTCACACGCCGTCGCGAGGTCATCAACCGTCAGCCATGCCCACAGCGCAGGAACGGGATCGGCGTTGATACAAATAGCCGTCGCCAGCTCGCCGCCGTCGCTGATGCGGGAAAATTCTATCGGCACAGGCGGCCCATCTTTATGCCATTCGCCCTCGACCGGCAGCACGCCGGATTTCCAGATAAGCGATCCCCAACCCAAACAGGCAATTCTCATTCTATTTTTCCTCGAAGACAGCGTCCGATAACTATGGCCTGATTACCCCAGGCCCGCCAGAGCGATGCGGCGAAAGATGAAAACCGTGGCTGAATGAGCCTGCTACGGTTATAAAAAGCGCAAAAGCTGACCGGCACGCGGCGTTTGTAAGGCCGCAGCGTAATGCGTTTTGGCGGGCAGATGAAAAAATGCCGCTCAAACGCATCAGCAAGCTGAGGATAAACAAAGCAGAACAGGGCTATTGTGCCTGAAACATCAGGGTATCGGTGCTAAAGGATCCGTCCGGCTGGAGGGCATAATGGCGCTTCACGCTGGCGGACGCTTTTTCCTGCAGCAAAAGGATCGCCTGCGTCAGCGTCTGCGGCGTTTGCATTCTTTCGATCCACGAAGCGAACGCCAGATCCAGACGATCCATCACCAGCCGGTTAACGATCATCCCGCTTTTGTTCGCCATCTTCAGCCAGTCACCCTGCGAGTAATTGCGTACGTGAGAAGGATCGCGCAGCATCTCCACCGTTTGCAGCCAGACATCCAGTACCGGCTGACCGGGCGAGGCGGTATCCATCAGGATAAATTTACCGCCCGGCTTCAGGACGCGGTTTACCTCGCGCAGCGCCTGGCCGACGTCGTGCCAGTGATGCGCGGAATTTATGCCGATCCCGGACGCGGACTGCCAAAGCGCGAGCTAAGGCGCGCTGGTTACGCGTTTTGCCAGGTTTCGTGCAGGGAAACCCACTGTGGATGGCCGTCGGCCAGCCGGAACACCGCCGTTGACCAGCGCGCGGTGGCGGCTGCGTCTGGCCGGGTCTGCCGTTCAAGATAGCGTACTACCGCGCCGCCTGGCCAGCTTTCCACCAGCGTCAGTTCCTCAAGCACGATAGCCAGCCCCGGCCTGCTGCCGCGCTGCGCCAGAAAAAAGTCGCTCACGCTGGCCATATTCATGCAGCGACCGGCAGGAGGGATCATCACAAAGTCCGCGCTGAAGCGATTTAAAAGTGCCTGTATGTCGCCGCTACCCTGACCAAGCCAGTTTTCAATTGCCACGTGGGCAGCGATAACTTCCGTAAAATAAGGGCTCATGACTTCTCCGGTTGGGTTAACGTCGTTTTTCACTCAGGCGTGTTTGATAGTCGGCTCGCAAAGTACCGGAAAGTTCAGCGAGTTGGCGATAAAACACTGCTCATGCGCTTTTTCGTGCAGCGCTGCCGCCAGGGTAATATCGTCACCCGCGCGTAGCGTGATTTGCGGCTTCAGGACAATTCGGGTAAAACGGCCGCGTCTGGCTTCCAGCATGGTGCCTTCCGCCCTGTCGCAGTAGCTTTGCACGCTAATGCCCGCCTCGGCGCACAGGTGCAGATACCAAAGTTTATGGCAGGCGGAAGCGGAAGCCAGCAGCATCTCTTCGGGATTCCAGCGGCTGGCGTCGCCCAGAAAAGCGGGATCGGCGGAGCCGGCTATCTCTGCTTTAGCGTCGGCTACCACCTTAAACTGGCGGTCGTAGGCCTTGTAATTTTCGGTGCCCTGGCCTTTGTTGCCGGTCCACTCCACGGTCACCTGATAGTCATGCTCGCGATCTGCCATAGCGCTTCTTCTGTCCTGTTATTAACAAAATCAGAAGATTAGCGTTTTCTGCCCGCATTACCAGACGCATTTACAGCCTTTAGCGCTTTTCGGACAGATGCCACAGCTGTTCCGCCGTAACGGTAGCGCCGCCGCAGACAATCACCAGCGGTTTCCGGAACGCCGCCAGCAGCGGATGGCTATCGTAAATAACCGCCAGGCTTGCGCCGCAGGCTGGCTCGGTCAGCACGCGATGATCGTTCAGGAAGCGGCTGCACGCGGCGATAGCCTGGCTGTCGGTAACCAGCGCGCTGTGGATCGGATGCGTAGCGGCGCAGCGTAGAGACTGCTCGCTGACGCGCTTTGCACCCAGCGAACCGGCCACGCTGTTAATAGCGGCCAGCTCCACGGTATGACCGGCCTGCAGAGCCGCATGAAAGGAGGCTGCGCCTTCGGTTTCCACCGCTATCACGGGGACATCGTGCCAGCCGTTGCGCTGCAACCCTTCCACCACGCCGTTCAGCAGGCCGCCGCCGCCAACAGACAGGATCACCACGTCAGGTTTACAGCCGTCAGCGGCCACTTCATCGATCATTGTGGCATGGCCCTGCCACAGCAACGGATCGTCAAACGGGTGCAGAAAAGCATCCTTGCTGCCTGAGAGCGACTGAGCGTAGTGGTTGGCTTCCTGCCAGGACGCGCCGTGTACGATAACCTCTGCGTTCTCCTGACGCAGCAGCTCAACGGCGCGCGCGGAAGTGGTTTCAGGCACGACGACGATAACGGGTACGCCCAGCTGGCGACCGGCCCAGGCGACCGCCATGCCCGCATTGCCGCCGGAAGAAGAGACAAAGCGTTCGGCACCCTGGTGTAAATAGTGCTGGCAGGCCAGCCCGATACCGCGGATTTTAAAAGAGCCGGGCGGCTGAAACGCCTCCATTTTTAGCCAGACGTCACGTCCGGCCAGCAGGCTGAGCGCACGTGACGGGATAAGCGGCGTTGCTTGGTGTAGGTGCATATTTATTCCTGAAGGCTAACGAAGATGGGCAGCGGCAGATACGGCCCGGACTTCTGTTTCTACATCCAGATTGAAGGCCAGCTTGCTGCCTGCGACCGAACGGGCCGGGAAACCTGCGTAGCGCTGTCCGCCCGGCCTTTTGCCGTACGCAAAAGGCCGGATGAACGCGGGTTGCGCAGGTTAACCTCGCTCCGCGCAGCTATTCAGATCAGGCCTTCCGCCTTCAGCGCGGCCTGCACGGCGGGCCGTTCCGCGACGTTGGCAAGGTAACGCTGCACTGCAGGCCAGTCGTTCAGGCTAAATCCAACCACTTTGCTCCAGCCGAGCACGGTAAACAAATAGGCGTCGGCAATAGTGAAGCGGTCGCCGGTCAGCGTGGTTTTACCGTCGATTTCATTTTCCAGCCAGTTCAGTCGGCGCGTCAGCTGCGCGACCACCGCATCTTTCCACTCGCCTTTTACCGCCGGGTTAAACAGCGCCGCCAGCGTCTTATGCAGCTCGGCAGAAATAAAGCTCATCCACTCCAGCACGGCGTAGCGCGCTTCGCCCTGCGCAGGCAGCAGGCCGCTTTCAGGGTTTAAATCCGCCAGGTATTGTGAAATCACCGCGCCTTCAGTCATCACCCTACCGTTGTCCAGCGCCAGCGCGGGCACATAGCCTTTACTGTTGATGGCCCGAAAATCTTTGCCGCTGCGGGTGGTTTTGGTTTTTAAATCTACCGCCTCCAGCTCGTGCGCCAGGCCAGTTTCGTGCAGGACGATATGCGGGGCCAGCGAGCAGGCGCCGGGAGAGTAATAGAGTTTCATATTCTTCCTTAAATGGTAATGAATGGCCTGATGACGTTACTCCCGCCAGAGAGTGATAACAAGCCTTTCGGCTTTGGCAAAGCGCTAAGTTTTACGCGCGGTTTTTTCATTAATAACTTTATTATCAATAGTTTAATTATTACATTTGCACTGTGTTCACTTCTTTAAGCCTGTATTCTGAGAGATAATTCTTTTCGATTTCAGATGCCCCTCGCAAAACCCCCGTTCACCCGTTTTTAATTTCCTTCCGTCACTAATATGTAAGTTAATCGTAATGATCCACCGTTTTATCTTAAAAGTGTAACTAAAAATAAACATTCCGCTTCTATATTGGCCTTCCAAAAAGAGGGGGAGCCTGATGCGTAGCTGGAATGAACCTGTCAAAAATAAAGCCCATATTGAACTGATCCCGATGATTGACGTGATGATGTTCCTGCTGGTGTTTTTTGTTCTGATCAGCCTGAACGTTATTCCTTCCCAGGGAATGAAAACCCAGCTGCCGGGCGCGGCCAGCGCGCAGCAGTTAAAACCGCAGCAGCACGCCATCGTTACGCTGGGCACGGATAACCGTCTGGAGCTGGACGGACAGCTGGTGACGCCAGAAACGCTTGTTAACCGGCTGAAAGCGCAGCAGGAAGACAGCCAGAAAACGGCGATCGTGCTTAACAGCGATAAAAGCGTGCCCGTCGAGCGGCTGATTGCCGTAATGGACAGCCTGCGGCAGGGCGGCTTTACCGCTATTTCTATCGCAACACGGAAACTATGACATGTACGCCGTCTATCGTTTTCGCCATGCTTTTAGCTGGCTGCCCGTGCTGATGGCGGCTGGCTGGGTGCTGATGAATCAGCACGCCGCGCTGAAAATTGAACCGCGCTACGACGAATCAACCATGGAACTGGCGCTGGTGGAACCCCCATCGGCTGAAACGCCGCCGGTTGAGACACCGCCGGTTGAAACGCCTTCCGAACCACCAGCGGAACCCGAGCCTCAGCCCGTAGTGGAAACGCCGCCGGAACCTACGCTCTCCTCGCCTGAACCCGTTGCGCCGCCGCCGAAGCCCAAACCGAAGCCAAAGCCAAAACCGAAAAAGGCGATCGAGCCAGCCAGTACTTCGGTTAAACCTACTGCCGTTGCAAGGCCGATACCCGCCGCGTCGCCGGTCGCCACGCCCAAACGCGTCGCGCCGCGCGTCAACAGCGGCGCCATCGAAAACGGTTGGATCGCAGAGCTACGTCACGATCTGGAGGCACAAAAACGCTATCCCACCGGCCGTCAGGCCTCGCTGGAACGCCCGGAAGGCAGCGTGGAAATCTGGCTGGAAGTCGATCGCAGCGGTCGCGTACTGGCTTCCGGCATCAGCAGTAAAGCTCGCAATATGCTGCTTAATCGCGCCGCGCTGGGCAGCTTACAAAATATCAGGCAGGTCAAGCCGTTCCCGGCGGACGCCTTCGCCGGACAAAACAGCAGGCGCTTTACCGCCACGCTGAATTATCGGGCGCCGTGAACGCCCAACATCAAAACAGGAAATAATAATGAGCATTTTTATACGTTCCGGGGTGTGCCTTGCGGTGATGTCGGCCTTATCAATGGCGGCACAGGCAGCAGAAAGTACCGATGTCGGTGCCATTAATGTTCAGGGCGAGACGCTGGGCGGCGGCATGATGGTGCAGGAAGAGTCGGCGAAAGCACGTTCTACCATTACTAAAGAGGCGATGCAGAAGCAGGCGGATATGGCGGGAAACGCGCTGGATCGACTGAAATATACGCCCGGCCTGAACGTTAACAGCAACGACGCCAGCGGTTTGAGCGGCGTTGATTACACCATGCGCGGCATGAACTCCGATCAGATTGGCCTGTCGATCGACGGCATTCCAATTAACGACTCCGGCAACTACGCGGTTTACCCTAATCTGGTGGGCGACGCGGAAAATATCGAAGAGGTGTTTGTGACGCAGGGCTCGTCCGAGGCAGATGGCCCCCATATTGGATCGAGCGGCGGCAATATCGGTCTGGTGACCAAAAGACCCGCAAAAGATTTCGGCGGCTTTGTGAAGCAGACGCTGGGCAGTAACAATCTGAGTAAAACATTCGCCCGTCTGGAAACCGGCGAATATAACGGCTTCAGTAACTGGCTCTCTTATTCACATACCGAAGCGAAAAAATGGCGCGGCGAAGGACGCTTATATTCCAATAAATTTGAGATGAACTCGCTCTTCGAGGCGGAAAATGGCAACAGCAGCAACCTGATTATGAAGTATAACCGTCAGGAAAACGCCAATTACAATACGTTAAGCAAGGCGCAGTTTGAACAGGACGGACGCTACGCCAACGATTATCCCGCTACGCCGCAGTACAATAGCCGTGGTCAGCTGTCGAGATACTACAAGCTGAACCGTAACCCGTTCGAGAATTTCACCCTCAGCTTTACGCAGAAACTCCAGCTGCAGGATAACCTGTCGCTGACGTTGCAGCCTTACTATTACTGGGGCAACGGCGGCAGCTTTACCGGCCAGAGCGCCAGCACGCTGGGGCCAACGTCCGATCAGGCGGGCCAGTACGATCTCAGCAATCTGACCAGCAATACTTATTACCGCCCGTCGTGGACACAAACCTGGCGGCCCGGCATCACGACTAAACTGAAGTGGGATATCAACGAGCAGCACAGTCTGGATCTGGGCTACTGGTATGAACGCGCTCGCCAGCTACAAACGCAGCCTTATGTGGCGATCAAGAGCGACGGTAATCCAGCTGATCTGTGGGGCGATCCGAACGGTGCCGGACAGGTAAAGGATGCCAACGGCAACACCGTGCAGGGCCGCAACCAGTATACCATCACGCCCGCGCAAAAAATCTGGCTACAGGATAGCTGGTTCGTCACGCCCGACTGGACGCTGGTCGGCGGTCTGGCCTGGCAGCACGTCGATCGTCGCGGCGAAAACAAAGGCAGCCTGGAAAACGCGCCGGAGCATCGCCACGCCACCTATCACAAGTTCCTGCCGAACTTCAGCGCCAGCTATCGGCTCGATCAGCAGAATCAGGTGTTTTACAACCTGACGCGCAATATGCGTACACCGCAAAACTACGTGCTCTATAACGTCGGCGATTCGATTAATACTAAACCGGAGCTGAGCTGGAACCATGAGCTGGGCTGGCGCTTTCAGCAAGACGATATGCTGCTCAGCGCCACGCTGTTCTATTTGCGCTATACCGACCGTCAGATTTCCACCACCAACCCGGATGGCGACTACGAGATGATGAACGTCGGCAAGGTGGAAAACCGGGGGCTGGAGGTCGAGTGGAGCGGCAAGCTGCCCTATAACTTCAACTACTACACGTCTTACACCTATACCGACTCCGAGCAGAAAGATAACGTCACGCGGGAAGATATCTCTCTGCCGACCAGCGGCAAGCAGCTGCCCAACTCGCCCAAAAATCTGTTGAACCTGACGCTGGGCTACGATGATGGCCGCTACTACAGCAGCGTCAGCGGAAAATATGTCGGCGCGTTTTACGGCGACATGACCAACGATGAAAAAGTGGGCGGCAGAACGGTGTTCGATCTGGCGGCAGGCGTTTATTTGCCAGTGGATAAAAAGATCGTCAAAAGCGCCGCGCTGCGGTTCGGCATCCTCAACCTGCTCGATAAGGAATACCTGACGTCGGCGCGCACTACGGTATTTAACGCCGATGCGCGTAACGGTCTTAGCGCCGCCACGCCTTATTACAATGTTGGCGTAGAGCGTACCTACAGCGTTTCGCTGGAAGCCACTTTTTAACCGAAAGAGAGAAGAAGATGAATGCAACCCTGATGCACGATGCAATCTTTTATGTCATGTACTTCTCGCTGGCGGCAGCGCTGGTGATTATTATTGAACGATCTATCTGGTTTGCGTGGACGCGGCGGCAGGCCAGCCAGCTGGCGGCGGTACTGACGACGGAAACGCACGCGCTGCCGGAAAGCGTAACCCGACGCAGCAGCGTGCCGCTGCGCGCAGTGCAGCCCGTACTGGCACGTAAAGCGCAGGCTTCCGCCGAGGCGCTCAGCGACGAGGTCGACGCGCAGTATCTGCTGAGCAAAGCGGCCATGACGCGCGGCCTGTGGCTGCTGGAAACGGTGGTGACCGCCGCGCCGCTGCTGGGGCTGCTGGGCACGGTAATGGGAATTATCGACACGTTTAAAGCGCTGGCGGCGGCAGGCGTGTCGGACGCCAGCCAGGTTTCCGCCGGGATGGGCACCGCGCTGTACGCCACCGGATTAGGCATCGCTATCGCGCTGGTTTGCCTGGTTAGCAATAACTTTTTGCAGAACCGTATGGAGCGCATTAATGAATTACTTAAGGTGCTGCTGTTGCGGGCGGCTACGCCCGTACAGCGGGCCGGGCCTGTTGCCGGGCCGCAGGACAATGGCGTGCGCCGCTATGCGTGATCTTGCGCAGCGGTGCAAACGGCTGCTGTGCGGCGGGCTGCTGCTGTTCAGCCCGCTCGGTGAGGCAAATTTCGCTATCGCGGGTTATGAACTGGTTTATGATGCGCCCGTCGAAACCACCCTGACGGCATCAGATTTGCGCAGCAGTGCCGTGGTGTGGCAAGAGATGTTCGCCAGCGCCCGTACGCAGATCGATATTGCACAATTCTATGTGGCCAACGAGCCGGGTTCGCGATTGGATAAGGTGATCCAGACGCTGCGGCAGGCTGGCGAACGCGGCGTAAAAATTCGTTTTTTAATGGATCAAAAGGGGCTGAAGCTCAGCACGCCGGAAACGCTGGCGCAGCTGAAAGCCATTCCGGGACTGACCTTGCGCATTATGCCTTTCGCCCGCCTGGCTGGCGGTATTATTCATGCCAAATACCTGCTGGTGGATGGTAAGCAGAGCTTTGTCGGCAGTCAGAACTTTGACTGGCGGGCGCTGGAGCATATCCAGGAAACCGGTCTGCTGATTAACGACGCACCTGTTGTAGCGCAAATTGCCGCCATCTTTAATCACGACTGGGCCGCGCAGCCGTTGCTGGAGGCGGGCGAAAAGGTGCCCGAAACCGGTACGGATGCGTTGCCTGCCGATCTTCGCGCCGGCCGTTATCTGGTCGCCAGCCCGCGCGCCTGGAATCCGGCAGGTATCCCTGATTCGCAGCTGGTGCTGCCGCAGCTGCTTGCTTCCGCCAGAAAGCGTATTCGGGTGCAGGTAATGGAATATGCGCCGCTGTCGTTTGGCGAAAATCGCACTCGCCCCTTTTATGCCGTTATCGACAATGCGTTGCGCGCAGCAGCGGCGCGCGGCGTACAGGTCGAGCTGATGGTCGCCAACTGGAATACCAAACAGCCCGATATCGCCTGGCTGAAAAGTCTGGCGCTGGTGCCGGGCGTAACGATAAAAATCGTGACGATACCGGAGGCGAGCAGCGGTTTTATTCCCTACGCCCGCGTCGTGCACAGTAAGATCATGACCATCGACGGCGAACTGGCCTGGACAGGCACCAGTAACTGGAGCGGCGGCTACTTTGATAATTCACGCAACCTGGAGCTGGTGCTGAATGATGACGTCATGGCGGCGCGGCTGGATGCGCTTTATGAGCAGCTGTGGCAGAGCCGCTATGCCGCGCCGTTACGCATTGATGCCGACTATCCTGCGCCCGATCCCGGCGGTCTGCTGCGGGAAAATGCGCCGCGCCGGGACGCGCCATAGCGCTAAGCATGAAACACCAGGAGAGGGCGGTATAAAGCATCAGCAGCACCCGCTGCCGCCAGAAACCGGCCCGGCTTGTAAAGGATAACCTGGCTCCAGCGGGCAGGCCGCGTCACAGCCAGGCAAAACCCCTGGCTATCAGCAAAGCCAGCCCCAGAGTTGTGGTCACAATTGCGCCGAACAGCAGGCGAAAATCCATGCGCGCCTCTTTTTTAAACTCGCGGATGTCGCTTTTGATTTCCTGAATAGCTTCCTGCATATGCCCGACATCGGTTTCCAGCCTGGTGACTCGTCTTTCCATCTGTTTGCTCTCCATTGCGGTCTGAACGGCAAAGCTGACGCTTACGATAATTAAGCAGGAGTTGCGGCAGCGCGATAATCTTATAACCACATAAAAAAAGCGGACACTGTTTTCTGACGGCGCAGCGGAAAAACATTGAGGACTTCGGCATGGCTCGCATTTGTCGTCCGGATTTGCAGGCTGTTGCAGTTATCAGGCCGCTGCGGCGCCTGCTGCCCTGGCTAAAGTCATGACCCGTTGGCTACGGCGCGACACGGTATAAACATTTACCAAAAATAATGCGGAAACGGGTTCATTCAGGGCGATGAAAAGGTAAATTAACCGGCAGCGTGGAGCCGCCACGTAAAAGCGTAACGGGCAGAGATTTGTTGATGAAAAAATGGATACTGGCGCTGGGCATAGCGCTACTGGCGTCGCAGGCCGGCGCGGCGGAACAGGATCCGCAAAAGGTAAGCCAGGATTTTTACAGCTGGTATCTTAACGCGTTGAGCAAGGATGAAAGCCCGATCGACGAGCACGATCCGGTGTTAAATCAGTATGTCACGCCGCAGCTGCTGCAAAAGATCAACGTGCTGATCAAAAGCCCTGACGGCATGGACGACGATTTCTTTTTGCAGGATCAGGATTACAGCGACAGCTGGGTGGATCACGTCAGCGTTAGCCGGTTTACCGTCAACGGCGAAACCGCCTCCGGCGACGTGGCGCTGGGCAAGGATCCAGAGGATCGTCAGCTGCTGCTGGTCACGATGCGCAAAGATCGCGACGGCTGGAAAATTGATGATGTGGTAAAGGAAAGCCGCTAAGGTGAACCGCACGCGGGCCGGTACGGTCACCTGTGGCACGCGGCTCAGCGGATATGCGCGGTGAACTGCCCGGCCAGGGCGTCCAGCAGCTCGTAGCGTTTCCGATACTCCGACCGTTTCTTGCTGCTTATCTCCTCCAGCGGCTTGCGTGCAAACGTCGTCGGCAAGCGACAGAGTTTTGACGACAGCGGCACAGCGTTAAGCGTCTGCCAGAATTCGTCATAGCTGGCATGAAACAAACTCTTCTTTTTCAGGCGATAGCGCCAGCTGCGGAAAATATGGCCGGTGTCGCTGACGGCCTGGATCTGCGAAATCCCCGTTGCCTTACAGAACAGCGCCAGGGTTTCCATCAGCAGGCGTTTCGGAAATAAACCATAGCAGGCCTTGGTCGCCGAACGGATCAGCTCGTGCGGCGTATCGCGATGCGCGCCCTGAATACCGCCGACGATCGCTACCTTTTCACCTTGCTGCTCGGTTACAGCAAAGGTCACTATCGCCAGCTTGATCCCGTCCTGGCTGAAAAACAGATTGACCTCGCCTTCTCTTTCACAGCGTCCGGTACAGGCCATGGTAATGGAAAAGCTTTCGCCACCTTTGCCTGCAAAACGCAGCAGCTCCGCCCCTTGTTGGCTGAGCAGCGCCTGACGAAAGACAGAGTAAGGCAGGTCTCTGGCGAATCGGTAGTGCGCGATAATCGCCCCGGCCCGATCCGCCACCGGCATGCCGCCATAGAGATAGGGGCGATGGATCTTGCTTGGCAGCGTATGCTGGACGGCCAGTATTTCACGCATCACCGGCTCATGAATAATCGCATCGGTCAGTTTCAGGGTCTGCCGCGGACAGGCGAGCGAGCGGAACAAATACTTGAGGCGATATTCCCGGTCATACCACAGCTTGCCCGGTTTCAGCCTGCCCGTAACCAGCGACAGAAAAAGGGTCAGGCTGCTCTCCTGACCTGACGTAAGTGTGATATCGGACATCTTCGGCGTTCCAGTGGAAAAAACTCAGTTGAACACCGGCAACCTCAACATTGAGTAAATGACGATTTACAAGTTAAGAGCATTGCTTGTTGGTTGAATGAATGTTTAATTTATTAATCACTTATGCCAAATCAATTGCAGGAAACAGACAAATTAAGGATGACGTTCGCTGCTAACGTTATACTTTTGTATTAAGCAGAAGAGGGTTCCTCGCTCAATTTTCCGGAGGCTGGCTTGCAGGGTGTTCCCGCGCAGTTTAATGATGAAAAAGATCGCGCCCGCTTTTGCCAGCTTGATGGCCTGACGGGCGTAGAGCTTTATCAGGCGCATATTTCGCGCTACGCCTTTGAGCCGCACACGCATGAGGCGTTCGGCATCGGCACGATAGACGCAGGCGCGGAGCGTTTTCGCTATCGCGGCGCTGTGCATACGGCACCCGCGCAATCGCTGGTGTTAATGAATCCGGACGAGCTGCATACCGGCGAATCGGCCAGCGAAGAAGGGTGGCAGTATCGTATGCTCTATCTCGATCCGGCGCGGCTGGCCGCCATAACGGGCGAGCAGGGCTGGTGGTTTACCGAGGCGGTGTGCTTCGATCCGCCTCGAGCGGCCCAGCTTTCCGCGCTGTTGGCTATGCTCTGGCAGGTGCAGGATCCGCTGGCGAGAGACGGCATTTTACTGACAGCGATCGACCTTTTGCGTCCCTGCGCCCGGATTGGCGATAAGATGGCAGCCGCGCCCAGGCACCGCTTCGACCTCATAAAAGAGTATTTACGCGACAACCTTGCTGACAATATCACCCTGAACGAGCTGGCCGCGCTGGCCTCGCTCAGTCCCTGGCATTTTCAACGACAGTTCAAGGCGCAGTATCACGTTACGCCGCATCAGATGCTGATGGCGTTTCGCCTGTGGCGCGCAAAAGAGCTGCTGGCCTCGGGCCGCCCGGCCGCTGACGTCGCGCTGGCGGTAGGCCTGACCGATCAGGCTCATCTGACCCGCAGCTTCGCTAACCGCTACGGCACTACCCCGGTGCGCTATCAGAAGCAGATAAGAGGCTAAGCGCAATCTGCTACAATCTTTTCCCCTGACGGCGCGTCAGAATAGCGTTTTCGCTTTAATTAACGGGATCGCTGTTTATGTTTGCTGGTGTCTTTTTTGCCCTGAGCGCGGGACTGATGTGGGGACTTATTTTTGTGGTGCCTCTGCTGGTGCCGGATTACCCGGGCGCGCTACAGTCGGTAGGCCGCTATGTGGCTTTCGGCCTGATTGCTCTGCCGCTGGCGTGGCAGGATCGACGCCGGTTGCGTCAGCTGTCGCGCGGCGACTGGAAAGAAGCACTCAAACTGGCGCTGATCGGTAACCTTCTTTATTACACCTTTTTAGCCAGTGCTATTCAGCGTACCGGCGCACCCGTTTCCAGTATGATTATCGGCACGTTGCCGGTAGTTATTTCCGTCAGCGCTAACCTGTTTTATGGGCACCATGAAGGGCGGCTGCCGTGGCGAAAGCTGGTGCCGGTACTGCTGCTGATCGCGCTGGGATTAGGCTGCGTCAACGTTGCGGAATGGCAGGATAGCGCTCAGCATGGCGATCTGCCACGTTATCTGAGCGGCATAGGGCTGGCGGTAATGGCGATGATTTGCTGGACATGGTATCCGCTACGCAACGCTCGCTGGTTACGCGCGCATCCGCAGAAAAGCGCGACGACCTGGGCGACGGCGCAAGGCATAGCCACGCTGCCGCTGGCACTGGTGGGCTATTTGCTGGTGAGCATTCAGCTGCACGTTACCCGTCCCGACTTTTCGCTGCCTTTTGGCCCCCATCCCGCTCTTTTTATCGCCTTAATGATCGCGCTGGGCCTGTTCTGCTCCTGGCTGGGCGCTTTGTGTTGGAACGAAGCCAGCCAGCGTTTACCCACCGTGTTGGTTGGCCCGCTGATTGTTTTTGAAACGCTGGCGGCATTGGCCTACACCTTTTTATTAAGGCAGGGCTGGCCTTCAGCAGTAACGGTCTGCGGCATTCTGGCCCTGATAGCGGGCGTAGTGCTGGCGACACGTATCCAACCTGAACCGGTTAAGAAATCCGTCTTTTCTTAAGAGACTGGCCGAAAAAGGCACAGCCTTTGGCAAACTATTTTGATTAAGGTAAAAAAAAGAGCGCTTTTCGTGCTCTTTTTTTATTGCCGCTGGCTGTAATTTCCGGAAGTTTTTAGCTCTATGTGTGATTTTTATCACGTTTTTTTTCCGATGCGGTGAGGAAAAAAAGCGGCTTCCATCAAAGACCGCTATGACACAGGGACCGATTGTTCCGCTATAAGAATAATCGCTAATCGGATTTGGTTATTTTCAAACACAGTCAATTCTTACTACACATTCAATATTGCTTCTTTTTTGAGACTGTTTTAGCAGCAATAAACCATTTTTAACTCAAATTTTAATGAACAGAAACGGAAGAAAGGACGATGCCCGGCAGATGGATACATTAATAAATCACAGGAAAAGATTAACTCTGCACATCAATGTCGGTCGTAAAGGTCAGGAATGTTAAGGTCTGTTGCATTATCGTTGGTCTTGAAAGCAGGGTAGCGAAACGGAGGAGGCCGGAGTGGCGGGGTTTTCACGCGAAAGGACGCATGGTGAACGGCAGAGAACAGTGAGAACTGTAAACCATTCGTAAACTGATAAGCATTATCATTACTGAAGTAGATGCCGGGTTTTCGGGTCGATCTGTAAGAAGGTTTTATGTCAGAATTGGCGCATTTATCGTTGACCAAAAAGATAAATGCGCTCTTAACTGTATGAAAGTAAAATAATTTTTCTGGTGACGATCAATTGTGGTAGCCTGGTGAGGCGGGTTTATAGGAATAAACTCATCACCGAATCAGGTCGCCATAAAAAGGAACGGTACTTTTTAATTAAAGATCGGAATATTTTAATTTGGTCCTGAACAGTAAAAAAATTGCGCACTGCGTCGCAATTATTGATTCTCACAGTTGTAAGGATAATGATAAACGCTGCGGCTAATATCCAGCAAGCGGCAGCTCCGGCGCGTGCCGATATCAAAAGTATCCTGAAGAAAATTAACCGCCTGACGCTTATCATTGGTAGTAAAGAAGTTTTTCAATACGCTCTGCAGCATTTCTTTATCTGAAGAGAGCATCTGGAGTTCGCGTTCCATACTGTGTACGCGCTCTTCTAACTCCTTGATTTTTCTTCCTTCTTCCGAGAATAGCCCGGCGTATTTCTTTTTCCAGCTGTAGAATGTGGCCTCAGAAATCCCCAGTTCTTCACAAATCTCCTTAACCTTTACGCCGCATTCAGATGCTTTAATGGCACTGGTGATTTGCTCTTCTGTATATCGTGACTTTCTCATGGATGCTAT
Organism: Erwinia sp. STN24; assembly: GCF_041320675.1. Lineage (NCBI taxonomy): Bacteria > Pseudomonadati > Pseudomonadota > Gammaproteobacteria > Enterobacterales > Erwiniaceae > Erwinia > Erwinia sp. STN24. The sequence continues at coordinate 365,367 of NZ_JBGGPM010000004.1, read as the reverse complement.
TACCTTTCTTAACTATAAAGTGATGAGAATGGCTGCACTAAAGAATGGATCTAATTTATCCATTAATCAGGACAGCGACGTTAAGTGCGCGATTTGAATTGCAGGCTTTAAGTTAAGGGATTATGAATAAATATCATCATGGGATTTCTCCTATTTTATTTGCAAAGCACCTGGTTAGCTTTCGATAAAGCGCTTTTTGTTATAAATTCGATTCATGCCAGCAGCAAGGCCAGTTAGTAATTCAGAATGATCCAGCAGGCGGAAGAAAAAAACTGTGCCAGGATATTCTCCAGCGTTGTTCGTGCTGAGGTGGGTTGCTAACCAGTATCAAGTCCAGGAAGAATCAGACGGTTCGTTAAAAAAACGATCTGATAAAATAAAATCTTTTAAATAAGAGCGGTGCGCTATCGCCCGTAAAATAATATTCCGGACGCTTATTTTGCCAGGCCCAGGCCAGGTTTATTTTCTCTGTGATAGACAAGGATGTACTGACTTTCGTTATAAGTTATTAGTTTTACGAAGGAAGCTTCAATGAAACACAGTGTCGTTACGAACGCTGCCTGGATGATGTCAGAGAAGGTGGTTTCGGTTTTTGGTGTAATTTTTGTTACATCCTATGTTGCAAAATCTTTTGGGCCATCTGTTTTTGGGCAAATCGCATTTTCTGCATCCATTTTTTCCATTGTTCAAACCGTAGCGATTTTTGGTACGGAAACCATCCTGTTTAAAAGCATCAGCAAAAGCGCGGCGAAAGGCCTGCGGCTGATGGCCGTGGCAAAACAGCTGCGTATGGCATTGTTATTATTACTTTCTTTGCCGGTGCTGGCGTGGGTCTGGCTGGAGATGCGTGAAAATTTTTTGATTTTTGCCGTGGCGTCGTTTCTGTCGGCTATTTTCGTGACCCAGGATATTTTTAGCGTTTATAACAATGCGCGACTGGAATCGCGGATGAACACGGTTGCGAACGCAACGGGAATGATTATCAGTTTCGCCATTAGCTTTGCTATTGCGTGGTTCAAGCTTAATCCGCTACTGCTGTCCTTCTCGATTGTTGCGGTGACGCTGGTGCCGTACCTGATTAAGCGGACGATGTTTTATCAAAAAAACACCATCAGCCCGCCAACCAGGCGCAAGCACCGCAGCTATCTGCGCTATCTGTTCCATGCGGGACTGCCGCTGGCGATCTCCAGCGTGTTTATTTCTGTTCAGGTGAAGCTGGCGCAGTTTTTCCTGGTCGGCGTGGGATCGGCACACGAGCTTGGGCTGTTTACCGCTGCGAATACGATTTCTGCCTCATGGATATTTATCCCGGTGGCGATTATCACCTCCAGCTTCTCGGAAATTTTCCGCGAGCGGGCGGATGTAGCTTTGAGACTGGCCGCCAGGCTTAACGGCTACGTTATGGCCGTTTCACTGTTTATGCTGCTGATTGTTGCGCTGTTCGGCGAAAAAATTGTCAGCCTGCTTTACGGTCATGACTATCAGCAATCAGGCGATCTGGTCACGTTGCTTTCTCTGGCGACCTGCTTTTCAGCAATGGGTACCGTAGCCTATCGCTACATGGTGAAAGAGGGCGGTTTTAATTATCTGCTGGTGAAAATTATTTTACTGGTGGCGGTCAGCGTAGTAACCAACTGGTTTTTCATTCGTTTTTGGGGCTTGACGGGTGCCGCGTGGAGCGTGCTGGTCACGGAACTGTTATCCCTGACGCTGATGAATTATTTCTTTAAGAATGGGGTCATTCTTAAGATGCAGCTTTCCTCACTCAACTACAAAACCTATAGGTGAGTAAGAAAATGGTAGACGCAAAAAAACAACTTAAAAAGGCCGCCCTGAATTGCATCCGAATTATGCCGTGGTCTTGCCAGGACAGATTATATTATTTTCATCGGTTTAAACGGATGCCGCATATTCGTCATCCTGATTCTTTTAATGAAAAGGTACTGTTTCGCAAGTTTATTAAAGGCGATTACGATTGTTACGCCGCGTTATCAGATAAGATCCTGGTGCGGGATTATATTTCCCACAAGATTGGTGAGGAATACCTGATCCCTTTGTTACACACCACGGATAATCCTGAGACGCTGTTTGAGCTGGAAACGCTAAAAGATACGGTCATTAAGCCAAACCACGGTTCAGGGATGGTTAAAGTCTTTGTAGAAGAACCTGATTTTGTCGAAAAACATCAGCTTATTGAACGTTGTGGCGAGTGGCTGACAAAAGATTATTCGCACGAAGCGCGTGAAATCCATTACCGCTATATCAAACCGCAGATCATGGTTGAGCAGCGGGTAGGAGACGGTAAGTCTACGGCGATTGATTACAAGTTTCATATGTTTAACAAGCAGGACGGCCACTTTGAGTATGTGCTGCAGGTGGTGTTTAACCGTAGCGATAATCAACCGCTGTCGATGCTGTTCTATGTCAATAATCTTGATAGCTGCTTCTACCGCCGCTTTGATACTGCCGGACTGGATATCAGCCACAACCGGGCCGCGCTGGAGAAGGCGCTGGCGCTGAGCAAAAAGCTGGCCAGCGATTTCGATTACGTACGGGTTGACTGGTATATCAGCCAGGGCGACGTCTACTTTGGCGAGCTGACCTTTACACCAGGCGCAGGCCTGATGCCGGTGCTGAAGCACGGGCTGGACGAAATGATGGGCAAGATGTGGCTGCAGGATGGTCAATCAGCCACCCAGGCGGAGCGGCAGGAAAGCGCGCCGTCGACGGCGCAGAAGAAACAGTAATAAAACCCAGGACGGCCGCAGGTCGCTCTGTTCAGTAAAAATGGAGTTGTCGTCCCGCGAAGGGCACTACCGCAAGCAGGAATCTGCTCAGCGCGTCCTTAACGGGCTTTTCGTCAGTCAGTTTTCTCTCTTCTGACGCCAGAGGCATGAATCTGGTGTTGCCTTGCAGGAAGCAGAGACCGTGCGCAGGAAAACTGCATAAACGGGTAAAGCAGCTGACGGATTTTTTATGTCTGCCGGGAAAAATGAGACGCGGGTGTCGCGATTTCGGATGGCGAGAAAACGCTATTTTGAAGAAATTTTTCCTCAAACAATTATAAAGCCTGCAAATGAGGTCGAAAATGCTAAAACTCAAAGCAGAAATAAGAAAAGGTTTCCTGTTCCTTTTCAAAAAAATGCCCTGGTCCTACCAGGACAGAATTTATTATCTGCATAAATTTAAAAAATTACCCAACATACACCAGCCGAAACTGTTTAATGAGAAAGTTCTGTACCGCAAATTCGTCACCGGCGACTACCTGCGTTATGGCATGCTGTCCGATAAGCTGTTGGTTCGTGACTATATTTCTCAGACCATTGGGGATGAATATTTAATCCCACTGCTGCATGAAACAGCCGATCCTGTCACGCTGCTGGGGCTTAGCTCGCTGAAGAACACCGTGGTGAAGCCCAATCACGGGTCAGGCATGGTGGAGATTTTGCTGGAAGAGCCGGACTGTTTGCAGAAACAGCTGCTGATCAAGCGCTGCGAAGAGTGGCTGAGCCGGGATTTCTCGCACGAAGCGCGTGAGATTCACTATCGCTATATCAAGCCGCGCATTCTGGTTGAGCAATACGTCGGCGACGGTAAATTTGCCGCCGTTGACTACAAGTTTCACATGTTTAACAAGAAAGACGGTACTTTCGAGTACGTTTTGCAGATTATCTATAATCGCTGCGGCAATGCGCCGCTGTCGATGAACTTCTACGTTAACACGTTGAAATCTTGCTTCTATAAGATCCGTGATACGGGGCTGGATATCAGCGGCGACCTGGAAACGCTGGAAAAAGCGCTGGCGCTGAGCAAAAAGCTGGCCAGCGACTTCGATTACGTGCGCGTTGACTGGTATATCAGCGAAGGGCAAATCTACTTCGGCGAGCTGACCTTCACGCCGGGCGCAGGCATGGTAACCGGTCTGGATCAGGGGCTGGATAAGATGATGGGCGACATGTGGCTACAGGAACGTAAGCCAAAAACGCTGAAGGCGATTGGCGGCGAAGCGGCGGCGATGGCCGGGACGCTGAAGAAAGTATAAAGACGAAAGCCGCATGATCTTCATGCGGCTTTACGCTTTTATGGCAGAGGATAATCGGCTGGCGTATGGCTCATGACATCGACAAACACGTCTTTGGTGATATGCCAGAAGTTAAGCAGGTTATCCATGCTCAGCGTGATACCTAACAGGCCGGTGACGAACCAACACGACATGCCTATGCCAACGCCGGTAAAAATGAAGGCCATGCCGTTGCGGCTGGACTGACGACATTTTACGTTAAAGGTGCTGGCGAGAAACATCATGACTGCACTAACCAGTTCCCATCTCATCAGCACCAGGCTAGCGGTTAAGGTACCCATATCTCTGAAACTCCGCGTCAATCAGGCCTGGCAATAGAAAAAGCGTCATCTGTCCGGACGAAAAGGCCAGGATTGCTTTTCATCGGGGCGGATACAGGGAGTAAGTGTGATGACGGTCACATTATAGCATTGCGTCAGGCGAGTTTTGAACACTTTTAAGACCGCTTATGGGCGTTTTTTGATCGCGCACAATAATCACATTTATTTCCCGTAAGTTAGCGGTGATATTGCGCGGCGGGCGTTAAATAGCGCCTGAAAAAGTTAATATCTTTTTAAATTACGTTCAAACTCAGGTTATTTTTGAGACAAGGAATGAGAGTAATTTACATCATTTCGCCCACCGTTCCGAAATTGCCTTAGCGCTTTTAACTTATTTCTCCGCGCCGTTATTTTTATCTGTTCGCTGAATTATGCCAAATTATCTGGCAATAGTCGGCTCCTTTGGGATGAATCTGACCTGTTAAAAGTTGTATGGGATGAAGAGGAGTTGTAGGATTTTTGAAAACTAATTTTTGCCATTTTATTTCCTGCATAAGCTATCAGCGGTAAACGCGCACAGGATGGCAATAGCAGGAATTTTACGTCAGATAACCGGAGCCTGCCTGTTTGCCTGTGGCTGTTCAGGGTCGAAAAGCCATTTTTTGCCCGCAAACAACATTCCCCTCGCGTGCAGCTTGCTCTTTACCTCAGATCGGGGCAGCAGCCTGGTCCCGGCAGCGTTACTGCTACGGGCGGTCGCCAACGCAAGCCCCCAATGCAGAAGCGCTGCATGAGCGGAGATCCGTTCGGTTGGCGTGGGAGGAATCATGGATCATGACCGTCCCGCGGGAAACATTACCGCGCAACCGGCAGCTAAGCCGCTGCCTACGCTACGCAAGTCGCTACGGCGTATTCATTTAACTATTATTCTTGTCTCGCTAACGTTCAGCGGCATTTCGCTCTCGCTGCTTTCGGTGCTGGCTTTGCGTAACTACGCCGAAAACAATTCCGAGCTGCTGGCGACGACCATCAGCTACAGCGCCGGGCAGGCCGTAGCGACAGGTGACGGCGCAGCGGCGCGCGCTATCCTCCAGGCTATCGGCGCGAAAACACAGTTTGGTCAGGCTCGGATCCTCGATGCGGATCGCCGTTTGCTGGCAAGCTGGGCTGCAAACGATAATCGCGACAAGAGCGCCTTCAGCGAGCTGGTATCGCGCTGGTTATTTCCCAAACCGGTGCAGATCCCCGTCCTGCGCGGCGGTAAAGAAATTGGCACCATCTGGCTGACCGGCGATGGATGTCGGGTAATGCATTATCTTTATCAGGCGCTGACATGGTTGGGATGCAGCATGTTGCTCTCCGCGCTGCTGGCCTTTTATCTGTCGCGCCGAATGCATTCAGGCATCGTCAGCGCGCTGTCAAACATCGCCTGCGTGGCGCATGAAGTACGCAGGCGACGAGCCTTTTCATTGCGCGTGCCTTCTTCTTCTATTGCCGAATTAAACAAGCTGAGCGGCGACTTTAACAGCCTGCTGGACGAGCTGGCCGACTGGCAGCGCCATCTGCAAAGCGAGAATGCCACGCTGGCCCATCAGGTGCGGCACGATGCGTTAACCGGCCTGCCAAACCGCACGGCTTTTGAGCAGGAGCTGCACAAACAGCTGGACAATCCTTTGACCGCCGCGCGGGTGGCGGTGCTGTTTATCGACGGCGACCGTTTTAAAGAGGTAAACGATCGCTACGGCCATGCTGCTGGCGACAGGGTTCTGACCATTACCGCACAGCGCCTGCGCGCACGCTTGCGCAAAGGCGATTTGGTGGCGCGGCTAGGCGGGGATGAGTTTGCGGTACTGCTGTTAGCGATTGACAGCGGCGAGCAGGCAGGCTGCGTTGCGCAAAGCGTCATTGAGGCGATGCGTGAACCCATAAGGCTGGACGACGGCACGATCCTTACCCAGTCTCTGAGTATCGGCATCGCGCTGGCGAAAAATCATCATACCGGCGAGGCGACCATCGCCCAGGCCGATGCGGCGATGTACCACATCAAAGCGCTGGGCGGCGGCTGGTATTTTTCGCCCGCGCTCTGGAGCAGGCGACAGGCGTCGGCGGCGCTGGAGTGCGAAAGCGTTTAGCCGTTGGTGCTGACCGCTGACGGGAATTCAGAGCAGTCAAAATAGAGCGGACGCTTTTGCTGACGGCGCATGGTGTTGCGCCAGGCCGTCGGCGTCTGGGAAAACTGGCGGCGAAAAACGCGCGAGAAAGTCTGCTGCGAGTCATAGCCATACTGCATGGCGATATCAAACACCGGACGCTGCGTCTGGCGCAGCTCTTTCGCGGCCAGCGTCAGGCGACGCTCACGAATATAGTTGCCCAGCGTCTGTTTGGTCACGGCGCGGAACATGCGCTGCAGGTGCCATTTCGAATAGCCGGATCGCGCCGCAACGTCATCGATAGAAAGCGTTTTGTCCAGATTGCTGTCAATCCAGTCGGTAAGCGCGTGAATAATCTCATCATGCATACTGGTCTTCTCCCTGGGGCTGGCGGCCGATCGCTATGGCGAAAAAAGAGGGGTTCGCCTTCTTAAGGGCTGGAGTATAATTCCTCAAGTTAACTTGAGGTAAAGCGCAAAGTGAAAAAAAATCTCGTATTAAACAAGCGCGAACTGACGCCCGGCGACGTGGCCGCACGCTGCGGCGTCGCCGTCTCGACGCTGCATTTTTATGAAAGCAAAGGCCTGATCGTCAGCTTTCGCAACGGCGGCAACCAGCGCCGCTATCATCGCGATGTCCTGCGCCGGGTGGCGGTCATTAAAATCGCCCAGCGGATCGGCATCCCGCTGGCGACCATCGGCGAGCACCTGGTGCAGTTTCCGCCGGGCAAGCGGCTGTCGCCTAAAGAGTGGGCGCTGCTGACCCGTAAATGGCGCGAGGAGCTGGACAGCCGCATTGATACGCTGATCCGACTGCGCGACGATCTGGATGGCTGTATCGGCTGCGGCTGTTTATCGATGGAGGACTGTCCGCTGCGCAACCCGGATGACCGCCTGAGCGAGCGCGGCACGGGCGCAATCCTGCTGGAGCCTGAACGTAAATAAGGCCGTCTATACTGATAGCACTTCGTTTACGCACAAGGAAAGGTCATGATCACCGTTCACCACCTGAACAACTCCCGTTCGCAGCGTATTCTCTGGCTGTTGGAAGAGCTGGAAACGCCTTATCAAATCAAACTGTACCAGCGCGAAAAAACGATGCTGGCGCCCGATTCGCTGAAAAAAGTGCATCCTCTCGGCAAATCGCCGGTGATCACCGATGGAAATCGGGTGATTGCAGAGTCCGGCGCGATCCTGGAATACCTGGCGGAGCACTATGACGCAGAAAATCGTCTGAAACTCACCACGGAAGATGAGCGTATCGAGTCTCGTTACTGGCTGCACTATGCGGAAGGTTCACTGATGCCGCTGTTGGTGATGAAGCTGATTTTCAGCCGAATGGGCGAGGCGCCGGTGCCGTGGCTGCTGCGGCCGGTGGGCCGCGCCTTTGGCAAGGGTGTGCAGAAGGCGTTCCTGGATAAGCAGCTCGCCACCCATCGCGAATTTATCGAGCAACACCTTGCGGGCAACGAATGGTTTGCGGGGTCGCGCTTCAGCATTGCCGACGTGCAGATGAGCTTTCCGCTTCAGGCGCTCAGCGCGCGCGGCGGCGCAGGCGACTCCCCTGCCATTCAGGGCTGGCTGAAGAAAGTCCAAAGCCGTGCGGCCTGGCAGCGGGCGCTGCAAAAAGGCGGTGCGCTCACTCTTGAATGAATCATCGCGCGGCGGCCCCTGACGTTTCATCGCGCCCGCGACCATAAGAAAGTGCTATGACCGCGCTTGTCGGCGAGCCAGCTAAAGTCTGCTCAGGCAGGCGCGGACGTAAAAGAGACGAAAATCTGCCGCCTTCCCGGCATCAGCAGTTGAAAAGGCGGCCTTAAAGGCAGGATAATCGTTTGCCTTTATAAAAAGGGCATTATGCCTGTCGGGTTAAACGTTTGCTTTTTTCCGATCGCGGCTTCTTTACGAAGTTTTGGCGATCTGCAATAGCGCTATCAGGGATGTAAACGTGGTACCAACCCGCCATCAGGCATCGATAATTCATAAGAAAGTTCAGGGGATTTCCATTATGTCGACTCATCATCAGACCGGCGGAACGTTAGACGCCTGGTTTAAAATCTCTGCACGCGGCAGTACCGTCCGCCAGGAGATTTTAGCCGGACTTACCACCTTCCTCGCCATGGTCTATTCGGTGATTGTTGTGCCGTCCATGCTCGGCAAGGCGGGCTTTCCTCCCGCTGCCGTTTTTGTCTCTACCTGCCTGGTGGCGGGCTTCGGCTCGGTCATTATGGGGCTGTGGGCGAACCTGCCGATGGCAATCGGCTGCGCGATCTCGCTGACTGCCTTCACGGCTTTCAGCCTGGTGCTGGGCCAGCATATCAGCGTGCCCGTAGCGCTGGGAGCCGTATTCCTGATGGGAGTGCTGTTTACGCTGATCTCTGCAACCGGCATCCGTGCCTGGATTTTACGCAACCTGCCAATGGGCGTGGCGCACGGCACCGGCGTCGGCATCGGCCTGTTTCTGCTGCTGATTGCCGCTAACGGCGTGGGCCTGGTCGTAAAAAACCCTGTACCTGGCGCACTGCCGGTCGCGCTGGGCGATTTCGCTTCCTTCCCCGTGTTGATGACGCTGGCAGGCCTTGCGGCAATCTTCGGTCTGGAAAAGCTGCGCGTGCCGGGCGGGATCCTGCTGACTATTATCGCCATTTCCGTGCTCGGACTGATTTTCGATCCGGCCGTAAAATATCAGGGGCTGTTTGCCATGCCTTCACTGTCGGATGCGCAGGGCCACTCGCTGGTGTTCAGCCTGGATATTCTGGGCGCGCTGAAGCCTGCGGTATTGCCAAGCGTGCTGGCGCTGGTGATGACCGCCGTGTTTGACGCCACCGGCACCATCCGCGCGGTAGCAGGCCAGGCGAACCTGCTGGATAAAGATCATCAGATCCTGAACGGCGGCAAAGCGCTGACCACCGACTCGGTCAGCAGCATCTTTTCCGGCCTTATCGGCGCTTCGCCTGCGGCGGTGTATATCGAATCCGCAGCGGGCACGGCGGCGGGCGGTAAAACGGGCCTGACCGCTATCGTGGTAGGCGTGCTGTTTCTGCTGATCCTGTTCCTGTCGCCGCTGGCTTATTTAGTGCCGGGCTATGCTACCGCGCCCGCGCTGATGTATGTTGGCCTGCTGATGCTGAGCAACGTTTCTAAAATCGACTTCAGCGATTTTGTTGACGCCATGTCCGGTCTGCTGGCCGCCGTGTTCATCGTGCTGACCTGCAATATCGTTACCGGTATTATGCTGGGCTTCGGCTCGCTGGTCATTGGCCGCATCTTTGCGGGCGAGTGGCGCAAGCTCAACGTCGGCACCGTGGTTATCGCTATCGCGCTGGTCGCTTTTTACGCCGGCGGCTGGGCTATCTGATCCCCTTTTACGAGGCCGGTTTTTCCGGCCTCCGTTCCGAATTTTTGCTTTTTTCCACGCAATAGCACACATCAGCTTTTTCAAGCCATCCCATTTTTGCTTTACTATTACACAGGGCATTATTTGTTCCGAGCCTGATATTTTTGTCGCTATCTGGAAGCTATGAAAGGACAACATGGAAATCTTTTTTACTATTCTCATCCTCACGCTGGTGGTCTCGCTCTCTGGCGTAGCCGCACGCATTATTCCTTTTCAAATCCCCCTGCCGCTGGTGCAAATTGTGATGGGCGCGCTGCTGGCGTGGCCGACTTTCGGCCTGCACGTTGACTTCGATCCCGAGCTGTTCCTGGTCCTGTTTATTCCGCCGCTGCTGTTTGCTGACGGCTGGAAGACGCCAACCAGCGAGTTTTTGCATCACGGACGCGAGATTATCGGCCTGGCGCTGGTGCTGGTTTTGATCACCGTGGTCGGCATCGGCTATCTGATCTACTGGCTGGTGCCGGGTATTCCGCTGCTGCCCGCCTTCGCACTGGCGGCCGTGCTGTCGCCAACCGATGCCGTGGCGCTCTCCGGGATTGTCGGAGAAGGGCGCATCCCGAAAAAAATTATGTCGATACTGCAGGGCGAGGCGCTGATGAACGACGCTTCGGGCCTGGTGTCGCTGAAGTTTGCCGTTGCGGTCGCGATGGGCACCATGGTGTTCACGGTTTCCGGCGCGTCGCTGGAGTTCGTAAAGGTTGCCGTCGGCGGTCTGGTGGCCGGTATTGTTATCTGCTGGCTGTACGGCAAGTCGCTGCGTCTGTTCAGCCGCTGGAGCGGTGACGATCCGGCTACGCAGACGGTGCTGCTGCTGCTGCTGCCTTTTGCTTCTTACCTGATTGCCGAACATATCGGCGTATCGGGGATCCTGGCCGCCGTCGCGGCGGGCATGACCATTACTCGTTCGGGTATTATCCGTCAGGCGCCGCTGGCGATGCGTCTGCGTGCCAACAGCGTCTGGCAGATGCTGGAGTTTGTCTTTAACGGCATGGTGTTCCTGATGCTGGGCTTACAGCTGCCGGACATTTTACAGCTGTCCGTGACTCAGGCAGAGGCCGATCCTAACGTCGATCTGTGGATGCTGGTGCTGTCGGTGGTGCTGATTTATGCCGCGCTGATGATCGTCCGCTTCGCCTGGCTATGGACGATGCGCCTGATCAGCCAGCGCCTGCTGAAAAAGCGGCCGATGGAGTTCAGCAGCTACAGCCTGCGCGAGCTGCTGATTGCCTCTTTTGCCGGCGTACGCGGGGCTATCACCCTGGCCGGCGTGCTGTCCATTCCGCTGTTTCTGACCAATGGTGACGCTTTCCCGGCGCGCTACGAGCTGGTTTTCCTGGCAATGGGCGTGATCCTGTTTTCGCTGCTGGTCGGCGTAGTGTTGCTGCCGCTGCTGCTGCGCGGCGTGGCAGGCAGGGATAAGACGGCGCACCGCCATGAGATCCAGATGGCGCGCGCGGCGATGGCGGAAACGGCTATCGACAGCCTGCACAAGATGGAAGAGCGGCTGGCGGCCGATACCGAAGAGAATATCGACGCTGACCTGGTCAAAGAAATCGCATCGCGAGTGATTGGCAATATGCGCCGTCGCGTGGACGGTAAGGACGATCTGGAGCGGGCGCTGTATGCGGAAAATCTGGAGCGCCGCTTCCGTCTGACCGCGCTGCGCGCCGAGCGCGGCGAGCTGTATCACCTGCGCGCCACGCAGAAAATCAGCAACGAAACCATGCAGAAGATGCTGCACGATCTCGACCTGCTGGAAACGCTGCTGATCGAGAAAGAAGAGTAGCGGGAAGACCGCGAGCCGCCCGGCTCGCGGTTTTTTTTACTGCTGTTAGCAGCAGTAGTATCAGCGTTCTTCCAGGATCAGCGGGCCGCCTGGCTTTTGGTAATAAGAGGCGTCTTCCATGGTGTAGCTCATGGTTCCCGTTGTCGCTCTGGTAACCTGCATCAACCAGTTTTCTTTTTTAATACATCTTTCCTCCGCTTTTATATTCTCAAAACAGAGCAGATGGTCGGTACTATGACTCGGGAAAAAAGTAGTGTCATCGGGTTTTTCTTGCTGATAACCGTCTTTAAAGTCCCAGATAGTTACCCAAAAAGTCTCGCCTTTTCTATTTAAAAGAAAAGGGTGTTGTTTATCCAGTTTCCGGGCGTTTTCTTTCCACCATTCAATCTTTCCTTTGTTGGTCAGAGGAAAGTTTTTCACCAAAATATCTGTGACGGAATGATTCTGGTGAACAGCTATAACCTCTACAGGCCGTAGCATCATAACGATGACGTACAGCCAGCTGACTACGACCAGAGCCGGGAAAAATCTATTTATCTTTTTCACTTTTTGCTTCCCGTCAGCGTGATGGTCGCTGCCATATTGGTAAAAAAGGGCTTGTACGCGTACCTTCTCCAGCGCTGTAGCACAAACCAGATTCGGAAAATATTCAAATGATGAAAACGAGGATCCATGATATCGCGGTCATCAAGGCCAAAGTGATCCTGGCCTTTGTAATGCAGGGTGGCTTTGTATTTATCTCCGTTAACTTCCAGAGACTTTAGCGTGATTTTTGTCGCGTATATACCGTGCACTGACATACCCAGACCATTCATCTTGTCTTGTAATCTATTAAATTTCGGAAGAAAACTCTCTCCGATAACTTTTCTTAAAGCCTGTTTTTTATTTTCGGCAAGAAAATAATTATCCCAGTCTATATTTTCCCGTATAAATCTATCGATAACCTTTGACGAGTTTGCGTTATCTGAATGCGCGCTTTCTATCAACCTCTTATAAGCCCCATTTAATTCACTGCTGGAAAAGGGTTTTCCATCGCCATATTGAAAATGGTCGATTAGTGCCATAAACAGCCCGCGATGGCCGAAAAAAGAGAAGGGCCGCGACTCGCGGCGGAATTCGTTGAATAGTTTGGCTGCCACTTCATGATGGCGCATCTTATGACGTATCACGGCGTAGTTACTGATGGGGAAATCCGTTCTCTCTGCCCGCCAGGGATCGTACTGACCGGATACTTTCTCCAGCCGATAGAAGTTCTTCAGCTGCAGCTCGCTTAAATCGCCGCACTTCATATCGTCGGCACTATCGTCGTCCATGCGATTTTGCGTCTGAAAAAGAGTAAAGGGCAGGTGCAATGCCTGCATTGACTGCGTCATGCAATAATCCTTTTGCGTGTTAGCGAGCGTCATTGCTCCAGACAATAACATAGCAGCTTAAATTTTGTTCATCTTTAGCGGGCAGCAAAGAAAGAACGATCGCCTGTTTGCCCGCCAGAAGCCGAGGCCAGGCGACAATGTTGGCGGAGTTTATTGCTGTGCGCTTCTGGCGCTGTTATGGCTTTTATACCGACAGCGTTGGCGTCTGACCCGGCCAGAACTGGCGACAGCAGGCGATCCAGGCCTGCGCGCTCTTTGAGAGGTAGCTGCCTTCCCGCCAGATCAGGCCCAGCTGCCAGACCAGCTCCGACTCCAGCGGCAGCCACAGCAGATGGCTTTTATCCAGCCGCTGGCAGATCGGCTCCGGCAGGATTGCCACGCCCATACCGGCCTGTACCATCGCCGCGAGAAAATCCCACTGGCCGCTGCGTACCGCGATCTGCGGCGTAAAGCCGCTGGCCTGGAAGGCACGCATCAGCTGGCGGTTCAGCGAAAACTCTTCGTTATAAATCAGGATAGGATGCCCGGCCAGCTCGGCCAGCGGAATATGGGTACGGCGCAGCCATTCGCGGGTTTTCGGCACCAGCACGCAGAGCGGGTGGCTCATCAGCGGCAGCGCGTTCAGCGGCAGATCTTCCGCTACCGGCAGCGCGGTCATCGCAATATCCAGCGTGCCGGAAAGCACTGCCTGCTGCACGGTCAGGCCGCCGAATTCGGAAATTTTCAGCTCGACGCCGGGATAACGCTGGCGGAAAGCGGAGATCGAACCGGCAATCTGCATCCCCACCATTGGCGGAATGCCTAACCGCAGCTCGCCCGTTTTCAGGTCGTTGATATCGCTGATTTCCGCTTCCAGCTGCTTAAATTCCTGAAGGATAGTCAGTCCGCGCTGATAAACGGCCTGTCCGGTATCGGTCAGATGCAGCTTGCGTCCTTCACGGATCAGCAGCGTACAGCCCAGTTCATCCTCCAGCTGGCGCAGCATTTTACTGATGGTCGGCTGCGTGACGTACAGCTGCTCCGCCGCGCGAGTAAAGCTTTGCTGGCGCACCACTTCCACAAAATAACGCAGGGCTCTGACGTCCATAAACATTCCTGTAAGGCATAGTTCAGATAATATTAAGTCATTTTTTTCACCCTTTGGTACGGCTTTATACTCTCTTTACGCATTATTCAGAGAGAGACCCATCATGAAGCTGGCGATACGCCCGCAAAGCACGTGGCAGCAACGTATTCAGGTTCCGTTACAGGTGGTGCTGTATATCGCTTTTTTTCTGGCCGCGCAGCGGCTGGTTGACTGGTTGCGGCTGCCGTTGCCCGCCAATATCGTGGGCATGTTGCTGCTGCTGGCGTTGATTATGCTGCGGGTGCTGCCGCTGAACTGGGTGAAAGCCGGATCGCGCTGGCTGCTGGCGGAAATGCTGCTGTTTTTTATTCCTGCCGTGGTGGCGGTGGTTAACTATTCGCAGCTGCTGCGCGTGGACGGCTGGCGGATTATGTTGGTGATTATGATCAGTACGCTGCTGGTGCTTTCCGCTACCGCGCTGGTGGTGGATCGCGTCTATCGTTTTGAAATGCGGCTGGCGGCACGAAAAAAGGAGCGTCAGGGTGAATAACTTTTTTATCAGCCTGCTCTGTCTGCTGGCGACGCTGCTGGTCTATTTTCTCAATAAACGTCTCTACCGCCGCTGGCACAGGCTGCTGCTGATGCCGCTGGTGATGACGCCAATGGTGCTGGTGGCGCTGCTGCTGCTGACCCATATCTCCTGGCAGAACTATATCGACGAAAACCGCTGGCTGCTGTGGCTGCTTGGCCCGGCTACGCTGGCCTTCGCCGTGCCCGTTTATGAAAATATGGCGATTATCCGCCGCCACTGGCTGTCGCTTAGCGCGGGCGTGCTGACCGCCACGCTGGTCGCCGTTTGCAGCTCGGTATGGCTGGCAAGGCTGCTGACGCTGCCGGAGGCAATCCAGCGTAGTCTGGCGGTGCGCTCTGTCACTACGCCCTTTGCGCTGGCGGCGGCGAAGCAGCTGGGCGGGCAGCCCGATCTGGTGGCGCTGTTTGTGGTGATCACCGGCGTATTCGGCATGGCCGTCGGCGATCTGCTTTTTATTCGGCTTGCCGTCAAGCAGGGATTGGCGAAAGGCGCCGGGTTTGGCGCGGCCTCACACGGCGCAGGCACCGCTCGCGCCTATGAAATCGGTCAGGAAGAGGGCGTGGTCGCCAGCCTGGTGATGATGCTGTCAGGCGTGGTGACAGTGGTTATCGCGCCGCTGATTGGCCGCCTGATGTGGACGCTGGTTTAAAGCCTGTATGTTCGCCCCCTAACAGCAACATTTACTAAACAAGCCCTAAGATTCGTCGCATTCTCATTTTATTTCCTCTGTTGATGATCTATCCTCCGCTGCCGTCGGGAAACGGCGTAAGTAAATTCATCAGGAGAATAAAATGAAAGCAGTGGCAACTACCGCAGGCGCTCTGGCGCTGCTGGCGCTGGCCGGATCAGCGCAGGCGATTGAAGGCGGTGTCGACGTAGGTCGTGATTATACTAATGTACACGCGGGCATGGGCGCTGACTCGCCTGGTCTGGCGCTGACCGGTAACTGGTTGCGTAGCGATCACGATGGCAGCATGGGCAGCCTGGGTCTGGGTTACAATGTGGGTCTGGGCGATATCTTTATCACGCCTGGCGTGAAAGCGATTTCCACTAACCCAACCGATAGCAAAGACGGCTATGCCGTTGCGGTCGGCATTGGCGCAAGCGTTCCAGTCACCAATATGTTCAACGTATTTGGCCAGTATTACTACTCGCCGGATTCTTTCTCCAGCCACATTGATGACTACCAGGAAGCTTCCGCTGGCGTGAGCTTTAAGCCAATCTCCCTGGTTGACGTGCGCGTGGGCTATCAGTACCTGGCGATGAACGGCAAAGACGGTCGTAAAGACAACGTCATTGCTGACGGCGCATACGTAGGTGCATCCCTGCATTTCTGATGCCAAAGGCGGCAACCTGTAAAGGGTGGCCCGCCGCTGAATGTGTCCGGCTTCTGGCCGGACCTGCCTGCTCCCGGTACGGCTGATGCCCTGATACAGGCCGGGAACAGGCTTATTATGCTGAACTTTTAACAAGGTTTATAAAGTTGTTGCCGCTAATGTTCAAACAGGTGATATATATTAAAATATAGAAGCTTATATTAAGGAGCTTGCCTGATATTTTTAATACTCCGGCAAAGATAAATGCTATATATTTAAACCGCCCCGTTTGTTTCTTCTTTTTTTACATTTGTCATTTATAGAGTGACGGCGTGCAAAATGGGTTTTATTTGGTTTTTTATTCTGAAGAGCATCTCTGTTCGACGATTTTTTAGCATTTATCGCCAGTAACACCTTCCTGTCTAAACTTTCATTTTTTTCTGTCATTTTCTAAGGAAAAAGACCTTTCATCTGGAAATGTCTTCTGTAAGAATAATCCTGCCGTCCTGAACAGGTATTTATTACGGATTGTATTTACCTGACAATGTAAATGGCCATTAATAAACTCAAGCGCCGTTAATGCATTATTAACTTATCTGTTTTTACAGGTTGGCTTTTTTTCAGCAAAGAAAATGATGTTATAAATAAACATTTATCATCCGATAAACGGAAAGGTTTATAATCAAAGGAATGTACTTTATGCAACTGAATAAAATCGTACTGTCAGCTATCGCCATTTTCGGCATGACTTCTGTAGCTTATGCCGACCAGGGACATGGTTCAGTGACTTTTTCGGGCTCCGTCATTGAGTCTCCTTGCTCAATTAATCCTGACTCTGTTTATCAGGACGTGCCTCTTGGGCAAATCTCGACTGTTACCCTGAAGGATGGTGGAACCTCCGATCCCCGTCCTTTCCAGATTAAACTGGAAAACTGTACGGTTGCGACCGCCGCAGCGGTAACGGCCACGTTCAGCGGACCAGAAAGCACTACCGGTCTGTTGGGCATGACCGGGACAGTTAAGGGCGCGAGTATCGCCATCACTGATGGTACTGGCGCAGTGCTCAAGCTCGGCAGTCCGAGCGCTAAGCAGGTTTTGCAGACTGGCTATAATACGCTGAGTTTTTCTGCCTATGTGCAAGGTGATGGCAAAGACGTAACGCCTGGCGAATTCCAGAGTATTGCTGATTTCACACTTGCATATCAATAAGTCGATTTGACGGACCTTGTCCTCTCCCGGCGTTTCTGCCGGGAGTGTTTTCTGCCTGGGGAACAACGGCAAAACAGGTTCATGTTTGTCGGCAGAATGGCGGAATTATTTCCATGCTTAATTCCTCCGGCAAAAAATTATTAAATCGGTTATGAAAGGCTTACCCAGGGATTAACTTCTCGTAAGGATGCCGATGTCAGTGAATATTATATTAAAAAAAGATATTTTATGGCTGTGGCATGCCATCTTCCTGCTGATTCTTTGCTGTTTCGCGCGGTCTGTCGAGGCACGTGGAATAGAATTTAATACCGATCTTTTAGATGTGAAAGACAGAACGAACATCGATCTCAGCCGTTTTTCTCAGGCGGGATATATCATGCCCGGTAACTACACTCTGAAACTTCAGATTAATGATAATGAGCTCCCCGAGCAGTCAGTGGACTGGTTTACGACAGAAGATAATGAAAAAGAAAGTAAGCCCTGTCTGACTGCCGCTCTGGTCAATTTTATTGGCCTGAAGCCTGAGCTACGCCCGCAGTTAACGTGGTGGCATGAGGGCCAGTGTCTGAATACCGACAGTTTGCCGGGTATGAGCCAGCGCGCTGATTTAGGCACCAATACGCTCTATTTAACTATCCCACAAATTTATCTGGAATACCGCGCGCCCAACTGGGATCCGCCGGCGCAGTGGGATGAGGGGATACCCGGCTTGTTGTTCGATTATTACGCCAGTGCCCAGACCCGGCATGAGTACGAGAAGAAGACGGACAACACGTTTACGGGCAACGGGACGGCCGGGGCCAACGTTGGTCCCTGGCGCCTGCGTGCCGACTGGCAGGGGCGCTATGACAATCAGGCCAGTAATAACCTTAACTGGGACTGGACGCGTTTCTATGCCTGGCGCGCTTTACCGCACAGGCACGCCAGGCTGGGCGTGGGCGAACATGCGCTCTTTTCAGATATCTTCGACAGTTTTACCTATACCGGGCTGAGCCTGCGGTCTGATGACAATATGCTGCCGCCTAATCTGCGTGGTTATTCCCCGGAAATCAGCGGGATAGCGAAAACCAGCGCCAGAGTGGTGATCAGCCAGAAAGGGCGGGTCATCAAGGAAACCCGGGTCGCCGCCGGGCCGTTTCGTATTCAGGATCTCAACGAAACGATCAGCGGCGAGCTGGATGTGCGGGTAGAAGAGCAGGATGGCTCAGTACAAACTTTCAGCATCAATACGGCCAGCGTGCCCTATCTGACGCGGCCGGGCATGGTGCGCTACAAGCTGGCGGCGGGCAGGCCTTCCAACACTCAGCACCATATGGAAGGCGAGGGGTTTGTAAACGGCGAGTTCTCATGGGGCGTCAGTAACGGCTGGTCCCTGTACGGCGGGACGATAGCCAGTGAGGAATACCAGGCGCTGGCGCTGGGCACAGGGCGCGATCTGATGGCTTTCGGCGCGCTCTCTCTGGATTTTACTCAGGCGTTTGCCCGGCGTTTGCCCGATCCGCTGCCGGATACGCAGAAAGGGGCCTCGTGGCGCGTCAGCTACTCAAAAAGGTTCGACGAAACCGACAGTGAAATGACCTTTGCAGGCTACCGCTATTCAGAGCAGGGCTATATGAGTATGCAGGATTACCTTAACGCGCATAAATACGGCAGGGCCTACGGCAACGGTAAAGAGATGTATACCGCCATCTTCAGCCAGCAGCTGCGCGACTGGCGGGCAAGCTTTTATCTGAATTACTCTCATCAGACCTGGTGGGACAAACCGGACAATGACCGTTTTACCCTGACGGCGACGAAATATTTTGACGCCGGGCGCTTGCGTAACGTCAGTCTGTCAGCCACCGCCTGGCGTAATAAATATGACGGCAGCAATGATGACGGTATTTACCTGTCGCTGTCTCTACCGTGGGGCAACAGCGGCACGCTGAATTACAACGGATCTTTTAATCAGGGTAATAACAGTCATCAGGCCAGCTACTTCAATACGATGGATGAGCGTAACAACTACCAAATCAGCGGCGGGGTTGCCGGTCAGGAGACGCTGGCAAGCGGCTATTACACCTATCAGGGAGACAGAGCGCGGATAAACGTTAATGCCAGCTATCAGGGCAACAGCTATTCAGCTTTAAGCCTTTCGGCGCAGGGCGGCGTAACGGCTACCGCACAGGGTGCGGCGCTGCATCGTACCAGCAGGCCGGGCGGCACCAGAATGCTGATCGACACCGCGGTAAAGGATATTCCGGTAAAAAGCTACGGCGCGGATACCTTGAGTAACCACTTTGGCAAAGCCGTTATCGCGGATATCAGCAGCTATTACCGTAACCGCATCAGTATCGATATCAATGCGTTGCCGGACAATGCTGAAGCGAGCGCTTCGGTTATCCAGCGCACCTTAACCGAAGGCGCGATTGGCTACGGTGGCTTTAAAGTGGTGACCGGGAGCAAAACCATGGCGGTACTGCGCCTGGAAAACGGCGAAGCCCCGCCGTTTGGCGCTACGGTAAAAAACAGCCAGCGTCAGGAAGTGGGCATTGTGAATGACGACGGCAGCATCTATCTGAGCGGTATCCAGCCAGGCATAACGATGCGGGTAAGCTGGAGCGGCAAAGAGCAGTGCGAATTTAAACTGCCGGAGAGCTTGTCCGGTGATATTTCTCAGCGTCTTTTATTGCCGTGCCGCCTGTTATAAACCGCGCAGGGCTGCCGCTGATAGTTGACATGGTGTAAGGGGAAAAAATGAGATCATATAAAGCAGGTTTATCACGCATCGCCGTTTTACTCTCCGTCCTGGTGGCTGCACAAAGCTATGGCGCTGTTTCGCTCGATCGTACACGCGTGATTTTTGAGGGCGGCCAAAAGTCTGTCAGCCTGGTCGTCAGTAACGATAATAAACAATTACCCTATCTGGCGCAGGGCTGGATAGAAGATAGCCAGGGTAAAAAAATCCAGCAGCCGCTGACTGCTCTGCCGCCGGTACAGCGCATTGAGCCGGGCAGCAAAAGCCAGGTAAAAATAGAGACGTTGCCTTCCGTGGGCGCGCTGCCGCAGGATCGTGAAACCTTGTTCTACTTTAATCTGCGTGAGATCCCGCCGCGATCCGAACGCCCCAATACGCTCCAGCTTGCCTTGCAGACAAAGGTAAAATTATTTTATCGCCCGCAGGCGCTGGTGCCCAAAAGAAACGCGGTGCCCTTTCAGGAGCAGCTGACGCTGACTCGCGTCGGCGATCGCTATCAGGTAAACAATCCTACGCCCTATTTCGTGACGCTGATCGATGGCCGCAACGCCGCCAGGAATAGCGCCATCAATGATTTCAAGCCGCTGATGATCGCGCCGAAAAGTAAAGGCGTGCTTGAGGTCAGCGCTGAAGCGCTGGGGAGCCGCCCGCTGCTCACCTATATCAACGATTACGGCGCCCGTCCGCAGTTGCAGTTTACCTGTAGCGGGGATCATTGTAAGGCCACGGCGGTCAGGCCCGCTGGCTAAGCGCATAAAGTTTTGCCGCTTCGCCAGAGCAGCCGCGCAACGCTTCTTTGCTTAACCGCGTTTTGCTCGGGCTGCGGCAGGTTTATGTTGGATAAGTCGTGATAAACGGCGGCAGGAATAAACAGATGGACAGGACAACCACTTTTGCAAAAGCGGTGCTCTGCACGCTAACAGGATTAACGCTATTTTCAGGCCGGGTGACGGCAGCGCCGGAGGTATTTACCTTCACCATGACGGCCAACGTGGTGCAGTCCGCCTCCTGTCAGCTTAATGAAGGCAAAAACGTTGAGGTTTCCTTTGGCGATCAGGTAGATATTGCAAAAATCAACGGCACTAATTACCAGAGCGAGATTGCTTATAACTTTAGCTGCAAGCAGCAGGGTAAAAATGCGGTAACGCTGCAAATCGACGGCACGGGCGCAGATTTTGGCCAGGGGATGCTGTATGTCCAGCCCGGCCTGGCCATTAAAATAATGAACGACGGTAAACTCCAGCCGGTAAACACCTCGTTTGCCATTGATGGCACGGATCCCCCCGTTCTGATGGCCGTGCTGGTGAAAAATGCGGCGGCCTCGTTAACGCCCGGGTACTTTGAGGCGACGGCGACAATTAAGGCGGTCTACGAATGAAAAGGGGATTATTACGCTGCCTGTGGTCAGGCCTGGGGATGACGCTGTGCGTTGCGCTCGGCTATGCCGCGCCTGTAGAGGTTGCGGTGAAGGCCAAATTCAGCGGTACGCTGGTTGAAAATCTCAGCCCCTGTACGATACGGCCCGGCGATGAATACATTACGCTCCCGCTGGCGGCCGTCACGCTGAACATGTTGCAGAACTCGCAGGAAAGCCCGCGTTACCCGTTTGCCGTTCATCTGGAAAACTGCGAGTTTGATGCAACAACGCCAGGCCGAATTGAAGTTTTCCTGCGCGGGAATGGGGACAGTGACGGGATGCTGCAACCGGATGCAGGCAGTACCGCTACCGGCATCGTTATCGGCATCGAAAATGTGCGGGGCGCGCCGCTGGCGGTCAATGCCGCCTCGCCGGGCCTGACGCTGTCTTTGAATGCTGCTGATATTGTTATCCCGATGCAGGCCTATCTACGGGCGGACGGCGCGACGCCGCCGACGGCGGGAGAATTTACCGCCAGCCTGAATTACATCATCGAATACCCCTGAACCGACGCAGCCCGCCGCCGCCGTACGGGGTGCTGGCTGGCTCATAACAAGGAGATAAAATGAAAAGGATTATGTTCGCGCTGAGCCTGATCTGTTTTTCAACGTCGGCGCTGGCGTGGTACTACAATTCCGTGCCGGGCGTCACGACCGGCCTGATGGTCAGAAACAATATGATTACGGTGGAGGCCGGTACCGATGTCTGGCTCTGCTCCAGCAGAGGCAACGATCGTGACCTTGTGTTCCATATCTATGGCCTTACCGTCCGCGATCCTGAAGTGGCCGCCACGTTTATCGGAATGAGCGATGCGCCCGGCGGCGCGCCAACCGTACAACAATGCCAGAACGCCACCGACGAACCAGCAAGTCGGATAAAAGTCGCGCAATACCGCTTAACGCAAACGGTAAGCGTACCGGTACAGGAAGGCGATTACAGCGCCTGCTGGTCAGGATGGGATGGCCTGGGCAAAGACGCACGCTGCAGCGGCGGCATACCGATCACGCCGATCGATGACTGCCATGCAGAGCTGGTGAGTTACCCCAACGATCTGGGGACGGTTATCGTCGGCGAGCCCATTAACCGTAACCACAAGGTAGGGGACCTCACGTTAATATGCAAAACGGTGCCGTCGACTACGGTGGAGATTACGCAGCAGGCATCGGCGGGGAACGTGCTCGAGCAGCAGATCCTGGATGAAAGCGGTAAAAAACTTGAGGGGCTAAAGGTTTTTACCAGCGGCGTAACCGAGGCGCTGTATATGCAAACAACCGGAACGCCGAAAGTGGCCCAGCGCATTGAGGATAGCGTGGTGGTGGTGCTGAACTACTACTGAGTGCGGCGCGTTGCTGCGCTGCAAGGCGGGTGGCCGCTCCGCCTTGCAGATCGCTACTTAGTGACTTTTCCCGCTTTCAATGCCCACGCCGGTTTGCGAACGCACAAACTGCGCCTGGAAACGCTGCCGCTCCTGCTGGCCTTCCTGCGAGTGGTCGGTTACGGAAAACAGCCAGGTGCCGATAAAGGCGACCAGCATAGAAAACAGCGCCGGATACTCGTAGGGGAAGATCGGCTTCGCGTGGCCCAGCACCTGCACCCACACCGTTGGCCCCAGGATCATCAACACGACCGCCGTCAGTAGCCCCAGCCAGCCGCCTGCCATCGCACCTCTTGTGGTCAGTTTCGACCAGTACATCGACAGCAGAATAATCGGGAAGTTACAGCTTGCCGCAATCGAGAAGGCCAGCCCGACCATAAAGGCGATATTCTGTTTCTCAAACAAAATACCCAGCGCGATAGCGACCACCCCCAGCACCAGCACGGTGATTTTCGAGACGCGCAGCTCCTGCTTCTCGGTGGCCTGGCCCTTTTTCACCACGCTGGCGTAAAGGTCGTGCGATACCGCCGACGCGCCCGCCAGCGTCAGCCCGGCGACCACCGCCAGAATCGTGGCGAAGGCCACTGCGGAAATAAAGCCCAGGAACAGGCTGCCGCCAACGGCATCGGCCAGATGCACCGCCGCCATATTGTTTCCGCCAATCAGCAGGCCGGTGGCATCCTTAAACGCCGGATTAGCGCCGACCAGCAGAATAGCCCCGAAGCCGATAATAAAGGTCAGGAAGTAGAAGTAGCCCATAAAACCGGTGGCGTAAAACACGCTTTTACGCGCCTCGCGGGCATCGCTGACGGTAAAGAAGCGCATCAGGATATGCGGCAGGCCGGCCGTACCAAACATCAGCCCCAGCCCGAGCGACAGCGCGGAAATCGGGTCGTGCACCAGCCCGCCGGGACGCATGATCGCCACGCCTTTTGGATGCACCGCCATCGCCTGGGTAAAGAGATTATTAAAGCTGAAGCCCACGGTTTTCATCACCATGATTGCCATAAAGCTGGCGCCGAACAGCAGCAGCACCGCCTTGATAATCTGCACCCAGGTGGTCGCCAGCATGCCGCCGAACAGGACGTACAGCACCATCAGGATCCCCACCAGCACCACGGCGACGTGATAGTCCAGGCCAAACAGCAGCTGGATAAGCTTACCCGCGCCGACCATCTGCGCAATCAGATAGAGCGCCACCACCACCAGCGAGCCGCAGGCGGAAAGCGTGCGAATAGGCAGCTGTTTCAGACGATAGGAGGCAACGTCGGCAAAGGTATAGCGTCCCAGGTTGCGCAGCCGTTCGGCGATCAGAAACAGGATAATCGGCCAGCCGACCAGAAAACCCAGCGAATAGATCAGGCCGTCGTAGCCGGAGGTATAAACCAGCGCGGAGATCCCCAGGAATGAGGCGGCGGACATAAAGTCGCCCGCCATCGCCAGGCCGTTCTGAAAACCGGTGATATTGCCGCCTGCGGTATAATAATCGCTGCGCGAACGGGTGCGTTTGGAGGCCCACCAGGTGATACCCAGCGTGGCGGCCACGAAGATCAGGAACATCACGATCGCTTCAACGTTGGTGGGCTGTTTTTCAACCGCGCCGCTAATCGCATCGGCGGCGCGGGAGGAAACAGGCAGCAGCAGGGCGAAATAAAGGAAAAGTTTCATCCTTTCACCTCATCCAGCAGCGCTTTGGTTAAGCGGTCGAATTCGCCATTGGCTCGCCAGACATAAATACCGGTTAAAAGAAAAGAAATAACGATCAGCCCAATGCCAATCGGAATACCACGGGTCACATTGGTATTAGCGTCAAGCGGCGTACCCAGCCAGCCTGGCGCAAAGGCGATTAATAAAATAAAGCCGACGTAGAGAATAAGCATTATTACCGAGAGCAGCGTGGCGAAGGCCTGGCGTTTTCTGACCAGCTCTTTAAAGCGCGCGCTTTTTTCAATCCGCTGATATCTATCGTTCATCACAGAGTCTCCAGAGATAATTGCAAGAGCTGTTATGAGATCCGGCTTGACTGAGCGACCGCGCCGGTAATGCCTCATCATCGGGAAGCTGATAAATAAAGGGCAGCGTGATAATCATTACGCTGCCCGATAAAGCTATACTGCCTTTTGCTTATTTTCAGGGCATGGCAATACCCTGTTTCTCCTCCAGCAGTTTTTCCACCACGCCCGGATCGGCCAGCGTCGAGGTATCGCCTAAATTGGTGGTATCGCCAGCGGCAATTTTGCGCAAAATACGGCGCATAATTTTCCCGGAGCGGGTTTTCGGCAGGGAGTCCGTCCAGTGCAGCACGTCCGGCGTGGCGATAGGGCCGATCTCTTTGCGCACCCAGCTGCGCACCTCGCTGTAAAGCTCGGGCGTCGGCTCTTCGCCGCTGTTCAGCGTGATATAGGCGTAGATGGCCTGGCCTTTAATGGCGTGAGGAATGCCGACCACGGCCGCCTCGGCGATTTTAGGATGGGACACCAGCGCGGATTCTATCTCCGCCGTGCCCAGCCGATGGCCGGAAACGTTCAGGACGTCGTCCACGCGGCCGGTGATCCAGTAATAGCCGTCCTCGTCGCGTCGCGCGCCGTCGCCGCTGAAGTACATGTTTTTAAAGGTAGAGAAGTAGGTCTGTTCAAAGCGCTCGTGATCGCCGAACAGCGTGCGTGCCAGGCCTGGCCAGGCGTCAACGATCACTAGGTTGCCCTCGCAGGCACCTTCCAGCGCGTTGCCTTCGTTATCGACCAGCGCGGGCTGCACGCCGAAAAAGGGTTTGGTGGCCGAACCGGCCTTCAGCTCCGTCGCGCCAGGCAGCGGCGCGATCATAAAGCCGCCCGTTTCCGTCTGCCACCAGGTATCGACAATCGGGCAGCGGCTATTGCCAATTTTCTGGTAATACCACTCCCAGGCTTCCGGGTTAATCGGTTCGCCGACGGAACCCAGAATACGCAGCGTGGAGCGATCGGTGCCGCTAATGGCCTTGTCGCCCTCCGCCATCAGCGCGCGAATTGCCGTAGGCGCGGTATAGAGCAGCGTGACTTTATGTTTATCCACCACTTCCGCCATCCGGCTCGGCTTCGGCCAGTTCGGCACGCCTTCAAACATCAGCGTGGTCGCGCCCAGCGCCAGCGGGCCGTAAAGCAGATAGCTGTGGCCGGTGATCCAGCCGACGTCGGCGGTGCACCAGTAGATATCGTCGGCATGATAATCAAAAACGTATTTGAAGGTGGTCGCCGCGTAAACCAGATAGCCGCCGGTAGTATGCAGCACGCCCTTCGGCTTGCCGGTGGAACCGGAGGTGTAAAGGATAAACAGCGGATCTTCCGCGCCCATCTCTTCCGGCTGGTGGTGCGCGCTGGCCTTGTTCACCAGCTCATGCCACCACAGATCGCGGCTGTGCCAGTCGATATCCGCGCCGGTGCGGCGGAAAACCACCACGTTGCTTACCGTGGTGACACTGGGATTAGCCAGCGCCTCGTCGACGTTTTTCTTCAGCGGGATGGCGCGCCCGGCGCGAATGCCCTCATCGGCAGTCACCACCAGCTTCGCGGCGGAGTCGACGATACGTCCGGCCACGGCTTCCGGCGAGAAACCGCCAAAAATCACCGAGTGCACCGCGCCGATACGCGCGCAGGCCAGCATGGCGACGGCGGCTTCCGGCACCATTGGCATATAGATCGCCACCACGTCGCCTTTACCTATGCCCAGCTCTTTCAGCGAGTTGGCGAAGCGGCAGACTTCGCGATGCAGCTCGCGAAAGGTCAGCGTCTTGCTTTCGCTGGCGTCGTCGCCTTCCCAGATAATCGCCGGATGGTCGCCCCGGCTGTGCAGGTGGCGATCCAGACAGTTGGCTGCCAGATTGAGCGTGCCGTCTTCAAACCAGCGGATATTAATATTGCCCGGCGCAAATGAGGTGTTCTTCACGCGGGTGTACGGTTTTATCCAGTCGAGGATTTTACCCTGTTCGCCCCAGAACGCCTCGGGATCCTGTACGGACTGCTGGTACATCGACTGATACTGCTGGGCAGTGATCAGCGTATTTTCCGCGATATTCGCGGGAACGGGATGTCGGTGTTGTTGGCTCATGGCTACTCTCCTTGAAGATGTTAATAATATGTCAATCAAAGGTTGGATGGAGCGAGCCGCCGGGCTTTGTTTGCTTTTTGCGCCATGGATCACGCCATAACGTCAGGTGATGAAAATGGTCAAAAAGTTGCCGTAATACGGTGGAACTTTCTGCAACCGTCGCCCACTCATTCGCCGCATAACGCAAACGGGCTGTACAAAAGGCGCACAACTAAACCTGGCTGTTCGCCAGGCGTCTGGCGAGCAACTGCATAGCTATGCGCAAGTATGGAGATATATTGCTAATTATAACAAAGAGTTAGTCGTACACGTCGATTCCAGAGCTTTATCCTGTTCGGCGATGATAGTTTAGCCGTATATCACTTAGGGTTGCATTTATACCCGTGAAAATGGTACTGATTACGCGCCTGTAAATCAGGTATCAACCATCCATTATCCGCGCATTCGCCGACATCGGCCTGCTTCCCTTGAGAGTGATCGCTCCGCATTAAAGACGCGGAGAGCGGGTTTTGTTAAGGAAAAAACTATTATGAAAGCTGCAAAATTCAGCCTTGCCTGGCAAATATTGACGGCGTTGGTACTGGGGATCGTCGTTGGCGCGATACTGCATAATCAACCGGAGGATCGTGAATGGTTAATCGCTAACATTCTTAGTCCTGCCGGGGATATCTTTATCCATCTGATCAAGATGATTGTGGTTCCCATCGTGATTTCCACGCTGATCGTCGGTATCGCCGGCGTGGGCGATGCGAAAAAACTGGGGCGGATCGGCGTCAAAACCATCCTCTATTTTGAAGTGATAACCACCATTGCCATTGTGGTAGGGATTACCCTGGCGAATGTGTTTCAACCTGGCTACGGCATTGATATGTCGACGCTGGCAACGGTGGACATCTCTAAGTATGAAGCCACGACGGCGCAGGTTCAGGGCGGCCCGCACAGCCTGGTGACCACTATCCTGTCGCTGATCCCGCAGAATATTTTCGCGGCGATCGCGAAAGGCGAGATGCTGCCGATCATCTTCTTCTCGGTGCTGTTTGGTCTGGGGCTGTCATCGCTGCCTGCGGAACATCGCGAGCCGTTGGTGAAGGTGTTTCGTTCCACCTCGGAAACCATGTTTAAAGTCACCAATATGATTATGCGTTACGCGCCGATTGGCGTGTTTGCCCTGATCTCGGTGACTATCGCCAACTTTGGTTTCGCCTCGCTGTGGCCGCTGGCTAAGCTGGTGATCCTGGTGTACGTTGCCATTCTGTTCTTTGCCTTTGTGGTGCTGGGAACGGTCGCGCGCATCTGTAAGCTGCGCATTACCACGCTGATGCGCATCCTGAAGGATGAGCTGATCCTCTCTTACTCCACCTCCAGCTCCGAAACGGTGCTGCCGAAGATCATGGAGAAAATGGAGGCTTACGGCGCGCCCAAGTCCATCACCAGCTTTGTGGTGCCGACCGGCTATTCGTTTAACCTGGACGGCTCCACGCTCTATCAGAGCATCGCGGCGATCTTTATCGCGCAGCTGTACGGCATTGACCTCTCTATTGGTCAGGAGATCGTGCTGGTGCTGACGCTGATGGTGACCTCAAAGGGGATCGCGGGCGTGCCTGGCGTTTCCTTTGTGGTGCTGCTGGCTACGCTGGGCAGCGTAGGCATTCCGCTGGAAGGCCTGGCGTTTATCGCCGGCGTTGACCGTATCATGGACATGGCACGTACCGCGCTAAACGTGGTCGGCAACGCGCTGGCGGTGCTGGTGATCGCCAAGTGGGAAAACCAGTTCGATGCCGAACAGGCAGTGGCCTACGAGGCGCGTCTGGCATCCGCTTCCTGATCGCTCCGGCGCGGAAGAACAGCAAAAATGAAAATGGCCTTCGGGCCATTTTTTTTGTTTTTTGCAAGGCGCAAACGCAGCGGTTATGCGGTTGCGTAATCATAAATGAGATTATTTAAGTCGCCGCTGAATAACGTTTCATACTGATTTTTAATAGTAAATATTTATGGCGTTGACCGTTAAATTTTATCTTCTCATTTTTTCTCTTATCGCGAGCTGCATCTATTTGGCAAGACTATAATTATATTTTACGTTAAGCCTGAAAAGGCGGCGATTCCTTTTAGCAATCAGGCCTGTAGAGTTTAATAAAGGGCCGGTAATTAATATGATTATTTACGGCACTATTCTTATTTTTTCGGGGATGTCGTTTGCCGCCATAACTTTATATGGATCTTTCTTTTCAGTAGTGATGTGATTGTTATTAACAATTTTTAATTATTCGTCACGCCGCCTGCCGTCTGCAATCGCATTTTTACGGCGAGATGTTTTTTACTTTTTTCTTCAGCTCTGGAGGAAATATCCTTGTTTAAATTACATCCCCTTTTGTTAAGCCTTATTGCGGCACAGGGCGCGATAGCGCCTGCTTTTTACAGCCAGGCGGCGACGCTGAAACCCTTTTCACCCTATGTTAATGATAATAAAGTCGGCGCTTTTTGCGTCTGCAACGGCTCCACGCAAACGCTTAGCGGCAACCAGCAGTTTTCGCCGGGGCTGAGCGGCGAGCAAAGCTTTACGCTGAGAGAGCTACAGGGCCGTGTGAATAACCCTGACCTGTCGCTGGCAGAAAGGCCGGGCCTGGATCCCGGTACAGGCGGTTACACCATTTATGTCCCGGACTGGGAGAACGGCGGCTATCGTCCCTTTGACGTTTTTAATTCCGCCAGCATGGTCGAAATACCGCCGCTCGGGCTGGATACGCCGCTGCCAAACTATGTTGACGTCAAAGGCGGGCAATATATTAACGCCCGCGTGGCGCAGGTCAGTAAAGGCACCATTAACGTGGCAATCGGCCAGGCCGGTGCGGCAACGACGTCAGAAACCAACGGCTGGCGCATGGCGGCCAAACAGAGTCGGCTTTTTGCCGCCACCGGCAGCGGCAACATGAACTGGAATGGCGATAACCGCCTGACCTTTACCGCTGCGCTTCCACCTTCTGGCGGGCCTTATCTGACCCTTCCCGTTGACAGCGTGGCTGATTACAAAGGCGAGTTCAGCGTCGCCACCAGAAATAACGTCATCACGCGATTCAACGTGACCAACTTTGATGATTTTAAAAACTATAACAACTGGCTTATCGGGCAGCTGGAAACGGGCCAGCTCAATCCCGACAGCTACCGTGACGAGCTGGATAAAGCCGTAACTCTCACCAGCGGGCAAATCGTTTACGGCATAGTGGCGCAGGATGCGGATGACGAAGCGGCGCAGCCGATTGGCGAACTGGTGGTGCTCAGCGCAGACGGCGCGCAGGCCAGGGTTACGGTTAATAAAACGCTGGAGGTGGCGAACGCCAGCAGCGCGGTGCTGGCTGCAAACGGCGGCACGGCGATTATCAACGGTAAGGTCGCCAGTACCGGTAACGGCATCACCGATGGCAACGCGCTGGAGCTGCTTAGCGGCAGTACCGGCGTTAATAACGGCGTTATTAATGCCGGCTTCTTCAATAATGCCGATGGCAGCGGCGTGGACAGCAGCACGGTCGGCCAAAGCCGCAATGCGGTACGGCTACAGGACGGCAGCCGTTTCACCAATAACGGCGTCATCAACATCGCAGGCAGCGGCACTGGCCTGGGGATTTTTAGCGGCAGCGCGATCAATAACGGCAACATTAATACAGGCGCGGCGGACGGCGCCAGCGGCGTGTTCGTTAACGGCCCGCAGGCGAGCTTCACCAATGCTGTGGACGGCACGCTCTGGCTGGGGCGATCGCCGCAAAATGCTCTGACGGATGAAGCCTTCGATACCCGGCTGTCCGGCGCCGTCGGCATTAATATGATTGGTGATGGCAGCGCCGTAAATGACGGGCATATCGTACTGGGTGCACAAACTCAGAACAGCACCGCCATGAAGGTGGTGAATGGCCCGAACGCCCGCCTGCAAAATAACGGCGTGATTGACGTTAACGGTCAGGCGGATTTTCGCCCGGAGGAGAATATCGCGCTGCTGGCGATCGACTCCGGCAGCGGCGGGCTGGTCGGCAACGCCGGGACGATCAATCTGAATGGCGATAACGGCACCGGGATCAAAGCGATCGCCAGCAGCGGCAGCTTTGCCAGCGTTTACTCGGACGGGATCGTCAACGTTAACGGCAGCACCGGGCCGTCAGGCGACACCCACAATACGGCGGTGTGGTTAAGAAGCGAGGCGGGCGGCAACGCTTATGCCTACCTCACTGGCCCAATCACTCTGGGGGGAGAAGGCGCCGTCGGCATCCGCGCTGACGGCGCAGGTACATCGGTTTACGATAGCGGCAGCGTTTCTGGCGGTGGCGCTAACGCAACCGCTTTTCAGATAACCAACGGCGCGAGGATAACGCTGGGAGACGCTTCGTTGGTTAAACTAACCGGCGACAACAGCACCGGCGTACGGATACAAAACGGCGGCTCTTTTTTGATGCAGGGCGGTCTGGTCGCTGCTACCGGTATCGCGTTTGATGTGAGCGAAGGCACCGCGCAATTTTTTCCCGAAAGCGCCCAGCTGGAGTCAGGTGGTACGGCAGCGGTACGCGTGGGCCATAACGGTAATTTTGCGCTGTATGGCGACGGCATCTTCCGTAACAGCATTACGGGCAACGGCAGCGCCGACGCCGTTCTGCTGGAAGAAGGCGCCGCCGGGCTGTCGATTGACGGCGCTACGCTGACGGTAAACGGCAGCGGCAGCGCCATCAATAACCTGGCGGAAACCCCCAACATTTCCCTGGCCAACACCTATATCTATGCCAGGGGCAGCGGCAGCGGCATTCGTTCCGCCACCACTTTCGATTCACTGCTTGCCGTTGGTATCGAACCTTCCGACGGCGCAACGGGCTACACCTTTGCTAATGCCGATGGCTCGACCACGCAGGCCGACATGCTGGTGCCACGCGGCATGGTGATCCTTGTCGGCAGCGGCGGGACGGGGATCCGCGCCAATACCACGGGGAAAGTCATCTCAGAGGGAAACATCTATATCACCACTGAAAGCGGCGGTTCGGCAATTGTCAGCCAGACCGCCAGCGAAGTGGTAAACCGGGGCGACATCTTCTCGTGGGGTACGGTGGCGCCCGTTATCGATCTGCGCGGCGGCAGCACGGTATTTGTTAACGAAGGCACGATTGGCGCGCAATATGCCGATACGGTTATCGTGGCGGGCGGCGCGACGGACGATCGGATCGCCCTGATCGGTGGAGCGGTGCAGGGCGATGTGAACACGGGGAACGGCACCGATACGCTGACGCTGACCGGCGGCACCCTCAACGGCAGCCTGACGATGGGCAGCGGCATCGATAACCAGGCCTTTGTGCAGAACGTCAGCCTGGCTAACGTTAGTCATATCACCACGGCGGGCGGCGAAGGCAGCACGCTCAGCCTGAGCGAGATCGCGGCCCGTGGCGGCTCCTTCGCCAGCGACGACGCAGGCCGGGGCGTCAACCTGGGCGCGGGCTGGAGCACCATCAATTTCTACCATACCGACTGGACGTTGACCGACAATCTGCAGCTGGCGCACAGCACCCTGAATATCGATCGCGAGTCCACGCTCTATGCCGGAAACCTTGTAGATCCCGTACTGAGAGGCGGCACCAGCGATTCGCTGGTGGTAAATAACGCCGGTACGCTGGATCTGACCAACGGCTCCGGATCGCCGGGCAACATGCTGACCATCAACGGCACGCTGAACTCGCTGAACGGCACGCTGAAGCTCGCCAGCGCGCTTAACAGCGGCGGCGCGCCCGCCAACCAGCGCAGCGACATCCTGCGCGTAAACGGCGATGTTAACGGCACCACGTTGATTAACGTCACGCCAGCGGCAGGCAGCACCGGCGCGCTGAACGATGCTAATCAAAATGGCGTTATTGAGGCGAACGAAGGCATCTCGCTGGCACAGGTGGCAGGCAGTGCCAGCGCCAACAGCTTTGCGCTCCAGGGCGGCTATCTGGCAGCCGGGCCGTGGCGCTACGATCTCTACAGCTTTGCGCCGGGCAGCAGCGATGCCGCCCAGCGGCAGGTCGACGGCAGCGGCAGCCAGTTTCGCGACTATCGTCTGGCTAACGGCCTCGTCAGGAATAACGGCGTTTCCCGTGCGGCGGTAGTGCCGCAGGTGCCTGCTTATCTCTCCGCTCCGACCGGGCTGGCGTACTATTCCGCAGCCACGCTTAACGATCTGCATAACCGGCTGGGCGAGCTGCGTCAGGGCCAGGGCGAGGCCGGCGGGGAAATGTTCCTGCGCTATACCGGCGCCAACATGCGCTACAGCACCAGCCAGAGCTTCCAGAATTTCGGCTACGACCTGGATATGGATTACAGCGCGCTGCAGGTAGGCGGCAACGTCGTGCAGCTGGATGGGGACAACGGCAGCCTGCGCGGCGGCGTCGCCTGGACACGCGGTAACAGCCGCATCCGTCCGGACGCGGCCGACGGCTACAGCAGCACCACGTTCGACAGCGATACGCTGGCGCTTTATGCCACCTGGCTACAGGAAAGCGGCTTCTACCTGGACGGCACGCTCTCCTACAGCTGGCATCGTGGCGAAACGGATATTGCACGCAGGCAGAACGTGGCAAAGATCAAAGGCAAAGGCTGGAGCGCCTCGCTGGAGAGCGGCTATCCGTTTGCGCTGGGCGGCGGGCTGCGGCTGGAGCCTTCAGCCCAGCTGACTTACCTGCATCTGGGGCTGGATAACTTCAGCGACAGGGATAACCTGACGGTCAGCTACGACGATTCGCACCAGACCATTGGGCGCGTCGGCGCGAAGCTGGATCGACGCTGGAGCGATAACAGCGGCCGCCAGTACACGCCTTATCTGCGCACCAACTATTACAAAGGCTGGGACAGTCAGGCTAAAACCACAATAGGCGCTAAAGGCGTGGACGGCCTTGAGCAGAGCTTCCGCAGCGGTAAGTTCGGTCAGATGTGGGAAGCCGGCGTCGGCGCCACCACCGTCTTTAAAAATAACGTGTCGCTCTATGCGGAAGCGGACTATCGGAAAGAAATCGACGGCAACGGCGGCAAAGGCTGGGGCTATAACGCGGGCGTAAGGTGGCGTTTTTGATCTTTCAGCGGGCGTGATCCGTTCACCATACTAAAACATCTCTGCATAATAATGACTTGTCGTCGACAGGGTTTTGCGGGCGGCTGGAACCGGTTCTTTTCTCGCCAGATGGCTGTCCGTAAGGCTTTGCGGTTTTTTAACCTTTGCATGGAATTTAGCTTTAGCAACTAAAGTTCAGGCGGAACGGGCCGAAAATATAACGAATGATAATTTATCCACTCAAAGCCCAATCCTGGTCACCGCTTCAAGGATTTACGCCATGCGCAGCAATCAACCCGTAACACAGCAGGAATTTGCGTTTGATGAGAACGCCACGCTGATGTCAACCACCGACGCCAGCAGCCATATCACCTACGCGAACGACGTATTCATCAAAGTCAGCGGCTTTACGCCGGAAGAGATCAACGGGCAGCCTCACAATATAGTGCGCCATCCTGATATGCCGCCGGAAGCGTTTGCCGATATGTGGGCGACGCTGCAACAGGGCGAACCCTGGTCCGCGCTGGTGAAAAACCGTCGTAAAAACGGCGATCACTACTGGGTACGCGCCAATGCCGTGCCGATCGTGCGCAACGGTAAGATACAGGGCCATATGTCCGTACGCACCCGTCCCGCCGCGCAGGAGATCGCGCAGGCTGAAAAATTGTATAAAGAATTTCGCGAAGGCAAGCGTAAGGGCTGGCGCTTCCATAAAGGGCTGCTGGTGCGTACCGGGGCGCTGCGCTGGGCCTCGCTGCTGAAAACCATGCCGCTGCGCTGGCGTATTCGCTCTGCGCTGCTGGCGCTGTGGCCGCTCTCCGTGGCGGGCGTCTGGGCGCTGGGGCTGCCGGGCCAGCCGCTGGCGATATTCAGCGCCATCATGGCCGTGCTGCTGCTGCTGGCCACGAGCTGGCTTGAGCAGCAGGTTTCCCGTCCCGTCGAGCGGCTGTGCAAACAGGCGCTGAGCGTGGCGACCGGCGCCTGCCAGCAGGTCGACCAGATGGATCGCGTGGATGAAATCGGCACCACGCTGCGGGCGGTCGGGCAGCTGGGGTTGATGTTCCGCTGGCTGTTGGAAGACGTCAGCGGCCAGGCGGTCAACGTGATGAGCGCCAGCGATGCTATCGCGCACGGCAACAACGAGCTGAGCCGTCGTACGGAGCAGGCGGCGGCCAACGTCCAGCAAACGGCTGCCACCATGAATGAACTGACCGCCACGGTAAAAAGCAATACCGACACGGCGCAGCAGGTTAATACGCTTTCCGCCAGCACTCGCGATGCCGCGACCAAAGGCGGCGTGGTGATGAAGGATATGGTCGGCATGATGGCGGAAATTGCCGACAGTTCAAAGAAGATAGCCAACATCACCAGCGTCATTGATGGGATCGCGTTCCAGACCAATATCCTGGCGCTAAACGCTGCGGTGGAAGCCGCACGCGCGGGCGAGCAGGGCAAAGGCTTCGCCGTGGTGGCCGGAGAAGTGCGCAGCCTGGCGCAGCGCAGTGCCAAAGCCGCCAGCGAAATAAAAAGCCTGGTGGAGAACAGCGCGCTGAAGGTGGAGTCCGGCAGCGTCCACGTTAACGACGCGGGCAAAACCATGGAGGATATCGTTTCTCAGGTGCAGAACGTGACCTCGCTGATTGCGCAGATCAGTTCCGCCACCGCCGAGCAGGCTACGGCGCTGAGCGAAGTCAGCCTGGCGGTAGAAGACCTGGACAATATCACCCATCAGAACGCCGAGCGGGTGGAAGAAGGCGCGCAGGCGGCTGGCCGAATGACGCATCAGGCCACCCGTCTGGTGGAAGCGATCAGCGTGTTCCGCTAACGGTGATGCAGGCTTCGGTCGCGCCGTGTTTTGGCGAGCAGCGGACGGAGCCTGCCTTTTGAGCGGTATACTTTTAAACGGTACAACACAATTCCCGTCCGCTTTCCTTATTCTCCTGCCCAGGTGCCTGGCCGAAAACGCGGTGGCAACGCCTGTTTTACGCTCTCTCCACGGATATAACGCTTTAAGGCGGGCGGCCCCTCCGGGCTTTTTACAGCCAAAACAGCGATAAAAAAGAGCAGGCCTTGCGACCTGCTCCGCATAACGCCCTGGTGGTGGCGTGGTGAAGCTTATCCTGCTACAGAGGGGGATCGTCTGCGTTAAGGGGGGAAAGCGCTGTCGGATAAAAGAAGCTTTCCCGAACGCCGCAGAACGATAACCAAAACTGTATAATAATTGACTGATATACTGCAATCTCAAAACCAGCGCAGAGAAACAATTAGGAATAATGCCGGGGTTTGCAATAATAAATTCTTTAGTAATCATGGTACTTTTTTCGGTTATTCGGAGTTTTCCTGTGGCGGGTACGCAGAGGCCCGACCAGAAGGGCAACGACTCTCCCACGGCAAAAAGTGATAAAAAATATAAAATATTCTGTTGTTTTTCCGTTAGCTTTTACCAACGTTTGTTGCTGAAAAAAGGGAAATCACGTCCATTTTAAGTTACTGCTTTTCTCCTTGCCCTGCCTGTTTCCTGCGCGGCCGCCGCAGGAATTCAACTACAGTTAGTGACTCAGTCCGCTCTTTTCAGCCAGGAGAAAACAGATTTATGAGTCAGTTTTTCATGCATCAAAAAAGCGATTTGGTCAGTGAAGCCATTGAAGGCGCGCTGATCGGCAACCCGTGGCACAGCCTTAGCCTGCTTGACGCCGGCCCCGATATTCGGGTGGTGGTGCGTAACGACTGGGATAAAAAGGACGTAGCGCTGATTTCCGGCGGCGGCTCCGGGCATGAACCGGCCCACGTGGGCTTTGTCGGAAAAGGAATGCTGACCGCGGCCGTCTGTGGCGATATCTTCGCCTCGCCGAGCGTGGAAGCCGTGCTCAGCGCTATCATCAACGTCACGGGTGAAAAAGGCTGCCTGCTGATCGTTAAAAACTACACGGGCGATCGGCTGAACTTCGGCCTGGCGGCGGAAAAAGCCAAAAAGCTGGGCTTTAAGGTCGAGCTGGTGATGGTGACCGATGATATCGCGCTGCCGGATAATCCGCAGCCGCGCGGGATTGCCGGTACGGCGCTGATCCATAAAGTCGCCGGTTACGCCGCCGCCAGCGGAAAATCGCTGGAGGAGGTGATGGCAGCGGCCAACGAAGCCATTGCCGCCACCGCCAGCCTTGGTCTGGCCTTCAGCAGCTGCCATGTGCCCGGCGAAAAGCGGGACGAGCGGGTTAAAGAAGGCCAAAGCGAGTTAGGCATGGGCATTCATGGCGAACCGGGCGCCTCTACGCTGAAAACGCAGGACAGCCGCGAGATCGTTGCACTGATGGCGGCGAAGCTGGCGGAGCACAATCCGGACAATAAAAAAAAGGCGCTGTTAATCAATAACCTGGGCGGATTCTCTTCGCTGGAAATGGCGGTGCTGACGCGTGAGGTGCTGCGTTCGCCGCTGGGAAAACAGGTCGATCTGCTGATTGGCCCGGCGACGCTGGTTAGCGCGCTGGATATGAAAGGCTTTTCGCTGTCGACGCTGCTGCTGACCGACGCGCTGGCGGAAGCGTTGCAGGCGCCGGTTGAGGCCAGCGGCTGGCAGCCCGCGAGCAAGCCTGCGCCGCTTAATACGCGCCAGGGCGAAAAAGTTGCGCGGCAGCAGCATTTTGCGCCTTCGGAAAATGCATCAACGGCCGCCATAGTTGCTACCGTTTGCCGCACGCTGGCAGAGCTGGAGACCGAGCTTAACCAGCTGGATGCCAAAGTGGGCGATGGCGACACCGGCTCGACCTTTGCCGCCGGGGCGAAAAAAATCCTCGCCGAGCTGGAAGCGAACAGGCTGCCGCTGAACGAGCCAGAAAACCTGCTAACGCTGATTGGCGAAGAGCTGGCGGTGGTGATGGGCGGATCCAGCGGCGTGCTGATGTCGATTATGTTTACCGCCGCCGGACAGAAGCTGGAAGAAGGCGAGGCGCTGCCGCAGGCGCTGAGCTACGGGCTGGAACGGATGCAGCACTACGGCGGCGCGCGGCCGGGCGATCGCACCATGATTGACGCGCTGGATCCGGCCTTTGCCGCGCTGACGGCGGGTAAAAGTAGAGAAGAGGCGGCGCAGGCGGCAAAAGCGGGCGCGGAAAAAACGGCGCAGATGAGCAAAGCGCAGGCGGGTCGCTCCTCTTACCTTAACCAGGAAAGCCTGCACGGCGTGAAGGATCCGGGCGCTTACGCGGTAGAGCAGGTCTTCGCCAGGCTGGCCGCGCAACAATAAGCGGCCCTTCCGGGGCGCGGTTCCTTCCGCGCCCTGTTAAAGCTCTCCCTCCGCTTCCCTGTCCAGTACCTGTTCAAACAGCCGCAGACGTTTATAAATAGACAACAGCTCAACCAGCGTGCTCCACGAATAAACCAGATACTGAAAGGCGCCGCGCACCTGTTCAAATACGTTATTGATCTGCTGGAGCAGCCCGAAGGTAATGGCGGCGGTGACAATAGAAGGAAACAGCACCACCAGGCCGAAAACGGCGTCCAGCTGCAAATAGAGCGAGCGGGCGATATTAAAATAGAGATAGTGAAAGTAGAGCCGGAAATAGTTTTTACGGATCAGCCCGAACAAATTTTGCACCGTGGGCGGACTGGCGCGTGCGGGATCGTCTTCGCCATAGACCAGTTCTTTACGGTAGCCCGCCTCCACCCGCTGATTACGAAACGACAGGCCCGGTAGCCTGATGCCGACGGCGGCCAGCAGCCCGGTGCCCAGCAGCGACCAGAGCACCACGGCAATCACCAGCGCGTAGGGCAGGTCACCCAGCAGCGGCACGTTTTTCACATGCACCGATAGCCCAATCAACACCGGCAAAAAAGCGATAAGCGTCATAACAGCGTTAATCAGGCTGACGCCCATATCCTCCAGCGTCGAGGCGAAGCGCATGGTGTCTTCCTGCACGCGCTGCGCCGCGCCTTCAATGCCGCGCAGCCGCGACCAGTGCGCCATATAATAGTTGTTCATCGCCGTGCGCCAGCGGAAAACATAGTGGCTGATAAAGAACATATTCAGCACATCCACCAGCACGGCGATCAGCGCAATGCTGAGAAAGCCGATCAGCTGCTGATAAAGCGTGGCGATCGGTACCGAATTGGGATGGGTCAGCGCACGCTGGATCAGATCGTAAAACGGCTCATACCAGGCGTTGATAGCAACGTTCATCTGCACCGAAAACCAGGTCACAAAAATAATCAGCGCCGAACCGTTTACCGACCAATTTTGCCAGGGATGCGGACTGAACACGCGCCAGAACCCGGCGAACAGGGCGAAAGCCGCAAAATAATAAAGATAAAAAGCGAGGGCGGAAGGCGCGATAAAGCGCAAGGCGTTATTTGGCAGCGGGCCGGCATGGGCGAATGAGGTAAGAAACTGCCTGCCGCCGGCAAACCAGACGAGAATGGCGATCGCGCACCAGACGGCGGCGCTGCTGAAGAACAGCGCGGGGCGGGGGAAAAAGGATTTAAACATAGCGACTCCAGAACGGTAAGGCCACCATCTAACGCGATTACTCGTTAATGGTCTTACCGGTTTTGTATCCGCTGATGTCTGACCGCCGCCTTTGCAACAGGCGAGTGTTTCCGTTACGCCAGTCATTAACGTGAATAGCGGTCGCGAAGCGTTAATAAATTACAGGCCATTATTTTAATATTCTGCAAACATCTTATCCCGGGATTGTAGCGATCGCGGGTTGCAGCCACGCGTTCAACCCTGCATAGTCCTCCCCGCCCTGGCCCGGCAAAATAAATGCTGAATGTTATTTAAACGAGGCCGATAACGATAAGGCACTTTCAGGCAGCGGAGCCTGATGCAGCAAGGTTTTACAGGGAATAGCGGCGCGGGATTGCTTCAGAAAAGGCGGGCCTGCAGCGGAGGGCCGCTTATCTGCAGGCCAGGCCTTCTTCGGGGCAGCGTCCCTCAGGCGGAAAGAAAATGAACGAAAATAATGATGTGATGTACCGACTGCTGGTGCAAAGCGTGGTCGGCTACGCCATTTATATGCTGAAACCTGACGGCACCGTAGCCAACTGGAACGCGGGCGCGGAGCGGGCGAAAGGCTATCTGCCGGATGAAATTATCGGCAGAAATTTTGACTGTTTTTACAGTGCGGAAGACAGAGAAAAAGGTCTGCCGCAGCGCGGCCTGGCCATCGCCCGCGAAAAAGGACGTTTTGAAACCGAAGGCTGGCGCTACCGCAAAGACGGCAGCGCTTTCTGGGCGCATGTGGTGATTGACGCCGTGCACGACGACGACGGCGGGCTAATCGGCTTCGCCAAAATTACCCGCGACTGCACCGAACAGCAGGCTCAGCTTGCCGAACAGCGCGCCCAGGAGCAGAAATTCCGTCTGCTGGTCGAAGGCGTGGTCGATTACGCCATCTACATGCTCGATCCCGACGGCTATGTGGTGAACTGGAACGAAGGCGCAAGGCGTTCCAAAGGCTATACGGCGGAAGAAATCGTCGGCAAACACTTCTCCTGCTTTTACAGCACGCAAGACCGGCTGGCTAAGCTCCCGGAAACCAACCTGAAAACCGCCTACCGTACCGGCCGATTCGAAGAGCAGGGCTGGCGCTATCGTAAAGACGGCACCTCTTTCTGGGCGCACGTGGTCATTGACGCCGTGCACGACGACGATGGCAGGCTAATCGGCTATGCCAAAATCACCCGCGACTGCACTGAACAACAGCGCGTGCTGCAAGAACAGCGCGAAAGAGAACAGGTGTTCCGTCTGCTGGTGGAGGGCGTCACCGACTACGCCATCTATATGCTCGATCCCCAGGGCCATGTGGTGAACTGGAATGCCGGCGCGCATCGCGCCAAAGGCTATACGGCGGAGGAAATCGTCGGCGAACACTTCTCCTGCTTTTACAGCGCGCAGGATCGCTTTGCCTGCCTGCCCGACAAAAACCTGGCGATTGCGCAAAGCGTTGGGCGTTTTGAAGATCAGGGCTGGCGCTATCGCAAAGACGGCAGCGCCTTCTGGGCGCACGTGGTGATCGAAGCGATTCATACTAAAGAAGGCCGCCTGCTTGGCTTTGCCAAAATTACCCGCGACTGCACTGAACTGCGCGAGTACGAACAGCAGATCCTGCGGGCAAAAGATCTGGCAGAGCAGAACAGCAATAAGATGGCCGCGCTGTCGAAGTTTCTCGACACCATTATCGGCAATATTCCCTGCTGCGTGATAGTGGAAGACGTGGTATCGCGCGAGGTGCTGCTGCTGAACAGCAAAGCGGAGCAGCTGCTGGGCGTAAAAATGAAGGAGCTTGCCGGCAAAAGGCTGGACGATTACATGCCCTCAGAGCTGAGCGGCTATTTTTCCCAGCTGGCGACCGCCGCACAGCGCAATGAAGGCGTGCATAAAAACGAGCAGCTGTTGCGTACCCGTGGCGGCGAACGGATCATCAACGCTTCGGCCTCGATTATTAACGGCAACGACGCCCATACTAACTACGTGCTGCTGATTGCTGACGACGTTACCGATCAGCGCGCGGCTGATGCGCGCATTCATCATATGGCGCATCACGATAACCTGACCAGCCTGCCGAACCGCGTGCTGTTCAGCCAGCGGCTGAACGAGGCGCTGCGCTGCGATTTCGATAATGGTAAACAGACGGCGGCGCTCTGTCTGGATCTGGATAACTTCAAGAACG
Organism: Erwinia sp. STN24; assembly: GCF_041320675.1. Lineage (NCBI taxonomy): Bacteria > Pseudomonadati > Pseudomonadota > Gammaproteobacteria > Enterobacterales > Erwiniaceae > Erwinia > Erwinia sp. STN24. The sequence continues at coordinate 323,814 of NZ_JBGGPM010000004.1, read as the reverse complement.
TCAACGACGCGCTGGGCCATCAGGTCGGCGACGATCTGCTGCGCGCCGTCGCCAGCCGTTTGCGCGGCGTGCTGCGTGAACAGGATACGCTGGCGCGCAACGGCGGCGATGAATTCTCTATCGTACTGCCGGGCCTGACGCATTTACAGGAAGCCGAAGCGGTGGCGCAAAGGCTGATTGAGGCGATCCGTCCGACCTTCAACGTCGACGGACATAGCCTGACGGTAGGGCTGAGCATCGGCATTTCTATTGTCGCAGGCGGTCTGACCACCCCCGCCGAGCTGCTGCGCTGTGCCGATATGGCGCTGTACGAAGCCAAACGCAACGGCCGCAACCGCTTTGAGCATTTCTCCAGCGAAATGGGCGAAGCCGCCAGCAAGCGCCGCATGATTGAAACCGATCTGCGCGAGGCAATGACCCATCGCCATCTCAAGCTGTATTACCAGCCGATTACCGATAGTCTGGGCCAGGAGATCATCAGCTACGAAGCGCTGATGCGCTGGCACCATCCGAAACAGGGGCTGATTATGCCGCTGGACTTTATTCCCGTGGCGGAAGAAACCGGGCTGATCCACTCGCTGGGCGCCTTCGCGCTGTACGAAGCCTGCCGCGAGGCAGCGAAGTGGCCGGCGCATCAGAGCGTGGCGGTCAACCTTTCGCCGCTCCAGTTTAAAAACAGTTCGCTGGTGTCGGTAGTGGAAGCGGCGCTGAAGGATTCCGGGCTGGCCCCGCACCGGCTGGAAGTGGAGATCACGGAGTCGGTGCTGCTGGACAACACCCTGGTCAATATCCGCATTCTGCAAAAGCTGAAAAAGCTGGGCGTGCGCATCGCGCTGGATGACTTCGGCACTGGCTACTCGTCGCTCAGCTATCTGCGTTCTTTCCCGTTCGATAAGATCAAAATCGACAAGTCGTTTATCAACGATATGAAAGAGAGCCGCGAGGCGCTGGCCATTATCCGGGCCATTACGGGCATGAGCCGCAGCCTGGATATTCAAATCACGGCGGAAGGGGTGGAGAGCAGCGAGCAGTTCGAGCAGCTGAAAATCGAAGGCTGTACGCTGTTCCAGGGGTATTATTTTGGCCGCCCGCAGCCGTCGGAGACGCGGCTGAAGCTGTTTGGCCTGGACGAAAAGCGCGACGGCCAGGTTCACCCTTAGCGGCCCGATCCTGAACAGCGTTATGGCTACGATCGCCGCGTAGCTTATCCACCAGGGCGTCGTGCTGCGCGCTGGCCTTGCGCGCGCCTTTGGCTAAATCATTCGCGCGCAATGTGACAAGCTGGCCTTCTGCGGCTCATCCATCATAAGGCGCTGGCCTTCTGCGGCCGCGCGTTCTTCAGTAGCTCATCCCTTACAACGTCAGGCTGCATGCTGGTTCTGCTGCCGCGCGCTTTTCTGCGGCTTAACCACCACAACGCCAGGCTGCGTGCTGGTTCTGCTGCGGCCGCGCGTTCTTCAGTAGCTCATCCCTTACAACGCCAGGCTGCACGCTGGCCCTCTCTGGTGACGTGCCTCTCTCTTTCCGCCTGCCTGGTTGTTAATGAAATTGTGCCATTTTGTTTATTTACGCTAATTTTTTGCGCCGATTCCTGTTAAAATCCACAAATTGTTACCGGTAACATTGATTCAGATCACGCTAGCGCCCGATTTTTATAAAAAAACAGGCTAGCGGGTCTCCCATCACGAATGCTTACAGCCGAACAACCAGGCCATTTTAAAAGGCAATGTCATGTCAAAAGAAACGATCGGAAGCTCCCGCAGGGACTTTCTGCTGAGAACCATTACGCTTGCGCCCGCCGTGGCGATTGGCAGCACGGGCCTGGGCGCGTTAACCGCGCCAGCCGCAGCCGTAGCCGCGCCCGAGCCTGCAGGGCCGCAGCAGGCCCGCGATTACCAGCCCACCTGGTTTACCCCGGAAGAGTACGCTTTTATTAAGGCGGCCGTGGCGCGCCTGATCCCTGCCGACGAACGCGGCCCCGGCGCGCTGGAAGCGGGCGTGCCGGAATATATCGATCGTCAGATGAACACGCCTTACGCGACCGGTTCCAACTGGTATATGCAGGGGCCTTTCCATCCCGATGCCGACAAAGAGCTGGGCTATCAGTACCCGCTGATCCCGCGCGATATTTACCGCCTGGGCCTGGCGGACGCGGATGCTTTCGCCAAAGCGCAGCACGGCAAAGCGTTCGCCGACCTGAGCCACGACCAGCAGGACGCATTGCTACAGGCCTTTGAAGCCGGCAAAGCCGAATTCAAACAGGTTCCGGCTAAGGTTTTCTTCTCTTTCCTGTTACAGAACACGCGCGAAGGCTTCTTCAGCGATCCTGTGCATGGCGGCAATCAGAATATGGTCGGCTGGAAGCTGATCGGCTTTCCGGGCGCGCGCGCTGATTTTATGGACTGGGTTGAACGGGGCGAGCGCTATCCGTTCCCGCCGGTGTCGATTCGTGGGGAAAGAGCATAAGCATGGCAAACGTAATGAAAAAAGTAGATGCGGTGATCGTAGGCTTCGGCTGGGCGGGATCGATCATGGCGAAAGAGCTGACCGAAGCGGGCCTGAACGTGGTTGCGCTGGAGCGTGGCCCGCATCGCGACACCTATCCTGACGGCGCGTATCCGCAGGTTATTGATGAGCTGACCTATAACATCCGTAAAAAGCTGTTCCAGGATCTCTCCAAAAGCACCGTGACCATCCGCCATAACTCGGCGCAGACCGCGCAGCCCTATCGCCAGCTTGCCGCGTTTTTACCCGGCACCGGCACCGGCGGCGCGGGCCTGCACTGGTCAGGCGTGCATTTCCGCGTCGATCCGATCGAGCTGCGGATGCGCAGCCACTATGAAGAGCGCTACGGCAAAAAGTTTATTCCTGAGGGCATGACCATTCAGGATTTCGGCGTCACCTATGACGAGCTGGAGCCGTTTTTTGATAAGGCCGAAAAAGTGTTTGGCACCTCCGGCTCGGAATGGCGCGTTAAGGGCAAAGTCGTCGGCCAGCAGGGACGCGGCAACCCGTTCGCGCCGGATCGCTCCGACAAGTTCCCGCTGCCCGCGCAGAAGCGAACCTTCTCCGCGCAGCTGTTCGCGCAGGCCGCTGAATCCGTTGGCTATCATCCTTACGATCTGCCTTCCGCCAATACTTCCGGCCCGTACACCAACACCTACGGCGCGCAGATGGGGCCGTGTAACTTCTGCGGCTATTGCAGCGGCTACGCCTGCTATATGTATTCCAAAGCGTCGCCGAACGTTAACGTGCTGCCTGCGCTACGCCAGGAAGCGAAGTTTGAGCTGCGCGAAAACGCCAACGTGCTGCGCGTCAACCTGACCGACGACAAAAAGCGCGCCACCGGCGTGACCTATGTCGATGCGCTTGGCCGCCAGATCGAGCAGCCCGCCGACCTGGTGATCCTGTCCGCCTTCCAGTTCCATAACGTGCACCTGATGCTGCTGTCCGGCATCGGCAAGCCTTACGATCCGGTCACTAACGAAGGCACCGTAGGCCGTAACTTTGCCTATCAGAATATTTCCACCATCAAGGCCTTCTTTGATAAAGACGTCTTTACCAACAACTTTATCGGCGCGGGCGGCGCGGGCGTGGGCGTGGACGACTTCAACGCGGATAACTTCGACCACGGCAAATATGGCTTTGTCGGCGGCTCGCCGTTCTGGGTTAACCAGGCGGGCGTGAAGCCGATCTCCGGCCTGCCGACGCCGCCGGGCACGCCAGGCTGGGGCAGCAAGTGGAAAGCGGCGGTCGCCGATCACTATACGCATCATGTCTCGATGGACGCGCACGGCGCGCACCAGTCCTATCGCAACAACTATCTGGATCTGGATCCGAACTACAAGGATGCCTTCGGCCAGCCGCTGCTGCGTATGACCTTCGACTGGCAGGAAAACGACATCAAAATGTCGCAGTTTATGCATGGCCGGATGCACAAAATCGCCGAAGCGATGAACCCGAAACTGATCAGCGGCGCGCCGAAAATGCCGGGCACGCATTTCGACACCACCGTGTATCAGACCACGCATATGAACGGCGGCGCGATCATGGGCGAAGATCCGAAAACCAGCGCGGTTAACCGCTATCTGCAAAGCTGGGATGTGCCGAACGTGTTTGTTCCGGGCGCGTCCGCCTTCCCGCAGGGGCTGGGCTACAACCCGACCGGCATGGTGGCGGCGTTGACCTACTGGTCAGCGAAAGCGATTCGTGAACAGTACCTTCCAAGTCCAGGTCCGTTGGTGCAGGCGTAAGGATGACCATGATGAAAATGCTGATCCCGGCTCTGATGCTGGGTATGACCACCTTTGTTGCGGCGGCGGAGGATAACGGCGCCGATCTGATCAAGCGCGGCGAGTATCTGGCGCGCGCGGGCGACTGCGTGGCCTGCCATACTAAAATGGGTGGCGAATCTTTTGCTGGCGGGCTGGCGATGGCGACGCCCATCGGCAAGATTTACTCCACCAACATCACGCCCGATAAGAAAACCGGCATTGGCGATTACAGCTATGACGACTTTCAGAAAGCGGTACGCCACGGCGTAGCGAAGAACGGCGACACGCTCTACCCGGCGATGCCTTATCCTTCCTATGCCGTGGTTAACGATGAGGATATGCACGCGCTTTACGCCTACTTTATGCATGGCGTGAAGCCGGTTGAGGCCGAAAACAGGAAAAGCGACATTCCTTGGCCGCTGTCGATGCGCTGGCCGCTGTCGATCTGGCGCGGGCTGTTTGCACCGGACGTAAAAGCTTTCCAGGCGATTAAAGGGCAGGATGCGGTGCTGGCTCGCGGTCAGTATCTGGTGGAAGGCCTGGGCCACTGCGGCGCCTGTCATACCCCGCGTAGCCTGACCATGCAGGAAAAAGCGCTGAACGACGGCGAAGGCAGCGACTACCTTTCCGGCAGCAGCTCGCCGATTGACGGCTTTACCGCCAACAACCTGCGCGGCGACAGCCGTGACGGACTGGGCCGCTGGAGCGAAGACGATCTGACGCAGTTCCTGCGCTATGGCCGCAACGATCGTACCGCGGCCTTTGGCGGCATGACCGAAGTGGTGCAGCACAGTTTGCAGCATTTAAGCGACGAAGATATCACCGCCATTGCGCGCTATCTGAAATCCCTGGGCGCGAAAGACTTAAATCAGGTCGGCTTTACGCCGGATGACAAGGTAGCGAAGGCGCTGTGGAAGGGCGACGACAGCAAACCGGGCGCGTCGGTGTACGTCGACAGCTGCGCGGCCTGCCATAAAACGGACGGCAGCGGCTATAAGCGCTTCTTCCCGCAGCTGAGCGGCAATCCTGTGGTGCTGGCGGAAGATCCAACCTCGCTTATCCATATCGTTATCAGCGGCGCGACGCTACCGGGCGTGAAGGGTGCCCCTTCTGCCATCACCATGCCGGCTTTCGGCTGGCGGCTGAACGACCAGCAGGTCGCCGACGTGGTGAACTTTATCCGCACCAGCTGGGGCAATACGGCCAAAGAGCAGGTTAGCGCCAGCGACGTGGCGAAAGTGCGTAAAAACGACGCTGAACAGCAGGGCAGCGTGGATATTGAGAAGCTGACTGAAGTGAAATAAGCGACTTTACGATCGAAAACGGCCAGCAAACTGGCCGTTTTTTTTTGCTTTATTTTTTAGTCCTCCCGCTATTTTTAGCGTGCTGCTTCAGGAGGTGTCTGTTATTTCAGAAAAGATGTGCCTCTTAATTTTTGCGTCAGATTAGATGCAATCTGATTAGTTGCACGGTGTAATAATTTCCCTGGTGTCGGCATTGACTGAAAATTAAATGACTACTTATTTTATAATTTATTTCCGTATAATAAAGACGAACCCGCATTGAATAACACGGTAGAAAATCCTCTTGAATTACTATCGTCAAAATGTTATTGGCTGCGGACTGGACGTTAATTTACAACGGGAGAAATAATGGAAATCGTTGTCACGGATAATCCTTCTTTACCGGATGAAGAGTTCGTTATTGATAATTTATGGAAACATAACAGCCAGTTTGACGAAGTGGATATTACACCGCTTTTCCTTACGCTGCGGGACGAGCAAAACCAGATCCTCGGCGGCCTGGTGGCGCGGACGTGGTGGCAGGGCTTAGAAGTGCAGTATCTCTGGGTTGGCGAAGCCGCACGCGGGCAGGGTAAGGGCCGGGAGCTGATGATAAAAGCGGAAGAGGTCGCCAGAAATCGCGGTTGTCGCATGTCCTATGTGGATACCTTTGATTTTCAGGCGAAAGGCTTTTATGAGAAACTGGGCTACAACGTCTATGGCAGCATGGAAGGCTACCTGGGCAAATATACGCGGTTCTATTTACAGAAAATGTTCTGATAATACGGAAAAAGCTATGCCGCCCACTAATGCGAAAATTAGCGCTTTTCGGAGCTTTATCGCTATGATGGAGCATCTGAACGAGCCCTGGGGTATTAAAGACCTTGATTCCAGACATCTTTATATGAACAAGGCCGCTTACCTTTATACCAATACGCCTGCATCATTCACGGTTGAAGGTGCCTGGGATGATGAGTTCCCGGCTGGTTGGGCGGAATGTTCGGCAGCGTTGCGGGAGCACGATCGTCGGACAGAAGAGCATTTGGGAAGAGTCGCGGTCATTGAAACGCATTATTGGTATGGCCGGGAAACGCTTTCACCTTATATCAGCGAAAAACTGCCGGTATTCGATGAACAGGGAAACTGTATCGGCACTATCTGGAATGCAAGACCGCTCGATACGCTGACGCCGCTGAAGTTTATTAATCACAAAAAGCCTGGCGTACTGACGACCGCTACGGAAAATAAATTATTTACGCCGTCCGAGCTGGATATTATCTTTCTGATGCTGCAAAGGTATACGGCAAAAGAGATCGCTAGTATCTTTAACGTCAGCGTAAAAACAATTGAAAATCGGGTATATACGATATATCAGAAAGCTGACGTGCATTCGTTGAAGCAATTTGAAGAATATTGTATCGCTCATAATCTGGAAAACTATATCCCTGCCCGTTTGATGAAGAAAGGGATTAACTTTATTTAACACGGAATCTTCTATGCAACACAATGATTTTCCTCTGGAACGCGTGCCACAACACAACCGCGTCTCTTTTCTGAGCGTGGCTATCGTCCATATGGGAATGCTTACCGCGTTGGATCAATTTATGTTAGGCGCGGTATTGGGCGACAGCATGAGCCTGTCGGCGGCGCTGACGGCCATTCTGGTAGGCAGCCTGTTATTTGGCCTGGTCACCTTTGGTTTTGGCTATATCGGTATGAAAGAAGGGTTGTCCGGCAGCTTGCTGGCGCGCTGGTGCGGATTTGGCCGAACGGGGTCGGCACTGATCGGCGTCGTGGTGGCGATCAGTTTATTAGGCTGGTTTGGTATACAGAATGCGATTTTTGCTAAATCGCTGAGCGCTGCGTTTTCCGATACGCTTAGCTTCCGGACAGCAGCAACGATCTCCGGCCTGTTTCTTACCGTGCTGGTGGCGTTTGGTTTCAAAGCGCTGCGCTTTACGGCACGCATCGCCGTACCGGTTTTTATTGCGCTGATCGCCTGGATTGCCTGGCAGACGCTGGCTACCGATCATGTGCAGGCAATGGCCGTTTCCCTGGCAGGTAAAGAGGTGCTGTCGGTGAACGCGGGCATCACGCTGGTGGTAGGCGGCGCCATTCTTGCCAGCCTGATGACGCCCGACCTGACGCGCTACTCGCGAAAAGGCAGCCACGTTTTCGGCGTCACGCTGGCGACCATTGTTCTGGGCGAGTTCATTATCAACGGCCTGGCGATCTTTATTGCGCGTAAGCTGAATACAGGCGACGTGATGTCTATCATCACGCTGGCTTCCGGCACGGCTGGCCTGTTTGCCGTTATTTTTTCTACGCTAAGGGTCAACGATTTGAATCTTTACTCCTCGGCGCTTGGCGTGATTAATGCCGTAGAAAGCCTTAGCGGCATAAAATTAAATTATCGACCCGTCACGCTGGCCTTGGGCGTGCTGGGCACTACGCTGTCGGTGCTGGGCATTCTGGATCACTTTGTCGATTTTCTGAATTTGCTCGGCGTTATTGTGCCGCCAGCGTTGGGCGTGATGCTGACGGAGTATTTCCTGCTGAAGAAGTACAGCCTTGCCTTACGGCGTTCCGGTCACGACGGCAGTTTGCCTGCGGAAACGACATTTACCGGCTGGCCCGCGATCCTGGCCACGCTGCTGGGCGGTTATATTGGACTGAATATGGCATGGGGCGTGTCTACCATTAATTCTTTTGTGGCGGCGTGCGCCGGCTATCTGTTGCTGGAACTGCTGACGGAAAAAGTTATCGTCCGTCGGACAAGAAAAGCCTGAGGCCACGACGACAAAGCGCCGTGACGCGCTTTGTCGTCCCTTTCCAACTACTGTTACTGTGCTGCTTTAAGGCATTCATAAACCGTTTATCCTTTGTCTTCTTTGCATATGTTATTAACCTGTAACATGTAATAAGCGCCAGATCTCAGTCGCCTGCTACACTTTCTTCGAGCTTGTTCTTCAGCACATACCTCAAACGAAGGAGATGTTATGCAACTTTCGCCTTATTTATACTTTTCGGGAAACTGTGAAGAGGCTATCGCTTTTTATCAGCAGGCCACGGGAGCCGAACTGACGGTTAAAATGACCTGGGGTGACGTGCCTGCGGAGAAAAAACAGCAGCCGCAGAAACAGAACAGCCCAAGCGCGGAACAGCCAGCGGATGATAAAATCATGCACGCGCTGCTGCATATCGGCGACGGCGAGCTGCAAATGAGCGACAGCGCGGAAGCGGTAAGCTATAACGGTTTTGCCGTCAGCCTGTCGAGCAACGATCCTGCCGAAGGCAAACGCTGGTTCGATAATCTTTCCGCTGGCGGTAAGGTCACGCTGGAATGGGAAGAAACCTTCTGGGCGGCCGGTTTCGGTACGCTGATCGATAAGTTCGGCGTGCCGTGGCGCATCAACGTAAATAAACCCGCTACTGACTGATTTTCAGCCGATCCAGCGTGGCAAGCAGCGCGTCGACCTTCGGCAGCAGCTGCTTTCTGCGCGGCCAGACGATAAACAGCGGCAGACCTTCTACCGCCAGCTCTGGCAGGATCGGTACCAGCGCGCCGCTGGCCAACTCTTTTTCCAGTAGCCAGGTCGCCATTTGCGCCACGCCGAGTCCGGCTACTACGGCGGCGACCTGGGCTTCGCCATCCCCTAACGCCATCCGATACGGCAGGGTTCGGGTTATCGTTCGTCCATCCGGCGAACGGATATGCCACGGACTGGTGCTGCCATCTACCCGATCGTAAACAATGGCTCGCCTTTCGGTCAGCGCCTGCAAAGAGTCGGGCACGCCGTGCTGCGCCAGATAGTCCGGCGAAGCGCAGAAGATCAGCCTTTCATTACCCAAAAAGCGGCAGCCCAGCGAGGGCGGAAAATCTGTCGAGCCGCCAATACGTATCGCGATATCCACGCCTTCCTCAAACAGATCGACAAAGCGATCGGAGAAAGAGAGGGCAATCTGCATCTCCGGGTTCTGCTGGCAAAATTCGTTGATAAGCGGCATCACCCGCATCCGGCCAAAGGTGTTGGGCACGGCAATCCGCAGCCGTCCGACCGGAATGGCGCGCTGGGCGGCCAGTACGGATTCCGCTTCCGCCAGCTCGCTCAGCACACGCGTACAGGTTTCATAAAAGGCCTGACCGGCATCCGTCAGCGCCAGTCGTCGCGTGGTGCGTTCAAACAGCCGCGAGCCGAGCCGGGCTTCCAGCCTTGCCACGCTTTTGCTGATGGCTGAACTGGTCAGATGCAACGAATCGGCGGCGGCGGTAAAACTGCCGTGCTCCACGCTGGCGACAAAGGGGGTGATATCTTTAAGGCGATCCCGACCGATCATTATTCATGACTCATATTCTCAAATAATATGAATTTATACCTCCAATAGGATTTTAATTCTCTATTAAGCTTAATGAATTAGCAATCAGGAGGAAAATTTATGCAACAACGCGCACTTATTGTCGGCGTCAGCGGCGTTATCGGTACTGCACTGGCAGAGCAGCTGACCGGCGACGGTTGGGAAGTTTATGGCCTTTCACGCGGCCGCACGGCGGTGCCGGCGGGCTGCACGGCATTGACCGCCGACCTTACCGATGCTGAATCCGTTAAGAAAGCGCTGGCTGACCTGAAGGTTGATAAGGTCTTCTTCAGCGTCTGGTCGCGTCAGGCCAATGAAAAAGAGAATATCCGCGTAAACGGCGCGATGGTGCGTAACGTGATCGACGCGCTGGGCGACGGCCTGAAAGGCGGCCACGTGGCGCTGGTCACCGGCCTTAAACACTATCTGGGGCCGTTTGACGCCTATGGCAAAGGCGCGGTGCCAATGACGCCGTTCCGCGAAGAGCAGGGCCGCCAGCCTGTCGATAACTTCTATTACGCGCAGGAAGATGAAGTCTTTGCGGGCGCGAAGAAGTATGGCTTCACCTGGAGCGTGCACCGTCCGCATACCATTATCGGCTTTGCGCTGGGCAACGCGATGAACATGGGCCAGACGCTGGCCGTTTATGCCAGCCTCTGCAAGCAGACCGGCCAGCCGTTTATCTTCCCCGGCTCGAAAGCGCAGTGGGAAGGCGTGACCGATATGACCAGCGCAAGCGTGCTGGCGCAGCAGCTGGAATGGGCCGCGACCACGCCGTCGGCGCAGAATGAAGATTACAACGTGGTCAACGGCGACGTGTTCCGCTGGAAATGGATGTGGGGCCAGATCGCCGACTATTTTGGCGTGGAAGCCGCGCCTTACCCGGACGAGATGCAGCCGCTGGAAGGGCGGATGGATGCGGCGGCAGAGCAGTGGAAAGCCATCGCGCAGCAGTTCGACCTCAAGGAAGCGGATATCAACCGGCTGGTTTCCTGGTGGCATACCGACGCCGATCTGGGCCGCCCGATGGAGGTCTTTACCGACGTCAGCAAAAGCCGCAAGGCGGGCTTTACCGGTTATCAGCCCACGCGCGATGCGTTTTTCGCGCTGTTTGACAGGCTGAAGGCGGAAAAACTTATCCCGGCCTGATGCTACAGGCGCCGCGCGTGACGGCCATTACGCGCGGCGCGCTGCTTCAGGCTGCACATATTCCTGACGCAGCATGCCATAGAGCGCGCAGTCCCAGCGCGCTTCTCCTACCGCCACGCCCTGCCGCTGTACGCCTTCCCGCACAAAACCCAGCTTCTCGTAGGTACGTATCGCCGCCTGATTAAAGGTGTAGACGCGTAGCTCAATACGCTCGATGCCTTCCTGCTGAAAAGCCGTCGCAATCAGTTGGCGCAGCATGTGCTCCGCCAGATTTTGTCCCCGCATCGCTGGATTGACCACCACGCGACAGAGGCAGGCCAGATGGTTGTTCCAGTCAAAGCCTGTCTGCGCCACGGCAGCCAGTTCGCCCGCCTGTTTTCCGGCAAAAGTAAGCAGGCTGGCAGGCTGCTGGCTGGCGGAATCCAGCAGCGTGGCGAGAAACGACTCTTCCAGCGGCCAGGCGACGCCCGGCCCGGCCCACTGCGTAACGTCGGCCTGCGACGTAAACCAACTGCTTAAGGCAAGCCGATCTTGCTCGGCGAAAAAGGCAATCTGCATAGGGTGCTCGCTCAGGCTAAAAAAGGTGAGTGGCGAAAATCCGCGAAGGGTTCAACTTTCTTTGTTCCGCAGGTCTGGCGGCGCTATCCGGCCTCATTCTGCAACAATTGTTTCCTGGTGGAAACAATAGCCGAAAGAGGCGCCTGACTGTTGCGAAAAAAGCCGCCTGCGTTAGGATGAAGTTATCCGGGCAGGCCAAAAAGGCGCTGACCCCCACATGACTCTTATACTGGCAGGGGCAATCATGAGCAATAAAACCATTCACTGGAACGGCGGCTTGCAGCCGGAAGCGGTAAATATCCTGTCTGCCGACGGCGGCATGATCGTCTGCCCGACCAAAGTGGGCTACATCATCATGACTTCCGATGCGAAAGGCCTGGAGCGCAAGTTCGACGCCAAGCAGCGCAACCGCAATAAGCCGGGCGTGGTGCTGTGTGGCTCGCTGGAGCAGCTGAAAGAGCTGGCGCAGCTGAACCCGGAAATTGAATCGCTGTATCAGCAGCACTGGGACAAAGACGTGCTGCTGGGCTGCATCCTGCCGTGGAAAGAAGAGGCGGTGGCGCGTATCCCGGAAGACGGTTCAAAAGATCTGATGATGGATCGCCGTCAGACCAGCTGCTTCGTGATTAAATTCGGCGTGCCCGGCGAGAAACTGGCGAAAGAGCTGTGGGAAAACCACGGTAAATTCTCCTTCGCCAGCTCGGCTAACCCATCAGGCAAAGGCAACCGTGGCCTGGTCGAAGGCATCGGCGAGCGTATCGAATCCCAGGCGGATCTGATTATCGAAGCCAACGACTATGTGAAGTCTATCCAGCCTAACGAATCGGAGAAAACCCGCTACGAGCAGGGCGTGATGGTGGCGATGGTGGATGAAAACGGCAAGCTGGTGCCGGAGCAGAAGGGTGAGCGCAACATTACGCCTTGTCCGGTGCTGATCCGTAAAGGGCTGGACGTGGATAAAATCATGTCGATGCTGTCAGACACCTTTACCACCTGGGATTACCGCCACGGCAACTACTACTGATTATGCAGGGCGGAGCTTCGGTTCCGCCTTACCTCAGTGCTTTCTGCAGCGCGGCGATAAACAGCCTGACGCGCGGCGAGATCAGGCCGTTCTCTTTGGTCAGGATCCAGGATTTATAAAGATCCATTTCCCATTCCGGCAGTACCCGACAGAGTTTTCCTTCCTCCACCGCCTGTAGGGCGACGTAATCCGGCAGATAGGCTATCCCCGTTTGCGCCACCGCTGAATTAACCAGCGCGGTACTGTTATTGGCGCGAAACCGGCTGCGCACCTCGATATCCCGCTTCTGCTTCTCTTTGCGAAAGGGCAGCGAGATAGTATGGGCCGGGCCACGAAACAGGATAAAGTCGTGGCGCGTCAGATCTTCCGGCCGCTGGATAGCGCTAAAACGCTCAAGGTAGGCTGGCGCGGCGTAAAGCCCCCAGCTGATATCCATCAGCGGCAGGCAGTGCGGATGTTCCGGCCTGTCGCGGCGGATGACAATAGCCAGATCGAGATTATCGTCCACCAGATTCACCGGCCTGTCGGTAAGGTCGAGATCCACGCTGACGTGCAAATTGCCCGCCACGAACTGGTTCAGCACCGGCACGATGCACTGGCAGCCGAAGGTAACCGGCGCGACGACGCGCAGGCTGCCGGTCGGCTCCTCGTGGAAGCGGCGAATAAAAAGTTCGGCGCTTTTTACCTCGCTGAGAATGCGCGCGCAGTAGTGATACCAGGTCATGCCGACCTCGGTCACGGCGATCTTGCGCGTGGTGCGCAGCAGCAGCTTTGCGCCCAGGCGTATTTCCAGCGCGGCGATCTCTTTGCTGACCGCCGACTTGGATATCCCCAGCTGTTTTGCCGCTTCGGTATAGCTCAGCGTTTCTACCACGCGGGCAAAAATCACCATCGCGTGCAGGTTTTCGACGTCGCTCATTAGCGGGCGGAGACTGCCAGCGCGCTGCCCGCAAAGACAAACAGGCTGCCGACGGCACGATTAAGCAGGCGCAGGCGCGACGGGTTGGCAAATACGCCAGAAAGGCGGCGACCGGCGCAGGCGTAAGCGAACATCAGGCCGCAGTCCGTGACGGCCCAGGTGACGGCCAGCGTGGCGAACTGGACAGCGTGCGGCTGGCTGGCTTCCACAAAGTTAGGAAACAGCGCGGCGAAAAACAGCAGGTCTTTGGGATTGCTGATGCCGACCATATAGCCTTTACGAAACAGTTTAAGCAGGCCGGGCATCGCCTGCGGCTGGCCGCTGATAACGATGCTTTCTGCCGGCGCGCTGTTGCGCCAGGCGCTGATGCCCAGCCAGATCAGATAGGCGGCGCCGACCACTTTCAGCACGGTAAAGGCGGTAGTGGAGGCCGCCAGGATCGCGCCCAGCCCCAGCGCCGATGCGGTCATCAGCGTCATGGCCGCCATCACGCCGCCGATCACCGTCGCCAGCGCGCGGCGTCGGCCGTAGCGCAGCCCGTGCGTCATGCTGACCAACGCAGAAGGGCCGGGAACGGCGATAAGAACGGCAATAATACCGGCATAGGCAAGCCAGAGGTGGAGCGACATAACACTATTCCTTGAACAATGAGCGACAGGAACCTTTCGGGTGGCCGTAGCTTAATGGCTGCGCAGGGGGAAGTAAATTAAGCAGAAGCGGTTCGGGGCGGAGAATGCGAGCCGCCCCGTAAAACTAACGGACTTTTTTCACCAGCACGGGAATTTGGCGCAGTTTGTTAGCCAGCCATAGCCCGCCCAGCAGCATCACGGCGATAAATGCGGAGACGCCAGCCCAGCCGTAGCCGTGCCAGAACACGCCGCCCAGCGTCCCCGCCACGCTCGATCCCAGGTAATAAAAGAAAAGGTAGAGCGAAGAAGCCTGGCCTCTGGCGCGACGGGCGCGGTGACCGACCCAGCTGCTGGCGACCGAATGCGCGGCGAAAAAACCGGCGGCGAACAGCATCAGGCCTGGCAGCACCAGCAACAGCGTGGTGAACTGGGTAGCGATCAGGCCGGCCAGCATCAACAGCAGCGAAGCCATCAGCACCACGCCGCGCCCGTAGCGAGCGGTCATCACGCCCGCCTTCGGCGAGCTGTAAGTGCCGGTCAGATAGACGACGGAGAGCAGACCGACCACCGTCTGGCTGAGGGAAAAAGGCGCGGCCAGAAAGCGAAAGCTGACATAGTTAAACAGCGTCACGAAGCTGCCCATCAGAATAAAGCCGACCAGGAACAGCATCGGTAATCCCATATCCCGCCACTGGAACATAAAGTTGACCAGCAGCTGGTGCGGCCGCAGCGAAGTGGCGCGGAAGTGCTGCGAAGGGGGCAACAGGCGGAAAAACAGCCCGGCGGCCGTCAGCGCGAACAGGCCGACCACGAACAGCGAAACGTTCCAGGAAAAGTGATCGGCCAGCATGCCGGTAGAGAGCCGCCCAACCAGGCCGCCAATCGAATTACCGCTGATATAAAGGCCCATAGAGAAAGAGAGGAAAACCGGGTGCAGCTCCTCACTCAGCCAGGTCATTGCCACCGCCGCGACGCCGCTTAGCGCCAGCCCGGTCAACGCGCGCATCGCCAGCACGCCTTCCCAGCTGCTCATGGTGGCGCAGATCAGCGTAAAGCAGGCGGCCAGCAGCAGCGAAACGGACATCACCGATTTACGGCCGATGGCGTCCGACAGCGGCCCGGTCACCAGCAGCCCCAGCGCCATCATGATGGTGGTGACCGACAGCGACAGGCTGCTTTGCGCAGGCGTCAGATGAAAGCTTTGCGAAAAAACAGGTAGCACAGGCTGCACGCAGTACAGTACGGCGAAGGTGGACAGGCCGGCGCAGAACAGCGCCAGCGTGGCGTGCATAAATCTGCGCGTGCCGCGAATAATATAGGTTTTATTTATATCAGGAGAATTAACGGGAGAAACTAAACTGTCGTCTTCATCTGTAAGACTTTCCGAGTGCAACGCTGCGGATTTATTTACTACCGGTGCCACGAGATTTCCTTAATCGTATTTGAAAGGGCTGGTTTGCTATCAGATAAACTTATCGCTGCCATCGCCATAACAGCATTTGACCCGCATTAGTATTCGGCCGTTTAAATTTAATGTAAATGAGAAATTTAAATAATTTTTCAAAGAATGAAAAAGCATCGCTTTAATTTTCGATTGAAGCTGCTTTGTACCGACTGCGGGCAAGCAGAAAGAAGCAACAGGCGGAAGCCCGAAAGATGGGGCAAGGTGGGCCTGAACCTGCTAAAGAGAGGGCGGCTGCTTTATTTCATTTTTTTCAGAAAATGTAAGAGGGGTTTCACCTCTTGCTATTCCTTTAATCAAGGAGGGAAATAGCGATTATTCTTTGTTTGTTTATTTTTTGAAATATTATCTTAACTTCTGTCATATTCGCGCTTATTTGCACTATGAGACACGAGTACTATACTTAACCTTATACATAATTAACCGTACACCACATTGTCAATCATCGACATCAGGAGGTTTTTATCGCTTTTAATCATAACGACCTGACCATTGACAATAACCTGGCAGATTACGAAGCTTATTATCACGATTATGAAGCGCTGGATATGCTGGCCGAACCGCAGCCTGAACCCATTCAGGGACTGCCCGCGCCGGATATTCTGACGCCTTCCGATCGCTACCAGGAACTCTTTGAAGCCGTGCAGAGCGCAAGGATCTTTGCCGACAGCAAAACCTTTGCAGACTGCGCGCCGAAAATCGAACCGGAGATGATCCTCTACCGCTACTTTATTCAGCGCGAGCGAGAGGATTTTAACCTGCTGGCCTTTGTGCTGGAGAATTTCGACCTGCCGAAAATTAACGACAGCCGCTACGTGGCCGATCCGGCAAAAAGCATGGGCGAGCATATTGACTCGTTGTGGCCGGTACTGACGCGCAAGCCGGAAAAGCATTCTGAATTTTCTTCGCTGCTGCCGCTGCCGGAACCTTATGTCGTGCCGGGCGGCCGCTTTGGCGAAACCTACTATTGGGATTCGTACTTCAGCATGCTGGGCTTCGCGGCTGGCGGACAAACCGATCTGCTGCGCCAGATGGCGGATAACTTTGCGTGGATGATCGACACCTATGGCCATATTCCAAACGGCAACCGCACCTATTATTTGAGCCGCTCGCAGCCGCCGGTGTTTGCGCTGATGGTCGAACTGTTTGAAAAAGATGGCGTTAGCCAGGCGCAGCGTTATCTTCGTCAGCTGAAGCGTGAATATGCTTTCTGGATGGACGGCACGGAGTCGCTGACGCCCGGCGAAGCATGGCGTCATGTGGTGATGATGCCGGACGGATCGGTACTGAATCGCTACTGGGACGATCGCGATACGCCGCGCGACGAATCCTGGATTGAAGACGTGGAAACTGCCAGAAACTCGGCGCGGCCTTCCAGCGAGGTTTATCGCGATCTACGGGCGGGTGCGGCTTCCGGCTGGGACTTTTCCTCCCGCTGGCTGAGCGAAGCAGGACGGCTGGAAAGCATCCAGACCACCAGCATTGTGCCGATCGATTTAAACGCGTTTCTCTACAAGCTGGAAACCACGATCGCTCGCCTGTCTGCCCGTAAAAACGATCGTGCGACCGCAGAACTGTTTCAGCAAAAAGCGGTGCGCCGCCGTGAAGCAGTCGATGCCTGGTTATGGGACGCACAGGCCGAGCTGTACCGCGACTACAACTGGCGGGAACGCGAAAAAGGCGCTTTCTCGGCGGCTGGCGTGACGCCGCTTTACGTAGGAATGGCCAGCCTGGAGCAGGCGGCTGCCACCGCTGCGGCGGTACGCTCGCATCTGCTGGCGCCGGGTGGCGTGCTGACTACGGTAGAAGAAACCGGCGAGCAGTGGGACAAACCCAACGGCTGGGCGCCGATGCAGTGGATGGCGATCAAGGGTTTTAATAACTACGGTGAAGAGCTGTTGGCGAAAGAAATAGCCGCACGCTGGCTTCAGGTAACGGGCGCTACCTATCATCGTCACCATAAGATGGTGGAGAAATATAACGTTGCCGGCCGCGCGCCGGTATTAGCGGGCGGCGGCGAATATCCGTTGCAGGATGGATTCGGCTGGACAAACGGCGTTACGCGTCGCCTGCTGGCGATGTATCCGGATGCGGCGCCGAAGCGATAAATGGCGCGCTTAATTATTAAAGGCCTTCATTATGAAGGCCTTTTTTATTTAGGGTCGGCGAAAATAATATGCCATCACTGGGTAAGGTGAACTTTATCAACCGTTTTGCCGGGAAGGGAAAAGGAGCAAACCAGCGGCATGGCGTTGGCCGCCGCCGAATACAGATTTATTCCTCTGCTGAAAACTGGCGGCGGTTATCAATAATCTGATGCAGATTAACCTCGATCCAGTCGGCCAGGCCCGTAATGCGGTCGCGCGCTTCATGACCCAGCACGGTAAGTTTGTATTCAACGTGCGGCGGGATCACTTCATAAGCAATACGCTCCACAAAGCCGTCTTCCTCCATAAAACGCAGCGTTTGCGCCAGCATTCTTTCACTGACGCCGCCTATTTTGCGCCGCAGTTCGCCAAAGCGCAGCGTGTCGTTCTCCAGCGCAATCAGCACCAGCAAACTCCAGCGGCTGGTCAGGCGTTTTAATACTTCGCGCGACGGACAGTCGCGGTTCAATAATTCGCCGCGTTGCAGCCTGTCGCGAGGCGAAACGATTGAGGAACTATTTTTTTCCATACTAACAAACCTGTAAGTACTTACTTTTGGTTAGTGTATGACATAGGCTGATTGAACACAACGCTTCCGGGGCTAATCCGGATGCGCTTTTATCACCGCTAAGGAGAACATTATGATTGCAGTAACCGGAGCAACCGGCCAGCTTGGCCGCCTGGTGATTGATGCTTTACTGAAAAGAACGTCTACCGAAGAGCTGGTCGCCGTGGTGCGTTCGCCGGCGAAAGCGGCCGACCTCGCCGCGCTGGGCGTTCAGGTACGCCAGGGCGATTATAACCAACCGCAGACGCTGGCCGACGCTTTTCGCGGCGTGGATAAAGTGCTGCTGATTTCCTCCAGCGAGATCGGCCAGCGTGAGGCGCAGCATAAAGCGGCCATCGAGGCGGCCAAAGCAGCAGGCGTTAAGCTGCTGGCCTATACCAGCCTGCTTCATGCCGACAGCTCGCCGATGGGGCTGGCCGATGAACACCGGGCAACCGAGCAGGCGCTGATTGCATCCGGCGTGCCTTACGTTATTCTTCGCAACGGCTGGTACAGCGAAAACTATGCCGCCAGCATTGCGCCAGCGCTGACGCACGGCGTGTTTATTGGTGCGGCCGACGAGGGCAAAATCGCTTCTGCTACCCGTCAGGATTATGCTGAAGCGGCGGCTGCTGTACTGACCAGCGACGCGCCTGTTGATAAAGTTTACGAGCTGGCGGGCGACGAGGCCTATACGCTGACGCAGTTCGCAGCGGAAATCGCCCAGGCCAGCGGTAAAGCCGTACGTTATCAAAATTTGCCTCAGGACGACTTTGCCGCCGCGTTAAAAGCGGCCGGTTTGCCTGACGGGCTGGCAGAGATGCTGGCGGATTCGGATGCCAATGCGGCCAAAGGCGCGCTGTATGATGACAGCCATACTTTAAGCCGCCTGATCGGCCGGGCGACCACGCCGTGGCAGGATGTGGTAAAAGCGTTTGTGGCCAAAGCTTAAAGCCGCGCTTTTCGCACGGGACGCGGTGATAGCTGTTAAAGCATTGCTGCGTCCGGATAATCTTGCAAAAGGGATCCCCGGTCGTCCCGCTCGATCGCCAGGATCCTTTGCTGTTGGCTAATCTTTTTGACAAAGCCGGTCAAATATCTTCACTATCGGGCAAACCGTTAATGCTGCACTATCCTTAAACATTCCTGGTGAAAATAAGGACAACCGGCATGACGTTAATCAAGAAAGTCGCTTTACCGTTATTAATCAGCTCCGCGCTCTGGTCACAATTTTCTGCCGCCGCGCCCGTTAATTACGCAATGGACAGCGGGCATACCTCCGTTGTTGTTTCGTGGACTCACTTCGGTTTTTCCCATCCAACGGCCGATCTGTCTGATGTTACTGGCAATATTGATTTTGATGCCGCTAAAGTCAGCGATTCTAAAGTGGACGTGACTATTCCGGTCAACAGCATTGATACGCACGTAGACAAGCTGACCGAAGAGTTTAAAGGCCCGGAATATTTCGACGTGACCAAATACCCGAATGCGACCTTTAAAAGCACAAAAGTGGTCAGCACAGGTAAAAATACCCTGGATGTACACGGCGACCTGACCATCAAGGGCATCACCAAACCTGTCGTGCTGCATGCGGTGCTGAACAAGCAGGGCATGCACCCGATGGTGAAGAAGGAAGCGGTTGGCTTTGATGCCACCACCACTTTTAAACGCTCCGACTTTAAGCTGGATAAATATGTGCCGGCCGTCAGCGACGACGTGAAGCTGACCATCACCACCGAAGCCTACGCGAAGTAATTCCGTATCGGCTGCTCTGAAGCCCGCTTTTCAGCGGGCTTTAAATCGGGCCGCTATAGCTCAATTACGCGATCGGCAGAGGCGATGGTGGAAGGGCGGTGGGCCACGATAATGCGGGTGATTTTAAGCGAGGAGATGGCGTTGTTAATGGCCTTTTCATTCTCGATATCAAGATGGCTGGTTGCTTCATCCATAAACAGGATGCTGGGACGCCGGTAAAGCGCCCGGGCAATAAACAGCCGCTGTTTTTGACCGCCGGAAATGCCTGCGCCTAACTCGCCAATCAGGGTTTCATAGCCCATCGGCATACTCATTATTTCGTGGTGAATATTGCTGTAAACCGCACACGCCATAATCAGCTCCCGGTTAGCATCCGGGGAAAAACCGCAGATATTGTCCGCGATAGATCCTGAAAAAAGCCGGTCATCCTGCAGCACGCAGGCAATGCTTTGCCGGAAATTATTCAACCCGATTTTATGAATATCCAGGCCTCCGGCCAGAATTTCGCCGCTGGTGGGCATAAGGAGGCCGCTCATGACTTTAAGCAAGGTCGTTTTCCCGACGCCGGAAGGGCCGACGATAGCAACGCTTTCCCCGGGCTGAACAGCAATATTCAGATCGGTAAAAATCGGTTTTGATAACGCATCATATTGATAGCTGACTTGTTTGACGTTAAGCGCAATACCTTCTCCGGGCCTGAAAATAGCCCGTTGCGCGACGGCTTCTTCTGCCTCGGTGAAAATAAGGTCGGAAATCCTTTCATTATGAAGCGAGAGCATTCGCAGACTCAGCGCCAGATCGATCAGGCTGCCAGCGCGCTGGGAAAATTGTCCCCGGTAGGAGTTAAAAGCCATAAACATCCCCAGGGTCATATTATTATCAATCACCATGGAAGCCCCCAGCCAGAGTATGGCCACCTGATCCAGCGTGCTGACCAGGGTATTGATGCCGCCAAACATCATATTAAACCGGGTAATTTTAATGCCGGTATTGGTGGCGTCGATATTCAGATTAAGCCAGTGGCTGGAGCGAATATTATCGATACCAAGGGATTTTACGGTGGAAATACCGTAAAGCGTTTCCATAAAGTGTGAGCTGGATTTGGCGCCTTTGACAATCTGTTCTTCTGACAGCTGGCGATACAGGCGATAAGTAACCAGCCGCATCAGTGCATAACAAAGGGTAAAGCCCATCACGACCCAGACCAGCCAGCCGCCGTAAACCATCATCATCGCAAAAAGCCCGATAGTCATAATGGTATCGATAATCCCGGTAACGATGCTGTTGGTAAATGTTGTTCTGATGGCGTCCAGCGAGGAGAAACGGGACTGAATATCGCCAAGATGTCTCTTTTCGAAAAAGGATAAAGGCAGCTTCATCAGATGATCGAACAGCGTGGTCTTCCACTGCACATCCGTCAACGTGCCCAGCGCGATCGAGGTCCATGCCCGTATTACGCTGACAAAGGCTTTAAACAGGGTAAAGATAATCAGGCCGAGACAGATCACGGTTAGCAGATCGTAATCATGCGCCTGAATAACATGGTCAGTCACCAGCTGAGTTCCTACCGGCAGGAGCAGATTAATCGACTCAATGACGACTGACAGCGCGAATATTTTTAACAGCGCGCCGGGCAGACCATTGATATTTTTCATCAGATCCAGCAGGCGCAGCCGGGTTTTTACCGTCTCTTTGTGGAATTCCTTATCCGGCCACAGCTCCAGCGCCACGCCGGTAAAGTGGTTGGACATATCCTTCATACCCACCACCCGCCGCCCGAAGGCCGGATCGTGGATCACAAATGAGTTGTGGCGCACTTTTACCAGGACAACAAAATGGTTCATATCCCAGTGCAAAATGCAGGGCGTTCTCAGCTTACCGACCTCATTGATATCCAGCGAAAGCGCGCGGGTTTTCAGCTGAAGCTGCGAGGCGATGCCGGCCACAAGATTTAAGGTCGCGCCTTTGGTTGATACGCCGAATTTCTGACGAAGGTTAAATAAATCGACGTTCAGACCGTAGTAAGAAGAGACCATCGCCAGGCAAGCCAGCCCGCACTCTGAGGACTCCGACTGCAAAATTTTCGGAACTTTACGGCGCAGTGAAAAATTTATTTTGCTGTTAATTTTTTCAAAAAGCGACTCACCTGTCATTGACAACTCCACTCACGCTATTTTTTATTTTATTTATAGGCGCAATCGCCCATTGATATAACGGCTTTTTCTCAAGGAAGACGATGACCCTGGCCTGAAGGCCGCCAGATATTTGCAGTTTTTTTCCCTTATCACTGAATTCTGTATCGTTAATGGCAACCAGAACTTTGTAATAAGAGCCTTTCTCCTGGCGGGCACCGCTGCTATAGGTGCTCATCTCCTGCGGCGAGGCAGGGACAGAGGAAATCGAGATGATTTTCCCGGGGAATTGCCCAAACTTATCAGCAGGGAAAGCGTTGTAGCGGATATTAATGCCGTCCTGCACTTTTACATAGGGCAGGCTGTTATCCGGAAGCCAGAGCAATAAAAAATAGTGCACGTTATCCACCGGCTTAATCTGCGCCAGGCTGGCGCCGGTCTCCACCATCTGGCCCGGCGTCACGCTAAGCGATTCGATAATACCGTCAAGCTTTGCACTAATAATGATACTGTTATTCGCTTTATATTCTGCCAGCTGTCGTTCCAGATCGCTTAGCTGAGATTTATTTTGAATAATCTGGTTATCAAAATCTGCGGCACGCGTAAATTTATCGCTGCGTAATTGCGAAAGCTGTATTTTTTCCTGAATACTCTGACTGTTCAGCGCCTGATAGGCGCTCTGCTGGGAAAGCGACTGCGCGCGCTGATAATTAAGCTGATCCTGAGTGATTAACCCTTTTTTTAAATACTTTTCATAGTTATTCAGGCTTTCATTCATTTTCTTTACGCCTTCGCGGGCGCTGTTAACCATCTTCTCGGTTTCTTTATGGGCCTTTGCATAGCTGTCTATCTGCGACTGCAGGTTTTCCAGCGTAGACGCTTTATTACTTTCTAATTTAGCAATCATTGCATGAAGATTAGCCGTCTGAATTTTAATGGATTCGACGGCGGCGCTGCTGACGTTTCCTGAAGAGGTAATACGGGCAACGTCCAGTTCATACAGCGGATCGCCTTTTTTAACGCGATCGCCAACCTTAACAAAGGTGGTGGTGATATAACCCTGCTGTGGTGAATTAATATTGATAGCATGAGGAAGGGTAATCACTTCACCATCAACATCAATACGTCTGCTGTAATCAAAGAAGACCATAGCCAGTATAACTACGATAAGAAAAAGCAGGCAAAATCCTGTAATAACAGATGCTGGTATCTTAGAAATAAGCAGCGCCTTTCCTGTCCACTTCTGGCGCTGATAATCCAACGCGTCGCTGCGGAACAGGCTTTTATTTTTATTGTTATCCATAGGAGTTTCCAGAGAGAAAAAAAGAGCCACCGGAGTGGCTCTTGAGTAAAAATTAAGCGACGGTACCGTTCAGGAAAGAATTATAAACGTCGTTAACAAAACTTTGAGTTGAATCCCAGCCGGTAGCAGCGCAGTAAGTCGCGCTGGAGATACCAGCAAGGATGCCACCAGCCACCATGCCGATACCTTCAGCAATAATGCCAAAACCGAGCAGGCCGCCGCCATCGCCGCCGTGACGGCCACCAACATAGGCGCCTGTCATAGCACCAGTCGCACCACCCACTACAGCTGAAATAGCAAGCTCACCGATATTAGAAATAGCGCTCAGGGCGAAACTACCAAAGTTGCTGAAGTCCCAGCCGTATGCTCCAGAAACTTCGTTCATTTCAATCACTGAAAGTTCTTTCATTGTATGCATTCCTTTTTTTTAAAAATAGCCTTATTCAGGTAAGGCATCCTTTTTTAATGCCCCGATTATTGCCGGGCACATTAATCCTATCGATATGCTGTTAAAAATAAAACTGAATTATCTTTGATTTTTTCTGAATAAATGGGGTTTTTTTCTTAATTTAATGTCGTCTGGCTTTCTCAATTCCCCAACGAGTAATTTTTTTCTGAATCCCTTCTGCATTTTGTGAATTCCTACATCTGAACCATTTCATCACAGGCTGAATCAGTTCTGAGTGATGGTGAACGTCATTGCGGCATTTGCCGCGCCAGGGGCAATTTCGCCGGTTTGTTTATAGTGAGCAATCAGGGGGATTTCTATCCTCTGCTCTGCGGCACTATGGTAAGTTGTGGCCGTGGTAAAACTAAGGGGCGTTCTGTTTTTATCCATTACCTCAACTGCAACGCCTGACGCCGCATCATTTTCATCATTGATAGTTAGAATACCCTCTCCGTCAGAACTGCCTACGGGTTCGAAAGTAACCTGAACAGGGATATTATCTGATTCACATTGCAATATAATGGAAAAGTTTCGCTCTGAAGAGGTTGCCGTACTGCCGATGCCATTAAATTCGCTACGGCTCGGACTGCCCAGATTGACTGTCTGATTTTTTGAACTGGTATCTGCCAGACAGCTTTTCTGGATAATGGTCAGGCTATTTACGGTCAGCGTGGCAAATGAGGTCGAGTTCAGGTAATAATTACTGTAAAGTTTACTGCCGGTGCTCCCGGGAGTAATTGGGCCTGTTTTGACAAAAGTGAGTTTAACCTCATTTTTATTTATCCAGGGTGTTAACGCATTTTGTGATATTGTGGTTGAATAAGGAACGTTCATGCCGGGCTTATATATGTCTCCAATAATCACACCTACGCCCGGAATCCCGGTTTCATAAGCGCCTGTAACCGTAGTACTTGCCGTAAGAAGTGACGCTGAGCGATAAGAACTGGTTCCGGTACACCCGACAATGAGCGTCTGCCCATAAAAGCCTTTACTGAATCGAATGCCAAGCTGTTCTCCCACAGTAATATTAGGATCAACCGCAAGCGTAAGGGCACCGGTAGTGGCTTTTGGCGTGCTCCCTGAAACACAGCTTGCTGCATGGCTGTAAAAAGGCAACATCAATATTAACGGTAAACACTTTATTATGAATGGTGAGCTGAATACGGACATCTTGTCGTTACTCCAGATAACAGTCTAATTTTCAATAATTATCACTACCGGCAAATGCCGTTCAGAAGTCGAATGCCATTTTCTGGTTTGTTTTCCGGAAGCGTGTAGTTAATCCGACATTGTTTGCTATCACTCTTACCCCACTGCACCAGCAATGTCCCTGAAGGTTTAAGGCCATTGAGATAAACCTGACCGCTCTCGCCGACAATATATCCCTGCTTATTCTGTTCATTAGCCTCCACCACCATTGCGCCAAAAGGAACCGGCTGGCCGTTATGCGTCAGCGTCATGATCCCTCTGCCGCCTACCCGGGCGGAAAAACGGGCATGAACAATCGCACCTCGTGTGGGCACTACACTTTGAGTGCTTAACGCCAGATCGACATCTTCAGGCAGCGTGGTGGTATCAAGCGCAATATCTGAGCGACGATAAGGAGCAACGTTCGGTACAACGGTATAACCACGGAAATCCGTTTTAACGCCGGTCTGGTTAATTAACTGTACGCCGCTGGCGCCTTCCGCCTCCACTAACGCTGCCGTATTGCCAAAGGGCTGGCTCAAAGTAACGCCTTTACTATGGATAATCACGCCGCCCTCGGCACCATAGCTCACTCTTTTCATCGTCTGGTCATAGCCATAACCGGCGGTGACCTCACCGTAAGTACCGCGATAATCGGCGTCAAGATTGCCACTGTTGCCCGTCCCCTGGCTGGCATACCCCTGGCGCAGGTTCCAGGCAAGGTTGTTGTTTTCCAGCGCCGTACCGCTCAGGCCAGCGCTGTGGCTGACGCTTCCCGGTTTGCTGCTGGTCACCGTATAGTTCGCCCAGCTGTTGGGCAGCCAGCGACTCAGCGGCATGGAAACGTTGAAGGAAAAGATCCGATCTTTGGCGTCAGTGCGATTGCCGGAGAAATCAGACGAATTACGGTTAAAGCTGTAGCTTACGCCGTAGCTGATGCCGTTATAACTGTTGTTGTAGCTGGTAGAAACCGACTCCATCCGGCGGTTAGTACGCCAGTAGTCTTCCCGTAACAGGCTGAGGCTCAGGGCGCCTGCGGACTGGCCCAGATGCTGGTTCAGCGTCAGCTCCGTGCGGTTACGCGCCTGTTCCCGGTACAATGAGCTGTAGCCTGAACGCCAGGTATCCATCAGCTCGGGCAGAGAATAGTAATCACGGGTCGAATAGCGGTAACCGGCAATGGCAAAGTTAGTCCCCGTTTCATAAAAGTTTTTACTGTAGCGGAGTCGTACGGACTGGCCGTCGGTTTTGCCCTGGTCTTTTACCGTTGACCAGGCATTAATCACGTCGGCAGAGAACGCGCCCAGGCCGCCAAAATTTTTACCGATGCCGAAGGCGAGCGACTGGTAGTTTGCGGCAGCCTGTAAGCCGCCAAACAGCGTAATATTCCAGGGCAGGCCGTAGATAACCGTCGCCTGGCTGAAATATCTTTCATCAACGGCGCTGTCGTAAGGACGATAGTTACCCGTGGTGAAGCTGTATTTAAGATAGCCTTCACGCGCCAGTACCGGCAGGGAAGCATAAGGCACAACCAGATTCTGCTCACTGCCATCGGCTTCTTTGATGGTGACGTATAAATCACCGCTGCCGCCGGTAGCGTACAGGTCGGCGATCTCAAAAGCGCCCGGCGCAACATAGCTTTGATAGATGATATAGCCGTTCTGGCGAATAATAACCTGAGCATTTGTCCGGGCCGTTCCTCGGACTACCGGAGCGTAACCGCGCAAGCTCTCCGGTAGCATTTCATCATCCGTAACCAGCTGCGCGCCAAGAAAAGGCACGCTTTCGAAGATATCGGCAGGCGAGGTGCTTTCGCCTACGGTAAGCTGCGCTTTCAGCGGAATAATATTACGTTGCAGATAGGTATAGACGGCATCCCATTTGCCTTTATCTTTTGAGGTGCTGCTGCGGTTCCAGGCGGTGTAATTGCGTAGCCGCCATGCTCCCATGTTCAATCCGGGGCGCAGATTAAGGTACTGGCTGTCGCTGTCGTGAGCATGAATGTCACGGGCATAATTATTAGCCGCAGAAAATCGGTAGTTCAGGAAAAGCGCCGTCAGCCCTTCATCATACTGCTCTGGCGAAATAAATCCCCTGACGCTGGTGCGCAGTGCTGCTTGCGGAATACTTAACATCAGTCGCTGAGTATTAAAATTGAAGGTGACAGAGGCCTGCGGTATCGCGGTAACCGCAACGCATCCCGCCGCGTTCTCTTTTAAATCCGGAAAGGCCGTGGTGCGCACGCCGTAGGAAGCCAGCAGTTGCAGGCTTAAACAGGGCTGTAGAACCTTCTCGCTTGCTGACCGCTCGTGGCTAAAAAAGGTGATTTTTTTAGTTTCGACAAAGCTATCGTTAATAAAAATATCGACTACATAATCGCCCGGCGCCTGAGACTGCGGATTCTCGAATACCGACAGATCGGTTATCTCCGTACTTCCGCTGCTGGTTTGGAGAAAATTGGGGTTGAACATCTCCCTCGCATTAGCCTGCTTTTCAATCAGACCAGCCAGCAGGGCTGGCAGCATCAGTGGCCAAAGGCAACGGCTAATTTTTTTCTTACATCTGGCAGATGAGGTTCCATACATAATCACATTCCATTGCGTAAGTACAGGTGGGTCGAAAGTTGCAAAAGTTAAAAAAACTTTCGTGATTCATCCTTTAAAATTAAAGTGAAGCATGGTGTAGCTCGCCGATACCGCCATAATCATTTATTAACTTCCAGCTGATGCTGCCAGCAACATTGCTGGCCGGAAGTTTAAAGGTTGCGGATGAGCGTGGCGCGACCAGTCCACCTTCGGTAATACTGTTATTATTAATTTTTATAAACATAAAATTCATATAGTAATCAGAAGGGTTGGTAACGGTTAACGTTGTTCCTTCTGTTTTCCAGACCAGCTCATCAGTATGCTTTTCCGCTGTTTCTCCCGAAAGGGCATCTGGCCTGTAAATCAGTTTGAGTCGGGAGCGCACGGCTATTTGCAGCGTGTTTCTGTTCTCTTCTGATGATGAGGGAATAGACTTGATATTGAGCCAATAAAGAGACTCTTTATCCTGAGGCAATGCACGTGCTCCCCGAATAATGCGCAGCAGGTTCTTTTGACCGCCATCCATTCTGAATAAAGGCGGCGTGACAATAAAAGGGGGCGTATCTTTAATGGTATTTCCCTGTTCATCTTCGACCCATGACTGGATTAAATAAGGAGAGGTATCCGGGTTTTCTATACCGATCACTTTTTCTTTTTTGTTTCCTTCGTAAATCAGCCGGCTACCCCCAATAATGACGCCAGCGTTGGCGCCTGAGATACTTAACATCCCGATAAGAAACAGGAAAATATGGAAATGTCGCATGTTTTATCCTCCTGGGAGCGATGAAAAACACCATCCGTAACGGATGGTGTTAACGTTCAGCAAATTAATAATTAACGGTAAAAGTCGCTACGGAGTTAGCCGGGCCAGCAGTGACGGTAGCCGCTTTCTGGATATAGCGAGCATAGAAGTCCAGGGTATTGGAGGTGGTACCAGAAGTCAGCGGATAGGAAGCTGACTCGGTATATAAAGGCAGAACGCCACTGCTGTCGGAGAGCTGAATACCTACGCCTGTTGCAACGCCTGCTTCATCAGTCAAAGCCAGCACGGTGTTATCACCTGCATAGGCGATACCATCAAATTTTATTTTTGCCGTGGCTGCGGTTGCCGGACAGTCCTTCAGGGTAAGAGTAAATTTAGTGGCGCTGGCACTGCCGCCAGCCGTTGATCCTACGCCGCTAAACGCGGATTTATGAACATTTCCCATGATAACATCCATGGTTGTCGCGCCAGCACCGTCGAGGTCAACAGTACAGGCAGTATCGATAATGCTGCCTTTAAAGTTAATTGTCCCGTCTGCGGCAGCTGCGGAAGTGGTAGAGAAAATGGTTAATAGAGCCAGCGCTGACAGCGCGTTATACATTTTCATAGTGCTATTCCTTGTTAATAATAATCCTGATAATGCAATTTAAATAAGCCATTCCCGGTAATCTATAGCCGATATGCTAAAAGCAACGGGAATTATCTGTTGCCTGCAAGCTGATGCAGCGCCGATAATATAATCGTAAGATTTGGAAGTAGTCTATATGAAGCATTGTGAATTTATGTTGTTGATGAGATTCATCTGAACAAACTAAGGTTGGGGGACTTGTGAATCACAGCGTGATTTTGTGAAAGAGAGAACCTTCTGTTCATTAAAACAATTTCAGAACAGTCGGTGTTTTGTTTTGCAAAACAAAAAGGTAATTCGCTTTTTTGCTCTTTCGTGGTGGGGGTGATCCCTTTGGCATTTACAGCATAACTGTTAATCAATGTTATGATGACAGAGATTATCAAAGCGATAAGGATCATCGAGAAGATGTGCCTGCATTCATCTCCGTCCGTGAAAAAAAATCGGATTTCCCCTCGATTAAAAAAAGGAAGGGCCTTCCGGGAGCTCTCCTTTTTCTCCGCTTGTGGTGCTATTTTCATATTATGGATTTTATTGTATGACATTTTAATAACATCATTCTCCGGATCCGTTTCTCTGATTTTTTGGTGTGTTATCGTAATGTTCTGGCATAAGGTTAGCCCCTTATGAGGAACGGTAACAATAAATTCACCACTTAATCCGGCCTGCTTTAAAGTTTTGCGCAATATTGATATGTTCTGGTAATAAGTGTTTTGTGAGACGACAACGCCGTTTTTTTGCCAAACCTCTTCAAGGAAATGCTCCCTGGATATCACGGAATGCGGATTCATTAACAGCAGAGTAAGACAACGGCTGGCAGGCATATTCAGCCTGATTTCCTGGTTATGCATGATATTCCTTATAATGCATTTATCAGGATCAAACGTGATCTCTTCATTGATAATGAAGATCACGCCATTTTTTTTACCGATAAGATTTTTTCCCATAGTTATCACTGATGCCTCCTGCATCTGTCAAAGTCATTGCTGCTCAGTCCACTGTTTAAGATCCATCGCGCCATTTAATGATAAAAATAAGTGAAGCAGGCGCCTGAAGTGGTCTGGCCTATCGCTATTCTTATAGTAACAAGATAGTGAAGTCTACAGCAGGGCTGTTGAATTATATCTTATTCACAGGAGATTTTTTCAGAACGGCGTTCGCCGATCTTCCTTCTTATCTGCTATATGCAACAGCAGAAAAGATGGCCGCCCATCCACGCATTAAAGAGTGTGAAGCTTTCCTTCTTCTTATGGTGTTTTGTCCTTTTTGATCCGAATGGATAAAATCCATCCGGAACTGTTAATTAATATTTATGGTAGGTGTTTAAGGGAAAACTTTGATGGTTATAATAAAATCAAAAAAGAATAAAAGCGTGAATAAGAAAGATGTTTTATATCGTTTCCAGCCTGCATGGGGGAACTTCAGCATTGCTTTTTTTCTCTGCGTTCCTTGTATCAATGCACATGGCTTAACCCCTGGCGAATCGGAGAAAGGTTGTTCTGCCGCGGGCTTAATGCCCGGCGAAGCGACTTCAGTCGGGGCGTTTCCGATGGTAGGTTCAGGCTGGCTGCAGGCCGCCAGCCTGCCTTCCATATGATTAAGCGGGTCTGCTGAAGCTACGGGCAGGATTTTGATTTCAACGGATCGTGGCAGCATCAGTCCTTTACGGGGCACCGTGACAATAGTGTTCTCGTCCAGCCCGGTTTTTTTTAAACATTTACGTAGCAGGCAAATATTTTGATAGTAAGTATTGGCTGTTACATATTTTCCATTTTTATGCCATATCTCATTCATAAAATCCTGCTGAGTGATTATCTCACCCTGTTTTCTTATTAATTCAAGAAAACACAGGCTGGCCGGGTGGTTAAGAGTAATGGCATCAGCTGTACCGTTTAAAAAAAATAGCTTATTATCAGCCGGGCTAAACTTTATAGCATTATTGATAACATAAGAATTGTTCATGTTCCCTCTGAATATTCTCTTCATATCCCTTTGTATGAATAAAAATACCACATTTCTTTTATTCAGCAATAGAGATTTAAGAATTTTCCTAATCGTTGCCAATTAAGCTTATGTCAGAGCGATTAAATGGGTAGGTGGGCACCACCTCGCGGATTACTACCCCCAGTATGATCGCTTCCTGTAGCTGATTACCCTCAATCGTTTGCCCGCAATCGGTGACGATTCGTTGTGGATTATTTCCGATACGCGCCCATTCGCAGCGGCCTGCCACATCAATCAGCACGCGGCTGCCCGCTACGGCAGGCCGGTAACGATCGATAATGCAAAAGCTGCCGTTGCAGGCGCAGAGATAGCAATCATTATTAGTCGGCACCAGCTCGTGCAGCCGACTGAACAAAAACTTAACCTGATGCGGCGGCGAAGTCTGAACGTCAGAGGCGCAGGCGCGGTAAACCCGATTTTTCAACATGGCTTACTCCATCGCCTTAATGGTGAAGGTCACCACGCCAAAAATATCCAGCTGCTCTTCTTCCGCCAGCACTATCGGCGGCCAGGCCTTGTTCATCGCCAGCAGCCGCACGTCCGGGCGCAGCTGCAGCTTTTTTACCGTGAACTCGCCGTTTACCGCCGCGACCACGATATCGCCGTGATCGGCGGCAATACCGTTATCGACCACCAGCAGGTCGCCGTCATCGATCCCGGCATCCTTCATTGAGTCGCCGCTGACGCGAATGTAATAGGTGCTCTCCGGCCGCTGCACCAGCAGATCGTTTAAGTCCAGACGTTGTTCAACATGGTCGTGCGCGCTGGCAGGTGAGCCGCAGGGCACGCGGCTCATAAAGAGCGGCAGCCGCAGAAGCGCGCGGACTTCGACCGGACGAAGTAAATTCATGGGGTTATCCCGAAATAAGCTGTATATAAACACAGTATTATCATTTACGGGAAACGATCAAGCCTGACGATGGTTTTTTTGCTTCTGGCGACAGAAGGAAAGGCGCCGGAACAGGCTTACAGCGGGTGAAATAAGGGGAGCGGCCGCAAGGCTGGCGATTGTCTGAAAAGTGACAGGGCCGCTGGTAAAACGGCGTCAGGCGGGACGTTGTCTCTGATGCCAGAGCGCTAAAATCGTCTCGGCGAAGGCGTCATCAATCGTATAAAAATAGCATTCCGGCACGTTGAGCACTTTTGCAAAGGCGCACATCGTTTCAAACGTTGGACGATGGATCCCGCCTTCGTATTGCGAAACGCGCGAGCGCGCCGTTTCCTCTTCAATGCCCGCCAGAACGCCCAGCTTTTCCTGAGTCAGACGAGCATGGAGACGGGCGGCTTTCAAACGAGCTGGGATCATCAGTAACACCATCAACAATCATACATTGACTTACTGTTTAGCATTACTTAACATCGTAGTTGTTTAGTGATACTCAACAAGCAACGTCTGATGGAAGCTGACAAGGATGACAGAGATAACCGATAAGGACTGGCACCCGGCAGATATCATTGCCGAGCTGAAGAAGAGAGGCACGACGCTGTCTGCCGTTTCCCGCGAGGCTGGGCTGGCCTCGTCCACGCTGGCCAATGCGCTGAACCGCCACTGGCCAAGAGGGGAAAGGCTGATTGCCATAGCCCTGGATACCGAGCCGGAGCGCATCTGGCCTTCGCGATATAATAAATTCAGGTAAGAATGGCGGCGTTAAAATGATTATCCGAATGTGTAACCGGTGAGCGTATCGCCTGTGATATTTCTGCGCTTACGCAACCCTTTTTTCATCAAATGGCTTCTTTATCAGCATCGACTTCGTCCCTCCGGATCGACAAATCTTTATCACATACCCCAGCAAGATAAATTTATTGCTGTAGCTGCCGGTCAGAACATTATGTTCAGACATACCGCACAGCGTCAGGTGACCAAACCGGCATAGCTAATAAAGAAGTTATACCGGAGCAGAATGCGGAGAAAGTTGAACAGGCACTGATGAGAATAAGAACTAAGCCCGAGGCATGAACAGACAACAAAGCGTTAAAAGCAAACGTTGCTAACATTCATTTGCGTTAATGAAATCGAAGCTGTTTTTGCAGTATAGAGTCCAGCCAAAAGCCTGACTGGCCATAGTTATTATCTGTTGGCGTAAGGATCAAATAGCGCAGCTGACGATGATTAACCGCTTAGCCTTGTAACAAGCTCTTTTGCAACGTCTGAAGGGCTGGCTTGTGCAGCCATTTCCACAGCAACCTGTGCCGAAGCTTCGCGCAATGCTCTATTGCCCAAAAAGGTATTGATCCCTTCGCTTGTTATGCCATTTTTGCCGGGTATGATCCCACAGCCTCGCTCAACAACAGCTCTGGCGTTAACAGGCCGGTCGGCACCTTCGCCAAACACTATCTGAGGGATGCCGCTGCGTAGGGCTGTCAGGGTGTTGCCTGCGCCGCCGTGATGAATAAATCCATCTGCGCCGTTGAGAAATACGCCCATCGGGATCCAGTCGACCAGTCTTACATTTGGCGGAAGCTGACGTAGGCCAACGCGTGCATTGGCCGCCAGCTGAAGAATAATGTCAGCATCCACGTCATCTGCCGAGTCCATGACCCACGAAATCAAATCCAGACCATCGACCATGGGTTTGACGGTGCCAAGACTAACCAATAAACGCTTTCGTGTCGGGGTTCTCTCCCACCATTTTTGCCAGACGGCGCCTCCATTATAGGGAACGTACTGCATAGAAATGACGGGTTCGCCTTCATTTTTCAGGATGCTCATGCTCGGCGGTGTAACATCAATCCAGGCAAGATCGCGCGGCGGTGCAGTAACGCCATGACGAGCATAGGCATCGGCTAACGATTGCGTCACCATTTTTATATGCCATGACGTATGGGCAAAACCCACCGACTGCATCACAACAGGAATACGGTATTTGGCCGCGATCAGAGGGCCGACCACGCCAAGCGGAGGATAGACGATCAGGTCGGGCCGCCATTTGCCGGCCAGCTCTATAAGCCGATCGGCCATTTGGTCACTGTAAAAAGAGAAGTTTCCTGTTTTATTGCTTTTTTTTCGTTTCTCTTCCTGACGTCGGTATTCGGATTCGGAATCAAGTCCTGGCGCAGCATCAAACGTCACCAGACCTGCTTCGGCAGCCTTCTGTGCAAACTTTCCGGCGCTGGCGATTAGCACTTCATGTCCGTTAGCGCGAAATCCCTGAGCCAGAGATAGCACGGGAAATAGCAGGCCATATAAAGGAGGGCCGATAAAAAGAACGCGCATGGGAAAACCCTTCTCTACAAGAAATAATGATCAGCGTTTTGTCTGTCAGGTACGCCTCAGATTGAGACTATTTAGTCGCATCTTCAGAAGGTGCGCCGGCATTAAGCTGCTTAATAACTTTCTTCAGGATGTTATAGGGACCGGTAATCACCAGGGTTTCGTTTTTTCTGTTGAGATAAATCCGCTGAGATTTAAATTTCATATAGCGATGCGCCGGGATGTCGTAATAGCCCAAACCATTTTTTTTATATTTGTAACGCTCCAGGATTACTGCCAGCTTGTCCACATAATCGACAGAATCAATACGCAGGCGGCCTATACAAGTCAGCCAGAAATTAACGGAAAGTCCGCACAACATTCCGACAAAACCGTTCTGTACATTGCCATGACCAAACAAAGGCAGAACCCAGTAAATCACGGCGGAAAAAATAAGCACGACGGCGATGCAAAAGAGCAGGCGAAAACGGTCAAAACGCCACTGGTCAAGCAGGCTCAGTCGATGAAGCGTATAGCGAGTATTCACTTACTCATTTCCTTTCAATACAGAGCAGCCGCCCGCAGGTAAAACAGGTTAAGCGCCTGAAGACGATGAAGAAGAGGCTGAATCGCCGCCAAAATAGCTACCGACGGCATCGTAACCGGCAGAGATAGCCGAGCCAATGGCATCACCGCCAAAGTAACCAACGCCTGCACCTACACCGCTACCAATAATGGCACCGGCAGGCCCGCCCATGCCGGCACCGATTAAGGCTCCTTCTTCTGCTCCTGCATAGGCGCCAGCGGTGCCACCAACGGCAGAACCGATAGTCTGAGCAGCGCTCACAATATCCGCAGCCCCGCTGGCTAACTGCATTTCTTCAATACTTAAATTGCGCATTTTATTCTCCTTTGATGTTGTCTGATTGTACATTTTTGTAAAGTATAATAACGCTATCTTTACAGTAAGCAATAAAAAATTAGTTTCATCTGTTCGTGATTATAAGTTCTACAAACCTTACCTTTTAATTGGTCGCTATTTTCCCAGCGGGATTGAGAGGTAATGAAAATGATACCGCAGTCTATTTTTGTCTGGCTAAATTATGCTCGGGTAGTTTATGTATACATGGTCCTAAAAAATAACGCAGTTAAATTATATTAAATGAAATTATCATTAGCTGGCACTAGCGTAATCATTGACGCAATACTGACGCTTTGATAACTTTAAAAAAAATTTAATTTTATTCCTGTGGTGTCTAAAGGCTCTTTATTATAAATTCTGTACCCTTTTTATCTTCTGCTATTTCTTTTTGGATAAGAAAATGCTCAATAAAATACCCGCTGCTTATTATGTATCTTATGACCCTATTTAAGCGCGTTGGAAATTACCCGCCTAAAAAGAAGCAAAACGCATATCATCAAAACACGTTGGAGAATGCCAGCAAATGAGTCATTCCTCTTTGCTTTCAGGCCTGGCAGAAAATCTGGTGCCTTTTTATGCCCAACAAGTGTCATCCTCGTTGCTGTGGTGCGCTGCGGACGTTGAAGATCCAGAAGCACTACGCAACGCCTGTAGCTATCTGATCGATCCAGCCCGTTCCGCTGCGACCAAAAAGTTTTATGCGGAGCGTTATGGCGGTAGCGGCATTCAGCGCAACGGCGGCGGTGCCCGCTGCGGTTTTGACGGGCATTATCAGGTGAAAGGAATGGGGGCTAATCCCTTGGTGGGTAAGGGCTCAGACGAACGTCACTCAAATGGTACATTGAGCGCCGTTCATGCGCTTTATGAAGCTTTATGGAGCGAAGTGCTGGGGCAAATTCTCCCTTATGGCGCGGTGCAAACGCGCGCAGTTTTACTTATCGACAATGATATTGCCAACGCCGGTGAACTTGCGGCAGGCTCTTCGCGGCGGGCGCTGCTGATCCGTGAGCCTGTAGTGCGTCCGGCTCATTTCGAACGGGCACCCTATTTTCGGCCGCAGCCTGACTATGCCGGGCAACTATTGCATGATGCCCGACGGGTGAGTTCTGTCATCCGCCAGTTGCCGATAAGTTTGCCGATGCCGCCAGATGGCTTTAGCGAGCGGGCTTATCGCGATCTGCAGCGTTACTGCATCGAAGGATTATGTGAGCTTGCCAGACGCCAGGCACGGCAAATGGCATTTTGCCGGACACGTTTTTTGAGGTTAACGACGTCGCCATCCAATATCTCAATGGACGGCAAGCTGCTGGATTTTAATGGCCTGAACTGTCTGTTCCCGGACGAAAGTAGCGATAGCTTTGAATACCATCTCAGGCTTATGGCGCTGATGAAAGAGCCAGCAACGTTGCAAAAGGGGCTATCCAATCTTTGCCTGTACGCAGGTAAATATCTGTTCGATCCGGGATTCACGGTGACTGCCCGTCAGCAGACAGAAGACGTCTTTCAACAGGCTTTCCAGGACGCTTGCTACCGTGGCTATTTGGAATTGTTGGGTATAACCATTCCCTTACAGAAACCAGTGCCTGAAACGCTAAAACCTTTAGTTAAAAACTTTGTGGCATTTATTGCCAGGCCTGGCAACATGCCGTATCGCGTTGAAAAGAATAGATTTTCACTGGAAAACATTGTTACAGGTTTAATCCAGCGCTGCCAGGGACAAAGAGGTTTACATGATAATGACCTGGAGGAGGATAACCGCTTTCCGGAACTGTTGCGAAGTTATACCGACGCCATAGGCTGGCTGACCAGCACTTGCCATGAGCAGGGAGTTGATAACGCCGCAATGATAAAAGAAGTGGAGCAGAGCGCGCGACAAAAACTGCTGCCC
Organism: Erwinia sp. STN24; assembly: GCF_041320675.1. NCBI lineage: Bacteria > Pseudomonadati > Pseudomonadota > Gammaproteobacteria > Enterobacterales > Erwiniaceae > Erwinia > Erwinia sp. STN24. The sequence continues at coordinate 286,657 of NZ_JBGGPM010000004.1, read as the reverse complement.
CGAGCCTGTTTAGGCAAAGTGCAAATGTTTGAAGAAATAGCGCATCTGCTAAAAACGCATGAAAAAGATATTGTGTCTCTGAGGCAGGCATTCGTCGCAATGGGGATCAAAATGCAGACATTTGCTAACGACGTATTAGGCAGTAGCGCATTAGCCATTCACGGGCACCAGGCGAGAAAACAATGACATTGTATATACAGGAAACCGTAGATGGCCAGGATACATGGTCAGCCCAGGAACAGATTGGTTTTGCCGTTAGCTGTATGCTCCATAACCGTAATTACAGCCTCTATCCGGTTTTAACTATTCAGCTCTGGACCGAATACGCGATACAGCACCACCAAATAAAATTTCTTTTCGACGTGCAGGGTTTTCCACTGGCCTATATCACCTGGGCATACCTGGCTGCAGATACGGAAAAGAGATTGCTTGACGATCCAAAATTCCGACTGCACCCTTCTGAATGGAATGAAGACGGCAGGGTTTGGATCCTCGATTTTTGCTGCAAACCCGGTTTTGGCCGCAAGGCTATTGAGCGTTTTTCCCAACTACGACCTTGGGGTGAAGAACCAGTGCGCTGGTTAAGCCGTAGGAAGAAAATTAGAGTCGAAACATTCCGAGGAAGAAAATTTGTTTCGTAAGGAAGCAATAGAAAACAGGAAAATGCAATGGCATGGGCGTGCGATCTTATTGCCGGGCATTCCGCTCTGGTTGGTTATATTAGTCTCTGTCACTTTCATGGTGGCTTTTCTGGTATTTATTACGGAAGGAACCTATACGCGTCGAGTTAATGTCAGCGGAGAAATTACTACCTGGCCACGGGCGATTAATATTTACTCCAGCGTACAAGGGATCGTGGTGAAGCAGTTTGTCCATGAAGGGGATATCATAAAAAAAGGTGACCCTGTTTATCAACTGGACGTTAGCAAAAGCACGCCAGGCGGCGTCGTCAGTGAAAATCGTCGGAGGGATATTGAAAGCCAGCTGGTTCGCGTAAGGAATATTATCTCCCACCTGAAAGAAAATAAAAAAGTCACACTGGCTATGTTAGAACAACAACATATGCAATACAGTGATGCATTCCGACGCTCATCAGATATTATCAGACGAGCTGAAGAGGGCATAAATATCATGAAAGGTAATATGGAGAACTACCGGAAATACCAATCAAAAGGACTGATCACCAAAGATCAGTTGACTAATCAGGTGGCACTGTATTATCAGCAGCAAAATAATCTTCTTAACCTGAGCGGGCAGAATGAACAAAATGCGTTACAGGTAACCAATCTTGCAAGCCAGGTTCAGACGCAGGCGGCAGAATTTGATAATCGCATTTATCAGATGGAACTACAGCAATTCGACTTACAAAAAGAGTTGGTTGACACCGACGAGGGCGAAGAAATCGTTATTCGTGCTCTTTCTGACGGAAAAATAGATTCAATGAGCGTCACGCCAGGGCAAATGGTAAATGCTGGGGACAGTCTGCTACAGCTTCTCCCTCAGGTCATTGATCATTATTATCTCATTATTTGGGTGCCTAATGATGCTGTACCTTATATTTCACCGGGAGATAAAGTTAATATCCGTTATGAGGCTTTTCCGGCAGAAAAATTCGGCCAGTTTTCCGCAACGGTGACGACCATCACCAGGACGCCAGCCACAGCAAAAGAGATGCTCACTTATCAGGGATCTCCTGGGTATTCATCAGGCACCTCTGGCCCCTGGTATAAGGTAATCGTTAAACCTGAAAAGCAGATTATTACTTATGACGGGAAATTTCTGCCTTTGGAAAATGGTATGAAAGCGCAAAGCACATTATTTCTGGAAAAAAGAAAAATTTACCAGTGGATGCTTTCACCACTCTATGACATGAAGCACAGCGCCACAGGACAGGTAGATGAGTAGCACTGCTTTTAAAAAGATTGTGAATCAACTGGATTTGCGGTGGCAACGGCGAGTTCCGGTTATTCATCAGACAGAGACTTCAGAATGTGGACTCGCCTGTTTGGCGATGGTATGCGGACACTACGGCAAAAACATTGATTTGATATCGTTGCGACAGCGGTTCAATTTATCGACGCGCGGTGCCAATCTTGCTGGTCTCAACGGTATTGCAGAACAGCTGGGGATGGCGACCCGTCCTCTGTCATTGGCCCTAAGCGAGCTGGGCGCGCTGAAAATGCCCTGCATACTTCACTGGGATTTTAACCACTTTGTCGTGCTGGTCAGCGTGAAACGCAACCGTTTTATTCTGCACGATCCTGCCAGAGGACGAAGGCATATCGGGCTTGAAGAAATGTCGCAACACTTTACCGGTGTCGCGCTGGAAGTCTGGCCCGGCAGTGAATTTACAGAACAAACGGTTAAGAATCGCCTGAGCCTGCGTACGCTGATTAGTAGTATTTATGGCATTAAAAGTATGCTGGCAAAAATATTTTTCCTGTCAGTAATTATTGAGGCCATCAATCTGGTGATGCCGATAGGTACGCAGCTGGTGATGGATCATGCTATTCCGGCAAGCGATAAAGGATTATTAACTTTGATTTGTTTCGGATTAATGTTCTTTATATTTCTGCGAGCGGCAACGGGCATTGTTCGAGCCTGGTCTTCACTGGTTATGGGGACTTTTATTAATGTGCAATGGCAGTCTGGCCTGTTTAATCATTTGTTAAGGCTTCCTTTAACTTATTTTGAAAGGCGCAGGCTGGGTGATATTAATTCTCGTTTTGGCTCGCTGGATACGCTACGTTCTACCTTTACGACCAGCGTTGTTGGCGCCATCATAGACAGTATTATGGTCGTCAGTGTCCTGATAATGATGGCGCTATATGGTGGTTGGTTAACCTGGTTTGTACTGGGTTTTACTGCGGTCTATGTTATTATTCGGCTATTGACCTATGGTCATTACCGTCAGGTTTCAGAAGAAACGCTTGTCAGAGGTGCGCGTGCCAGCTCCTATTTTATGGAGACATTGTATGGTATAGCCACGGTCAAAATACAGGGAATGACGGAAAGGCGCGGAACACACTGGCTGAATTTGAAAATTGATGCGATAAATTCTGGTATCAAATTAAATAAGATGGATCTCCTTTTTGGCGGAGTAAATACGTTTGTAGCTACATGCGATCAGATTGCTATTTTATGGCTGGGCGCTGGGCTTGTTATCGATAACCAAATGACCATAGGTATGTTTGTAGCATTTGGTGCGTTTCGTGGCCAGTTTTCCGACAGGATTGCTTCACTAACAAACTTTCTCCTGCAACTGCGCATCATGAGTCTGCATAATGAACGTATTGCGGATATCGCTTTACATCAACGGGAAGAAAAAAAAGCGGATATCGACTATATCGCGACTATGAATCCGGTATCGCTGGAAATATCAGATATCAGCTACAGCTACGATAGTCAGTCAGCTGCGATATTCAGCAGCCTGTCGTTTTCAATTTCACCAGGCGAAAGTGTAGCGATAACAGGTAACTCTGGTTCGGGCAAGACCACATTGATGAAAATATTATGCGGGCTGCTTGAACCTGATACCGGTAAGGTAATCGTTAATGGGATTGATATCCGTCAGACGGGAATAAATAACTATCATAAAATGATTGCCTGTATCATGCAGGACGACAGGTTATTCTCTGGTTCAATACGTGAAAATATCTGCGGATTTGTAGAGAATGTAGATGAAAGCTGGATGATAGAGTGCGCCAGAACCAGCTATATTCACGATGTGATTATGAAAATGCCTATGGGTTATGACACGCTAATTGGAGAACTGGGTGAAGGACTGTCAGGTGGGCAAAAGCAGCGAGTTTTTATTGCCCGCGCACTTTATAAAAAGCCTTCTATTCTGTTCATGGATGAGGCGACAAGCTCTCTTGATAGTAATAGTGAGCGGTTTGTAAATGGAGAAATTAAAAAGCTCAATATTACAAGAGTTATTATTGCACATCGGGAAAAAACGCTTAAGGCTGTCGACAGAATTATTGCAATAAATTAGTTGCTTGTATGCACGGCGCAACATGGAGGCGTGGTGCATATCTTATAGCCAATGTCGGCTCCATTTTGCACGGGATTGGATGACACCTGCTGGATTTGCCGAAAAACCGGCCGTTTGCCAGAATAGGCAACCAGTTATGCCTGGATCAGATTCGGGAGCGGGGCCATACCGTCGGAGCTTCTTTACTGGCTGATGGATAACGTTTCAGCTTACTGCGCGTCAGCCATCTCTATTAAAAATAGTATTTAGGGTAATCCCTTGTAAGGCGAAGATGATTTTTGCATTAGGGCCATAACCGATAATTTTCATCGTCAACTTTGGTCTGCTCATCGAACTGACGTCGCGGTAAAAATCCTGTGGCATGTAATGAAACAGCCGCCACGCGTCGGGTAGGCGTCGAGTTTTGTGTATCACCATGCAAAACGAATGGTGAAACCCGCAATTTATGTCCCTGTATGCTGTATCTGTCGTGGCCAACGGCGGTATATCCCAACCTGCTGCTGTTGCCCGCCGCTATTTTGCTGGGTATTGCAGTGACGGTGACCACAGCTTCGTTTAAAAAGTACCTTTAGTAGTTGATCCTGATTGATATCTGAGTGAAAAATATGCAGGTGATTAATGACAGGAGAGAATATATGAAGGGATTCATTTTTAGTTTCATGCTGGGAACGATAGTGCTAAGCGCACCAGTTCTGGCCAGCAATGCTCAACAACAAGATGCTCAAACTATAAAGATTGAACAGTGGGCTGATTCGAACCCCGAGGAGTTCAATACATTTTTAGTTAAATGTAATGAAAACAAGGTGTTTAGATTAGATAACTTACGGTCTTGCAGTATCGCTTCTTCTTATAAGGCTGAGCAAATATCAAACCAGTATCGGAAAGAAGTGCAGAGCGCGCAGTCAGCTCCTTCGTACTAGAGTAGTAAGCTGGGCGGCGGCGCACAAAACTGGCTTTTGTGCGCTGTCGTCAGCAGACAAGCCCTGTAAAAACGGTTACTGGCGCGTCAGTAAGGGAAGTATTTTAAATTTGATACATACTCACTTCATTTTCCCAGCATAGCTGAATCATCCGCCATTGCTGTATTAACTCAGATAATGCCTGTACTCGACCGTCAATATAAACAAGTACGCCAGAGGGAAAACCTGGTAAAAATGGCGGTTCATCGCCTTTATAATATGATCCCGAATCCAGTTGTGTATTTTCGGGAAGCAGCTTGATAAGTTCTTCTGCTATTCGCTGTAGTTCAAAGATTTTATTTCTAAATTGGTGGGAGTATATATTAAAGGTAGGCAGGCCTATTCCTCTTCTGGCAAGCCCCCAGAGCGTTACGATAATCTTGTGATCAACTCTGAAAGTTCGGAACTGAGTTCCTTGAACCTTTAAACAAAATTGATAGATAGTGTCAATAAAAGGACTGGTGAAGTGGAGGTATTTTTCTGTTTCCCGACAGTCGTCAAGCGTCGTTCGTCCATATCCTGGATTCTTCCAGCGGTCTCTCCCCTCGGGGTTATTACTCTGTTGCGCCTCTCTTTTCCACTGAAAAAGATGTTCTGCTGGGAACATCAGTTCACAATTATCGACACGACGATGGCAAGTTGTACAAAGGTATATTCCGTTAGTTTGAGCGCTGAGTTGTTCAGGCGTCATATGTGGGTTGGATCGAGGGCCACTTCCCGACAGGCTAACAGCAGAATAAATATGGGCTACATCGCCCAGTTTTCGAGTTTTATTTTGTTCGGTGTAGAACTCAAGTAAATGCATACGGCAGCCAGGATTTGCACAACAATATCCGGCTTCCTCCATGACCATTTTTCTGGTTGCTTCTGTGAACTCCACCCTACCTGATGATAACGTCATGCTATTTTCTAACCTTCTGGATCAGACAGTAATAATTCGCTAATGATAACGCAGCGATAGATATATTGTTGTCTCTACTAATCAACTTGTATAGCGCTTTGGCTTGCTATTTGTTAATACGAAAATTATCAAAAAACCATAAACAGTTATCCCCTGACCCGTCTTCACATTTATCGCACCCTCACAGCACCCTAAATCACTGAGGAGTGCTTAACCTGACGAGCCGGCTGTTTGCTGGGGCTGACATTGCTGATCGCGTTACCCGTCCATGCATCTGAAAAAGATGAGCTGGCGTCTGCCCAGCACCTATTGATTCAAATACAGGCAGCACTTGAACGTGCTCGCGTTGCTGCCGTTCAGGCTGACCGGCCAGAACAGGGGCGTTTCTGGTTCGACTATTCCCGTGTCACATCGGATCTCAAAACCATCAATACCGGATAGGAATGTGGTTTTGCCGTCTCGCCATATTATTTTCACCATAACCTCACGACGGCGCTGATAACATCGTCGGAACGGAATCTTACGCTGGTGAAAGACTTACTGGGGCATCAAAGCGTCAGTACAACAAAATACGTGGGGCAGAATGCCCATTTGGCACCATCGGGAAGCGGGGGCAGACAGAGAGAAGGATAATATCTACTGGTAATCCAGTGATTTTTTGACGCATAAAGCAAAAACCCCCGCATAAGCGAGGGTTTGGAATAGTGGTGCCCGGACTCGGAATCGAACCAAGGACACGGGGATTTTCAATCCCCTGCTCTACCGACTGAGCTATCCGGGCAACGGGGCGCATTAAACCGTAAAGGCCGCCCGCCGTCAACGGCTTTGTCATAAAAAAGCGTTAAAGCGTGACTGACTGCCTGCTTTTCAGACAGTCAGCCTGAAAGTTATGCAAATCCATTCGGGACAGCCTGTCTTTCAGGCTTCCGTCGTGTGCGTTTCCTTTGTCAAAGAACGCGACGACCTGTGCGGCGCGGCGCACTTACAGTACAGGACGCTGATTAAACGCACCACCGCGCTTACGGCTCAGCGCGCCGCTCTGAGATCGCAGAAGGCTTCCGTGTTTACAGTTTAGCGCGCCGCTCTGAGGCCGCAGAAGGCTTCGGCGCTTACGGCTCAGCGCACTAGCTCAGTGCGCCATTCTTACGGCATAGCGCGATACTCAGCACGTCTTCCGCCAGCGAACGGGCCGTCACCACTTCCTGCACGTTGCGTTTCACCAGCAGCCGGCTCAGGCAGCCCTCCAGAATCAGCTCCATCTGATGAGCGAGCAGTTCCGGGTTATCGGTTTCCAGCTGGGTCAACAGCTCGTGGGTATATTGCCAGGAAGCGCGCTTCTGCTGTTCGGCAACCTGATGGATAGGGTGGTCCGGCTGCGGATAAAAGCTGCACGCGGCCACAAACAGGCAGCCGGGATAGCGGTTATTGTTAACGGCCTCCTCCAGCACCTGATAACGCGCCAGCAGCTTGCGTGCTGGCCCCATAGTGTCATCCAGCAGCAGCTTGCGCCGCCAGATATCAACCTGCTGGCTGTGATAGCGCAGGGCGTCATAGAGCAGCGCCTCGCGGTCGGGCCAGTAGCGTTGCAAATCTTCCTGTTGGCAGGCTGCCGCCTCCGCCATCATGGCGAAAGAGGTGGAGGGGGCCAGCCCGTTCTGCTCGAGTACGTTCAGTGCATGCTCGAGTACCTGTTCACGTTGCAAGCGACTCTCCTCTTGAATGCATTACTTTACGGTCGCGACCGTAAAATTCTTCTCTAGTGTCGTTTACTGCGACAATTTCTGCAAATGCTCCCGGAAGGCTGCGGCATCCATAAAACCGGTCACGCGCGAGCCGGGGATCTCTTTGCCGCTGGCGTCAAAAAACAGGATGGTAGGCAGCCCCAGCACGTTCAGCCGTGCCAGCAGCGCTTTGTCTTCTGCATTATTAGCCGTGACGTTCGCCTGTAACCGCTGCGTTTTATTCAGCGCATTCTGTACCTGCGGCTCGCTGAACGTATATTTTTCAAACTCCTTACAGGCTACGCACCAGTCGGCATAGAGATCCAGCATGGTGATGCCGTTATGCTGCTGCAACGCCCGATCGAGCTGGCTGACGGTGGCGATGCGCGTAAAGCTTAACGTCGTGCGGCTTGCCGCTGCAGGCGTACCGAACGCCCAATCCTGCAAAGGACGGGCCGCGACCAGCGCCGCCGCCAGCATCAGGATCTGCCCCAGGCGCAGCCAGCCGTTAGCGGATTTCAGGCTGATAAAGGCCCAGCCGAAAAAGGCGACGGCCAGCAGGCTCCACAGACGCAGTCCCCAGGCGTCGCCCACCACGCGCTCAAGCAGGAAGACCGGCAGCGCCAAAATCACGAAGCCAAAGCCTTCTTTTACCGTTTGCATCCACGCGCCGCTTTTCGGCAGCAGGCGGTTGCCGAACAGCGTCACCAGGATTAGCGGCAGCCCCATGCCCACGGCGTAAAGCCAGAGCGTGCCCGCCCCGGCCAGCATGTTGCCGCTTTGCGCGATATAAAGCAGGATGGCGCTGAGCGGCGCGGTAGTACAGGGCGAGCAGATCAGACCGGCCAGCGCGCCCATCAAAAAGACGCCCGGCAGCGAGCCGCCCTGCTGACGATTGCTTAACAGCGTTAGCCGGGTTTGCAGCGCAGAGGGGAGCTGGAGCGTAAACAGCCCGAACATTGACAGCGCCAGCAGAATAAACAGCACGGAGAGGCCAATCAGCACCGCTGGCGACTGCAACGCGGCCTGAAAACGCAGCCCGGCAGCGGCGACGATCACGCCCAACGCGGTATAGGTCAGCGCCATACCTTGTACATAGACCATAGCCAGCGCAAACAGGCGCTTCAGCGAATAGCGACGGTTGCCACCAAGGATAATCCCGGAGATCAGCGGATACATCGGCAGCACGCACGGCGTAAAGGCAACGCCGATGCCGATCAGCAGCGCCCACAGCGGCGAGAAGGGCAGTTTATGATCCGGTTGCGCGGGTTGCCCGACGAGGGCGTCGGTCTGCGTGCCGGAGGCCGCATTGCCTGCATCGGTCTGCATAGCGGAGGCAACATTGCCTGCATTAGTTTGCGCATCCGAGGCCGCATTGCCTGCATCGGTCTGCATAGCGGAGGCCGCATTGTCTGCATTAGTTTGTGCATCCGAGGCCACCTTGCCCGCATCGGCTTGCGTACCGGAAGCAGCATTTTCTGCATTAGTTTGCGTATTGGAAATCGCGTTACCTGCCTCAGTTTGCGTGCCGGAGGCCGCGCTTTCCGCATCCGCTGGCGGCTGGCTGGCGGCCGTCACTTCGTTCAGCGGCACGCTGCGGGTTTCCGGCGGATAGCAAAAACCGGCGGCGGCGCAGCCCTGCCAGGTTACGCTGAGCGTCGCGCCCTTTTTCGCTTCCAGCAGCGTTAAAGGCACCGTCAGGCTGTCGGGATAGATTTCCGTTTTGCCGTAAAACTCGTCTTCATGCGGTTTGCCCGCGGGCAGCGCCCAGTCGGCCAGCTTCGCGCCCTGTGCGGTCAGGGAGATTTGCTGGCGATAAAGGTAGTAACCGGGCTTCACCGTCCAGCTGAGCGTCAGCCGATCGGCCCGCTGGCTGAAATCAAAGCTGAAGGCCTGGTCGACGGTGCCGAAGTGGCTGTTGGCGTTGTTGCCAAACAGCGAGGCGCTGGCACTCGTACTAAAGAAGGCGATCAGCGCCAGCAGCAGGCAGGTTGTGATGCGTTTCATCATGACAGGGATCATTTTTCCACTACCGATATAAACCAGAAAACAGGCAGACTCCGACGCGGCGGAGATCTTATGCAAGGCGCAGACTATATCACGGCCTGGCGGCTGCGGCTGTTGCAGGATGTCGCACTGGAAGCAACGGAAAGGGTGTGGTTAAGGCGGGGTTTAACCAGGCGGGCCGTCAGCGCAGCCCGCCCTTATCGCTACAGGAACAGATTGGCGAAGAGAAAGCCAAAGGCGACCGACAGCGCAATCGCCAGCGTGCCGGGCACGATAAAAGAATGATTAAAAACGAATTTTCCGATGCGTGTCGAGCCAGTATCGTCCATTTCCACGGCGGCCAGCAGCGTAGGATAGGTAGGCAGCACGAACAGCGCCGAGACGGCGGCGAAAGAGGCTATCGCGGTATGCGGCGACACGCCCAGCAGCAGCGCCGCAGGCATCAATGCTTTGGTGGTGGCGGCCTGCGAATAAAGCAGGGTGGAGGCAAAAAAGAGGATCACCGCCAGCATCCATGGATAGTCGCGCAGCAGGCTGCCGGCAAAATCCTGAATTTCGTTGATATGCGCTTTGACAAAGGTATCGCCCAGCCAGGCGACGCCCATCACGCAGATGCAGGCGCTCATGCCGGAACGGAACGTGCTGGCGGAGAGGATCTTTGCGGTATCTACTTTACAGCTCAGGCAGATCAGCGCCGCAATGGTCAGCATAAAAATCACAATAGCTTCGTTGCGCGGCAGCACGGGGTTCTGGATCAGCCCAACGGTTTCGCTAATCGCGGTAGCGTAAAGCACGACGGCTATAATGCCGATCAAAAACAGCAGTACGGATAGCTTCGCGCCCGGTTTCTCTTTAAATACCGTTTCGCCGCGCAGCGTGACTTCGCCCTTTGCCAGACGCTGCTGATAAACCTGATCTTCATGCAGCTCTTTGCCCAGAAAATTGGTGATCATCGCGGCGATGAAGATCGCGACCATCGTGGAAGGGATCGCCACGGCCAGCAGGCCCAGATAGCTGACGCCCTTCGGTTCCAGAATGCCGGAAAGGAACACCACGGCGGCGGAAATAGGCGAGGCGGTAATGGCGATTTGCGAGGCGACTACCGCAATAGAAAGCGGGCGGGAAGGGCGAACGCCCTGTTCCTTCGCCACCTCGGCAATCACCGGCAGCGTGGAGAATGCCGTATGGCCGGTGCCGGCCAGCAGCGTCATTGCGTAGGTCACCAGCGGCGCCAGAAAAGTGATATAGCGCGGATGCTTGCGCAGCAGGCGTTCGGCCAGGCTGACCAGATAATCCATTCCGCCCGCGACCTGCATTGCCGCAATAGCCGCGATCACGCCCATGATGATTTCAATCACATCGAACGGGATTGCACCTGGCTTAATCTGAAACCCCAGCGTCAGGATCAGCATGCCCACGCCGCCAGCGAAGCCGATGCCGATGCCGCCCAGTCGCGCGCCCAGATAGATCGCCGCCAGCACGACAATAAGCTCAGGTAAAATCATAGTTTGCTCCCCTGGTCTGTTTGGTTATGAATTGGTTGATAGCATGTAACTTGCGGCATAAAAAAAGGCACGTCGTTCTGTGAACCAACGTGCCTTTTTTCGCTTACCGCGGCGGATTACTCTTCATCGGTGTAGCGTTTCGCTTTATAAACCGGATACATCAGGTTCTGGGTCGAGAAAATGTCGTCCAGCTCCGTTTCGGTCAGCAGGCCGCGCTCCAGCACCACTTCGCGCACGCTTTTACCCGTTTCGGCGCAAATCTTGCCGACGATATCGCCGTTATGGTGGCCGATATAAGGATTCAGATAGGTAACGATGCCGATTGAGTTAAAGACGTAGGCTTCGCAAACCGCTTTATTGGCGGTAATGCCGTCCACGCATTTCTCCAGCAGGTTGGCGCAGGCGTTGGTCAGGATAGACACCGACTCAAACAGCGCCTGGCCGATGACCGGCTCCATTACGTTCAGCTGGAGCTGGCCCGCTTCTGACGCCATCGTCACCGTCACGTCATTGCCGATAACCTTAAAGCAGACCTGATTAACCACTTCCGGCACGACCGGGTTGACCTTGGCAGGCATAATAGAAGAGCCGGCCTGCAGTTCCGGCAGGTTGATTTCGTTCAGGCCGGCGCGCGGGCCGGAAGAGAGCAGGCGCAAATCATTACAGATTTTCGACAGCTTCACCGCCAGGCGCTTCAGCGAGCTATGCACCATGACGTAAGCGCCGCAGTCCGAGGTCGCCTCGATCAAATCTTCCGCCGGTACGCACGGCAGATTGCTGACTTCCGCCAGCTTCTGTACGGCCAGCTGCTGATAACCATCCGGCGTGTTAAGGCGGGTGCCGATAGCCGTTGCGCCCAGGTTAACTTCCAGCAGCAGCTCGGCGGTGCGCAGGATGTTTTTGATCTCTTCCTTCAGCAGCACGTTAAACGCGTGGAATTCCTGGCCCAGCGTCATCGGCACGGCATCCTGTAGCTGGGTACGGCCCATTTTCAGGATGGTGTTGAACTCAATGGCTTTACGCTCGAAGCCTTCGCTAAGGTTGCCGATAGCGTCCAGCAGTTGCAGGATCGAGCTGTAAACCGCGATGCGGAAACCGGTAGGGTAGGCGTCGTTGGTGGACTGGCATTTATTGACGTGATCGTTGGGGTTCAGAAACTGATATTCCCCTTTCTGATGGCCCATCAGCTCCAGGCCGATATTGGCCAGCACCTCGTTGGTGTTCATATTGACCGAGGTCCCGGCGCCGCCCTGATAGACATCAACCGGAAACTGATCCATACATTTGCCGTTAATCAGCACTTCATCGCAGGCTTTGATAATGGCGTTGGCAACATTACGGGGAATGGTTTGCAGCTCTTTATTGGCCATGGCGGCCGCTTTTTTTACCATCACCATGCCGCGAACAAAGGCCGGAATATCGCTGATCTTACTGTTACTGATATAGAAATTTTCGATCGCACGCAGCGTATGAACACCGTAGTAAGCATCCGCCGGAACTTCTCGCATACCTAACAGGTCTTCTTCGATACGAATGTCGTTAGCCATGAGCACCTTCTTGTGATTGCTGCCGGTTATACTAGCCAGAGTCAGAATGATCCATGAGTCGCCATCAGTCCGGGACCGATATGTTAACGTTTTGCGTCATCAGGAGCATCACTATATTCGTTAAAATATTGACGCTTTTCACTTTATCGCGAGGTTTTTTTGGCCGTCGTGTTGCCGTTGTTTATCTGACGAGGCGGCAGGGAATTTTCCGCTGACGGTTGAAAAGACGGGGCGACGTGCCCATCTTTAATCGATACGATCCTTTTTTCGCCGCTATGCCTGGCGCATGGCGGCTCTAACCGACAGGAGACTGCGGTGCGCTGGTTACCGTTTTTAGTACTTTTTGTTCTCGCCTGGATTGAGATCACTATTTTTATCCAGGTCGCCCATGTGATGGGCGTGCTGCTGACGCTGCTGCTGGTGGTGTTCAGCTCGTGCATCGGTATTTCGCTGGTGAAAAACGAAGGCATGAAGAACTTTATGCTGATGCAGCAAAAGCTGGCGGCGGGGGAAAGCCCGGCGGCAGAGATGCTAAAAAGCGTCTCGCTGATCCTGGCCGGTTTTCTGCTGCTGCTCCCCGGCTTTTTTACCGACTTCCTGGGCCTGCTGCTGCTGCTGCCGCCGGTGCAAAAACACCTGACGCTGAAGCTGATGCCGCACCTGCGTAGCTGGCGCGGGCCTGGCGCGGGGCCGGACAGCGGCTATACCGTGGACGGCGAGTATGAGCGTAAAGACACCACGCTTATCGAACACGACGACAAGCACGACAGGCAGTAATCTTCAGAAAGGCGGGCAACCCGCCTTTTCTTTTATCCGCCGTTTCGCTGACTGTTATTTGTGCAGTTGTGACGCAGAAGCAAAATTTTTATTTTTTACCCCTTGAAAGGGTCGGGCGCTGTCCCTATCTCTTGCGTCACGAGGCCGGTGCCAGTGAAGCCCGGCATTCATCCCAAAATGACTGATTGGACTTCTCAAAGGAGAGCTATCAATGAAAATTCGTCCATTGCACGACCGTGTTATCGTCAAGCGTAAAGAAGTGGAATCTAAATCGGCTGGTGGCATCGTTCTGACCGGCTCAGCAGCAGGGAAATCTACCCGCGGCGAAGTGCTGGCTGTTGGCAATGGCCGTATCCTGGAAAATGGCGAAGTGAAGCCACTGGACGTAAAAGTCGGTGACGTCGTGATTTTCAGCGAAGGCTACGGTGCGAAAACTGAGAAAATCGACAACCAGGAAGTGCTGATCATTTCTGAAAGCGACATTCTGGCAATTGTTGAAGCGTAATTTACGTAACTCATTGAACGAAACGAATTTAAGGGATATTGATAATGGCAGCTAAAGACGTAAAATTTGGCAACGACGCTCGTGTTAAAATGCTCCGCGGCGTTAACGTACTGGCAGACGCAGTAAAAGTAACCCTGGGCCCGAAAGGCCGTAACGTAGTGCTGGATAAATCCTTCGGCGCACCAACCATCACCAAAGACGGCGTTTCCGTTGCACGTGAAATCGAGCTGGACGACAAGTTCGAAAACATGGGCGCGCAGATGGTGAAAGAAGTTGCCTCTAAAGCGAACGACGCAGCGGGCGACGGCACCACCACCGCCACCGTGCTGGCACAGTCTATCATCACCGAAGGTCTGAAAGCCGTAGCCGCGGGCATGAACCCGATGGATCTGAAGCGCGGTATCGATCAGGCCGTTATCGCTGCGGTTGATGAGCTGAAAAAACTTTCCGTTCCTTGCTCCGATTCCAAAGCCATTGCTCAGGTTGGTACCATCTCCGCTAACTCCGATGAGAGCGTGGGTACCCTGATTGCTCAGGCGATGGAAAAAGTGGGCAAAGAAGGCGTGATCACCGTTGAAGAAGGCACCGGCCTGCAGGACGAGCTGGACGTGGTTGAAGGTATGCAGTTCGATCGTGGCTACCTGTCTCCTTACTTCATCAACAAGCCGGAAACCGGTGCGGTTGAGCTGGAATCACCGTTCATCCTGCTGGCTGACAAAAAAATCTCCAACATCCGCGAAATGCTGCCGGTGCTGGAAGCTGTGGCAAAAGCAAGCAAGCCGCTGCTGATCATCGCTGAAGACGTTGAAGGCGAAGCGCTGGCGACTCTGGTGGTTAACACCATGCGCGGCATCGTGAAAGTGGCTGCGGTTAAAGCACCTGGCTTCGGCGACCGTCGTAAAGCTATGCTGCAGGATATCGCTGTGCTGACCGGTGGTACCGTTATCTCTGAAGAGATCGGTATGGAGCTGGAAAAAGCGACGCTGGAAGACCTGGGTCAGGCAAAACGCGTTGTGATCAACAAAGACACCACCACCATCATCGATGGCGTGGGCGAAGAGTCTGTGATCTCTGGCCGCGTAACGCAGATCCGTCAGCAGATCGAAGAAGCGACCTCTGACTACGATCGTGAAAAACTGCAGGAGCGCGTAGCGAAACTGGCAGGCGGCGTGGCCGTGCTGAAAGTAGGCGCAGCAACTGAAGTTGAAATGAAAGAGAAGAAAGCTCGCGTTGAAGATGCTCTGCACGCTACCCGTGCGGCAGTAGAAGAAGGCGTGGTTGCCGGTGGCGGCGTGGCGCTGGTACGCGTGGCGGCTTTGCTGTCCGAGCTGAGAGGCCAGAACGAAGACCAGAACGTGGGTATCAAAGTTGCGCTGCGCGCAATGGAATCCCCACTGCGTCAGATCGTTTCTAACGCAGGCGAAGAGCCATCTGTGGTCGCTAACAACGTGAAAGCGGGCGACGGTAACTACGGTTACAACGCGCAGACCGAAGAATACGGCAACATGATCGACTTCGGTATCCTGGACCCAACTAAAGTGACCCGTTCTGCGCTGCAGTACGCGGCTTCCGTTGCGGGCCTGATGATCACCACCGAGTGCATGGTCACTGACCTGCCAAAAGCTGATGCGCCAGACTTAGGTGCAGGCGGCGGCATGGGTGGTATGGGCGGCATGGGCGGCATGATGTAAGTCGGCACCCAGCCCCTGTAAGAAAAAAAACCTGCCAGCGATGGCAGGTTTTTTTTATGCCTAAAATCCGATGCGAAAGCCCAGATTGGCGGTCAGAGGGGATTCAACAGCACGCCCTTTTTGATAGGTGAGTTCGCTATACAGTGAAGCATCCCTGGCAAGGCTGATATCGATCCCCGCGCCGTAGCTTCCTGCGCTGGCGTTAGCGGCATCGTTAAAATCCCAGCGATCGTTCAGCCGGACTTTAGCGGATTTGGCGAGTCCGTGCGTTACGCTGGCCTTCAGGTAAGGATCAAGCACGGCTTTACCGAGCCGGACGCGTTTACCCATCTGCAATCCTGTTTCGGCCTGCACCAGGGATGGCTGATAAATTTGCGCTCTCATGCCGTTGCTCAGCGTCATTTGGCTTCCGTCAGCCCGAAAAACCATCATTCTGGCAAAAGGCTCCACCCAATAGTCATCCGCCAGTACGATATGCCAGCCGCCCTCCAGTGCGCCGCCCAGGCCGTACTGATTGTAGCCGCCGCTGACCGCCACGCCGTCGCTCATGCGCGTGTGCAGCCGGCTATTAAAGCGGTTCATTTTGATTGTCGTATCCAGATACAGGCCGCTATCGGCAAACCAGCTGGCGTACGCCCCGATACCGTAGCTGTCAATCTGGCTGTTGCCGCCACGAACATCCCTGACGGAATTATTGGTGATGGAGGCCATTACGCCGACAAGCAAGTTGCCTTGTCCTGCCGCAACGGCTTTATCACCGCCCAGTTCAAAGCCGTTCTGGCCCAGCTTCCAGCGGCTCGTCGCGCTGTTTATCCGGGTGTTTTGGTGAAGATAACGGCCCCAGAGCCCGCCATCGCCGGCTTCCCGACCACGAAGATCGCCCCGACGCTGACGCAAGTTTTGCAGTTCGTTAGTAAAAATAAGCCCTGGCGCCGCAGCCATGTTCAATACGGCATCTGCCGAAGGCGTAAGCGAAGGCTGCGGAGGGTTATCAGGCGCATCGGGCGTATCGGGCACGTCAGGCGTATCGGGTGCATCAGGCCGGGCGCTGTTAGCCAGATACCATGCATTATCTTTCTGGATCAGATCGTACTGCCAGACGCCCGCATCCACTTTCCCGCCATACAGCGCAAACAGCGCCGTATTGGTCGGTCCCTGCACTACCTTGAGCATGGCGTCTGGATCGTCAGGCTCCGCACCGCTGTTCGCCACGCGCAGTAAAAACGTGCCATAGAGGTCGCGGGTAATATTGAGCATATCGCCCTGCATCTTCTGCAAACTGGTATTCAGCGCAAACAGGCCGGCGCCGGTGAGGCTGTCGATCGTTAAGGTATGATATTTATCATTCGGGTCAACATCCGGCATCAGAATCGAGCCGCCGATAAATAACAATTGTTTAATGTGATTATCCGCCGTCATTTTCCACTGCGCGCTTCGGCCGATCTCCAGCGTACCCACACCGGTTATATTGCCTTCCAGCTGGCTGGCGCCGCTTAAAAGAACGTTCA
The DNA here is from genome assembly GCF_041320675.1 of Erwinia sp. STN24. Classification (NCBI taxonomy): domain Bacteria; kingdom Pseudomonadati; phylum Pseudomonadota; class Gammaproteobacteria; order Enterobacterales; family Erwiniaceae; genus Erwinia; species Erwinia sp. STN24. The sequence continues at coordinate 269,539 of NZ_JBGGPM010000004.1, read as the reverse complement.
CCCGGCTGCTGTCATCCGCAAAAATATCACCCCTGGCATAAATGTTATAGAGTGAGAAATCCACCTGGCTATTATTAAGCGCTTCCAGCAGCTTACCTTCTTTACTGGTGACAGAAGGGGAGCCTGACGAATAATTGTTGCGGAGGGCGATGGCGGCATTACCCTGGTTAACGCTGAAAACGGCTTTCTGTGCGTTGATGGGAGAGTCGCTGACGTCAAACTGGGTTTTATTTTCTCCCGTTATAAATACGCCAACGTTGTTGCTGTTGATAACGGAGTGTTGACTGACGAAAACATTAGCGCCTTCCACATGCAACGCCCCGCAGCCGTTGATGGCGGCGCTCCCCGCATAACAGGCTATTTCATCGCCGTTGCTGGCGGTATTTAACGTTGAGTTATAAATGATCATATCGCTGTTAGCGGCTTCGAGCGCCGAGGCTGCCTTAGCCGACAGTGTGGAGTTGCTGATAAACAAATTGTCCAGCACGCCGTCGTCAGCGCTGTTACGCATTCTGATCGCCGTTCCGTCGCTGGTAATAACAGAATTCATAATATCAACGTTATCGACATCCTGAAGCAGGATGCCGGTGACGCCTATCGCCATTGCGCCCGTATAATCACTGGTGCTGTTGATATCAATCTTTTGCAAAATGGCGGAATCAGTATTTCTGATATCCATCACCGCAAAGTTATGGTTATTAAGTTTACTGTTTTCAACAATCAGGCTGCCGCTATAGACAGATAAAGGGGAAACTCGTCCCTGTCCATTAAAAACGTCGTCCTTAATGGTTACCGTTTTATTATGGTTATTTTGTCCGGTCCTGATACTGCCGTTTACGACAGAGGCATTAATATAAATGTCACCCAGACTGGCTGAGGAGAGCGGCCTGATATTTCCGGTATAGGTACTGTCAGAAAAAATAATATGGCTGTTATTGCTGTCTATATCGCCTGAAAAGATCGCATTGCTGTTCAACGACAGCGTTGAATCGCTAAACAGATGCGATTGCGGCGAGGGGGTAAACCCCGCTTCCGCGTTGCTGATGGTTAAGCTGCCGCCATTGGTAACGTTAAAAAGGGTTTCTTCGCTTTGCGGCGTATAAATATAAACATGCTCGTTATTAATGTTGACTATATTAGGGGCGCTAAAGGCGAGAGGTAAGTAATTTGTTAAAATTAATAAGCTGCACCCTGTGCCAACGAGTTTCAGTTTTTTTATTACCGGTGTTGAAAACATTGTGATGCCTTAAGAAATAAAGGAGAAAGCGTGGTGGGTAGGATTTATTTTATTTATAATAACATCCCTTTTCTTATTAAATTAAACCGGCATTCAACGCTATAAAGAATAATCCTAAACATCATCGGGTTGCGACGGCATCTTGCAATGGGTATGTATATAAAATGCGATAGTTATGAAAACTAATATTGGCATTTTATGATCAAGCAGGCGCTTTCCCCTTTCTTTTGCCATGCCCGTCGACTCTTTTTTTCATCGGCGCAGCAGAAGTTCAGGCGTATCGCCGATTTTATGTTAATCTGCGGATGAGTCTGTTAATAATAATGGAGATTAAAATGCGGATTAACGTCTTGCTGGGGCTCTCTGTCGCGGCGGTGCTGCTGGCGGGCTGTAGCAGCTCTACCAAACTGAGTTCAGCAGGTGAACGCGTCACCTTCACCGACCAACAACCGGCAAGCAGCTGTCAGCTGCTGGGCAACCTGACCGGCTCACAAAGCAACTGGCTGAGCGGTGCGGGCGGCGGTGAAAGCAGCTCTCTGCGCGGCGCGGCTAACGATCTACGCAATCGCGCGGCGGAAATGGGCGGCAACGTGATTTACGGCGCAACCAGCCCAACGCAGAACATTTGGTCAAGCTTCGCGCCGCTGGACAGCAAAATGAGCGGTCAGGTTTATAAGTGTCCCTGAGGCGTTAGCAGCACGGATTACCCGGACAGGAGAAGACTGCCGCTTCTCCTGTTTTTTTATTGCTGACGCAGCTGCAAATCAAGCGGCGTTTTGCTTGGCTCACCGCCAATCTCCCTTGCCAGCTTCGGCACCATATAGCCGGAAACCTGGCTCAGCAGTTCCCGCATAATATTCCTCGCCTGCTCGTCGGAAACGTAGAAGTGCGCCGCGCCCTGGACTTTATCCAGCACGTGCAGATAGTAGGGCAGGATCCCGGCGTCGAATAGCGCGTTACTGAGCTCCGCCAGCGTGGCGGCGCTGTCGTTGATGCCGCGCAGCAGCACGCTCTGGTTCAGCAACGTGACGCCCGCTCGCTTCAGCTGCCGCATGGCTTCCCGCAGCTCGTCGTCAATCTCGCGCGCGTGATTGATATGGGTGACCAGCAGCGTTTGCAGCCGTGTCTCTGCCAGCCGCTGGCAAAGCGCAGCCGTGATGCGCGCAGGGATAACCACCGGCAAACGAGTGTGGATACGCAGCCTTTTCACGTGCGGGATCTGCTCCAGCTCGGTTATCAGCCACGCCAGCTCGCTGTCTTTCGCCATCAGCGGATCGCCGCCGGAGAAAATTATTTCATCCAGTTGCGGCTGCTGTCGGATATACTCCAGCGCCTGCTGCCAGTTGCGCTTGTTGCCCTGGTTATCCGAATAGGGAAAATGACGGCGGAAGCAGTAACGGCAGTTGACGGCGCAGCCGCCTTTCACCAACAGCAGCGCGCGATTATGATATTTATGTAACAGACCCGGCACTACGCTGCTTTGCTCGTCGAGCGGATCGGTACTGTAACCTGGCGCATCGATAAACTCCTGGCTTTGGGTGATCACCTGGAGCAGCAGCGGATCCTGCGGATCGCCCTTTTGCATTCTTGCCGCAAAAGCGCGCGGCACGCGCAGAGCAAAAAGACGGCGCGCGTTGGCGCCGCCCCGAAGCTCAGGATGTGAATCAAGGCCTAAAAGCTGTAATAATTCATCAGGGTCGGTGATTACATCTGCAAGTTGATGCAACCATTCTTCTCGCGAAGGGGTATTTAGGGTTACAATGTGTGCCATTTTTTTGGCTAAGTACCAGTATTAAATTGTAGAGGGCCTTTATGGCGACTTATTCTAGCAACGATTTCCGTCCCGGTCTTAAAATCATGTTCGAAGGCGAGCCTTATGCCGTCGAATCCAGCGAGTTTGTTAAGCCAGGTAAAGGCCAGGCGTTCGCACGTGTGAAAATGCGTCGTCTGCTGACCGGCACTCGCGTTGAGAAGACCTTTAAGTCTACCGACTCCGCCGAAGGCGCAGACGTAGTAGATACCAACCTGAACTACCTGTACAACGACGGCGAGTTCTACCACTTTATGCACCCGGAAACCTTCGAACAGCACCCTGTCGAAGAGAAGACTGTTGGCGACGCGGCAAAATGGCTGCTGGACAACGCAGAGTGTATCGTGACGCTGTGGAACGGCAAGCCGATTCAGGTTCTGCCGCCAAACTTCGTTGAGCTGGAGATCGTGGATACCGATCCAGGCCTGAAAGGCGATACTGCCGGTACCGGCGGCAAGCCAGCCAAACTTTCTACCGGCGCGGTAGTGAAAGTGCCTCTGTTCGTACAGATTGGCGAAGTGATTAAAGTAGACACCCGTTCGGGCGAATACGTTTCTCGCGTAAAATAAGTGGTATGGGCCTGCCTGCGCGGGCCCTTATTTTTTCCCGCCCCATAAACCGCCTCTTTTATTGCTGTCACTCTAACGGCCTGCGCGCTGAGCGCAATATTTTCCACGGCTTCGGCAAAGACGCCCGGCACCCGGGCGGCGTCATCTCACACACTGTCAGCTGAGTTCCCGTCTTCCTTTCCGCCTCGCCAGACGCATTCGCGAAATTACGACTATGCTTAACACGCTGTACTTTACTTCTAATTAAAAGGAACTGGTTATGTTAAAGAAAAGTATTGTCGCGATCTTTTCCGTTCTGGTGCTCTCTTCTGCGCTTACCGCCTGTAATACCACCCGTGGGGTAGGCGAAGACGTGTCCGCAGGCGGACGAGCGATCCAGCGAAGCGCTCAGTAAAAGAGAGGCCGGTGTTTGCACACCGGCCTTCTTGTTTTCAGCCTTCACAGGGTATTAATCCTGCTTCACCCAAATCAGCTTGTTCACGTCAAAACCGGCCTGACGCGCCTTCGCCGTCAGCTCTTCTTTTACCTTGCCGTCGAGCTGCGGCGTGCGCGATAAAATCCACAGATAGTTTCTGTTTGGCCCGCAGACCAGCGCGTGCTGATAGTCTTTATCCAGCGCGATCACGTTGTAGCCGCCATAAAAAGGCCCGAAGAAGGAGACTTTCAGCGCCGCCTGGCTTGGCGAACCGGTAAAGTAGGCTTTGCCGATGCTTTCCTGCCAGCGCTGTTTTTTGACGTTAAAGCCGCGGTTGATCACCTTCAGCCCGCCGTCGTCGCGCTTGCTGTAGGTGGCGGTCACGTGATCCAGGCCGCGTTCGAAACGGTGATCCAGACGGGCGATTTCATACCAGCTGCCCAGATAAAGGTCGGCGTTGAAGCCTTCGATGGGCGTGACGCCTTTCGGCGGCGTGGTGGTACAGGCGACAGAGAGAAGGGCGCCGGCGCCTGCGGCCAGCATTTTCCAGAGAGACATAAGCGATTCCTTTGCGTTTGAACTGCTTAAGTATAGGCCATTTTGCGCAGGCGGCCCGAAGCCGCCCGGTTATCAAAGCGTCAGTACGCCAATCGCGGTGACGATGCTTAAAATGGCGGCCAGGCCATAGAAAATCCATTTGCTGGCGGGAAGATGAATTTTCAGGTCGTGCGTCATGTGGTGCAGCCGATGCACCGCGCACCAGAGCGGCAGCACGATAGCCAGAAAAAGGAAGAGGCGGCCCGGCCAGCTTTGCGCAAAGCCAAGGATGCGCTCAAAGCTGAAGGCCGACGGCGCGCCCAGTCCCAGCGGCATCATGATACCCGCCAGCAGCACCACAACGGGCGACACCAGCGCGGCCCACATGCCGCCCGCGCCAAACATGCCCCAGAACAACGGCTCGTCAGAACGGTTTTTATTTTTCATTATCCCTCCCTTACCAGCAGAACAGCGGCCAGCATGGCAAGGCTAATCAGCGCCATCGCCAGCCACAGGCTTTTAACAATCGGCCCGGACGACAGCTTCTTGTCGCCAATAACGATAATCGACGCCTTAGGCGCCAGCTCAAACCAGGTTTTGCTGTGCAGCAGCGCCGCGGCCAGCGCAATCAGGTTCAACAGCAGCAGCACGGGATGCTGTAGAAAATTCACGAAGGCTGCCCAGCTTTCCGCTCCGTGCTTTAGCGCGTACAGCCCGAAAATCAGCTCTACGCTAAACAAGAGCGCCGGAAGCGCCGTGCCTTCGCGCAGCATATAGAAGCGATAGAAACCCGTTTTTCGCCACCAGTCGGCTGTAACCGGGCGGTGATAAGCATTGCGTTTAGAACTCATCTGGCAACTCCTTATTGTGGCCTGAGGCTGGCGATCAGATAGTCTTTGGCGCTTTCCACTTTGCTCTGCTGGATAGCGGCGGCCGGATCGACATGTTTCGGGCAGACCTCCGAGCAGAAGCCAACAAAAGTGCAGGGCCAGACGCCGTTATCGCCGTTCAGCTGCGGCATTCGCGCGCGTTTGCCTTTGTCGCGGCTATCGAGGTTGTAGCGGTGGGCCAGCGTAATAGCGGCCGGGCCGATAAATTCCGGGTTAAGCCCGAACTGCGGACAGGCGGCGTAGCACAGGCCGCAGTTGATGCAGCCGGCAAACTGGTGATAGCGCGCCATTTGCGCCGGCGTCTGCCGGTTGGGGCCGTTCTGCGCCTGCGACGAATCGCCGATAATCCAGGGCTTGATTGCCGCCAGGCTCTCGATAAAGCGGCTCATATCCACCACCAGATCGCGCTCGATGGGGAAGTTAGCCAGCGGCTCTACGCGGATCCCCTGCGGATAGTGGCGCAGGAAGGTTTTACAGGCGAGCTTTGGCACGCCGTCCACCATCATGCCGCAGGAGCCGCAGATAGCCATGCGACATGACCAGCGAAAGGACAGATCGCCGGCCAGGTTGTCTTTGATATATCCCAACGCGTCCAGCAGCGAGGTTTGCTCGTCCCACGGAACCGGGTAGGTGACAAAGTAAGGTGCCTTATCCGTTTCCGGGTTATAGCGTTGGATGGCAATGTTGCAATGCGCCTGGTCAGCCATTTTGCGCCTCCTTATGTTCTGATTCCGCGCCGTAAACGCGTTTCGCCGGCGGCAGCCGGGTAATCACGACGTCGCCCCAGGCGATGGTCGGCGCGCCCTGCGCGTTGAAAAAGCTCAGCGAGTGCTGCAAAAAACGCTCGTCGTCGCGCTCGCGGCAGCCCTCATCCAGACGCTGGTGTGCGCCGCGCGACTCTTTACGCGCGAAAGCCGCGTGCGCCATACATTCCGCCACGTTCAGCCCGTGCTCCAGCTCAATGGCATAGAGCAGTTCGGTGTTGAAGACGCTGGAACTGTCGCGGATGCGCACGCGGCCGAAGCGCGCTTTCAGCTCCGCCAGCTTGTCGATAGTCTGCTGCATCAGTTCCGGTGTGCGGTAGATACCGCAGCCTTCCTCCATCGTCATGCCCATTTCATCACGCAGCGTCGACCAGCGCTCGTCGCCGGGCTGATTAACCAGCGCCTTCAGCCGCTGCTCGCAGTCGCGGGCCTGGGCATCCAGCGCGGCGGTGGCGAAGTTACGGTTTTCCAGCGCCCTGACGGCGGCGTTTTCACCGGCCAGACGGCCAAACACCACCAGCTCCGCCAGCGAATTCGATCCCAGCCGGTTGGCACCATGCAGGCCTACCGACGAGCATTCGCCCACGGCAAACAGCCCACGGATAGTGGTTTCACAGCTGGCGTCCGTAGCGATACCGCCCATGGTGTAGTGCGCCGTCGGACGGATAGGGATAGGGCTGGTAACGGGATCGACGCCGACGTAGGCTTTGCTCAGCTCGCAGATAAACGGCAGCCGCTCCAGCAGTTTTTTCTCGCCCAGATGGCGCAAATCGAGATGGACGACCTCGCCGCGCGGCGTATGAATGGTGCGGCCTTTCTGCGACTCATGCCAGAAAGCCTGCGACACCTTGTCGCGCGGCCCCAGCTCCATATATTTGTTTTTGGGCTGGCCGAGCGGCGTTTCCGGCCCCATACCGTAATCCTGCAGATAGCGATAGCCGTCTTTATTAACCAGGATGCCGCCCTCGCCGCGACAGCCTTCGGTCATCAGGATACCGGAGCCGGGCAGTCCGGTCGGGTGATACTGCACAAACTCCATGTCCCGCAGCGCCACGCCGTGACGCAGCGCCATTCCCATGCCGTCGCCCGTAACGGTGCCGCCGTTGGTGTTATAGCGATAGACGCGCCCCGCGCCGCCGGTTGCCAGCACCACCGATTTCGCCAGAATTTTTATCAGCGCGCCTTCCATCATGTTCATGGCAACCAGCCCGCGCGCCTCGCCGTTATCCACCAGCAGATCGAGAACGAAATGCTCATCGAAGCGAGTAATCTGCGGATATTTCAGCGAGGTCTGAAACAGCGTATGCAGCATATGGAAGCCGGTCTTGTCGGCGGCGAACCAGGTGCGCTCGATTTTCATGCCGCCGAAGCGGCGCACGTTGACCGAGCCATCTTCACGACGGCTCCAGGGGCAGCCCCAGATCTCCAGCTGGGCCATCTCCTGCGGGCAGTGCTGCACGAAGTAGTCCACCACATCCTGTTCGCACAGCCAGTCGCCGCCGGAAACGGTATCCTGAAAATGCAGATCGAAGCTGTCATGCGCCTGCGTGACGGCGGCGGAACCGCCTTCAGCGGCGACGGTATGGCTGCGCATGGGATAGACTTTTGAAACCAGCGCAATGGAAAGCGTGGGGTGGGCCTCCGCAGCGGCGATGGCCGCCCGCAGCCCGGCACCGCCCGCGCCGACAATCACCAGATCGGCAGTAAAAGTTTGCACGATATTCTCCCTGTCAGGCCGTTATAGAAAGGATGAGGGGATACCCTCGGTTAACGGAGACAGCAGTATAAAACCGGCGGTAGCGGGTAAAATTGATATGCTCAGGCAAACAGGTGAAAAAATGACGGCAATAATGTTAAGGGGTTAACGTTTTCCGCAGTGGACGCTGTATCGGGCGCGCGTTTTTTTTACCGGCGCAGGTTTGTTTGTACGAAGCGCCTCGGGTAGACTGCTTCACCCTGATCCCTGAGGAGTACAAACTATGAGCGATACGGCCAGCTGGCAGCCGAGCGCGCCCGTCACCAACTTGTTAAAACGGGCAGCGATAATGGCTGAAATCCGGCGTTTCTTTGCCGATCGTGGGGTGCTGGAAGTGGAAACCCCGGCGATGAGCCAGGCAACCGTAACCGACATCCACCTGTTTCCTTTTCAGACGCGTTTTGTCGGGCCGGGTGCGGCGCAGGGGCTGGATCTCTACCTGATGACCAGCCCGGAATACCATATGAAGCGGCTGCTGGCAGCGGGCAGCGGGCCGATTTTCCAGCTTTGCCGCTGCTTCCGTAATGAGGAAGCGGGACGCCATCACAACCCTGAGTTCACCATGCTGGAGTGGTATCGGCCGCATTACGATATGTACCGGCTGATGAACGAGGTGGACGATCTGCTACAGCAGGTGCTGGAGTGCGCGCCTGCGGAAACGCTCTCCTATCAGCAGGCTTTTCTGCGTCATCTGGAGATGGATCCGCTGTCGGCAGATAAAGCGCAAATGCGTGAAGTGGCGGAAAAGCTGGGCGTGGGCGATTTGGCTAACCGCGAGGAAGACCGCGACACGCTGCTGCAGCTGCTGTTTGTCACGGGCGTGGAGCCGCAAATCGGCAAAGAGAAACCGGCGTTTGTGTACCATTTCCCGGCCAGCCAGGCGGCGCTGGCGGAGATCAGCACTGAAGATCACCGCGTGGCGGAACGCTTCGAGGTCTATTTCAAAGGCATTGAGCTGGCCAACGGCTTCCGTGAGCTGACCGACAGCCGCGAGCAGCGCCAGCGTTTTGAGCAGGATAACCGCAAGCGGGCCGCGCTTGGCCTGCCGCAGCAGCCGGTTGACACTAATCTGCTGGACGCGCTGGCGCACGGCATGCCGGAATGCTCCGGCGTGGCGCTGGGCGTGGATCGCATTGTGATGCTGGCGCTTAAGGCGTCGCAGCTGAGCGAAGTGATCGCGTTCTCCGTCGACCGCTGTTAAGTCGCCAGAAAAAAGGCCAGGGATTGCGCCCTGGCCTGCGTCTACAGCCCGCCTGATTTAACCGTTCTGGCCTGTATTAACAGCCCGCCTGATTTAGCCGTTCTGCGTCTACAGCCCGCCTGATTTATACGTTCTGGCCGCCGGCACGCCGTTGTTGACCGGCGTTTTGCGCCCGATGGTTTCCATACGCACCTGGAACGGTGGGAAAGGCATCTCCAGCCCGTGCTCGTGATAGCCCTGCAAAATAAGCTGATGCAGCTCGTGGCGCAGCGGCATCCTGTGGCCCATCTCCGCCGCGTGAATGCGCAGCTCAAACAGCTGAATGCCCTGCTGCAAATCCACCAGGAACGCTTCCGGCGGCGGCGTGTCGAGCACGTACTGACAGCGCTGCGCGGCGGTCAGCAGCACGTTGGTTACCTCTTCGCTGTTGGCTTCCGCCGCCGCAGGAATAGTCAGCACCACGCGCGTAACCGAATCGGAGAGCGACCAGTTAATAAACTGCTCGGTAATAAAGGCCTTATTCGGCACGATAATCTCTTTGCGATCCCAGTCAGTGATTGTCGTCGCGCGCGTGTTAATCCGCGTAATGCTGCCGGTCAGATCGCGAATGGTAACGGTATCGCCGATGCGGATCGGCTTTTCAAACAGGATAATCAGGCCGGAAATAAAGTTGGCGAAAATTTCCTGTAATCCAAAGCCCAGCCCCACGCCCAGCGCCGCCACCAGCCATTGCAGCTTCGACCAGTCGATGCCGATCATTGAGAACCCGGCCAGGCCGCCAACCAGAATCAGCGTGTATTTGGTCAGCGTGGTGATGGCATAACCGGTACCGGGCGTCAGATTAAGGTGCTGGAGCAGCGCCAGCTCAAGCAGCGCCGGCATATTACGCACCAGCTGCGTGGTAATAATCAGCACCAGGATCGCAATCAGCACCGAGCCGAGCGTGATCGGCTCCAGGCTTTCCACGCCCTGCACCGTGGTGCTGGCATCCCACAGCCTGATGTTCTCCAGAAAGCCGAACGCCGAATGGATCTCTGACCAAAGCACAATAACCGACACCAGCGCAATCAGCGTCAGGATGGAGCGTACCAGCCGCAGCGACTGGGCGCTGATGGCGTCCAGATCGATAACCGGCTCGTCGACTTCCGTTTCCGTGCTTTGCGTAGCCGTGGTTTCCTCTTCACCTTTGGCGCGCTGGGCCAGTATTTCCGCCCGTCGGTTGCGCGCGCGATCGAAAGCGATGCGGCGACGCTGAATAAGCATCCAGCGGCGAATAATGTGATAGATAATCAGCAGCAGGAACCAGATAGCCAGCGAGGTTTCCACCCTGGCCAGCAGCGCCTGCGCGGTGGCCAGATAGCCGATGCAGGAAGCCAGCGCGGCGATCAGCGGAATGCAGATCATCATGTTCCACAAGATATTGCTGATAAAGTTTTCGCCGTTGCCCTCTTTATCCAGGTAAAGAGGAATGCCCGCGCGTTTCAGGCTGATGGTCACCAGGCTCAACGCGCCGCAGATCAGGATAAAGCAGAGGCGGCCCAGCGTGGCGGAGAAATGGCGCTCGTCCAGGTTATCAAAGCCTATCAGCAGCATAATCAGCGGCACCACAAAGCCGATGCAGAGCGTATAGAAGCGCATCGCGCGCGCCACCCGATTCTGCTGCCAGCGGAAGTGGACGATAAACAATCCTTTAGAGCGGGCAAAGCCCGCGCTGATCATAAAGGCCCACAGCAGCGGCACGGTGGCGGTGATGCCGTCGCCAATCGCCACGGCGACGGGGTAGGGCCAGGCGTGCTGCAAACCGTAGCCCAGCGCCATCCACAGCACCGGCAGCGGCAGCGCCACCAGAATCGACCAGAACACGGTGCGCATGGTCAGCCCAAAGCGATCCTGAGTGACTTTGCCCACCTTACTGGCGGAACGGTCCAGGAAATCACGATAGTGTCGGCGCGAACTCAGGCTGAAGCCTACCAGCAAAACCGCACCGATAATGGGCAGCACGGTTTCCCGGTTGGTAAACATCATCACCAGCGCGCCGCCCAGCTGGCCCAGCGTATTCAGCGACAGCAGATTGCGTAGATCGCGCATCAGCAGCAGCGGGAAGTCGAGATGCAGCGCGCCGACATCCGCCGTCCAGAACAGATAGCGATGCGTCGCCTCTTTGATTTCCCGCAGCGCGTCCTCAAGCTGACCGTTGGCGACTTTAAGCTTGGTCACTTCCAGGATCAGGTTGTCGCTGCCGGAAAGCAGCGAGCCAATCAGCTCGCGCTGGGTTTTCAGCTGGGCGTCGAGGATGCGGCGCTGCTCGCTGGTTAGCGGCGTGCCGTCATCCTGGCGGAGCTGACGCAGCTGCTGCTGGCGCTCCAGCAGATCTTCATAGCGCAGCCGCTGGACGCGCAGCTGGGCCATATCGTTATCCAGCTGCTGCGGTTTGGGCATTTCCGGCAGGCGAGCCACCTGCGCGCGCAGGGCTTCACCCAGCACCGTGGAGACGCCGAGCCACTGCGACTGCTCGCGGATAGTGCTCAGCGCCTGGCGAACCTGAATAGTTTGATTAACGGCGGTACGCTGCTGCGAGGCGACCAGATCCATGCGCTGCGCCTGTTCATTCAGCGCGGCGGACAGCTCCCGGTTAATACGGAACTGTTCGCTGAGTCTTTGCGGCAGCTCGCCGCTGTTTTCCGCCAGCTGTTCCGTTTTTTCCAGCGCGATTTCGGCTTCGCGCTGACGGCGGCTGTTCAGCTGATTGCGCAGCGCCTGCAGATACGCATCCAGCTGGGTGGCTTTACGCTGGTGAAGCTCGCCGCGCATCCGCGCCAGCTCCTGACGGTTGTTGGCCGACAGCTGCGCCAGCTCCAGCTCATCGACGCGGGCTTTACGCGCTGCCGACTCTGCCTGGCGAGCGGAGAGCTGTGCCTGAGCGAGCGGCGTGGTGGGGGTGGGCTGAGCCTGAAGGCGCCGTTCAATCTCATTCAGCGCGCGTCGGGCGTCGGTTTGCTGCTGCGGCAGCTGGGCCAGAGAGTCGCTGATTTCCCTGGCGCGATCCTGCTCCTGCTGCGCCTGGCGGCCTTCTTCCAGCAGCTGGCTGCTGATCTGCAGGATCTCCTGATCCAGCTCCGCCGCCGTCATGGTAGCGCTCACCGTTTTGCTGCTGTCGCCCAGCACGACCAGCTGCTGGCGTAATTCGCGGGAAAGGCGGGGAAAATCGTCAATAACCTGCTGATAGTCGCTGGCGTTGGCCTGCGACTTTTGTTGGTCATCGATCCAGTTTAGCGCTGACTGAAGCGCATCCACGATTTCCGCCTGATTGGGCGTGTCCTGACTGGACTTCGCCTCTTCCAGGGCCTGTTTAATCTGCGCAGCGTCGGGGGCGCTGGCGGCCCAGGCGGGCTGGAGCAGCGTCCAGCCCACGAAAAGAATAACTATCAGGCGTAACATACGTCTCTGCTATGGGTGATGTAAGACTTCTTCAGCACTGGTTTTTTGCAGCGCGATAGCCAGCGGCTGGCCCAGACGCGTGGTGGTTTCCGGCGTCAGGCTTTCCGCCAGTTTCACTTTACCTTCGGCGAACAGGTTGATAACGGTCGATCCCAGCTTAAAGCGGCCCATCTCCTGGCCTTTCAGCAGCACTACCGATCCCTCTTCTTCCGCGCCCGGCCAGCGCCAGCGTTTGATCACGCCTTCGCGCGGCGGCGTTACCGTGCCCGCCCAGACGGTTTCGATGCTGCCGACGATAGTGGCACCGACCAGAATCTGCGCCATCGGGCCGAACTCGGTATCAAACAGGCAGATAACGCGTTCGTTACGGGCAAACAGGTTAGGGATATTTTGCGCCGTCAAAGGGTTCACGGAGTAAAGATCGCCCGGCACGTAGATCATCTCACGCAGGATGCCGTTGCACGGCATATGCACGCGGTGATAGTCGCGCGGCGCCAGGTAAGTGGTGACAAACTCGCCGTTGCGGAACATATCGGTCATCGCGACGTCGCCCGCCAGCAGCGCTTCCAGGGTATAGGTATGGCCCTTCGCCTGGAAGATGCGATCCTCGTCGATATGGCCCAGCTGGCTGATTGCGCCATCGCATGGCAGCACCAGTAGATTAGGATCGGTTTCAATCGGGCGAGCCTCGTCACGCAGCGGACGCACGAAGAAATCGTTAAAGGTCCGGTAGCTGGCGGTATCGGGCTTCTGCGCCTCTTTCATATCAACTTTGTAGAACCAGACAAAAATATCGATAACGGCTTTAGTCAGCCAGCCGGCGCGCTTGCCTGCGCCCCAACCGGCCAGTTCAGTAAGGCCTTTTTTCGGCAAAACAGCATTCAGGCCGAGCTTCAGACGATCCAACACAATAGCCTCCTGGCTTTCTGAAATAATTAAGGGTGCGGATTGTAACAGCGTCCGTGCATTCAGGCTACGACGCCCGCCGCGCGGATCTCAGTCGCTGTTTTCAGAAAAACTGCGTCGCGTTTTTAGCTGCATATCCGACATGCTGTCCAGAATTCGGTGGTAGTTGGCAAAACGCGACTCGTCGATATCGCCGCGTTCTACCGCTTCGCGGATAGCGCAGCCCGGATCGGTGTCATGCTTGCAATCACGGAATTTGCAGTGACCTAAAAACTCACGGAATTCGACAAATCCGCGGGTGATTTGTTCCGGCTCCAGATGCCATAAACCGAATTCGCGCACGCCCGGCGAGTCGATAACGTCACCGCCGTTAGGGAAGTGGTAAAGACGGGCTGCGGTAGTGGTGTGCTGACCAAGACCGGAGACGTCGGAAACGTCGTTGGTGAGGATCTCTGCCGCAGAGTCCAGCCCCAGCAGCGCATTAAGCAGGCTGGATTTCCCTACGCCCGACTGGCCGGCGAAAATGCTGACGCGATCAACCAGCGCGGCTTCCAGTTCGCTCAGGCCCTGCTTGCGATGGCTGGAGACCATCACGACGCGATAGCCGATGTTGCGGTAAATAGTCATCTGCTCCTGCACAAAGGCCATGCCTTCGTCATCCAGCAGATCCGTTTTATTCAGCACCAGCAGCGGCTCGATATCCAGCGTTTCGCTGGCCACCAGATAGCGGTCGATAATATTCAGCGACAGCTCCGGCAGAATAGCCGAGACGATAACGATCTGATTGATATTGGCGGCAATCGGCTTTACGCCGTCGTAGAAGTCAGGACGGGTCAGTACCGAGGTGCGCTCGTGCACCGCTTCCACAATGCCTTTGGCGCTCTGCACGCCGGGCCGCCAGAGTACGCGGTCGCCGGTCACCAGCGAACGAAGGGTGCGGCGAATATTACAGCGGTGGACGCTGCCGTCCGCATCTTCCACGTCGGCGTGCATCCCGAAACGACTGATCACCACGCCGTCGCGCGCTTCACCAAACAGGCTATCATCCGGCTCCGGCTTGTCGGCGCGCTGCTTCAGACGGCGCTCATGGTTGGCACTGACGCGACGTTGCTGACCTTTAGACAGTTTGTTCTTGCTCACGCTTCCTCACAGGCTTAGCTTCGCCCTGACAGGGCAAAACGTTTATGATACACCCTAACGTTTGATGATATAAGCCACGGCGAGAAACCCTATGACAGTAAATGCCAGTAATCTGATCTGGATTGACCTTGAAATGACCGGCCTGGACCCGGAACAGGATCGTATTATCGAAATCGCCACGCTGGTGACCGATTCCGATCTGAATATCCTTGCGGAAGGACCGGTGTTCGCCGTCCATCAGTCCGATGCGCAGCTGGCGCTGATGGATGAGTGGAACGTGAACACCCATACCAACAGCGGGCTGGTGGAGCGAGTGAAAGCGAGTCAGTACGACGATCGCGCCGCCGAGCAGGCGACGCTGGCGTTCCTGAAAAAGTGGGTGCCGGAGAACAGTTCCCCAATCTGCGGCAACAGCATCGCTCAGGATCGTCGCTTCCTGTTTAAATATATGCCGGAGCTGGAGGCCTACTTCCACTATCGCTATCTGGACGTCAGCACGCTGAAAGAGCTGGCGCGCCGTTGGAAGCCGGAAATCCTTGCCGGTTTTAAAAAGCAGGGCACGCACCAGGCGATGGATGATATTCGGGAGTCGGTTGCCGAGCTGGCCTGGTACCGCGAGCATTTTATCCAACTCTAGGAGCGAAGCGCTGACAAAATTAGCGTTATGCTGGTTTTGTCAGCAATCAGGCGGCAAAGCGAAAAAAAGTGGCGTTGCAGGCTTGCGGCGATTCTCATTTCTCGTATAATGCGCTCCCCGTACAGGAAGAGTTTTTACCTGATACGCAGAGCGGGAATAGCTCAGTTGGTAGAGCACGACCTTGCCAAGGTCGGGGTCGCGAGTTCGAGTCTCGTTTCCCGCTCCAAACGTTTTACAGCACCACCCAAGCGGGAATAGCTCAGTTGGTAGAGCACGACCTTGCCAAGGTCGGGGTCGCGAGTTCGAGTCTCGTTTCCCGCTCCAAACGTTTTACTGCACCACCCCAAGCGGGAATAGCTCAGTTGGTAGAGCACGACCTTGCCAAGGTCGGGGTCGCGAGTTCGAGTCTCGTTTCCCGCTCCAAAACGTTTTACTGCACCACCCCAAGCGGGAATAGCTCAGTTGGTAGAGCACGACCTTGCCAAGGTCGGGGTCGCGAGTTCGAGTCTCGTTTCCCGCTCCAGTATTATCCTCCCAAAATGCTTTTTGTAACCTATCCTGATGTCAGTAGTTATCCCATTTTCCCTCTGTTTCTGATTTCACAATCTTATAAACTTACCTGCTTTTGAGACCCAGCCTGGCCGTTTCTGTTGAGTAACAGATGGCGCAGCACTTCCTTTATTTACGCCTCCTCGCAGCGTAATAACAACGAATACAGGGACTGGCTACGTCACGGAACCCTTCCCTGCCTGATGCGTTATGCTGAACCCGCTTGTAACAGGACGTCGCTACAGCGGATTAGCGGAAACGAGCAATGGAAGTCAGCATTTTTTTTGGATAAGCGCTAAAAATTTTTCTACAAAACCCTTTCAGACCTTGCTGCTGGAGCATCGTATCCGCTATGGCACCGATCGCTTTTTCCTCAATGGGAACCTTGTCGCTGATACTCCATCCCCGACGCGGGTGAGTCTGAATAATATTTTCCGTCAGTCCGGCATCCTGTAGCTGCTTTCTTAATTTTGAAATAGTCTGATAAAGCGTATTCGGGGTGACAATTTTCCCATGATTTTCCCAGCCCGCCGCATACAGGGAATGATGAGAGACCATTTCCCCGCTTTGGCAAATCAGCAAATGCAAACAGCGCGAAGCAGTAACGTAAGTGACGTGCTCTTTTCCCGTTTTGCACGAGATAAGCTTATTCTGCTGAGGAACAAAATGGATCTGATTGTTAATGCAATAAACAATAGAATCTTTATTATCCATGGTGCTTATCGTCCTTAATAAGTGGCATATCCTGAAGATATTGTTATGTGTTTTTAATAACCAGCCACAGGCGCATGGCTGAGCCTGAAATTTTTTTGCCTCGTCAGGCGCGCGCGTCTGTTTTACTGTTAATTAATGTAATTTTTTAAAAATAAAGTCGACGGCGCAGGGATGCTTTAACACCTTTTAATTATCAATTCTTACCGTAAACGCCAGAACGCGTATCTTTGTCAATGCTTTTATCCTTTGCAATAACAAAGAAATGTCATAAGTAAGTGTGCGGCCAACTTCCCCTGTATTCAATCTTTTTTTTACTGGTCGGATGAATCACTTTAGCCGTAAATTAAATAGCCGGGTAAATTATATATGATGAAGATATTAATAACTTTTAACATAGCCTGGTGTCAGGCTGGAAAAAGTGAGATCCAGCGTATCTGCTTGTATGGGAACATAAAAAAGGCAGGCAGGGGGCCACAAATGTAACCGAGGGCAGGTAATAGTTGGACGACCCTTAATTAAGACAGGAGAAAATAACAGGCTAAGCGAAAAATAAAAGGAATCAGATATAATTGGCTAATATTTAATGATTTTTTTAAGGAAGAACGGGATGGTTAGCGAGGTAATGAATTGTTTTTTTAGAAGTTTCAGACTGCTCACAAGCCGATGGTTTACTTTATTCAGGTGATAACGTGATGATCGAGCGAACATTAGCCTTGAGTGTTTAACTATAAAGCAACATTTTAATGGGTTTTGCGGTTAGTGGTTCATAACCTCTCTGCTTGTGCTGAGAATGTTGACATTAATTTTAGGGGGTGGCTTACTTTCGTTCAGGATATGCCTGTTGCCGTTAAAATGGAAAAGGGAAACATCAGCCGGCCTTGCGCTCAGTACTCAGCATGGGCAGCCTGCGGTTCCTGTAACACGCAGAGAGTACGAAGGAGAAATTGCTGGCATGGGCTATAAAGGCATTTCAGTGGATAACTGTCATCAAACCCTTCCTGATAATATTTTTTATAAAGAGTTTTAAAGTAATAAAATTAATGGAGGCGTCACTGCTGGAAATACGGATAAGAACAGGTTATCGAAGGTTATCTATGAGAGGTGCTAATGACCAGCTGTGGAGCAGGTCAGGATAATGGCGAGGGCTGCCCCTAAACAGCAGGCTTTGTTAAATCAGCTAACGGTTCGCCTGTTCAGGATGACCGGTAGGGTTTAAGAGCAGGCAGCAGCCCGGCAGGGAACGCCAACAAGGGAAACGAGCCGAAGTGATGAAACAACATAGTAAGAAGGGGAAGGGCCTCTCCATGAGGTATAAACGCGCAGCCCGAGGGTTTACTCTGCATTCGAGGAGCGTTTATCACCCTGTCTGTCAGCCTACGCATAGATGCGTAGCAAGGCGACGATCGCCAGCAACAATTAGCCGCAGACAGCAGAAAAAAGCTTGTTTTTGCTCAATGATACGTTCATAATCGCACCCGTTCGACCATAAGAGAATAACAATTCTTTTAAAATCAACAAGTTAACAATTTTAACGCGGTTAACTCTTAGTATTATCTCTTTGCGGGAATAGCTCAGTTGGTAGAGCACGACCTTGCCAAGGTCGGGGTCGCGAGTTCGAGTCTCGTTTCCCGCTCCAGAACATTCATCATTATCATTTCTGATCGAGTTATCCACAGCCCTTTAGCGGCTGGGTTTCGCTTTTTTCAGCCTGTACAGAATAACCTTCAACAGAGTTATCCACAGGTTGCGATCTACCCCTGCCTGCTATTCAGGAATAAAAGACGTTACGCACATTTTTTATCTTTTTGATTTATAAAGAAAAATTAATATTTCAAAATGTTATAGAGATCGCTTGCGCTTTCTGTGGCAGTTGAATGACAACGGCTTTTTATTTTTATGCACAGCGTGTGGAAAAGTGGCTTAACGACGCAGGCAGCCTACGTGGTTATTTATGCGTCGCGCGGCAATCCTTTTTCTATGACGCGCACCAGCCGCTTTTGCTGGCCGCTCTGCACCTCAATCGCGTTTTCCGCTCGCCTTGCCAGCTGACGGGTCAGCGCCCAGGTAATATGCTCGTCCAGCATCGGATTTTCTCCCTGACGGTTTTGTAAGGCCGCCACGTTTTCCTCTGACCAGGGCGCATTGCCCAGCGCTACCGCGACGTTGCGCAACCAGCGAAGATGACCGATACGTCTGATCGCCGATCCTTCCGTCACGCGTAAAAAGGTCGCCTCGTCCCAGGCAAACAGGTCGGTTAAGGGCGGCGCATGAAGCACGGCGCGCGGGCTGAAATCATCCTCATCCGTTAGCTGACCGTAGCGATTCCAGGGGCAGATTAGCTGACAGTCGTCACAACCGTAAATGCGATTGCCGATAAGCGGCCGGAACTCTTCCGGAATGGTGCCTTCCAGTTCAATGGTCAGATAGGAGATACAGCGCCTGGCATCCACGACGTAAGGCTCGACTATCGCGCCGGTCGGGCAGGTGGTCAGGCAGGCGACGCAGCGGCCGCACTGCTCCTGCTGCGGTGAATCGACCGGTAAAGGCAGGTTGATCAGCAGTTCGCCAAGAAAAAACCACGAGCCGGCTTCCCGGTTCAGGATCAGAGAATGTTTGCCCGTCCAGCCCAGCCCCGCTTTGGCCGCCAGCGGTCTTTCCAGCACCGGGGCCGAGTCGACAAAAGGCCGAAACTCAGCCTCTTCGCAGCGCTCACGGATACGATCGCCGAGCTTTTTCAGGCGATTGCGCAATACTTTGTGGTAATCACGTCCCAGCGCATAGCGGCTAACGTAGCCAAGCTGCGGATTTTTTAGGGTGCTGGCGAACGCCGCCTTAGCGGGCAGATAATTCATGCGCACGCTGATAACCCGCAGCGTGCCGGGCTGTAGCTCATGAGGGCGGGCGCGCATCATACCGTGACGCGCCATCCAGTCCATTTCGCCATGATATTGCTTGTCTAACCAGGCCTGCAGGCGCGGCTCTTCCAGACTAAGATCGGTATCGCAGATACCGACCTGCTGAAAGCCGAGTTCCAGCCCCCACTGTTTAATTTCCAGGGCGAATTGAGAAAGATCGAGAGGATGCGACATGACTAACCTGAACCAGCTAAATAACCCGACCAGTTTACCCTATTCTGTCTGGCCTGTAGAGGCGATTGCGCAACTTGAGCGCGAGGGCGCGGACGCATTGGGGATCACGCTGTTTGAGCTGATGCAGCGGGCGGGCGAAGCGACATTCCGCCACGTTCAGGCCCTGTACCCGGAGAAGAAACGCTGGCTGATCCTGTGCGGCCATGGCAATAACGGCGGCGACGGTTTTATTGCGGCTCGCCTGGCGCTATCGGCAGGGAAGGAGGTGACGGTCATTGCCTGCGAAGGATCGAAGGCGCTGCCGGAAGAAGCGACACAGGCGCGCGACGCGTGGCTGGCGGCAGGCGGGGAAATCCATGCAGCGGACACGCCCTGGCCTGAACAAAGCGATATTATTATCGATGCGCTACTGGGCACCGGGCTGAACCGCGCCCCTGGCGACCAATACGCCCGGCTGATTGAGAAAGCGAATGCGGCCAGCGCGCCGGTATTTGCCGTAGATATACCCTCCGGGTTAGTGGCTGCTAACGGGACCACTCCCGGCGCAGTTATTAACGCCGCCCATACGCTAACGTTTATCGCGCTTAAGCCGGGTCTGCTGACCGGTAAAGCACGGGATTGCGTCGGTCAGCTACATTTCCATGCCCTTGGGCTGGATGCCTGGCTGGCAGGGCAAACTGCACCGATGGCGCGCTACGATGCTTCCGTGCTGACGCGCTGGCTGCCGCCGCGTAAGCCCACTTCTCATAAGGGCGACCATGGCAAGCTGGTGATAATCGGTGGCGATCAGGGAACGGCTGGCGCCATCCGGATGACGGGCGAAGCCGCGTTGCGCGCCGGAGCAGGCTTAGTGCGAGTACTTACTCACAAAGATAATGTCTCACCGTTGTTAACGGCGCGGCCCGAGCTAATGGTACAGACGCTAAGCGATCGGGCGCTTGATGAGGCGCTGGAATGGGCCGACGTCATTGTGATTGGCCCGGGGCTGGGGCAGCGTGACTGGGGTAAAGATGCCCTGGAAAAAGTAAAAAAATCGTCTAAACCGATGCTTTGGGATGCTGACGCGCTTAACCTGCTGGCAATCGCTGGCGATAAACGTCAAAATCGAGTCATTACGCCGCATCCGGGCGAAGCGGCCCGTCTGCTTAATGTAAAAACCAGCGAAATAGAGAGTGACCGCTTACTTGCCGCTCGCAGCCTGGCTAAACGCTACGGCGGCGTGGTGGTCCTGAAAGGGGCCGGCACGCTGATTGCCAGTGAAGCGGGCGAGATGGCGATTGCCGATGTCGGTAACGCCGGTATGGCGACCGGCGGCATGGGCGACGTGCTTTCCGGCATTATCGGCAGTTTGTCAGGCCAGAAGCTCTCGCTGTATGAAGCGGCCTGCGCAGGCTGCGTGGCCCACGGCGCTGCGGCGGAAGCCGTATCGCAACGTCTGGGCACGCGCGGGATGCTGGCGACCGATCTGTTTTCCGAGCTGTACCTGTTTGTTAACCCAGAGATCCTGAACAGAAAAGAATGAAGACCGCTATCGCATTGTCCGACGAGGCTGCCACTCTCGCACTGGGAGCCAGCCTGGCCCGCGCCTGTCACAGCGCGGCAACACTCTATTTGTATGGCGATTTGGGCGCGGGGAAAACCACGTTCAGTCGCGGTTTCTTACAGGCGCTGGGCCACCAGGGCAACGTGAAAAGCCCGACCTATACGCTGGTAGAGCCTTACGTTCTGCCGGATCGTCGCATTTATCATTTCGACCTCTACCGGCTGGCCGACCCTGAAGAGCTGGAATTCATGGGGATCCGCGACTATTTCGGCGGCGACAGCCTTTGCCTGGTCGAATGGCCGCAGCAGGGTGCGGGCTTTCTTCCGCCGCCGGATATTGAACTGCGTCTCAGTTATCAGGGCGAAGCCCGTCAGGCAGAGCTTGAGGCCTGCTCGGCAGAGGGCGAGGCGATCCTGGCCCGCATGGAGAAAGACGGACAATGATCAAGCTGGGACTGCTGCTGGCTGCTTTACTGAGTACGTTTTCCACTCTGGCCGCTAATTTATCGGATATACAGGTTTCAAACGGCAACGACAGGGCCTCGATCACGCTGAGCTTCGGTGGTCAACCGGTGTATGGCTTCTTTCCGCTGCACAATCCGGAACGGGTGGTGCTGGATATTCGCCAGAGCGGCGTGATCAAAGGCCTGCCGTTGACGTTCAGCGGCGATAATATGGTGAAGCGTATTCGCGCCAGCACGCCAAAGGATAAGCAGAGCATCCGGCTGGTGTTCGAGCTGACGCAGCCGGGAAAAACGCGCGCCGTGACCCAGCGTAACGGCAGCACCTATAACGTGGTTTTCACCATCAACGGCACGCGTCCGGCTCCGCGATCTGCCGCCGTCAGCAGCGTTTCGCGGCCCGTTCCGGCAGACAATCCGTTTAAGGGCAACGCCGTTACGGCGGTCAGCAACGGCAACGAAGTCGCGGTGCCGGGCAGAACGGTGCGTGCCGTTGACGAAGCTATCATCGTGGCGATAGATGCCGGACATGGCGGCCAGGATCCGGGCGCTATCGGCGCGAACGGGCTGAAAGAGAAGAACGTGACTATCGCCATAGCACGCAAATTAAAAGCGTTGCTGAATGCCGATCCTATGTTTAAAGGCGTGATGACCCGCGACGGCGACTATTTTATCTCCGTGATGGGCCGCTCGGACGTGGCGCGCAAGCAGAACGCTAATCTGCTGGTGTCTGTCCATGCCGATGCCGCGCCGAACCGTAGCGCGTCCGGCGCGTCCGTCTGGGTACTCTCTAACCGCCGTGCCAACAGCGAAATGGCGGGATGGCTGGAGCAGCACGAGAAACAGTCGGAGCTGCTGGGCGGCGCGGGCGATCTATTGGCTAACAGCCAGGCCGATCCCTATCTCAGCCAGGCGGTGCTCGATTTGCAGTTCGGCCACTCGCAGCGCGTTGGCTATGACGTAGCGGTTAAGGTTATCGCCCAGCTACAGCGCGTTGGCTCGCTGCACAAACGACGCCCGGAACACGCCAGCCTGGGGGTATTACGCTCGCCGGATATCCCTTCGCTGCTGGTGGAAACCGGCTTTATCAGTAACCCTTCGGAGGAGCGACTGCTCGGCAGTAGCGCTTACCAGCAGAAGATTGCCGAGTCGATTTATAAAGGCCTGCGCAACTACTTCCTGGCGCACCCGCTGCAATCCATCCCAAAGGAGGAAAACCGACCGTTGCAGTCCGCAACGGCGGTTGATGTTCAGCCTAATCCCGCCCCGGTCAGCACGCGCTATGCCGGTGCGGTAACGCGCCACGTGGTGAAAAGAGGCGAGACGCTTTCCGGGATTGCCGACCACTACGGCGTCAGCATGGCGATGCTGCGTTCGATGAATACGTTGAAGAAGGATGTCGTTTGGGTCGGCCAGCGGCTGAAAGTGCCGGCTTCCGGCGCGCAGAGCGTGAGCGCCAGCCGGCCGCAGCGGCATAAAGTGGTGCGCGGTGACTCGCTGACCGCCATTGCCGCACACTATGGCGTCAGCCCGAAAGCGATACAGCAGGCGAATAATATGAAATCGCAAAATGTTATGCTGGGGCAGACGTTAACTATTCCAACCTCGTAAACAAGGATCTTTTATGCCGATTCAGGTACTGCCGCCACAGCTTGCCAACCAGATTGCCGCAGGTGAAGTGGTAGAGCGTCCGGCGTCGGTGGTGAAAGAACTGGTCGAAAACAGCCTGGACGCTGGCGCGACAAGAATAGATATCGAGATCGATAAAGGCGGCGCCAAACTGATCCGTATCCGCGATAACGGCTGCGGCATCAGCAAAGCCGAGCTGGCGATGGCGCTGGCCCGCCACGCCACCAGTAAAATCACCACGCTTGACGATCTGGAAGCCATTATGAGCCTCGGCTTTCGGGGCGAAGCGCTGGCCAGTATCAGTTCCGTTTCGCGCCTGACGCTGACCTCGCGTATGGCTGAACAGGCGGAAGCCTGGCAGGCCTACGCGGAAGGGCGAGAGATGGACGTGACCATCAAGCCTGCGGCGCATCCGGTCGGCACCACGCTTGAAGTGCTGGACCTCTTCTATAATACGCCCGCCCGCCGGAAATTTATGCGCACGGAGAAAACCGAATTCACCCATATCGACGAGGTGATCCGGCGTATTGCGCTGGCAAGGTTCGACGTGGCGTTTTCGCTGACCCATAACGGCAAGCTTATCCGCCAGTATCGCGCCGTCAGCGACAGCAAGCAGCGTGAACGCCGCCTGGGCGCAATCTGCGGAACTGCTTTTCTCAGCCATGCGCTGGCTATCGAATGGCAGCACGGCGATCTCGTGCTACAGGGTTGGGTCGCAGATCCGATCGGCGCTCGCGCCGTTACCGATCTGCAATATTGCTATGTTAACGGCCGCATGATGCGCGATCGCCTGATCAATCATGCTATCCGCCAGGCCTATCAGGATAAGCTGGGCGACCATCAGCCTGCCTATGTGCTTTACCTGACCATCGATCCGCATCAGGTAGATGTCAACGTGCATCCTGCCAAGCATGAAGTGCGTTTCCATCAGTCGCGGCTGGTGCATGACTTTATCTATCAGGGCGTGATCAGCGTGCTGCAGGAAGCCGGGGCGGAAACGCTGCCGGGCGTGTCTGCTCAAGCGCCGACCGAGCGCTGGCAGCCAGAGAACCGACAGGCGGCGGGCGGCAACCATTTTTCCGCGCCTGCACCGGCCAGAAACGCTGGCAGTAACGGTGGAGGTAGCGGTGGAGGTAATGGCGGCGGCAACGGCGGAAGTAATGGTGGAGGTAATGCTGGCGGCCACGGCGGAAGTAACGGCGGAGGCAACAGCGGCGGGAAAGCCGCGGCAGGCTGGCAACATCAGGAGCCGGGCTACCAGAAAAAAGAGGGCGCGCTCTATCGCCAGCTGCTGCAAACGCCTGAATTGCCCGCCGCGCGCGAGGCGTCGTCGCGTCCGGTTGAGCCAAAAAGCGCACGCGCGCAGCCTGAACCCGAGCCAACGCTCAGCGGTCACAGCGAAAGCTTTGGCCGCGTGCTGACCGTGCTGCATAACGACTTTGCGCTGGTGGAATCTCGCGAGCGCCTGGCTCTGATTTCGCTGCCGGTGGCGGAGCGCTGGCTGAAGCAGGCGCAGCTGGAGCCTGGCGAAGAAGGGTTAAAACCGCAGCCGCTGCTGATCCCGGTCAGGATAAAAATGGCGAAGCCGGAGCGCGAAGCTGCCAGTCGTTTAGCGTCGTTATTGCAGCAAATGGGCATAGAGCTGGAAGCGGACGGGCAGCACATCACGCTGCGCGCCGTACCTTTACCATTGCGCCAACAAAATTTACAAATCTTGATTCCAGAACTGTTAGGCTACCTTGCTCAACAGCCGGAGATTGCGGTCAGGCAGGTGGCGCAATGGTTAGCGCGGCACGCTGTGACCGAGCGTCCGCACTGGAATCACTCGCAGGCGATTGCGCTGCTGGCAGAGGTCGAAAGACTTTGCCCGCAGCTGATTAAATCGCCGCCATCCGGACTACTACAGTATGTTGATACTGAACTGGCGATGAATGCCCTGAAGCATGAGTGACTTATCTACGGCTGGCCGGCCTAAGGCTATATTTTTGATGGGGCCTACGGCCTCCGGCAAGACGGCGCTGGCGATAGCCTTGCGCCAGCAGCTGCCGGTTGAGCTGATTAGCGTCGATTCCGCCCTGATTTATCGCGGTATGGATATCGGCACCGCCAAGCCCTCGGCAGAGGAGCTGCGGCTGGCGCCCCATCGTTTACTGGATATTCGCGATCCTGCTGAAACGTACTCGGCGGCGGAGTTCCGCCGCGATGCGCTGGCGGAAATGGCAGAGATTACCCGAAGCGGGCGTATCCCGCTGCTTGTTGGTGGTACCATGCTCTACTACAAGGCGCTGCTGGAAGGATTATCGCCGTTGCCCCCGGCCGATCCTGAAGTACGCCAGCGTATAGAGCAAAGGGCGAGTGAAGAGGGATGGGAAGCGCTTCACCGTCAGTTATGTGAAATAGATCCCATTGCTGGAAATCGTATTCATCCGAATGATCCCCAGAGACTCTCGCGAGCACTGGAAGTTTTTTTTATTTCAGGTAAAACTTTAACAGAACTGACGAAAACCGCAGGTGAAGCGTTGCCGTACGAGGTGGTGCAGTTCGCCATCGCTCCTCGTGAGCGGGAAACCATCCATCAGCGTATCGCGCTGCGTTTTCAGCAAATGTTAGCGTCAGGATTTGAAGCGGAGGCTCGGGCACTTTTTGCACGAGGTGATTTGCATACGGACATGCCTTCCATTCGTTGTGTGGGTTATCGCCAGATGTGGTCATTTTTGCAGGGCGAGATCGATTACGATGAAATGGTTTATCGGGGAATTTGCGCAACACGGCAATTAGCCAAGCGCCAGATAACCTGGCTGCGCGGCTGGAAGGATGTTCACTGGCTGGATAGCGAACAACCTGAGGCGGCGCTGGCAGAGGTATTACAGGTTCTTAGTGCGAAGGCTGGGTGATTGTGTACAATTGGTGCGTTATCGTGCGCAAATTTTTACGCAGTATTTCAGAGCGCAAGCTCTTAAGTAGTAAACAACAAGCATATAAGGAAAAGATAGAATGGCTAAGGGGCAATCATTGCAAGATCCGTTCTTGAACGCACTGCGTCGCGAACGTGTTCCGGTTTCGATTTATTTGGTGAATGGTATTAAACTGCAGGGTCAGATTGAATCATTTGACCAATTTGTAATTTTACTGAAAAACACGGTTAGCCAGATGGTTTATAAACATGCCATTTCTACCGTTGTTCCGTCCCGTCCGGTCTCCCATCATAGCAACAACGCGGGTGGCGGAAGCAGCAACTATCATCACGGTGGCAGTAATCAGGGAGCATCATCGCAGCCCCAGCAGGAAAGTGACGACGCAGAGTAATCGCTCTTCTTTCAGGACGGGCCGGCTCGCCCGTCCTGGCAATGTCCCTGACTCGCGCCTCTTCTCAGGAAAAGGCGAACGGGCGTCGCTAGTTAGCGCAAATGTGCATTTTGCCTCTGATCCCAGGCAGTATGGCCATCGTAAAGCAGGTTCAACAAGGTTCTGAGAGGTTTTAAGTTTGTTTGACCGTTATGATGCCGGTGAGCAGGCCGTACTGGTACACATCTATTTCTCCCAAGACAGAGATATGGAAGATTTACAGGAGTTCGAAACTCTTGTCTCTTCCGCTGGTGTCGAAGCACTACGCGTAATTACCGGAAGCCGCAAGGCGCCACATCCAAAATATTTTGTTGGTGAAGGTAAAGCCACAGAAATAGCCGAGGCGGTTAAAGCCAGCGGCGCTTCTGTCGTGCTCTTCGATCACGCCCTTAGTCCGGCTCAGGAGCGCAACCTTGAAGCGTTGTGCCAGTGCCGCGTAATCGACCGCACCGGCCTGATCCTGGATATCTTCGCGCAGCGTGCGCGTACCCACGAAGGTAAACTTCAGGTCGAGCTGGCTCAGCTACGCCATCTCGCCACGCGTCTGGTACGCGGCTGGACCCACCTGGAACGCCAGAAAGGCGGTATCGGCCTGCGCGGCCCGGGTGAAACACAGCTGGAAACCGACCGTCGTCTGTTGCGCAACCGCATCACGCTTATCCTTTCCCGGCTTGAGAAAGTAGAGAAGCAGCGCGATCAGGGACGTGAGGCGCGCAACAAGGCCGATGTGCCTACGCTCTCGCTGGTCGGCTATACCAACGCCGGAAAATCCACCCTTTTTAACCGCATTACTTCTGCCGAGGTCTATGTCGCCAACCAGCTGTTTGCGACCCTGGATCCCACGCTGCGTCGTCTGGACGTGGCGGACGTAGGCGAAGTGGTGCTGGCGGATACCGTTGGCTTTATCCGTCACCTGCCGCACGATCTGGTCGCCGCTTTTAAAGCGACGCTGCAGGAAACACGGCAGGCCACGCTGCTGCTGCACGTTATCGACGCCGCCGATCTGCGCGTGGATGAGAATATTGAAGCCGTAGAAGAAGTGCTGGAAGAGATCGAAGCAAACGACATTCCGACGCTACAGGTGATGAATAAGATTGATGCGCTGGAAGATTTTATCCCCAGGATCGATCGCAATGATGAAAACCTGCCGGTTCGCGTCTGGGTTTCCGCGCAAACGGGCGAAGGCATTCCGCTGCTGTTTCAGGCGCTGACCGAGCGGCTGGCAGGCGAAATAGCCCAATACGATTTACGCCTGCCGCCGGAAGCGGGGCGGCTGCGCAGCCGCTTTTATCAGCTGCAGGCGATAGAAAAAGAGTGGAATGAAGATGACGGCAGCGTAGGGTTACAGATACGCATGCCCATCGTTGACTGGCGCCGCCTGTGTAAACAGGAACCGGAGCTGGTGGATTACATTGTTTGACGCCCGACTCGCGTATCCCGGCTCTGGGATAACACCGCATACACAATAAATGGAGCAGAAACATGGCGTGGAATCAGCCCGGGAATAACGGACAGGACCGCGACCCGTGGGGGAGCAGCAATAATCAAGGCGGCAACCCCGGGGGAAACAAAGGAGGGCGCGATAAAGGGCCTCCTGATTTGGATGATATTTTCCGCAAGTTAAGCAAAAAGCTTGGCGGTTTCGGCGGTGGTAAAAACGACGGCGGCCAGCAGGCGCCGGGACGCGGCGGTCGCCTGATCGGCATCGTTGCCGTTGCTGCGGTAGTGATTTGGGCAGGCAGCGGTTTCTATACCATTAAAGAGGCGGAGCGCGGCGTGGTAACACGTTTTGGCAAGTTCAGCCATCTGGTAGAGCCGGGCCTGAACTGGAAGCCGACCTTTATCGATCAGGTTCGTGCCGTCAACGTTGAGGCGGTACGCGAACTGGCTGCATCAGGAACGATGCTGACTTCGGACGAGAACGTGGTGCGCGTGGAAATGAACGTGCAGTACCGCGTGACCAACCCGGAACGCTATCTTTTTGCCGTAACCAGCGCGGACGACAGCCTGCGCCAGGCGACGGACAGCGCGCTGCGCGGCGTAATCGGCCGCTCAACGATGGATCGCATTTTGACAGAAGGTCGTACCGTCGTGCGTAGCGATACCCAGCGCGAGCTGGAAGAGACGATCCGTCCTTACGATATGGGCATTACGCTGCTGGACGTCAACTTCCAGGCCGCTCGTCCGCCGGAAGAGGTGAAAGCCGCCTTTGACGATGCCATTGCCGCGCGTGAAAACCGCGAGCAGTACGTTCGTGAAGCGGAAGCCTACGCCAACGAAGTCCAGCCGCGCGCCAACGGCCAGGCTCAGCGTATTCTGGAAGAAGCACGCGCTTATAAAACGCGTACCGTGCTGGAAGCGCAGGGTGAAGTGGCACGCTTCGCCAAGCTGCTGCCGGAATATAAAGCCGCGCCGGAGATTACCCGCGAGCGTCTCTATATTGAAACCATGGAGCGCGTACTGAGCCACACCCGTAAGGTGCTGGTTAACGATAAGGGCAACAACCTGATGGTACTGCCGCTGGATCAGCTGATGCGCGGCCAGAGCGCCCC
Source organism: Erwinia sp. STN24 (assembly GCF_041320675.1). Taxonomy (NCBI): domain Bacteria; kingdom Pseudomonadati; phylum Pseudomonadota; class Gammaproteobacteria; order Enterobacterales; family Erwiniaceae; genus Erwinia; species Erwinia sp. STN24. Next base: position 240,358 of record NZ_JBGGPM010000004.1, on the reverse strand, counting down.
AGCGTCAGCGGGGCAGAACAATAACAGCCTGCTCCATCTGCCGGCAGCCTCGGGCAGCAATGAACGCGCCAGCAACGGCTCGTCGTTCAGCCCGGACAGCATTATGGATCAGCGTCGGGTTAATGCTCAGCGTAACGACACCCAGCGCGAAGGGAGAGATTAAGGATGCGTAAGCCATTAATCGTGGTATTAATTGTGGTGCTGGTGGTGCTTTACGCATCGCTGTTTGTGGTGCAGGAAGGCCAGCGCGGCATCGTTATGCGCTTTGGCAAAGTACTGCGCGACGATGAAAATAAACCGCTGGTCTATGCGCCGGGCCTGCACTTCAAGATCCCTTTCCTGGAATCCGTGAAGTCGCTGGACGCGCGCCTGCAGACGATGGATAACCAGGCCGATCGCTTCGTCACCAAAGAGAAGAAAGATCTGATCGTGGATTCCTATATCAAATGGCGCATCAGCGATTTCAGCCGCTACTATCTGGCTACCGGCGGCGGCGACGTTTCGCAGGCGGAAGTGCTGCTGAAACGTAAATTCAGCGACCGTCTGCGTTCTGAGATTGGTCGTCTGGACGTTAAAGATATCGTTACCGACTCGCGTGGACGGTTGACTACCGACGTGCGTGACGCCCTGAACACCGGCAGCGCAGGCCAGGATGACGAGATCGCCACGCCAGCGGCCGATGATGCTATCGCTTCCGCTGCGGCGCGCGTAGAGCGCGAAACCAGCAGCAAAGAGCCAGCGGTGAATCCGAACAGTATGGCGGCATTGGGCATTCAGGTCGTTGACGTGCGTATCAAGCAGATCAACCTGCCGACCGAGGTGTCTGACGCTATCTACAATCGTATGCGCGCCGAGCGTGAAGCGGTTGCTCGTAGCCAGCGTTCACAGGGTCAGGAAGAGGCAGAGAAACTGCGTGCGGGCGCTGACTATGAGGTCACGCGCACCCTGGCCGAAGCGCAGCGTACCGCGCTGATGACGCGCGGTGAAGGGGATGCCGAAGCGGCGAAACTCTTTGCCGACGCCTTCAGTCAGGATCCGGATTTTTATGCCTTTATCCGTAGCCTGCGCGCCTACGACAGCAGCTTCAACAGCAATCAGGACGTAATGGTACTGAGCCCGGACAGCGACTTCTTCCGCTTTATGCAGTCGCCTTCCAAAGCGACTCGCTAAGCGTCTTCACACTCAGGCCGGGGATCCTCCCCGGCTTTTTTATTTCTCGCCGCAAGCGTGATGCATTTGTTAATTAATTATTAATTAATATTCGCGCAAAAATGTGATTATTCCGCTTTTTCCCCCTTGCCGTTGACGGCCTGCCGCGCTTTGTGTAGCCTTTTTTTACGCTTATTTTATTAAATGATTAATGGCTGCAAATATTTAACCATGATAAGCGTTTGCCGTTTTTAAATAAGCCGGGAGTTTTACGGGTGAAATAACCGGGCGGCCATCTTAAAATAGCGTTAATAACAGGATGAATGGAAATGGATCCTTCCAGAAATCCCCGCTGTGTCTTTTATTCACATGATACAATGGGATTCGGCCATATACGCCGAAATATGTTGCTCAGTCAGTCAATAACAGCAGCCTGCCCTGATGCTGAGATATTGCTTATTTCAGGCGTGCGTGCAGCCGGTGCCTTTATGCTGCCGCCCGGCGCAGACAGCCTTATCCTGCCTTCCTGGCAGAAGACCGTAGAGGGAAAGTATCGCCCCCGCGCGTTGGGCAAAAAGGTTCAGCCGCTGGTCAGGCTTCGCTCGCAAATTATTTACGCGGCTATCAACGCTTTCTCACCGGATATTATGATTGTGGATAACGTGCCGCGCGGCGCCATGCGCGAGCTGGATCTCAGTCTGCCGCTGCTGGCCGCTAAAAAAACGCATCTGATATTAGGCCTGCGCGATATTATTGACGACCCCGAAGCGGTGAAAAAACAGTGGCATAAGCAAGAAAACAGTGCGGCGCTCAGGAAATTTTATTCATCGATTTGGGTTTACGGCGACAGGGCGCTTTACGATTTGGCTCGCGAATATCACTTTGACGCCGCGACCAAAAATAAGATGATTTTTACCGGCTATCTGGACGCGACGCGCCGCATTCAAAGCTTTGGTGATGATGAGGCTGCGCCTGTCGCCCGGCCTTATGCGCTGTGCGTCGTGGGCGGCGGGCAGGATGGCTTTCGCCTGGCGGAAAGCTTCGTCAGCACCGTATTGCCCAACGGGATGCACGGCGTATTAGTGACCGGAACGATGATGCCCGAGCCGCAGCGGCTACGGCTAAAAAAACTGGCCGTAGGGTTTCCTGAAAAAACCGTGGTGGAATTCGTGGCGGAACCGCTAAAACTGCTGCGCTACGCCAGCCGCGTTATTGCGATGGGTGGATATAATACCCTGACGGAAATCCTGGCTTTTAATAAAACGGCGCTGATTGTGCCGCGCATCGCTCCCCGCCAGGAACAGTGGATCAGAGCGACGAAACTTGCCGCGCTGGGGTTGATTGACGCGCTGCATCCGGCTCATCTGACCCAGGAACGGCTGGGCGACTGGCTGAAGCAGCCGCGCCATTTTGTTAATCCGCGTGAAAAGCTTAATTTTGACGGTCTGGAAAAGGTAGCCGTCAGCGTCCGGCAAATACTCAACGGCAGGCGTATCGGGGAGTATGTCTGATGGCGTCTGAACCGCTGCGCGTGGGCTACGTGCTGAAACGCTACCCACGTTTCTCAGAAACATTTGTCGTCAGTGAAATCCTGGCGCATGAGCGTACGGGCCTCAGCCTGACGATTTTTGCGCTCGGGCCGGTGATGGAAACGCATTTTCAGCCCGATATCGGCACGGTGAAAGCGCCGGTTATTCGCCTGGCGAATAAGCAGCGTAACACCGAACTTTTCTGGAGCCTGGTAAAAGAGGCACTGGAGGTGCTGCCTGATTTTGCCGCCCGGCTGGCAGGGGAGCGGGATCACGACGTGCACGAGCTGGCGCAGGGCATAGCGCTCGCCCTGGCCGTCAGACAGCACGCACTGCGGCATCTGCATGCGCATTTTGCCACCCAGGCCGCTACCGTGGCGCGGCTTGGTGCAAAGTTCAGCAACGTAAGCTGGTCTTTTACCGCCCATGCAAAAGACATCTATTACCGCTATGACACGGATATCCGGCTGGCCCGCAAAATAGAGGATGCCAGCCATGTGATAACCGTGTCCGATTACAATCTTGCCTGGCTATGCGAGCGTTACGGCGGCGATCGGCAGAAAGTCAGCCGGCTTTATAACGGTCTGGATCTGCGCCAGTTTCCCTGGCTTTCCCCGCTCAGGCGGCAGGCCGCTATTCTGGCGGTGGGGCGGCTGGTGCCTAAAAAAGGGTTTCGGACGCTGATTGCCGCCCTGGCGCAGCTGCAGGCCAGAGCCATTCCGTTCCACTGCATGCTGATTGGCGACGGCCCGGAACGGGCGGCGCTTGAGGCGGCTGTCGCGGCCTGCGAGCTACAGGCACAGGTGACTTTTACCGGTCTGTTACCGCGCCAGCAGGTGGCGGCAGCGATGCAGGAGAGCGCCATGGTGGTTGCGCCCTGCACCATTAGCGAGGACGGCGATCGCGACGGTCTGCCAACCATTTTGGTTGAAGCGATGGCGTTGGGTACACCGGTGATTTCCACTCGCGTGGCAGGGATCCCGGAACTGGTCATTGATGGTCAAACCGGGCTGTGCGTCGACCCTGATGATGCCATCGGGCTGGCCGATGCGATAGTGATGCTGCTGAGCGGGCAGGATATGCGTGAAAAGCTGGCAAGGCAGGCGCGCAGGATGATTGTTCGCGACTACGACATCGACCGTAACATCATGGAAATGCAAAAGATATTTACTCCACAGCAGAAATAAATTCTGCGTATGAAAAAAGGATTTTCATTTATGCGAGTTGCTTTCATCTGTGCAGATAGCGGGATCCCCGTTTTTGGCTGTAAGGGTGCATCCGTCCATATTCAGGAAGTGCTGCGCGCGCTTCTCCGACAGGGCGCGAAGATCGTGCTTTTTGCTCGTCGCATTGCCACGCCGCCCGACGATCTGCAAGGGATCAAACTTGTTTCGCTCGATCCTTTGGATCCGCCTGCGGTGGACAATGCGCTGACGCGGGTTGAAACGGCGCTGGCCGTTAATTCTCAGCTGGAGCAGGCGCTCCAGGCGGAAGGCCCGTTTGATTTGGTCTATGAACGCTATTCCCTGTGGAGCTTCGCCGGACTGGCGTATGCGCACCGACAGGGCTGGCGCACGGTGCTGGAAGTCAACGCGCCGCTGATTGAGGAACAAAAACGCTACCGCGAGCTGGTGGCAGAAAAGAAGGCCGTGGCGGTGTTGAAAAAGCTGCTTGCCAGCGCGACGGTGGTTATTGCCGTTTCGCCCGGCGTAAAAAAGTGGCTGACTGACTTTGCCGGTTCTGCTGAACGCATCCACATTATTGCTAACGGTGTCGATCCGTTGCGCTTTCGGCCTCCCATCGCGCCGCCACAGCCGGAAACCAGCTGGGGAGCGATAACCATCGGCTTTGTCGGCACGCTTAAGGCCTGGCACGACGTAGAAACGCTGCTGGATGCTTTTGTACTGCTCCAGCTGCAGCGTCCTGACGTCTGGCTATTGATTGTTGGCGATGGGCCACAGCGGCAGAAACTGCAAAAAACGGTGCAGGCGAGAGCGATTTCCGGCGTCGCTTTCGCCGGTGCCGTTAGCCCGGCGACGGTGCCGGACTGGCTGAACAGGATAGACATTGCCGTCGCGCCCTATCCGCAGCTGGCGGACTTCTACTTTTCGCCGCTGAAAATCTATGAGTATATGGCCGCGCAGCTGCCGGTTGTGGCAACGCGGGTCGGCCATCTTGCCGAAGTGATTGACCACGGCGTCACGGGCATGCTGGTAGAGCCGGGCGATGCCACGGCGCTTTGCGTTTTGCTTCGGCAGCTGGTGGACCAGCCTTTGCTGCGCCAGCGCCTGGGGGTAGCCGCCCGACGCTTCGTCACGGAGCATCACAGCTGGGATAAAATAGTCAGCGAGACGCTGCGGTTGGCGCAAATGCCTGTCGGGAGCGCAAGCTAATGTCTCTGCCCTGGCTGCCCGTTGCTGCCCGTTTCGCTCCCTGGCTTCGCCAGCAGCGCGGCTTAATCGTGCGTTCGCTCCTTTTCCTGCTGCTGGCGACGGGCATGCGCCTGCTGGAGCCGTGGCCGCTGGCCTTTATTATCGACGAGGTGCTGACGCAGCCTGGCGCGCCGGTTACGGGCAGGCTGAATACGCTGGTTGGCCATTTTAGCGCGGCGGGTCTGCTGCTGCTTTGCGCCGGCAGCGTCATCCTGATTACCGCCGTCAAAGCCGGCCTGAGCTACCTGAGCACCGTCGGCCTGGCGATGGCGGGCAATCGCATCATCAGCATGCTTCGTCAGGCGCTGTTCAGTCATCTGCAAAGCCTGTCGTTAAGCTTTCATCATCAGGCGAAGAGCGGCGATCTCACCACGCGGTTGATCAACGATATCGGCATGCTGCGCGAGGCGATGATTACGGCGATGGTGCCCATGCTGGCGAATATCCTGATCCTGACCGGCATGTTCGGCATGATGCTCTATATCAACTGGAAACTGACGCTGCTGTCGCTGTTGTTGATGCCGCTGCTGCTGTTCAGCATTCGCCGCACCAGCGTGAAGGTGCATAAGGTCAGCCGCGATCAGCGCAAGCGGGAAGGGGCGCTGGCTGCCAGCGCCGCTGAATTTCTCGGTGCGATAGGCGTGGTGCAGGCGCTGTCGCTGGAGTCCGTCGCCGCCGGCCGTTTCGCGGTTGACGACGTAAAAAGCCTGCGGCAAAACGTACAGTCCCGTCGCCTGCTGGCGGGCCTGGAACGCAAAGCCGATCTGATCATCGCTTTCGCCACGGCAGCGGTCCTCTATTATGGCGCAAGCGAAGTATTGAAAAGCCGGATGTCGCCCGGCGATTTGCTGATTTTTGTCTCCTACCTTAAAAACTCATTTCGGCCCGTGCGCGAGTACGCTAAATATGCCGGACGCCTGTCCAAAGCGCTGGCCGCAGGCGAGCGCGTCACCAGCCTGATGGATGTCCGGCCGGTAATTGTCGATCGGCTGGACGCGCAGACGGTCAGCGTTCGCGGCGAAATCTGCTGCGAAGACGTCGGCTTTAGCTATTCGGCCTCGCAACAGCACGGCACGCTGCGGCATATCAGCTTTTCCCTGGGCGTCGGCGAGTCGCTGGCTATTGTCGGATCTTCCGGCACGGGGAAATCCACGCTGCTTAGCCTGCTGCTGCGGCTGTACGATCCGCAGGCGGGCCGTATTCTGCTCGACGGGCGGGATATTCGGCACTGTACGATTAAAAGCGTGCGGCAAAATATCAGCTATGTGCCTCAGGACAGCCTGTTGTTCGGCCTGAGCGTTCGGGAAAATATTGCCATGGCAGCGCTGAAAGCCGTGACGGATGAACAGGTTTACGCCGCCGCCAGGCTGGCAGGCGCGCACGAGTTTATTATGCGGCTGCCGCAGGGGTACGACACCGTGCTCAGCGAAAGGGGACACTCGCTGTCCGGCGGCCAGCGCCAGCGTATCGCGATTGCACGCGCCGCCGTCAGGCAAAGCCCGGTGCTGCTGCTGGACGAGCCGGATACGGGCCTGGACTGCGAAAGCAAGCATCGGTTGACCGGCGCGCTGACCCGGCTGATGGCTGGCCGCACCACGATTATCGTAACGCATAACCTTTCCTTTGCCGCGCGAGCCCAGCGGATCCTCGTAATGGAAGAGGGCGAAATCGTTGAGCAGGGCACGCACGAGCTGCTGTTGGAAAGGCGCGGGCGCTACGCCTGTCTGTGGGCACTACAGCAAAGCAACAACAGGGACGTATCCTATGCTACGGGATAAACATGAACCGATCGGGAAAGACGGCGACCTGCCGGGGCTGGCGGCGCTATTTGATGAAGATCTGCTGACGGCAAGAATACGTGCTTTACCGCCGTTTGCCGGGCTGCGCTCGCTTAAAATCGACTATATCCGTTATAAACCCGCCACCAGCTGCGTCGCAACGCTGATCCTCCAGTTCGCTGACGGAGAGCGGCGCTGGCTGGCCGCCAAGGCGCTGACGCTGACGCGCTTCGAGGTTTCCTGGCGGCATCCCAGACGGCAAAAGCTCATTAACAACGGCGATCCTTTTGCCCCGCTGGCTATTCCCGAGCTGGGGATCATCCTGAGCTATCCACAGCACGATCGCGCGCTTCCCGGTCTCGCTTTGCTGAATGGCTCGCGTGAGCGGGACGCGCAGCTGCGCAGCTGGCTGCCTGACATTGCCGTCGGGGCGCGTCTTGAGCTGAACATCCTGCGCTATAAGCCGGAACGCAGGCTGCTGGCGCTGCTGCGCTGCTGCGGTCAGCCCTGGGCCACGCTGCGTTTTGCCAGCGATGAACGTTATCAGGCAATGCTGACAGGCAACCGGTTGGGGCACGCCACCGGCGAAATTGAACTGCTGGCGGCGCTGCCCGAGCAACGATTGCTGATCGCCCGCTGGATTGAGGGGGAAGCGCTGTGCGCGGAGCAGGCCGGCAACCTGACGGAGCAGGATGTTTTCCTGCTGGGAGGCAAACTGGCCAGGCTGCACAGCCTGAAAATATCGCTGCCAGACGCGCCGCTGCCGGACGGCATCAGGGACGCATGGCAGGTGCTGAACACGCTGAAGGTTGTGGCGCCCATCCAGCAAGAAAAATTTATCTCACTGTTAACCGGATTGGCAAAAAAACTGACGGGTCGCCTGTTCCGGCGCGTGGTTATCCACGGCGATTTCACTGTCGATCAGGTGGTCAAACGCACCGTGGAGAGCCAGCTGCGGTTGATTGACTGGGACAGAGCCACAGCCGGTCATCCCGCCGTCGATCTGGCCGCTTTTCAGGCCAGGCTGGAACTGCAGGTCATTGAGAAAACGCTGACGCCAAACCAGGCCAGGCGGATTGTCGCCGCGCTACATGAGGGATATCGTCAGCAGCGCGGCCATCTGCCGCCGCTGCTGGCTGATTATACGGCGCTGGCGCTGTTGCAGCTGGCCGCTGAACCGTTTCGCAAGCGCACGGCGGGCTGGCCGCAGCATATCGCCGAACTGTTGCAGCGGGCCGGAGAGCTGATGGCGCAGCGCGAGCCGCCCGCCGATCCGGCAGCGACGCTGTCCGGGCTGCTGAGCAAGCCGCGCATAGCGCCGCTGCTGCGTCAGGCGTTGGGATTGCCTGCCGCCGCCATGCTGGAGGAGGCTACGCTCGTTACCCACAAGCCCGGTCGTCGCGCAGTGCTGGCCTGGCGCTGGACATCAGCGCCGGACGAACTGAGCATTATTGGCAAATACCGTTATAAAGGGTTCGAGCCGCATGGTTTTCTTGTCCAGCAGGCGCTGTGGCGCAACGGTTTTAGCGGTGACAGCGATATTATCGTGCCTGAGCCTCTGGCCGTGCTCGAAGCGCAAAATCTCTGGCTCCAGCAGCATATCGCCGGTGAGCGCGTCACCGAAGCGCTGTCGCCGGATAATAAACAGCTGGCGGCAACGGGCGAGCTGGTCGGCACGGCGCTGGCCCGGCTACAGCACAGCCGCGCCGCGCAGCGGGCCGTTGCGGGCAAGCGCTGGTCGGTAAAAGACGAGCTGGAGACGCTGCGGCAGCGGCTGAAACAGGCCGCGACGACGCGGCCTGCATGGGCTGCCAGGATAGCCGGCGTCAGCCGCGCCTGTGAGCAACTGGCGCTGGCGCTAAGCCCCACGCCCGGCCTTTTTCTCCATCGTGATTTCTATCCCGCCCAGCTGCTGCTGATGGCCGCACGGCCGGGGCAGCTTGCCGTACTGGATTTCGATCTTGCCGCCCTGGGGCCGCCATCGCTGGATGCAGGCAACTATATCGCTCATCTGCGCGAGCAGGCGCTGCGGGACTACGGCGACGACAAAGCGCTGGCCGTGCATGAAGATGCTTTTCTGGCGGCCTGGCTGGCGCGATCGGCCGCAGCGGATATCGCTAATATCAGCATTTTTACCACGCTGGCGCTGGCGCGCCATATCGCCATCAGCCTGCTCTTTCCTGAACGTCACCACACAACGGCCAGTCTGCTGGCGCTTTGCGAGGCGCGGCTAAAGCACGCGGCTGCACGGAGAGGATGCTGATGATCCGGCGCGGCGTGCTTGTACTTATAGTATTGCCGCATTTTTACCCGGCCGAGGCGCAGGCAGAGCCGGTCAGCTTTCACTGGCGGGCGATTTACGAGGCGAAAACGCTGCAGAACAGCAAGCTCAGATATGGCGAAGATCGCAGCAATCAAACAGAAACCGAGCCGACGCTGCGGCTGAACGTGCGGGGATTTAAAGACGAGCCGGTCTCTTTTTTCAGCGAGCTGGAGCTGATCCAGAAACGAAAGCGCCAGACGGGAAGCGGCGGCAATACCACCGATACGCTGAACTTCAACCAGCTCTGGCTGCGTGTTGATAACCTGCTGCTGCCGGAAACCGAACTGCGGCTGGGGCGCTGGCTGCTGCGCGACGAGCGGGAATGGCTGGTTGATGAAAACGTGGATGGCGTCCATGCGCGCTTTGGCGATGCGCTAAAAACGGCAGTAGGCGTGGGACGCGTCAATTACTGGCAGCGAAACCTGCTGGATAGCCACACGCGCGGCGATAAGACCACGCTGCTGATGCTGTTCTCTCGTTACGGGATCAACCCACAGTGGCGAGTCGGCGGCTATAGCTTCTGGCAGTATAATCGCGCCGCAGAAGGCGACAGGCAGCTCAACATGGGGCTGCGATCCTGGTCGCCTCCGCAGGCACCGGTCAGCCACTGGCTGGATATCGGCGCGGTACGCGGGCAAAAAGCGCGGCAGGCGCTGCGGGGCTATGCGCTGGACGGCGGCGTCACGCTGACCTTTAAACAGATAGCGTTACGTCCCCGGCTGACGTTGGGCTACGCCTGGGGCAGCGGCGACCGCGATGGCGATAACATTTCCAGGCGCTATCGACAGACCGGATTACAGGGGAACGAGGCCCGGTTCGGCGGCCTGGCGAAATATAAAATCTATGGCGACACGCTCGATCCTGAACTGAGCAATATCCATATCCTCACCGCAGGCGTGGGTGTGAATATCACTGACCGTCTTTCGCTTGATGTTATCGGCCATTACTACCGTCAGGATCGCCTGGGCCAGCAGGTCAAAAACAGTACGGCGCTGCAGGCTAAATACGATCGTCTGAGCACGAAAAAGCTGGGATCGGCGCTGGATATCGTGGCGGGCTGGCGAGCGTCGTCGCATATCCGAATAGAGGCCAGCGCCGCCTGGTTTGCGCCTTCGTCCCGCTTTTATAACGGTTCAGGGCGACGCAGCGAGCACGCCAGCAGCGCCAGCTCGTGGTGGCTGAAAGCGGGAATACAGTTTTAGCGCTTTAACATGATTTCTTTCATTTTCCCGGCCAAACCGGTAAAAAGCCGTGGCATACTACGGCTCTTTTTTCCGGATCGTCATTTATGAATGCAAATGTTTGGTTAGCGCTGGCATTAGTGCTGATTTTAGAAGGGATTGGCCCGATGCTGCTGCCGCGTATCTGGCGGCGTTTGATCCTCACGATGGCGCAGGTTCCCGACCGATTACTGCGTCGTTTCGGCGGCGGGCTGGTGGTCGCCGGCCTGGTGATCTGGTATAGCGTCAGCGTCCACGGCGGCGGATAACGGTACGAAAAAGCGCCCGTCGGCACCGGACCGCGCGACGGGGAAAAAAGTACGCAAACGTGTGCTAAAAGAGCTGAAAGACGTGTTTTACGGTGGTAGAATCCATTTTTAAGCAATCGGTGATTTTAGAAATGGGTAAGAACGTCGTCGTACTGGGCACCCAATGGGGTGACGAAGGTAAAGGAAAGATTGTTGACCTGCTGACCGAACGTGCGAAATACGTGGTTCGCTATCAGGGTGGTCATAACGCGGGCCACACGCTGGTCATCAACGGTGAAAAAACCGTCCTCCATTTAATTCCCTCTGGTATTCTGCGTGAAAACGTAACCAGCATCATCGGCAACGGTGTGGTGCTTTCACCGGCCGCGCTGATGAAAGAGATGAAGGGTCTGGAAGATCGCGGCTTTCCGGTACGCGACCGCCTGTTTATCTCCGAAGCCTGTCCGCTGATCCTGGAATATCACGTCGCGCTGGACGTGGCGCGTGAAAAAGCGCGCGGTGCCAAAGCGATCGGCACCACCGGTCGCGGCATCGGCCCAGCCTATGAAGACAAAGTTGCCCGTCGCGGTCTGCGCGTTGGCGACCTTTTCAATAAAGAAACCTTTGCGGCCAAGCTGAAAGAAGTGATGGAGTACCATAACTTCCAGCTGGTGAACTACTACAAAGAAGAAGCGGTCGACTACGACAAAGTGCTGAACGATATCATGGCCATTGCCGATATCCTGACCGGCATGGTGGTGGACGTTTCCGAACTGCTGGACGGCGCGCGTAAAAACGGTGACCTGATCATGTTTGAAGGCGCGCAGGGCACGCTGCTGGACATCGATCACGGCACCTATCCGTACGTAACTTCTTCTAACACCACCGCGGGCGGCGTAGCGACAGGTTCCGGTCTGGGCCCACGCTATGTGGATTACGTGCTGGGCATCGTAAAAGCCTATTCCACCCGCGTTGGTGCAGGCCCGTTCCCGACCGAGCTGTTCGACGAAACCGGCGAATTCCTGTGCAAGCAGGGTAACGAGTTCGGCGCCACTACCGGCCGTCGTCGTCGTACCGGCTGGCTGGATGCGGTTGCCGTGCGCCGCGCGGTGCAGATCAACTCGCTGTCTGGTTTCTGCATGACCAAGCTGGACGTGCTGGATGGCCTGAAAGAAGTTAAAATCTGCGTCGCTTACCGTATGCCGGACGGCCGCGAAGTGACCACCACGCCGCTGGCAGCAGAAGGCTGGGAAGGCATTGAGCCGATTTATGAAACCCTGCCGGGCTGGAGCGAAACCACCTTTGGCGTGAAAACGCTGGAAGGCCTGCCGCAGGCGGCGCGCAACTATATCAAGCGCGTTGAAGAAGTGACCGGCGTGCCGGTAGACATCATCTCTACCGGTCCTGACCGTAGCGAGACGATGATCCTGCGTGACCCTTTTGACGCATAAGATGTTAGCCAGGCCGGACAATATCCGGCCTGATTTCCTCTCCCGCTCTCTCGTCCCGCCCTCTCTTTATCAGCGCTTACTGAAATAAAATGGCCTCGAATGCGAAGGCTGGTTTATCATCATTGACAACACACTCATTTTTGAGCGGATTGCTGGCGCGTTTAGCGCCGTGCCGTTGAGGTAACCGTGCAGCTAACAAGTTTCACTGATTATGGTTTACGCGCGCTGATTTTTCTGGCCGCGCTGCCCGCAGGCAGGATGACCAGCATCACGGAAGTCACCGGGGCTTACGGCGTCTCGCGTAATCATATGGTTAAGATTATCAATCAGCTGAGTCGGGCAGGCTATGTCGCTGCGGTACGGGGCAAAAACGGCGGCATCCGGTTGGGTAAACCGGCCAGCGAGATCGTGATAGGCCAGGTCGTCCGCGATATGGAGCCGCTCCAGCTGGTGAACTGCCACAGTGACTTTTGCCACATCACCCCGGCCTGCCGCCTGAAAACGGCGCTGCACGAGGCCGTACAGTGTTTTCTCGCCGTGCTGGACGGCTACACGCTGGCCGATTTGGTTACCGACAACCATCCGCTCTACCAATTGCTGCGAATTGAGCAACCCTCTTTCCGCAGCTGATGACAACGGAGGAACCGCTATGTCAAAAGATCCATTTAAGGAACGGGAAGCTGAAAAATATGAGAACCCCATTCCCAGCCGCGAATTTATCCTTTCCCATTTAGATAAACGCGAAAAGCCCGCCAGCCGTGAAGAGCTGGCGGATGAACTTTCTATCTCTGGCGAAGAGCAAACCGAAGCGCTGCGCCGCCGCCTGCGCGCGATGGAGCGCGACGGACAGTTAGTGTTCACTCGTCGCCAGTGCTATGCGCTGCCGGAGCGTCTCGATCTGCTGCGCGGCAAGGTTATCGGCCATCGCGACGGCTTTGGCTTTTTGCGTGCCGAGGGCAGCAAAGACGATCTTTATCTCTCTGCCGAGCAGATGAAGATGTGTATGCACGGCGATGTGATCCTGGCCCAGGCAATGGGCGCCGATCGCAAAGGCCGCCGTGAAGCGCGCGTAGTGCGCGTGCTGGAGCCGCGTAATAACCAGATTGTCGGCCGCTACTTTACCGAAGCCGGCGTCGGCTTTGTGGTGCCGGACGACAGCCGCCTGAGCTTTGATATCCTGATCCCGCCGGAAGAGCTGATGAACGCCCGTATGGGCTATGTGGTGGTGGTGGAGCTGATGCAGCGTCCTACCCGTCGCAGCAAGGCTATCGGTAAAGTGGTGGAAGTGCTCGGCGACAATATGGGTACCGGCATGGCTGTCGAAATGGCGCTGCGTACCCACGATATTCCTCACGTCTGGCCGGAAGCGCTGGAGCGCCAGATCGCCCAGCTGAAGGAAGAAGTGCCGGAAGAAGCCAAAGCGGGCCGCGTAGATCTGCGCGATCTGCCGCTGGTCACCATTGACGGCGAAGACGCCCGCGACTTTGATGACGCCGTCTTCTGCGAAAGAAAACGCGGCGGCGGCTGGCGCTTATGGGTAGCTATCGCCGACGTCAGCTATTACGTTCGTCCGGGCACGCCGCTGGATGACGAAGCGGTTAACCGCGGCACCTCGGTCTATTTCCCGTCGCAGGTGGTACCAATGCTGCCGGAAGTGCTGTCCAACGGGCTTTGCTCGCTGAACCCGCAGGTGGATCGCCTCTGTATGGTCTGTGAAATGACCATCTCCGCCACCGGCAAGCTGACCGGCTACAAGCATTACGAAGCGGTCATGAACTCCTGGGCGCGCCTGACCTATAACAAGGTCTGGAGCATCCTGCAGGGCAATCAGGAGCTGCGCGAACAGTACCAGCCGCTGGTGAAGGATCTGGAAGAGCTGCACCGCATGTATCTGGTGCTGGAAAAAGCGCGCGAGCAGCGCGGCGGCATCTCCTTTGAAACCGACGAAGCCAAATTTATCTTCAACGCCGATCGCCGTATTGAGCGCGTGGAGCAGGTGGCGCGTAACGACGCCCACAAGCTGATCGAAGAGTGCATGATCCTGGCGAACATCGCTTCAGCGCGCTTTGTGGAGAAAAACCACGAGCCGGCGCTGTTCCGCGATCACGATCGTCCAAGTGAAGAAAACATCAAAAGCTTCCGTTCCGTGCTGAACGAGCTGGGCCTGACGCTGGGCGGCGGCAACAAGCCGCATCCGCTGGATTACGCCGAGCTGCTGACGCAGATCTCTTCGCGTCCCGATGCCGAAATGCTGCAAACCATGCTGCTGCGCTCGATGAAGCAGGCGGTATACGACCCGGAAAACCGCGGCCACTTCGGCCTGGCGCTGGCGTCCTATGCGCACTTTACGTCGCCGATCCGTCGTTATCCCGATCTGCTGCTGCATCGCGCTATCAAATATCTGCTGGCGAAAGAGAACAACACGCTACAGGGCAACACCACGCCAACCGGCGGCTACCACTACGAAATGCAGCAGATGCTGCAGTTTGGTCAGCACTGTTCAATGACCGAACGCCGTGCGGACGAGGCGACGCGTGACGTAGCCGACTGGCTGAAGTGCGACTTTATGCAGGATCAGGTGGGCGAAACCTTTACCGGCGTGATCTCCAGCGTTACCGGCTTCGGCTTCTTCGTTCGCTTAAACGATCTGTTTATCGACGGGCTGGTGCATGTTTCCACGCTGGACAACGACTACTACCGCTTTGACGCCATCGGGCAGCGCCTGGTTGGCGAGTCCGGCGGCAAATCCTATCGCCTGGGTGATACGGTTGAAGTGCGCGTGGACGCGGTACATATGGACGAGCGCAAAATTGACTTCGCGCTGATTTCAAGCGCGCGCAAACCGCGTGGCGAAGGCAAAACCGAGCGCGATCGGGCGAAGAAACCCGCCGCCCAGCACAGCGGCAAACGCCGTCGCGACCAGGGCAAAAAGGTGAACTTCGAGCCGGACAGCGCCTTCCGCAACGGCAAAAGCAAGGCCGGTGCGGCAGACGGCGCGAAAAGCGAGAAAAAACCGCGCAAACCGTCGGATAAAAGCCGTAAAATCGCCGCCGCGACGCGTTCCAAACGCGCCGCGAAAAAGACCGATACGCCCGCATCCTGAAGGCAGGCAGACGCATAACCTCGCCGCATCCCGGATGCGGCATGTAACGACCAGTTGAGTAACAGTGAATGAGTGAAATAGTTTTTGGACTCCATGCCGTGCAGGCGCTGCTTGACAGCGATCCGCAGCGCTTTCAGGAAGTGTTTATCCTTAAAGGCCGTGACGATCGCCGTCTGCAGCCGGTAGTGAAGGCGCTGGAAGCGCAGGGCATCGTGATCCAGGTCGCCAGCCGTCAGTGGCTGGACAGCCAGGTCGAGGGCGGCGTGCATCAGGGGATCGTGGCGCGCGTCAAAGCCGGCCGCCAGTATCAGGAAAACGATCTGCCGGATCTGCTGGAAAAGCTGGAGAAACCTTTCCTGCTGATCCTGGACGGCGTAACCGATCCGCATAACCTGGGCGCCTGCCTGCGCAGCGCCGATGCGGCTGGCGTTCATGCGGTGATCGTGCCGAAAGATCGCTCCGCTCAGCTGAACGCCACGGCGAAAAAAGTGGCCAGCGGCGCGGCGGAAAACGTCCCGCTGATCCGCGTCACCAACCTGGCGCGCACGATGCGTATGCTCCAGGAAGCCAACGTCTGGATCGTCGGCACGGCGGGTGAAGCCGATCATACGCTGTACCAGAGCAAAATGACCGGCCCGATGGCGCTGGTGATGGGCGCGGAAGGCGAAGGCATGCGTCGTCTGACCCGTGAACACTGCGACGAGCTAATCAGCATTCCTATGGCGGGCAGCGTTTCCTCGCTGAACGTATCGGTCGCTACCGGCATCTGCCTGTTTGAGGCCGTGCGTCAGCGCGCGAAATAATCACGCCGGGGCGTGATCCGCGCCCCGAAATCCCTCTCTGCTCCTCGCCTGCGCCGTCCTCTTTTGCATACTGAGTGTGTGCCTACAGAAGGAGGTCAGGATGAACCGTACCCACCACGTCTTTAATCAGCCCCGTCCGCTGACCAACAGCAATCTGTTTCTTTCCGATACGCCGCTGCGCGAGGCCGTGCTGCGCGAAGGCGCGGGCTGGGACAACGATCTGCTGGCGTCCGTCGGGCAGCAGCTGGGCAGCGCCGAGTCGTCAGAGCTGGGCAGGCTGGCCAACAGCTATCCGCCGGAGCTGCTGCGCTACGATGCTGTAGGCGAACGGCTGGACGATCTGCGCTTTCATCCCGCCTGGCATCTGCTGATGCAGGGGCTGTGCAGCAACCGCGTGCATAACCTGCCGTGGCAGGAGAATGCGCCGCCCGCAGCCTTCGTCGCGCGGGCCGCCCGCTTTATCCTGCATGCCCAGGTGGAGGCAGGCACGCTTTGCCCTGTCACCATGACTTTCGGCGCTATTCCGCTGCTGAAATCCCATCTACCTGCGCCTTTTCGCGGCTGGCTTACGCCGCTGCTTTCCGACCGTTACGATCCGCATTTGCAGCCGGGCGAGCACAAGCGCGGGCTGCTTATCGGCATGGGCATGACTGAAAAACAGGGCGGCACCGATGTGCTGAGCAACACCACACGCGCCGAACCCGTGGGCAACGGCGAATACCGGCTCACCGGCCATAAATGGTTTTTTTCAGTGCCGCAAAGCGATGCGCATCTGGTGCTGGCGCAGGCCAAAGGCGGGCTTTCCTGCTTTTTCCTGCCGCGCCTGCTGCCGGACGGCAGCCGTAATGCCGTGCATCTGGAGCGGCTGAAGGACAAGCTGGGCAATCGGTCCAATGCCAGCAGCGAAGCGGAGTTCTTTGCGGCCAGCGGCTGGCTGATTGGCGAAGAGGGTGAAGGCGTCCGGCAGATTTTAAAAATGGGCGGCTATACCCGTTTTGACTGCGCGCTGGCGAGCCATGCGATGATGCGCCGCGCGTTTTCCATTGCGCTTTATCATTGCCATCAGCGTCAGGTGCAGGGCAAAAGCCTGGTCGATCAGCCGCTGATGCGTCAGCAGCTCTGTTCGCAGGCCCTGCTACTGGAAGGGCAGACGGCGATGCTGCTGCGGCTGGCCGGCGCATGGTCGGCGGAAAGCGGTGAAGCGGGCAAACTCTTCAGCCGACTGTTTACGCCTGCGGCGAAATATGTGGTGTGCAGACGCGGCATCAGCTTTGTCGCGGAGGCGATGGAAATGCTGGGCGGTATCGGCTACTGCGAGGAGAGCGAGCTGCCGAGGCTCTATCGTGAAATGCCGGTTAACAGCATCTGGGAAGGTGCCGGTAACGTGATGTGCCTGGACGTATTGCGCGTGCTGAGTAAGCAGCCAGCCGCCATGGAGCTGCTGGCCAGAGAGTTTGAGGCGGTGAAAGGGCAAAGCCGCTACTTCGACGGTGCCTGGCGCCAGTTAAAGCTGCTGCTGCGCCATCCGCAGGAAGCCCAGGCGCGTGCAATCTGCGAAAGCCTGTTCAACCTGGCCTGCGGCGTGCAGGTCATGAGGCAGCTGGAACCCTGCATAGCCGACGCCTGGTGCCGACAGCTGCGCGGGCCGGCGCCGCTGTCGGAAAAAGTCTGTCAGCGTTTGCTACTGCGCGCCACCGGCATTAGCTGACGGCCCATAAAGCACCGCCGTTGAATACCAGCGGCCCGGCATGACCGTTTCGCTGACCATCTGGATGACGTAATACTTCGCGCCCGCCTCGTTGGCTTTAGCGGCAATAGCCCGCGCGGCATCGTCCGGCGAGCCGCGTACCGACACGCTGACGGTGCCGAGCCGCGTCAGCGTCATGCTCTGCGCGCGCGTGATCTCCTGCGCCTGCGCCTGTACCGGCGGGGGCGGCTGCGGCGTGGTTTGGGTCAGGCTACAGCCCGTAAGCAGCAGCACGAAAAACAGGGATAACCTGGACATAGGCACTCCTCTTGATGGACTGCCTGAAGTGTAAGCTATCCCGATGCTTTATGCCTTGACGCGGAAAACCTGCACCAGAGCGGTCAGGTGATGGCCTTTGCGGCTCAGCTCTTGCGCGGTCAGCTCTGAGGTGGCGACCAGCTCAGTGCTTTCGTGCGTCGCCTGGCCAATCTGGTTCATGGCAATATTGACCTGGCCAATGCCCGCCGACTGCTCTTTAGACGCAACGTTGATTTCGCTCATCAGCACTTTCACCTGCTCGATACGGCCAACGATATCCTCCATTGACTGGCGCGTCTGCTCGGACAGATTGTGGCCCTGTACCACTTTGCTGAGCGAGTTTTCAATCAGGCCGTCAATCTCTTTGGCCGCCGTGGCGCTGCGCTGCGCCAGCGCGCGGACTTCCGCCGCCACCACCGCAAAGCCTTTACCGTGCTCGCCCGCGCGCGCCGCTTCCACTGCGGCGTTCAGCGCCAGGATATTGGTCTGAAAAGCAATAGATTCAATCACCTGAGTAATATCGGCAATGCTCTGTGAAGCGCTCTTGATGTCGGTCATGGTCGTCACGGAACGCGTCACCGTTTCGCCGCCTTTACCGACCGCCGCCGCCGCTTCGCCTACCAGCGTCAATGCCTGGGAAACGTTAGCGGCGTTTTGCGCCACGGTAGCGCTCAGCTGCTCCATGCTGGCCGAGGTTTCTTCCACGCTGGCCGCCTGACGCGTGATCTGCTCGCTGATGTTTTCGCTGCTGGAGGCGATAGCATCCGTTCCGCTGCTGATCTCCTGAGCGGCTTCACGAACCTGAGACACGATGCGATCCAGGCCGTCGCCGATACCGTTGATCGCGACGATCAGCTTGCCCACTTCATCATGGCGCCGGGTTTCCAGCGTGGCCTGCAAATTACCGGCAGAGTAGTGCTCGGCCAGCTCGATGACCTGCTGTAGCGGCCTGCTTATCCAACGATGCGTGGTGGTGATAAAGCCCAGCGCGAACAGCGCAACCAGCGCGGCGCCCAGCGTCAGGAACAGATTGCGGGTATGTTGGATCGGCGCCAGCAGGCTGGCTTTATTGACTTCGCCCAGAATTATCCAGTGCCAGTCTGGCAGATGATGCCAGGCCATGATCTGCGTTTCGCCGTTGGCGTCTTTTACCTCTACCTTGCCGGAGGTCTGGCTCAGCAGCAGCTGGCGGGTGGCTTCCGGCCAGGCCGGCAGCTGGCCTTCGCGTTCAGGATGAAACACATACTGGCCACGGGTTTTGCCTGCGGCATCGCTCAGCACGGAGAAGTGGCCGCTTTCGCCCAGCTTTTTCACCAGCACTTTTTCTCTAATCAACGCGTACTGTTTGGTAATATCCACGCCGACAAACAGAATGCCGACCACCTGTCCGCTGGCGTCTTTTACCGGCTGATACTGTGTGATATAGCGTTTGCCAAACAGCATGGCGACGCCCTGGAAGATCTGGCCCTGCTGCGCCATTTTCCAGGCCGGGCTGGCGCGATCCAGCCGGGTGCCGATAGCACGCTCGCCATTCTCTTTGCGTAGCGAGGTCGACACGCGCAGGAAATCGTCGCCGGTACGCACGAAAACGGTCGAGATAGCGCCGGTGCGCGCCAGAAAATCATCCACCAGGCTTTCGTCCAGATTCAGCGTTTTTAGCCCCGCACGCAGGACTGGCGCCTGTTCGGCACCAATCGTTACGCGTTCGCCAGGATCGATGGAGAACTGCTTCGGCAAAAAGCTTTGAAAAAGCGCGGTATAGTTAGCAACTTCTTCCCTCAGCGTACTGTTGAACATGGTGGCCATATCGCCGATGCCGTCGACCTGGTTTTCCATATTTTCCAGCGTTAACGCCTGCATTTGATTCGACGCGTTATTGGTCAGCGCCAGCGTTAAAACTAAAAATAGTGCGGCTACGCTTAGCGAGGTTATTACCGACAGCTTAACGCCGAGGCTCCAGCGCCCAAATGCGAGAAATTTCATAAAAAAGCCTGTATTAAAAGAGGGGGGTCATAACGGTTAACGGCTGGAAAAAGAAAATATTTAGTGAGCGCTTCAGCATGCAGATCAATTAAATAAGCAATAAACTCAAATAACAGCATGATTAGCTGGCTATTTGTATTTGTAGCCTGTAGCGCAACGACTTAAGGGGAAAGTGATGATTGAAGTCAGTACGGAATTTTTTGCGGGGATTGAATGCCTGCACGCCGCGCCGACAGGCAAAAGAGACGAGCCGCTGCCTACTATCCTTTTTTATCACGGGTTTACCTCGTCGAAAGAAGTCTATAGCTATTTCGGCGTGGCGCTGGCGCTGGCGGGCTTTCGCGTGATCCTGCCCGACGCGGATATGCACGGCGCGCGCTATAACGGCGATAGCGAATATCGCCTGTCCCACTTCTGGGAAATCCTGAAAAGCAATATTGATGAAGTACCGCAGCTTATAGCCTCGCTGCGGCAGCAGAATTTGATTGAGGGTACGCGCCTTGCGGCGGCGGGTGCCTCAATGGGCGGCATGACCGCGCTGGGCGCGATGGCGCGCTACCCCTGTTTTACCAGCGTCGCCTGCCTGATGGGGTCGGGCTATTATATGTCGCTGTCCCACACGCTGTTTCCGCCGCTGGCCGTGCATACGCCCGAGCAGGCGCAGGCTTTTGCTCAGCGAATGGCGCCGCTGGCGGATTATGATATCAGTCGGCAGCTGGAGAAAATTGCCGATCGGCCGCTGCTGATTTGGCATGGTGAAGCGGATGAGATGGTACCGGTGGCAGAGAGCGTGCGGCTGGAAAAAGCGTTAAGAGAAGCGAAGCTCGATGCCGGGCTGACGTTTCTCACGGAGCAGGGCATCGGGCATCGCATCACGCCGTCGGCGCTGGAAGCCACGACAGCATTTTTCAAACGTCATTTGTAGACGGGATCACAGCTGCTGCGCCAGTCGTTGCGCAGCGGGGATCGTCACCAAAGGCTTGTCCGTCATCTGTCCCGTTGGCGAATCGATACGGTTTACATAGACGTAGCTGTTCGCCGCCTGGCTGGCTACGCTCTGCCCACAGTCGGTATCGGCAAGGGCGGGGGTGGAAAGGGCGAGTCCGAGTAAGGTGGCGATTGCGATGGTTTTCATGATTCAACTCCACAATCAGGTAACAAATCTGACGCCGGGCGTCAGGGTCTTGTCTTCACCCTGTAAGTTTAGCGCCGTTCGCGATAAAGTGTATTAGTAATTCTTGCTTTTTACCGTCGCGCTTTAGGGGCGAAAAAACAGGCTAATTGCCTGATCCCTTTCGCTTCCCACCGCAGCCTGGCTCAGGCTGACAAATAATTTACATCAGGCCGCGACTTTACCTTGAGTTTCCCCCCCGCCGCCAGTATGATTACGCGTCAATTTTTCAGCCGCATTCTCAGGTTGTGACCCGATAGTTGTCAGGTCACGGCTTATAACGTTCCTTGCTTCCATGGGCCGCGGTTGACCCCGACAGGAGGCTGAATAATCCGTAAGGAGCAAATTCGATGCGTCATTACGAAATCGTATTTATGGTTCACCCTGACCAGAGCGAACAGGTTCCTGGCATGATCGAGCGCTACTCTGCGACCATCACTGGTGCAGAAGGTACGATCCACCGCCTGGAAGACTGGGGCCGCCGTCAGCTGGCTTACCCGATCAACAAACTGCACAAAGCTCACTACGTTCTGCTGAACGTTGAAGCGCCGCAGGAAGCGATCGATGAGCTGGAAACTAACTTCCGCTTCAACGACGCCGTTATCCGCAGCATGGTTATGCGCGTTAAGCACGCGGTAACTGAAGCTTCTCCGATGGTTAAAGCGAAAGACGAGCGCCGTGAGCGTCGTGAAGATTTTGCTAACGAAACCTCTGATGAAGCAGATGCTGGGGATTCTGAAGAGTAATTGACCGTGGAGGCTAATCGGCTGACGCTGTCTGGCACCGTGTGCAAGACGCCGATGCGTAAAGTAAGCCCCTCAGGTATTCCACACTGCCAGTTCGTGCTTGAGCACAGATCGATGCAGGTGGAGGCCGGTTTTACCCGGCAAGCCTGGTGTCGCATGCCGGTGATTATCAGCGGCAAAGCCCATCAGGCCATTACTCAAAGTATAACGGTCGGCACGCCGGTCACCGTTTCAGGTTTCATTAGCAGCCATCAAGGGCGCAATGGGCTGAATAAGACGGTGCTGCATGCCGAGCAGATTGAATTGATAGATTCTGGAGACTAGCCAAATGGCACGTTATTTCCGTCGTCGCAAGTTCTGCCGTTTCACCGCGGAAGGCGTTCAAGAGATCGATTATAAAGATATCGCAACGCTGAAAAACTACATTACTGAAAGCGGTAAGATTGTACCAAGCCGTATCACTGGTACTCGCGCTAAATACCAGCGTCAGCTGGCTCGTGCTATCAAGCGCGCGCGTTACCTGTCTCTGCTGCCGTATACCGATCGTCATCAGTAACGGCTGTTGTCAATTAACGACTTTAAGAGGATAAGGTAATGCAAGTTATTCTGCTTGATAAAGTAGCAAACCTGGGCACCCTGGGCGACCAGGTAAACGTTAAAGCGGGCTACGCTCGTAACTTCCTGGTACCACAGGGCAAAGCTGTTCCTGCTACCAAGAAAAACGTTGAGTTCTTCGAAGCACGCCGTGCAGAGCTGGAAGCCAAACTGGCTGACGTTCTGTCCGCTGCTAACGCTCGCGCTGAGAAAATCAATGCACTGGGCACCGTTACCATCGCGTCTAAAGCAGGCGACGAAGGTAAACTGTTCGGTTCTATCGGTACTCGCGACATCGCTGACGCTGTAACTGCAGCCGGCGTTGAAGTAGCCAAGAGCGAAGTTCGCCTGCCGAACGGCGTTCTGCGCACTACCGGTGAGCACGAAGTGGACTTCCAGGTTCACAGCGAAGTCTTCGCTAAACTGACTGTAAACGTGGTTACTGAAGCTTAATCGCTTCTCTACCGCTTAAAAACGCCGGCCTTGTGCCGGCGTTTTTGTTTGTGAAAAGCGTTCTCTGAGCAGATTGATAATGTAAAAAGCCGACATCGCGTCGGCGTTTTTGTTTGGCTAATGAACCTGCAGAAACGCGCCGTCCGGCTGGCGGGTAAATAAAATTTCCCCCTGCTCCGTAGTTACGGCCAGTCCCGTCACCACGCCGTGCGAATTCTGGCGGATCCTGACCGCCTGACCGGCCTGCAAATTACTCAGCGGCTTGTCGTTGCCCTCCACGCGGGCCATTGCAAATACATCATTTACCGGCAGATTGTGGTCGCGGAACAGCTGCGCCAGCGTTTGCCCGTTGGCAATCTGGTAGTTTGTCCACTGTCCCTGAGCATCGCCTTTAGGCTGCTGACTGTTATCCACCCGACCGCTAAGCTCCGCCTGTAGCGGCACGTCTGTTGTGGTGCGCTCAACGTTAACGGGGCGTTCCGTCTGCTCCGGCTGTCGCGGCGAAGGCCACAAAAAAGCCAGCAAAACCAGCGCCCCGGCCAGGATAATGCCGCGACGGTGGAAAGACGGCAGCGGATCCATCCAGCGTGCGGAATCCGCCAGGTGCCAGAGCCAGTTGAACCACTTCGATGCTGGTGACGCTTTAGTGACGGGCATGGCGTCGTCCTCCTTGCGCGATCCTCGCGCGAATAAAATAAACCGCTTTAACAAAGCCGGCCGGCGTTTCCTTCGTCTGCGGGCAATATGGCCCATGTTAACCTCTACTGAAATATAGCTGATAGCGCACTCTCCGCGCGGCTTTTATAGCGTAAGCGGAGCAGCGTTATTGTTTCCTTTTACGCTGAAAATGTCACCTGAAGAAGATGGCGTTTTACCCCTGTTGCCTGCGCTGTTATGCTTCGTCCTCAGTTTTATTACCAGTAAAGGAAAATCCATGACTACCCCTTCTTTAGACAGCGTAGAAGCACAAGCAAGCTACGGTATCGGTTTACAGGTTGGCCAGCAGCTGCTGGAATCCGGGCTGCAGGGGCTGCAGCCAGAAGCGCTGCTGGCTGGCCTGCGCGACGCGCTGGAAGGGAACTCCCCGGCTGTGCCCGTTGACGTTGTTCACCGCGCGCTGCGTGAAGTGCACGAGCGTGCCGACGTGGTTCGTCGCGAGCGTCAGCAGGCGATGGCCGCCGAAGGCCAGAAATTCCTGGAAGAGTACGGTCAGCGTGACGGCGTGAGCAGCACCGAATCCGGCCTGCAGTTCAGCGTCATCAAGCAGGGCGACGGCGCTATTCCGTCTCGCCAGGATCGCGTTCGCGTTCACTATACCGGCAAACTGATCGACGGTAGCGTGTTTGACAGCTCCGTGGCGCGCGGCGAACCGGCTGAGTTCCCGGTCAGCGGCGTTATCCCAGGCTGGATCGAAGCGCTGACCCTGATGCCGGTCGGCTCAAAGTGGGAGCTGGTTATCCCACAGAACCTGGCCTACGGCGAGCGCGGCGCTGGCGCTTCCATTCCGCCATTCAGCACGCTGGTGTTTGAAGTTGAGCTGTTAGAAATTCTGTAACAGCCGATCCTGCCGGGATAACGATTGTTGTTGTTCCGGCAGGATACCTGTTATTCCTCAATATTGCCTGATATGAATTTTATTACGCGTTAAATAACGCGGATGCTTTAACTAATAGCCTTTTCTCACTCGTTGAAAATATATTCAGCCGATTCTGAAAATACCCTGCTGGATTATTTTGATCCTGAAGGAAGGTTTGACTACGCCGCTTTTTTGAAATAAGTTCTCGACGTGGCAATGAATGCCATAGTAATGCTGATGATATTATTATCAAGGAGAACTATAAATGCGCGAGTTGACCAACAATGAAATTGCCGCGGTTGCAGGCGCCGGGCTTTTTTCTGATATCGGCAAAGGTATTGGCTTTCTTATCGGTTCTGTGATCGACCAGGGCGCCTCTGCCGGTGGCTTAACAACTTCTTCCGTTGACGCTGTTTCCCAACTGGGCGGCGGAATTGGTAAAATACTGGAGTTAAACATTTCCGGTGCGATTAACGATATTGGTGCGGGCGTGGTTGGCCTGGTAAAATATGGTATTGACTCCATTAATAGCCTGAAATCCTCTACCGGCGCATAAGTTTATTACCTCTGGTAATAAATAAAGCCAGCCTTGTATGCCAGGCTGGCTTTTTTATGAAAGATTCGTCAGTTAAGGCCAATATGGTAAAGCGCAAAGCCGATATCGTCCTGGCCTGCTTGCTTCAGCGGATATTGGCCATGGTTTTTAATAAATTCAGCTGCTTTTGAAGATGGCGAGGTCTCAAAAAAGATATTCAGAGGGACCTTAGCGTTAATATTTTCCAGCCGCCAGTTATTATCCGCCTGCGGACTGACTTCGCCATGCGCCCGGGTCTGCGCCGTAATGTACGCCGCTACGACAGCGCGATTTTCATCCGGAGAAGCAAAAGCGACGTGATCCTCGCCGGTTCCGGCAAATTTGCCGCCGTAGGCGCGATAGTTATTGGTCGCCACCAGAAAAGTCGCCTCGGGATCGACTGGTTTTCCCTGGAAGGTTAAATCGCGGATACGGGAAGCCTTGTCATTAATCAACTGACATTCCGCATCGTAGCGGGCAGGCTGCGTGACGTCGATTCGGTAGCTCACACCGTCAATAACGTCGAAATTATAGGTACGAAAATCCCAGTTAATCAGCGGCTGCGGTTTAGTGCTGGCCGGATCGATCTGGTTAAACTGACCCGCCGAGCATTCCAGCCACTCTTTTACCTCTTTACCGCTGGCCTTTACGACCACCAGCGTATTGGGATAGAGGTAAAGATCCGCTGCGTTACGAAAGGTCAGCGGGCCTTTCTCCACTTCCACATAGCTGGCCGGATCGTTTTTACGGCCGCCGGCCTTGAACGGTGCGGCGGCGGAAAGCACGGGCAGGGCGGCCAGATCCGGATCGCCCTGAATAAAGCGCTCTGCATAATCGCGCTGCGCATTATTCACAATCTGCACGGTCGGATCGTCCTGAACCAGCGACAGATAGCTGTACATCACGTCTGCCGATTTTCCGATAGGCTGGCTGACAAATTCACGCGTGGCGTGATGATCGGGCGCCATCACCTTCAGCAGCGCCGGATCTTCCGCCGCCAGCGATTTTTTCGCCGCCGTATCGTAAATGGGCCGGGCCTGCGCGGTCGCTTCGCTTACCCGCCAGCGGCCTGCATCGTTATTAAGCACCAGATCGACCACGCCCAGATGATCGCCCCACATGCCCGGCATCACCGCCGGTATCCCGTTCAGCGTACCTTTAGCGATATCGGCACCTTTGATCGCGGCAAAATCTTTGCTGGGGAAAACGGCGTGCGCATGGCCAAACAGGATGGCGTCGATGCCGGGAACCTGGCTGAGGTAGTAAACGGAGTTTTCCGCCATCGCGTGCCACGGCTCGCTGGAGAGGCCGGAATGGGGGATAGCCACGATCAGATCCGCGCCCTGGCGGCGCATCTCCGGTACCCATTTACGGGTGGTTTCGGTAATATCCTCCACGGTAATTTTACCGCTGAGGTTTTTCTTGTCCCACACCATAATCTGCGGCGGCACAAAACCGATGTAGCCCACTTTGAGCTGATGCTTGTTGCCCTCGCGATCCGTCACTTCCGTCGCCTTAATCAAAAAAGGCGTGAACAGCGGCTTACCGCTGTGGATATCAATGATATTGGCATTGATGTAGGGGAATTTCGCGCCGCTGATGGCTTTTTGCAGGTAATCCAGGCCATAGTTGAATTCATGGTTGCCCAGGTTGCCTACCGTGTAATCCAGCGTGTTCAGCGCCTTGTAAACGGGATGGATTTCGCCCTGCTGTAAGCCCCTGGCCGCCACATAGTCACCGAGCGGGCTGCCCTGAATAATGTCGCCGTTATCCACCAGCACGCTGTTGGCGGCCTCTTTACGCGCCGCCTCAATTAACGTTGCGGTACGCACCAGCCCGAACTTTTCCGTTGGGGTATCCTTGTAGTAATCGAAATCCATCATATTGCTGTGCAGGTCGGTGGTTTCCAGCAGGCGGAAATCGACCGTGGCAGCGTGTAGCGCGCAGCTGACCAGCAGCGCAACGGGCGTCACAACGGACTTAATCATTGTTTCTCCTTAATAGCGTTTGTGTAATCCCTAACGTCGCAAAGTTTTATGAAACTAATACCTTCTTTCTCATAATTATGTGAGCAGCTACAAATATTTATCTCTTATGGCCCGGCCCGTCGGGAACGATTAAGGTCGTTGCGGGGTCAACCTGATGAAAAACAGCAGCCCCTGCGGCGTAAAATAATTTATGCTATTGATAATTAAGCGCTGGCGGATCGTTTGGCCTTCGATCTTTGCTATCGACTATGATCAACAGAGAGCGCTGGCGCTGGCAAAGTGATAGCCAGCGCCAGCCAGCAAATCAAGAGGTGGACAATGTTAGAGAATATATGCCAGCTGGCACGAGACGCGGGCGTTGCCATCATGCAGATATACGATGGTCAGGCGCCGCTTGATGTTGCCACAAAATCCGATGATTCGCCGGTCACCGCAGCGGATATCGCCGCACACAAGGTGATCCTGAAGGGGCTGACCACGCTGACGCCCGACGTGCCCGTTTTGTCTGAAGAAGATCCGCCGGGCTGGGAGATCCGCCAGCACTGGCAGCGCTACTGGCTGGTCGATCCGCTGGACGGCACCAAGGAGTTTATCAAGCGGAACGGCGAGTTCACCGTCAATATTGCGCTGATTGAAAACGGCAAGCCCGTGCTGGGCGTGGTCTACGCGCCGGTGATGGACGTGATGTATTCGGCCGCCGAGGGGAAAGCCTGGAAGGAAGAGGGCGGTGTAAAAACGCAGATCCACGTGCGCGAGGCGCGCCCGCCGCTGGTGGTGGTCAGCCGTTCGCATTCCGACAGCGAGCTGGAGGATTACCTTAGCCAGCTGGGCGAGCATCAGACCATTGCTATTGGCTCCTCGCTGAAGTTCTGTCTGGTCGCGGAAGGCAAGGCGCAGCTCTATCCCCGCTTTGGGCCAACGAATATCTGGGATACCGGTGCAGGCCACGCCGTAGCCATTGCCGCAGGCGCGCACGTGCATGACTGGCAGGGGAAAACGCTGGACTATGCGCCGCGCGAAGCCTTTTTGAATCCGGGCTTCCGCGTCTCGATCTTTTAATCGGCCAGGGGAGGCGGCACCGGCGCCTCCCTCTGTCCGTCAGCGTAACAGCTGACGCACCAGCATAATCACCTGCTGGACTTCCTGCTGCGTCAGCGCGCCATCCTTGACGAAACGCACCTTTCCTCCGCTATCCAGCACAATAATCGCCGACCCTTCATCCTGCAGCTGCCAGGCCCGTTTGGCCGTGCCGTCGCTGTCGACGATAAACTGCGACCAGGGATACTGTTTCTTATTGCTCTGAATGCTGCTGCGGACAAACATGCCGGTGCCGGGGATAGCATCGTCGGTATTCACCAGCGTGGTGGTCTGATAGCGATCGTGGGGAAACCGGGCCGATTTAATCGCCTCGATCAGCGCCGCATTTTTCTCTTTGGCCGAGGCGCGTCCGGCGATGTGCTGAAGAACGCGCACTTTGCCCGGCAGCGCGGCGCTGTTCCAGACTCGATAGCTGAACTGCTCCTGCTGATAACGCAGCTCGCCTTGATCGGTAATGCCGACAGGCGGCACGCGCTGGCCTGTAACCAGGTTATGGGCGCTGGCGGCGCACGACAGCAACGTTAACAGCAGCAGTAAAAGACGAAAAATCATGATTGAACTCATTAGTCATGTTTCTGCAATAATAAACGTGGATGATGCGTCTGTCGCAGCGATACAACATCTTTGCAACACAACGCACAATTCCGTAAAGGTCGAAGGTTTATACTGCGTTCATGCAGCCGGGTGAAAGAGCCTACTGTCATGATGTGTAAAAACAGTAAAAAAACTCGGTTTTAGGAATTTTAGAAGTGAAACCTGGTCTATAGTGTATCCACTTTGTGCTGCAAAGATTCGTACCGAACTTGGAAACGACGCAGCACGCATCATCTTTCAGGAGTTGTAACATGAAGATTTTCCAGCGCTATAATCCGCTGCAGGTGGCCAAATATGTCAAAACACTATTCCGTGGCCGGATCTACATCAAAGATGTAGGCGCATTTGAGTTCGATAAAGGTAAGATCCTGATCCCACGCATTAAAGATAAGCAGCACTATAGCGTGATGTCAGAAGTGAACCGTCAGGTGCTGCGTTTGCAGACCGAGTTCAACTAGCAACCGGCAGGCCGGTTCAAAAGAAAGAAGGCGCGAAATTCGCGCCTTTTCTGTTTTTATTCTTCGACCATTTTGTTCAGCACGGCGGCACCCTGTCGGGTTTCATCAATCCTCGTCACCAGAAGCTGATCGATACGGTAGCTGTCGATATCCACTACCTCGAACTTATAGCCGTGAAACTTCACGAAGTCGGTGCGTTTAGGGATTTTTCTCAGCATATACATCATAAAGCCGCCGATAGTCTCGTAGTTGCCGGACTGCGGGAACTCGTCGATATCCAGTACGCGCATCACGTCGTCGATTGGCGTGCCGCCTTCCACCAGCCAGGAATTCTCGTCGCGCGCCACGATCTGCTCTTCCATTCCCTGGCCAACCAGATCGCCCATCAGCGTGGTCATCACATCGTTCAGGGTAATGATCCCCACTACCAGCGCATATTCGTTCATGATCACCGCAAAATCTTCCCCTGCGGTTTTAAAGCTTTCCAGCGCCTCGGAGAGCGTCAGCGTATCCGGCACGATCAACGCCGAACGGATCTGCACGCCGCTGTTAAGCGCCATGCTCTGGTTGCCCAGCACGCGCAGCAGCAGCTCTTTGGAATCGACATAGCCGACGATATGGTCGATATCGTCATTACAGACCAGAAACTTGGAGTGCGGATGATTGGCAATCTTCTCCTTCAGGCTCGACTCATCCTCATGCAGATTGAACCACACCACGTTCTCGCGCGAGGTCATGGAGGAGGGCACGGTGCGCGACTCCAGCTCAAACACGTTTTCAATCAGCTCGTGCTCCTGCTTGCGCAGTACGCCAGCGAGCGCGCCCGCTTCTACCACCGCGTAGATATCGTCCGAGGTGATATCGTCCTTGCGCACCAGCGGGATCTTAAACAGGCGGAAAATAATATTGGCGCCGCCGTTAAAGAACCACACCAGCGGCCGAAAGATAAACAGGCACATCCGCATTGGATTGATGATTTTCAGCGCGACGGTTTCCGGCGCGATCATCCCCAGACGTTTTGGGAAAAGATCGGCGAACAGGATAAACAGGCTGGTCACCACGGTAAAAGAGGCGATAAAGCTCAGCTGCTCCGCCAGTACCGGGCCGGTGATGCGATCGAAAAGCGAGCGGAACACGGGCGAAAACGCGGAATCGCCCACGATACCGCCCAGAATAGCCACGGCGTTCAGGCCTATCTGCACCACGGTAAAAAACATCCCCGGCGTTTCCTGCATCTTCAGCACGCGCTGGGCGTTGATGTTGCCGTCGTCCGCCAGCAGCTTCAGCTTGATTTTGCGCGAGGCGGCCAGAGAGATTTCCGAAAGTGAAAAAAATGAGCTGATGGCGATCAGCATTAAGATGACAAGCAAGCTGTCTAACATAAAACATCCATTAAATGGCCGCTTCAGGCGCTTTCAGAGGAAAATGCGCTAAAGCAGGCCTTAAGTTGATTACCTGTCATTTTTGGCCTGGGCAGCAGATGAGGAGCAGCTGACCTTCTGTACCTGTGAGCGGCACCGGGCTATCCGTGCCAAAAATGTCTGCGCCATTTGGCTTGGGCAGAAAGACGTTAACTGGCCGCAGCGCGGCCTCTGCCAGAGATTATAGCTGTGGTGAGGATTGCTTACAATTACGGCGCTGCAGGCGAACCGGCGGTGAGATTTATCCGAGTCTGCATTGCAGGCTGATATAGCGTAACATTCCCTCACGATCCATGGTTGTAACCTGGCGATTCTTTGCACACAATAACGCAAATTTCGGCCTTTCAGTGAAAAAGAGCCTCTGAACCCGTAAAAAGTTGCCATGCTTAAGCGGGCTATTTTCAAGATTCAGCAGTTGCGCCCATCTGGAATCCGGGCCGGCAATAAATTCAGGAGTTAGCGTGCCACGAATCCATGTCTATTGCATGTTAGGTCTGATCGCAGCCGTGCCTGCCGCTCAGGCGGCTACGGTGCGTTTGCAGGTCACTGGCCTGTCTGGGGAATTACAAAAAAACGTGCGCGCAAGATTGTCGACCATCGCAAGCGAGGAAGTGACCTCCGATGGGCGTTTCCGCGCGCGCGTCAGCGAAGCGGTTAAGGAAGGACTTAAGGCGCTGGGCTACTACGAGCCGGAAATTGAATTTGAACTGCAGCCGCCGCCTGCGGGCGGCAGACGTCCGGTGCTGCTGACGAAAGTCACGCCCGGCCCGCCGGTGAAGCTGGCGGGCGAAACGGTGATTATTCGCGGTGGCGCGCGCACCGACGAGGATTACCAGACGCTGGTACGCACCGGCAAAGCCAAAATCGGCGGCGTGCTTAACCACAGCGACTACGACAGCTTTAAAAGCTCGCTCAGCAATCTGGCGCTGCGCAAAGGCTATTTTGACGGCGACTACCGCAAAAGCCAGCTGGGCGTTTCCGTCGAGCGGCACGAAGCTTTCTGGGATATCGATTACGACAGCGGTCAGCGCTACCGCTTTGGCGACGTCACCTTTGAAGGGTCGCAGATCCGCGAGGAATACCTGCAAAACCTGGTGCCGTTTAAAAAGGGCGACTACTACAGCTCGCGCGATTTGGCCGAGCTGAACCGCCGCCTTTCCTCTACCGGCTGGTTTAATTCCGTGGTGGTCGCGCCGCAGTTCGATCAATCCCGCAAAAATAAAATATTACCGCTGCACGGCGTGGTCAGTCCGCGTACGGAAAACACCATCGAAACGGGCGTGGGCTATTCCACCGACGTCGGCCCGCGCGTTAAAGCGACCTGGAAAAGGCCCTGGGTAAACTCCTACGGCCACAGCTTTACCACCAGCGCCAATATCTCTGCGCCGGAGCAGCAGCTCGACTTCAGCTATAAAATCCCGCTGCTGAAAAACCCGGTCGAGCAGTATTACCTGCTGCAGGGCGGCCTGAAAAGAACCGACCTGAACGACACCAAATCCGACTCCACCACGCTGGCCGCGTCCCGCTACTGGGAATCCTCTACGGGCTGGCAGCGCGCCATTAATCTGCACTGGAGCCTGGATCACTTTACCCAGGGTAACGTCACCAACACCACCATGCTGATCTATCCCGGCGTCAGCGTTAACCGCACCCGTTCGCGCGGCGGCCTGATGCCCGTGTGGGGCGACTCGCAGCGCTACTCGCTGGATGTCTCCGATACGACCTGGGCCTCGGATATCGATTTCGCCGTGGTGCAGGCGCAAAACGTCTGGATCCGCACGCTGGCGGATAAACATCGCTTCGTGCTGCGCGGCAATCTCGGCTGGATTGAAACCAACGATTTTGAACGCGTGCCGCCTGATTTGCGCTTTTTCGCCGGTGGCGACCGCAGCATTCGCGGCTACAAGTACAAAGGCATTTCGCCGCGCGACGACGATGGCAAGCTGACCGGCGCCTCGAAGCTGGCGACCGGATCGGTGGAATATCAGTACAACGTAACCGGTAAATGGTGGGGCGCGGTGTTTGTGGATTCCGGCGAAGCGGTCAACGACATCAAGCAGAGCAATGTCAAAACCGGCGCCGGTTTCGGCGTGCGCTGGCAGTCGCCGGTTGGGCCGATCAAGCTGGATATCGCCCGTCCGGTCGGCGACAGCGAAGATCGGGACATACAGTTTTATATCGGATTGGGGCCTGAATTATGAGTCGCTGGAAAAAGGTCCTTATTGGCATCCTGATTTTCCTGGTTGTGCTGCTCGGCAGCGTGGCATTTTTAATTGGCACCACCACCGGATTACATCTGGTGCTGAACGGCGCGGCGCGCTGGGTGCCGGGGCTGGACATCAAACAGGTCAGCGGCGGCTGGCGTAACCTGACGTTAAAAGGCGTGCAGTATGAGATGCCTGGCGTGACGGTTAATGCCGGCGAGTTTCATCTGGCCCTGCAGCTGGGCTGCCTGAAAAACAGCGCGTTCTGCGTCAATGACCTTGCACTGCGCGACGTCAGCGTGGTGGTGGACAGCAAAAAGCTGGGGCCGCCCGCGCCGGAAGCGAAAGAGGATGAAGCCTCTTCCGGCGATCTCAGCACGCCGTACCCGATTACGCTGCGCCAGCTGGCGCTGCATAACGTCACGGTAAAAGTAGACGACACGGCGATCTCGCTGGCGGACTTTACCTCTGGCCTCAGCTGGCAGCAGCGCGCGCTGACCTTAACGCCGACCCATATTCAGGGCCTGCTGATTGCGCTGCCGAAGGCGGCCAAAGTGGCCGACGAGCAGGTGGTGCAGCCAAAAGTGCAGCAGCCGCAGGCTAACGAGCCGCCGCTGGGCGAAACGCTGAAGGCGATGTTCGCCAAACCGCTGCTGCCGGATCTGCCTGATTTCAAAATGCCGCTGGATGTAAACGTCCAGCAGATCCTCGGCGAGCAGCTGCGCATTACCGGCGATACCGATATCGCCATCACGCGTCTGCTGGTGAAGGCGCAAACGCAGGATCGCCTGCTGCGTCTGGAAACGCTGGATGTAGATTCGCCGCAGGGTCAGCTCAACGCCAGCGGTCAGGCACAGCTGGCGGATGCCTGGCCAGTGAATTTCAACCTCACCAGCTCGCTTAACGTCGATCCGATCAAAGGCGAGAAGATCAAAATGACCGTCGGCGGCGGCCTGCGTGAGCAGCTGGATCTGGCACTGAACCTTTCCGGCCCCGTGCGGATGCAGCTGAACGCGCAAACGAAGCTGGCCGAAGCGGGCCTGCCGCTGGCGATGACGATGCAAAGCGCGCAGCTGCGCTGGCCGCTGACCGGCGAAACGCAGTATCAGGCCGATAACCTGAACTTCAGCATAAAAGGCAAAGCGACGGACTATGTTATGTCGCTGAAAGCCGCGCTGCGCGGCCAGGCCATTCCGCCCGCCACGCTTACGCTGGACGGCAAGGGTAACGCGGAGCAGTTCTCGCTGGATAAGCTGCGGCTGGCCGCGCTGGAGGGCACCACCGACCTGACGGCGCTGGTGGACTGGAGCAAGGCGATCAGCTGGCGCAGCGAGCTTCAGCTTAACGGCATCAACACCGCCCGGCAGTATCCCGACTGGCCAGCGAAGCTGGAAGGTAAAATCACCACGCGCGGCAGCCTGTACGGCGGCAGCTGGCAAATGCGCGTACCTGAACTGAAGCTGCGCGGCAACGTGAAACAGAATGCGGTTAGCGCTGACGGCTCGCTTTACGGCAACAGCTACAACCAGTGGGATATTCCCGGCATCAAACTGGTGTTGGGCCGTAATAATGTCGATGTTAAAGGCTCGCTCGGCGACAAGCTGTCGCTGGACGCCAATATTGACGCTGAGCATCTGTATAACGCGCTGCCTGGCCTGGGCGGCGTGGCGAAGGGCACCATCAAAGCGCGCGGCGATTTGAAAACGCCGCAGCTGCTGGCTGATTTAACCGCTACCGGCCTCCGCTGGCAGGCGATGAGCATCGCCCGCGTCGCGCTACAGGGCGACGTGAAATCAGGCGAGCAGATCCAGGGCAAGCTGGCGCTGCGCGTGGATCGGCTGAAGCAGGACACGCTGACGGTTAACCGGCTGGATCTGGACGCCAGCGGCGATGAAAAAGCGCACCAGCTGAAGCTGACGGTCAATGGCGATCCGGTTTCCGGCCAGCTCCAGCTGAACGGCAGCTTCGATCGCAGCCAGCAGCGCTGGCGCGGCACGCTGAACAATACCCGCTTCGACACCCCGGTAGGGGAATGGCGCTTAACGCGCGCCATTGCGCTGGACTATCTCAACAGTAGCCAGACGGTCTCGGTTGGCCCGCACTGCTGGCAAAACCCCAACGCTGAACTGTGCGTGCCGCAAACCATCGAAGCCGGCCCGTCCGGCCATGCGAAGGTGACGCTCAACCGTTTCGATCTGGCGATGGTGAAACCTTTCCTGACGGATGAAACCAAACTCAGCGGTGTCTTCAGCGGCGATGCCGACGTCAGCTGGACAGCAGACGGCGGTTTGCCGCAGGGCCGCGTCTCGCTGAAAGGCAACGGCGTGAAGGTCGCGCAGGATGTGGACGGCAATACGCTGCCCGTAGCCTTTGATACGCTGAACCTGAACGCGGCGCTGCGTAACGGTCGTGCCCAGCTCGACTGGCTGATCCGCATCGCTAAAAACGGCCAGCTGGACGGCAATGTGCAGATCGCCGATCCGCAGAACAAACGCGGGCTTTCCGGCAACGTTAATATCAAAAACATCGATCTGACGCTGCTCAATCCGGCGCTGATGCAGGGCGAAAAAGTGGCCGGCGTGCTTAACAGCGCGCTGCGCCTGGGCGGCAGCCTGCAAAAACCGCAGGTCTTTGGTCAACTGGGGCTGAAAAACGTCGATGTTCAGGGCAGCTTTATGCCGGTCGATCTGACCTCAGCCAATCTGAACATGGTCTTTAACGGCATGAGTTCTACCCTACAGGGTCTGATCGAGACGTCTCAGGGGCAGCTGGCGCTCAGCGGCGACGCGGACTGGGCGCAGCTGGACGCCTGGCGGGCGCGTATTGCGGCGAAGGGCAGCAAAATCCGCGTGACGGTGCCGCCGATGATCCGCATGGACGTTTCGCCGGATCTGGAGTTTGAAGCCACGCCGCAGGCGTTTAACCTGAACGGCCGCGTCGATATTCCCTGGGCGCGCGTGACCGTCCAGGAAGTGCCGGAAAGCGCCGTTGGCGTCTCGTCGGATGAAGTGCTGCTGGATGAAAACCTCAAGCCGATTGCGCCGAAAAGCACCTCGATTCCGATCAACAGCAACCTGGTTATTCACGTCGGTAACGACGTGCGTCTGAGCGCCTTTGGGCTGAAAGCGAAGCTGAACGGCGATCTGAAGCTGGCGCAGGATAAACGCGGGCTGGGGCTGAACGGCCAGATCAACATTCCTTCCGGGCGTTTCCATGCCTACGGTCAGGATCTGATCGTGCGTAAAGGCGAGCTGCAATTCTCTGGCCCGGCCAACCAGCCTTACCTCAACATCGAGGCTATCCGCAACCCGGAAGCCACGGAAAATGACGTCACAGCAGGCGTGCGCGTTACCGGTCTGGCCGACGAGCCGAAGGCGGAAGTCTTCTCCGATCCGGCTATGTCGCAGCAGGAAGCGCTCTCTTATCTGCTGCGTGGACAGGGTCTGGACGCGACCGGCAGCGACAGCAGCGCATTAACCTCGGCGCTGGTGGGATTAGGGCTTGCACAAAGTGGGCAGGTTGTGGGTAAAATCGGGGAGACTTTCGGCGTAAGTAATCTCGCGCTGGACACGGCGGGCGTCGGCGACAGCCAGCAGGTTCAGGTCAGCGGTTACGTGCTGCCGGGTCTACAGGTAAAATATGGTGTTGGCATATTTGATTCACTGGCGACCTTAACCTTACGTTATCGCCTGATGCCCAAACTTTATTTGGAAGCGGTGTCTGGTGTAGACCAGGCGCTTGATGTGCTCTATCAGTTTGAGTTCTAGCAATGCGAATAATTGTCTACGGCAGCCTGAGACGCAAGCAAGGCAACAGTCACTGGATGACCAACGGGCAGTGGCTGGGCGATCATCAGATCGACGGCTACGAGCTATATAATCTGGGTCTTTACCCCGGCGTCGTCGCGGGTAGCGGGCAGGTTTACTGCGAGGTCTACCGGGTGGACGCCTCCACGCTGGGCGAGCTGGACGCGCTCAGAACCAAAGGCGGAGAGTATAAGCGCGAGCTGATGCCGACGCCTTACGGCAGCGCATGGCTGTACGTTTATCAGCGTTCGGTAGAGGGCAAGCAGCGGATAGCCAGCGGAGACTGGCTGCTGCGGGATAACCAGGATCCTGCCTGACACGCGTGACATAAATAAAAACACCGCTCACTGAGCGGTGTTTTTTTATCTACTGTCCGGGCGGCGGTTTACTTCTTCGCGCGCTCGAAAGAGGAGATGATTTCAGCTTTCGCCGCTTCAGCGTTGTCCCAGCCTTCCACTTTCACCCATTTGCCTTTCTCCAGCGCTTTATACTGCTCGAAGAAGTGGGTGATCTGCGCACGCAGCAGTTCCGGCAGGTCGTTCACATCTTTGATGTGATCGTACTCTTTGGTCAGCTTGGTGTGCGGAACCGCAACCAGCTTGGCGTCTTCGCCAGACTCGTCGGTCATTTTCAGCACGCCAACCGGACGGCAGCGGATCACTGAGCCTGGCTGCAGTGGGTATGGCGTCGGCACCAGCACGTCTACCGGGTCACCGTCCAGAGACAGCGTGTGGTTGATGTAACCGTAGTTGCACGGATAGAACATCGCGGTAGACATGAAACGGTCAACAAACAGCGTGCCGGAGTCTTTATCTACTTCATATTTGATCGGATCGGCATTGGCCGGGATTTCAATAACAACGTAGATATCTTCTGGCAGATCTTTACCCGCTGGAACCTGGTTTAAACTCATGGTGAATTCCTTTAATCGTCTTAAATCAAGTGACGCTCATTATAGCCAACTGGATATGAAAGTATGCCCCCTTTTTGGGCTTTCAGATTGCTCCAGTACGCTGGCCGATTATTTAACGTGCTGGCAAAGCGCACGCAAAAAAAACAGGGCGATCCGAAGATCGCCCTGTCTGCATAGCCGTCGGCCTTAAGCGTCCGGATATTCGCGCAGGAAACGCTCGGTGTCGTCAACCATATCGGTGTTGCCGACAAAGAACGGCGAGCGCTGATGCAGGGTTTCCGGCACCAGATCCAGAATGCGGTTTTTGCCGTCGCTGGCCTTGCCGCCGGCCTGTTCGGCCAGAAACGCCATCGGGTTGCACTCATACAGCAGGCGCAGCTTGCCCTGTGGGTGGCTGGCGGTGCTTGGATAGAGATAGATGCCGCCTTTCAGCAGGTTGCGGTGGAAATCCGCCACCAGCGAGCCGATATAGCGCGAGGTATAAGGGCGATGGGTCAGCTGATCTTCTTCCTGGCAGAACTTCAGGTATTTCTTCACGCCCTGCGGGAAACGGATGTAGTTGCCTTCGTTAATGGAATAGGTGTAGCCCTTTTCCGGGAAAGCCATTTTTTCCGCGCTCAGGCAGAAAACGCCCAGCGAAGGATCGTAGGTGAAAGCGTGTACGCCACAGCCGGTGGTGTAAACCAGCATGGTAGAGGAACCGTAGACGACATAGCCCGCGGCAACCTGCTGACTGCCCGGCTGCAGGAAATCTTCTTCCGTTACCGGCGTGCCTGGCGGCGTGATGCGGCGGTAGATAGAGAAAATTGTGCCGACGGAAACGTTAACGTCGATGTTGGAAGAGCCGTCCAGCGGATCCATCAACACCACGTATTTACCGTTCTCAACGCC
This sequence comes from Erwinia sp. STN24, assembly GCF_041320675.1. Taxonomy (NCBI): domain Bacteria; kingdom Pseudomonadati; phylum Pseudomonadota; class Gammaproteobacteria; order Enterobacterales; family Erwiniaceae; genus Erwinia; species Erwinia sp. STN24. The sequence continues at coordinate 201,847 of NZ_JBGGPM010000004.1, read as the reverse complement.
TTCGAAAATAACGATTTCATCTTCTTCTTCAGAAGCGATACCGGCTACGATACCGCGTGCTTTCAGCGCGGCCTTGAGTTTTTCGTTGGCAAACAGATCGAGCTTCATCTGCTGTTCGCCCTGCACGTTTTCCACGCCGCTGGCGCCCAGAATATCGACCAGCCCCGCTTTGTTGATGTCACGGTGAATGATTTTTGCGCCCAGCTTGATAGCTGAAATCAGCGCCGTCAGTTCACCTGTGGCGTGAGGAAAGTCGTGTTGCTTCTCGACGATAAATTCGCCTAACGTTTTCATAACACAATCCCTGAATCTGCGGTTGAACAGCAGCCTGCGATACAAACTGCCAACGTATGTCGAGGCAGTTTAGCCGAATGAGGGCTAAAGAACATAGGGCAAATTCCGTTTCTTCCGCACGATGAGGACGCTACACTGTGCACCGACCCTTTCAGTAAACGGACCTTTTATGCGTATTCACATCCTCGGTATCTGCGGCACATTCATGGGCGGTCTGGCAATGCTGGCCCGATCGCTGGGTCATGAAGTGACCGGTTCCGATGCCAACGTTTATCCGCCGATGAGCACGCTTTTAGAAAAGCAAGGCATTGATTTAATTCAGGGATATGATGCTTCCCAGCTCGATCCCGCGCCCGACTTAGTGATCATCGGCAACGCCATGACGCGCGGCAACGCCTGTGTGGAAGCGGTGCTGGAACGGAATATTCCTTACCTCTCCGGCCCGCAATGGCTGCACGATTTCGTCCTGCGCGACCGCTGGGTGATTGCGGTTGCCGGAACGCACGGAAAAACCACTACGGCGGGCATGACCGCGTGGATCCTGCAGGCGTGCGGGCTGGAGCCGGGCTTTGTCATCGGCGGCGTGCCGGGTAACTTCGACGTTTCCGCAACTTTAGGAAAAAGCCCATTCTTCGTGATTGAGGCGGATGAATATGACTGCGCGTTCTTCGATAAGCGCTCAAAGTTCGTGCATTACTGCCCGCGCACGCTGATCCTGAATAACCTTGAGTTCGACCATGCGGATATTTTCGATGATTTAAAAGCGATCCAGCGGCAGTTCCATCATCTGGTGCGCATCGTGCCGGGTCAGGGACGGATTATCGTGCCGGAGCAGGACAGCAACCTGAAGCAGGTGATAGCGATGGGCTGCTGGAGCGAGCAGGAAAGCACCGGCGAAAACGGCCGCTGGCAGGCGAAAAAGCTGACGCCGGACGCCTCGCATTGGGAAGTCTGGCTGGACGGCGAGCGCGTGGCGGAAGTGAACTGGTCGCTGGTGGGCGAGCACAACATGCATAACGGCCTGATGGCCATTGCCGCTGCACGCCACGTAGGCGTGAAGCCGGAAGATGCCGGTAAGGCGCTGGACGACTTTATCAACGCCCGCCGTCGCCTGGAACTGCGCGGCGAAGCCAATGGCATTAAGGTTTACGATGATTTTGCGCATCATCCTACCGCCATTCTGGCGACCATGACCGCGCTGCGCAGCAAGGTAGGCGGCAGAGCGCGTATCCTGGCGGTGCTGGAGCCACGCTCCAACACCATGAAAATGGGCATCAGCAAAGACGATTTAGCGCCTGCGCTGGGCCGGGCCGATGAAGTGTTTTTGCTGCAGCCGCACCATATTCCGTGGCAGGTCGCCGAAGTGGCAGAGGCGTGCGTACAGCCCGCTCACTGGAGCGCGGACGTGGATACGCTGGTAGAGATGATTGCTAAAACGGCGCAGCCGGGCGACTACATCCTGGTGATGAGCAACGGGGGATTTGGCGGCATTCATCAGAAGCTGCTGGATCGGCTGGCGTAACGGGCCAGCCAGTCGGCGCTGCGGGCAAGCAAACCCGCAGCGTTTTCAGGAGGCTTCGGCCAGCTCGCGCAGATACTGGAAGATCTGGCGGGAAGCTTTCGGCGGCTTATTGGCCGCTTTTTCTTTCTGGGCGTTGCGGATCATCGAGCGCAGCTGCTGACGATCGGCGTTCGGATAAAGCTGTAAAACGTCCGCCATCGCGTCATCGCCTTCGGCAACCAGACGATCGCGCAGCATCTCCAGCTTATGGAACAGCGCAACCTGCTGGTTGTGACGGTTCTTCAGCTTGTCCAGCGCCTGCCGGATAGGATCTTCGTCGCGCGAGCGCAGCATTTTGCCAATCAGCTGCAGCTGACGGCGGCGTCCCTCTTTCTTGATCTTCTGAGCCAGCTCGATGGCGGCGCGCAGATCTTCATCCAGCGGGATTTTATCCAGCGAGTTACCGCTCAGTTCTACCAGCTCGGCGCCCAGGCGCTTCAGCTCTTCGGCATCACGTTTAATTTCACTTTTACTGACCCAGATAATTTCATCATCTTCTTCTTCGTTATCTGGTACATCATCGAGCCAGTCGTCAGGCTGTTTGGTCATGGGAGGCTCCCTAAAAAAGAGGCTAATGCTATCAGGAAACTCAGGCTACTGCGAAATTGTTCGCTGAGTCTGTTAGACTCAGGTAAACCTGAAACCCTGAAGAGTCCGGAAATCTGGTGGCGTATACCCAGAAAAGCCCTCTGTTAATTATATGGTAGGTCGATGAAATTACTCTCCCAAGTTGCAGAACAGCGTAAAACCCTCGAAGAGGCGGTCGCAACAGCACTCGAGCTGGCCAAAGCCAGCACCGATGGGGCGGAAGTCGCCGTCACCAGAACCACGGGGATCGGCGTCAGCACCCGCTACGGCGAAGTAGAAAACGTTGAATTTAACAGCGACGGCGCTTTAGGCATTACCGTTTATCATCAGAATCGCAAAGGCAGCGCGTCTTCGACCGATCTCAGCCCGGACGCCATCGCGCGTACCGTGCAGGCGGCTGTCGATATCGCCCGCTATACCTCCGCCGATCCTTATGCGGGCGTGGCGGATCGCGATCTACTGGCTTTTGATGCGCCGGATCTGGATCTTTTCCATCCCACCGATCTTGATCCTGACAGAGCGATCGAGATGGCGGCGCGGGCCGAGCAGGCTGCGCTCAAAGCCGACAAGCGTATTACCAATACCGAAGGCGGCAGCTTCAACAGCCATATCGGCATGAAGGTCTTCGGCAACAGCCACGGCATGATCCAGGGCTACTCATCCAGCCGCCATTCGATTTCAGCCAGCGTTATTGCCGAAGCTAACGGCGATATGGAGCGCGATTACGCCTACACCATCGGCCGCGCTATCGAAGACCTGAAGTCGCCGGAGTGGGTCGGCGAAGAGTGCGCCCGCCGCACGCTGTCGCGCCTCTCGCCGCGCAAGCTCGCCACCATGAAAGCGCCGGTTATTTTTGCGGCGGAAGTGGCGACCGGCCTGTTTGGCCATCTGGTCGGCGCGATCAGCGGCGGCAGCGTCTACCGCAAATCCACTTTCCTGCTGGATGCGATGGGCAAACAGATCCTGCCGGAATGGCTGACCATCCAGGAGCAGCCACACCTGCGTAAAGGCCTGGCCTCTACGCCGTTCGACAGCGAAGGCGTGCGTACCGAACAGCGCGACATCATCAAAGACGGCGTGCTGCAAACCTGGCTGCTGACCAGCTACTCGGCGCGCAAGCTGGGCCTGAAAAGCACCGGCCATGCGGGCGGCATCCATAACTGGCGCATCAACGGTCAGGGCGACAGCTTCGACCAGCTGCTGAAAAAAATGGGCACCGGTCTGGTAGTAACGGAACTGATGGGCCAGGGCGTTAGCGGCATCACCGGCGACTACTCGCGCGGCGCGGCCGGTTTCTGGGTCGAAAACGGCGAAATTCAGTATCCGGTAAGCGAAATCACTATCGCAGGCAACCTGAAGGACATGTGGCGCAATATGGTCACGGTGGGCAGCGATATCGAAACCCGCAGCAATATTCAGTGCGGCTCCGTGCTGATCCCAGAAATGAAAATCGCCGGACAATAATTCTGGTGGCTTATGTAAGGGAGGCGCAGACTGCGCCTCCCTTTACTTCCCAGCCTGCTACTGATGGTGATGAGTTCTGCCCTGTAAAACCTTAAAATGAAAAGATCTCCGCCACAGTGAGATTTCTGCATGGATTAATATTTGCTTTGGAGGGCTTTAATGAATTTTGATGCTGAAACCGTAAATAAATGCACAAAAAGTGATAGCTATCGTAACTATCAATTTAGAAATCCCGCCAGGCAAAGAATACCAACCATAAAAACCTACACTAGCGCCGCTATATAAATATAGAGGCGATGAAATCGCCGGTAAAATAGAAAAAATTAGATAACCTTCCTCATATAGCCTTCACAACCCCGTCGGTTGCCAGGGTTCATGATGCGTAAGTGGCATGCGTAGAAATCCCACCTTGAATCGATAATACGCCAGGTTTATGCAAAATCAATTCTTTTTTGATTGAGGTTATAAGAGGCCTAAATTTTTTGCTGCCGCTATAGAAACGCTTAAGCGATATCTGTTAAGTAATCTTGCTAAGAGGCTTTATAACATGTGAGGTAAACAAGGAGAGTAACAATGGCATGGACGTATAATGTAATGATGAAGACCTTTAAGCGTAACGGGGAATACAAGTTCAGCGCGCTTTATGCTGGTGCTCCGGGCTATAAAGATAATCCTGAGTATGAATGTCTGCGCGATAGAGGCCCGTTGCCCAGAGGTAAATACCGGATCGCAGGCGTTCCATTCACACATAAAAAAGCGGGTCGATTCACGCTTCGCCTTGAGCCAGATAAAGGCAACAATATGTGTAATCGGAGTGGTTTTCTAATTCATGGAGAAAGTCAAACGCATCCAGGCGAAGCCTCAAATGGCTGCATCATACTGGATCCAAGGTTCCGTAAAGCAATTTGGGATTCAAAGGATAAGGAGATTATTGTTGAATGAGATATTTTCTTCTCCCCTTAATTATTTGCAGCACCTGTACGCTTGCCGCGCCGGTGCTTGATAATAATTGTAAGTCGCCCATATCAGGTACTGCCATAAGAATGATGGATAAAATGCATGAGGAAATGCATATTGACATTAAGAGCATACCGCCCGATGGGGTAACCACGGAATTGCTATTCAACGAACCTGTCTCTGATTTGTTATCACAATACTATGCCGAAAAAACCTATAAAACCGATACCCTTTTATCGATAAGCGATAACAAAGAAATATATTCACAGGATAATCCTGTTAACCTCATAATTAAGTTTACTGTTAAAGATAAGGAGGGAAAAGAGGATATTTTCCTTGTCTCTACCATTGCGAATGATTATGAGTGTAATATAGAATTTAACGGTTATTTGATTGTCAAGCGTGAATTCTGATTTTGCCCCTGTGTCAGCGCGCAGGGGCTTCTCACTATCTGGGAATTTACTTTATGTCTGTTTTATTTCTTAAATAGAGCTAATCTTTCTTTTTTTTATTTAAATAATGATTTCGTTCTCCACTACCATAAGCAATTCCTATGGTTTCCATCAGGATAGCCGCTGCGATCGCCGTTATCGGCCGATCAGGCAGACATTTTTTCTGTCGTACTGTGATTTACCTTCCACTTTTGCTCTTCTGTTAAGTGAAATAACCATTTTGTGAAGGATTTCCCTGGCTTCGCGCTTATTTCCACTTTGAAACGGAAAAATGCGGTCTACAAAATCGCTACCTCCGGCGCTACTTTATTTCTCTCGCGAATAAATTCGGTTTACAGCCGAACCAAAACGGAAAATAAGGGGCGTTGCGTGAAAGACGGAGCAGTGGCGGTAAAAGAAACCGACGAGCAACAGGCGGTTCAGGCGCTTGCCGACAAAGTGATGATGCAAATCAGCGAGCTGTTTGCTGCCAAAAATATTTATCCTGATGCCGTTCAGCAAAAAATGCTGGCTTCGCACGTGCGGGCAATGGCTTCGCGCTCGCTAACGGGCGAACCGCTGCCGGAAGTCGAGGCTGAACTGTTTGACGAGATCTCGCCGGGATCCATGTTGCTGGCCCAGCAGGTGGTGGATCTCTTTGGCAACTTGCCCCAGGAAGAAGCCTGGCTGCTTTCCGTTCACGTTGAAGTCGCAAAAGAAAACCAACCGTAAATTTACCAGCCGGAGAAAATGCTTATGTCACAAGTCATTGTTGTTATTGGCGATCGTTTAGGGAAAGGCCAGAAAGTCGCGGCAGGCGTCGAGAAAGCGGGCGGGAAGGCCGTGGTGGTGCCGGGCGTGGCGGCGGACATGAAGCTCGGCGACGTCATGAAAGCGGAAAATGCCACTTTCGGCATCTCTTTTTGCGGCAGCGGCGGCGCAGGCGCTATTACCGCGCAAACCAAACACGGCTACAAAGCGAAATATGGCATGCGCTCTGTAGAAGAGGGCGTAACCGCCATCAACGAGGGCGCGAACGTGCTCGGCTTTGGCTTTATGGACAAAGAAGAGCTGGGCGAACGCCTGGTGCAGGCCTGGAACAAGAAGCACGGTGCCTGACCGATGAAGGAGCAATTTACCACAGCGGTAAAGGTCAGCGGCAAAGGCGACAGCAAAGAGAAAGCGTTCGCCGATGCGCTGAGCCGTGTGCAGAGCACGCTGCTAAAGACGACCGGTAAGGTGCTGCTGCGCATTGAGCCGCAGGAGGTCAGGGTGGTGCTGGCGCGGGAAAGCGTCAGGAAAGAACGCTTTTTGTTTTTCTTTCTGGCGAGGGAGCGGCGGAGTTACAGCATCGAACTGGAAATTACCGTCAGCGTGAACGCTATCGATGTCGACAAAATCGATTTCCTCACGCGCTAGCCGGGCAAACATAACTTAAAAACGTTGGCGCAAGCCTGCAAGGAAAGTGTGATGTTTTTAATTATCCTTTTTAAATCTCTTATTATCGGCGGCCTGGTCGGAGTAGGCGTTGGCGCTGGCGCCGCGCGTATGTTTCATGCGCCGGCGACTCAGGGCATGGGCGCCTTTCGCACGCTGGGTGAACTCAACTCCTGTGAAGGCGATCCCGCCTCTCACTTCTCGTTTGGTCTGGGCTTCTTCTTTAACGCCTGGGCTTCTTCCGTTGCCGCAGGCTCGTTTACCCAGGACGTCGACCACCGCATTATCCCGAACTGGGGCGCGGCGGCGCTGATGATCCGAAACCGCAACCTGGCAGAAACGCTGCACGATCCGAAAAAAATGGCCATCGCCTGCGGCCTGATCGGCATGGTGGTGGTCGCCTTTCTGAATTCTACCGCTTCGGCCGTGCCGGCGGCGCTCCAGATCACCGCCGTTAAGGTGCTGGTGCCTGCGGCTAACCTGCTGGTCAATACCGTGATGCCAGTGATCTTCTGGCTGGCGGCAATCGATGCCGGTAAAAAATCGGGTTTCTGGGCCACCATCTTCGGCGGCCTGGCGCAGCTGATTATGGGCAATGCGGTGCCGGGACTGGTGCTGGGCATTTTGATCGGCAAGGGCGTTGAGGAGAGCGGCTGGCATCGCGTCACCAAAGTGATGATGTTCGCCATCGTGCTGCTGTTTGTCCTGAGTGGCTTCTTCCGCGGCTTCGATATGAAAATGCTGGAATCTTTCCGGCTGGGCGTGCCGGACTGGCTGTCGATGTTCCATAACGCGCTGAGCGGAAAATAAGGAGAGGAAAATGGAAGCAAAAAGCGGTTTCTGGTATGCCGACTGGTCTTTCCCGATCTTTGTCGGCCTGCTTTCCGCCGGCGTGTTCGCCGGAACGCATATGTATTACGTCTATGGGCTGGGCGCGTTTAACGAGGTCGCCTTTGTCTCTATGCTGCGCGCGGGTATGGAAACCGGCGTCTATGGCGCGGTGGCGGCCTTTGGCGCGAGCTTTCTGTTCGCCCGTATTATCGAAGGGTCGCTGGTGGGCATTCTGGATATCGGCGGCGCCATCCAGACGGGCGTCGGCCTTGGCGTGCCGGCGCTGCTGTTGGGCGCCGGATTTATCTTCCCCGTGGCCAACTTTGCCGCCTCGCTGCTGACCGGCCTGATCCTGGGCCTGGCGATCGGCTACCTCATTATTCTGGCGCGCAGGTTCACCATCAATAACAGCGATTCAACCTATGGCGCCGACGTCATGATGGGCGCGGGCAACGCGTCCGGGCGTTTCCTCGGGCCGCTAATTATTCTCTCGGCTATGGCCGCCTCAATTCCCATCGGTCTGGGTTCGCTCATCGGCGCGCTGCTGTTTTATCTCTGGAACAAGCCTATTACCGGCGGCGCCATTCTGGGCGCAATGCTGCTGGGCGCATTTTTCCCGGTGGCGCTCTAGCCCGATCGCCAGGGCTCAGCGGCGCTGGCGGCCGCTTTTGCAGACGGAGGAGTTTGCCATGTTTGATTTTATTGTGCGCCGGGCGCGCCTTGTGAACGGCGGGCTGACCGATATCGCCGTCCATAACGGAAAAATTGCCGCGCTGGGCGAGGTCAGCGGCCAGGCAACCCGCGAGTACGATTTGGCCGGGCTTTTTTACCTGAGCGCCGGGTGGATCGATTCGCACGTGCACTGCTATCCCAACTCGCCGATTTATCACGACGAGGCGGACTGTATCGGCGTCGCGACCGGCGTGACGACCGTAGTGGATGCGGGCAGCACCGGCGCGGACGACGTTGACGAGTTTTATCGTTTAACCCGCAGCGCCCGCACGCAGGTTTACGCGCTGCTGAATATCGCGCGCACCGGCATCGTGACGCAAAACGAGCTGGCGGATATGACGCAAATCGACCGCGTCGGCGTGCGTGACGCGGTGCAGCGGCTGCCGGGGTTTATTCTCGGCATTAAGGCGCGCATCAGCAGCAGCGTGGTTGGTAAAAACGGCGTGCAGCCGCTGATCCGCGCCAAAGCGATCCAGCAGGAAAACGGCGGGCTGCCGCTGATGGTGCATATTGGCAATAACCCGCCCGATCTGGATGAAATAGCCGATCTGTTGGACAGCGGCGACATCATCACCCACTGCTATAACGGCAAGCCCAACCGCATCCTGACGCCTGCCGGTCAGCTGCGCGCCTCCGTTCATCGTGCCCTGGAGCGCGGCGTGCGGCTGGATGTGGGGCACGGCACGGCCAGCTTCAGCTTCGACGTGGCGCGCGTGGCTATCGCGCAGGGCATTCTGCCGCAAACCATCAGCTCGGATATTTACTGTCGCAACCGCCTTAACGGGCCGGTGCATTCGCTGGCGCACGTGATGGCGAAATTCTTCAGCGTAGGCATGACCCTGCCGCAAATTATTGACTGCGTGACCGCCAACGCGGCTGACGGCCTGCGGCTATCGCAGAAGGGACGGCTGGAGGTGGGCTATGACGCCGATCTGACTGTTTTCGACGTGCAGGATGCGTCCTGCGTGTTTACCGATTCCGAAGGCCAGTCGGCCACGGGCGAAAAGCAGCTGGTGCCGCTGGCCGCCGTGGTGGCTGGCCGCTGGTTTGTTACCGAAGAAGGGAAAAAGCATCATGTCTTCGATTTATGAGAAATATGGCTTAAAACAGGTCATTAACGCCTCGGGCCGCATGACCATTCTGGGCGTCTCTACCCCTGCCGCCGACGTGGTGGACACGGTAAAGTACGGCCTTAACCACTATTTTGAAATGAACGATCTGGTTGATAAAACCGGCGCTTATATCGCCAGCCTGCTCGGCTGTGAGGATGCGGTGGTGGTTTCCTGCGCGTCGGCGGGCATCGCGCAATCCGTGGCGGCGGTCATCGTCAAAGATAACGACTGGCTGCTGGAAAACCTACACGCCGCGCCGCTGATTGTTCCTCACCATATCGTGGTGCCGAAAGGCCATAACGTTAATTACGGCGCGCCCGTCGGCACTATGGTCGCGCTGGGCGGCGGGCGTCTGGTAGAAGCAGGCTACGCCAACGAATGCTCCGCCGCGCAGCTTTCCGCCGCCGTGACGCCGCAAACGGCGGCCATTCTTTATATCAAATCGCATCACTGCGTGCAGAAAAGCCACCTCAGCGTCGAACAGGCGGCCGCCGTTGCGCGCCAGCATAATCTGCCGCTGATTGTCGATGCGGCGGCGGAAGAAGATTTACAGCGCTACTACCAGGGCGGCGCGGATCTGGTGATCTACAGCGGCGCGAAGGCTATCGAAGGCCCTACGAGCGGGCTGGTGATGGGGCGCAAAAAATACGTTGAGTGGGTGAAGCGCCAGTCGCAGGGCATCGGCCGGGCAATGAAGGTCGGCAAGGAAGGCATCCTTGGCCTGACGCAGGCTATCGAAAACTATCTGCAACAGCCGAAAATGTCCGGCGCACAGATGGTCGAGAAGATGACGCCGTTTATCGACAACCTGAACGCGCTGGACGGCATCAGCGCGCGCGTGGTTTGGGATGCCGCCGGACGAGATATCGCCAGGGCAGAAATCCATTTCGACGAGCTTAAGATCGGTCTGACCACGGGCGACGTCGTGCAGAGGTTAAAAACAGGCGAGATAGCGATCTATTTTCGCGGCTATAAAGCCAATGAAGGCATTGTCGAGGTCGACGTGCGCAGCGTCTCGCCAGAGCAGCTGAATACTATTTACGTTTCCGTCAGAGCATTATTATCAGAAGGGAAAACAGCATGACGCTTATGCCAAATTTCTATCGCGATCGCGTTTGTCTGAACGTGCTGGCAGGATCGAAAGAGAACGCCCGCGAGATCTGGCAGGCGGCTGAAGGCCACGTGCTGGTTGGCGTGCTGTCGAAAAACTATGACAGCGTGGCAAGCGCCGTTGCCGATATGCGTGACTACGCGGCGCTGATCGACAATGCGCTCTCCGTTGGGCTGGGGGCGGGCGATCCGAACCAGTCGGCGATGGTCAGCGCTATTGCAGGCCAGCTGCAACCGCAGCACGTGAACCAGGTGTTTACCGGCGTGGCGACCAGCCGCGCGCTGTTGGGCCAGCGCCAGACGGTGGTTAACGGCCTGATTTCGCCGACGGGCAGGCCAGGCATGGTCAAAATTTCCACCGGGCCGCTCAGCTCGCAGGCGCCAGAGGGGATAGTACCGATAGCGACCGCGATTGCGCTGCTGAAAGATATGGGCGGCAGCTCGGTGAAATATTTCCCGATGGGCGGACTAAAGGCTGTCGAGGAGTTTCGCACGGTGGCGAAAGCCTGCGCCGAGCAGGATTTCTGGCTGGAGCCGACGGGCGGCATCGACCTGGATAACTATGCCGCCATTCTGCAAATCGCGCTGGAGGCGGGCGTCAGCAAAATCATCCCGCACATTTACAGCTCGATTATTGATAAGGCTTCCGGCAATACTCGTCCGGACGACGTCCGCGCGCTGCTGGCCATGACAAAAAAATTGGTGGGGTAAGCGCGATCAAGGCCGGGCGATCCCGGCCCGTTTCGTTAACGGAGAGCAACCAAGACAACCACAGGAAACCCGGTGAGATTCCCTAACCAACGCCTTGCAAGACTTTTCGATACGCTGCAAAACGAAACGCTGCCTCAGGACGAGCTGGCGCGCCGTTTTGCGGTATCTACCCGCACCGTACGTACGGACATTACCGCGCTGAATGAGCTGCTGGCCGATCACGGCATCCGCTTTGTGCTGAATCGGGGCGAGGGCTATCGGTTAAAAATTGAAGATGCGCAACGCTACAGCCAGCTGCGGCACCAGTCGCCTTCGTCTTTACGCATTCCCCGCACCTCGGCGGCGCGAGTGCATTACCTGTTAACCCGATTTCTCACCTCAGCCTATTCCCTTAAGCTGGAAGATCTGGCCGATGAATGGTTTGTCAGCCGCGCCACGCTGCAAAGCGATATGGCTGAAGTGAGAGAGTGGCTGGCGCGCTATCAGCTGGTGATTGAAACCCGGCCGCGCTACGGCATGAAGCTGTTCGGCAGCGAAATGGCCGTGCGCACCTGCCTGACCGATCTGCTCTACCAGATTGCGCAGGAGGATGCCGACGATCCGCTACTGCATCTGGAGGTGCTGAACAGCGGCATTCTGGCTACGCTACAGCCGCTGCTGAGCCAGTCGCTGGGGCGTTTTGCCGTCAGGATGACGGATGAGGGCGAGTTTTATCTGCGCCTCTACTGTGCGGTGTCCGTAAGGCGCATCAGCGAAGGCTATCCGCTTTCTGATTTCACGGCTGACGACGTGGATGACGACGTGCGAGGCGCGGCGCGCCATCTGATTGCGCTACTACAGCCACTCACTGGCAAAGCGTTCTCAGCCGCAGAGGAAGCCTACCTGCGCGTTAATATCGCGGCACGGCGCGTTGAGGCGATTGCGCCGGATGCTATCAGCCCGGACGACGGCGAATCGCTGGTCAATTACATCCTTAGCTACATCAATACTCACTACAACTTTAATTTGCAAAGCGACGGGCAGCTGCGGGCGGATTTGCTGACCCATATTAAAACCATGATCACCCGTGTGCGTTACCAGATCGCTATTCCTAACCCACTGCTGGCGAACATCAAGCAGCACTATCCGATGGCGTGGGACGTGACGCTGGCCGCCGTATCCAGCTGGGGAAAATACACCCCTTATACCATCAGTGAAAACGAGATGGGATTTCTGGTGCTGCATATCGGCGTCGGCCTGGAGCGGCACTATGACGTCGGCTACCGGCGCCATCCGCAGGTGCTGCTGGTGTGCGATACCGGCAATTCCACCGTGCGCATGATCCAGGCGATGCTGATGCGGAAATATCCGCAGATCGTGGTCAACAATATTATTTCGCAGCGCGAGTATGAGCAGCAGCCGGGTATTGAAGAAGATTTTGTTATCTCCACTACGCGCCTGGTCGAGAAACAGAAGCCGGTGGTGGTGATGTCGCCTTTTCCCACGGAGTACCAGCTGGAGCAGATTGGCAAACTGGTGCTGGTGGATCGCACCCGGCCTTATATGCTGGAAAAGTTCTTTGACGCCGGCCATTTTCTTGTTATCGACCAGCCCGTAACTCAGGCGGAGCTGTTCCGTATGCTCTGCGATCGGCTGGAAAAAGAGGGCGCGGTCGACCAGACGTTTCACGATTCCGTCGTGGAGCGCGAAGCCATTGTCAGCACGATGTTTGGCGAAGGCATTGCGCTACCTCACTCGCTGGGCCTGCTGGCGAAGAAAAGCGTGGTCTATACCGTGCTGGCGCCGCAGGGCATCGCATGGGGAGACGAAACGGCCTCGGTGATCTTTCTGCTGGCGATCAGCAAAAGCGATTATGAAGAGGCGATGGCGATTTACGATCTGTTCGTGACGTTCCTGCGCGAGCGGGCGATGGCGCGGCTGCGCGACAGCAAGGATTTTGTCAGCTTCAAGGCGGTAGCGATGGATTGCCTGAGTCGGCTATAGCGGGCGACGCGGTATGATAAAAGTGAAAGCCCGGCGCTGGCCGGGCTTTTGCTGCTTATTGCAGAATAGTGAACGCGGTGGTGACGTGCTTCACGCCGCTGACCCGGCTGGCGATATCGGCCGCCGCTTTGGCTTCTGCGGTAGTGACCAGACCTAACAGGAACACCTCGCCGTTTTCGGTGGTGACCTTCACGTTAGAAGATTTGACCTGGTCGCTGGAAAGCAGGTTGGAACGCACTTTGGTGGTGATCCAGGTATCGGAAGAGGCCGTGCCAAAGCTGGCCTTCTCGCTGGTGCGGATTTCGTTATAGACCTCGGTTGCGCCATCCACGCCGACGGCGATCTGTTTGGCGCGGTTAGCGACATCGGCGCTCGGCGCCTGGCCGGTCAGCAGCACTTTGCCCTGATAGGCCGTTGCCACGATGTGGGCTTCTTTTTTGATCTGGTCGTCTTTCGCCAGCGCGTTGCTGACGCGTAACTCCAGCGTGCCGTCATCAACCTGGGTGCCCACGGTACGCGGGTCGGTGGCCGTTTTGGTGGCGACCGCCGCGCTGCCGATCACGGCGGCGACGCAGCCCTGTAGCATCAGCGCGGACAGCACGATGGCGGTTGCGGAAATCAGCTTCATCATAGCTCCTTAAACGTCCTGGTGGGGAAACAAGGTGTTATCGATCAAATCGCACAGGCAATTCACGGTTAACATATGCATTTCCTGAATCCTCGCGCTCCGGTGCGAGGGAATACGAATTTCCACGTCCTGTGGACCCAGCAAACCGGCGAGTTCGCCGCCGTCATAGCCGGTCAGCGCGACAATCGTCATATCGCGCGTTACCGCTGCCTCAACGGCCTTCACAATATCACGGCTGTTGCCGCGCGTTGAAATGGCCAGCAGAATATCGCCAGCATGGCCCAGCGCGCGGACCTGCTTGGCGTAGATTTCGTCGTGCAGGCGATCGTTGCCGATTGCCGTCAGCAGCACGTTATCCGCGCTCAGCGCTACCGCAGGCAGGCTGGGGCGCTCGGTTTCGTAACGGTTGATCATACTGGCCGCAAAGTGCTGGGCGTTGGCGCTGGAGGTGCCGTTGCCACAGCTCAGCACTTTATTGCCGTTCAGCAACGACTGGACAATCGTCATCGCCGCGCGCGAAATAGCATCCGGCAGCGCTTCCGCTGCGGCTATCTGCGTCTGAATACTTTCGGTAAAACAAACTTTGATTCTTTCCAGCACGTTTTTCACCTGGCAAGTGGTTGGCGAAATTACTCCGCCGTAAAAGCATCGGACAACCAGTCCGTTCGTGCGCCGGTTATCGCTACCACATCAAAGCGGCAGCGGGCGCTCTCAAGGCTGCTCTGGCGACCGTTCAGCCATAAGGCTGCGGCTTTCAGCAGCTTTTGCTGCTTGCTGCGGGTTACGCTGGCGGCGGCGCCGCCGAACCGATCGTTACGGCGATAGCGCACCTCTACGAAAACCCACGTCTCGCCATCGCGCATAATCAGGTCGATCTCTCCGACGCGAAAGCGGACGTTAGCCGCGATAAAAGTTAATCCTGCACCTTCCAGCAGGCGGCGGGCCTGTAGCTCATAGCCCGCCCCCGTTTGCTGACGGCTCAGGATGCCGGAACGATTTGTCCCTGGCGATACTGGCTCCATACCAACTTCCTGTTGATGACGCAGTCCTGGGTGGCGCTCAGGTTGCCGGTTTCCCCCTGCAGCCGGAAGCCCGGCAGCTGGCGCACTTCATTGAAGTGATTGGCCAGGGTCCAGGCGTCCACGCCCATGGCATAGAGACGAACCTGAGAGTAATCGTTGTTAAAGTTTTTAGCCGCCTGCTGCATCAGCGCGGGATTAGCGCCCGACAGCAGCGGGATATCGCTGAACTGCACGCCTTCCATCTCCAGACGATAGTCTGGGCCGCTGCCTGCCTGATAGCTGCGCGAGCTGGCATAAATCTGTGCCATATTGCGGCTGCTGACGCGCATGGAGAGGGAAGGCTTGATAAGCGCCATCTCGTCCTGCGTCGCCACGACATACAGCGAATCCACGCTGCCGTCGCCTGCCGCTGGCGTATCCGCCTGCGGCGCCGGAATGGTCAGGCCCGCAATAGTTACGCCCTGCGGCTGCTGCGGCTGAGCAACGATCGGCGTACCGGTCAGACGCAAGCCCGCACCGCTATTAATGCCCTGCTTCAGCTCGCCCTGTGAACCGAACTGCTGTTGTAGCACGGTCGCGCCGCCCAGCTGCTGCCATTCTGCAGCAAATGCTTTGCTGACGCGATCGCCCAACGAGCTGCGCGGCACCAGCAGCAGTGGTGAACGCTTGCCCTGATCCCACATATGATGCGCGGCGTCACGCGCTTCGTCTTCAGGAGAAAGCGCAAAGTAACAAAGATTCGGATGGTTCTGTACCGACTCCGGCTCGTTAAGCGCCAGGATATTCAACGGCGTTTGTAAGGCAGCTAAACGCTCGACGTTGCTTTTCAGCAGCGGGCCGACCACCAGCGTGGCACCGTCTTTCTGCGCCTGCGCCAGCACCTGATCTATCGGCTGGCTGCTGGTATCGTAGACCTGAACCTGCGCCGAACTGGATGGCGGTGCGGTTTGCGCCACGCTGCCGTTCTGCACGGCGGGCTGAGCGGCGCTATCGCTGTTTTGCGCAGTCGGCTGAGCGGCAGCGCTATCGGTGGCCGGACTGGCTGCTGCTGGCGCGGCGTTGGCATCGACAGACGTGGCGGTATTGGCGTCACCAGACGCGGTGCTGGCGGCGGCCTGCGGCTGTGCGGTCGGCTGGGCCAGCGCACCGTTGCGGGCGTCGTCAAACCCCTTCTGAATCGCTTTAGCGAAAATCTGCGCCTGGCCGCTTAACGGCAGCAGCAGCGCAATTTTACCGGTCGATGACTGCTGGAAGTTCTGCACCTGGCTCAGCGCCGTTGGCAGCATTTTCGCCGCCGGGTTGTTAGGATAGCGCGTCTGCCAGTCGCTGATGCCCGCTTTCAGCATCGTGGGATCGCTGACGTTGGCCTTATAGACGTTGAGCAGATCCAGCCAGCCCTGTAGCGTGTTTTCATCGGCGTTGATCACCAGGCCGTTGGCCTGCTCTGGCGTCATCTGGCTCAGCGCCAGCCAGGTTGCATCAATATTTTTCTGCTTATCGGCTGGCGAGCTCAGCAGCGGTTCCTGCGCAATATAAGCGCGCAGCTGCGTTAATCCCTGGCTGCCGGCAATTTGCAGCTGGTAGTAACGGGCCTGCTGCTCCTTCGACAGGGAGGCGGCATCAATCTGCTGCAAAAGCTGCGCCGCGCCGGCCGCATCCTTCTGCATCACCTTGAGCTGCGCCTGTAGCAGCAGCGATTCCTGATGCTGGACATCATTCAGCTGCTGCGGCAGGTTGGCCAGCTGGTCGCTGGCCTGAGGAATTTTTCCTTCGTTCAGCAGCGCCCGGATTGCGAGTAATTGCCAGTCAACCTTGTTATCATCTGAACTTTGCTGCATTTGCTGCAAATAAGAGTCGGAAGTGCCTGTCGCGGTGCCCTGCACGTTGACCGTCGGCGCCTGTGGGCCCTGGCCGGAACAACCGGCAAAAATTAGGGCCGCCAGCAGCAGAGGCACGCAGCGTCCTGCTTTGTTATGAATGACTTTCGAAGGAAGCATACTGTATCCAGTTATGTTTTTTTCAAGATGCTCAATATTAAATCGGCAATTCGGATCAAACAATGAAACAACGCGAAGAGATTTCGGCCAGCACGCTCTACATCGTTCCCACACCGATTGGTAACCTGGGCGATATTACCCAGCGTGCGCTCTCGGTGCTTGCCAGCGTCGACCTGATCGCAGCGGAAGATACACGTCATACCGGGCTGTTGCTACAACATTTCGCCATCAATGCGCGCCTGTTCGCATTACACGATCACAACGAGCAGCAGAAGGCGGAAACGCTGTTGGCAAAGCTTCGGGACGGGCAAAGCATAGCGCTGGTTTCCGATGCCGGCACGCCGTTGATTAACGATCCCGGCTATCATTTGGTTCGTCTTTGCCGGGAAGCGGGTGTCAACGTGGTGCCGTTGCCTGGCGCCTGCGCGGCGATTACAGCATTAAGCGCGGCGGGGTTGCCGTCCGATCGATTCTGTTACGAAGGGTTTCTGCCCGCCAAAAGCAAAGGCCGTTGCGACACGCTGCGCGCGCTGGAGCAGGAATCCCGCACGCTGATTTTTTATGAATCCACCCATCGCCTGCTGGAAAGCTTACAGGATATGGTCAGCGTATGGGGAAGCGAGCGCTACATAGTCCTGGCGCGGGAAATCACCAAAACCTGGGAATCGATTCACGGCGCGCCGGTGGGCGAGCTGCTGGCCTGGGTTAAAGAAGACGAAAATCGCCGCAAAGGCGAAATGGTGCTGATTGTGGAAGGCTATCAGGCCGTGGAAGACGCGCTGCCGCCGGAAGCGCTGCGCACGCTGGCGCTGTTGCAGCAGGAGCTGCCGCTGAAAAAAGCCGCCGCGCTGACCGCCGAAATTCACGGCGTAAAAAAGAATGCGCTCTATAAGTATGCGCTGGAGCAGCAAGAGGGGTGACAAACCGCGCGGAATGCCCTATTATCCGCGCCGAAGCTGACCAGACAGTCGCCGCTTTGTTGCCGTCCTCCTTCGGGGGAGACAGACAAAGGGGAGGAAAGTCCGGGCTCCATAGGGCAGGGTGCCAGGTAACGCCTGGGGGGCGCAAGCCCACGACCAGTGCAACAGAGAGCAAACCGCCGATGGCCCACTTGTGGGATCAGGTAAGGGTGAAAGGGTGCGGTAAGAGCGCACCGCGCGGCTGGCAACAGTTCGTGGCACGGTAAACTCCACCCGGAGCAAGGCCAAATAGGGGTTCACAAGGTACGGCCCGTACTGAACCCGGGTAGGCTGCTTGAGCCAGTGAGCGATTGCTGGCCTAGATGAATGACTGTCCACGACAGAACCCGGCTTACCGGTCAGCTTCAACATCTTCAGTAAGAAACCCGCTTCGGCGGGTTTTTTGCTTTCTTTTAAGGGCATCAGGTCGCTATCGGGCTGGTGAACAGCCGCAGAGGCAGATCGGAACACGGACACGCCGTAAATACGTCCCTGTATGCTCGTTTGGCGCGTCCATGCGCCAAAACGGTCCGCTTATCCGCTCAGCCTCTGCCGCCGTGAAACAGCTGGGCTGCTGTAAGAAACACCAGGATGCATCCGCTATTTAGGTTTGTCAGCAGTAAGAAACCCGCTTCGGCGGGTTTTTTGCTTTCTACGGTGCGGCCTGTTCACAACGCTTTTTGTGAAAGCAAAAGCTTAAAAGCGCGAGTCTTTGCAGCGCGCCGCCATGGCGGAAACCGCCGCGCTGACATCAGGCTCCTTAGCATAATAGAAGGTCACGCTGGATTGTTGACGGCCTGCTGCCGCAATTTCAATCCAGGCCACGTTGTCGTAATTTCTGTCCGTCAGATTATACTTTTCAATACCTTGAGTCAGGCGGCCGTCCCGCTCCAGCCGAAGGTGCTGACTCTGCGCCGCAGCAAAAAGACAGTCGGCAACATTGTGTGGATATCCCTTCAGGTAGACCTGTTTCATGTCAGGATGCGTCCCAATGCGCCCTAAATCGACACAGCCAACCAGTAAAAGCACAAACATCACAGCCAGCTTTTTCATTCCCTGCTCCTCGTGTTATCGCTCACCTCTGACAATAGGCCAGAGAAAATCAACGTGCGATTAACGAACGAAATTTACCTGAGGATATAAAATAACTACGGCGCTTTGAAAATTTTAACCGTAAGCGTTAACGCTGAGGAGATAAACGATGAAAAGATCGATACTGGCCACCCATTTAGGGCTGTCTGAAGAAGAGCTGGACGAGATGGATCTGGACCCTGAAGATTTAGACGAGGGAAAAGTAGAAGAAGAGAGCAACACCTTCTTTTTTACCGTGCCGGAAAACACGCCTCAGCATATTTTAGGCAAAAAAGGCTGGTCAATCGGCGAGAGGGTCGCCGTGCCCATCAGCTTATTTGACGTATCAGGCAGCTAAACCCGTCATGCATCGCTGGCGAGTTTTACAGGAGTAGGCAACGGCGACTACTCGGCTAAATCAATCACCAGCGCGCGCGTTGGCGTGGTTGCCGTTATCGTCACGCTCTGCTCTTTTTCGATAAATGCGCCGTCGCCGCAGGCAAGCGTCTGCCGATCCGCTGAAGATGCGGTCACGATAAAGCCGCCGTGAATCGATTGCAGATAGGCGCGCGAACCACGTAACGGCAGCGTCACATCTTCGCCCGGTTGCAGTCTCAGATGATAAATCCAGGCCTGTTGGCGAAGCTGCAGGCTCTGTTGTGCACCGTCCGGCGAGGCCAGCAGTATGGCGCTCGCGTTAGTCGGGATCGACAGGCATTGAATCGCCGCGTTTTCCCTGTCGGGACAGGCGTCCAGCCAAAGCTGCATACGCGTCAATGGCTTCTCGCCACTGATATTATGCTCGCTGTAGCTGATCCCCGGTTGGGCAGCCAGCAGCAAAGCTTCGCCCGCGCGCGCCACGACATGGTTGCCGTCGCTGTCGCGGTACTCCGCTTCGCCCTGCAGGATCAGATTAACAACATCGACCTTTGGCCAGGTTCTGGGTTGGAAGGAAGCCCCTGGTGTCAGCACTTCCTGATTGAGCACGCGTAAAGAGGCGTAGCCCAGCAGTTGAGGATCAAAATAGTGGCCGAAGGAAAACGTGTATCGCGCCTGGAGCCAGCCGTAATCGGCTTGACCACACTGTTGTACGGTGCGACTGGTAATCATATTTTCCTCCTTATTAACCGGCAAACCGCGTCGGTCATTTATTATGCCGCTATAGTAAGGCGCTGGACGCCAGATTGTTAGCCAGTTAATCTGCTTGCCATATTCAAAAATCCTGAAAGAGAACCGCTATGGCAAAAGATCGCGCTCTGACGCTGGAGGCGCTGCGAGTAATGGATGCTATCGATCGACGCGGCAGCTTTGCGGCGGCGGCAGATGAGCTGGGCCGCGTCCCTTCAGCGCTCAGCTACACCATGCAAAAGCTGGAAGAGGAGCTGGACGTGGTGCTGTTTGACCGCTCCGGACACCGAACTAAGTTTACCAACGTAGGACGCATGCTGCTGGAGCGGGGCCGGATTTTGCTGGAAGCGGCCGATAAGCTGACCACCGATGCGGAAGCGCTGGCGCGGGGCTGGGAAACACAGTTGACTATCGTTACCGAAGCGCTGGTTCCTTGCGAATATCTCTTTCCTTTGATTGATAAACTTGCCGAAAAAGCCAATACGCAAATCGCGCTGGTGACGGAAGTGCTGGCGGGCGCCTGGGAAAGGCTGGAGCAGGGCCGCGCGGATATCGTTATCGCGCCGGATATGCATTTTCGCGCCTCTTCAGAGATCAACACCCGCAAACTGTACAGCATTATGAGCGTGATCGTCGCCAGCCCGGATCATCCTATCCATCAGGAACCGGAACCGTTATCGGAACCATCACGGGTGAAATATCGGGGTATTGCCGTAGCGGATACGGCGCGCGAGCGCCCGGTACTGACCGTACAGCTACTGGATAAGCAGCAGCGGCTGACCGTCAGTTCAATCGAAGATAAGCGCCGTGCGCTGCTGGCCGGGCTGGGCGTGGCGTCCATGCCGTACCCGATGGTGGAAAAAGATATTGCCGAAGGGCGTCTGCGTGTTGTCAGCCCTGAATACAGCAAAGAGGTCGATATCATTATGGCCTGGCGCCGCGACAGCATGGGCGAAGCCAAATCATGGTGCCTGCGGGAGATCCCTAAGCTGCTGGCGAAGCGTCACGCGCCGCTCAGGGGATAACGCCGGCTAGCGGAAGCGTTCATCGCGCCCGTGCGGCTCGTCCCAGTCGAAAGCCGGGCCGGTCGAGATAACGCCGTAGGGATTGATCGTTTTATGGCTACGGTAATAATGGTGGCGGATATGCGCCAGATCGACCGTTTCAGCGATGCCCGGCAGCTGATAAATTTCTCGTAAAAAGCCGCTCAGGTTCAGATAGTCGCCAATACGGTAGCGATCGCATTTGAAATGCGTCACATAAACCGGATCGAAGCGAACTAAGGTCGTCCACAGACGCAGGTCCGCCTCGGTCAGCCGGTCGCCGGTCAGATAGCGATGCTGCCCCAGCATTTGTTCAAGCCTGTCCAGTGACTGGAAAAGGGCGGTGACCGCCTCGTCATAGGCCGCCTGAGAAGTAGCGAACCCCGCTTTATAGACGCCGTTGTTAACGGTGTCGTAAACCCAGCCGTTCACCTCATCGATTTTGGCGCGTAAGTCCGCCGGATAGTAATCGCCGGCGCGGGCGCCTGCCGCGTCGAATGCGCTGTTAAACATTCGCAAAATATCGGCTGATTCATTACTGACGATAGTCTGCTGCTGCTTGTCCCAAAGTACCGGGACGGTGACCCGGCCGGTATAGTCCTTATCAGCGTGCAAATAAAGTTGATACAGGAATTCGTTCTGATAAAGGCTGTCGCCCGTCGCGCCCGCAAAATCTTCATCAAACGTCCAGCCGTTTTCCAGCATCAGCGGATGGACTACCGACACGGAAATAAGCTTTTCCAGCCCTTTTAGCTGACGCATCAACAGCGTTCGATGCGCCCAGGGGCAGGCAAGCGAAACATAGAGGTGATAGCGATCCGCCTCGGCACGAAAACCGGCTTTGCCGTCTGCGCCAGCAGAGCCGTCGGGCGTTACCCAACTGCGCCAGGCAGAATCAGAACGTTTAAAGCGCCCGCCCGTGGATTTTGTGTCGTACCAGTTATCGTGCCAGACGCCGTCAATAAGCTGTCCCATGTAAACTCCCTGATAATTAAATGATAATAAAAGAATATAACCTGTTATCAGAAAAAAGCTCGTTACTTTCTCCTAAAAATAATTATGCGATAAAATAGAGGGTATCAGGTTGGTTTTTTTAACTTTACTGGATGTAATGCCCCGGATTTATAATTAGAAGCGCTAATTACATTCTGGTTTTCACCATTAATACAATGCCTGTTTTAAGGCTGCCTTTATTCTGTATTGATTTGGGCCTGTAGATATTTGACTTTTTTTGCTGGCTGTCATTAAAATAGTTCCTCGCCTGTTTTATGGCGTGGGGTTATTAATAAAAAAGGAGAATTTTATGCGTGAATTAAACAGCCAGGAAGTTGACGTCGTCTCAGGTGCCGGCTTCTTTGCCGATTTAGGTAAAAGCATTGGCGCAGCAATTGGAGGCGTGGTAGATCTGGGCACCTCTGCTGGCGGCCTGACAACGGATGCAACCTCGGCGGCGGGTACGCTGGGATCCGGTATCGGCAGCATTCTGGAACTGGATTTCATTAGCGCTATTACGAATATCGGTTCCGGCATCGTCGGTATCGTTAATTTTGGTATCAGCGCTATCTCACAGATCAAAAATAAATCGGCTTAATTAGCGGTCTGGTTCGGAGAGTCACATCTCCTGGTATTATTTTTATACCATACAGAAAAATTAACGTTATAGTCGTCTGGTTAAGAAATTGGTTAATCTTTTAATCAGATACGCTGGCGCTTATTGAAAGCAGGGCATAAAGCCCTGCTTTCATCATTTTTTATTTTTTTCTTTTAATTAAGCGGTCGAGGCTGTATGCGCCAGGGCCGGTAATAAACAGCAGCAGATAACCACCAGAGATACTCATATTTTTCATAAAGTTAATAGAGTTACCGTCCACGCTGAAATTACTGTGAAACACAAATGCGGTAATCAGCGTAAAAATAGCGGTGGAGATAGCGGTAAAGCGCGTCAGGAAGCCAAACAGGATAGCCAGACCGCCGCCGAACTCCAGCAAAATGGTCAGCGGCAGTAAAAAGCCCGGTACGCCCATTGCTTCCATATACTGTTGCGTGCCCGCATAACCGGTAATTTTTCCCCAGCCCGCCACGATAAACAGGACAGGCATCAAAATACGCGCGACCAGAAAGCCGATATCTTCTAATTTTTTCATGTTAAACCCCGATAAATTTTATCTGGCCGGAAAAGCTCCTGGCCGCATGAAGCCCGGTCGTGACGCTGAATACGCGTTAATTCCCGGTCGTTGCAGAAGATAATATTCGTCAGGAGAGAGGATTGTAAGCGAGTTAAACTGTCAAAGTTCTTCAGAAAAATTGAGTATTCAGGTTCAGCGAGGCCGAACCTGAAAAAGAACAGAAAGCATCAGCGGCCCGGCAGGAAGTTGCGTACCATACGCACCGTACTCCAGATACCCAGGCCGCGCTTGGCCCAGCGGGTAATACGGCGTGGATTACGCACCGACCAGATAGCCGCCAGGCCGCTGCCGACCGCAATATAACGCTTCAGGCTGAGCAGCGTTAGCCAGCCGCGATCGTAACGGGCGGTACTTTCCAGCCAGAATTTCTTTTGAATGCTGAGATCGAGCCGCTGCTGTTGGATCTGACGCAGCAGTTCGGCCTTACGCTCGTCACGCTCGCGGCTCATTAATCGTTCTCCAGTAGCTTACGATCGGATTTCAGTTCTTTACGGGTAGCGCCCAGAAGGGTGGAACGACGAGATTTGGCCAGCGTCCAGAGTCCAAAGAACAGCGCTAATGCAAAAAGCACCGCCGTGGTAATGCCGATAGCCATCAGGCGATACTGTGCATCCACCGCCCAGATAATGAGCACCATCAGGCTCATCAGGCCAAAAGCGGTAAAGAGCATGGTCAGCCCGACCATGATCAACAGCTGGATCAGGTTCGCCTTCTCTTCTTCCAGCTCCACGACGGCCAGCCTGACGCGGGTTTCTACAATCCCGACCAGAGTGGTGACGAGGCGCTGCCCGATGTTGATGACCCCTTTGCCTGGGCCCTGGCTTTGCTGGGAATCTTTCATTGTTATCGACGCGTCAGCAGCACGCCCAGCACTACGCCGATAGCGGCACCGATGCCCACGCTGGTCCATGGATTTTCGCGCACGTAAACGTCCGCATTATCGGCAACTTCACGCGAAGTTTTGGCGAGGCGATCGCCGGAGTCGCCTAAACGTGCGCGCGTATCTTTCAGCGCGCTCTGTGCTTTGCTACGCAGCTTGTCCAGCTCGTTTTTTGATTTGTCAGTGGTGTTGCTCAGCACTTCTTCCAGCGTATCCGCCAGATTCTTTAATTCCGCACGCAGATGATCGGAAGTGATATCTTTTGACATAACAAACTCCTTTATAATCAGTAATGAGAATCCTGCCTGCCTCAGTAAGGGGCGGCCTGGACTTCCTTCAGTTCACGTTTTGCTTCTGCCAGCTTGCGTTCACGTTTAGCGATTTTCTCTTTATCATCGCCATCCGCTCTCTCCTGGTTCAGCTCTTTTTGCCGCTCTTCCACTTTCTGCTGCAGCTCATCGATCTTTTCCTGATGGCTCGCCTTCAGTTTGTCGTCCGTACAGCCCGCGCGAGCCTCCGTCAACGCCCGCTCCAGACCAGTAACGCGGCGCTGGTTGTCGTGCTGACGGGCTAAATCGATCTCGTGCTGAATGTCCTGCTCTTTTTGCAGGCACAGCGAGTCTGCCGCCTGAGCGAAAGTGGTCAGGGATAAAAGGCTGAGGCCAAGGATCGTGCGGTATTTCATAAAGTGACCTTCCATTGTTTGGGTTCGCTGATACAACCCCGTTAATCCTGTCATGCTTGCCGCTTACGCCGGCCAGTTAAGCATAGTCAGGAAATGCGGAAAGCTCAAAAAGAGAGAAGATTCTTAAGGATAGAGGCCCGGAAGTGGCACTGCCGGGCACGTTTCTTAGCCAATGCTCTGCTTATGCGGGCTGATGCGGCTGAGCCACTCAGAAGATTGTTCGAGCTGAGCGATATCAAAGCCTTCCGGCAGCAGGCGGCGCAGCACTTTCTCGGCGGCGGTACTTTGCTCCTGTGAATCAAATTTAATCACCAGCGTGTTTTTATCCGGCGTGATGCTTTTAATATGGATGCCTTCCGCGTTCAGCCGCTGATAGACATAGAAGCCGTCCGGCACCGTAATACCCTGGCGAGAGGCCCGAATTTGCAGCGCCGTTTCACCGCCAAACAGGGCAGGCAAAAGCGCAATCATTGTCAGCGCAACCGATGCCAGCGCCACCAGGCCCAGTATTCGTTTGCGGGAAGCGTAATTTTTCATCATGAGTTTCCTTTCTCATTCATAGTGCGTTTCTTTTTCCATAAAACATAAAGCGACCCAAACAGGCCGACAACCAATAAAATCAGCGGCAGCATCATCAGGCAAGCCATCAGCTGATCTTCATACCGCTGAAAAAGAGGCGTTCTGCCCAGCGCAAAGCCCAGCACCGTCAGGATCAGTACCCAAAGCAGCCCGCTCACCCAGTTGAAGAACTGAAAGCGCGCGTTGTTTAAGCCCGACAGCCCGGCAATGGTCGGCAGCAGCGTGCGGACAAAAGCGATAAAGCGGCCAATCAACAGGGCCGAAAGCCCGTGGCGATGGAACAAAGCGTGCGCGCGCTGATGGTACTGCGCGGGTAGATGGGCGAGCCAGCGCTGCACCGTGGCCGTATTGCCCAGCCAGCGCCCCTGAATATAGCCTACCCAGCAGCCCAGGCTGGCGGCGGTAGTCAATACCAGCAGCGTAAGCGGAAAATTCATCGTGCCTTTGGCAATCAGCACGCCGACCAGGATCAGCAGGCTGTCGCCCGGCAGGAAAGCGGCAGGAAGCAGGCCATTTTCCAGAAATAAGATCATAAACAGCACTAAATAGATTGCCCAGACCAAGGAGGGATCGGCCAGCATGACATAATCCTGGTGCCAGAGGGCATGGACCAGCGCTTTTAAAATATCCATAAAGTGTCCCTGAATAGCATTTTCGCCATGTTCCGGCAAAGTTCATCACAAATGGTTGTAGTTAGTATGCGTGCGGAACCTGGTCTTAACACGAAAAAAAGAAACATAGGTGAAAATAAACGGCCTGTCGGGCTTGATACACCGGGCCGTCAAATCGTTATGAATGCGGTCTGATCAGCCTGGGCAAAGCCAGCATTACCGTTGTTGTACAGGCGCAATCAGGAGGTGCAAAGGAGTTTTACACAGGCTGACATAATTAGAGGGTTAACTGCAATAATTTCGCCGCCTGGCGGCGGCAAAACCCTTACTTATCGGTCACAGAGATGCCTTTGATGGCGACAACGGGATTTTCAGTAAACATGTAACGATCGATGCTGGGTTCAAAATCGTCTGAAGTGGCTTTAAACAGCATCTGGCGGGTATGTTCAAGGTGCTGCCACATGGCCAGCTTGCTGCCGGCCGGATCTTTACGCATCAAGGCGTTAAGTATGCGATCGTGATCGTCACACCAGCTTTCCATAGCGCTGTCGTCAATGTGTTCATGCAGTTTCAGCCAGTAGGGGTTGTGCAAACGGTGCAGCCACATTTTTTCTACAATAGCGGCCAGCGCGCCGTTTTGCGTGGCGCGGGCAATCTGCACATGGAATTTTAAATCCCATTCTGAATCACGGAAGCGATCTTCTTTTCTGGCCTGCTGCTGGATTTCCATTAACTGCTGAATATCCTGCCGGGTTACCTGAGTGGCGGCAAACTCTGCCACATTGCTTTCAATCAGCTGGCGAGCCTGTAGCTGTTCAAACGGGCCAAAGCTGGCAAATTCTGACTGTTCGTCCGGAACGACGCTGTTTCTCTGGTGTTGTGAGATCACATGGATACCTGAGCCTTTGCGTACCTCAACGTATCCTTCTACTTCCAGCATGATGATCGCTTCACGCACCACAGTGCGGCTGACGCCCATTTCTTCTGCAATAAAGCGTTCAGCCGGTAATTTCTCGCCAACGGCATAAACCCCTTCCTCCAGACGACGTTTAAATTCCGCAGCGAGCTGCTGGTAAAGACGTCGGGATTCGGCCAACACCATAATCTTTCTCCTGCCGCACAATGATGGAATTTGTTATACCACTTCCGCCGGGCGGGAGAAACCCGGACTAGCGCGCGGCGGCCCCGGCCGACCTGACGCTCTGCTGCTTCTGATCGACTGCGGGTTGGTTGCTTAATAATGTCCAGATAGCTACTGCGCCAAGCACATCCATCAGCGCCAGCACGGCGAACAGCGGACTGAATCCCAGCGTGTCCGCCAGGGCGCCGACGATCAACGCAAACAGCGTGCTGGCGCTCCAGGCCGCCATCCCCGTCAGGCCATTGGCGGTCGCCACTTCATTGCGGCCAAACACATCGGAGGAAAGGGTTATTAACGCGCCCGACAGCGCCTGATGAGCAAAGCCGCCTACGCAAAGCAGGGCAATCGCGGTGTAGGGACTGCTAAATAAGCCAATGGTGCCGGGAGCAATCATCAGGAGCGCGCCCATAGTAACCACCAGCTTACGCGAGACGATAAGATTGACACCGAACCAGCGCTGGAACAGCGGCGGTAGATAGCCACCGATGATGCAACCAAGATCGGCGAACAGCATCGGCATCCAGGCGAACAGCGCAATTTCTTTCAGATTGAAGCCGTAGGCCCGAAACATAAACAGGGGGATCCAGGCGTTGAACGTTCCCCATGCGGGCTCAGCCAGAAAGCGCGGTAGCGCGATCCCCCAGAATTGCCTGCTGCGAACAATTTGCCAGGCGCTCATTTTGGTCGCATTGCTGACCTGATGGTGCGCTTCCTGGCCTGAAAGAATGTACCGACGCTCGGTTTCATGCAGTTTTTTATGATCTTTTGGATGCTGATAAAAAATCAGCCAGCATAACGCCCAGATAAAGCTAAGGATGGCGGTAACAATAAAGGCCATCTGCCAGCTGTGCGCCACGATAGCCCAGACAACCAGAGGCGGTGCCAGCATGGCGCCAATGGACGAGCCGACATTAAAATAGCCTACCGCGATAGATCGTTCTTTGGCCGGAAACCATTCGCTGCTGGCTTTTAATCCGGCGGGGATCATCGCTGCCTCTGCCGCGCCTACGGCGGCACGAGCCAGCGCCAGTCCCGTCCAGCTATTGGCCAACGCCGTGGCTCCGCAAAAAATCGCCCAAAGAATGGCAAACAGAGCGTAACCCACTTTCGTTCCCAGCACGTCAAGGATATAACCCGCGACGGGTTGCATCACGGTATAGCAGGCCGAATAGGCGGCGACGATATAGGAGTACTGCTGGGTCGTGATATGCAGCTGTGATTCCAGCGTAGGCGCGGCAACGGCAATCGTATTGCGTGTCAGGTAGCCCAGCACGGTGCCCAGCGTGACCAGACCTATCATATACCAACGCAGTCCTTTGATTTTACGCATAAAATTCTCCCGCTTTTTCTAATCCCTATTGATTTATGGCTTCCTTTTCAACGCGGGACGGCTTGCTGGTTGGCACCCGCACGTTAACTCTCCAACCGCCGTAGTGTCAGGAGGCTGAATGCCGCAACAATAACTTGTCATACAGATTCTAAAGGAGAGAAACGTCACAATTGCAGCCCAGGCGGCTAATGTTTTTTTAATATCATATTAATCAATAGGTTATTTTTTATCCCGGCAACGCCGTCAGGCGTAAATGGCATTTTTGTGATCGGGGTTGCACAAAATTACGCCGTATCTCAATAATTGGTATGATAACTTTGCAGCAAAGGATGTTGACCACAGGAGAAGGGTATGTCGGGTTTTATGCAGGAAGATTTTTTGCTGTCGGGGGAGTTTGCGCGCCGCTTGTACCATGAGTTTGCGGCCGGGCAGCCCATTTTTGACTACCACTGCCATCTGCCGCCGCAGCAGATTGCCGAGGATTATCGATTCAAAAATCTGTATGACATCTGGCTAAAAGGCGATCATTACAAATGGCGAGCGATGCGGGCGAATGGCGTACCGGAAGCGCTGATTACCGGTAACGGCAGCGATCGTGAGAAGTTTGCCGCCTGGGCCAGCACGGTGCCCGATACTATTGGCAATCCTCTTTACCACTGGACGCATCTTGAGCTGCGTCGACCTTTTGGCATTACGGACACGCTGCTGTCGTCGGAAACGGCGGAAGAAATATGGTCGCGGTGCAACGCGCTGTTGGCACAGGATGCGTTCAGCGCCCGCGGTATCATGCAGCAGATGAATGTGAAAATGGCGGGCACGACCGACGATCCGGTCGACGACCTGCGCTACCATCGCCTGCTCGCTGAAGATGCCAGCTTCACTGTCAAAATATTGCCAGGCTGGCGTCCTGATAAGGCGTTAAATCTGGAGGCTGGCGGCTTCTGTGACTATCTGCAAAAACTGGCTGCGGTTAGCGATACGGATATTGTCCGCTTCGACGATCTCCGTCAGGCACTCAGCCGCCGGCTTGACCATTTTGCCGCTCACGGCTGTAAAATTGCCGACCATGCGCTGGATGTTGTGCTGTATGCCGATGCGGACGAAGCCACGCTGGACGGCATCCTGGCGCGGCGTCTTGCCGGAAAAAGCCCGAACGAGCTGGAGATTGCGCAATTTAAAACGGCGGTGCTGGTATGGCTTGGTGCGCAGTATGCTCAGCGCGGCTGGGTTCAGCAGTATCATATCGGCGCATTGCGTAACGCCAACAGTCGTCAGTTTGCGCGGCT
The DNA here is from genome assembly GCF_041320675.1 of Erwinia sp. STN24. Lineage (NCBI taxonomy): Bacteria > Pseudomonadati > Pseudomonadota > Gammaproteobacteria > Enterobacterales > Erwiniaceae > Erwinia > Erwinia sp. STN24. The sequence continues at coordinate 172,090 of NZ_JBGGPM010000004.1, read as the reverse complement.
GGGGCCGGACGTGGGCTATGACTCTGTTAACGACGCTCCGATCGCCGTACCGCTGGCGCGTTTGCTGGATGCCCAGCACCGAAAGGATGCGCTGCCAAAAACCATTCTCTACTGCCTGAACCCACGGGATAACGAAGTTATCGCCACGATGGCCGGCAATTTTCAAGGCGAAGGAGCGCCGGGCAAAATGCAGTTCGGTTCCGCGTGGTGGTTCAACGATCAGAAAGACGGCATGACGCGACAGCTGACGCAGCTGGCGCAAATGGGCATGCTCAGCCGTTTCGTTGGCATGTTAACCGACAGCCGCAGCTTTCTCTCCTACACGCGGCATGAATATTTCCGTCGCCTGCTGTGTGAAACCATCGGTGGCTGGGTGGATAACGGTGAAGCACCGGCCGATCTCAATCTGCTGGGCAAAATGGTGGAAAACATCTGTTTTAACAATGCGCGCGACTATTTTGCCGTTGAGCTGTAACCGCCGTCCTGAACCGTTGCGGCTCCGCTACCAGTACGGACAGAAAACGCCCTGGGCGAAACGCAATACCGGGGAAGGAGCGCAATGCCGTACCGGGACTGACCGCAAGGGTAACGGTATTTGTGCCACGACTTATCAGCAAGGGCATACGCCAGCCCCGCTTAGCTGAGGAAAACATTATGCAGCGTTATATCCGGATCGATCCTGAAGATAACGTCGCCGTCGCGCTGGCTGACCTGGCGGAAGGCGAGGCGCTGGAAGCAAACCGGCACGTAATCGTGTTGCAACAGCCTGTCGCGCGTGGGCACAAGTTCGCCCTTTTACCGCTGGCTGTGGATGAGCCGGTTATAAAATATGGCCTGCCTGTTGGGCATGCCACCCAGGCGATCGCCGCAGGGGAAGGGGTCCATTCTCATAACCTCTGTACCAATCTTGGGGACGTAAATGCCTATCGCTATCGGCCGGATTTCGTCACGCTGCCAAAACCGGCTGGCGATCGCGAAGTGCAGATTTACCGCCGCCGTGACGGCAGGCCCGCCATTCGTAACGAACTCTGGCTCCTGCCAACGGTTGGCTGCGTCAACGGTATAGCAAGGCAAATGGTGGCCCGCTTTATGGCAGAAAGCGAGGGCGCGACAGATATTGACGGCGTTTTCCTCTTCACCCATCCGTATGGCTGCTCGCAGCTGGGAGAAGACCATCTCAATACGCGCACCCTGCTGCAAAATATGGTGCGCCATCCAAATGCCGGCGCGGTACTGGTGATAGGTTTGGGCTGCGAAAACAATCAGATCGATGCTTTTCGCGAGACGCTGGGCGAAGTCGATGCCGATCGCGTCGGCTTTATGACGCTACAGCAGCACGATGATGAAGTAGAAGCCGGGCTGGCTCAACTGCGTCGCCTGTATAAAGCGATGCGCAACGATCGCCGCGAGGCTGGACGGCTAAGCGAGCTGACGTTTGGCCTGGAATGCGGCGGCTCGGATGGCCTTTCCGGCATTACCGCTAACCCCTTGCTGGGGCGTTTCTCAGACGAGGTGATAGCCAACGGCGGCACCACCGTGCTGACGGAAGTGCCTGAAATGTTTGGCGCCGAACAGACCCTGATGAACCGCTGTCGGGACGAAGCAACCTTTCGCAAAACTGTCGATATGATTAACGATTTCAAGCGTTATTTCCTGCAGCACCACCAGCCCGTTTTTGAAAACCCTTCGCCGGGCAACAAAGCGGGCGGCATCACTACCCTGGAGGAAAAGTCGCTGGGCTGCACGCAGAAAGCGGGTCGGAGCCAGGTGGTGGACGTGCTGAAATATGGCGAGCGCGTACGCAAGCCGGGGCTGAATTTACTCAGCGCGCCGGGCAATGATGCCGTGGCGACCAGCGCGCTGGCGGCGGCGGGCTGTCATATGGTGCTGTTCAGTACCGGCAGGGGCACGCCCTACGGCGGCTTTGTGCCCACCGTTAAGCTGGCGACCAACAGCGAACTGGCGGCGAAGAAACCGCACTGGATCGATTTTGATGCCGGGCCTTTGCTTCAGGGCGTGGAGATGACGACGCTACTGGAAAAATTTATCGATCTGCTGGTAGAAATCGCCTGCGGCCGTCAGACCAGAAACGAGCTGAATGATTTTCGCGAACTGGCGATTTTTAAAAGCGGGGTGACTTTATAGCGGGCGCGTAACGCTGCGCGACAGGGCGAGAAACCCCACCCGTTCGGCAGGGCAGGATTTCTCGCTGAGCAGGGCGCCATCTTTTGACGGCGCCGCCGGTTAAGCTTTTTGTTCTACCCGACGCTCTTCGGCCATGCAGGCCGCGGCGGTAAACAGAATATCGGCGGAAGAATTCAGCGCCGTTTCGGCGGAGTCCTGCAGAACGCCGATAATAAAGCCTACGGCTACCACCTGCATCGCCACATCGTTAGGGATGCCGAACATATTGCAGGCGACGGGGATCAGCAGCAGCGAACCGCCCGCCACGCCGGACGCGCCGCAGGCGCAGATGGAGGCCACAAGGCTAAGCAGGATCGAGGTGCCGATATCTACATGGATGCCCAGCGTATTCACCGCCGCCAGCGTCAGCACGGTAATGGTGATGGACGCGCCCGCCATACTGATATTGGCGCCCACGGGGATCGAGACGGAATAGGTGTCTTCATCCAGATTAAGCTTCTTCGCCAGCGCCATATTTACCGGGATATTGGCCGCCGAACTGCGGGTAAAGAAGGCGGTGACGCCGCTTTCCCGCAGGCAGGTAAAGACCAGCGGGTAAGGATTACGGCGGATCTTCCAGTAGACCAGGATGGGGTTGATAACCAGCGCCATCAGCAGCATACAGCCCAACAGCAGGGCAAGCAGATGCGCGTACTGCCACAGCGCCGAAAAGCCGGTAGAGGCCAGAATCGACGCCACAAGGCCGAAAATACCGACAGGAGCGAAGCGGATCACGATACGCACCAGATAAGTCACGGCGTCGGAGGCATCATTCAGGAAAGCGCGCGTGGTGTCGCTGCTGTGGCGGAAAGCGAAGCCCAGGCCAATCGCCCACACCAGGATGCCGATATAGTTGGCATGCATCAGCGCGTCGATCGGGTTGGAAACCATGCTCATCAACAGGCCGTTTAAGACGGCCAGGATACCGGACGGCGGCGTGATTTCATTATTGGCGGCGCTCAGCGTCAGCGTCTGCGGCAGCAAATGGCTGAACGCCACAGCCAGCACGGCGGCAAAAAACGTGCTCAGCAAATACAGTATCACGATAGGGCGGATAGAGGTTTTCTGGCCCTGCTTGTGGTTGGCGATAGAGGAGATCACCAGCACCATGACCAGCAGCGGCGCTACGGCTTTCAGCGCGCTGACAAACAGTGAGCCGAACAGGCTGACGGAAAGCGCGCTCTCTTTGGAAAACCACGCCAGCGCCACGCCAGCGACCAGACCGATCAAGATCTGCGTAACCAGGCCTGCCTGCATCAGACGCTGCAACAGGCCGGGACGATTCTTTTCATTACTCATATAAAAACCAGCTGTAAAAGTGATGGAATGCGCCTCAGCGTCGTGTGCGCTGAACTGACGGCATCGGTGTGTTTGCGCAGGCAGTATAAGGAAATGTGTTGGCAGGGGAAGCGAAAAGTGGCCCGACGGCGGCGGAATATTCTGCCGTCGGGCCTGGCTGTTACGTCAGGGTAAAAGTTATTTCCGCAGCGCTAAACGATCGTTGCGGCGGTTAACCAAAGCGTTAATCAGCAGCGTAATGGCCAGGATACCGCCGACGATGCTCAGCGAAACCGCCACCGGAATATGATAGAAATCGACGATCAGCATCTTGATACCGATAAAAATCAGCACGATCGCCAGACCATATTTCAGCATAGAGAAGCGTTCCGCCACGTTAGCCAGCAGGAAGTACATCGCGCGCAGGCCAAGAATAGCGAACAGGTTAGAGGTCAGGACGATAAAGGGATCGGTAGTAACGGCAAAAATAGCCGGAATGCTGTCCACGGCGAAAATAACGTCGCTCAGCTCGACCATAATCAGCACCAGCAGCAGCGGCGTGGCGTAGAGCAGGCCGTTGCGGCGCACAAAGAACTTTTCGCCTTCCAGGTTATCGGTCATGCGCAGATGGCCACGCAGCCAGCGCACCACCGGCTTATCGCCTACCGCGCCTTCATCGCCGCCTGCCATCGCCATTTTGACGCCGGTAAACAGCAGAAACGCGCCGAACAGGTAGAGGATCCAGCTGAATTCCGACACCAGCCAGCTGCCGGCGAAAATCATGATGGTACGCAGCACGATGGCGCCCAGCACGCCGTAAATCAGCACGCGGCGCTGAAGCGCAGCAGGAACAGAGAAGTAGCTGAACAGCATCAGCCAGACGAAAACGTTATCGACGGCCAGCGCTTTTTCCAGCACGTAACCGGTCAGAAAGGCGAGGGATTGCGTATGGGCGATCTGCGGCCCGACGGTTTCTTTCAGATACCACCACAGCCCGGCGGCGAACAGCAGCGAGAGGCTAATCCAGACCAGCGACCAGAAGGCGGCCTGCTTCATCGACATGGTTTGCGCGCCGCGCCGCCCCTGCATCAGCAGATCGATGGCCAGCATAATCACCACCACGACAGCAAAGCTGCCCCAAAGTAACGGCGTGCCTACAGTATTCATAGTTTTGTCCTGTCAAAAATAAAATGGCCAACGTCGGAAGACGTCAGCCACACTATTTTTGCTGTGAGCAAACCTCGCCTTCCGGCAAGGTCTCACTTACAGTCAGCTTGCTGACTGCCCGGCAACCGGGCGCTTACGCACCGTAATGACGATTGACCGACGAAGAAGTTACTCCCCTTTGCAGCAGTGAAGATAGTGGCCGCGAGCACATTGGTCAATCTTACGCAGAAATATTTAGCAATATTTACACGACGGCCAGCGCATCGGCAGGAAAAACCACGCCGGTCTGACGACGGATCTCCGTCAGCAACGCCGCCGTGATGCGCGTCACGGTCAGGCCCGGATGGTCTACAGCGTGTTCCTCCACCAGCCGGACAAAGGTTTCCGCTTCGTACAGTAACGTATTGATGTGCTGAGGCTGGCTGAGATCCTGCGGCTTCGCGCCGCGCGGTATGAAATGGATCTGCTGGCAGTCGGCCAGCTGCCCGATAACCAACGATCCCGCTTCGCCCTGGATTTCGCCGGGCAGATCGGACTGGCTGACTTTGGAGTGCAGCAGCGTCACGTCGAAACCGTCGTAGCTCATAACCACCGTACCGTGGGCGTCGACGCCGCTCTCCAGTAGCGAAGCCGTGGCGACCACGCGCGCCGGCTCGCCCCACAGGCTGACCGCCGCTGCCAGGCAGTAGTAGCCGATATCCATTATCGAGCCGTTTGACCAGGCCGGATTAAACGTATTCGGGTTCTCTCCCTCCAGATAGCGCTGATAGCGTGATGAATACTGGCAGTAGCGAAACAGCGCCTTGCGCAGCTTGCCGACCTTCGGCAGCGCCTGGCGCAAAATGTGAAAGTTCGGCAGGCTGGCGGTTTTAAACGCTTCGAACAGTACTACCTGATTAGCGCGCGCGCAGGCGATCATCGCTTCCGCTTCGCGAAGGTTAGAGGCAAGCGGCTTCTCGCAAATCACGTGCTTCTTGTGCTGTAAAAACAGCAGCGCCTGCTGACAGTGCAGCGCGTTGGGGCTGGCGATATAAACGGCGTCTACCGCCTCCGACTGCGCCAGCCGATCGAGAGAGGTAAAAAAATGCTCAACGGGATAGTCGCGGCTGAAGGCCTGAGCCTGCTCCAGCGTGCGTGAATAAATGGCGGTAAGCTTCATTTTCCCGGTTTCGTGCGCGGCGTCGACAAACTGACGCGTAATCCAGTTGGTTCCAATAACAGCGAAGCGGATCATAATTTTTCCCGAACGGTTGATTCATTGAGCCGGGCGCCGTGCGCGCCGTAACCTTATCTACCAGCGTAGCAGGCAAAAAAGCGCGGCGGGCGCGCTGACTATTTGATTTTTAACGCTGCCTCTCTCACGATAAGAGCAGGTTAACGGCGGCGAGGTCAAAAAATTCATGTCCACAGGCAGTAAACATGCACTTAACTGGACCAGCCTGCTGGTCGCTATTCCTGTGGGGCTGGCGGCTTCGCTGGTGACGCTGGGTTTCCGCTTGCTGATAGAAGGCATCAATCTGCTGATGTTCGGCAGCCGTCAGGATGTGACCCAGGCTATCGGCGTCTGGCCCTGGTATACGTGGCCGCTGATTGTCGGCGGCGGCGGGGTACTGGCCGGATTTTTTCTGCGCTACGCCACCGCTATTGAACAGAAAGCGACGGTTCGCACCGATTATCTGGAAGTGATCAACGCCAGGCTGGACGCGGTGCCGACCAAAACCTCGCTGTTTCGCGCGCTCTCTTCCATCGCCAGCATCAGCAGCGGCGCGTCCATTGGTAAGGAGGGGCCGATGGTGCAGCTTTCGGCGCTGGTGGGCAGCCTGATGGGCCGCTTCTGCTTCAAAAATCTGCCGCTGAAGAACACGGACGTCGTGGCGATGGCCGCGGCAGCCGGGCTCTCTTCCGTTTATCATGCGCCGCTTGCCTCGGCTATCTTTGTGGCGGAAATCGCGTTCGGCATTTCCGCCTTACAGCGGCTGATCCCGCTGATTATCTCGGCTGGCGTGGCCGTGCTGACCATGTCCGCGCTGGGCTATCGTTCCGCCATCTACCCTTTTGCCCACGCGCAGTTTGCGCTGACGCCGGAAAACATGCTGCTGACGGTGCTGATTGGCCTGCTGGCGGGCCTGGCCGGCTGGACGCTGATTTGGCTGATCGCGCAGAGCCGTAAGCGCTTTAGCCGCGTTAAAAGCCTGCCGCTGCGGCTGGGGCTGGGTGGCGTGATGGTGGGCGTGCTGGCTATCGGCAGCACTAAGGTGCTCGGCAACGGCTATGAGGTGATTGTGGAGATCATGGCCGGCAGCTTTATGCTAAAAGGGCTGATTGCGCTGCTGCTGTTAAAGATGCTGGCCACGGCTATTTCGGTTGGCTCCAACGCTGTCGGCGGGCTGTTTACGCCATCGCTGCTGACCGGCGCGCTGTTGGGCGTGGTGGTTGCCAGCCTGGCCGCGCTGGCCGGGCTGCCGGTGGATAACGTCGTCATTTTCGCCGCTGTGGGCATGGGCGCGGTGCTGGCCTCGGTCAGCCAGGCGCCGCTGATGGCGATGCTGATGGTGCTGGAAATGACGCTAAACAGCAGCCTGCTGTTTCCAACCATGATCGCCTGCGTGCTGGCTTTTATGGTGGTGTACCGTCTGCAATCCAGCAGCACCTATCCGGTTATTCAGCGCCATTTCAGCCGTTCGGACGCCAAGTTCGATTTTGACAACGGCATTATCTCGCAGTTTATCGTTTCCGGCGCGGCGCTACAGCCGCAGGATCCCGTCGGCAAGGCGCTGGCGGTGAGCTCGCTGAAGCGCGAACGTTTCGTCTATGTGATTAACGAAACCGGTCAGTTTATGGGCGCGGTGTCGATCCACGATATTTCGCGCAAGGTGCTGGATAAGGAGATTACGCTGAACTCGCCGATAAGCTGCGTAACGGACGAGAATTTCCCTTATATTTTTGAGAATCAAACCATTACGGAAGGTTGGGAAGCCTTCGCCAGGGTGACGCTGGAGCGTCTGCCGGTGCTGAATAATCCTGTCGAGCGCAAGTTTCTGGGCGCGCTTACCAAAACCAGCCTGATCCAGAAAGCAAAGGACTTTTTATAATGCGACAGCAGGTCGCGGCGAGCACGGAGGCACGTCGCGGCGGCGCTAGCTTTCTCTGCCGCGCAGCGCCTGTTCGGTCAGCCACAGGCGCGTATCAAATTCCAGCTGGTGATACTGTGGCTCCATATGGCAGCAAAGCTGATAAAACGCCTTGTTATGATCTTTCTCTTTAATGTGCGCCAGCTCGTGTACCACGATCATGCGTAAAAATGCCTCCGGCGCCTGTTTAAAAATGGTCGCCACGCGGATTTCCGCCTTCGCCTTCAGCTTGCCGCCCTGCACGCGGGAAATGGCGGTGTGCAGCCCCAGCGCGTGTTTCATTACCTTGATTTTGCTGTCGTAAATCACTTTATTCAGCGGCGGCGCGTTACGCAGGGCCTGATTTTTCAGCGTCAGCGCGTAGTCATATAACGCTTTGTCGCTGGTGATGGCGTGCGTGTCGGGATAGCGTTTTTGCAGCACTTCGCCCAGGCGCTGCTGATCGATTAGCTGCTGCACCTGAGTCAGCAATGACTCCGGATAACCTTGTAAATAGAGTAAAGACACAGGCGCTCCCACATAAATAATGGTCGAAAGCCGGATTTTATCATGCGGACGCCGCGCCGGGGGATCTTTGCGCCGACGGCGTGTGACGTTGCAAGCCTTAAGTCCTTTTCGCATACTGTCGGTTTAGTGAATGATTCGGAGTCATCATGATCGATTACAGAGAGCTGTTCAGCGCGGGCGCGGGCTTTGAGGCTTTTGCCAAAACCGGCCTGGCTGGCGAAATTGCCGCCGTCAAAGAGGCGCGCGCGAAGCTGAACTCGGAAGAGTATGTTTCCAGCGAGCTGAAGGAGCAGGTAAAACAGGTGCGCGGCGCTTATTATCTGCTGACCGCAGCGGAATTGTGGTGTCCGGACTGCCAGCGCAACGTGACCGCGATGCAGTTTATCAGCGAGCTACAGCCGACCATCTCCCAGGCGATTATCAGCAAAAGCCGGGCGGAACGTACGCTGCTGCCCGCGCTGGCGCTGGATAAGGTGCGGATCCCTTTTACCGTGGTGCTGGATGAGAAGTTTGAGCCGATCGGCACTTTTGTGGAAAGACCGGAAAAAGCGATCCACGGCGGTGAAGCCGAGCTACAGGCCTATCGGGAAGGTCGGCTGTTAAACGCAACCATTGAGGACATTCTCGCTATTATTCATCAGCATCAGGCAACCCGCGGCTGACGGCAGCCGCAGGCAGCGCGGATCCGTCAGGAAAAAATCAGCAATTTCAGGCGATAACAAAGTCAGCGCGGCACGGTGGCGACAAAAGAAGAAAAGGTGACAGCGGTCGCAACTCTCGCCTGAACAAGAAAAACATTTACTGTCGGCGCATTTTAGGGGATAACTCGCGGGAATTTTTATCCAGCCGGAGATCCCATGAGCCAATTCGAACTGAGCCACCGCACGCTGACGCTGCACCGTTTTCCCCAGATGCGTGAAGAAAGCCCGTTACAGGCGTGGGACGCCGCCGATGAATATTTGCTGCAACAGGTTGCGGACAAGCCTGCCAACGGCACGACGCTGATCTTTAACGACACCTTTGGCGCGCTGGCCTGTGCGCTGGTGGGCGAAGAACTTTTTAGCATCAGCGACTCGTGGATCAGCCAGCAGGCGACGCGGCAGAACCTGCTGGAAAACGGCATGGACGAAGGCGACGTGCATTTTCTGGACAGCCTGGCCGCGCTGCCCGCCAGCCCGGCCCGCGTGCTTATAAAAATCCCTAAATCCCTTGCGCTGCTGGAGCAACAGCTGCGCGCGCTGCGCCATGTGGTAACGCCGGAAACGCAGGTTATCGCGGCGGGTAAAGCAAAAGATATTCATACCTCGACGCTACAGCTGTTCGAGCGCGTGCTGGGGAAAACCACCACGTCGCTGGCGGTAAAAAAAGCGCGGCTGATCTACTGTACGCCAGCGCTGCCGGAACTGGCCGCAGGCGCGGAAACCTACAGCTGGCCGCTGGACGGCACGCCTTACCACATTCATAACCACGCCAACGTGTTTGCCCGCAGCGGGCTGGACGTCGGCGCGCGTTTCTTTATGGCGCATCTGCCGGATAATATCGACGGTGAAATTGTCGATCTGGGCTGCGGCAACGGCGTAATCGGCCTGATGGCGCTGGAGCAGAATCCCACGGCGGAAGTGCATTTCGTTGATGAATCCTGGATGGCGGTTGCCAGCAGCCGGATGAACGTGGAGGTTAACCGCCCGCAGGACATGGCGCGCAGCCACTTTGCGGTCAATAACTCGCTGGCCGGTTTCCCTTCCGATCGCCTGCATGCGGTGCTTTGCAATCCGCCTTTCCATCAGCAGAACACGCTGACCGATCATATTGCCTGGCAGATGTTCCGCGATGCGCGCCGCTGTCTGCAATACGGCGGCGAGCTGCGCATCGTCGGCAACCGTCATCTCGACTACTATCGCAAAATGAAGAAGCTGTTCGGCAACTGCACCACCGTCGCCTCTAACCAAAAGTTTGTGATCCTGCGTTCGGTAAAACTGCGTTAACGCCGCCTGATCCAGGCATATCGCTGCTGATAGCCATGCTGAAAATGGCCGTTGCGGCGATAGCTCGCCTGTTCTTCCGCCATACAATAGGTGCAGATGCCGCTCAGCTCGATTTGCGCTTCCGGCACGCCTGCGCGCATCGCCATGCGTTTCGCCAGCAGCGGCAGATCGAACCAGACGCCCTGCGTGGTGCCAATCGCCTGCGCTCTTACCGCCTGCGGATTGCGATATTGCCGCGTGGAGTACGCCAGCAACGGCCGCAGGTCGTGCGGGTTTTCCTGACGCATAGCCGCGATGCGATCCTCGCCCAGTTCATAACAGCACGGCCCAATCGACGGGCCAACGGCAAGATACAGGCTGTCCGGCGTTGCACCGCGCTCGCAAAGCCGATGGATAGCCTGAATGAGCACGCCTTTTAGCGCGCCGTTCAGCCCGGCATGAACGGCGGCGACCTGCTTCTGCCGCACGTCGGCGATCAGCACCGGCAGGCAGTCGGCGGTATAGACCGCAACGGGGTACAAATCTGTGGCAATCAGGCCGTCGGCCTCGTGGCTTTTCACCGGCAGCGCTTCGCTGCTCAGCAGGACATTAGCCGTGTGGCGCTGACGATTCATGATGCTTTCCGGCGGCGGCGGCTCGCCAGCGGGCTGAAAAGCATGATCGAGCCAGGCAAGAGAAGAGAGCAGGGTGGAATGGTAAGCGTGCGGCATCGGGCGACCTTTTTAACGGATGTCCTGAGTCCTGACAGCTTAACCTGGCGATGTGAACGGCGGATAACTTTTGTTGCCGCCGCCGGGAAAAGCTTCGCCGCGCTGGTGTGGCTAAATCGTTAATGCCAGCCGCGTGCCCTGGGCGATAGCGCGCCGTGCATCCAGCTCTAACGCGCGATCCGCGCCGCCGATAATGTGCACCGGACGGTCGCCCAGCGCTTCCGCCAGACGACGATCGGACTGCTGGCCCGCGCAGATCACCACGTTATCCACCGCCAGCAGAACCGGCTCGCCCTGATGCAGAATATGCAGGCCGTCATCGTCAATTTTCAGATACTGCACGTCGCCCCACATCTTGACCTGACGCATCTGTAGGCTGGCGCGATGGATCCAGCCGGTGGTTTTGCCAAGGCTGGCGCCGGGTTTGCCTGGCCTGCGCTGAAGCAGCCAGATTTGGCGCTCGCTCTGCGGCGGCTGCGGCGTTGTCAGGCCACCAGGCTGTTGCAGCGTGCGGTCAATGCCCCATTCCTGACAGAAAGCGGCGATGTTCTGACTGGTTGGCTCGCCGTGCTGGGTCAGATACTCGGCAATATCAAAACCAATACCGCCCGCACCGATAATCGCCACGCGCTTGCCCACCGGTTTTTTATCGCGCAGCACCGCCAGATAGCTCAGCACGCTGGGATGGTCGATACCGGGGATTTCCGGCGTGCGCGGCGATACGCCGGTTGCCAGCACCACCTGGTCATATCCGGCCAGATCTTCTGCCGTGACGGCATGATTAAGCCGCAGCGTAACGTTATTCAGCATCAGCTGGCGCGTGTAATAGCGTAGCGTCTCGCTGAACTCCTCTTTGCCCGGAATTTGCCTGGCAAGCGTAAACTGACCACCGATAACGGCTGCCCGATCGAACAGCGTGACGCGATGTCCTCGTGCGGCAGCATTTACCGCAAAAGCCAGTCCGGCCGGCCCGGCACCGACTACGGCCAGGTTTTGCGGCTTTGCCGCGGGCGCGATCGCCATTTCGGTTTCGTGGCAGGCACGCGGATTAACGAGGCAGGAGGTCAGCTTGCCTGCAAATATCTGATCCAGGCACGCCTGGTTGCAGCCGATGCAGGTATTGATTTCATCGCTGCGGCCTTCCTGCGCCTTACGTACAAAGGCCGCATCGGCCAGGAAAGGACGCGCCATCGACACCATATCGGCGCAGCCTTCATCCAGCAAAGCCTGCGCCACGTCCGGATGATTGATGCGGTTAGTGGTAATCAGCGGCACGGTCAGGTGCTGCTTCAGCTGCTTTGTCACCCAGCCGAAAGCGCCGCGCGGAACGGAGGTGGCAATAGTGGGAATGCGCGCCTCGTGCCAGCCTATGCCGGTATTAATCAGCGTCGCGCCCGCTTTTTCTATGGCTTGTGCCAGCCGCACCGTCTGCGGTAGCGTGTTGCCCTGTTCCACCAGGTCGAGCATCGACAGGCGATAGATAATGATAAACGCCTCGCCGACCGCCTGACGAACCGCCCGCACGATTTCCAGCGCGAACCGCATGCGCCGCTGCTCGTCGCCGCCCCATTCGTCGTCGCGCTGATTGGTTCTGGCAGCCAGAAATTGGTTAATCAGGTAGCCTTCTGAACCCATGATTTCCACGCCGTCGTAGCCTGCCTGTTTCGCCAGTGCGGCACAGCGCGCAAAATCAGCGATAAGCGTCAGGATGCTCTCATGACTCAGCACGGCTGGCTTAAAGGGATTGATTGGCGCCTGTAATGCGGACGGCGCAACCAGGCCTGGCTGATAGCTGTAACGACCAGCATGTAAAATCTGCAGCGCAATCTTGCCGCCGGCCTGATGCACGGCTTCGGTGACTACGCGGTGGTGCGCAAGCTGGTCAGGATGGTTGAGGACGGAAGCGCCAGCCGTGACCACGCCTTCCGCCGAGGGAGAAATCCCGCCGGTAACAATCAGCGCCACGCCTGCGGCCGCGCGTTCCGCATAAAAAGCCGCCAGGCGGCGCGGGCCGTCGGGATGCTCCTCCAGCCCGGTATGCATCGATCCCATCAGCACACGGTTTTTTAACTGGGTGAACCCTAAATCCAAAGGCGAAAAAAGTGAGCGGCTCATAGTTGCGATCGTCAAAGTGGTCGGATGAGTTCCACTGTAGCGGCGGCGCCCTGTTTCCGAAAGCGGTGCAGATAAAATTGTGATGTATGCCCGGCTAATTGGATAAAACGGAAGTGGGTGGACCTGGTGTAGTCGTTGGAATGGGTAGAGTGGTTGGACTTGGTGTAGTCGTTGGACCTGGTAGAGTGGTTGGACTTGGTGGACTTGGTGGACTTGGTGGACTTGGTGGACTTGATAGATTTGGTATGGTCGCTGGACTTGGTGGAGTCGTTGGAATTGATGGCTTTGGTGCGGTCGTTAGAGTTAACGGAATCGGTAGATTCGGTAGATTCGGTGGAGGCTGAACTCAGCCGTTGCGCCATCATCGCTGAAGCTTTTAACCTTCAGGTACTTTCATCCTTCTTTTCGTACCAAGTGCATATTATTAAAAACTAAAATTTTACATTTTATAGCGGACCTTTTTATAACGTTCGGATCGCTGTTATTTGATTGACCCCACAGCTGAGTGTTGGCTCCCCGGACGCCGTTGCAGGAATTGCCGAGCCGTCACGCAACTCTGCGTTTTGCCGGTGGGATAACAAGGGAAAAGGGGTAAACTGCGCGGCGGGTGCTCTGGATCTTTCGGTCCCGGGCATGGCAAGGGACAGAAAGAGAAAGGCCCCACCCGATATTATCAAAGTGAGGCCAACCCTTATGTCCAACAACATAAAGGTAGCCTTTTACCCGCTGAAAAGCAACGGAGAAGGAAGCCAATGAAGGCAGCAAAGTTACTCTTTTTGAGCCTGCTCATCTTCTGTGTAACGGTACTGATATTTACATGGATAACGCGCGGCTCGCTGTGTGAACTGCATATCAGACAGGGAGGAACGGAGGTTGTCGCCAGCCTGGCTTACGAATCCGGAAGGTAAGGCGACCCGGCGGCGGGCGTAGTCCCGCCGCCTGTTGCGGCATGATCCACGAGCACCCTTCTTTTTGTACGTTACTCTTTTTTTTAGGGCCATAAATATTGATAAATGGACTTGCGGATTATATTTGTGGCGGCTCTGTTTTAACGGTCAGTACGGTATTTTTTGATCGACCCCACGATCGGGAATGCGATCCGTTGACGCCGTTGCAGGAATTGCCGAGCCGTCACGCAACTCTGCGCTTTGCCGGTGGGATAACAAAGGGAAAGGGGTAAACTGCGCGGCGGGTGCTCTGGATCTTTCGGTCCCGGGCATAGCAAAGGACAGAAAGAGAAAGGCCCCACCCGATATTATCAAAGTGAGGCCAACCCTTATGTCAGACAACATGAAGGTAGCCTTTTACCCGCTGGAAAGCAACGGAGAAGGAAGCTCAGGAGAGGGATGTGTGTCAGGTTGCCTGATTGCCATCAGCATCTCGTTATACCACTGCTGCAAAGAGAGTTTTTTTACGGCACTAAAGCCATATGCGGAAAAAAGCGTGGATAAAAGGGCCGGACGTACGGCCTCACCTTTGTACTGGTATTGCAAAACCAGCACAGCCCTCTATGCTGCGTTAGCAAATTCTTGCTTCAGAGAGCATAAAATGAGATTTCCCGGCCTGACCAAAGGATTTTTTCTCTTAATCCTGCTTATCGTGACCGTCGCTTTTTTCGAGGTGCTGCAACCTTATTATTCTGCTGTGTTGTGGGCAGCGATCCTGGCGGTCATTTTCCATCCGATGAAAAACAAAATCCGCCAGTGGATGGGAGAAAGAAACGGCGCCGCCTCCCTGGTGACCGTGGCGATTATCTGTCTGATCGTTATTACGCCGCTGGCGCTGATCCTCTCGTCGCTGGCGGTTGAGTTCAACATCGTTTACAGCAAAATTCAGGCTAACAGCACGCCGCTACCGACAATGATGACGAATACGGTGCACCATCTTCCGCAATGGGCACAAAATTACCTGGCCGATCATCAGCTGAATACCGTGGGCGGCATTCAGCAGAAGCTTTCTCAGGTTGCGTTGCGGGGCAGCCAGTATCTGGCCGGCAGCGTGTTCCTGATCGGGAAAAGCAGCCTGAGCTTTGCTTTAGGCTTCGGTATCATGCTTTACCTGCTGTTTTTCCTGCTGAAAGACGGCTCCTGGCTGGTCAACATTATTCTGAAATCGCTGCCGCTTTCACGCTATGCAAAACACCATCTGCTGGCGAAGTTCGCTGCGGTGGCCCGCGCCACGGTAAAAGGCACGGTCGTGGTAGCGGTGGTGCAGGGCGCGCTTGGTGGCTTCGCCTTCTACGTGACCGGCATTGATGCCAGCCTGCTGTGGGGCGCGCTGATTGCTTTCCTGTCGCTGGTGCCGGCCGTAGGTTCGGCTATTGTCTGGGTGCCCGCCGCCATCTTCTTTTTCTCTACCGGATTAATTTGGAAAGGCATTTTCCTGGTCGCTTTCTTTGTGGTGATTGTAGGCCTGGTGGATAACTTCCTGCGGCCGTTGCTGGTAGGCAAAGACACTAAGATGCCGGATTATCTGATCCTCATTTCTACGTTAGGCGGAATGGAAATCTACGGCATCAACGGTTTTGTCATTGGCCCGCTGATTGCCGCAATGTTTATTGCCTGCTGGAACCTGCTTTCCGGACGCGATCATGAAGGCAACAGCGAAGAGCTGGACCCAGAGTTTATTGAGGAAGGCAAAACACCGCCCGCCAGCTGATTAAATGCGGCCCTGCGGGGCCGCTTTCATTTCTGCGCTTCTTCAGGCAGCTCACGATAAAATCCCATCCCTATCAGCCTGCCGAACAAAAATGGCAGGAAAGGGCGACGACGCAGCCAAAGCTCCATACGACCGGGCGGCTTGCGTCGAGGCTTTTTCCCCGCCTTGCTAATCATTATTTGCAGCGACTGCGTAGCCCAGGTAGCGAAAGCGCGCCGCCGCTGGACTTTCTCCAGGTCTTTCAAAGTCAGTGAACCCTTTCTCAAAGGTCCTGACAGAAGATTAGCGGTCGCTACGGCATCCTGGATCGCCAGGTTGACCCCCACGCCGCCGATGGGCGACATGGCGTGCGCGGCATCCCCAATACACAGCAGGCCAGGTTTGGCCCACTGCTGCAAACGGTCGATGCGGATCTCCAGCAGCTTAACCCGATCCCAGTCGGCAATTTCCAGCTGGAGTCGCTCAAGGGAAAATGGCGAAGCGCTGGCAACCTGCTGCAGAAAAGCGGAAAGTCCGGTTTCCTGCAAAGCAGTAAAGCTGCCCTGGGTAATCGAATAGCCGCACTGCCAGTAGTCGCCGCGATCAATCATTATAAAATGGTTCTTAGGCCCACGATGGCCCGGCGACCATTCAGGATCGTCGGCTTGTTTAGCCACCTTCATCCACAGAACATCCCGTGGCGAACCGAAACGCTGCACTTCCAGGCCAGCGAGCGCCCGAATAACGGAATGGCGGCCATCGCAGCCAATAACAAGATCGCTGCGGAATTCGCGCGCTTCGCCTTCCACTGTCGCCTTAACGCCTTTGATCTGACCCTGCTCTTCAATTAATGCGTCAACCTTCGCGTTCTGGATCAGCTGAAAACCGGGCAGCTGTAAGGCTTTAGCGTGCAGGAAGTTCAGAAAATCCCACTGCGGCATAAAAGCGATATATTTACAGCGGGTAGGCAGACGAGTGAAGTCCGCCATCGTAGCCGGCTGGCCATCGATCTCGCCGTAGAGCTTTTCTGCTTTTTGGTGCGGCAGCGCCAGAAACTCATCCAGAAAGCCCAGCCGCCAGATAATTTCCAGCGTAGAGGGATGGATGGTATCGCCACGAAAATCCCGTAAAAAATCCCCGTGTTTTTCCAGTACCGTCACAGGAATGCCGTTGCGCGCCAGCAGATAACCTAGCATCAGCCCGGCCGGGCCGGCGCCGACGATGCAGCAGGAAGAAGGGGTAGAGGTATTCATTCAGGACCGTCCGGCTAACTCAATAAATGATAATTGTTATCATTGGTCAGGAAGAAGATCAAACGACATCGGGCCGGACAGCACTAATGTTTCATATTGGTGCTGGCAAAGCTGCGCTGCGGCAGGCCGATACAGGCGGCCGGTTTAGCATAGTCCGGCGGGTTTTAGCGCTATGAGAAAAGGCGTGATTTTTTATTATTAACAGGCTAACCCTTACTTCACTTAATTAGAAATAAGAGCAGTTTTGTAGCGTTTCATCAGCGGTGAGCTTTATTCATATTGAATTACATATAAATTAAAACCTGCATATCGCAGGTTTTAATTTTTTTATTTCACAATACGATAGATTTATTCCGCCGACAACTATATTTAAAATGTCGGGCCGGTTGATTCACTTTTTTTTGCATTATGCTTTTTTTTATTTAGAAAAGGCGCTTCGATAAATCGCCATGAAAGCCATGCGAGCACTAATGAAAGTACACAGGAGAGCAAAAATCTCTCAGGGCCATTTTCAATCCCGAATTTTTCCAGCCTTTTGCCAATGCCAGCATTCATGAGAGTATGAACAAGGTAAAGAGAGAATGATATATCACCTAATCGAACCAAAAAAGAAGGTGTAAATTTTCCAATTTTTTTCTCTGATCCAATTGTAAATATCATGATTAACAGATAAATCCACCCCGAACTTAGAAGGCCATGACTAATAAATCGTCCATCACAGAACATGACAAAAGCTAACGCTAACGAGCATATAAGCAATATGCTCATTATGGTACCGTTAAGACGTTTAATTATCGGGTAAGTATGGCCTACAAGCATTCCGGCAAGAAAAAGAAATATTATTGGATTAGTAATAAGGCCAAAAAATGCTGAATCAGTATGGTAACCTTCTGCTGAAAATGAAAACCCTTTCTCTGCCATTATTGGTAACCCGACTAATGTGAGAGAGAAGTATAAACATGTAGTTAGCCAGCGAAAAGGCGTTATCATTAAAATACCTATAATTAAGTAAAAGTATATTTCATAATTTAGGCTCCACCGAATACCATACATTCCACTATCATCAACATAGAATGGCGCATGGTCAGGATATATTGGTTGGAAAAACAAAGCGCTAATAAAGTTTTGAGTTTTATCCGGGTAGTGGAATGTACTCATTGCGCCAGATAAAAAGAATGTAATTAGAAAAATAATATAGTAAGCGGGAGCTATTCTTAATGCACGTCGCTTCAGGAAATTAAAGGATCCTGTAAAGTCAGGTGCGCTTTTTTTGCCGTCAAGGTAATGACAAAACCACTTATCAGAAAAAAAAGGTCAACGCCTGTAGCTCCCCAGCCAAATAGTTTGTCACCCATGCCTGGCCAGACATCATTGATATTCCAACGGAAATGGAAAAACATGACGCTCAAGGCTGCCAGCCCTCGGAGTGCCTGTAGGCCTTTCAATGTATCTGAATTCATAATAATTACTCTGATGTTTAAGCACAATGCCTGGAATGTGTTAGCAGCTTGTCCTTATATCATCAAGAGTCAGTTGACTCTAGTGGAAGGAGGGGAAAGGTGAGATATGGATCGTCATAACTGGCGTTTGTGCTGCTAAGTTAACCGTATGATGCCTGACAGATGATGCGTTATGTCAATTGACCTGCTTCCAGGATTAGATACAACCTTCAGTTAGTAAGGTCGGTTAGTTTTCCTTCATATTTCTTGTTTCGCCAGCCCGCTGAAAATTCAGCCGCGGCCTGGTAATTTAGCGATGAATGTGGACGACACTCGTTATAATCCTGCCGCCAGTCATTAATCTTTTTCCTGGCGTGAACTATATCGCTGAAGCGGTGCTTATTCAGTGAGTTATCTCTAAATCGCCCGTTAAAACTCTCAATAAAACCGTTCTGGGTCGGCTTGCCCGGCTGTATAAGCCGCAGCTCTACGCCTTGCTCAAAAGCCTATTGATCCAGTAAGCGTGAGTACATTGTGCTGCATGTATTTCCTCTCTTTTGTGATAATTTCGACCATGCTCGGGCATGGTTGCTATGGCTTAATGCTGTTACATGAGAATCTATGAATAAAGACGATTTTGCATGATAAGAAAAACGGGATTTTTGTGCCTGCATTCTGCAAAAGCAAAAACCTATCGCCATTTCATCGCCACTCACAAAGCACAAACAAAAAAGCCACCCTCGAAAGGTGGCTTAATGCCCTGATTTAACAGGAAAATTCTGGTGGCCCCTGCTGGACTTGAACCAGCGACCAAGCGATTATGAGTCGCCTGCTCTAACCACTGAGCTAAGGGGCCTGTGGCGCGGGATTATAAAGTAACTTGCGGATGCAATCCAGCTATCCACCACTGTTTGTCTGTTTTTTAGGCATCAGGTTAAATGTAGAAATGATTGAATAACAAACTATTATCCTGTCACCTGTCACCTGTCACCTGTCACCTGTCACCTGCCACCTGCCACCTGCCACCTGCCACCTGCCACCTGCCACCTGCCACCTGCCACCTGCCACCAGCATCCTGCGCCTGGCTATTCCATTTTCTTCTCTGAATCGGGTTGTTTTTGGTTCAGCAACCTGGCTAATCTGTTCTTTATCCTGTCCGGCAAGCCGTCAACAAAAGCGCGGGCCGTTATGTTCATCCCTTACAGAGACTGACCGTGGCCGATAATCTTTCCTCATCTGAACGCCGTCGGCTAAAAATGGCGGCCTTAATAACCCGGCTGGCGCCAGGCAATGGTTACACCCAATCGGCTTTGGAAGAAGTGCGGCTGCTGCGTTCTGATGTGCCGCTGGAGAGAACGCCGGTGCTGTATGAGCCTTCCATCGTTATCGTCTGCCAGGGACGCAAGCGGGGTTTCCTGGGCGACAACGTTTATATCTACGATGCTCAGCAGTTTCTGGTGGTGGCGGTGCCGTTGCCTTTTATCAGCCAGACAGAGGCCTCAAAGGAAGAACCGATGCTGGCCGTGGCGCTGCGCCTGGATTTACAGGTGCTCGCGGATTTGCTGGTTACGCTGCAACTGCCGTTTGCGGCGGAGGTGGAGCCGGTAAGTATGCTGTCCACGCCGCTTGATGAGCGTCTGGGAGACAGCGTGTTACGCCTGCTTGAAGCGTTGCAGTCGCCGCAGGAGACTCAGGTTCTTGCGCCAGGGCTGCTGCGTGAAATTTACTATCGCGTACTGGTCAGCGAGCAGGGCGCTGCGCTGCGGGCCGCATTAACGAATCAGGGATACTTTGCGCAAATCGCGCGCGCGTTACAGATAATGCAAACCCGCTATCAGCAGCATATGGAAGTAGCCGACCTGGCACGTGAAGTGGGAATGAGCAGCGCGAATTTCCATGCGCGATTTAAGGCCGTCACGCAAAGTTCGCCAATGCAGTATCTCAAGTCTTTGCGCCTGCATCAGGCCAGGCTGTTGATGGTGCGACAGGGATTTTCTGCCGTCGCGGCTTCGGCAGAGACGGGCTATGAAAGCCCGTCGCAGTTCAGCCGGGAGTTTAAGCGCTTTTTTGGCCGAAGCCCGCAGCAGGAGGCGCAGTATATGCAGGAAATATTACGGCTGGAGCCGGCTTGCAGCCTGGCCGGGTCATATCAGTAAGGACTGGCGGTAGGGCGGATCACCAGCTCGCTGACATCCACTTCATCAGGCTGAGCAATAACCCAGGCGATAGCACGGGCGACAGCGTCGGCATCAAGCGCCACGCGCCGAAACGCGTTCATCGCCTCACGAGCGGATGCGTCACTGATCGTCTCCGCCAGTTCAGACGTCACCACGCCAGGGGAAACAACCGTCACCCGTAATTTATCCGTTTCCTGCCGCAGCCCGTCGGAGATCGCCCGTACGGCGAATTTCGTCGCGCAATAAACCGCAGCGGTAGGGGAAACGCTCAAACCGCCAATGGAAGAAATATTGATAATATGGCCGTGCTGCTGCTGTTCCATTACCGGTTGGGCCGCGGCGATGCCGTGCAGGACGCCACGGATATTCACGTCGATCATCTGATTCCACTCATCCACCTTGCGCGCCGACAGGGGCGAAAGCGGCATCACGCCAGCGTTATTAATCATGACGTCCAGCCCGCCAAAATGCTGCTGCGCCGCAGCGACAAAAGCTTCAACTTGTTCCGGGCGGGTAACGTCCAGCGCCATTGAATGCGCTTCGCCGCCTGCCTCGCGGATCTCCTCGACCAGCGCCGTCAGGCGATCCACACGTCGGGCGCCCAGCATGACGCGAGCGCCTTTAGCAGCCAGCAAGCGAGCGGTTGCTTCGCCAATACCGCTGCTGGCACCAGTAATAGCAACGATTTTATTTTTCAGTTCAGACACGGAAACCTCCAATAAGAGAACGGCTGAACGGCATCTCCGTCAGCAGTCATCAGCGTAAGCGGGTTGCCGCGCAGGAAAAATAGCCGTGGCTCTTTAAAGCTTGCCCGATCCTCTGAAACTACGCGTCCGCCGGAATAAAAGGCGGATGGTAAATGGCGGTGCTCCAGTGGCGGCTGCTGGCGTGCTTCTCGGCCAGCCAGCCCTGTTTACGCAGCTGTCGGGCGATCAGTTTATTCATAATGCCGTGCCCGGCCAGCAGCACGTTGCCGCGTGCCGACAGCGCAATCAGCTTTGCGGCTGCCTGCTGCGCCCGCTGTTCCGCCTGCTGATAAGACTCCACCGTTCCGGCATAGCCACCCAGCCACATCAGGCGCAATGCCAACAGCCAGAAGCCCGGAGGAAGATGGGGATAGCCCAGCCGCATCACGGGCAGGGAAACCTCGCTGAACAACGGATCGACGTCAGCCGCTTCCAGCCCCAGCTTCTCCAGCGAGGAGCGTGCGCGGGGCAGCGGGCTGGCTACAATATAGTCCGCCGTGGCGGCAACCTGGCGGCATCTGTCCGGCGGCATATCCTCTACCTGCGACATATCGTACGCCTCGCACCACGCTGCCATAGCCAGCGCGGGCAGACGACCGCCCTGAGGATGATCGGGTTTACCATGGCGCATCAGGATAATAGTCATCGGTTTCCTCAAAGGTAACGTTAAGAACGGCAGCGCGCTGAAAAACCCGGGCCTGCCGATCGTTAACCTGTCATCCGACTGCAATCTGCCAGCGATAGAGTGCAGCCGCTGATGCCAGCGCGAAAAAGCGCAATAATTGTACTTAAGTAAACGCTTTGCATGGTTTTTTGGCAAAAAGCCGCATGCGTAAATTTTAACGTAAATTAACTTTATGATTTAAAACAAATTATATCATCTTTTTTTTTGATGAATGTGAAGAAAGGCTAATTTGTTTCGTCAGGTGGCTTGATTTATCTACGCGCGTAGATACAATGGTGGCGCGTTGAAAATTCACGGTGACGAGGCTTGTTTGTCCAGTGAAGGTCAAATTTACTTTACGTTTTAAACGACTGATACCTTAAATCAGCGGACGCAAAGTAAACAAAACGAAGTCCAACACCAGGGAACCCGTTACTGACCTTTAATCATGGCTCAGCAAAAGCACGTCCTCACTGGCGGATCGCCCACGTAGCAGGTAGCCAGGGAAGGCGATACAGACCTCCTCATATCAGGGAATTTTTCATGTTGACACAAAGCACCCGGCAGGACGCTGTTTCCGCAGCGGATGCGCGTCTGACCACGCCGGAAGGGCGTAAGGATTTCTGGCGGGCGACCTTCTCCTGCTGGCTCGGCACCGCGATGGAATATGCGGACTTCGCGCTTTACGGCCTGGCGGCCGGCATCATTTTCGGCGACGTATTCTTCCCCAACGCCACGCCCACCATGGCGCTGCTGTCGAGCTTTGCCACCTGGTCAGTCGGCTTTATTGCCCGTCCCATCGGCGCACTCTTTTTTGGCTGGCTGGGCGATCGCAAAGGCCGCAAGATAGTGATGGTCACCACCATCATCCTGATGGGCCTCTCTACCACCCTTATTGGCCTCATTCCCGGCTATGCCACTATCGGCTTCTGGGCGCCGGTCTGCCTGGTGATTTTACGCTTTACCCAGGGGTTTGGCGCCGGGGCGGAACTCTCCGGCGGCACGGTGATGCTGGGAGAATATGCGCCAGCCAAAAAGCGTGGTCTGGTCTCCTCGATTATCGCGCTGGGATCGAACAGCGGTACGCTGATCGCTTCGCTGGTCTGGCTGGCCGTGGTGCAGATGGATCAGGCGCAGCTGCAGGCGTGGGGCTGGCGCATTCCCTTTCTGTGCAGCTCGCTGATTGCGCTGCTGGCGCTGTGGATCCGTCGTCACCTGAAAGAAACGCCGGTATTCGAGCGTAAAAACGCAGAGATGCAGGCGGCGCGCGAAGGCAAGCTGGTGATGTATCAGCCCGCCGCTGACCGCAGTTTCTGGCAGCGCAGCCGCTCGTTTCTGGTGATGCTGGGCCTGCGCATCGGCGAAAACGGCCCCTCCTATCTGGCGCAGGGCTTTATGATCGGCTACGTGGTGAAGGTGCTGGCGGTGGATAAATCGGTGGCGACCTCGGCGGTATTTATCGCCTCGCTGCTGGGATTCCTGATTATTCCTTTTGCGGGCTGGCTCTCTGACCGGTTTGGTCGCCGTATCGTCTACCGCTGGTTTTGCCTGCTGCTGATCCTTTACGCTTTTCCGGCTTTTATGCTGCTGGACTCCCGCGAACCGGCTGTCGTGATGGCGGTGATCGTCACGGGCATGGGATTAGCCTCGCTGGGGATTTACGGCGTGCAGGCGGCCTGGGGCGTAGAGCTGTTTGGCGTAAAACACCGCTACACTAAAATGGCGACCGCCAAAGAGCTGGGGTCTATCCTCTCCGGCGGCACGGCACCGCTGGTTGCGGCGGCGCTGCTATCCTGGACCGGCCACTGGTGGGCGATCGCCAGCTATTTTGCCGTGATGGCAGCTATCGGATTTCTGACCACCTTTGTGGCGCCGGAAACCCGGGGTCGCGATCTTAACGCGCCGGAAGATGCCATCTGATATAACGCGGGCGGGTTGCGCCGTCCGTCAGGAAAAAGAGGTGCCACGTTGGCGAGACAAAGTTCTGAGAGGGCGACGCGTGCCGATGTAGCCAGAGAAGCCGGTACCTCCGTCGCGGTGGTCAGCTATGTGATCAATAACGGGCCGAGGCCGGTGGCGGAAGCGACACGGCTGCGCGTGCTGGAGGCGGTGCGGAAAACCGGCTATCGCCCTAACAGCCTGGCCAGAGCGCTGGCGCTGGGCACGACCAAAACCTACGGGCTGGTGGTGCCGGATATCGGCAACGCGTTTATCGCCTCTTTCGCGCACGCCCTGCAACAGGAAGCGTTGAGCAACGGCATGGTGATGCTGCTGGGCGACGCGGGCAACAGCCGCCAGCGCGAGCTGGAGCTGATCAACAATCTGCTCAGCCAGCAGGTTGACGGCCTGTTTTACAACAGCGTCGATCGTCATCCCTATATCGATATTATCCAGGCCAGCGGTACGCCGCTGGTGATGCTCGATCGCGTCGATCCGGCGCTGAACGTCAATATTCTCCGCGTGGACGAGCGCGAGGCGGCACATCAGGTCACCACGCATTTGCTCAGCCACGGCTACCAGCAGGTTGGCATAATCAGCGGCCCGCCGGAGATGTATAACGCGCAGGATCGTCTGGCAGGCTGGCGACAGGCGCTGGCGGATTTCGGCATCCCGGCACGGCCCGAGTGGATTTTCCCGGCAGCCTACACGCGCGAGGGCGGCTACCTGGCAACAAAGAAAATGCTGCGCGGCGGCGCGCTTCCCCGTGCGCTGTTTGCCTCTAACGAGCTACAGGCTATCGGCTGCGTGCGGGCGCTGGCAGAGCAGCGACTCCGCGTGCCGCAGGATATGGCGCTGGTCTGTTTTAACGGGACGGAGCAGTCGGCTTTTCATGTGCCTTCCCTGACGACGGTACGCCAGCCGGTGGATGCGATGGCGAAAAAAGCGCTGGCGATGCTGGCCGCGCCGCAAAGCCAGGTGCAGCTAAGCGAGTTTTCACACCAGCTGCAGATTGGAGAATCCTGCGGCTGTGGCCCTGTTTCCGCTGCGGTGCAGAACTAATGAAAAGAGTAATAATCGACTGCGATCCGGGCAACGGCGTGGTCGGCGCGAACGTGGACGATGGCCTGGCGCTGGCTTTGGCGATCGGCTCGCCCGGCATCTCGCTGGAGATGATCACTATCGTGGCGGGCAATACGCCGAGCCAGACGGGTTTTAACGTGGCAAAGGCGCTGTTAGCCAGGCTTGAGCTGGACGTGCCGGTCTACAAAGGCGCCGACAGGGCGTTAGCGGAGCCGCCGCAACCCTGGCGCGAGGCGCTGGATAACCGCGTCTGGCATACGCAGCTGGCGCACTTTTGGCAGAATGTTCGTCCGCCCCGCGCTTATCAGGCGCCGGACGAAGAGGCCGCCGATGCGATGGGACGGCTGATTTGCGCTAATCCCGGCAAAATCACGCTGGTGGCGATTGGGCCGCTGACCAACGTCGCGCTGGCGCTGGAGCGCTATCCGCAAATGGCGGAAGCCGTGCAGGAAATCGCCATTATGGGCGGCGTGTTTGCGCTGGACGACTTTATCAAAGACACCAATTTTGGTCTGGATCCTGAAGCGGCGCGACGGGTGCTGACCTGCGGCGCCTGTATTACGCTGGTGCCGATGGACGTCACTACCCGCACGATGCTGACCCATGTCGATCTGCAACGGATAACCGCGCCTGATACGCCGCTGGCGAGATTCATTGGTGAAACGCTGCGGCCCTGGCTCGACTATTCCATGCAAACCCGCAGGCTGCCGGGCTGTTGGATCCATGATGCGCTGGTGGTGGCATGGCTGATCGACCAGCGCGTCGCCACGGCGACGGATTATTATGTCGATGTGGAGCTGCGGCCGGGCATGACGCGTGGAAAATCCTGGCGCTATCGTCTGCCGCTACGGGTCGATACGGCCGTGGGCGAGCTGACCGGCGGGCTGGCGCACGTGCTGCAAACGGTGGATAACGCCAGGCTGCTGGTAATGCTGGAGCAGGCGTTGGCAGGGTAGGGGCGTTCAGGCCGCCCCTCTGTGCGCCAGGAAGTCGGCCACGGAAACCACGCGGCTCAGTTCTTCCTGGGTGCGGGCATCGTTCTCTATCTCCCAGATATCAAGGCTGTTCTGAATGTTTAACCAGAACGCGATACTGGTATCAAAGACGGCGGCAAGCCTGAACGCCATATCGGGCGTCAGCTTACGGTTGTTATTCACCAGCGCGCTGACTGAATTGCGATGTACGTTGAGCATCTCTGCTAAATCATTGATTTTCAGATCTAAAGGCTCCAGGTACTCGTACAGCAAAATATCTCCGACGCTGGTGGGTTTGCGTGTAGCCTGTTTCATTAGTTTCTCCAAATCAACGTTGCGCTAACGGTATGTTTTATAACGATGTGGATCCAGATACAGATCGACCGCTTTGCCATCGAGCCACTTAAATATAAGTCTGTACCGTTCGTTAACCCGCAGCGAAGAGTAGCCTTTTAGCGGCGGCCTCAATTCTTCATATCTGTTGCCCGGCGGCGATCGTAAGTCTTTACAGGTGACGGCCGCATTAATCATATCCAGTTTGCGCGCCAGGGCTGACTGAATATCAGCCGGGATAAGACGGTGCGACTTGTTATACAGGAAAAAATCCTCCAACCATTTGTCCCGAAAACTGTCGATATTTCTCAGCATTTTTGCCACCTCCGTGTGACGCCTGGCCAATACTTTATTGCACAACTGCACTGTGCGCAAGTGCAGGTGTGCCTGACGCAAACGGCGCGCTAGCTTTTTGCCCGCTGCCAGCGTAGCGCGTCAATCAGCAGCAGCAGCAGCAGGCTGACGCCCATCACCGGCAGGCTGACCGCCAGCGTCGCGATGCAGACCAGCAGCAAAAAACGCGCGCTCAGGCCGAGTCGCCGCCAGTGATAGATCAGCGTTTCCGCCGGATGGCAGCCCCGGGCAGCGGCAGGGCGCCGCAGCCACCACAGACGATAGCCGAGCACAATCATTATGCAGAGTCCCAGCCCAAACGCTGCCAGGAGCAGCTGGTTCGGCAGGCCAAACAGTACGCCCATATGTGCATCCACGCCCCAGCGGGTCAGCTTTGCCAGCAGGCCGAATTGCGCAAAGGTCACTTTGTCCATCACGCGAAAGCTGGCCGGATCCACCGCGACGCTGTCCACCTTCGTCGGCCAGCGGCGGTCGATCTCGCTGACGATCCAGGCCTTGTCGGCTTTCGTGGTCGGCCGGATTTCTATTTTCTCTGCCCGGATCCCCGCAGCGCGCGCGGCCTGCACCACGCCGTCAAACTGCGCTGGCGTCATCGCCACGGCGGCCGCTTTCGGCATGGCCATGCCCGGCATGTCGTGATGGGCGGATGAGGTCATATGGTGTCCGGCGTGTTCGTCCATCGGGCTGGGTTTATCGGGCAGCAGCGAGGTATTGACGGCAGGCGTCATCCAGCCGAAATGGGCGCGCAGGGCGGAAATATTATCGCCCGCCCAGCGCGACCAGGTCAGGCCGGTGGCGGAGAAGAACAGCAGACCGAGCAGCAGGATCACGCCCAGCGTGCTGTGCCAGTAGCGCTGACGCAGGATCGGCTGACCGCGTCCTTTGGCGCGCTGCTTTGGTCGACCGGCAGCCCACAGCAGCACGCCGCCAAGCGCTGCGACCCACAGCCAGCTGGCGGCCAGCTCGCTGTAGTTTCTGCCGAGGTCGCCCAGCAGCAGATTACGATGCAGATAGTCCAGCCAGGTGCGCAGCGGCAGCACGCCGCTGGTGCCGTAAACCGGCAGCATGCCGCGGATCTCCAGCGTGGCGGGATCGACAAAAACGGCCGTGCTTTCAGAAGGGCCGGAAGTCGGCGTGGTGAACATTACGCGCGTGGTCTCGCCCGGCGCAGGCGCGGGACGCACGGCGGCGATCGGCAGATCGGCACCGACAAAATCCTGCGCCACGCGCACCTGGTCGGCGAGTGGCCTGGCCGGTTCCGCGTTATCGGTAAACAGCTGGTGGCTATAGAGCGCATTTTCCAGCTGCGGCGTCAGCACATAGATCGTGCCGGTCAGGGCGGCGATAAAAATAAAAGGCGCGATAAACAGCCCGATATAAAAATGCAGGCGACGCAGCAGCGGCAGCAGCGCGCCGTGAGTGGTGGCGGCGCGCAAAGGCTGCGCCAGGCTTTTTTCTGACATAGGAATTCCATCCGCCTGAATCCAGGCATAAGCAGGTGACTGTCGCAAAAGCGACGCTTTTTTAGCGGGACGGCTTAGCGGCGCGGCGGCGCGCGGGGATGGAAAAAGTGGGGAACGAAGCGGGCGACAACGGGCCTGAACAGCGGCAGCGCGGGCAGTCTGGCAGCCTGCAGCGACGACCAGAGCGGCGGCAGCCGGGTAAGATCGAGCGGCAGATGGGCCAGCAGCACGCAGTAACCGCAGGCGCTGTCGTCCATTACAGAAAGGGGAGGTTCGCCTTTGGCGCGACCGTTATCTTCCGCTACTGTGGCGCTCTCGCCAGGCATCGCGGACGCGTCGTCGTGTGCCATCCCGGCGTGGCCGATCATAGCGGCATCGGCCATCATCGCCTCATCCATCGCCATGCCCGGCATCATCATGCTGTGCCACGCAGGCGACGCCACCAGCGATTTAGAAATCACCGGCGCGATAAACAGCAGCATGACGGCAAGCAGGCCAAGCCAGGCGGCAAGGCAACTACGCCGCATTTTAATCAGCGAAAGGTTTGGCATATCCTCAACGGCAACGGCAACGGCGCCAGCGAATAAACGGTGGCCAGTGTAGCAAATTCACTCACCTCTGTTGTGAAAAGGTTGCTTACAACCTGAATTAAAGGCTGACAACTGCTTCGGCCTTTAGCAACTTCTTACATGCTATAAACAAATAGTTAACATTTGCGCCGCCTTCCCTGGCGGATTTTGCCGTCTGCAAGACAGGAACTTCATATGCTTGACTGGACTTCTACCCAGCGCAACGTGGCCTTCGCCAGTTTTGCCAGCTGGATGCTGGATGCGTTTGACTTTTTTATTCTGGTTTTCGTGCTGAGCGATATCGCGGCGAATTTTCACGTTGGGGTGGCGGAAGTGTCGCTGGCGATCATGCTGACGCTGGCGGTGCGGCCGATCGGCGCGCTGCTGTTTGGCCGTCTGGCAGAGACCTATGGCCGCCGCCCGATCCTGATGAGCAATATCCTGCTTTTCTCGCTGTTTGAGCTGCTCTCCGCCTGGTCGCCTACGCTTACCACCTTCCTGATTTTGCGCGTGATTTACGGCATTGCGATGGGCGGCGTCTGGGGCGTAGCCTCGTCGCTGGCGATGGAAACCATTCCCGATCGCTCCCGAGGGCTGATGTCCGGCATTTTTCAGGCGGGCTATCCGGCAGGCTATCTGCTGGCCTCGATTATTTTTGGGCTTTGCTATGCGTCTGTTGGCTGGCGCGGCATGTTCCTGATTGGCGCGATGCCGGTGCTGCTGCTGCCGTTTATCTGGTTTAAGGTGCCGGAATCGCCGGTCTGGCTGGCCGCCAGAGCGCAGAAAGAGAGCGTGGCGCTGCTGCCGGTGGTGCGTAAGCACTGGAAGCTGTGCCTCTATCTGGTCGGGCTGATGGCCTGCTTTAACTTTTTCAGCCACGGCACGCAGGATCTCTATCCAACCTTCCTGAAGGTGCAGCACGGCTTCGACCCGCATACCGTCAGCCTGATCGCCATTGCCTACAATATTGCCGCGATGATGGGCGGCGTCTTTTTCGGCTCGCTGTCGGAGAAAATCGGCCGCAAGAAGGCGATCATTATCGCCGCGCTGCTGGCGCTGCCGGTGTTGCCGCTGTGGGCTTTTTCCAGCGGATCGTTCACCATCGGGCTGGGCGCGTTTCTGATGCAGTTTATGGTACAGGGCGCGTGGGGCGTGGTGCCGACCTGGCTGACTGAACTGGTGCCGGCCAATACGCGAGCGATACTGCCGGGCTTCGTTTACCAGCTGGGGAATCTGATAGCGTCGGTCAATGCCACGCTCCAGTCCGGCATTGCTGAAGCGCACGGCAATAATTACGGCCTGGCGATGGCGATAGTGGCCGGAACGGTGGCGGTATTGATTGCGGTTATCGTCGCCTTTGGCAGGGAAACGCAGGGCAAAGTCATTACCCGCCAGGAAAACTAAAACGGCTTCAGCCCGGCGGCTGGCAGACGTCTACCCAGGTGGCGTCGGTCAGCTCCGCCAGCAGCTGGGGAGAAATACGCACCGCGCTGTAGATGGAGCCTGCCGCGGGCAGCACTTCGTCATACTGCCGCAGCGACACATCGCACAGCACCTGCAGCGGCGTTTCCAGGCCGAAAGGGCAGACGCCGCCGACGGGATGGCCCGTCCAGCTCACTACCTCATCGGTGCTGAGCATCCGCGCCTTCGCGCCCAGCACCGCTTTCAGCTTGCGGTTATCCAGTCTTAAATCACCGCAGGTCACGATCAATATCACCCTGTCTTTTACCTTCAGCGACAGCGTTTTGGCTATCTGCCCCGGCTTGACGTAGTGGGCACGCGCCGCCTGCGCCACCGTGGCGGTACTCTCCGCCAGCTCAATAATGCCGATATCGGGCGCGCGCTCGGCAAAGAACTGCCGTACAGACTCCAGGCTCATGCTCCAGCTCCTTAACGTTCGGGGCGATAAAGCTGCCACAGAGCGGCCCGGCTGTAAACGGGCAGGAAAAAATTGAGACCTTTCGGGGCGGGAAGGGCGGTCAGACGGGCTTGAGCGTGCAGTTGCCGCAGCGCTCTACGTCAGGCAGACGATAGCGCTGGCAGCAGGTGCGGCGCTGCATCTCGCCGTCTCGCGGCAGCATGGTGCGGTAAAAAGGATTGTCGGCGCCATCGGCGAGCGAGCGCGAGAAGAAAAATGCGTGCTCCAGCTCGGCGCGCAGGCTCTCGCCCAGCAATGGCGCCAGCTCGCCCAGGAACCAGTGCACCGCGAAGCCGGTATTGCTCCAGATTAGCTTGCCGTTGATATCGCCGTGCCGTTCAATTCCGTTTACGATCGGGATCAGGCAGCGCTGGATCAGGCGATCCATCCGGCGACGCGGGCTGAGGTAGCGCGCCTCTTCATCTTCCTGCACGTCGATCCAGAAGGCGGCGGGGCGGCCGGTTTCATGAAACTCAACGTGAATATGTTCCGGCGAGCAGTCCAGCGCGCGGTTTTCCAGCAGCAGCGCCATCATCAGCGGCGGCAGGAGCAGACCCAGATACCACTGCGCCCAGAGCGATTGCAGCGGTTTGTTTTCCCTTTCCTGGTCGCCGTGAGCGCGATAAATAAAATCGCCGTAGCGCGCGTTGAGCCGGGCGAACGCCTCCGGCTGCGACCACTGCTCCAGCGTCAAACAGCCGGCAGGCGCCGCTTCGTTCAGCCTGATTGTCTCCAGAAAGTAAGCGCGATGCTCGCTGAACAGCGCACGTAGCGAGCCGGCCAGCGGGCGATGGCTCTGGAGAAAGATAAGCGGAGAAACCGCTGAATCTGGGGCCTGACGACGAAGTGTGCTCATGGGTTATCCGGCATCAATCTAAGTGGGAAAACAAATGATAATCGTTCTTGATTGTATCTGAGGCCTGGCGGACAAACAAGCGCCATTTTTTCCGTCGCCCGGACGCCAAAAAGCACGGTATTTTCTGAATAAAGTAATTTGTATTAATGTCGCAGGCGGGAAAAAATCGTGCGGTAACGATTCCGCAAGTTTTGTCCGGCCATTAATTTGATTTTAGGCTGGCCGGATACAGAAAATAATTACTCAGTATATGAATAATAAAAACTCGTAGCGGAATTTACCTTAAAGACGCATAAAGGAATTCTGAAAAAAAACGTCTCCGGCAGGTTGGCTCTTTTTAATGAATATAAATCAAATAAGACTGGTGCAGGGGAGGGGATATTAAGGCAAATTTATTTCACCGACCCGAATTGTTCAGGCCGGTGAAAGCATTAAAGCGTGTTAGCAGGTTTGTTCAGATCGTGTTGACTAAGCGCTTCCCAGGAAAGAATAGTATTCCGTCCCCGATTTTTCGCCAGATAGAGCGCGCGATCGGCATTGGCGACCGCGCTGTCAAAATCCTCATCGATTATTGGGGCAAAGCCCGCGCTGAGGGTAACGTGTGTGGCGACGCGCTCGTTAAACAGATGCGGGATCTCCAGCTCGTGCACGTACTGACGAATACGCTCCGACAGCTTCATCGCGATGGCGTCGTTAACGTTGGTCAGCAGCACCAGGAACTCCTCGCCGCCGTAGCGCGCCACGATATCGCGGGAACGCACGGCGTCGCGGATGGCGATTGAGACGCGTGCCAGCGCCTGGTCGCCCATCGCGTGCCCATAGTTATCGTTGTAGGCTTTAAAATGATCGATATCCAGCAGCAGAACAAAATGGTTACCTGCATGATTATCAAATATATTTTTCAGCCGGTTCATCAAGCCCCGCCGGTTATACAGGCCGGTTAACGGGTCGAGCATGCTCAGATCGCTCCAGGCTTCTTTCTCTTCGTAGAGCTGGCTGACCAGGCGTCGGGTAAAGCGATCCCGCCGTCTTTGCAGGATATGGTTCAGCGTAAAGCCCACCAGCGGCAGCAGGATAGTGAAGGCGATAATCGCCGTATTCTGGCCGCGATCCAGCACGACCACCGCCACCGAAGGCGGCGCGGTATGCAGACAAAATGCCAGCAGATTATCGTTCAACGCAATGGCCGCGATAAAAAAGGCGCAGAACAGGCTGAGCAGCAAAAAACTGTTATCAAAATAGAAAATTAATTCAAATGTCAGGACAATTTGCCAGGCCCAGAGCAGACCGGTGGTTACCGCCGCGATATTTAATAGCGGAAATTTCCCTCTGGGACGCAAAAATGTCCATAACAATAACAGCCCGCTGAGCAAAGCAATAATCAGCGTGGGCGCGCCGGTTTTTTCTTTTCTGCTGTAAATATAAAATAAAGACGCTGCTGTGTTTAAAAAGAGAAATAGCATCAGCGAAAACCGATATTTGCTGTGAAGCAATTCATTATAGCTTTGTAATTTCATTCTTTTCTACTCATGACTGCCTGAATAGCGCACGGCCTGGCCTGAAAAAAGGACCATGCCGGGAAGAGTCTGCTGTTGTTATTATATGGATTTAATAATAGTAAGGCGCCGACAATTTAACACTTAATAACTCTGGTGTCATCATCGGGCGTAAAGACACGTCAAGAAATCTTGCTGCAAAATGATAGGAGTTCTTATATGCTATTGGGAATCATTATCATTAGTGGCGCGAGCAAAGCGATGCAGACCGCCGTAAAAGCCGCTTGCGGCACAGGGGGAACAGGCTGGATGGCAGGAAACAAACTGGAAAGTGCCTGGGGAGCGCTGCTTCCTTGCGCGATTATGCCGCTGATTACGTTACTGAATCTCTCTTTCAACCAGTGGCGGCTGGTAATGGTGGCCGCGCTACTGGCGACGGTAGTCATGCTTTATCACAAACGGCTGCGCCACTATCTGCTGCTGCCTTCTTGCCTGGCGCTGGCGGGCGGGATGATAGCGATCTCGGTTAATTTCGGCGCGCTGATAAAATAGCGGCCTGCGATAAAGCCAGCAGCGGAATCAGTCATACGCCTGCCGACGCGGCTAGCCAGCACGACGGGGAACCATAGCGGCGGGAGCATAGCAATCCGCTGCGGCAAAGCGTTATGCAGCGGCGAGGCGATCTCGTGAACGATAAAGCGTTATGCAGCGGCGCGGAGATCTCGTGAACGATAAAACGTTATGCAGCGGCGAGGCGATCTCGTGAACGATAAAGCGTTATGCCGCAGTCTGGCGATGCCGTAGACGACAAATCCCATGCAGTGACCTGGCGATCCCCTGGAAGATCAAGCCGTGCAGCAGCATGGCGATGTTATAGACGGCAAATTACCGCATAGTCAGCGCGTACGGAAGCATAACGGCAAAGCAGGTATCGGCATCAGAAGCAAAAACAGATATTGAAAGCAGAGAAGGTAAAAACAGAAAAGGGGTAATGCGAGAGGATAAAAGCGCAGAAAAGAGCGTTCAACGTGGTGCGAAGAGAGGGACTTGAACCCTCACGTCCGTAAGAACACTAACACCTGAAGCTAGCGCGTCTACCAATTCCGCCACCTTCGCATCGTGTTGAACTTTTTACTCATATCACCGCATTGGTGCGAAGAGAGGGACTTGAACCCTCACGTCCGTAAGAACACTAACACCTGAAGCTAGCGCGTCTACCAATTCCGCCACCTTCGCGCAGATGCTGCGTAATATGAATAACGTGGTTTTTGGTGCGAAGAGAGGGACTTGAACCCTCACGTCCGTAAGGACACTAACACCTGAAGCTAGCGCGTCTACCAATTCCGCCACCTTCGCGTACCGTCAACATAACAACGTTATATTGCAACCACGGAGGCGCATTCTAGAGATTTTCCCCGACACGTCAACAGTTATTTAACGCGGCTGCGGCGATCGCTGCAAAAAGCGTCATCGGGTTGCGGCGGGCAGCGCAATCAGTGCGCAAAAAGCGGTATCTGGCTGGTGAGCATTGCAACCAGTGCGCAAAA
Organism: Erwinia sp. STN24; assembly: GCF_041320675.1. Lineage (NCBI taxonomy): Bacteria > Pseudomonadati > Pseudomonadota > Gammaproteobacteria > Enterobacterales > Erwiniaceae > Erwinia > Erwinia sp. STN24. The sequence continues at coordinate 137,566 of NZ_JBGGPM010000004.1, read as the reverse complement.
AGCGGCATCTGGCAGAGAGGAAGACGGCAGGGAGCGAGCAAAAAGCGGCATCTGGCAGAGAGGAAGATGGCAGGCAGCGCGCAAAAAGGAGAAAGGGCCGCGTCCCGCACCGAAAAAGGTGCGGGACGGAGTGGATTAGCGCTTCGCTTTGGCCGCGCGTGACCAGACGGCGCGATAGACTTTAAAGCGGCCCGTCTGCGCCAGCACTTCGTGGCTGCCGAAGGTTTCATCCAGCACCTGCGCATAAGGCAGGAAGGCGTTGGCGACAATACGCAGCTCGCCGCCCATATTCAGATGCTTCGCTGCGCCACGGATCAGCGTCTGTGCCGCGTCCAGGCTGGTCTGCATGCCGTCATGGAACGGTGGGTTGGAAATAATCAGATCGAAACGCCCCTGCACGTCGGAATAGACGTTGCTGGCAAAGACCTCGCCTTCCAGCTCGTTGGCGGCCAGCGTGGCTTTACTCGCTTCTACCGCTGCGGCATTAACGTCGGTCAGCGTCAGGCGAACCTTCGGCGAGAAGCGCGCCAGCATAGCGGAAAGCACGCCCGCGCCGCAGCCGATATCCAGCACTTTGCCTTTCATATGCGGCGTCAGCGTGGACAGCAGCAGGTTGCTGCCCGCATCCAGGCCGTCGCGGCTGAACACGCCCGGCAGCGTTTTGATGGTCAGATCGCCCAGCTCGTAATCGTTCCAGTACGCCTTAGCGTTAAATTCTGGCTGCGCATCCAGCCACCCGTGATAAAGTCCGCAGCGTCGCGCGCTGTCGATCTTGTTCAGGGTGGCCCAGCCTTCCACGATATCCGTGGCGCTGCGCACGCCGCTGCGGTTTTCGCCGACGATAAACAGCTCGCTGCCGACCGGCAGTAAAGAGAGCAGGTTTTCCAGCTGGAACAGCGCTTCCGGCTTGTTTTTTGGCCAGAAGTAGACCAGCGTGTCGCAATCGGCGACCATTTCCGGCGTCGCCACCAGACCATAAAAGGCATTTTCACCCATCATGCGGCTGAGGATCTGCCAGTGATGATATTGCTGGGTATGTACCCGGCTCAGCGCGGTATCCAGTTGGGCGGGCAGGTCATCCTGCAGATCGCCAGCAAACAGCACGCGGCGTTGAGTAAATTCATCACTGTGGCGCAGTATCACTTCACTGGCCGGGGTAAATGCGGACATCGGTGGCTCCTTACAAATCAGAGCGGCGATTATAGTGGTTTGTTGGCGCAGATTCGATGGGTTTGCTAGCATAGCGTCGCAATTGGGCGACCAGACGGGAAAAATGATGTCTTCCAGACGTGACTGGTTATTACAGCAGATGGGTATTACGCAGTATACGCTGCGGCGTCCGCGCGCCCTGCACGGCGAAGTCTCTATTTCGCTGCCGGAACAGACCCGGCTGATCATCGTGGCGGAAACGCCGCCGCCGTTAACCGATCCGCTGATCCGCGACGTGCTGGCCGCGCTGCTGATGCGCGAGCATGAGGTGATGGCGCTGACGCCGGAGCAGCTGGCTATGCTGCCTGACGACACGCGCTGCCCCAGCTGGTGCCTGGGCATGGCCGGGCCGGTCGCGATCGACGGCGCTCAACTCGCTTCGCCCGTACTGGCGGAGCTTTACCATAATGCCGACGCCAAACGCGCGCTCTGGCAGCAGATCACCCACTATGAATCCGATTTCTTTACTGACGCCGCAAGATCTTGACCGCGCTTTCGCCATTGAGCAGCGCAGCCACGCTTTTCCCTGGAGTGAAAAAACCTTTGCCAGCAACCAGGGCGAACGCTATCTGAATTACCGGCTGGATGTCGGGACGGAAATGGCGGCCTTCGCTATTACGCAAATCGTGCTGGATGAGGCCACGCTGTTCAACCTCGCGGTCGATCCGGCTTTCCAGCGTCGCGGCCTTGGCCGGACGCTGCTGCAACATCTGATCGGCGAACTGGAACAGCGCGGCGTGCTGACCCTGTGGCTGGAAGTTCGCGCCTCGAATCGGGCTGCCATCGCGCTTTATCAGCAGCTCGATTTCAATGAGGTATCGGTACGCCGCAACTATTACCCCACCGCCGAGGGGAAAGAAGATGCCATTATCATGGCGCTAACTATTTAAGGGTAACGAATGCTTAAAGAGTGGGACTGGATATTGTTTGACGCTGACGACACGCTGTTTCACTTTGATGCGTACGCCGGATTGCAGCGTCTGTTTCAGCAGTATGACGTGGTGTTCTCACCGGATGATTATCAGCAATACCAGTCGGTTAACAAGCCGCTGTGGGTGGAGTATCAGAACGGCGCTATCACTGCGCTTCAGCTACAGCACCAGCGTTTCCAGGGCTGGGCCGACAGGCTGAACGTCACGCCGCTCGATCTCAACAACGGTTTTCTGAGCGCGATGGCCGAGCTTTGCCTGCCGCTGACCGGCGCGGTGAATTTGCTCAACCGCCTGAAGGGTAAAGTAAAGATGGGCATCATCACCAACGGCTTTACCGCCCTGCAACAAACCCGCCTGGAGCGCACCGGATTTCTGGACTATTTCGACCTGCTGGTGATCTCCGAACAGGTCGGCCACGCCAAGCCGCATCCGGCTATCTTCAATCACGCGCTGGAAAAGATGGGCAATCCTTCGCGCGAGCGGGTGATGATGGTAGGCGACAACCCCGATTCCGACATTCTGGGCGGAATGCGCGCCGGGCTGGCGACCTGCTGGCTGAACGCCGATAACCGCCCTTTGCCCGACGGCATAGCGCCCACCTGGCAGGTCGCCACGCTACAGGAACTCGAAGAGATTCTGATTGCTTAAGTTTGCCCTGTGCGCAGTAAAAACCTCTCAATTTTTCTTTAGTCAGCGTAAGTAACTGGGTGGGACGGAAATAATCGTCTCATCCGATACTTTATCTTTTTTATTTTCTCCCCGAAATTACCTTCCTCCCCTGTATTAAAGTTCAGTGCCAGTGCGGACTGTGTCTATATAATATTTGGTTATTTAAATCCTGTTTTTTAGTAGCTAAATGCAATTGGAAGATGAAGAAAACATCATCAAAGAGGGGCGCTTTCGGGAAAATGTGCGCCAGAACGGTCAAATTTTGTTTATTTTTTTTACATTAGCAAGGCTAAAGCTTTGCCGGGGCGGGGCGTAACGTTGAATAATTGGAAAGACTCTGTAAACTTGCCGAAAAAAGGGGGTATTAATCCCTGGGTTTTATACGGGCAGCCTGCTTCAGCACTGGCCCGTGCGGTAGCTATGGTGGCGCAGAATAATGGACTAATCCATTCATTTATCTGACGTTATTGCCTTTTTTGTCCGCATAATTGCTGCGGATAATCAATAAAGAAAATCTGAAAAAACGGTTATCTGAACGGTTAACTTCCAGCCGGATTGAGCGCGGCAGGCCGCAAAAAATTGCTGAATGTCCAGCTTTAAATGGTGCTATAACACGGCCAGCGCCTGTTTTAATCGTCGGCTTGCTTAATAATTAATCCGCTAACCAGACGTTGCTCTCCCGCTGGCGGGTAAACAGAAACGCTTCGGTTGTGTTAACTATTGTACTAATCGGGCGCGGCGGGGGCTGTTTTTCCACGTGGTGCGGCCAGCCAATAGCAGACTTTTGCTTCAGGCCTGTCCGGGCCGCTTCCCGTCGCGCTTTCGCGCACGCCTTTTTAAACAGAAATCATGAGGACCCGGGTGAAAATTCGAATTGCACTAAGCCTGCTTTTTGTTCTGACTGTGGCGGGATGTAAGGCGCCGCCGCCGCCAATGACCGACGATACGATCGTTTCCAGCACCGTTGACGGCGTGAAGCTGACCTATCGTCATGCGGTGCAGCCGCCGCTCTCCTTCACCCCGGTGAACGAGGAGTATCGGGCGCTTTACGCCGCTTCGGTGATGACGCGTCCTGACTTCGGCGGCAAGCTGGTCAGCCATCTGGAAAACGGCAAGCCCTATACCGTGCTTGGCTCGGTGGAGAACAACTGGTTCGCCATCGCCGAAAGCGGAGAAGAGCAGCTGATTGGTTACGTGCCGCTGCGCGCCGTGGTGAAAAGCGACCTTTACGATAAAACCGTAAAAGCCGATGCCCGCCGCAAACGCGTTCGCGCGCCGACGAAAAAGACCTGCGTTGCGGTGGATGGCGACAGCAAAGCCTGCCAGAACAGCAACAGCGGAACCTGGGTAATCGACTAATCCGGTAGCTAATAATCCAGTAGCTAATAATCATGAACAGAAACGTTTTGCGCCTGAGCTTTCAGGCGCTTTTCCTGATGGCATTCAGCGTGCTGACAGGCTGCACTTCGCACAGCGTACCTTCTCACTACAGCCTGGCGTTCAGGCACCCTTCGCAGATTAATCACGGCGCGCCGCTTAAGGTGCGCGTATTGCTGCTGCGGTCCGACGCCGATTTCCTGTCCGCCGATTTTTATTCGCTGCAAAACAAAACGGGCGCCCTGCTGGGCGGCGCGTTGCTGAACAGCGAACAACTCTTCCTGATGCCCGGAAAAAGCGCCGACACCCTGAGCGGGCCGTTGCCGGCCGAGGCTCGCTATATAGGCGTGCTTGCAGAATACCAGTCGCTCGACGGCAAAAAGTGGCGCCTTGCGCTGCCGTTGCCGTCCGGCGCGGACGCCAGCACGATCTGGCAGCAGACGGACAGCCTGCTGCAGGCCACCCTCATCGCTAACGACAGCGGACTCCTTGCCGTCAGTCACTGACGCCAGCCTGAAAACGGAAGCCTTATGAACAAAGCAGAAAAAGTGGTCTGGACCGAAGGCATGTTCCTGCGCCCGCATCATTTTCAGCAGGCGGAAAGCTATCAGCAAAGCCTGCTGAATCAGTGGGGCCAGGCGCAGCGGCCCTATATGTGGGGCTTTCTCGACTACGAAATTGACGAGGCGCTGCTGCGCCAGGGCAAAGTCGCCCTCAGTTCGGCCAGCGGCCTGCTGCCCGACGGCACCTTCTTCTCGTTTCGTGACGGCAAAAACGGCCCGCCGCCGCTGGCGATACCGGACGGTCAGGGCAGCGAAAAAGTGCTGCTGGCGCTGCCCGCGCGTCGCAACGGCCGCGACGAGGTAATTTTCAGCGAAACCGCCGACTCGCTGGCGCGCTATATCACGTTTGAGCAAGAGGTGGACGACTGCAACGCGCTATCGGTCAGCCCGGCCGCCGTGCAGTTTGGCAAGCTGCGCCTGCGCCTGATGCTGGAAAGCGAGCTGAGCGCCGAATGGACGGCGATGGCCGTGATAAAAGTGTTGGAGAAGCGCAGCAATCAGGTGCGGCTGGAAAGCGGCTATATTCCACCGATGCTGAACTGCGGCGCCAGCCCGCAGCTTAGCGACTACCTCAACGATATGCCGGGCCTGTTGCAGCAGCGCAGCCAGCAGATCGGCCAGCGGCTCCAGCAGCCGGGGCGTTTCAATACTGCGGATATGGTCGACTTTATGCTGCTGGCGCTGGTTAACCACCATCTGGGCCACGTCAGCCACCTGAAAAACCTGCCGCTGCTGCACCCGGAAACGCTGTTCGCCAGCTGGCTGGCGTTTGCCTGCGAGCTGGCGACCTACACGCCGCAGCGTTTCCCGGACGCTTCGCTGCCGGTTTACGACCATGACGATTTGGCTCGCTGCTTTGGCAGGCTGATGCTGATGCTGCGTCAGGGGCTGTCGCAGGTGCTGGAAGAAAATGCCGTGCAGCTGCCGTTGACCGAACGCTCGCACGGCCTGAACGTGGCGACGGTGCCAACCAGCTCGATGGTGCGCGAGTTCGGCTTTGTGCTGGCGGTGCGCGCCAGCGTGCCCGCCGATACGCTGCTGACCCACTTCCCCGCGCAGATGAAAGTCGCGCCGGTGACAAAAATCCGCGATCTGGTGCAGCTACAGCTGCCGGGCATGATCCTGCGCCCGATGTCGGTCGCGCCGCCGCAGATCCCGTGGCACGCCGGCTACAGCTATTTCGAACTGGATAAGGGCAGCGAGCTTTGGCAGGAAATGGAAAAGTCCGGCACCTTCGCGCTTCATCTGGCCGGTGATTTTCCCGGCCTCGCCATGGAATTCTGGGCCATTCGTAGTCATTCCGCCTGACGTCAGGAGCAAGAGACATGCAGCAACGACAGGCCGCCGCACAGGGCGACATTTTTTCGGGCGCGAGCAGCGTTAACCCGCTGGTTGCGGCGGCAAATCCCCTACTGAATGCAATCCCGCAGATCCGCCACTCGGTGACGCACGCCGATCCTGGCGGTCTGCGCCAGCGTCTGATCGATGAAATCCGCCAGTTTGAAATGCACTGCCAGCGCGCCGGGCTGCCTTACGAGGTGATTATTGGCGCGCGCTACTGCCTGTGCACCGCTATCGACGAAGCGGCGGCGCTGACGCCGTGGGGCAGCGCCGCCTGGCCGGGGCAGGGCCTGCTGGTGACCTTTCATAATGAAACCTGGGGCGGCGAGAAGTTTTTCCAGCTGCTGGCCAAGCTGTCGCAGAATCCGCGCGAACAGATTGCGCTGCTGGAGCTGATTAACTACTGCCTGCAGCTGGGATTTGAAGGGCGCTATCGCGTGCTGGATAACGGCCGTTCGCAGCTGGAGACGATCAAAAGCCGCCTGCTGCAAATGATCCGTTCGGTGCGTGGCGGCTATCCGCCGCCGCTGTCGCCACATCCGGAAGATCATCCGGTCACGCGCAGGCTGTGGCGTCCGGTTGTGCCGCTGTGGGCCTGCGCCGCGCTGGTGGGCCTGCTGGCCTGTCTGCTCTACATTCTGCTGAACTGGCGGCTGAGCGATGCGACCAGTCCGGTGCTGGCCTCGGTCTATCAGACCTCGCTGCCGGAAGTAACCATTCACAATCCCGCGCCGCCCGCGCCCGCTGCGCTGAACCTGAAAGCCTTCCTGAAGCCGGAAATCGACGAGGGGCTGGTGTCGGTGAAAGACGAAGCGGATCAAAGCGTGGTGACGCTGAAAGGCGATGGCCTGTTTACCTCCGGCTCCACAACCGTGCGCGGCCGCTATGAAGAGGTGCTGGATCGCATTGCTCAGGCGATGAACAACGTCAGCGGCCGCATTCTGGTGATTGGCTACAGCGACAACGTGCCGATCCGCAGCGCCCGCTTCGCCTCTAATTACGAGCTGTCGCTGGCAAGAGCGAAATCGGTGCAGGAACGGCTACAGCAGACGCTGAGCCAGCCCGCGCGCGTGAAGGCGGAAGGGCGCGGTGAAACCAATCCGCTGGTACCGAACACCACCGCCGCCAACCGGGCGCGCAATCGCCGTGTGGATATCACGCTGCTGGTTTCCCCTGACAACACCCGCGCGGAACTGACGTCGCAGCAAGGAAATTAACGGATGATGAATATTCTGTTTGCCATTATGACCAACCGGCTGATGTGGGGCTTTCTCGGCATTACCGCGCTGTCATTCATTATCTGGGTGATCGGGCCGGTTTTCTCTATCGTCGACTCGCGGCCGCTGGAGCCGGAAGTCAATCGCCAGATCAGTATCGCGCTGCTTTATATCGCCTGGGGCCTGAGCAACGTGGTGCCGCGTCTTTACAACGCCTGGCTGAACCGCAAGCTGATGGGCAGTTTGAATCCGGCCACGGAGGAGGACGATCCGAACGTCAAGCGTTTGACCAGCGAAGATCGCGTGCTGGCGGAGCGCTTTACCGAAGCCGCCGAGCTGTTGAAAAAAGCGCATTTCAGCCGCGCGGGCAACCGTCGCTGGACGCAGCGCTTCAGCCGTCAGTATCTTTACCAGCTGCCGTGGTATGTGATTATCGGCGCGCCCGGCGCGGGGAAAACCACCGCGCTGGCGAATTCCGGCCTGCAATTTCCGCTGGCCGACCGCTTCGGCAAAGCCGCGCTGCGCGGTATCGGCGGCACGCGCAACTGCGACTGGTGGTTTACCAACGAGGCGGTGCTGCTGGATACGGCGGGCCGCTACACCACGCAGGAGAGCGAGCGGCAGCAGGACGCCAGCGAGTGGAGCAAATTTATCGATCTGCTGCGCAAGTATCGCGGGCGCCAGCCGGTCAACGGCGTGATCGTCACCGTCAGCGTCTCTGATCTGATGACCCAGTCTGCGGAAGCCTCGCGTCAGCAGGCGCTGTCGCTGCGCCAGCGCTTGATGGAGCTGCACGAACAGCTGGGCATTCGCTTTCCGGTTTACGTGCTGGTAACCAAAACCGATCTGCTGAAAGGCTTTAACGCCTATTTCAGCAAGTTCGATAAGGCGCAGCGCGATCAGGTCTGGGGCTTCACCTTTCCGTGGGAGCGTGCGAAACAGGCCGATTTCGATCTGCCCGGCGCTTTCACGCAGGAATACGCGCTGCTGCAACAGCGGCTGGACGCGGGCCTGCCGGATACGCTGATCCAGGAAAGCGATGCCCAAACCCGTGCGGAAAGCTATCTGTTCCCGCAGGAGTTCGCGGCGCTGCGTCCGCTGCTTAACGACTATCTGGAGACGGTATTCAGCCGTTCCAACTTCGAAACGCAGTTTTCGCCGCGCGGCATCTACTTCGCCAGCGGCACCCAGGAAGGCCTGCCGTTTGATCGGGTAATGGGCGAGCTGAGCCGCACGCTTCAGCTGCCAGAGTCCGACAGCGGCAACAGCGGCGCCTGGGATAAGGTGGATAAGGCCGCGCCTATTCCCGGCAACAAAGGTCAGAGCTTCTTCTTAAAGGATCTGCTGCAGAACGTGATCTTTCAGGAAGCGGGCCTGGCGGGTAGCAACCGCTGGTGGGAGCTGCGTAACCGCGCGGTGCTCTGGTCCGGCTACGTGCTGCTGCTGGGTGCGCTGATCGTCGCCACGCTGCTGTGGAGCACAAGCTACCGCAACAACAAGGCCTGGCTGACGGAAGTGCAGGCGAAGGTGCCGGAAATCAACGCGCTGGGCCAGAATTTGCAGACGGCCGATCTCTGGTCGCTGCTGCCTTACCTGAACGGCGTGCTGCATCTGCCGGACAGCGCCGATTTTGACCTTAACGATCCGCCGATTACGCGCCGCATGGGGCTGTACCGTGGCGAAGAGGTCAGCGACGCCACCCAGGCGCTTTACCAGAAAGCGCTGAAGCAGCTGGTGATGCCGCAGGTGGCGCAGCTTATTACCAGCTGGCTGCGCGCGGATAACGGCAGCGACGCGGACTACAGCTATGAAGCGCTGAAAGCTTACCAGATGCTCTATCAGCCGAAGCACTACGACGGCAAGTTCCTGCATGCCTGGGTAATGCTGAATATCGCGCGCAGCCAGCCGCAGAACATCACCCAGGCGCAGATCAAACAGCTCGACTGGCATCTGGCGCAGCTGCTGGAGACGCAGATCCAGGCGTCGCCTTACGCAAAGGATGACGCCCTGGTAAAGCGCGAGCAGGCGCTCATCAATCAGATGCCGCTGTCGCAGCGCGTCTACGGTCGACTGAAGCGCCTGCTGGAGCGGGACGACAGCCTGAAACCGGTTTCCCTGGCGCTGATGGGCGGCCCGCAGAGCGAGCTGGTCTTTTCCCGCAAAAGCGGCAAGGCGATTAGCGAAGGCATTCCGGGCCTGTTTACGCCAGAGGGCTACTGGAACAGCTTCGATAAAAATATCGCTGCCGTCACCAAATCGCTGCACGACGACGATCGCTGGGTGCTGAGCGAGACGGTGCAGAGCGAAACGCAGCAGCAGATCGATTACGCCGTGCGCCAGCGCTATATGAGCGACTATATGCGCCAGTGGGACGGGCTGTTGCAGGATATCCAGCTGAACAACAGCGCGGATCTGTCGCAGCGCATTAACGCGGCGCGTCTGCTTTCCGGCAATAACTCGCCGCTGCGCAAGCTGGTGATTAATCTCAGTCACTACCTGGTGCTGGATAAGGCCGCGCCGGAAGCGGGCAAGGAAGAGGCGAGCAAGGAGGGCGCCAGCAGCACGCTGGATGCGCTGTTCCACGCGCGTCAGGCGGCCACGGCAGCCAGCCAGCAGCAGCAGACGCCGGAGCAGTCAGTAACCGCTCACTTTGCTCCTGTTACCGAGCTGGCGCAGCCGCTGGAGAAGGGCGGTAAAACCATCGCCTTTGACGATTTCCTGCATCAGATTGACGATCTCTATCGCTACCTCACCGCCGTGCAGGACGCGGCCAACAGCGGAACGCCGCCGCCGACCGGCGAAGCCATCAGCCGTTTGCAGGCCAGCGCAGGGCGGTTACCCGGCTCGTTGCAGACCATGTTTACCAGCATGGCGGTGGGCGCCAGCAGCGATACGCAGCGCCGCGATTTAGACAATATCCGCAAGCGCATCAACGTTGAGGTCGGCAGCTTCTGTCGCCAGGCGATTGCCGGACGCTATCCGCTGTCGCATTCGGCACGGGCGGAAGTGACGCCGGACGATCTGGCGCGCATGTTCGCGCCGGGCAGCGGGCTGATGGACAGCTTTTTCCGCGACAACCTGGCAAACAAGGTTGATACCACCCAGGCCAGCTGGCGCTTTATGCCCGGCATTGACGGCAAAACGCTGCCGGGCGGCGAAAGCGTGTTGCGGCCTTTTCAGCAGGCGCAGAGCATTCGCGACGCCTTTTTCGCCAACGGCGCGACCACGCCTTCTTACCGCGTGACGGTGCGCACCGGCCAGATGGATAACGATATTCTGACCATGACGCTGGATGTGGACGGGCAGCTGCTGCAATACAGCCACGGCCCGCAGGCGGTACAGCTGATGAGCTGGCCTGGCCCCGGCACCACCAGCCAGGTGCGCATGCAGCTTGGCCTCGCCAACGGCACCACGGCAACGCTGGTCACCAACGGCGCCTGGGCGCTGAACCGGTTCTTCGACCGCGCGCAGCTCTCCGCAGGCGGCAGCAGCCTTAGCCGTCAGGCCTCTTTTAACGTCAGCGGCCACCACGTGACGCTGGAATTTACGCCGAACAGCATTCGTAACCCGTTCCAGCTGCCCGGTTTCGCCTGCCCATGAGCCGGGAGAACAACATGAGTCAGACGCCCGCACTCTGCTGGTATGGAAAGCTGCCGAGCGGCGGCGATTTTTTAAAGCGTCGTTTCCCGGACGCGCTGCTGGCGCAGTGGTCGCACTGGTTTCAGGTCGGGCTGCTGCATCGCCAGGAAAACACCGAGGGCGAACGGCAGTTTGCCGACGCGCCGGTCTGGAACTTTGTGGTGCCGCCGATGCTGGGCAGCCAGCAGATCCAGATGGGCTGCCTGGTGCCCTCGCGCGACAGCGTTGGCCGGCTTTATCCGCTTTGCGCGCTGATAACCTTTTCGCCGCAGAGCTGGACGCAGGCGCAGCTGGCGCTGGCGGGTGACTGGTATCAGCAGCTGGGCCGCATCCTGCTGAACGCCGTACGTGAAGGTTGGTCGTCGGCACAGCTCGACGGCACGCTGCTGGCGCTGAACCTGCCGCAGCCGCAGCAGTCGGCCATTCTTGACGCTATCGGCTATCAGGAACAGCGGGCGACGCTGAGCTGGCGACGCGCTTCCGACTGTTTCGATCCGCAGCACTACACCAGCTTCTGGTGGACGAATCAGGCCGACGGCAAGCCGCTTTATACCCACGTGCACAGCGGCAACTTCACCGGCCAGCTGTTTTCGATGCTGTTCGATCCGGCCGCTGGCGCAAAGCCTGGCCGCCACGGTCTTTATCCGCCGATGTTCGAGTAAGGAACTGCCATGAATCTTGACGAGCTACTAGCCCCCATCAGCAGCGATCGGCCGTGCGGGGAAAACCTGGAATATGACGCCGACTATATGGCGATGGAGCAGGCCAGCGCGGGCAAAGCCGAGCAGCAGTTTGGCGACACCATCATTCCCGCTGAACCGGCGGACTGGAACAAGGTGGCGAAGCTGGCGGGCAGCCTGCTGACGCGCAGCAAAGATCTGCGCGTGATGCTGGCGCTGACCCAGGCCTGGACCCAGCTGCGAGGCTTAAGCGGCTACGCCGACGGCTTACAGCTGATCAAGCAGTCGCTGCTGCTCTACTGGGAGCCACTGTGGCCGGTACTGACCGAAGACGGCGACTACGATCCCTTTTACCGCATCAACGCGCTGGCGGCTTTAGGTGATAAGTCAGCGCTTACTACGGCTTTGCGCCAGTCGCTGCTGCTGCGTAACGCCGCCGATCAGCTTTCTCTGCGCGACGCCTGTGCGCTGCTGGACGGCAGCAAAAGCGAGTGCGACGAGTTTCCCGGCGGTCGCGCAAGGCTGCTGGACGAGCTGGCCCGGAGCGAACAACCGGGCATTGTCGCTATTCGCAGCATAAGTGAGCGGTTACAAACCATTCGTGAAACGCTGATGGAGCACCTGGGCGAAAGCGGCGTGCCGGAAATGGCGCAGCTGTTGAAAACGGTCAATACCGTCGCGCAGGCCTGTGAAATGACCGACGTCAGCGCTCTGCTCCCGCAGGCCGCCAGCGAAGAGGCGGAAAGCGCCCCGACGCAGCAGCCGGCCAGGACGACGCAGACCGACTGGCGCAGCGTGCAGCCCGCATCGCGCGCCGATGCGCAGCTGATGCTGGAAAAGGTGAAACAGTATTTTGTGCAGCACGAACCCAGCCATCCGGCGCCGCTGATGATCGACCGCGTACAGCGCATGATCGAGATGGACTTTATGAGCATTATCCGCGACCTGGCGCCGGACGGCGTGCATCAGCTGGAAAACATTTTCGGGCGTCACGACTGAGGCGTCCTGACTAATCGCGCATACCAATGGAGAACATTATGGCTAGTAAATCCAGCGGGCAGAAATTTATCGCCCGTAACCGCGCGCCGCGCGTACAGATCGAGTATGACGTGGAGATCTACGGCGCAGAACGCAAAATCGAACTGCCTTTTGTGATGGGCGTGATGGCCGATCTGGTCGGCAAGCCGGTCGATAACCTGCCGTCGGTCGACGAACGCAAATTTATGGATATCGACGTCGATAACTTTGACGAGCGCATGAAGGCGCTGAAGCCGCGCGTGGCTTTCCAGGCGCAAAACACGCTGACCGGCGAAGGCAATCTGAACATCGATCTGACCTTCAACAGCATGGAAGATTTTTCGCCGGACGCGGTGGCACGCAACGTCGAGCCGCTGAACAAGCTGCTGGATGCGCGTACCCAGCTTTCCAACCTGCTGACCTATATGGACGGCAAAAACGGCGCGGAAGAGCTGATTGCCAAAATCCTTAAGGATCCGACGCTGCTGCAATCTCTCAGCCACCTGCCAAAGCAGGATGACGCGGCTAAAGAAGGAGAGCAGTAATGACCAATCCTTCCCAGCTTGAGCAGCAGGGCCAGCAGGCCTGGAGCCAGGATGAATTCAGCTCGCTGCTGAACAAAGAGTTCCGCCCGAAAACCGACTCTGCGCGCACGGCGGTGGAAAGCGCGGTGAAAACCCTGGCGCAGCAGGCGCTGGAAAACACCGTTACCGCTTCTGACGACGCTTACCGTACCATTCAGGCGCTGATTGCCGAGATTGACGAGAAGCTGTCTAAGCAGGTCAACCAGATTATTCATCACGAAGATTTCCAGCAGCTGGAAGGCGCCTGGCGCGGCCTGAGCCATCTGGTGAATAACACCGAAACCGACGAGATGCTGAAAATCCGCTTTATGAGCATCTCGAAGAAAGAGCTGGGCCGCACGCTGAAGCGCTACAAAGGCGTTGGCTGGGATCAAAGCCCGATCTTCAAGAAAATCTACGAAGAAGAGTATGGTCAGTTCGGCGGCGAGCCGTTCGGCTGCCTGGTAGGCGACTACTACTTCGATCACAGCCCGCAGGACGTGGAGCTGCTGGGCGAGATGGCGCGTATCGGCGCGGCTTCGCACTGTCCGTTTATCACCGGCACCGCGCCGGAAGTGATGCAGATGGAGTCCTGGCAGGAGCTGGCGAACCCGCGCGACCTGACCAAAATCTTCCAGAACAGCGAGTATGCTGCCTGGCGCAGCCTGCGTGAATCGGAAGATGCGCGCTACCTGGGCCTGGTGATGCCGCGCTTCCTGTCGCGTCTGCCTTACGGCATCCGCAGCAACCCGGTCGACAGCTTCGACTTTGAGGAAGAAACCGAGGGCGCGAACCACGGCAACTACACCTGGGCGAACGCCGCTTACGCAATGGCGGCCAACATCAACCGCTCTTTCAAAGAGTTTGGCTGGTGTACGGCGATCCGTGGCGTGGAATCCGGCGGCGCGGTGGAAAATCTGCCTTGCCACACTTTCCCGAGCGACGACGGCGGCGTGGACATGAAGTGCCCGACCGAAATCGCCATCAGCGACCGTCGCGAGGCCGAGCTGGCGAAAAATGGCTTTATGCCGCTGGTACACCGCAAAAACTCCGATTTCGCCGCCTTTATCGGCGCGCAGTCGTTGCAGAAGCCGACCGAGTATCACGATCCGGACGCCACCGCCAACGCACGTCTGGCCGCGCGCCTGCCGTACCTGTTCGCCTGCTGCCGCTTTGCGCATTATCTGAAGTGCATCGTGCGCGACAAGATCGGTTCCTTCCGCGAGCGTGAAGAGATGGAGCGCTGGCTGAACGACTGGGTGATGAACTACGTGGATGGCGATCCGGCCAACTCCTCGCAGGAAACCAAATCCCGCAAGCCGCTGGCTTCCGCCGAGGTGCTGGTGGAAGAGCTGGAAGATAATCCGGGCTATTACGCCGCAAAATTCTTCCTGCGTCCGCACTACCAGCTGGAAGGCCTGACCGTGTCGCTGCGTCTGGTCTCTAAGCTGCCTTCGCTGAAAAGCGATGATGCTTAAAGGCTGAAGGGAGAGCTTACCGCTGGATGCTGGCAGAAGGTAAGGCGGCTCCCTTTATAAGCTGATTAATTAAAGCTAAAGCGGTCAACGTGCTTTTTTGGCCGCTTTCCTTATCAAAAAACAGAAGCCCAGGCAGAGCGCGGTGAACAGCAGTTCCCCCGAAAGAAAGCCTGAGGCGTTTATATCAAAATTTTCATAGCGGGCTACCAGCCAGATGCCGCTGGCAAGCGTGAACAGAGCATAGATGGACAGCGCTAAAAAAATAACGCTGAGTAATGACAAAAAAGTTTTTTTCATTATTTAACGCTGACCTTTTAAGTGAAGCGCCATGTGATAAGTCTCTAATTTATATCTGCCAATGCTATCTGTAAATTTAATTTATTCCGCTGTGATTTCCTCTTCCCGGAAAAAATAAATTTACGTCCTGGCGACGGGTTAAAAGATTTCTGTACGGTCGGCTGCAAGATCGTCGGAAAAAAGACAAAAAGCATGCCTTTTTGTCTGTCGCTGCTTTGTCAAAAGCAAAATTGTCCATCAAAAAAGAGTAGAAAATAATGGCTATTGATATGTTTATGAAGGTAGACGGTGTAACCGGCGAGTCGAAAGACTCTAACCATAAAGGCTGGACCGATATCACTTCTTTCTCCTGGGGCGCCTCTCAGCCGGGCAATATGTCTGTTGGCGGCGGCGGCGGTGCCGGTAAAGTTAACTTTAACGACCTGCACGTTAGCGCGTTGATTGACAAATCTACTACGGCATTGCTGAAAAACTGCGCAAGCGGCAAGCACATCGCCAAAGTTGAGCTGTCCGTATGCAAAGCTGGCGGCACTCAGGTTGAATACACCCGCATTACGCTGGAAGACGTGCTGGTGACGAACGTGCAGTACGTTGGTGCTGATAACGGCGACACCGTAGGCATGAGCTACTCCTTCCAGGCTTCCAAAGTGAAGCAGCAGTACTGGGAGCAGAGTTCTTCCGGCGGTAAAGGCGCAGAAAGCAGCGCTGGCTGGAATATCAAAGAAAATAAAGAAGCTTAATTATCATTGCCCATTCCCAATTATTTAGGGGTGGGCATTTGCCTTTTAATGAATAATATATTGGCTGAGTTTTTGAGTGTAGAGCTATTAATTATGGAAATATATTCATCAGTAGGAATGCATGGCATCAATAAATATGATGATGTAAAAAAGATTCAGAGCCTTTTAGTAAATAAAGGATATCACCTTAGAATTGATGGCCACTGTGGTAAAAATACTGTTAAAGCAATACGTAAATATCAAAGCCATTTTATTTCTCATCCAGATGCATTAATTGAAGTAGGTGGTGTGACTTTCAGGCATCTTATTGCAGGCTCGTTGGGAAGTAGACCTGATCCTCAGTTGCCTCCTATACAAAATAAAGCTTTTATCGGTGACGGTCCAGGGGTGAAGTATCATCCATCAGGCATGAAACTTAGCGCTAAAGGCTTAGCTTTATTAAAGGACTATGAGCAATTCCGGGCGATGCCTTATGATGATCAGACTGGGAAACCGATAACCGAATTTTGTAAAGGCGCGACGGTTGGATATGGAGTTCTTTTAAGCAATAGAACATTTTTACAATATAAAAATGGAATAACACTTGCAGAGGCAACTTCTTTGCTTGCCGTAAAACTAATTGATTTTGAAGCGACAGTTAAACGTGTAATTACTGTTAATCTGAGTCAAAATGAATATGATGCACTTGTAATTTTTTGTTACAATATTGGGAAGGAGCTAAAAGGGTTCCCGAGTACAACAGTTGCTAAGATAGTTAATGGTGAAGCTAATGGCGATCTTGACGCTGCATGGATGTTATGGAATAAAAGCCAGGGCAAGGTAAATAAAGGTGTAATAAATCGCCGTAAAACTGAATTACGTGTTTATCATAATTCAGTTTACGTAAGGGTCTATTAATTTATACAGGATAAAAATGAAAAAGGTTATGGTTTTTGTTTTATTTTCCTCAGCTGTTGCAGGATGGTCTTCCTTTTCTAATGCAGAAGATACAATGACATTTCATGGAGATAAATATACGGCAAAAATAACATCGCATTGCGCTGAAGGAAATCTTTCTTGTGATAATGTAACTTTTGATTCAAAAAGTAATAAAACGGGGAAGGGGATTATTTTAAAAGGTAATACAGTGAATGTTAACTGCCCTGAAGTATGCGATTTTGCAGGTTATGAATTTAATAATGGTGCCTATAAATACTACTTTGTATCAGGGAACAATAATATTTGGGATCTTGATATATTAAAGAACGGTAAGGTAATCTCATCAGATAAAGGTAGGATGGAATAGATTATATCGATATCTATTTCTTTTTAAATTACGCGAGATTTTTCTGTATTTTTTATTATATTAATCTGGTTTTTTATTTACTTGTCAAAGTTAAGCGAGCTGGTCTTTCTGGAGGCCAGTGAGAAAATAGCATTCAGTTATGTAGGGTAGGTTGTCGCGAATTATTTTACGAACTATCATCATAAATAAAATATTAATAATTATAGGAAGATTCAGATCCCTTATCTTATTCATCCTAAATACTTTACATTAGAAGGAGTAGATAATAATAAAAAATGTTGATCCTTGAACAGCAGTATAGCGTCATCCTTATCTCGGCGATTAGAGGAATTATGGCCGATTTTTCATCAAAGGATGACTAAAAATCTAACCCCGTGTTGATAGCCAGGTCCGTTTATTTCCATTTGGGTTTTACTATAGTGTAGGGGCGCGCATCTTAAAATATGTAGCGCAGGGAAAAGTGTGATATTCTTTACTGAAAAAAGCATTTAAGGATTTTTATGGATAAAATATTTATATTTATCCTCTATAGTTTTTTTCTATTTTTTGCAAATTAATCTTTTGCTGAAGATGCATGCCATAATCCATAATCCATAATCCATAAGCTGAAGGTGAAGTTTTAAAATATTCCGCTAAGAAAAAGATGGGGTAGAGGCTTTATTGAATAAGCAATTCGCGGAAGCGAAAGAAATTATTGAACACGCATACAGATCGCACGAGGTATTAGGGAGGCAATATTTTGGTGTTCTCCTTGAAGGCCAACGTGGCTGGCTAAAGTACAGAGAAGCTCAGTGTAAACTCAAAACCTTTACTGCTGAAGAAAGCACGCCCGCCAATGCTATTGCAACTAACAAATATATTGCAAAGCTTGACCATGAACGTGCTGAAAATCTCAAAAAAATTCCCTACAAATTATTATGGCGAATATAAACTTCATTCTCACCTTTCAGGTTATAAGACTATCGTTTTTAAGGCAAAACATGCTGTCTGACAGACTACGACCAGAAGCAGCAGGATAGAATATTAAAAATAATGAAAATCTTAAAACTAACTCTTTTTGTTCTCTTTCCAGGGATAAGTTTTTACGCCACGGCCACCAGCACAGCGGAGTCAGCAGTTATACAGGTTGAAAATACCGTTGAGAAAAACAAGCTGGTGACGGACGCCAACTGCGTTAACTACCTGCTAACGGCAGACGCTGAACCTGGTCTGGATCTGATCGACGTAGTGGAAAAGCACGGCGGCGATTGTCCGGGCGATCCCGAGACGCAGCACAGATTATTCAGCGTTTATGTCGATCAGAAAACCAGGCAGATGATCAGCGATAAAGACGATCCGGCAGAGGGCGATTTCACCTTTTTACCACCTGCCGAATAAATGTCGGTGAATGTTCTCTCTTCACCTTGATCCGCTATAAAAATATAAATTTAAGCCACATGTGATTTTCTTACGTAGGTTGCCTGAGCAGAAAGATACTGCGCTAAAAATCAGATTAAGGTGATAACTATCTGTTTAGCGTAATCGCCTGACTGGTTATGTATTTAATACGTCAAAGCAATAATTTATATATCGCTATGCCTTAATTTTTTACCGGAACTCAGCATGAAACGCCTTTTACTCTCTCTTGCCTTATTAACCAACATCGCCGTCGCCAGCCCGCATCTGGCCACGACAGATGCAGATACGTTTGCGCCTGAACTGGCGCAAAAAGCCCTGTCGCTGGATATCGCTGGCGCAGAGCCGTTCGGCCAGCAGACCTTTGCCGTACGGGATAGCGGCCATTTACTGGGCGTGATGGTGCCGGGCAAAGGTCTGCTGCGGGCCGATATGAACGCCTGCTTTATTGGCTGGTCGCGCGATGGTGAAAGCCTGACAAACCTGGTGCCGACCATTGGCTTCAATCGTTTTAACGGCGAAGCGTGCGAAGACGTGAAAGGCGTGGGCGTGATTTCCTCGCCTGGCGACCGTGAGGTAAAAATCGCTGTGATTTATACCGCCACCACGCTGGTAGAAACCTCGCTGGTTGCGGTGGTGCTGGCGTACGATCCCCAGTCCCGCTCGCTGCTGGTCGATAATGCGCTGTCGCAAAGAGTGAATAATGCGTCAATAGACAGCGTGCCGAAAATTCGTCGCTTTTATGCGGCGCATCCTGCCAATACGGCCACCTTTGACAGCAAAAAATATCTGGCCCGTATTACGGCCTGGTGCGAAGAAGGCAATGTTGACTGCAATGACGTCACGCTGGACTCCAGAAGCAAGCTCAATGGGAAAGGCATATTGCTGCAGGGCAAAACCGTTAATGTGCACTGCCCGGACGTGTGTGATTTTCGCGGCTACGTTTTTGAGAACAGCGGTTACAGCTATTCCTTTATTCCCAATGATTTTAACCGCTGGACAATGGAGATCTTTAAAGGCGACCAGGTGACAGACAGCGTCGAAGGCACGATGCGCTGACGAAACCGTCGCCCTGTTTAAAGCTGTCGGGATAGCGCAATCCATGCCGGGCAGCAATCAGTTTCAACGCCCGCCGGGTCTACCGGCGCGGCCCGAACGCCGAAATCCAACGCAGGAAAACGTGATGCGATTTACGATAATAGCGACCAAAGCTGGCCAGCAGCCGCCGCAGAGCAGCTGCGACTTTCTGCCGCCGGGCGGCACTATCGGCCGTGGCGCCGACAACAACCTGGTGCTGCCGGACGATGACCGCACCATTTCCCGTCTGCAGGCCATTGTACATATCACGGCCGACGGCGAATGCCGCATTACCAATCGCGGCAACGTGACGCTGGTGCACCTGAACGATATTCCGCTGGAGCGGGGTCGGCAGGTGGATCTGCAGGATGGCGACATCCTTAGCATTGATGAGTACCGTTTACAGGTCAGCGAACTCAACGTGGCGGCGCAGCCCGTGGCAAGACCCGCGCCGGTTGCCCGACCGGCCGCGCCGCCGCAGGAAAGCGCGCCTGCCGCCATTCCCAGTGAAATCTGGGATAGCCTGGCGCAGGAATTTTCTATCAGCGACAACCTGTCCAGCCGCAGTAGGCCCGCGCCAGCCGGATCGGATCCTCTGACGGAAAAAGCGCAGGATCGTAACCCGGTCGATCCGCTGGCGCAGTTTGCCGATAAGCCAGCGCCGCAGCTGGATCGTCGGGATCGCACGCCTGACTCTCTGTTCAGCAGCGAGTCGCTGTTCGATCGGCAAAGCATTTTTGACGACAGCACGCCGGGTACGCTGACGCAGCCGCAGCAGGACAAAAAGCAGCAGCTGGATCCGATGGCGCTGTTCGGTAGCGGCAACAGCACACCCGCCGACGGCGACGATCCGCTGGGGCTGATGATGGGCAACGCCGTCCCGCTGACGCCGGTGGATGAACCGCAGCAGAAGCGGCCACAGACTGCGTTTGTGCCGCCGGCACCAAAGGCGCTGGACAGCCAGCCGCAGACGACCAGCAGGCCAACAAGCAATCCGCAGACGGCTAACGATCTCAGCAAGTCACCGCTGTTTGATACAAACCCGCAGGCCGCTGACGATCTCAGCAAGTCGCCGCTGTTTGATACAAACCCGCAGGCCGCTGACGATCTCAGCAAGTCGCCGCTGTTTGATACAAACCCGCAGACGGCTGACGATCTCAGCAAGTCACCGCTGTTTGGCGAAAACCCGCAGGCCGCTGACGATCTCAGCAAGTCACCGTTGTTTGATACAAACCCGCAGGCCGCTGACGATCTCAGCAAGTCGCCGCTGTTTGCTGAACTGCCGCAAAGCGATACGGATCGCGGCCAGCCTCCGCATTTTGCTGAAAACCCGGCGAGCGACGCCGATTTCAGCGAGCCCACCGCCGCCGCGCGGCCGCCGCAGCAGGAGTACGGCGGCATCACGCTGCCGACGCCGCAGGCCGTTGCGCGCAGCACTACGCCGCCGCCAAAAGGCCGTCTGCGCATCGATCCGGTCGCCAATACGGCTTCGCAACAGCACAGCGCTTCCGGCGACGGTCAGCGGCTGGACGGCGAGCTGCTGGAGGCGCTGATCGGCGGCATGGGGCTGAACGATCTACAGCCGACGCCGCGCTTTGACCGCGACGCGATGCAGGAGCTGGGCCAAATGCTCAGCATGTTCTCGCAGGGAACGGTGGCGCTGCTCTCCTCCCGCTCGATCCTCAAGCGCGGCGTAAAAGCGGAAATGACGGTGATCCTCGACGAGGCCAACAACCCGTTTAAGCTGCTGCCTTCCGGTAAATCGGTGCTGATGCAGATGTTCGGCAGCCGGATGCCGGGTTTTATGCCGCCTAAGCAGTCGGTGCGCGATGCGCTGGTCGATTTACAGGCGCATCAGCTGGGCATGATCGCCGGGATCCGCGCGATTATCGCTTCGATGCTGCAATCTTTTAACCCGCAGCAGCTGGAAGAAGAAGCGCGCGAAGAGGGCGCCATCTCTCGCCTGTCGCTGCCCAACAGCCGTAAAGCCGCGCTGTGGGAGCACTTCGCCAAACGCTACGGTGAAACGGCGGGCGAAATTGAGGATGACTTCCACACGCTGTTTGGCGAAGCCTTCCTGCACGCCTACGACATGGAAGTGAACCAGTACAAAGATTCTCAAATCAGATCGGAAGAATGATGAATATCACCATTGCCTCTATGTCGCACCAGGGCGCTCGCGAAAGCAACCAGGATCAGACCGGCGAGCGCATCGGCGAACGCTCGGCCTGCTTCGTGGTCTGCGACGGGGTGGCGGGGCTGCCCGGCGGCGACGTCGCGGCGGCGCTGGCGCGCGATACCATTCTCCAGCGCTTTGACGGCGAGCGACACCTGGACGCACAAAGTATTCGCCGCTACGTTAACGACGCCAACCACGCAATTCGCCAGCAGCAGGCGATCGGCGACCATAAGCGCATGGGCACCACCCTGGTGAGCTTGTTTATCGATCGCGATTTCGACCTGGCCTACTGGGCGCACGCGGGCGACAGCCGCCTTTATCTGTTCCGACGCGGCTACCTTTATCACGTCACCACCGATCACAGCCTGGTGCAGCAGATGAAGGACGCCGGTCACCAGACCGAAGGCATCAACGGCAATCTGCTCTATTTTGCGCTCGGCATGGGCGATGAGGAGCGCGACGCCAGCTACAGCGACGTGGTCGAGATCGAAGACGGCGACGCCTTCCTGCTTTGCACCGACGGGTTCTGGCACGGGCTTTCGCAGGAAAACATGCAGGAGTCGCTGCATATGGTGAATACGCCGGACGAATGGCTGACGCTGATGCAGCAGGTTATCCGCAAAAACGAGCGGCAGGCCGCCGCCAGCCAGGACAATTACAGCGCCGTCGCCGTCTGGGTCGGCGATCCGCAGGACACCACGCTGCTGCATTCGCTGGAAGCCGCAGCGCAGTTTTTCCCTCTTCGTGATTAAAATAAGGCTTTAACCCACATGAAATATTGGCTAACGGGTGTCACCCTGCTGATTGCATCCGGTGCCTGGGCACAGGATTACCGCGTCGTCACCGCTAAATCGCTGCAAATGGATGTCTGGCTCGATAACGTTAAAGATCAGAAGCCTGCCAGCTGGTGCAAGCGCGATGTTGCGCTGCGCATCGTGGCCAACGGTGATAAAGATCCGGCGAAGGTAAACGAGCTGCTGCCGCAGGTCGCGGGCCTGATGTCGCACAGCTGCGCGAAAATAGCCACGTTTCAATGGCAGCTGACCGACAGCAACGGCAAAGCGCTGGCGCACGGCAGCGCCGCTAAAGCGCAGGGCTGGCAAAGCAAAATAGAGGCGCAAACGCCAGCGGCCGCGCCGGTACAGGCGGCAACACCCACCGTGCCGGTTCAGGCCGCACCGACAGAAACCGCGCCAGCCGCCGCGCCGGTTAAGCCAGAAGATCTATCGCCGCCGGCGGATACCACGCCGTGGATCCAGTTCAGTCTGCTGGACGGCTGCCACTTCCGCACCTGGTGGAATAACGCCAGCCAGGCCAGCGCGCTGTTTGTGCCTGCGAAAGGCGGCGTGACCTGCGGCAGCGACGGCTGGCTCAGCGGCGACAGCCAGCTAACGCAGCTGGGCAAAGGCGGCGCCAAAAGCCGTCAGGTCAGCTTCGTGCAGGGTTTCCCGGTTTCCGGGCTGAACGGCAAAGCGATTGGTCGCGATACGCAGATCACCACCGTCAACAACGAGCGTATGGTGCTGAGCGACGAGCGCTCGCCGCAGAGCTGGATGATCGTGCCTTACGCGCCCGCGCTGAACGGCTGGCAGGCTGACGGCACCGTGGTGGTGGCGATAAGCCAGCAGGAAGCCAGCGATGCAAGTATCCTGAAGGCGCGCCTGGACGAAGTCCGTAAGGTCTGGTCGCCCTATCTGGCCGACGGCGCGGTGATCGTCAAGCTGGTGGATGAAATCAATCCGCAGCTGAAAGATCCGGCCGCCGGTGCTTACCGGACGCTTAACTGACTCTGTGCCCGAGGAAAGCTATGAAATCTCTGACTCAACTGATGTCCGGCGCCACGCTGTTGGAAACCCTGGCGCGTGTCGAAAGCGATATCAAAAGCCGCCCGGCGGATGCCGACCTGCGCGCCGCCTTCGTACAGTTGCTCTGTCTGGCGGGCCACTGGCCGCGCGCCAAAACCCAGCTGAAATCCTGGCTGGCTTTAAAGCCGCAGGCAAAGCCCATGGTTACGCTGCTGGAGCAGGCCATTACGGCAGAAATCCAGCGAGCGGCGGTCTTTGAAGGCCTGGCGATGCCGAGAATGCCCGGCGAGGCGTTCGCCTGGGCGGAAGCGTTACTGAAGGCGCTGCGTAAAGAGCATGCCGAAGAGGCCGATGAGTTACGCGCGGCGGCTTTTGCGGCGGCGCAGGCCAACCCGGCCCGTGTCACCATGCAGGACGAGCAGACGCAGACCGTGGCATGGCTGATCGACGGCGACGGGCGTCTCGGCCCGATTTGTGAGCTGATCGTTAACGGCCATTACACCTGGCTGCCGTTCGCCGCCGTGCGCGAAATGCGTTTTCAGCCGCCGGCGAGCGTCACCGATCTGGTCTGGCGGCACACGGCCGTCACGCTAATCGACGGCAGCGAACAGGTTTGCCAGCTGCCGGTGCGCTATCCGTTTGCCGATACGGCCGAAGACAACCTGCGGCTGGCCGCCGTCACCGAGTGGACGCCGCTGGACGACCAGCAGTTTATCGGCCACGGTCAGAAAACCTGGCTGAGCGAAGAGCAGGATTTTCCGCTGCTGAGCCTGGCGCATATTGTCTTTGCAGCGGAAGCCGACGATGAGTGACGGTCGCGATTTGCTGCACGGCGGTTTTCGCCAGCGCGGCAGGGAGACGATGACGGCGCGCGATAAAATGCAGCCGTCGCTGCTGGACAGGCTGACCGACAACGCGCCGGATAAGCCGCAGGAAGCCCCCGGCAGCCGCGTGATTTCGCACGCCACGCTGAAGCGCAACGTTCTGCGTGATTTGCAGTGGCTGTTCAACAGCATCAACAACGAAGCGCAGCAGGATCTTTCGCCGTTTCCGCACGTGCAGCGCTCCGCTTATAACTTTGGCGTTGCGCCGCTGGCCGGACAGCGTATGTCCGATATCGAACTGGCCGACATCCAGCGCAAAATCACCAACTCTATTTTGTACTTTGAGCCGCGCATTCTGCCGGCGGGGCTTCAGGTGCGCTGCATATCAGACACCAGCTCGCTCAGCCTGCACAACATGCTGTCGATTGAAATCAAAGGGCGGCTCTGGTGCGTGCCTTATCCGCTGGAGTTTCTGTTCCGCACCGATCTGGATTTAGAAAACGGCCATTTTGAACTGAAAGACGTAGGGTAATTATGGACAGCAAACTGCTCGATTATTACAACCGTGAACTGGCGTACCTGCGCGAAATGGGGGCGGAGTTCGCCGAACGCTATCCCAAAGTCGCCGGACGGCTGGGCATGAGCGGCATTGACGTGGCCGATCCCTATGTCGAGCGGTTGATGGAGGGCTTCGCCTTTCTGACCTCGCGCGTGCAGCTGAAAATGGACGCCGAGTTCCCGCGCTTTTCGCAGCGGATGCTGGAGATGATTGCGCCCAACTATCTTTCGCCCGTGCCTTCTATGGCGATTGCTGAACTGCATCCCGACGGTAAAAAAGGGGATATCAGCGGCGGTTTCCTGGTGCCGCGCGGCACCATGATGGACAGCCAGATGCTGAAAAAAAGCGGCGTCACCTGTAGCTACGCCACGGCGCACGACGTGATGCTGCAACCGCTGCGCATCGCTCACGTGGAGCTGGGCGGCGTGCCGGCGGATATCCCGCTTGGCAGCATGGGGCTGAGCCAGCGCGGTGCGGTCAGCGCGCTGCGTATCCGCCTGGAGTGCTTTAGCGAAGTGGCGCTGAGCCACCTAACCCTGAAAGATCTGATGTTTTTTCTCAGCGGCCCGGACATTCAGGCGCAGCAGCTGCTGGAGCTGATGATGCAGCACACGGTCGGCAGCTTTTGCCAGACGGTGGAGCCGCAGCCGCAGCGGGTCGTGCTGGGCGACGACGCGCTGAAGCAGGAGGGCTTTGCGGCTAACCAGGCGCTGCTGCCGGAAGATCTGCGCAATTTTGACGGTTACAGGCTGCTTCAGGAATATTTCGCTTTCCCTGCGCGCTTCCAGTTTGTCAGCATCAGCGGCCTGGGCGAGCTGCCTTCACGCTGTGGGCCAGAGGTAAAAGCCTTTGAGATCGTCCTGCTGCTGGACAAAGCCGACGCGGCGCTGGAGCGGACGATCGACAAAAGCCATCTGGCGCTGCACTGTACGCCGGTTATCAACCTGTTCCCGAAAACGGCGGAGCGGCAGAAAATCAGCGAAGGCGTGCATGAATATCATCTGGTGGTCGATAACATTCGCCCGCTCGACTACGAGATTTACTCGGTGCAGAAGCTGTACGCCACGGGCGACAGGCAGCAGGGCGAGCAGGTGTTCCGGCCTTTCTGGAGCACCTTCAGCCGTGACGAAGGCGACTACGGCGCTTATTTTTCGCTGCGCCGCGAGCAGCGCACGCTGTCTGAACGCGCGCAGCGTTACGGTACGCGCACCGGCTATATCGGATCCGAAGTCTTTCTTTCGCTGGTGGATGAGCGCCAGTCGCCGTGGCGCGACGATCTGACCCATCTGACGGCAGAAGTTTTGTGCACCAGTCGCGATCTGCCGCTGATGCTGCTGGCGCAGGATCAGGGCAACTTTATGATGGCGGACTCGGTGCCGGTCAGCCAGCTGACGCTGCGCAAAGGCCCAACGCCGCCGCGTCCGGCGCTGGCGGAAGGCATGGCGACCTGGCGGCTGATCAGCCATTTGCAGCTGAATTATTTAAGCCTGATGGACAGCGACGACGGCCAGGGCGCCACGGCGCTGCGCCAGCTGCTGGGGCTGTATGCCAATCTGGCGGAAGCGCCGGTGGCCCGGCAGATTGAAGGCATTCGCCACTGTCGGCTCAAACCGGTCAGCCGTCGGGTGCCGGAACCCGGCCCGATCGTGTTCGCGCGCGGCATCGGCATTGAGCTGAGCGTCGACGAGCAGGCGTTTTCCGGCGCCAGCCCGTGGCTGCTGGGCAGCGTGCTGGAGCAGGTCTTCGCCAGGCTGGTCGCCATCAACAGCTTTACCGAGCTGACGCTGACCAGCCAGCAGCGCGGCGAGGTCGGCTACTGGCCCGCGCGCATGGGCAAAAGGGCGCTGATATGAACGTGTTGCGCATTCGCAAAACGCAGCGGCTGCCGGAGGCGTTCTGGTCGGGCGTGACGCAGGCACCGTGGCGCTACGACCTGTTTCAGCTGCTGCGCAGGCTGGACGCACAGGGCGGCGAGCGCTATCCGCTGGGCCGCGCGCCGCTGCCGCGCCATGAGCCGTTGCGCATCGGTCAGGAGCCGTCGCTGGCCTTCGCGCCCGCCACGCTGTCAAAGGCCGGCCCGCGCGACAACAGCTCGCTGCACGACATCTCAATTTTAAGCTTCGGCCTGTTTGGCCCGAACGGCCCGCTGCCGACGCACCTGACGGAGTACGCCCGCGAGCGCATTATTCACCATCAGGATCGCAGTATGTCGGCCTTTGCCGACCTGTTTCACCATCGGCTGACGCTGCTGTTTTACCGCGCCTGGGCCGACGCGCAGCCAACGGTATCGCTGGATCGGGAAGACAATCAGCGCTTCGATCGTTATCTGGCGAGCCTGATCGGCATGGGCCAGCCGGGCCAGCTGGCAAAAGGCAGCCTGAGCGATCACGCGCGCTTTGCGGTGGCCGGGCATTTAACCCGCCACGCGCGCGACGTCGAAGGCCTGCAAAAGATCCTCAGCCACTATTTTAAGGTGCCGGTCAGGCTGGTGGGAAACGTGCCGCACTGGCTGCCGATCGACAGCCGCGAGCGGGCGAAGCTGGGCGCGGGCCGACATGCGCCGAAGCTGGGCGAATCGA
Organism: Erwinia sp. STN24; assembly: GCF_041320675.1. Taxonomy (NCBI): domain Bacteria; kingdom Pseudomonadati; phylum Pseudomonadota; class Gammaproteobacteria; order Enterobacterales; family Erwiniaceae; genus Erwinia; species Erwinia sp. STN24. The sequence goes on along the minus strand of NZ_JBGGPM010000004.1, from coordinate 110,141 downwards.
TGTTTCTGGGCGTGGCGGTGCGTGACGTGCAGCATAAGTTCCGCATCGAGCTGGGGCCGATGCCGCTGGAAACCTATAACCGCTTTCTGCCGGGCGAGGCCTGGACTCTTGCGCTGCGCGACTGGGTACGGCAATACCTGGGCATTGAATATATCTGGGAGCTGAAGCTGATCCTGGCGGCGGAAGAGGCCAAAGGGATCCGGCCCGGCGACGCAACCCGGCTCGGCTTTAACAGCTGGCTCGGCCATTTAAAAAGCGGCGAGCCGCTACGCGATCTGACCTTCAGCCCGGAACCGGCGGAGCAGGTCGCTGCCAGATAACGTTTTGTTAAAACCCGCAAGACCTTGACAGAGAAAGTCACTTTTTCCGGCCGCCTTGCCGAACCGGGCCGCTCGCTTATCGGGCTTGTTCTTTACGGCTCTCTGTTTTAACCGTCATCTACTTACCGAGAACAACCATGTCAGAAATCAGCCGCGCCGTACTGTTCGGCAAACTGGACACGCTGTTATTTACCTCGCTGGAAAGCGCCACCGCCTTCTGCAAGCTGCGCGGCAATCCCTATGTGGAGCTGGTGCACTGGCTGCATCAGCTGATGCAGCAGCAGGAAGGCGATCTGCAACAGGCGATCCGCTATTTTTCACTGGATGAAGAGGCGCTGACGCGCGATATCGTCGGGGCGCTGGATCGTCTGCCTCGCGGCGCCAGCGCGGTGTCGGATCTGTCCGAACATATCGACAGCGCGGTTGAGCGCGCCTGGGTGTACGGCTCGCTGAAGTTCGGCGTGCAGCAGATCCGTGGCGGCCATCTGCTGATTGGCCTGCTGAAAACGTTCAATCTGGCCAACGTGCTGAAAAGTATTTCGCCGCAGTTTGGCCGTATCAGCGCCGATACGCTGCTGGAGCAGTTCGACAGCGTGTTCGCCAACAGCAAGGAGAGCAGCATCACCGCCGCGCCCGTCCAGGAGGGTGCCGTGCTGCAGCAAAAAAGCACGCTGGCACAGTACGCGCAGGATCTGACGGCGCGCGCGCGCGAAGGCAAGATCGATCCGATCGCCGGACGCGATGAAGAGATCCGCCAGATGGTGGATATCCTGATGCGTCGCCGCCAGAACAACCCGCTGCTGACCGGCGAAGCGGGCGTCGGCAAAACGGCGGTGGTGGAAGGCCTGGCGCTGCGCATGGCGGCAGACGACGTGCCGGAGCCGCTACGCAACGTGCAGCTGTGGCTGCTGGATATCGGTATGTTGCAGGCCGGCGCGGGCATGAAAGGCGAATTTGAGGCGCGGCTTCAGGCGCTGATCAATGAAGTGCAGTCCAGCCCGACGCCGATCATCCTGTTTATCGACGAGATCCACACGCTGATCGGCGCGGGCGGCCAGCAGGGCACGGGCGATGCCGCCAACCTGTTAAAACCCGCGCTGGCTCGCGGCCAGCTGCGCACTATCGGCGCGACCACCTGGGCGGAATACAAAAAATATATCGAGAAAGATCCGGCGCTGACCCGGCGTTTCCAGACCGTGCAGGTGCAGGAGCCGGACGAAGAGAAAGCGCTGCTGATGCTGCGCAGCACCGTCACCACGCTGGAGAAGCACCATCGCGTCCTGCTGCTGGATGAGGCCGTGGCGGCGGCGGTTAAGCTTTCGCATCGCTATATTCCGGCACGCCAGCTGCCCGACAAAGCCGTGGCGCTGCTGGATACCGCCTGCGCCCGCGTCGCCGTCAGCCAGAGCGCGCAGCCGCCGCAGCTGGAAGATTGCCTGCACCGCATCCACGCGCTTTCGATTGAAAAAGAGATAGCGGAGCGCGAGGCGAAAGTGGCGATTGGCGATGCGTCCCGGGCGGTAAAAATCAGCGAGCAGCTGGCTGCGCTAGGCCGCCAGCGCGATGAACTGACGGCACGCTGGCAGAGCGAGCGCGGGCTGGTGGACGCCATTATCGCGCTGCGCGAGCGGCTGCATAAGGATGATGCGGAAGATGTCACCGCCCTTCAGCAGCAGCTCGCAGAGCAGCAGCAGCAGCTGAAAACGCTACAGGGCGAAGCGCCGCTGTTGTTTGCCGCCGTCGATGCCAACGTGGTCGCCGCTGTAGTTGCCGACTGGACCGGCATCCCGCTGGGCCGCATGATGAAAAACGAAATCGACGCGGTGCTGAAGCTGGCCGACACGCTGAACGAGCGCGTGATTGGTCAGCGCCATGGCCTGGATCTGATCGCCAAACGCGTGCGCACCTCCCGCGCGCGGCTGGACGACCCGAATAAGCCGGTCGGCGTCTTTATGCTTTGCGGCCCGTCCGGCGTCGGCAAAACCGAAACCGCGCTGGCGCTGGCCGAAACGCTCTACGGCGGCGAGCAGAACATTATCACCATCAATATGAGCGAGTTTCAGGAAGCGCACACCGTTTCTACGCTGAAAGGCGCGCCGCCGGGCTATGTCGGCTATGGCGAAGGCGGCGTGCTGACCGAGGCCGTGCGCCGTCGTCCTTACAGCGTGGTGCTGCTGGACGAAATCGAGAAGGCGCATCCCGACGTGCATGAAATTTTCTTCCAGGTCTTTGATAAAGGCTGGATGGAAGATGGCGAAGGGCGTCATATCGACTTCCGCAACACGCTGATTATTCTGACTTCCAACGTCGGCACGCAGCTTATCAGCGCCATGTGCGCCGATCCGGAACTGATGCCGGAACCGGACGCGCTGGCGGGCGCGCTGCGCGGGCCGCTGCTGGAGGTTTTCCCGCCGGCTTTGCTGGGCCGTCTGCTGGTGGTGCCTTATTATCCGCTGAGCGACGACATGCTTGCCAGCATTGTGCGGCTACAGCTAAAGCGCATCCAGCAGCGTCTGGCGCAGAACCACGGCATCGTCTCCGAGGTGGATGACAGCGTGATTGCACGCATCGTTCAGCGCTGCACCGAGGTAGAATCCGGCGGCCGTATGGTCGATGCCATCCTTACCAACACGCTGCTGCCGCAGATGAGCCAGCTGCTGCTGGACGCACACCGGCGTGAAGAGCAGTACCAGCGCCTGCGGGTAACCCTGCACGACGGCGAGTTCCAGTGTCAGTTTGAGGCGTAAGCCGCAATTAAGAGAGTTGTCCAATATGTCAGAACAAGATATTCCGCGAGCCATTCCTGGCGCTCTGCCGGTGGGCTACCGCTTTAACGAGTTTGAAATTAAAGAGGTCATCGGCGGCGGCGGCTTCGGTATCGTCTATCGCGCCTGGGATCATCAGCTTGAACGCACCATCGCCATCAAAGAGTTTATGCCCGCCTCGCTGGCGGTGCGCAGCGACGATCTGACGCTGGTACTGCGCAGCGAGCGCTTCAGCAAAACGTTTCACGCCGGGCTGAACAGCTTTATTCAGGAGGCGCGCCTGCTGGCCCGCTTTAATCATCCGAATTTGCTGCACGTGCTGCGCTTTTGGGTGCAGAACGATACCGCCTATATGGGCACGGCGTTCTATACCGGCACCACGCTGTCGCAGCTGCACAGTCGCCGCCCGGAGATGATTAGCGAAGCCTGGATCCGCTGCCTGCTGCCGCCGCTGTTCGGCGCTATCAATACTATCCACCGTGAAGGCTATCTGCATCGCGATATCTCGCTGGATAATATCCAGATCCAGGAAAACGGCGTGCCGGTGCTGCTGGACTTCGGTTCCGCCCGCAAGGCTATCGGCAACCTTTCTGATGAAACCGAAACCATGCTCAAGCCGGGCTTTGCGCCGATTGAGCAGTACAGCGACGACAACGAGAGCGAGCAGGGCACCTGGACCGATATCTATGCGCTGGGCGCGGTGCTGCATACGCTGATTGTTGGCTCGCCGCCGCCGGTCAGCGTGGTGCGCAGCATCGAGGATAACTATAAGCCGCTGGTGCAGCAGAAGCCCGCCGGCTACTCGCTGCCGCTGCTGCACGCGATTGACCGCGCGCTGGCGCTGCAACCGGAAGATCGGCCGCAGACCATAGACGAGCTGGCGGCGCTGATGGCGCTTTCCGCCAGCGATATCAGTGAAATCGTTGAGGTGAAGGTCAGCGGGCCTGGCACCATGCTGGTGCCGGTAGAAGAAGAGCAGGCTGCGCCAAAAGCCGCCGGGCTGAAGCGCTTTATGGTGCCTGGCCTGATTGCCGCAGGCGTGCTGGTGGGGATTGGCGTGGGCGCGCTGATGGCGGGCGGCGGCGGCGACGATGCGCCGCAGACGGCCGCCACGAATGCGCCAGCGGCAACTTCTGCGCCTGAGGTGACTTCTGCGCCAGCAGTAACGCCAACGGCCTCTCAGCCGCCAGCGGAAACGGCGAAGGCCGCCGAACCTGCGCCACCGCCGGAGCCTGTCGCCCAGGTCTATATCAAGCTGCTGCCGGGCGATAAAGTAGCGATGAACGGCAATCCGCAGGCGCTGGTGCCGTCGCCGAACGGCTTCGCTATGCTGCAGCTGCCGCCGGGCGATTACCGCTTCAGCATCAGCAACAGCGGCCAGACCCGCGATCAGCGCATTACCGTCGATCGCGAAGGCGTGTGGCTGCTGAACCCGCAAAGCTGAGGCCGCGCGCGCCGCTCAGTTCCTGTCCATTCCTTATCCGCCCGGCGTCCCGCCGGGCCTGCCAGTCCGGGAAATTACTATGTTTGATCGTATCACCGTCATCCTGCCGGTCGAGGGCCTGCTGTTCTGGAAGCTCAGCGGCCGGGAGAAGCTCGCCGACGCCTTTGAGTTCACCGTGGAGCTGCTGAGCCCCGACGCGCGCCTCGACCGCAAAACGCTGCTGGGCCAGCCGGTTACCGTCTGCATCCCCACGCAGGGCATGGGCACGCGCTACCTGAACGGCAAAATCACCCGCGCCGGGGTCTACAGCCAGGAGCTGAACGGCACGCGCTACGCGGTGTACCGCCTGAGCATGGAGCCGGACCTGTGGCCGATGAAGCGCGACCGCAACCTGCGCATCTTCCAGGGGCAGACGGTGGTGCAGATAATCAAAACGCTGCTGGACGAGTACGGCGTGACGGTGGAGGACCGGCTGACGGGCAGCTACCGGGTGTGGGAGTACTGCGTGCAGTACCAGGAGAGCAGCTTTGACTTTATCAGCCGGCTGATGGAGCTGGAGGGGATTTACTACTTCTTCCGCCACGAGGCGGACAGGCACACGCTGGTGCTGGCGGACAGCGCGCGGCAGCACCAGCCTTTTCCGGGCTACGGGGTTATTCCGTACCACGCGACGCCGTCGGGCGGCAGCACCTCCGCGGAGGGCATCAGCGTGTGGGAGATGGAGGACAGCGTGACGCCGGGCATCTACAGCATCGACGACTACGACTTCCGCAAGCCGAACGCGTGGATGCTGCAGGCGCGGCAGAACCCGGCTTCGCCGGCGCCGGGGCAGATAGACGTGTACGACTGGCCGGGGCACTTCGTGGACCACGACCACGGGGAGCACTACGCGAAAATCCGCCAGGAGGTGTGGCAGGTGGAGCACCAGCAGATAAGCGCGGTGGGCACGGCGCTGGGGCTGGCGCCGGGGAACACCTTCACGCTGCTGAACGCGCCGTTCTTCAGCGACAACGGCGAGTACCTGACGGTGAGCGCGTACTACGACTTCGAGGAAAACCGCTACGCCAGCGGGGGCGAGGGCGGCACGAAGCACAATATCGCCATCGGGGTTATCCCGTCGGCGGTGACGTTCCGTGCGGCGCCGGAAACGCCGTGGCCGCGCACGCACGGGCCGCAGACGGCGAAGGTGGTGGGGCCGAAGGGCGAATCCATCTGGACGGACAAGTACGGGCGCATCAAGGTGAAGTTCCACTGGGACCGTCTGGCGAAGGGGGACGACACCAGCTCGTGCTGGGTGCGCGTGTCGAGCGCCTGGGCGGGCCAGGGGTATGGAAGTATCCAGATACCTCGCGTAGGTGATGAAGTGGTGATCGACTTCATCAACGGCGATCCCGATCGACCAATGGTAACGGGCCGCGTCTATAACGAAGGGAACATGCCACCATGGGGATTACCGGCGGCCGCAACCCAGATGGGATTTTATAGCCGTAGTAAGGATGGACATAAAGATACCGCCAACGCGCTGCGCTTTGAGGACAAAGCCGGTCACGAACAGATTTGGATCCATGCGGAAAAAAACATGGATACGGAAGTCGAGAGCTGTGAAACGCACCACGTGGGCGTCGATCGTCTGAAAGCGATTGGCCGTGACGAAAAAGTCACGATAAAGCGCAATCATCTGACGGAAACGGGTGAAAAACACGTCGTTAATGTCGGCAAGGATGAAACTGTGCTGACCATGGACAAAGAGGGTAATGCGCTGCTTGAGGCCAATACCAGCATTAAATTAAAGGTGAAAGACAACTATATATTGATTTCGCCCGACACCATTGAAATTCAGGTAAAATCAGGGGATCTTCACGCCGAAAGCGAATTACAGGCGCTGTTTAAAGGCAACGAACTGACCACGGTAGGCGACGGTAAAAATACCGAGATGAAAGCGAACGACACGGTAAGTATTACCGGAACGAACGTGGCTGATATCAAAGGCGCGATGGTTAAAATTAACAGTTAATGGCTGAGGAAAAATAAGTATGGGTATGCCTGCGGCCAGAGCATCCATCGATAAAGCCGCTCACGATGGCCCAATTCAGTGCGGGAGTCCTGACGTTATCATTGGAGGATTTCCTGCTGCCCGTAAAGGTGATTCGTTTTCCTGTACGCAGCACGGCAGCGGCATTATTGTCGGTGGTTCCGGCAGCGTGCTGGTTAACGGCGTATCGCTCGCCCGCCAGGGCGATAAAACCCAGTGTAACGCTGGCGGCGCATCAGCTCCTGCAAAACCTAAACCTGCGGCTCCGCAATACTGGGGCGGCTCGCTGGCTAAAAAGGCCGGTGAAGACGGTAAAATACATGGCGATCATTATGATGGTCGTATATTAAGCATCTGGAATAACGAAGAAGATAAAACGGAAGATGGACACTATGACACGGCTTCAATGGGCGTGGCATTAGAAGATTTAACGCTTGGCAATATGCAGAGCACGGATGTTCTGAAAGGAGAGTTGAGAAATAAAATAGGCGTGGTAAACGTCAATAGCACGGATTACGGATATTCGACTGATTTATCAGGGTTTAATACGGTAGCGACGGCGACTGGCGCGCAGTATGGTGCAACAGGCGCGTTAGGAAATCAGGGAACGCTATATTTAGGTGCTACGGGGGATGTCACATTAGGCACTGCCGAGGCCAAGGCCATCAGCGAATTTTATACGGGTGATAAAGGACGTTATGGTTTTTCTGGTGAGGTGGGCGCCGAGGCTGCAGCAGTAAAAGGAGAGCTGACAGGGAATGTTGATTTATATGGTATTTTGGTAACGGGTGGTAAAGTTGGTGGGAGTGCAGGGGCCGTTGGTGCCTCTGCTGGAGTAACCGGATATTGGGATGAGACAGACTATTCGGTGAATGTTAAAGCTTCAGGTGAATTAGCTTTAACTGTGGGCGTGAAAGTTGATGTGGATTTTAAACTTTCTTTTAAAAAGATAATAAGTTGGGGCTTTAAAGAAGGCGATGAGAAAAATATACCGGAGAAAAATGGCGATGGGGTAATTAGTACTGGTTGTAATACAGTGCTAATAGGTGATTGACTTTTAAATCGGTGGGTTAAGTATGTCTTGGTTAGGTTTTCTTATATTTTTAGCTATTTCTCTATGGTATGTGTGGAATGGAAAAGACAGTTTTTCTAAAAAAGATTGGTTTTTGTTTGCAGCTAAAGTAATTGGTGTATTAATTGGAACTGCTCTGTTTGGCAGGCTAATGTATAACATGATAACTTCATGGCACTTTATGCCCATGTCTGACGCAAAAAAACTCACTGCCTCTTTAGGCGGAGCATGTATCGCGGTACTTGGCAGTAAATTCTTGATAGTAGCACTTTGTTCCATCTTTTCAAATATCATGGGGTTTCATAAGGAATATAATACACAGAACTATGAAAAATTATCATCTTTTTCGAAAAGTGTTTCTCCGTCACTTCTTCTTTTCGTAAAGTGTTTAGTTTCCGCAGCATCTGCATTGATGCTTTATGGGATTTGGTTAGGTAGATAAAAAGGAGGGGGTTATGAGCAATTACATCAGCTACGACTTTCCGCTTGCCTCTCCTTTTACTAAAGAGGAAATGCAGCAGCGTTACTGGAAGTGTCTTTACACCTCTTCCAGTGAGAAGATGCTGCACTATTGGGTAGCTTTACCGCAAAGCCTGAAACCTGCTGAAATCAAACCGGTGGACTTCCCGGAAGTAGGGTTGGTGAATATTGGTCGTTATATTACATCCGATGATACGCCTTATCTTGAGGTTTGGGCAGCTTATGAGCGATGCGAGTGGGAAATGAACGCATCTGACTGGCTGTTCAAAAAGCTGTCCATTATGGGTGAAAAGATCCTGCACCAGCGTATAATTAATAATCCCAACGGTAGCGGCAAGTTTGCAGATGTGTTAACAGTCAAAGTTCATGCCTCTGGTGATGAAGTCATCTCGCGCTATACCATACAAAAAGATTACAATCCTGCGGAAGGCGGCGGGAATTACTTCCTTTTGAAAGCTTCCTGCGCTTCACGAGATTATGCTGCGCTGGCTGATGATATCTTTTTTGTCGTGGTTAACTGGGATCTCTTAAATCGTAGCAATCTGGCGCTGGCTGAATTATTAACTACCGTTAATCTGGGAGCAGGAAGTTCGTTTAAAGTACCGTTATCCTGGAAAGCTAAAGTTATTTCAGAAAACAGAATGCTCATAGAGCATACTATCGAAAATATTAATTATGGTGCGATAAATTTATACTTTTATCCTGACACTGTGGTTCACTCGGCAGAAGAAATTTTTGATAAATGTGCCGAGCGTTTTCATCAACAGGATAATGGAATAACACTGGTAGCAAACGAGCTGGAGCCCATCCAAAATGATTTTAACAGCAATCTGAATATTGATTTATTCACGTGCACGGGTGAGATCACCAGCAGAGATGACCATATGCGCGCTTTTTATCAGGCATACGTTTTCAATAAAAATAACGTATGGGCATATATAGAATTAGTTGGCAGGCATCGTAACGTAAAAGACTATCATTTTGAAGAAAATAAGCGATGCCTGGAAATTATTTTCTCTACCATGCAGATCTCGGCTCATTAAGTTGATGTCTGTCTTTTAGACACCAATACGATAACCCTGCTCTTAAAAACACACTCCGTCTGACCCTACTAAATCTTATCCGCCCGGCGTCCCGCCGGGCCTGCCAGTCCGGGAAATTACTATGTTTGATCGTATCACCGTCATCCTGCCGGTTGAGGGCCTGCTGTTCTGGAAGCTCAGCGGCCGGGAGAAGCTCGCCGACGCCTTTGAGTTCACCGTGGAGCTGCTGAGCCCCGACGCGCGCCTCGACCGCAAAACGCTGCTGGGCCAGCCGGTTACCGTGTGCATCCCCACGCAGGGCATGGGCACGCGCTACCTGAACGGCAAAATCACCCGCGCCGGGGTCTACAGCCAGGAGCTGAACGGCACGCGCTACGCGGTGTACCGCCTGAGCATGGAGCCGGACCTGTGGCCGATGAAGCGCGACCGCAACCTGCGCATCTTCCAGGGGCAGACGGTGGTGCAGATAATCAAAACGCTGCTGGACGAGTACGGCGTGACGGTGGAGGACCGGCTGACGGGCAGCTACCGGGTGTGGGAGTACTGCGTGCAGTACCAGGAGAGCAGCTTTGACTTTATCAGCCGGCTGATGGAGCTGGAGGGGATTTACTACTTCTTCCGCCACGAGGCGGACAGGCACACGCTGGTGCTGGCGGACAGCGCGCGGCAGCACCAGCCTTTTCCGGGCTACGGGGTTATTCCGTACCACGCGACGCCGTCGGGCGGCAGCACCTCCGCCGAGGGCATCAGCGTGTGGGAGATGGAGGACAGCGTGACGCCGGGCATCTACAGCATAGACGACTACGACTTCCGCAAGCCGAACGCGTGGATGCTGCAGGCGCGGCAGAACCCGGCGTCGCCGGCGCCGGGGCAGATAGACGTGTACGACTGGCCGGGGCACTTCGTGGACCACGACCACGGGGAGCACTACGCGAAAATCCGCCAGGAGGTGTGGCAGGTGGAGCACCAGCAGATAAGCGCGGTGGGCACGGCGCTGGGGCTGGCGCCGGGGAACACCTTCACGCTGCTGAACGCGCCGTTCTTCAGCGACAACGGCGAGTACCTGACGGTAAGCGCGTACTACGACTTCGAGGAGAACCGCTACGCCAGCGGGGGCGAGGGCGGCACGAAGCACAATATCGCCATCGGGGTTATCCCGTCGGCGGTGACGTTCCGTGCGGCGCCGGAAACGCCGTGGCCGCGCACGCACGGGCCGCAGACGGCGAAGGTGGTGGGGCCGAAGGGCGAATCCATCTGGACGGACAAATACGGGCGCATCAAGGTGAAGTTCCACTGGGACCGTCTGGCGAAGGGGGACGACACCAGCTCGTGCTGGGTGCGCGTGTCGAGCGCCTGGGCGGGCCAGGGATTCGGCGGCGTGCAGATCCCGCGCGTCAACGACGAGGTGGTGATCGACTTTATCAACGGCGATCCGGACAGGCCGATCGTGACGGGCCGCGTGTACAACGAGGCGAGCATGCCGCCGTGGGCGCTGCCCGGCGCGGCAACGCAGATGGGCTTTTTAAGCCGCTCGAAGGACGGCACGCCGGACAACGCCAACGCGCTGCGCTTTGAAGACAAGGCGGGCGAGGAACAGGTGTGGATCCAGGCGCAGAAGAATATGGATACCAATATCAAAAACGATGAAACCCACACGGTAGGCGGTAATCAGACGGTATCCGTTAATAAAGATTTTACCAGCACGGTAAGCGGCGCTTACGTGCAGAAAACACAGAAATCACGTAATGAACTGGTGGGAGGAGATTACGAGCTTTGGGCGCAGGATGGCTTGCAAATTGCCGCCGGACAAGGCATCAGCTTTGTTTCGGGGGAGAGCGTGCTGACGCTCGATCCCAACGGCACCATTTCGTTGCAATGCATTCAGTTCCAAATCAACGCCACCGGCAACGGACAAATCAATACCGGCGGCACGCTGGATCTGAATATCAGCACGCCAACGCCGGGCATCACGCCCGATCCAACACCGATGACTATCGGCTATGAGGTTCTTCAGGCCTTCGATAAAAAAGGAAGCAATTCATGAATTACATTTTATCCGAAGGCACGCTGACGTTACCTGAAGCGGTCCAGGAACAAAGCATCACCTTACTGAAACTGCCCAAAGCACGCGCCACGCTGGTCGTGACCCGAGCGTGGGATGTGCAGGAAGGCGAAGAAGCGCGCTATCTGCAACAGCAGTTGGAAAAAGTGAAACGCGATATGAAAAAATTCGCGGCTGAAAAAGTGCAGGAGGCGCTTTTCGGCGGCCTGCCTGCGCAGGAAGTGGCGATGCGTTTTGAAAACCAGGGTGTGGCGGTCGTGCAAAAGCTGCTGGTCGCCAGAACCGCTACGCATCTGATGACGTTGACCTTCAGCCGGGCAGGATCTTTCGATGCGGCTTCCCTGGCCGTCTGGCAAGATATTAAAAAAGGATTTATTCCTGCCGCAGGATCGGAGGCTTGAGTGATGTCCGATTCGATCGCAGCCCGTTTAGACGATCCTTTAGTGCACAGCTCCGCACTGGCGGATCTTGTCAGCGGATTAGTTGAAGGAGCTATCTATACCGGCATTTTAGCCGGCGCTGGCCTGCTGTTTGCCGTCAACCCGGTAGCCGGCGTCGCGGTTGGCGCGGCAGCCATGCTGGGTGCGATGGCATCCGGCTATCCTGAAAAATTGGGCAACAAAGCCAGCGACGCCGTTGACGGCCTGCTGGATACGCTGGGCATGCGCGGGCCGCCGGATGCGGTTATAACCAGCGGTTCTGATAACGTTAAGATCATGGGCAAACCGGCTGCACGCGCGGCAGGAACCGTAAGCCGTGCCTGGCTGGCTTCGCCGTCTGTCGGCAGCGAAGAAGCGCCGGGGCTGAAAGATATTGCCATGGCTGTGGCGGGCGGGATCGCTTCCACTATCCGTCATCCGGGCGATGCCGTGAGCGCCGCGCTGGATAAGGTCAGCCATCTTAACGCTGAATCGGTAGGCAACTGGTTTAGCAATCTTTGGGATGATTTGATTCAGCCGACCGTTGCCAGTGCCAGTCCTTATGCCACGCCAGCCAATAAAGATACCGTCGCCTGTACCAAAGGGCATCTGGCCGAGAATGCCAATTTTCTGGCGGAAGGCTCGAAAAAGGTGATGATCAACGGCCATCCTGCAGTGCGCAACGGGCATCGCAGCACCTGTGAAGCTACTGTTCAGGTCAGCGATAACCCGCGCGTGCGTATCGGCGGGGACAGCGTGGTGGTGCGCGATATTCGCAGCGGCAAAAACATGCTGGCCTATTTTATCGGCGGCCTGCTGAGCGGCGGTATCGGTAAAGAAGGGGCAAAACTACTGGAACAGCTTTTTACCCGCATCGCCGCCCGGCGCGCGCTGCGGCAACTCACCTGTACGATCGTTTCTGAAGCCGGAGGAACGGTTGCCGCAGGCGCCATCTCCTCCGTGGCGATGCAGAGTTTTCACCCGGTTAACTATGCTACCGGGGCCAAGATCCTTGCCGGTCAGGACGATCTGGATTTTGTGCTGGAGGATCGTATCCCGCTTTACTGGCAACGCATCTATCACAGCCGCAACCTGACGACCGGTCTGCTGGGCACGGGCTGGATGCTGCCGTTTGAAACGCGTCTGCTCCGCTTTCGTCATCCGGACGGGACTTTCCAGTTTGCCTGGCGCGACATAACGGGTCAGGAGCTGGGACTGGGCGAGATTGCGCCAGGCGACGTGGTGCGTTTTGATGAAGAGGGCTTTACGCTGTTCTGCTCGCTGCAGGGCGTTATCGTCATGCAGACCGCCCAAGGCGAGTTTCATCTTTACGAGCCAGATCCGCAGCGTGAGGGTGAATGGCGAATCGGCCGCATTTATGACCGTCATGAAAACTGCCAGCATTTTACCTGGAATGAAGCCGGACAGCTGACCGCCATCGCTGGCGATAACGAAGCGCTGGACGTGCGGCTGAGCTATGAACCGCAATATGGCCGACTGACGGCGCTGCATCAGGTGGTCGCCGGGGAATTATGTCCTCTGGTGAATTATCGCTATAACCCGCAGGGCCAGCTGATTGCGGTGCAGGATGCTGATGGGGTTGAAACCCGCCGCTTCAGCTGGGATCGCGCCAGCAATCTGATGGCCTCGCACAGTTACGCCACCGGCCTGACCGTGGCCTATCAGTGGCAGCCAGCCCGCGATCCACGTTACTGGCGCGTATATGAGTATCAGGTGCTGGACGAACATCAGCATTGCCTGGAGCGCTGGCTGATCGATGCAGACGAAGAAGATCGCAGCGCAAACGTGACCTGTTTTTCTGGCGGCACCACGCAGCATCGCTGGGACGAGCTTTGTCGTATTACCGACTATATCGACAGCTATGGCGCGCACTGGCGATACCGCTGGGCGGAGCAGGGCGACCTGCTGATGGCTACCCTTGCGCCGGGCGATCGGGTCTGGACCTATGACTACGATGAACGCGCCAATCTGTCGATGGTGCGCGATCCGCTGGGTCAGACCACTACGACCCTCTGGCATCCATCCTATGCGTTTCCGTTAAAAGAGGTGCAGCCCGACGGTGCAGTGTGGCAATACGAGTACAACGACGCCGGAGATGTTATTGCGGTAACCGATCCGCTCGGCGGTACCAGCCGTTTTACCTGGAACGAGCAGGGCGATTTAATCACGCGCACCGACGCGCTGGACAACATGCATCGCTTCTGGTGGAACGAGCGCGGGCAGCTCCGGCGCGACGAGGACTGCTCCGGCAACCAAAGTTATCGTCTGTATGATGATGCGGGAAGGTTGCTGAGCAGCACGGACGCGGAAGGCAACACTACGCGTTATCGCTGGAGCGCTGCGGGTCGTCTGCAGTGCCTGACGCGTCCTGACGGACGTGAAACGGAATATGAATACGATCGCGCCGGCATGCTGGTTGGCGAGAACGTCGACAGCTTTTCAGAGCGGCACGTGGCCCGTAACGTGCGCGGGCAGATCGTCAGCCAGACCGATCCAGCAGGGCATATTACCCGCTATCAGTACGATCGCTTTGGACGGATGACGGCGTTAATCAATCCAAACGGCGATCGCTGGCAGTTCGAGTATGACAACAGCCAGCGCCTGCTGGCGCAGATTGACTACGCGGGGCGTCGCAAAAGCTATGGTTATGACGAGCTGGGCCAGGTTACGGAAGTCGTACAGCATCCGTTGTCTGTTGAAGGCGAAAACCTGCCGCCTCACCGCACGCAGTTTGAATATGATGAAGTCAGTCGCCTGACGGTGAAAACTACGCAGCAGCACCGTACCGAATATCACTACGGCCCGGACTGCGTGGAAGTCAGAAAGATAGCGCTGACGGAATGGGAGAAGGCACGAGCTGAAGGCCGTGAGGCAGAAGCCGAAGTACTGACCTTAACCAGCGACGCGCTGGGCAACCTGCTCAGCGAAGAGAACAGCGGCGGGCTGTTCACGCATCAGTATGACGCGCTGGGCAACCTGACCGGCAGCACGCTGCCGGACGGGCGCGAGCTGAACTGCCTGCGCTACGGCACCGGTCATCTGCTGCAGATGAACCTGAAAATGCACGGTAAGCAGAGCGAAATCGCGGGCTATCAGCGCGATAAGCTGCATCGTGAGATCGATCGCACCCAGGGCGCGCTGCATCAGGAGACGCGCTACGATCCTGTCGGGCGGATCGTGATGCGCCGCAGCGGCTTTATCGATCGTTCAGGCGTGGTGCTGGAGCGCCGCTATCGCTGGGATCGTCTGGATCAGGTGATGCAGCAGCTGGTGTCGGACAGCGCAACGCGGCAGAACGAGTGGGCAAACCAGCAGCAGCGCTTTGGCTATGATGCAACGGGGCAGGTCACGCGTGAAGTCCGCACCTATAAGGAAGAGCATTTCAGCTGGGACGCTGCCGGAAACCAGACCGACAGCCCGGGCGAAACCGTCTGGCGCAACCTGCTGCTCAGGCTGAAGGGTGCGCGCTGGCGCTACGACGGCTTTGGTCGCATGACGTGGCGGAAATCGTCTGCCGATGCCGTGGAGCAGCACTTCAGCTATGACGACGAGCACCGCGTCAGCGAAGTACGTTTCGACGGGCACAGGGAGTTCAGTCGTGCGGAATATCGCTACGACGCGCTGGGTCGCCGTACGCAAAAAATTCTGCATCGCCACGGAAGGGAAAAGGAAGTTATTTCGTTTCTGTGGAGCGGCATGCGGATGGTGGGCGAAAGCAGCAGCCTTCAGCCTGCGCGCAACACGCAGTACATCTACGGCGAAAACAGCTGGGAACCGCTGGCGCGCGTAGACAGCATCGGTGAACAGTCGGATATTTTCTGGTATCACACCGAACTGAACGGCCTGCCGGAACGGATGACCGACGAACACGGCGAGGTGGTATGGCGCGGCCGTTTCTCCACCTGGGGCGAAACGGAGCGCGAAAGCGTCACCGGCTTCCAGGCGGTACAGCAGAACCTCCGGTTTCAGGGGCAGTACCTGGACAGGGAGACGGGCCTTCATTACAATTTATTCCGCTATTACGATCCGGTGGGTGGGCGGTTTACCCAGGTTGACCCGATAGGGCTGGCGGGTGGGATTAACCAGTACGCTTACGCACCTAACTCATTAAACTGGATCGATCCTCTTGGTTTAACGAAATGTCACGAGAGTTTTGAGCAAGCCAGGAATAAAGCACTAAAATGGCTTGAAGAACGAGGTTTTAAGGCTGAGAAAGTAAATACTGGTAAATTTGGTATGACTAAAGGAAGACCCGTGGGGATGACAACTTCTGATGGTAAAACAGGTTTCAGGATTGAATATGATGAACGCAGCGGAGCTCATATAAACGTGTTTAGTGGTAAGGAAAAAGGTGAGCACTTCCTTTTTGATGCGACTGAATCATCAGTGACCCGATTGCAGAATTTATTTAATTTACCATCTAAAATTTGGAGGGGGCAATGACATTGCAATATGAGGTATTAAAAGGTGTGAGTAACTTACGCTATCCACCAGAAGTCATTGAAGATTGGGAACCAATAGCAGATATACTCTCAGATAGATTCCCCTGGAAAGGGTCAAAGATTGATTGGAATCATTTAAAATGTCATGTTGAAGATAAATTTAATTTTTCAAGTGACGATCACTCAAAAGAGATTGAAAGGTTTCTGATAAAAAGTGGTGCGATTAATAAAATTAGCAAAAGTAATGTAATTTATTACATAAATGATTCTTCATTAGACTTTGCATTCTTGCTGAAACCAAATTCATTTATAGATTTTGCTAGCTATGCAACAAATAATATACCACAGCATCATTATTTTTTTGATAATGAGGGTTGCTGGTGTTTAGCTATAACATCAGAAGGATATATAGACTTTGGACTTGCTGAGTAAATAAAATGTAAGCCGGAGGTAGGAAAATGGCCTCAAATCCTTCCGGTTTTAAAATTTAAGCGTGCACCCCCTTACATATTATGCATTCTGAAAGCGATGCTGGCGCCGCACAGCATTCGTTTTGAATACCACCCAGTGAACCGCCAGACGGTAAAAACTGCAGTGCAGAGGCGCATCAAATACCACTACGTTGACAACGGCGTGACGGTGAAAAGATGCCGCTGGCTGCCTGGCTGAGCATGCAGGCCGAAGGGCGGAAAGTTACCGACGTCGAGGTGGTGAGCTTCGCCAGCCATGCTTTGTGTACCTGCTTACGAAGTAAAACGACGACGGCCTCATCGCGCATCAGTATGACGTGCGGAGCAACATGGACTCGATCATAATGCCGTACGGACGGGTGCGAGCTGAGCTGCATGCGTTATGGCACCGGGCATATGCTACAGATGAACCTGAAGCACAACGGCAAACTTCAGGAAATCGCTGGTGTGAATCCTGAGACCGGCCGAAGCCAGAGCGTGCTGCATCAGGAAACGCGCTACGACCTGACGGGACGCATTGTGATGTGGCTTAATGGCTTCAGCGGGCGCAACATCGTAGTTGTGTGAGCGCCATTACTGCTCAGATCGTCCCAATAAGGTGATGCGTCAGCTAGTGACGGACAGCAGCAGTGAGCAGCGAAAGTGACAGGACCAGCAGCCAGGTGACGCACGGGGTGCGGTCTTTTAAGGAAGGGCACTTCATGTGGGATGCGGCGGGTAACCAGACCGATGAACCGGGCGATATCATCTGGCACAATCTGTTGAAAAGCTGAAGGGCGCGTACTGGCGCTATGACGGCCTTGGCCTGATAAAGTGCGCAAGGCTGTTGAAGACATCTCCTAACATATGACTGATACACTGTGAAGTAGTGTGGCGCGGACGTTTCTCCACCTGGGGCGAAACGGAGCGCGAAAACGTGACCGGCTTCCAGGCGGTACAGCGGAACCTCAGATTCCAGGGACAGTACCTGGATCGTGAAAGCGGGCTGTACTACAATCTTTTCCGATATTATGACCCGGTCAGCGGACGATTTACCCAGTCCGACCCAATAGGTTTGGCTGGCGGGGATTAATACTTATGCCTATGTGACGGATCCTATAACATTTGTAGATCCGTTGGGGGGAAGGCTGTAGTGTTCGTGAAGGTGACGGTATAACTCATGACATTCAGCTTGTACTAATGCATAAGCATTATAAACAGACATTTGTTCATATTAAAGATGTCATTATAAGTGTGCAGAAAAATATATTTACGATACAACGCACAATGGCGGCTGCCAACAATTATGGGTTTGCGAATTAGCTCATCTGAGCCAACAGCGCCTGCCGCCTGACCCGAGCAACCTCCCGCTTCTACTGTTCAGGCGCAGCCACCATCTATCGGCGCCTGCTTATTTAATTTGCGAGCCGTCTCGCAAGAAAGAGCATCAACTATTTTTATTTAATTCAGCGGCAGTAATATAGCCCTCAGGAATAGCAAGCATTGAGGGAACAATATGAAAGTAATCACAGCCGTTCATCCGGGGATTATCCTGCGGGAATATCTGGGCGAGATAACGGTTTCTGAAGCCGCCGCCGCGCTGGATATCACCTGCGAGACGCTTTCCAGCCTGCTAAGCGGGCGATCAGGTATTAACGCCGATATGGCGCTGCGGCTGGAGGTAGCGTTGGGAACCAGCCCCGTTATGTGGTTAGCGATGCAGGCTGGATATGATTTGCTGATAGCGTCTCAGCAGCGCCGGCCCTATATTAAGCCCCTGATAAAACCCGTGCAGTGTCATTAGGATTGCCGAATTTTAATAATTGAATAAAGCTGGGGAATTTAAGGGGTAATTAAAGGGTAATTAAAGGGGTAATTAAAGGGCTGATTGCTAAGTGACTGCTCCGTTATAGATGGTTTATCCTTATTATTTCTTGTATTTTTTTATTATTTGTAGCAGGTTAATATTTAAGTGTATTTGCGCCGTATACCTTATAGCGTTCCTGATAAGATCAATTAGTAAAAATATTTTTCAGGTTGCTAACTGCTAAATTATAGCCACGAAAAGATGCTTGCATATTAAAATAACGCGCTGACTGGTCATTGGCTGCAAAGCGACCCGTAGCGCTGTAATAATCTGCGCGCTACGGGCCTGGCCTGTTACTTCGCCAGCTTGTCTTCGGTACGCAATTCAAAATCAGAGGCATCGTGGCGCTCGTGCAGCTGTTCGGCTGGCTCGCCCCAGGTGCGGTTGACGATGCGGCCACGCTGAACGGCAGGGCGCTGTGCAATTTCATCGGCCCAGCGTTGCAGGTTCTTATACGATCCTACATCCAGGAACTCGGCTGCGTTGTACAGATCGCCCCGAACCAGCGCGCCATACCATGGCCAGATGGCGATATCAGCGATGGTGTAATTTTCACCCGCAATATAGCGGTTCTCCGCCAGCTGGCGATCCAGCAGATCGAGCTGACGTTTGGCTTCCATGGTAAAGCGGTCGATGGCGTATTCGATTTTTACCGGCGCGTAGTTATAAAAATGACCAAAGCCACCGCCCAGATAAGGTGCAGAGCCCTGTAGCCAGAACAGCCAGTTCAGCGTTTCGGTACGGCCTGCCGGATCTTTTGGTAAAAAGTGGCCATATTTCTCTGCCAGATAAAGCAGGATGGCGCCGGATTCAAACACGCGGGTCGGTGGCGTGGTAGAGACATCCAGTAGCGCCGGGATTTTAGAGTTCGGGTTCACTTCGACAAAGCCGGAAGAGAACTGATCGCTGTCGCCAATGCGGATCAGATGCGCATCGTATTCGGCATCGTTAACGTTCAGCGCCAGTAGCTCTTCCAGCAGGATAGTAACCTTCTGGCCGTTAGGCGTACCCATAGAATAGAGCTGCAAAGGATGTTTGCCGATTGGCAGAATAGCTTCGTGGCGCGAACCGGCGGTCGGGCGGTTAATGCTGCCCCAGGTGCCGCCTGCGTTTTTGTTCTCCGACCAGACTTTAGCCGGCTGATAATCGTTGCTGCTCATAAAATTTTCCCTTTTCACGGTTGGATGGCGTAGCGGGACTGACTTCTCGCTGTTAATGGTCTAAAAATAGCGTCGATTGCCGCACTGCACCAAAAGCGGTTGTTACAGCTGATGTCAGATATAGCACCGCTACCGCGCAGACGTTTATCTGGAAAGAGCGATCGCTACGGTAATTCAGATACTTCCGTAAGGAGAAAGAATGAAGCACGACAAAGCCGCATTAAAACAGGCGGGGCTGACGCTGTCCGAGGATGGTCGCGTGTGCTGTTACTGGCAACCGTCAATGCCGGACTATCACGATAATGAATGGGGCAGGCCGGTTGTGGACGATCGTCGTCTTTTTGAAAAAGTCTGCCTTGAAGGCTTTCACTCGGGGATGTCGTGGCAGCTCATCTATAACAAACGGGAAAATTTTCGTCGGGCCTTTGCCGACTTCGATTTTCATCAGGTGGCGACGTTCACGGAAGACGACGTCGCCAGGCTGATGGCGGATAAAAGCATTGTGCGCAATCGGGCGAAAATTCTTTCCACTATTAACAACGCGCAGCGGGCTATTGAGCTGCTTAACGAGGCGGGATCGTTGGCGGAGTGGTTCTGGCAGTTTGCGCCCGGGCCTGATGCCCGACCGGAAATTATCGATCTGGCGTACTGGCAGCAAACCAAAACGTCGCCGGAAGCGATAAAGATGTCAAAAGCGTTGAAAAAACGCGGCTGGACATGGGTTGGGCCGGTAACCGCCTATTCGCTGATGCAGGCGCTGGGCCTGGTGAACGATCATCTGACAGGTTGTGAATGCCGTAGGGCGGTAGAGGCGGCAAGGGAAAAGGCCTGCTTGCCTTGTGCTAACCAGCACGAGTTAACATCGTACTCTGAAAAAGAATAAAAGGTACGGACCGATCAGGAGAGTGAGAAAATTGTCTGGTAAGCCGCCATCGCCGCTAGACGTAAAAAGAGACTTCGTCCTTTAGCGCCGCTGGCTTCCGCTGACGGGCGCACTTTTACGCCGCGCTTTGCGGCCTTTCTTCCATTTACGCCAGGCATTCGCCGTTGTGGATTGTGTATAGCGTCCGAATCGGCGAAAATGCCGGCCATTGATGATTAATCGCCTGTGTCTTCCTGCGCAAACCGCGCAGCGGCGGCACAGCACCAAACAGAGTTTTTTCATGTCAAATGCACCTTTTATGCAAGAGGTGGCTCGTCGCCGCACTTTTGCCATTATCTCGCACCCGGATGCCGGTAAAACCACCATCACCGAAAAGGTGCTGCTGTTCGGACAGGCGATCCAGACCGCCGGTACGGTAAAGGGACGCGGCTCCAGCCAGCACGCGAAATCCGACTGGATGGAGATGGAAAAGCAGCGTGGTATTTCGATCACCACCTCCGTGATGCAGTTTCCCTATCGCGACAGCCTGGTCAACCTGCTGGATACGCCGGGACACGAAGACTTCTCGGAAGATACCTACCGCACGCTGACGGCGGTCGACTGCTGCCTGATGGTTATCGATGCCGCTAAAGGCGTTGAGGATCGTACCCGCAAGCTGATGGAAGTCACCCGCCTGCGCGATACGCCGATCCTGACCTTTATGAACAAGCTGGACCGTGATA
The DNA here is from genome assembly GCF_041320675.1 of Erwinia sp. STN24. Taxonomy (NCBI): domain Bacteria; kingdom Pseudomonadati; phylum Pseudomonadota; class Gammaproteobacteria; order Enterobacterales; family Erwiniaceae; genus Erwinia; species Erwinia sp. STN24. Next base: position 88,960 of record NZ_JBGGPM010000004.1, on the reverse strand, counting down.
TCCGCGATCCGATGGAAGTGCTGGACGAGGTGGAAAGCGAGCTGAAGATTGCCTGCGCGCCGATCACCTGGCCAATCGGCTGCGGCAAGCTGTTCAAGGGCGTTTATCACCTCTATAAAAACGAAACCTATCTTTATCAGTCCGGTAAAGGCCACACCATTCAGGAAGTCCGTGTGGTGAAAGGGCTGGATAACCCGGAGCTGGACGCCGCCATTGGCGAAGAGCTGGCGGCACAGCTGCGCGAAGAGCTGGAGCTGGTCCAGGGCGCGTCGCACGAGTTTGAGAAAGAAGCGTTCCTGAACGGCCAGCTGACGCCGGTGTTCTTTGGTACCGCGCTGGGCAACTTCGGCGTGGATCATATGCTGGATGGCCTGGTGGAGTGGGCGCCGTCGCCTATGCCGCGCGCCACCGATACCCGTACCGTTACCGCCGCAGACGAGAAATTCACCGGCTTCGTGTTTAAGATCCAGGCGAATATGGATCCGAAACACCGTGACCGCGTGGCCTTCCTGCGCGTGGTTTCCGGCAAGTATGAAAAGGGCATGAAGCTGCGTCAGGTTCGTCTGGGCAAAGACGTGGTGATTGCCGACGCGCTCACCTTTATGGCGGGCGATCGCTCGCATGTTGAAGAGGCGTATCCGGGCGATATCATCGGCCTGCATAACCACGGCACCATTCAGATCGGCGATACCTTTACCCAGGGCGAGAACATGAAGTTCACCGGTATTCCGAACTTCGCGCCGGAGCTGTTCCGTCGTATTCGCCTGCGCGACCCGCTCAAGCAAAAGCAGCTGCTGAAAGGGCTGGTGCAGCTGTCGGAAGAGGGCGCGGTACAGGTGTTCCGTCCCGTGCACAATAACGATCTGATTGTAGGCGCGGTCGGCGTGCTGCAGTTTGACGTGGTGGTGGCGCGACTGAAAAGCGAATACAACGTCGAAGCGATCTATGAGTCGGTCAACGTCTCTACCGCCCGCTGGGTGGAATGCAGCGACGCGAAGAAGTTCGACGAGTTCCAGCGTAAAAACGAGGTAAACCTGGCGCTGGACGGCGGCGATAACCTGACTTATATCGCGCCGACCATGGTCAACCTGAATATTACCCAGGAACGCTATCCTGACGTGGTGTTCCGCAAAACGCGCGAACACTAACAGGCAGCCTACATACGGTTACCCTGACAGGCGGCGCTTCGGCGCCGCTTTTTTTTGCCCGCTGTTGTTCAGATCCCACCTTACAGACTCATCTTAAAAAAATCCGCTTTTGCCCATTTATCCGCCATATCAACCACAAAGGGCAGCAGAATTCAGATCAGCGTCTATATTTATTTCAACAGGACGCAAAATATGTGGCGCGGTTGCTACAAAGCCTGACTACTGCAGTCACGCCGTTTGTGACTGAAAGCTCACAGTTGTGGGTGCATCAACCTAAGAAGGAAGAGATCGATGAACAAGACTAAGATTGCTAAAACTCTGATGGCTGCTCTGGTAGGTTCTGCACTGGTTAGTGGCGCTGCGATGGCAGAAGACACCACTACGCCAAAAGTACAGTCCACGACCGACAGCGCGGGTTCTAAAATCGATAGCTCTATGAAAAAAGTCGGTGGATACATGGATGACAGCGGCGTGACCGCCAAGGTGAAAGCTGCCCTGGTTGATAACGACGCTATTAAAAGTACGGATATCTCAGTCAAAACTCATGAAGGCGTCGTGACGCTGAGTGGTTTTGTCGCTTCTCAGGATCAGGCTGAACTGGCCGTTTCCGAAGCGAAAAAAATTGAGGGCGTAAAATCCGTCAGCGATAAACTACACGTTAAAGACAGCGCAAAAAGCAGCGTCAGCGGCTATACCGGTGATGCAGCAACAACCAGCGAAATTAAAGCTAAACTGTTAGCGGATGACATCGTACCGTCCCGCAACGTGAAAGTTGAAACCACCAACGGTGTGGTTCAGCTTTCCGGTTCGGTAAAAACCCAGGCACAGTCAGATCGTGCTGAAGGCATTGCCAAAGCGATTGAAGGCGTCAAGAGCGTGAAAAACGATCTGGCGGTGAAATCGTAATACCGGCGCGGGCTGGCTATTACGGCCAGCCCGTGACGGCGCCGTCGTCAGGCAGAAATCAATAACAGATGATGTTCGATTTTAATATAGGGTAAGGAGAAGCTTATGTTTCGTTGGGGTATTATCTTTCTGGTTATCGCACTGATCGCCGCTGCATTAGGTTTCGGTGGTCTGGCAGGTACGGCAGCATGGGCAGCGAAAATTGTCTTCGTTGTCGGTATCATTATCTTCCTGATCAGCCTGTTTACCGGCCGCAAGAAGTTATAGCTTTAACGCTCTCCACGGCAGCGTCAGCGCTGCCGTGGGAAGAAACGTCTCGCCCGTCTGCACTTCCTCTCTTTTCCCCGTTTACTTCTCGCTGCATTTTTTTCCCACGTTCATGTCACGCTGCATTTCGTCACTTTTTACCTGCGTTCATTTCACGCTGCATTTCATTACCTTTTTGCCCCGCGTTCATTTCTCGCTACACTTCGTCACGCTTTTCACTCCCCGCATTAACACTCATAGCAATAAGCGCCAAACCGCCGCCACTACGTGAGCGTATCCTCACCGCATTAGCTATCAGAGGGAGGGAGAAAGGTGGGCAGACGCATTCCGATTACGCTCGGCAATATTACGCCGCTGGCGCTGGCACCTTTTCATCCGGGCAAGCTCGCTCTGGTCTGTGAAGGCGGCGGACAGCGCGGGATTTTTACCGCAGGCGTACTGGACGAGTTTCAGCGGGTTGGTTTTAATCCTTTTGACCTGATGATTGGTACTTCCGCAGGCGCGCAGAACCTCTCTGCATTTATCTGCGGTCAGCCTGGCTATGCCCGGCGGGTGATCACGCGCTATACCACCAGCAAACTTTTCTTCGATCCGCTGCGCTTTGTGCGCGGCGGCCATCTGATCGATCTGGACTGGCTGGTGGATATTACCGCCAAAGAGTTTCCGCTGGCGATGACGGCGGGCGAAGAGGCGTTTTCCCGGGGGCGCGAGTTTTACATGTGCGCCTGCCGCAGCGACGACTATTCGCCCGGCTACTTTGCCCCCACCGCAGCGAACTGGCTGAACATCATCAAAGCCTCCAGCGCCATTCCCGGCATGTACCGACCCGGCGTCGATCTGGAAGGCATCAGCTACCTGGACGGCGGAATCAGCGATGCGGTGCCGGTACGCGAAGCGGCGCGGCGCGGTGCCGACACCATAGTCGTCATCCGAACCGTGCCGTCGCAGATGACCTATACGCCGCAGTGGCTGAAGCGCGTCGAGCGCTGGCTGGACAAAGGCGCGCTACAGCCGCTGGTTAATATCATGCACCTGCATGAAGAGAGCTACCGCCAGACCCAGCAGTTCATTAACGAGCCGCCTGGCGATCTGAATATCATTGAAATCTTCCCGCCGCGCGCGCTGGCAAGCATGGCGCTGGGCAGCCGCATCGCCTCGCTCAATCAGGACTATCATCTGGGCCGTCGCTGCGGCCGTTATTTTTTGGCTACAATAGGGCAGTGGTTGCAGGGTGAAGCACAGGCTACTGCGCCAGTGGTGCCGGACGTGCCGCCCGCCAATGAACCGGCGATCGTACCACCGGCGAGCAATGATGATGATTTTCCTGAAGGATCGCTGGCATGACTTTTGTCGATACGCACTGTCACTTTGATTTTCCGCCCTTCTGCGGCAACGAGGCGGAAAGCCTGCGGCTGGCGGCGGAAGCCGGGGTGGAAAAGATCATTGCGGTGGGCGTTTCGGCGGATCGTTTTGCCGGGGTGCTGGCGTTGGCGGAAAAGTATGCGCCTTTATACGCGGCGCTGGGTACGCATCCGATGGCGATTGCCGGCCATCAGGAAGCGCATCTGCAACAGCTGGAAGACTATCTACGGCAGGGGTCGTCGAAGCTGATAGCGATCGGCGAGATCGGGCTGGATCTTTATATTGAAAACCCGCAGTTCGACAAGCAGCAGGCGGTGCTGGAGGCGCAGCTGCGGTTGGCAAGGCGCTATGATTTACCGGTGATCCTGCATTCAAGGCGCACGCACGACAAGCTGGCGATGCAGCTGCGCAAGCTCGATTTGCCCGCGCGCGGCGTGGTGCACGGCTTTGCCGGTAGCGAGCAGCAGGCGTTAGCCTTTATCCGCGAAGGCTTTGCCATTGGCGTCGGCGGCACTATCACCTACGAGCGGGCCAGCAAAACCCGCAATGCTATTGCACGTTTGCCGCTGACCTCGCTGCTGTTAGAAACCGATTCGCCCGATATGCCGGTGCAGGGTTTTCAGGGCCAGCCAAACCGTCCCGAAAGAATCAAGCACGTCTGGCAGAGCCTGTGCGAGATCCGCGATGAATCGCCGCAGGAGATTGCCGACACGCTTCGCGAAAATACCCGCCAACTGTTTCGGATCTGAAGCTGGTATATACAGTAGGTCATTAACCGTCCATCCTGGCTAATGTACGGTTTCGAAACCTTTCCCGGCAGACCGGGCTGCTATCGCTGTGATACGTCAGGCCACCCTTTCACGGCACAATAATTGTGATTGCCATCATATTAATTCAGTTATTGCCGATCGTGTATTCCATATCCCACCTGATATCGCGCAAAATTAATTCCCAATCCTTTGTTTGATAATGTCTTTAGTCTTTATTTTTGACGAAAATTTCGCTGCTTGACGGTTTCCTGAATCAGGTGTAAAACTTTCTTTGCCTTGTTAAGACGTGAAAGGAAACTAATTATATTTCAGGTTGAAGTTAAAAGAATTTTATTATGGCTATTCGAGAAATTAGTGCTGAACTTTGGGGGCTATTTCAGGGGGTAATGGATATAGCAATTATGAGGCTGGTGGTGCAGGTAAAAAAAATTCACGGCAATCAACTATACAGCGGGGAGCTGGCGTAGATATTTACAAAGATGTTAATGTTGACTGCCTGGTAGACACAGGAATGGGTATAATTGGGGGAGTTAAAGAAGGCCCGGCGGGTATGACAGGCGGCATGTTGCTAACAGCTATAAATCATGTGTGAGGGAACCTAACCGAAACTCAAACAGAGGGGGGAGCATTTCCCCGGGGCAATGTACCTGGTAAAGAAAGAATCCTTAATAAAAATTGGGCATATAATTGTTATTATCGTGGGGTTTCAATTTGCATCAGCCATATTAAGTGGGATGGGCATTGTGTCCGCCTGGTGCCCGCTACCGCAAAGCTTTTCTCGCTGGGCAGTGATAATAATAACTTCTTTGGGCAGCATTCGGCTTTTAGATGATATCTTTGTTTTTCTTCTTAACAGATTAAATAAATCCGGTAGGGACAGTAATTATTGAAATGCCTGAATGAATCAGCCCATATCGCTCAAGGTCGCTTTGATTAGCGGCCTTATTTATTGAAAGGGCCATAAATAGCAGCACCATTAATGCTAACATTGATGCGGGCGGCGCGCAGTGTCATAACCTGTGACGTAGTTATTTCATAATTCGTGGATCCCATGCTGCTGGCAGAGAGGTTTATCAGGCAGGGCATCCATAATTATCGTCTGAAGAAATATGCCTGATGTTATTCTCCGCCAGTGAATAACGTCGTTTCTCAATGTTACTATCATAACATTTTGTGATGTCCGATCGGCGGGCCTGTACCCTGTATTCCGGCAGTCTGGTGTGATTTCTGTCCGGTTTGCGCTACAATTACGGCAACAGCAGCGGCCTCAATGTGAAAGCTATCACAGACGAAGCCCGGAACGAATGTTACTATCCTAACATTGTCCCTGTGCTGCGCCCACGCCAACCGCCTTTTCGGAGAAAACCATGACTGATTTAACCACCGCCGCCGTTCGCGCGCTGAAGCTGATGGATTTGACCACCCTGAACGACGACGATACGGACGCCAAAGTGGTTGCGCTGTGTCATCAGGCCAAAACGCCTGTTGGCGAGACGGCGGCCATCTGCATCTATCCCCGTTTTATTCCGATTGCGCGTAAAACGCTGCGCGAGCAGGGCACGCCGGATATTCGTATCGCTACCGTGACTAACTTCCCGCACGGCAACGACGACATCGAAATCGCACTGGCGGAAACGCATGCCGCTATCGCCTACGGCGCTGATGAAGTGGACGTAGTTTTCCCTTACCGCGCGCTGATTGCCGGTAACGAAGAGGTCGGCTACGACATGGTTTACGCCTGCAAAGAAGCCTGCGCCGACGCGGGCGTGCTGCTGAAGGTCATTATCGAAACCGGCGAGCTGAAAACAGAAGAGCTGATCCGTAAAGCGTCTGAAATCGCTATCGATGCCGGTGCAGACTTTATTAAAACCTCTACCGGTAAAGTCGCGGTTAATGCCACGCCGGAAGTGGCGGAAATCATGCTGCGGGTTATCGCCGAAAAAGGCGTAAAGCACCAGGTTGGCTTTAAGCCGGCGGGCGGCGTGAAAACTGCTGAAGACGCGGCTATCTACCTGAAGCTGGCGGACGATATCCTGGGCGAAGAGTGGGCCGACGCGCGGCATTTCCGCTTCGGCGCCTCCAGCCTGCTGGCCAGCCTGCTGAACGCGGCCGGTCACGCTGGCGCAAAAAGCGATTCCGCTTACTAATCCACCTTCATAAACGGGTCAGCCCGCCTGCCGAAATAAGCGGGCGCCCGTCAACCCAGCCCGGACGCGACGGCCGGGCCATCAAACCTCACCAGGGGGTAACGTGTTTCTGCCACAGGAAATTATTCGTAAAAAAAGAGATGGTCAGGCGCTGAGCGAGGAAGAAATTCGCTTCTTTATTAACGGTGTACGCGATAATGCGGTATCGGAAGGACAAATTGCCGCGCTGGCGATGACCATCTGGTTCCATGATATGACGCTGCCGGAGCGCGTGGCGCTGACGATGGCAATGCGCGATTCCGGCTCGGTGCTGAACTGGCAGAGCCTGGGGCTGAACGGGCCGGTAGTGGATAAGCACTCAACCGGCGGCGTGGGCGATGTCACCTCGCTGATGCTTGGCCCGATGGTGGCGGCCTGCGGCGGCTATGTGCCGATGATCTCCGGGCGCGGCCTTGGTCACACCGGCGGCACGCTGGATAAGCTGGAGGCGATCCCCGGCTTCGATATCTTCCCGGAAGATCACACCTTCCGTAATATTATCAAAGAGGTTGGCGTGGCGATTATCGGCCAGACCAACTCGCTGGCGCCGGCCGACAAGCGCTTCTACGCCACGCGCGATATCACGGCGACCGTTGATTCCATTCCGCTGATCACCGCCTCGATCCTGGCGAAAAAGCTCGCCGAAGGGCTGGATGCGCTGGTGATGGACGTTAAAGTCGGTTCAGGCGCTTTTATGCCGACTTTTGAGCAGTCTGAAAGCCTGGCACAGGCGATTGTCGGCGTGGCCAACGGTGCAGGCTGCAAAACTACCGCGCTGCTGACCGATATGAATCAGGTACTGGCCTCCAGCGCGGGCAACGCGCTGGAAGTGCGCGAGGCGGTGCGCTTCCTGACCGGCGAATACCGCAATCCGCGCCTGCTGGAAGTGACGATGGCGCTCAGCGCCGAAATGCTGCTGTCAGGCGGGCTGGCGGCCGATCGCGATGAAGCCATGCGTAAGCTTCAGGCGGTGCTGGATAACGGCCGCGCGGCGGAAGTGTTTGCGCGCATGGTGGCCGCGCAAAAAGGCCCAACCGACTTTATCGACAGGCTGGACAGCTACCTGCCCGCGCCGATGCTCAGCAAAGCGGTGTATGCCGACCGGCCCGGCATCGTCAGCGCAATGGATACCCGCGCGCTGGGGCTGGCCGTAGTGGCGATGGGCGGCGGTCGTCGTCGCGCCAGCGACAGTATCGACTACAGCGTAGGGCTGAGCGAGATGGCGCAGCTGGGCGACAGCGTGGACGGCCAGCGGCCGCTGGCGGTGATCCACGCCGCCAGCGAAGCGAGCTGGCAGGAGGCCGCCGCCGCAGTGAAACAGGCGATAACCCTGGCAGAAAAATCACCGCAGCCGACGCCAGTTATTTATCGCAGAGTGACGCAATAAACGGCATACTGTTCCGATCGATAAAATTTAGCTCATCGCGTTAACAACGCAGGAGACCACGATGAAACGTGCATTTATTATGGTGCTCGACTCTTTCGGCATTGGGTCAAGCAAAGACGCTCATAAGTTTGGCGATGAAGGTTCCGATACGCTGGGGCATATTGCCGAAGCCTGCTTTAAAGGCGAAGCGAATATCGGCCGCAAAGGGCCGCTGCATCTGCCCAATCTTACCGCGCTGGGCTTAGGCAAAGCGGCGGAGGCCTCTACCGGTAAGTTCCCATTGGGGCTGGATAAAGACGCTGAAATTATCGGCGCCTACGCCTATGCCAGCGAGCTGTCGTCGGGCAAAGATACGCCTTCCGGCCACTGGGAAATCGCCGGCGTGCCGGTGCTGTTTGACTGGGGCTACTTCACGGAAAAAGAGAACAGCTTCCCGCAGGCGCTGCTGGACGAGCTGGTAGAAAAAGCGGGCCTGCCTGGCTATCTGGGCAACTGCCACTCTTCCGGCACGGTGATCCTTGACCAGCTGGGCGAAGAGCATATGAAAACCGGCAAGCCGATTTTCTATACCTCTGCCGACTCGGTGTTCCAGATCGCCTGTCATGAAGAAACCTTTGGCTTACAGCGCCTGTACGATCTCTGTGAAATCGCCCGCGAAGCGCTGACCGAAGGCGGCTATAACATTGGCCGCGTGATCGCACGTCCGTTTGTGGGCGACAAAGCGGGGCACTTCGAACGTACCGGCAACCGTCACGATCTGGCCGTTGAACCGCCTTCGCCCACCATCCTGAAAAAGCTGGTGGAGGAAAAAGGCGGCGAAGTGGTCTCCGTGGGCAAAATCGCCGATATCTATGCGCACGTCGGCATCACCAAAAAAGTGAAGGCGACCGGGCTGGACGCGCTGTTTGACGCGACCGTGCAGGAGATGAAAACGGCGCCGGACAACAGCATCGTCTTTACCAACTTTGTGGATTTCGACTCCACCTGGGGCCACCGTCGCGACGTGGCTGGCTACGCGGGCGGCCTGGAGCTGTTTGACCGTCGTCTGCCGGAGCTGATGGCGCTGGTACAAGAGGGCGATATTTTGATCCTCACCGCCGACCACGGCTGCGATCCAACCTGGCAGGGCACGGAACATACCCGCGAGCACATCCCAATTTTGATTTACGGCCCGAACGTTAAGCCAGGCTCGCTGGGATACCGTGACACTTTTGCGGATATCGGTCAGACTGTCGCAACGTATTTTGGCCTGTCCGCAATGGAATATGGCAAAAGCATGCTGTAATCAGCGCAACGTAACACGCCGGTGCAAGCCGGCAAAAAGTAAATAAGGATAAAAGATGGCTACCCCTCATATTAACGCAGAAATGGGTGATTTCGCTGACGTGGTGCTGATGCCGGGCGATCCGCTGCGCGCAAAGCACATTGCGGAAACCTTTTTGCAGGATGCCGTGGAAGTCAATAACGTGCGTGGGATGCTGGGCTATACCGGCACTTACAAGGGCCGCAAAATCTCCGTGATGGGCCACGGCATGGGCATTCCTTCCTGCTCAATCTACGCCAAAGAGCTGATCACCGAATTCGGCGTGAAGAAGATTATTCGCGTAGGCTCCTGCGGCGCGGTTCGTGAAGACGTGAAGCTGCGCGATATCGTGATCGGTATGGGTGCCAGCACCGATTCCAAAGTGAACCGCATGCGCTTCAAGGATCACGATTTCGCGGCCATCGCCGATTTCGATATGGTGCGCGACGCGGTAGACGCGGCGAAAAACCTGGGCGTGGAAGCACGCGTCGGCAACATCTTCTCCGCCGATCTGTTCTATACGCCGGATCCGCAGATGTTCGACGTGATGGAAAAGTACGGCATCCTGGGCGTGGAAATGGAAGCAGCGGGCATCTATGGCGTGGCGGCGGAGTTCGGCGCGAAAGCGCTGGCTATCTGTACCGTTTCCGACCATATCCGCACCCATGAGCAGACCTCGGCGGCCGAGCGTCAGACCACGTTTAACGACATGGTTGAGATCGCGCTGGAATCCGTTCTGCTGGGCGATAAAGCCTGATTTAAGCGGCCGCTGCCCTCAGCGGCCGTTGGCTAAAACCGGTCGGAGAACCGACCGGTTTTCCCGTAAAAGTATCTATTCATCTTTCCCGCTCGTTTTTTGTCATTGTCCTTTATCCTCAGACAATTAAGTGATAAGTATCTATTCATGAATCTATTCATGGTGGGTCATTATGTCTGCAATAACGTCACTTTTGCTGCACGGCCCGCTTGATGCCGCCACGCTGATCCAGCGCTCAGGCGTCAGCCAGGCCACGCTGTCACGCACGCTTTCCGCTCAGCCGCAGGTGCTGAAGTTTGGCCGTGCGCGCGCCACGCGCTATGCGTTGCTGCGACCGGTGCGGGAAGAGTGCGTTTTTCCGCTCTGGCAGATTGATGAGCAGGGCCGTGCGCAGGAAGCCGGGCGGCTTTACAGTATCTGGCCCGCAGGAAGCTGCCTGATAGAAGATATGCAGGGAGACTGGCAGCAGTTCGACGGCCTGCCCTGGTATCTGAGCGATATGCGGCCACAGGGTTTTCTGGGACGCGCGTGGGGCAAAGAGTGTGCGTTACAGCTCGGATTGCCGGAAGACAGCCGACAGTGGAATGAAGACCATTGCCTGCTTGCGTTAACGAGACGCGGCAGCGATATTTCCGGCAACTGGCTGATCGGCACCCAAAGCTATCAGCAATGGTTACAGCAGCCCGTGCCGCAGCCCATCAGCCCGCAGGAAAAACGCTATCGCTATCCGCAGCTGGCGGAGAAAGTGCTGACCGGCGAAGATATCGGATCCTCTGCGGGCGGCGAACAGCCGAAATTCGCCTGCTGCGTTGAACGGGCCGACGGTAGCGGCGTGCATCTGCTGGTAAAATTCACGCCGCCTCAGCGTAACCAGAACAGCCAGCGCTGGTGCGATCTGCTCAGAGCAGAAGCGCTGGCATTGCAGCTGCTGGCTGAAAATGGCCTGGCGGCGGCGCAGGGCAGCATTTTTAGTGCGCCGGACGGCCAGACCTTTCTGGAAGTCGTGCGCTTCGATCGTATTGCCGATCGAGGCAGAAAAAGTCTTGTTTCGCTGGAGGCGGTACAGGCTGAATATCTCGGCAGCCAAACCCGCTGGCCGCAGGCGTTAGCCATGCTGGCAGAGCAACGGTTGATATCCCTGGAGGATGCAACGCGCGGTACGCTACAGTGGGCGTTTGGCCGCCTGATCGCTAACGGTGACATGCACAGCGGCAACCTGTCGTTTTTCCGGCAGGCCGCCGGGCTGAGCCTGACGCCCGCTTACGACATGCTTCCCATGAGTTTTGCGCCGAACAGCAGCGGGCACATGCGTGATAAGCCGCCGCAGATTGCCCTCGATCCCGCCGTGCCGCGCGAGGTGTGGTTTCGGGCATTAGCTATGGCGCAGCGCTACTGGCAGATGATTGCCGCAGGCGCTGAATGGAGTGACGAGTTTTGCCGGATTGCGGCGGCTATGCAGCAGACGCTGAACGCGCTGCCGCCGCAGATTGAGCGAATGGCGTAAGAGGTGAAGGCCGCCCGGAAAAAAGCGACCGCTAGCTTTTATCCGCAGGCGCGTCGTCGCCGTTATCTTCTTTTACCGGACGGTTAGCGGTAAGCAGAAAGGGCGACTGCTGCCAGCGCGTGCGGCGATCCCGCAGCAGCGTACGGGTAAGGATAATGCCGATAGCCAGCGCCAGCAGCATCATCAGGCGCAGGATATTGGTGGTGTTATCGACCTGCCGCGAATCCGTCACCAGCACGTGGGTATCCAGCGTGACGCGCAGAAAACCGCGCGGCCCGTCAGCGCTGGCCAGCGGCTCCACCAGCTGATGGTTGAAGTAGCTGCCGGCCCGTTGTCCGTCCAGCGCCAGCCGGTCGCGCACGTTAATGGTTTCGCCGCTGCGCGCCAGCAGCGTGCCGCTGTCGTCATAGACTGATGCGTCCAGAATGCGGCTCTCTTTGGTCAGCTGTGCGAGAACATCGATAATCTTCTGATGGTTGTCATCGCTGTTTTCCATCAGCGGCGACAGGCTAAAGGCGACCTGGCGAGTCAGCGTGCGCGCCAGCTCCTCCACCTGCTCCGAGCGGGCCATCTGATGGCCCATGCTGAACCATGATGCGCCCTGCATCAGCACGACCAGCAGCGCCAGGCAGATCAGGACGATTACCGTGCGGTGCAGCCGAAATGTTAGTTTGGCTTTTGCCATTTTTGCCCTTCACCTATTGTCCGGAAACGGAACCGCATTTATGTTGCCAGAAGCGGGCGAGACAGGGTAGCCTCTTGCGTGATTAAACTGTCCCCTACAGGAGCTGTAATGCCAAATAGTCTGACCTGGTGCGACCTGCCTTCGGATGTCTCTCTCTGGCCGGGTTTACCTCTTTCCCTCAGCGGCGATGAAGTGATGCCGCTGGATTATCGCGCTGGCCGCACCGGCTGGCTTCTGTATGGGCGCGGCCTGAATAAAGATCGCCTGACGGCGCTACAGCACAGGCTGGGGGCGGCGATGGTTATCGTCAGCGCCTGGGCGGTGGAGGACTATCAGGTTATCCGGCTGGCGGGCTCGCTGACGCCGCGCGCGGCCAAACTGGCGCACGAAGCCGGGCTGGACGTGGCGCCGCTGGGCCGTATTCCGCATCTGAAAACGCCGGGTCTGCTGGTAATGGATATGGATTCCACCGCTATCCAGATTGAATGTATCGACGAGATCGCCAAACTGGCGGGCAGCGGCGAGCTGGTGGCGGAAGTGACCGAACGCGCGATGCGCGGCGAACTCGATTTTACCGCCAGCCTGCGCCAGCGCGTGGCTACACTTAAAGGCGCCGACGCCAATATTCTGGCACAGGTCAGGGCGGAAATGCCGCTGATGCCGGGTCTCAGTTCGCTGGTGCACAAGCTCCAGGCGCTGGGCTGGCAGGTGGCGATCGCTTCCGGCGGCTTTACCTATTTTGCGGAATACCTGCGCGATAAGCTGCGCCTTTCCGCGATTGTGGCGAACCAGCTGGAAATCCGCGACGGCAAGCTGACCGGCGAAGTGCTGGGCGATATCGTCGATGCGAAATACAAAGCCGAGACGCTGCGAAAGCTGGCGAAGCGCTTTGAGATCGCGCCGGAACAAACCGTGGCAATTGGCGACGGCGCCAACGATCTGCTGATGATCCAGGCGTCCGCGCTGGGCATTGCCTATCACGCCAAGCCGAAAGTTAACGAAAAAACAGAAGTTACCATCCGTCATGCTGACCTGTTAGGCGTGCTCTGCATCCTGACCGGCAGCCTGATCCATGAAGAACGCTAAGGGGTAGATTTGGCCAAAGCGGTAAAGCGCGCCTTTGTTTGTAATGAATGCGGCGCAGATTATCCACGCTGGCAGGGGCAATGCAGCGCCTGCCAGGCCTGGAACACCATCACCGAGGTGCGCCTGGCGGCGTCGCCAACGGTGGCGCGTAACGAACGTCTGACCGGCTATGCGGGCAGCGCCGGCCCAAGCCGTGTGCAAAAACTGTCGGAAATCAGCCTGGAGGCGCTGCCGCGCTTCAGCACCGGCTTTAAGGAGTTCGATCGCGTGCTGGGCGGCGGCGTGGTGCCGGGCAGCGCCATCCTGATCGGCGGCAGCCCCGGCGCGGGGAAAAGTACGCTGCTGCTGCAAACGCTCTGCAAGCTTTCCGAGAACATGAAAACGCTCTACGTCACCGGCGAGGAGTCGCTGCAGCAGGTGGCGATGCGCGCGCACCGGCTGGGTTTGCCGACCGCCAATCTGAATATGCTTTCGGAAACCAGCATTGAGCAGATCTGCCAGATCGCCGAGCAGGAAGAGCCGAAGCTGATGGTGATCGATTCCATTCAGGTGATGCATATGGCGGATATTCAGTCCTCGCCCGGCAGCGTGGCGCAGGTCAGGGAAACCGCCGCCTACCTGACCCGCTTTGCGAAAACACGCGGCGTGGCGATCGTGATGGTCGGCCACGTTACGAAAGACGGCTCGCTGGCGGGGCCAAAGGTTCTGGAACACTGCATCGACTGCTCGGTGCTGCTGGATGGCGATGCGGATTCGCGTTTTCGCACCCTGCGCAGCCATAAAAACCGCTTCGGCGCGGTGAACGAGCTGGGCGTGTTCGCCATGACCGAACAGGGGCTGCGGGAAGTCAGCAATCCTTCCGCCATCTTCCTCAGCCGCGGCGACGAGGTCACCTCCGGCAGTTCGGTAATGGTGCTGTGGGAAGGCACGCGGCCGCTGCTGGTTGAGATCCAGGCGCTGGTGGATCACTCGATGCTGGGGAATCCACGACGCGTGGCGGTCGGCCTGGAGCAGAACCGTCTGGCGATCCTGCTGGCGGTGCTGCATCGTCACGGCGGTCTGCAAATGGCCGATCAGGACGTTTTCGTCAACGTGGTCGGCGGCGTGAAGGTCACGGAAACCAGCGCCGACTTAGCGTTAATGCTGTCGATGGTCTCCAGCCTGCGCGATCGCCCTTTACCGCAGGATCTGGTGGTGTTTGGCGAGGTCGGGCTGGCCGGAGAAATCCGTCCGGTGCCGAGCGGCCAGGAGCGTATTTCCGAAGCGGCCAAGCACGGCTTCCGTCGCGCCATTGTGCCCATTGCCAACGTGCCGAAGAAAACGCCGGAGAACATGAAGGTGTACGGCGTGAAAAAGCTGGCCGACGCGCTGGCGATCCTCGACGAGCTTTAACTTAAAAGCGGAGCGTGTTGCGCGCTCCGCACTTCAAAGCGGCGGAACGTACGCCCGTTATGCAGGAGGCACCCGGTGTCGTCATTTGATTATCTGAAAACGGCTATTCGCCAGCAGGGCTGTACGTTGCAGCAGGTGGCGGAAGCCAGCGGCATGACCAAGGGCTACCTCAGCCAGCTGCTCAACGCCAAGATCAAAAGCCCCAGCGCGCAAAAGCTGGAGGCGCTGCACCGCTATCTTGGCCTGGAGTTTCCGCGCCGTGAAAAAACCATCGGCGTGGTGTTCGGCAAATTCTATCCGCTGCATACCGGCCACATCTATCTGATCCAGCGCGCCTGTAGCCAGGTTGACGAGCTGCATATCATTATGGGCTACGACGAGTCGCGCGACCGCGAGCTGTTCGAGGCCAGCGCCATGTCGCAGCAGCCGACCGTCAGCGATCGCCTGCGCTGGCTGCTGCAAACTTTTAAGTACCAGAAAAATATCCGTATCCATTCGTTTAACGAAGAGGGTATGGAGCCTTATCCGCACGGCTGGGACGTCTGGAGCCGGGGCATCAATGACTTTATGGAAAACCACGGTATTGTCCCCAATCGGGTTTATACCAGCGAAGAGCCGGATGCGCCGCAGTATCAGCAGCATTTGGGCATTGAGGCGGTGCTGATCGATCCTAAACGATCCTTTATGAACATCAGCGGCGCGCAGATCCGCCAGGATCCTTTTCGCTACTGGGAATATATTCCGACGGAAGTAAAACCGTTCTTTGTGCGCACGGTGGCTATCCTGGGCGGCGAGTCGAGCGGTAAATCGACGCTGGTTAACAAGCTGGCAAATATTTTTAACACCACCAGCGCCTGGGAATTTGGCCGCGACTACGTGTTCTCACACCTGGGCGGCGACGAGATGGCGCTGCAATATTCTGACTACGATAAGATCGCGCTGGGCCAGGCACAGTACATCGATTTTGCGGTGAAATATGCGAACAAGGTCGCCTTTATCGATACCGACTTTGTGACGACCCAGGCCTTCTGTAAGAAGTATGAGGGGCGCGAGCATCCTTTTGTGCAGGCGCTGATTGATGAGTACCGCTTTGATTTGGTGATCCTGGTCGAGAACAACGTCCCCTGGGTAGCGGACGGGCTGCGTAGCCTCGGCAGCTCGGTGGATCGCAAAGAGTTCCAGGCGCTGCTGGTTTCCATGCTGGAGGCGAACAATATCGATTTTGTGCACGTCGAGCAGGATAGCTACGACGAGCGCTTTCTGCGCTGCGTGGAGCTGGTGCAGGAGATGCTGGGCGCGCGTTCAACCGGCGGCTGAGCGAATAAAATAAAGGGAGCGAAGCACGCTCCCTTTTTGTTCGTTAAGCCAGCGCCCGCAGCGCGTTGACGCTGCGCTCACGCACAAAGATACCCAGCAGCGCCATTCCGGTCAGCGCCAGTACGCTGGCCAGTAAAAAGGCCGACGAATAGCCGCCGCCATACTGGATCAGAAACCCGGTGATGCCCGGCGACAGGATGCCCGCCAGGTTCGCCAGCAGATGCACAAAGCCGCCGGCGGTACCGATGCGCTCGGCGGGCACGATATCCTGCAGCAGCGACCAGCACGCCTGTGGCGTCATATAGGCGAACACGCTGGCCAGCGTAATCAGCGAAACCGCCAGCGTGACGCTGCTGGCCCAGGCCGTTAGCATCACGCAGACGGCGGCTACCGCCAGCCCAAAGAAGATAACCAGCTTGCGCGACAGCAAAAAATTGCCGGTACGGCGGAACAGCGCATCGGAAATCATGCCGCCGCCGATAAAGCCGATGGTCGCGCCCAGCCACGGCAGAATGCCGATCAGGCTCATGCTTTTAATATCCAGATGCTGAAAGTCGGTCAGGTAGCTGGGCAGCCATGACAGAAAGAAAAACTGGATGTAGTTAAAGCAAAAGAAGGCTGCCGCGACGCCCAGTACCGGCAGCGACAGCACGTAGTGCCAGAGCGGCGTCTTAGCCTGGCCCGTCGGGGTAACGCGAGTGGCGGGGCGCTGAGCGGCGATCATCTGTCTTTCCGGCTCGCTGACGCGCGGATGGTGTTCCGGCCTGTCGCGAAACAGCCACAGCCAGAAAGCCAGCCAGACAAAGCCCAGCGCGGCAATCACGATAAAAGAAACGCGCCAGCCGAAGTGCAGCCCGACCAATCCTACCACGGGCGCGGCGATAGCGGCGCCCAGCGGCTGACCGGCATTGGTGAAGCCGACGGCGCGGCCGACTTCCTTGCGCGGGAACCAGTTGGAGATCGATTTATTGGTGGTGGTGCCCATCGGCCCTTCGCCGATGCCAAACAGCACGCGGACGATCAGCAGGTGCGTAAAGCTGCCCGCCAGCGCCGTCGCGCCGCAGAACAGCGACCAGACGGCCGCCGCCCAGCCAAATACCTTGCGCGGGCCGTAGCGATCGGCGCCCCAGCCGCCCAAAAAGCAGAACAGGCAGTAGCCGATAAAAAAGCAGCTGAACAGGATGCCCATCTGCGCGTCGTCAATCTGCAAATCCTTTTTCACCAGCGGCGCCATCACCGACAGCGCAGCGCGATCCAGATAGTTGAGCACGCCCGCGAAAAACAGCAGCAGCGCCACAACGCTGCGATAGTTTTTAAACATGACTGGCCTCCGCGCTTAAGGTGATATGGCTGATGGTATGAGCTTTCAGCACGGTCAGATCGGGCGAGAAACCCAGGCCTGGCGTAGTGGAGAGGGTAAGCGTCGGGGAAAAATCGAGCTGCGGATAGAGCTGCGGCGTAAAGCGGATCCAGGGCACTTCCAGCAGGATATCCTGCGGCAAGGCGGCCACCAGGTGCGCCGTCGCCAGCAAACCTGCGCCGTAGTAGAAACAGTGCGGCACCACTTTAATGCCGTGCCCGGCCGCCTGGGCTATCACGCGCAGCATGGCCGTGATGCCGCCTACTTTTGCCACGCTGGGCTGCAGCACGTCCACCGCCGCCGCAGAGTAAAACGGCTCAAATCCCCAGTCACCGCAAACATTTTCCCCGGCGGCTATCGGCGTGCCCGCGCGGCGTACCGCCGCCAGGCCTGCAATATCATCCGGCGGCCAGATCGGCTCTTCCAGCCAGCCCAGCTTTAATTCCGCCAGCTGGCGAGCGCGGGCGGTGGCTTCTGCTACCGTCCACGGGCAGTTTACGTCCACCATCAGGGTCGCTTCCTGCGGCAGCGCGGCTCTGGCGGCGGCAATGGCGGCGTAATCGGTTTCATGCAGCTTCATCGTGCGAAAGCCCGCCTGCCAGGCGCGCAGTACCTGACGAGCGACCTCTTCCTGCTGGTTGTTGTAGCTGACCAGGCTGGCGTAGAGGCCGATCTCGCTGCGCGTCGCGCCCAGCAGCTGCCATAAAGGCTGGCCAAGATGCTGACCCAGCAGATCCCATAGCGCGATATCGATAGCCGACAGCGCATAGCGTACCGGCCCGCTGCGGCCAAAAGCGTGCAGCGCCTGCTCCGCCTCGCTAACCAGCGCCGTCAGCGCCTCGCGGCTTGCGGGCGCCGTTTTTCCCAGAAAAAGCGGGATGACCAGCGATTCCAGCGCCTGAAGCGTCACCGGATTGCATAAATGGCCGAAGCCTTCACCCCAGCCCTGGCGGCCATCGTCCGTGGTAATGCGCACCAGCAGCGTTTCCATTTTCTTTAACGCAGGCGAAGCGGCGTTCCAGGCCGTTGTCTGCTCCTCTGGCGTACTGCGATCGCTTTCAAAAGGAATAGCGAGGCGGATCGCCTCAATGTGACTGATTTTCATGCCATAAACCTCATCGGGTAGGGAGGGAGACAGCGGCTTGTAATCAGATTTATGAGCGCCGGCTGCCTGTTGCCGTTTCAGTATAAAAAAGCGTCCAGGCGGCGGCATCGTACAGCCGCACAAGGATGGCGGGGCAAGGCGAGGGAAATTTTGGCATCTGGCTAAGCGGCTGCGGGACAGCTCACAGAAGCGGCGGATAAAAAGATCGGAAAGGGCCGTCAGCGTTACCCGACGGCCCTGTAAAAGGCGCTTGCGGCACGCCAGCTTTCATCATCTCCAAAAAGGCAGGGTTTCCCCCGCCTTCAGGTAGCTACTTGCCGGATTCGTAAGCCATGAGCGCCGCCACCTCCCTGTTACCGTCCCTGTAGCGGATCTCGCAGAGCGATTTCCTTACCAGGCCGGTGAATAGTAACAGCGTGAGACACACTATTAATATGCACAGAATAAGCGTGTTATGCGGTATTTTCATGGCTGCCTTCTCCTTGCCTTGCGGCGGGCAAGAAGCTATTCTGATGCTGTTGGTCATGCAGAACGCCTCGTTGGTTAATTGAAAAATGACCTTCGGGGCTTTCTTCTTTCTGCCACACTCTCCATCAGCATCGCTGCCAACGACATGAGGCAAAAAGCCTCAAGCGCCGACGCCATTATATCGTTTCTACCTTCGAAGGATTGCGAGCCGTCTCGGGAGTTCGATTAATAAACCATCACCACTTTACCGCGCATATGGCCTTCCAGCACCAGACGGTGCGCTTCCGTCAGCGTTTCCACGCTCAGTCCCTGCAACGTTTTGCTCAGCGACGTGGTGACTTTTCCGTCGTCCAGCAGTTTCGCCGTGGCGTCCAGAATTTCACCCTGGCGAGCGATATCCGGCGTGTTATACATGCTGCGGGTATACATAAACTCCCAGTGCAGCGCGGCGCTTTTCAGCTTCAGCTGATCCATATTGAGCGGCTTTTCGTTTTCCACGATGGTGCAGATTTGCCCCTGCGGCGCGATCAGCTGTGCCAGCGTCTCCCAGTGGCCGTCGGTATCGTTCAGGCAGAAAATATAGTCGACCTGCTTCAGGCCATGTTTTTCCAGTTCCGCAGGCATATCTTTATAATCGATAACCAGATCCGCGCCGCGATCTTTACACCACTGCGCCGAGTCAGGACGGGAGGCGGTGGCGATGATGGTGACCTTGCTGTGCAGCTTAGCGAAAGGAATAGCCAGCGAGCCTACGCCGCCTGCGCCGCCAACAATCAGCAGCGTTTTGCCTTCTTCAGCCTTATCAATCAGCAGGCGGTCAAAGAGACCTTCCCAGGCGGTCAGGGCGGTCAGCGGGATCGCGGCGGCTTCGGCCCAGTTTAGCGAGGTGGGCTTGTGGCCGACGATGCGGGAATCGATCAGCTGCTGCGTGGCGTTGCTGCCCGGACGGGTGAGATCGCCCGCATAGTAGACTTCGTCGCCGACTTTAAAATTGCTGACCTTGCTGCCGACTTCCAGCACCACGCCGCTGGCGTCCCAGCCCAGAATGCGCGGCTCCTTAAGGCCGTTTTTCTGCGCGCCCTTATGGACTTTGGTATCCACCGGATTCACCGAGGCGGCTTTCACTTCGACCAGCAGGTCGTAACCCTCAGGGCCACGCTTATCTGTTTGTATTTCAATAAATTGATCCGGTTTTTCTGGATTAACGGCAATAGCTCTGATTGTCATAACACCTCTCCTTTGATTTATGCTATTGAGTGTAGAAGCTAAGCAGACTAATGATAAGTCGCACAATCACTAACTCAGCGTTCGTTTCAGGTGAACAATAATGTTTAAACAGCTGCAGGATATGGCTCTCTTTGCAATGGTAGCCGAGTGCGGCAGTTTTACCGGGGCAGCAAAGCGCGCAGGGTTGCCGAAATCCAGCGTCAGCCAACGTATCAGTCAACTTGAACAGGCGCTGGGATTGCGCCTGATTAACCGTACGACCCGCCAGCTTAATCTGACTTTTGCTGGCGAGCGTTATCTGGTGCACTGCCGCGAGATGCTACAGGCCAGCGAAAGGGCCAGCATGACCATCGATCGCCTGCGGGACAATCCAAGCGGACGCTTACGTATCACGTCGCCGGCCGGGATCGGAGCCACGCTGCTGGCGCGGTTTAACGCCGCTTTTCAGCAGGCCTGGCCGGATGTCATGCTGGAGGTGTCAGTATCGGATCGGATGCACGATATCGTGCAGGAAGGCTATGACATTGCGCTACGTACCGGCCAGCCGCAGGATTCTTCGCTCATCGGCAGGCGGGTTGGCTACACCAGGCGCTTACTGGTCGCTTCACCTGCCTATCTGGCGCGCTATGAAGCGCTTACCCATCCTCAGCAGCTGGCGGATCACCGCTGCATTGCCCATCAGGTATGGAACGAGTGGCCGTTAAGAAAAGAGGATGAGTATTATCGCTGGCAGCTGCCGCCGGTGCATACCGCCAATAATCTGCTGTACGCGCGAGAATGCGCCCTGGCCGATGCGGGTATTACGCTGCTGCCGGAAATGCTGGCTAAAGACATGCTGGCTGAAGGAAAGCTGGTAGAGGTGCTCCAGGACTGGAAAGCGTTGGGCAGCGAGCTGTGGCTGGTTTATCCCAGCCGTAAGCTGAACTCGCCCGCGCTGGTGCGCTTTGTCGATTTCGCGCTGGAGTCGGAGATTTTCCGGGAGTTTTATCGTTAGGGCTCGGTGTGCTCAGGCGAACTACGGGGATTTCAACGGCAGGAAAAGGTGACACGCCGTGCCGGCAGACAGCCGGGCACGGCGTAGCGAGATTACTTCGCCATACGCTTGTACTTGATGCGTTTCGGCTCCAGTGCTTCCGCACCCAGCGTACGCTTCTTGTACTCTTCGTATTCGGTAAAGTTACCCTCAAAGAACTCGATCTTGCCTTCATCCTGATAGTCCAGGATGTGCGTGGCAATACGGTCCAGGAACCAGCGGTCATGCGAGATAACCATTGCGCAGCCAGGGAACTCCAGCAGGGCGTTTTCCAGCGCGCGCAGGGTTTCGATGTCCAGGTCGTTGGTTGGCTCATCGAGCAGCAGCATATTGCCGCCGACCTGCAACAGCTTGGCCAGGTGAAGACGACCGCGCTCGCCGCCGGACAGTTCGCCTACGCGTTTGCCCTGATCGACGCCCTTAAAGTTAAAGCGGCCGACATAGGCGCGGCTTGGCATTTCGGTATTGCCGATGCGCATGATGTCCTGGCCGCCGGATACTTCTTCCCAGACGGTTTTCGAGTTATCCATGCTGTCGCGGAACTGATCGACCGAGGCCAGCTTGACGGTATCGCCCAGCACGATGCTGCCGGAATCCGGCTGTTCCTGACCGGACATCATGCGGAACAGCGTTGATTTACCCGCGCCGTTCGGGCCGATGATGCCGACAATGGCGCCTTTCGGCACGGAGAACGACAGGTCGTCAATCAGCAGGCGGTCGCCATAGGATTTGCGCAGGTTGCTGACTTCCAGCACTTTATCGCCCAGGCGCGCGCCAGGTGGAATAAAGAGTTCGTTGGTTTCGTTACGCTTCTGATAGTCGGTGCTGTTCAGCTCTTCAAAGCGGGCCAGACGCGCTTTGCCTTTAGACTGACGGCCTTTGGTACCGGCACGCACCCACTCCAGCTCTTTCTCGATCGATTTACGGCGGGCCGCTTCGCTGGAGGCTTCCTGCGCCAGGCGGGCATCTTTCTGCTCCAGCCAGGAGGAGTAGTTGCCTTCCCACGGAATACCTTCGCCACGGTCCAGCTCCAGGATCCAGCCCGCGACGTTGTCCAGGAAGTAACGGTCGTGGGTAATCGCCACCACGGTGCCTTCGAAGTCATGCAGGAAGCGCTCCAGCCAGGCCACGGATTCGGCATCCAGGTGGTTGGTCGGTTCGTCCAGCAGCAGCATGTCCGGCTTTTCCAGCAGCAGACGGCACAGCGCGACGCGGCGACGCTCACCACCGGAAAGATTAGCGACTTTCGCATCCCAGTCCGGCAGGCGCAGCGCGTCGGCGGCGCGTTCCAGCTGGGTATTCAGATTGTGGCCGTCGTGCGCCTGGATAATCTCTTCCAGACGACCCTGCTCGGCGGCCAGCTTATCGAAGTCCGCGTCTTCTTCCGCGTACAGCGCGTAAACTTCGTCCAGACGCTTCAGCGCGCCCACGACGTCGGCCAGCGCCTCTTCTACCGATTCACGAACGGTATGCTCCAGGTTGAGCTGCGGCTCCTGCGGCAGATAGCCGATCTTGATGCCGGGCTGCGGGCGAGCTTCCCCTTCGATATCTTTATCAATGCCGGCCATAATGCGCAGCAGCGTAGATTTACCCGCGCCGTTTAAGCCCAGCACGCCGATTTTTGCGCCGGGGAAAAAGCTCAGGGAAATATTTTTCAGGATATGACGCTTCGGCGGAACCACTTTGCCGACGCGATGCATGCTATAGACGAATTGAGCCACGTAGGATGAGCCTCTTGGTGTCTGTGTAATAATCGGGGCAGTCGCTGCCCACTCAGATAGCGAAGTTTAGCTGGTTTCACCCGGCAATCACAGACGCAGGCGGCAGATTATCCTGAGTACTGCGTCACGCCCGCCTGTTCCAGCCGCCGGGCCAGCGCTTCCGGCGCCGCTTTATCGCTGATTAGGGTATCGAACAGCGAGAGCTCGCCGATGCGCGCGGGCAGCACCTTGCCGAATTTGCTGCTGTCCGCCACCAGGATATTCTGGCTGGCGCGCTGTAGGGCCTGATGCTTCATCGGCAGTTCGTTGAGGTTGAAGCAGGTCACGCCCTGATGCGCATCAATGCCCGCCGCAGAGATAAAGGCTTTGCCGGGACAAAGATTATCGATAACCGAGCCCTGGCCCAGCGGCGTGAAAATGGCGTTGTCGGCGTGAAACTCGCCGCCGTTGAGGATCACCTTACAGCGGGGTTTTTCTTTCAGCGCCAGGAAGGTGTTTACCGCGCAGCAGATGGCGATAAACTCCAGCTCGTTATCAATGGCGTCGATAATCCACGGCATGGTGGTGCCGCAGTCAAAAAACACCGTTTCGCCGGGCTGAATTAGCGTGGCCGCCAGCTGGCCCAGCCGCCGCTTCTTTTCCACGTTGTGCGCCTGCTGATCGGAAACGAAGTAGTGGCGCTGGGTAGCTTTAGGATCGCTGACGATATAGCCGCCAAGCAGCACCACGGAAGAGGGCTGCTCGCCAAGATCGCGTCGAATGGTCATTTCGGAAACGCCCAGCAGCAGCGCCGCTTCTTTCAGATGGATCTTGTCGGTACGCTTCAGCGCGTGGGCCAGTTTTTTTACTCGCTCGCTGCTACGGCTTTCCATAAACGGTTGTTCCTGTTCGGGGACGGGCGCTGCTTTTCCGTATAAATCGCTCTGATTTTAATAAGTTGCAGGGAAAGATGCAGGCAGAGGGATTATCTTACCCGCATCGGTAAAGCGCCGCAAACGCCAGTGGTTACGGCCCTGAAAGCAGCGGTTATGCGGTAGAGCTTTTCGTCGCGTGGTTGTCGGTTAGCGCCGCGATAATGTCCTGATGGCAAGAGATAATAGAGTGATGATCCGCTGCCAGCGGCACGATTTTAAGATGCTGACAAATTTGACCTAATCCATTATCGGTCATCGCCAGTATTTCGCGCCCATCGTTTCGATCGATATTAATCAGGTTCACAAATTTTGTGGCCTTGAACAGCGTCACCCTGGTATGGCGAAGCGCTGAACTCAGCGGCTGATCGTTTAGCTTTAACTCCGTGTCTTCAATGCGAATAACGCGCCGGGCCGCTTCGCCTTCTAAGCCAATAGCCGCCAGCAGCGATCCCAGCATGCCTGGGGTAACGCGCTGCTGAACGGCCGTCTGGTAAAGGCTGTCCAGCACAAAAACGTGGATATGCCGATAACCGGCGCGTTCCAGCTGCGCGGCGATTTCCAGCGCAATAATGCCGCCCAACGACCAGCCGAGCAGATAAACCGGCCGATCCTGCGGCAGGCCGCGCTGTAGCATATGCTGCAAATAGTAAGCAGCCAGCGCGGGCAGGGCAGACACGGCAGGCTGATTAAAAAGGTTATAGTTATTAATCCCGATGACGTTCATTTTGCCTTCCAGGCTTAGCGCCAGATCCTGATAGATCTCGCAGCCGACAATGGCGGGATGCACCATCCACATTTCTCGGCTGGCCGTATGAACATTCAAAGGCTGAAGCAGACGAAACTCTGTCTGCGACCTGTTCATATGCTGAAGCAGTTTTTGCAGCGGCGGCGGCGAGGCGGCCGGGGTTTCGGCATGGTAACCGCTGCGAATAGCGTTGGCCTGTTGACGCAGCGTAGCGTGCGAGAGCAGCGTCTTCATCTCTATTGCGATCCCCTGGTTTTTCAACTTCATCATCAGCTGGATGGCATGAATTGAATGACCGCCAAGCTCGAAAAAATCATCGTCGCGGCCGATCCGGGAAACGCCCAGAAGATCGCTCCAGCACGCGGCCAGCAGACGCTCCTCGTTATCGATCGGCGGCAGAAAGGTTTTCTCTTCCCGTGCCTGTAAAACGGGCTGCGGCAGCGTTTTACGATCCAGCTTGCCGTTGGGCGAGAGCGGGAAGGCATCCAGCCGCACAATAGCGAACGGGATCATATAATCGGGCAGCGTTTCCTTCAGCTGTTCGCGAAGCCGCTGCTCAAGCCGGGCTTCCGGTTTAGCCACTACCCAGGCGACCAGCCGCTTATCGCCCCGATCGTCATCGCAGGCCTGCACCAGCGCACCTTCTACGCCAGCGCAGTGGCCAAGCTGCTGCTCAATTTCGCCCAGTTCGATACGCAAACCGTGAATTTTTACCTGAAAATCATTGCGCCCCAGATAGTCGATGCTGCCGTCGTCCAGCCAGCGGGCCAGGTCGCCGGTTTTGTACAGCCGGCCTTCACCGCAGGCGCTGAAAGGATCGGCGATAAACCGTTCCCTGCTCAGTTCAGGACGGTTGAGATAGCCTCTTGCGACCTGAATGCCGCCAATATGCAGCTCGCCGCTGACGCCAGGCGGAACGGGTTGCAGCTGCGCGTCAAGAATATAGAGGCGAGTATTGGCAATGGGTTTGCCGATAGGGATTAGCGGACGCGGATCCGCAGGCGAGCAGTGCCAGGCAGAAACATCCACGGCGGCTTCCGTCGGGCCGTAAAGATTGTGCAAAGCCGCCTGGGGCAGCTGCTGGTGGCAGCGTTGCACGGTAGCCAGCGGCAACGCCTCACCGCTGCAAACGATGCGTTTAAGGCTGCCGCACTGGACCATGTCGCCGTGGCGTAAAAAAAGTTGCAGCATGGAAGGAACAAAATGCAGCGTGGTAACCTGGTACTGCTGAATAACCTCGCTGAGGTAATCCGGCTCGCGATGACCGCCAGGTTTCGCCAGCGCCAGCCGCGCGCCTGTCATCAGCGGCCAGAAAAACTCCCAGACCGAGACGTCAAAACTGAACGGTGTTTTTTGTAACACCGTCTCTTCCGGCCGAAGCTGATAAGCCTGCTGCATCCATTTCAGCCTGTTCATAACGGCCAGGTGTTCATTCATTACGCCTTTCGGCTTACCGGTCGAGCCTGAAGTATAAATAACATAGGCCAGCGAGCGCTGTGGATGGTCGCAGGCAGCGGAAAGGTTGCCGGTTGGCGCTTCCCGCCAGTGCATTTTATCGTTCAGCAGATGCAGGCGGGGAACCGAGCCCAACCCCCGCAGGGCTTTCTCCCCGGCATCGTCAACCAGCAGCGCGACGGCGCCGCAGTCTTCAAGCATATGTTCCAGGCGCTCCTGCGGGTAATCGGGGTCAAGCGGCACATAGGCACCGCCGGCTTTCAGTATCGCCAGCAGCGCTACCACCATCTCGCGACTGCGCTCAACGCAAAGCGCCACGCGGTCGTCCGCCTTAACGCCCTGCCTGCGTAAATGCCAGGCCAGCTGATTAGCCTGGCGGTTGAGCGATTGATAGCTGGTTTGCTGGCTGTAGCCACAGAGCGCGATGGCGTCGGGACGGTCGGCGGCCTGCTGTTCAAAATAGCGGTGGATACCTTCGGGAAAAGACCAGGCTTGCTCCGTAGCGTTCCAGCGATGAAAAATATTTTTCTGCTCGTCGGGCAGCAGCAAAGGCAGCTGCGCCACGGGCAGATCCTGAGGGCCGTCCAGGATTGCCGTCATCATTTGCAGCAGGCGATCGGCGATACGCTGCGCTTCTTCTTCACTAAACCAGGCCAGATTGACGTTGCACTCAAGCAGCGGGTCGTCGCCGGGATGGTAGTGCCGTAAATACACGGCCAGCGGCATTTGTTCATGGTGATGGCGCATCGCCTCGACCTTGAGCGGCAGGCCGTTCAGCTCGATGTCGGTCGGAAACGTTTCCAGCGAAAAGCTCAGGTCAAACAGCTGGCGGCGGCCCTGCTGGCTAAGACGCAGATGGCGATTCAGCTCGGCGATGGGAAAACGCTGGTGACGGTAGCTTCGGCGCAGTTCGTCAGCGACCTGTTTAATCAAGGGGGCAAAAGGCTGGCTAACGTCGATAGCCAGCCTGGCCGGGATCATCGATGAAAACATGCCGGGCGTTTGCTTATAGCGTGCGCCGCTGCGGTTATGCACCGGCATGCCCAGGGTAAGCGAATCGGTCTGCCACTGACGAGCGAACCAGCAGGCGAGGAGCGCGCTAAAAAAATGCATAGCAGAGCCGCCGTGCTGCTCTGCAAAGTTTTTCAGCTGTTGATAGCGTGCCGCCGTAATACGCCGCACCGCGTGCGCGCTGGGCCAGGCTTTGTTTTCCTGAAAGCCCTGACGGCGCTCCAGCAATGAAGCGGGCGCTTCGGCAAAATGGTTAATCCAATATGCCCGATCGTGCTGATAGCGCTCGGAGCGGAGATATTGCTGGTCGCGGATAATAAAATCGCTATAGCCCGCAGAGAGAACGGGCGCACAGGGCGCCTGCGCCTGTAATGATTTATAACCGGCCATAATCATTTTACTTAACAGCGAAACTGAGGTGCCGTCGGCAATGATATGATGCGTGCTGAACAGCCAGAGCGTAGTGACATCATTAACTTTAACCGTCATGCTGCGCCAGAGCAGTTCGCCATGTAATTTAAAAGGTTTAATAAACTGGCGGCGAATAAATGCTTTGGCTTCATTTAACGACAGAGACGCCTGACTGACATCGTGGTATTCAAGGACGGGTTCTTTTTTATGGACGGTCGTCTGATTAATGCCGTGTTCATCTTCTTCAAGAATGATATTTAACGCCTCATGCTGCGCCATAACTTTCCTGATAGCGTCATGCAATAGATCTTCGGTAAATGTTGTATCGATGTGCCACAGCGCGCCCACGTTATAGCAGGGTGCTTCTGGGGTAAGAAGCTGATCGAGCCAGACGGCTTGCTGTACGGTAGTCAAAGGAAAAGTAGCCACGCAAATACCTCCGATGAGGGATAATTGGAAAAAATAAATCAGTAACAAGGTGGTTAAGTATATAAAGTTTACGAAAAGAAGATATGAAAAATTGGAGGAAACGTTATGAGTAAATTAACCTTAATTAATATACCGTTAATTTTTTATGGGGTAAAAATAATTAGTGTTTGATAAACAGTTAAATAAGGAGAAATAGAGATATTGGTCTTTTTTAGAGACGGTGGTACAGCGCTATTTAAAAAAAGGTTTTACAGGATTGAACAGGCATGTGGTTATTGGGATGGCAATGTATTTTAGGGATGGGTGTATATTTATCGCTGCGAATAATGTTTAAAGTTAATTGTGCGAAAACTCCGAGAAATATAATTGAGATGGCAATATATTAATCGATAAATATTAAGTCCTGTCGGGAAATAAACAACGCCTGCGGCCTTTTTCAGCGCAGGCGTCGCCATTAAATAGCCACCAGCCCGCGTACGCCGTCCGCTTCCATGGTTTCACCCCGGCCGCGCCGCACAATTTCACCGCGCGACATCACCAGATAGCTGTCGGCAAGCTCGGCGGCAAAATCGTAAAACTGCTCCACCAGCAGGATGGCCATATCGCCGCGCTGCGCCAGTTGGCGGATCACCGCGCCAATCTCCTTAATGACCGAAGGCTGGATGCCTTCCGTCGGCTCGTCCAGGATCAGCAGTTGCGGACTGGCGGCCAGCGCGCGGCCAATGGCTAACTGCTGCTGCTGGCCGCCGGAAAGATCGCCGCCGCGCCGCAGCCGCATTTCCCGCAGCACCGGAAAAAGCTGATAAATCTCTTCCGGCACCCGTTTTGCCTGCGAGCCGGAAAAGCGCGACAGCCCCATCAGCAGGTTCTCTTCCACCGTCAGGCGCGGGAAAATCTCCCGTCCCTGCGGCACATAGGCCATCCCGGCCTGCACGCGCTGATGCGGTCTGCGGCCGTTGATGCGCTGCTCTTGCCAGCTGATGACGCCCGATTTGGCCGGCAGCAGGCCCATCAGACACTTCAGCAGCGTGGTTTTCCCCACGCCGTTGCGCCCCAGCAGGCAGGTGATTTCGCCCGGACGTACCTCAAAAGAGAGGCCGCGTAAAATATGGCTGCCGCCATAATATTGATTCAGATCGGTGACTTTCAGCATCTCAGCGCCCCAGATAAACGTCGATAACCTGCTCATTCGCCTGCACCTCGCGCAGCGAGCCTTCCGCCAGCACCTGACCCTGATGCAGCACCGTTACGCGGTCGGCTATTGCTTCCACAAAGCCCATATCGTGCTCCACCACCATCAGCGAATGGCGGCCAGCCAGATCCTTAAACAGCCCGGCGGTGTACTCCGTTTCCGCATCGGTCATGCCCGCCGCGGGCTCGTCCAGCAGCAGCAGATGCGGATCCTGCACCAGCAGCATGCCAATCTCCAGAAACTGCTTTTGCCCATGCGAGAGCAGGCCCGCCGGACGCCCGCGCTCCGCGCCCAGCCGCAGCAGCTTCAGGACATCGTCAATACGATCCTGCTGCTCGCCGTTGAGTTTGCCGCGCAGGCAGGCCCACACCGATTTGTCGCCTTTGAGCGCGATTTCCAGATTTTCAAATACGGAAAGCGCCGCAAACACCGTGGGCTTCTGGAATTTACGGCCAATGCCCTGCCGCGCAATCTCTACCGGCGACAGCATCGTCAGGTCGGTGGTCTGATCGTAAAATACTCGCCCGCTGGTAGGGCGCGTTTTGCCGGTGATCACGTCCATCAGGGTGGTTTTTCCGGCGCCGTTCGGGCCAATAATGCAGCGCAGCTCGCCCACGCCAATCTGTAGCGACAGGTCGGTCAGCGCCTTAAAGCCGTCGAAAGCCACCGTAATATTTTCCAGCTGTAAGACCGGGTCGGTTTGTCCGCGATAGCGATCCGCAGGGTGCGGCTGGGTAAAAAGCGGTTCAGTCATGCTTCCTCCGGCGAAGCAGGCCAATCACGCCGTGCGGCAGAAACAGCGTGACCAGGATAAACATCAGCCCCAGAAAAAAGAGCCAGTATTCGGGAAAGGCGACGGTAAACCAGCTCTTAGCGCCGTTGACGATGCCCGCGCCGAGCAGCGGGCCGATCAGCGTGCCCCGGCCGCCGAGCGCCACCCAGATAGCCGCCTCGATAGAGTTGGTCGGCGACATTTCACCCGGATTGATAATGCCGACCTGCGGCACGTAGAGCGCGCCTGCCAGCCCGCACAGCACGGCGGAAAGCGTCCAGACAAACAGCTTAAAGCCCTGCGGATGGTAGCCGCAAAATATCAGGCGGTTTTCCGCATCGCGCACCGCCGTCAGCACGCGGCCAAATTTGCTGCGCGCCAGCGCAAAGCCGATAGCGAGCGTGGCCAGCAGCAGCAGCACCGTAACGATAAACAGGGCGATGCGGGTACCGGTCGCCGTGACCGGAAAGCCGAGCAGGGTAGTGAAGCCGGTAAAGCCGTTGTTGCCGCCAAAGCCGGTTTCGTTGCGGAAAAACAGCAGCATCCCGGCCCAGGTCAGCGCCTGGGTCATAATCGAAAAGTAGACGCCTTTGATTTTCGAGCGAAAGGTAAACCAGCCGAAGATCAGCGCCAGCAGGCCCGGCACCAGCACGATCAGGCAGAGCGCCCAGGCAAAGTGCTGCGTGCCCGCCCAGAACCACGGCATTTTCTGCCAGGAGAGAAAGGTCATAAAGGCGGGCAGGCTGTCGCCCGAGGCCTGGCGCATCAGGTACATGCCCATCGCATAGCCGCCGAGCGCAAAGAACAGCCCGTGGCCGAGCGACAGCAGTCCGGCATAGCCCCAGACCAGATCCAGCGCCACGGCGACGATCGCATAGCAAAGAATTTTGCCGATCAGCGTCAGCGTCCAGGTAGAGATTGCCAGCGGATTGTCCGCCGGCAGCAGCGCGAGAAAAGGCAGGATCAGCAGCGCCGCCGTCACCAGCAGACCGGCGACGACGCTCAGGCGCGGCGCTTTTCGCGTCAGAGTCAGCGTAATAGGTTGCGTCATCAGTCAGTCACCCTTCCTTTGATGGCGAACAGGCCCTGCGGCCGCTTCTGGATAAACAGCACGATCAGCGCCAGCAGCAGGATTTTCCCCAGCACCGCGCCGATTTGCGGCTCCAGGATTTTGTTGAGGATGCCTAAACCGAACGCGGCCAGCACCGTGCCCGCCAGCTGGCCGACGCCGCCGGTCACCACCACCAGGAAAGAGTCGATAATGTAGCTCTGGCCCAGCTCCGGCCCGACGTTGCCCAGCTGCGACAGCGCCACGCCGCCCAGCCCCGCAATGCCGGAACCCAGCCCGAACGCCAGCATATCCACGCGTCCGGTCGGTACGCCGCAGCAGTCGGCCATGGCGCGGTTCTGCGTCACCGCCCGCACGTTCAGCCCAAGACGGGTTTTGTTCAGCAGCAGCCAGGTCAGGATCAGCACAAAGATCACAAACAAAATCACCGCGATACGGTTGTAAGGCAGCACCAGCCCCGGCAAAGCCTGCCAGCCGCCGGACAGCCACGGCGGATTAGCGACCTCCAGGTTTTGCGTGCCGAACAGCACGCGCACCAGCTGGATCAGCATCAGGCTGATGCCCCAGGTCGCCAGCAGCGTCTCCAGCGGACGGCCATAAAGATGGCGCACGATGGTGCGCTCCAGCGCCATGCCGATGGCGGCGGTGACGAAAAAGGCCACCGGCAGCGCCAGCAGCGGATAGAAAGCGAGCCACTCCGGGGCGTAGCGCTGAAACAGCGTCTGCACCAGCCAGGTGGCGTAGGCGCCCAGCATCAGCATTTCGCCGTGGGCCATATTGATAACGCCCAGCAGGCCATAGGTGATCGCCAGGCCCAGCGCCGCCAGCAGCAGCACCGATCCCAGCGACAGGCCGGAGAATGCCTGGCCGAGCAGCTCGCCCAGCCGCAGACGTTGTTGGATCTGCTTCAGGCTGTCGGCAGCGGCGGCGCGCACCTGCGCATCCGGCTCGTTTTGCGCCAGGCGCGTCAGCGCGGCCTGGGTTTGCGGGTCGCTGGTTTCGCCCAGCAGCTTTACGGCCTTCAGGCGTATCTGAGGATCGGCGTCGGCAAGCTGTAATCCGGCCACGGCCTGAGCCAGCACGGCGCGTACGTCGTCGTCCTGTTCTGCGGCCAGGCGCCCGGTCAGCAGCGGCAGCTGATCGGCCTGCGCTTCGTTTTGCAGCTCGCGCGCGGCGGCCAGGCGCGTGGCGGCGCTGTCGCTGACCAGCTGATGGGCGGCCAGCGTGGTGGCGACCAGCACGCGCAGCCGGTTGTTCATAAAGAGTTTTTTGGTGCTGCCCTCGGGCGGCGCATCGCCATCAAGCGGCGTCAGCCTGCCGTCAACGAGGCTGAACGGCCGTTTGCTGGCGTCCAGCACCACGTTTTCCTGATGCAGCGCGGTCAGCAGCGCAAGACGCGAGGCGTCCGGCTGGGCTGCCCACTGCTGAAGCAGCGCGACCTGGCCCGGACGGCTGGCGGCGGCGAAATCCGAGGCCGGCCCGGCAAAGGCGGCGGGCAGCAGGCACAGCGTAATAAAGAGCGTTAGCAGTTGACGTAGAATCATCGCGATGCCCATTCAGTGAAAAAAAGATGACCGGGCGGCGACTGCCATCCCGGCCACGAGGTTACTGCGCTGTTTTTACCGGCCGATCGGACTTTTTATCGTTGCCGGGAAGATAAGGGCTCCACGGCTGCGCGCGCACCGGCTTGTCGGTCTGCCACACCACGTTGAACTGGCCGTTCTCTTCAATCTCGCCAATCATCACCGGCTTGTGCAGATGGTGGTTGGTGGCATCCATGGTCAGCGTAAAGCCGTCCGGCGCGTTAAAGGTTTGATTCGCCATCGCTTCCCGCACCTTGTCCACATCGGTGGTTCCCGCTTTCTCGACCGCCTGCGCCCACATATGAATACCTACGTAGGTGGCCTCCATCGGATCGTTGGTGACGGCGGTCGCGGCGTTCGGCAGATTGTGCGCTTTGGCGTAAGCGCGATAGTCCGCGACAAACTTTTTATTGACCGGATTGTCCACCGACTGGAAGTAGTTCCAGGCGGCCAGGTTGCCGACCAGCGGTTTGGTATCAATGCCGCGCAGCTCCTCTTCGCCAACCGAGAACGCCACTACCGGCACGTCGGTGGCTTTAATGCCCTGATTCGCCAGCTCTTTATAGAAAGGCACGTTAGAGTCGCCGTTGATGGTGGAGATCACCGCCGTTTTTCCGCCCGCAGAGAACTTTTTAATGTTGGCGACGATGGTCTGGTAATCGCTGTAGCCAAACGGCGTATAGACCTCCTCTATATCGCTGTCCTTCACGCCCTTGACGTGCAGGAAAGCGCGCAGGATTTTATTGGTGGTGCGGGGATAGACATAGTCGGTGCCGAGCAGGAAAAAGCGTTTCGCGCCGCCGCCGTCTTCGCTCATCAGATACTCCACCGCCGGGATCGCCTGCTGGTTCGGCGCCGCGCCGGTGTAGAAGACGTTCGGCGACATCTCTTCGCCCTCGTACTGCACCGGATAAAACAGCAGGCCGTTCAGCTCTTCAAATACCGGCAGCACCGACTTGCGGGAAACGGAGGTCCAGCAGCCGAAGACCACGGCGGCTTTGTCCTGCGACAGCAGCTGGCGTGCTTTTTCGGCAAACAGCGGCCAGTTGGACGCCGGATCGACCACCACCGGCTGGAGCTTTTTACCCAGCACGCCGCCTTTGGCATTGATTTCGTCGATGGTCATCAGCGCCACGTCCTTCAGCGGCGTTTCGGAAATCGCCATTGTGCCGGACAGCGACGAGAGGATGCCGACTTTGATCGTCTCCGCCGCCTGCGCGCTCCATGCCGCGCCCATCGCGATGACCGAAGCCGAAAGCACAAAAGCTTTTAATAACGAACGTCTTTTCATCCGGTGAACCTCAAGAGTTAAGTGGATCGGGTAAAGTTCTGGCCTGCTGCAACCGATGCAGCGTTATTTTTCTGACCTCGGCCTTGCTGACGGCAATATGCGCCGTCAGGATGCGCCGGGCCGCTTCGCTTTGCTGCTGAAGTACCGCCAGCAAAATCTGTGCGTGTTCCTGATAAGTCGCGGCAATCCTGTCCTCACGGGTAAAATCGAGGCGGCGGATAATGCGGATTTTCTCGGTCAGCTCGGCATGGATAGCGGCCATTTCGCCGTTGCCCGCCGCCGCCACTATCGCCATATGAAACGCTTCGTCATGCAGCGACACCGCTTTACCGTCGGCCAGCTGCGGCGCCTCCAGCCAGAAGCGCCGCAGCGCGGCCAGCCGCTCGCCGGTCTGCGCCAGCGGCATCGCGCACAGGCGCTTAACGGCTTCGCACTCCAGCACGATGCGCAGATCGTACAGCTCCTCAAAACGGATAAAGTCGAACTCGCATACCTGCCAGCCGCTGCGGAATTCGACCTCGACATAGCCTTCGCGCGCCAGCCGAAACAGCGCCTGGCGCACCGGCGTGCGGCTCACCGCCATCCGTCCGGCGATCTCGTTTTCGCTGAAGCGATCGCCGGGCATCAGGCGGAAATCGAAAATATCGTTTTTCAGCGTCTGATAGATTTTGTCCGCCAGCGGCAGGGGACGAGGCTTTGGTGTCTGCATCGCGCCGCGCCTTATTCCAGCCACAGCAGCGCGTCACCCGGCCTGACCGGCCGACCCGGCTGGCAGCCGATACGCCTGACGCGGCCCGCCTGCGGCGCGTTGACGGTCAGCTCCATCTTCATCGCCTCCACCACGATCAGCGGCTGGCCGACCACCACTTCGTCGCCCGGCTGCACCAGCACTTTCCAGATATTGCCGTTGAGATCGGCACTGACCAGCAGGCCATCCTCCTCTTCCTGCGGCAGCAGCGTCTCCTCGCTGGTCAGCGGCGCGCCTTCCTCTTCCTGCGCCCACAGCGCGACCTCGGTTTCGAAGGCGCTGGCCTGGCGCTGGCGGAAATCGGCGATATCGGCGGCGTTTTCCTGTAAAAAGCGCGTATGTTCGGCAAAATCAAAGAAGGTTTCTTCGATGGCGATGCGGCCCCGGCCTTCGCGGAAGTCTTCCCGCAGCCTGTCCAGCTCCGTCTCGCTGACCGGATAGAAACGCACCTGGTCGAAGAAGCGCAGCAGCCAGGGTT
This sequence comes from Erwinia sp. STN24, assembly GCF_041320675.1. NCBI lineage: Bacteria > Pseudomonadati > Pseudomonadota > Gammaproteobacteria > Enterobacterales > Erwiniaceae > Erwinia > Erwinia sp. STN24. Next base: position 53,878 of record NZ_JBGGPM010000004.1, on the reverse strand, counting down.
CATTCGCCGCAAACTGGTCGTTTTTCAGGAATTTGTTCCAGATCGGCAGCGTACGGCCCACCAGCTGATAGCCGCCGGGGGAATCCATGCCGTAGATGCACATATACATGCCGCCGATGCCGACGGTGCCTTCGGCGGTAAAAGTGCGGGCCGGGTTATATTTGGAGCTGAGCAGGCGATGACGCGGATCCACCGGCACGGCGCAGGGCGCGCCCAGATAGACATCGCCCAGCCCCAGGATCAGGTAGCTGGCGTCGAACAGCGTCTGGCGCACCGCCTCGCGCGTCGGTAGCCCGTTGATGCGTTGAATAAAATCAACGTTGTTCGGCAGCCACGGCGCGCTGGCGCGCACCGTTTCTTTGTAGCGTTCGACGGCGCCCAGCGTGGCGCTGTCCTCAAAGGCCAGCGGCAGATGCACGATGCGGGAAGGCACCCGCAGCTGGCTGACGTCGCCCAGCTCTTTCTCCACGCGCAGCAGCAGCGCCAGCAGCTGTTTCTGGCTGAGGATGCGGCTGTCGTAGCGGATTTGCAGCGAGCGCACGCCCGGCGACAGCTCCTCCATGCCCGGCTGGCCGGTTTCGCGCAGGGCAATCATCAGCAGATGAACTCGCAGCCGCAGCGCCAGATCCAGCACGTTGTCGCCATATTCCAGCAGAATATAGTTATCGCCCGCCTGCCGATAAACGGCGGCTGGCGTGCTGGTTGTGGCTTCAAGCGCGGCCAGGATAGTGCCCGAACCGTGCGCGGTTTCCGCCAGCGACGGCACGGCAAAGGCGGGCGTGGTTATGTTATGTAGCGTGTTAATCCGCGCCTCCTGCGCTTTCTCCAGCGCCAGCGCCTCGTCAAAACTAATCGGATGGAAACGGATGCGGTCGCCCGGCTTGACCTGACCGACTTTCCACAGCTCCGCTTTCGCAATGGTCACCGGGCAGACGAAGCCGCCGAGGCTTGGCCCATCGCGCGTCAGGATCACCGGAAAGTCGCCGGTAAAATTCACCGCGCCGATAGCGTATTCACAGTCGTGCACGTTAGAAGGATGCAGGCCCGCTTCGCCGCCGTTGGGGCGCGCCCAGTCCGGTTTTGGCCCAGCCAGCCGCACGCCAAGCCGGTTGGAGTTGTAGTGAACCTGCCACGACTGCGCGAAGAACTCATCAATGGATCGCTGGGTAAAAAAGTCCGGCGCGCCGTGCGGGCCATAGAGCACGCCGATGCGCCATTCGTCGCCGTAGGTGGGGATCAGCGCGGCGTCAACGGCCTGCGGCTCGCCGACCGGCGCTGGCGTGGTACAGGCGGCAAGCTGCGGCTGCGAAACGGGCAGCATATCAGCCACGCGCAGCGTGCGTCCGGCATGGCCGCCAAACTGGCCAAGGGCAAAGGTCGAACGGCTGCCGAGATAGTCCGGCACGTCAAAACCGTTGCGTACCGCCAGGTAGGTGCGGCAGCCCGTCTGCGCGCGGCCCAGCGTCAGCGTCTGTCCGGCTTTGACCGTCACCGGCTGCCAGTAGCCAACCGGCGCGTCGTCCAGCGTCGCCGGGCAATCCGCGCCGGTTAAGGCGATCACGGCGTCGGTGTGGAAGCGCAGCGTCGGGCCTTGCAGGGTAAACTCCAGGCCCGCCGCTTCTTCTGCGTTGCCAACGATGCGGTTCGCCAGCCGAAAAGCGAAGTCGTCCATCGGGCCGGACGGCGGCACGCCGATGTCCCAGTAGCCGGGACGGCCAGGGTAATCCTGAATGCTGCTCCAGGTGCCGGGTTGGATCACTTCAATGACGTGGGCCACAGGCGTAAAGCTGTCCAGCTGGCGCGTCCACACCTGGCCGCTGCGGAACTCGTCGGTGGCGATAACCTGACGCAGATAGTCGAGATTGGTGGCGATGCCGTGCAGCCGCGTTTCATTCAGCGCCTCGCGCATTTTTGCCAGCGCCGCCTCGCGGTTTTCCGCGTGAACGATCAGCTTGGCAATCATCGGATCGTAAAAGGCGGAAACTTCTGAACCCGTCGTCACGCCGCTGTCCACGCGCACCCCTTCCGGAAAGCAGACGTCCGTCAGCACGCCCGGACTGGGCTGAAAGTTTTTCACCGGATCTTCGGCATAGAGCCGCACTTCAATCGCCGCGCCCTGCGGCGCCTGCGCCATACGCGCCCAGTCCGGCTCCACGCCCGCCGCCACCTGCAACATGCACTCGACCAGATCCAGCCCGGTTACGCATTCAGTGACCGGATGTTCGACCTGTAAACGGGTATTCACTTCCAGAAAGAAGAATTCGTCGCGCTGCGCGTCGTAGATATATTCCACCGTGCCCGCGCTGCGATAGTTGACGCGCTCGCCCAGCCGGACAGCAGATTCCAACAGGGCGCGACGCGTTGCTTCCGGCAGATTGGGCGCGGGCGTCTCTTCCACCACTTTCTGATTACGGCGCTGTAGCGAGCAGTCGCGTTCGCCCAGGGCGACGACTTTGCCTTTGCCGTCGCCAAAAATCTGTACTTCCACGTGGCGCGCACGATCGATGCAGCGTTCCAGAAAGACGCCCGCATCGCTGAAGAACTGCTCGCCCAGGCGGCGGACGCTTTCCCAGGCGTCGCGTAGCGCCTGTGCGTCGCCGCAGCGGGTTAAGCCGATGCCGCCGCCGCCCGCAGTACTTTTCAGCATCACCGGATAGCCGATGGCGTCCGCGGCGGTTAAGGCTTCCGCCAGCGAGTTCAGCAGCGGCGTGCCCGGCGTCATCGGCACGCCAGCCTCGGCGGCCAGCTCGCGGGCGCGGTGCTTGAGGCCGAATTCGCCGATTTGCTGCGCCGTGGGGCCGACGAAAACGATGTTCGCAGCTTCACAGGCCGCCGCAAACGGCAGGCTTTCGGAAAGAAAACCGTAGCCGGGCCAGATCGCCTGGGCGCCGCTCTGCTGCGCCGCTGCCAGGATCCTGTCGATACGCAGATAGCTGTCGGCGGCTTTTTCGCCGCCCAGCGCGATGGCGATATCCGCCTCTTTGACATGCTGCGCGTTTTTATCCGCGTCGGAATAGACCGCCACGCCGGTAATGCCCAGCTTTTTCAGCGTGCGCAGGGCGCGGCAGGCGATTTCGCCCCGGTTGGCGACAAGAACGGTATTAAACATGGGAAGCCTCCTTGCGCGCCAGCCAGTTGCGCCAGCCGCCAAACTCGGTGATGTCCCGGGCGTCGGCCAGCGCCGCCGGTTCGCAAATAAAGCCTTTTACCTGACGACCATCCTCCAGCGTCAGCGTGCCGATGCCGAGCGGCGCAGGGATTTCCGCTACGAATTCGCCAAAGCGCGCCAACGGAATGTCCCACAGCTCGACGGTAATGGCTTTGCCGCCGGTCGCTTTCGCCAGCCCCGGCTTGGGCGGCTGGGTGTTGGCCAACGCATAAAGGCGATAGGCGTCGGCGGTGCGGGTTTCTTCCACCAGCACCGCATTGCGGCGGGTTAACTGATGATTCAACGGCATTCCGGTCAGGTGCGCGCCAACGACCGCGACACGAACGTGGTGTGGCGAAGCGGGCAAAGCGGACGGCGCGGCGCAGGCTTTTCCGGTCGCGCCCAGGTCGAGCGCCAGGCTCTGCTGCCAGCGCTGTCCAAAGGTCGCCAGCGCGCGATCGTGCCACGCGGGCGCAATCAGCGTGATCCCGGCGGGCAGCCCGTCCTCACGGAATGGCCCTGGCAGGGCGAGCGCCGAGAGATCGGCCAGGTTAGTAAAGTTGGTATAGGTGCCAAACTGCGAGTTATAGCGCACCGGCTCCTGCCGCATCTCTTCCAGCGTGTGGATGGTCGGCGACGTTGGCACCACCAGCGCGTCAAACTGGGCAAGCGTCTGCTGGATCTGACGGCTCAGCTCCGCGCGCAGGTATTCCGCCTGATAAGCGTCAACCGCGCTGTAGTGCTGGCCGCTGGCGATAATGCCGTACACGGTCGCATCCATCTGTTCCGGATGGTGCAGTATCTCGCCGACGGCCGCGGTACGTTCGGCTACCCAGGGCCCCGAGTAAAGCTGTTCGGCCAGCTGGTGAAACGGCGCAAAATCGACAGGATGCAGCGTGGCGCCGCACGCCTGCAGCGCGGCCAGCGCTTTTTCCCAGGCGGCTTCGGCCTGTGCATCGTCAAAAAAGGTGGGATGAGAAGGAACAGCCAGGCGCGGCGCGGCAGGCAGGGCGGCGGGCGCCAGCGCCGGATTGTCGCGTGAATAGGCGTCGCTGGCGTCATAGCCGCCCGCACAGGTCGCGACCTGGAAAGCATCTTCCACCGTCAGCGCAAACACGGAAAGCGTATCGTTCAGGCGGCAGGCTGGCAGCACGCCGGTGGCCGACAGCCAGCCTTTGGTCGGCTTCAGGCCGACGATATTGTTAAAGCCGGCCGGGACGCGCCCTGAGCCAGCGGTATCGGTGCCCAGCGCGAAGCAGACCAGGCCACGAGCCGTCACGGAAGCCGAACCGGAGCTGGAGCCGCCGCTGACGTAATCCGCATTAAAGCTGTTTTTCACCGCGCCATAGGGCGACCGCGTGCCGACCAGGCCGGTAGCGAACTGATCGAGATTGGTTTTGCCGATGACCACGGCGCCCGCCGCCTTCAGCCTGGCGACCGCAACGGCATCGGTTGCGGCTTCGTGAGCGAAAGCAGGGCAGGCGGCGGTGGTCGGCCAGCCCGCCACGTCGATATTGTCTTTCACCGCAAAGGGCACGCCGAACAGCGGCAGCGACTGCGGATCCTTCTGCCAGGCCGCCAGCAGCGGTTCCGTCTGCGCCCGCAGCTGAGAAGGAGTGGCAAGATAAAGCCAGGCGTTATCTTCCAGGCTCAGCTCCGCCAGCACAGAGGAAAGGGTAGCGAACAGGTCCTGCGGCTGCTGCTGATGGTAACGCCGCCAGTCATTCAGGGTAAAACCGGTGAAAGCCATAGGTTGAATTCCATCTGGTATACAAGATGGAATAAACAGAGCAAAAGCCGTGCCATACGGATAACTTGCTGATTATTAACTATTTAAATAAATAATCAGGCGAGGGTGCACGTTATTTGGGCAGCGAATGAACAAAAAAGGGGCGATAAGGAAGCCGGCCGTGCGGGAACGTACAGCACCAGGGGCCGCAGCGAGCGGCGCCCAGGCCGTGCGCTATTATTCTGCCGGATGCCACTGTTTGATGGCGGACTGCTGTCGGCGCCGCGTCAGCATTTTTTCCAGCTCGAATACGGCAAACAGCAGCGCGCCGACGGCCAGCGTAAGCAGCCGGATTTCCTGCGGCAGCGGCACGGTGGCAAACAGGCTTTGCATCACCGGCAGGCCGAACAGAGCCAGCTGCAACAGCGCGAGCAGAGCGCTCGCCAGCCAGAAACCATAATCTTTCAGCAGGCCGGTATTGAGCGAAGATCGCGCCGGTTCGCGGCAGTTCAGCAGCCAGACCCACTGCGCCACGATCAGCGTTTGCAGCAGCACGGCGTGAATAAATTTTGGTTCGTAGCCGCGTGATTGCAGCCACAGCTCGGTTACGAAAGCGCTCAGCATAATGGTTACGCCTGTAAAGCCGAGGTGCCAGAACCGGCAGCCTTGTGCCGACCGGCTCGCTTCGCGCGGCCGGAAACAGACAGGCGTGGACGCTGTTTTTCCGCTGATAAGGCTAACGGCAAGCGTGACCGACGCCGCGACATTTATCCATAAAACCTGAAGAGGCGCGATCGGAATAAATTTTCCTGCCAGCAGGGCAGCGATAAACAGCAGCGTCTGCGCCAGGCAGATTGGCAGCATAAAGCGTCCCGCTTTTTTCAGGCCGTCACGAAGGCGCTGGCCTTCCTGTACGGCGCTGATAAGCGCGGCGAAATGATTATCGGGCAGCACGAGATCGGCGATCGCTTTTGTCGCGCTGCCGTTTGCAGCCTGTGTCGCTATTCCGACATCGGCCTGTTTGAGCGCGGGGATATCCTGAGCGCCGTTGCCGGTGATGCCGACCACTTCGCCCTGGCTTTGCAGCGCGGCGACCAGCCGTTGCCTGTGCGCGGGCGTCATGCCCACAAAGATGTCATAGCGATCCACCACCCGGGCCAGCTCAATATCGCTCATTCGCTCCAGCTGGCGGCCGGTCAACTCGCTATGGCTGCCGCCAATGCCTGTCATTCGACCAATGGCCAGCGCCGTTGCCACAGGGTCGTCGGCCAGCATTTTTACCCGGATCCCGGCACGCTGGCAGTCGGCAATCGCTCTGGCTGCTTCAGGACGCGGTGGATCTATCATGGCCGCTATGCCGCAGAAAACCAGGCCGTTTTGCAAATCGTCGTGGCAAAGCGCGGCCTGGGTTTTATCGGCCGGACGACAGGCGCTGGCAATAAGGTGCAGGCCTTCTGCAGCGTGGTGCGCTATTTGCTGCTGCCACCAGGCAACATCCAGCGCTTCCAGACCCTGTCCGGTCTGCTGGAAGTCGCATATCCGCAGCAGCGCTTCCGGCTCGCCGAGCGCCAGAATATAGCTTTCGCCGTCAACCAGATGGCGCGTTGCCTGATACTTTCTGAGCTCATCAAACGGCAGCTTATCCAGCAGCAGCGCCGCCCGTTCAGGCAGGTGCGCTTTGGCAGCCGCCATCTTAAGCGCGGCCTGCGTCGGCTCGCCGGTGATGCGCCAGTTTTTTCCCTCATCTTTTAGCAGCGTGCTGTCGCTGCACAGATCCATATTTCTTAGCAGGTCGCGGAGCCGGGCGTGTACGGCTGGCGCTATGACGCTACAGTCTTTGTCCTGTAAAAAGCGGCCTGTCGGCTGGTAGCCGTTGCCCTCTACGCGGATCGTTTCTTCGTGCAGGATCAGCGCCCTGACCGTCATTTCGTTCATCGTCAGCGAGTGGGTTTTATCGCAGCAGACGACGCTCAGCGCGCCCAGCGTTTCCGCCGTGGAGAGATGGCGGACGGCAATATTCATTTTCCTCAGGCGCCATATGCTCAACGCCAGCGCCAGCACGATAATCATCGGCAGCCCTGCCGGCACGGCGGCAACCGCCAGACCGGCCAGCGTCTGCATCAGTCCCTGCATCGGCAGGCTGTGCCGCAGCAGCGCATAGAAGAACAGAAAAGCGATCAGCGTGACCATCAGCAGCCAGAAGCCGTTGCCGAGCCTGTCGAACGATCTTAGCTGCGGCGTCCGGCGCGGTCTGACAGAGCACAGGGCTGCCTCGATGCGGCCCAGCTGCGTTTTTGCTCCGGTGGCTACCGCAATACCGGTGGCGCAGCCTGAAACCAGCGTGGAGCCGCAAAAAAGCATATTGCTGCGGGCTTCCGCAGGCCGTTCGCCTTCGGTCGCGGCCGTTTGTTTGGCAACGGCGGTCGCTTCTCCCGTTAACATGCTTTCATCCACCCGCAGATTCTGCGCCTCGATCAGGCGAAGATCGGCAGGGACTTTATCGCCCGCGCCCAGCATAATGATGTCGCCCGGCACCAGGCTGCGGGTATCCACCTGCAGAATATTACCGTCGCGCCTGACGCTTGCGCGATCGGGAAAGCCGTCTGCAAGATTTGGCGAGCTTTGCGCGGCGTTTTGCTGTAGCCAGTTAGCCAGCAGGTTAAGCAGGATAACGACAAGGATGGCGCCGGTATCCAGCCAATGTTCGGTAACGGCGGTTAACACCGAAGCCAACAGCAGAACGCAGATTGGCGCGGTCAGCAGGCGCATCAGCGGGCACCGACGCCTGCGCGGCGGCAGCGTATTGGGGCCGAGGCCGACCAGACGTTTCTGCGCCTCTTCTGCGGAAAGCCCCGATTCATGACTCTGCATTCTTTTTATTACGCCAGCCGCATCATAACGATACCAGGCAGGCGGCGATTTTAATTTTTGCATCACAGGTAATCCTTGCGGGAAATGGATAACAGAACCCGCTACCAACGTCATAACATCAGTGAGTCAGATGGCTGTTCTCCGCCAGACAGGCTAAAGGCGGGTAGCGTTGAGGCGAGCAAGGAAGGCTATGCTGAAGGAAAGCAGGGTAAGGATTGTTGATCGCAATTAACCTTTAGCCAGCCAAAATAGCCTGACGAGGCCCTGTTGACCCGACGTTTAAAGAAGTCAGGTTAAGTAAATTTGCCGATGCGGCATAGCGGGAGTCGCCAGGCCTGGTTAGCATGTTAAGAGCTTTAATGGTAAGCACAGGACAAAGAGAGGCGTTAACGTGGGAAAAGTCATGGCGGACAAGTGGCGGTTTTGGGCGGCAGGCGTTTGCCTGGCGATAGTAACAGGCACGGCGCACGCGGATTCGCTGGATGCGCAGCGCACGCGCTACCTGCAAATCAAGCAGGCCTGGGACAATAAACAGATGGATCAGGTTGCGCAGCTGATGCCCACGCTGCGCGATTACCCGCTTTATCCCTATCTTGAATATCGCGAGCTGGCGCAAAGCCTCGATCAGCAGAGCAGCTTCGTTATCAACGATTTTATTAAAAAAAACCCGACGCTGCCGCCGGTTCGCGCGCTTTCCTCAAGCTTTATCAACGAGCTGGCGCGACGCGAAGACTGGCGCGGCCTGCTGGTGTTCAGCCCGACCGAACCTAAACCTGTTGCCGCACGCTGCAACTGGTACTACGCCAAATGGGCCACTGGCGAGGAGCAGGTGGCCTGGAAAGGCGCTAAAACGATCTGGCTACGCGGCACCTCGCTGCCGCCGGGCTGCGACAGGCTGTTCAGCGCCTGGCAGGCGGCAGGTGAACAGACGCCGATTACCACGCTGGAGCGTATTCGTCTGGCTATGGTGGCCGGCAACAGCAACCTGGTGAATTTCCTGGCGGATCAGCTTCCTGAGGATTATCAGACCATCGCCAGCGCGGTGAAAGATTTGCAAAACAATCCGCAAAACGTGGAGGCCTTTGCCCGTATCGCCGGCCCGACCGATTTTACCCGCCAGGCCACCGCCATCGCTTTCGCGCGCGTGGCGCGTGAAGATGCCGAAAACGCCCGCGCGATGATCCCGACGCTGGTGCGGCTGCAAAAGATGAGCGAGCAGGAAGAGCAGAGCCTGAAAGAGGCGGTCGCGTGGCGATTAATGGGCAGCGACGTGACGACGGAACAGGCGCGCTGGCGCGATGACGTGGTGATGCGCAGCGATTCCGATGCGCTAATCGAGCGCCGCGTCAGGATGTCGCTGGGCAACAACGATCGTCGCGGGCTGAACACCTGGATCGCCCGACTGCCGGTAGAAACCAAGCAGAAAGATGAATGGCAGTACTGGCAGGCCGATCTGCTGCTGGAGCAGGGCCGCAAAGAGGAAGCCGATAAAATTCTGCGCGGCCTGATGCAGGAGCGCGGCTTCTATCCGATGGTCGCCGCCCAGCGTCTTGGCGTTGCCTATCCCCTACAGATTGACGAGGCGCCGTCGGTAGAGCGCAGCCTGACTCAGGGGCCGGAAATCGCCCGCGTGCGTGAACTGATGTACTGGAATATGGATAACCTGGCGCGAACCGAATGGAGCTACCTGGTCGGCAGCAAAAGCCGCAGCCAGCAGCAGCAGCTGGCGCGCTACGCCTACGAGCAGAACTGGTGGGTGCTCAGCGTGCAGGCGACCATTTCCGGCAAACTGTGGAACAGCCTGAAGGAGCGCTTCCCGCTGGCCTATCAGGAACAGTTTAAGCGCTATACGGAAGGCAAAGCGATCCCTGTCAGCTACGCGATGGCGATTGCCCGCCAGGAGAGCGCCTGGAATCCGAAAGCCCGCTCGCCGGTTGGCGCATCCGGGCTGATGCAGGTCATGCCCGCGACCGCGCAGCATACGGTGAAGGTCTATAGCCTGCCGGGCTACAGCAACAGCAGCCAGCTGCTGGATGCGGAAACCAATATCCAGATCGGCACCCAGTATCTGGAATCGGTCTATCAACAGTTCGGCCAGAACCGCATTTTTTCTTCGGCGGCCTATAACGCCGGGCCGTCACGGGTCAGAACGTGGCTGGGGAACAGCGCTGGCCGCCTGGACGCGGTCGCTTTTATCGAAACCATTCCTTTTTCGGAAACGCGTAACTATGTAAAAAACGTGCTGGCTTACGATGCCTACTATCGTCACTTTATGCGGCAGTCGGACAATATTCTCTCTGACGGCGAGTGGCAGCGACGCTATTGATCCCGCCCGGCCTGTGCTAGACTGCTGTACTAGTTAAAGAGTATGGGCCACCTATGACTGAACCTTCCATTCCCGTAACGATGGAACCGCACAACGAAGAGTGGCAGCGCTTTGTTGTGCTGCTCCAGCACGCTTTTGACAACGGACTGCACCTGCCGCTACTTCAGCTGATGATGACGCCGGACGAACGCGAGGCGCTGGGCACGCGCCTGCGTATTATCGAAGAGCTGATGCGCGGCGAGATGAGCCAGCGCGAGCTGAAAAACGATCTGGGCGTCGGCATCGCTACTATCACCCGTGGCTCGAACAGCCTGAAAAGCGCGCCGCCTGCCCTGAAAACCTGGCTGGAGGCGCAGCTGCTGAACGGTTCAGATAAGATCTGATCCGTCGGCGCTTTGCTGGTATACCGCGTTATGGAAAGGGCAGAGCGCCAGGATCAGCGCCTGATGATAGACGCTGGTGCGGCTGAGCTGCCCGGCGGTAAAGGCGCCGATCGCGCCGCCCTTATGCTTGATGTTTTCAATGCCGGTCAGGCTCGCCATCACTTCGCCCAGTTCGCGTCCGGCCGCAATGCCTTTCAGCACCACCGGCGGCAGCGTAAAGCTGGCGGAGCGTGACTCGCCGCGCTGCTGACGGTTTTCAATCACCATCCAGGCAAACGCGCTTTCGCCTTCAATACCGGCTTCAATCGCCACCCAAAAATCCGCCTGCGGACGCAGCTGACGGGCATTTTGCACGCGCTGGCGTGCGCCAGTTCTCGTTTCTGCATCGGTAAGGGGCTGCAGGGCCACGCCGCTGTCGACCTCGACGCCCTCCATATGGCAGGATCCCTCACCGAAAATATCGCTGAAAGCCTGAGAAATTGCCTTAATTTTTGCCGGATTAATGGTTGCAGCGACAACATGGTACATAATTGTTTGAACCCCTTACGCAAATTTGCCGCAGTATAACGGAAAACAGCAATGTTACAGGTCTATCTTGTTCGCCACGGAGAAACGCTTTGGAATGCAGCGAGACGCATTCAGGGACAGTCGGACAGCGCGCTGACGGCTAAAGGAGAGCAGCAGGCGCAGCAGGTGGGTGAACGGATGAAACATCTGGGCATTACTCACGTCATCGCCAGCGACCTGGGCCGCACCAAACGCACGGCTGAAATCATCGCGGACGCCTGCGGCTGTGAAGTGACGCTGGAGCCGCGTCTGCGCGAGCTGAATATGGGCGTGCTGGAAAAGCGCCCGCTGGATTCGCTGACGCCGGAAGAAGAGAGCTGGCGCGCCACGCTGATCAACGGCACCGAAAACGGTCGTATCCCGAACGGCGAGTCGATGACGGAGCTGGCCGCGCGAATGCACGAGGCGCTGAACGCCTGTCTGAACCTGCCCGCCGGCAGCCGTCCGCTGCTGGTCAGCCACGGTATGGCGCTGGGCGTGCTGGTGAGTACGCTGCTGGGGCTGCCTGCGTGGGCCGAGCGTCGGCTACGGCTGCGCAACTGCTCCATTTCCCGCGTCGATTACCAAAAGAGCGCCTGGCTGGCGTCCGGTTGGGTAGTGGAAACGGCGGGAGACGTGTCGCATCTGGATGCGCCCGCGCTGGACGAGCTGCAACGCTAACGAAGACGCGAAGCCGGGCTGAACCGGCTTACTCCTCAGCCTGGCGGCGGATCGGGATCAGATATTCGCAGCGGATATCTTGTGGCGGTTCCGGCTGCCTTTTGCCGCCGTGCGTGTGGAAACGCTCAATATCCTGCCCGTGGCGGCGCGTCAGCTGTAGCGTCGGCATACAGGTACCGTAAAGCAGCAGGATAAACTCCTGCAGGCTGGTTCTCGGCCCTTCGTAGGTAAACTGCACGTACTCGCCGCCTTCCAGCAGCACCGTTTGCGTTGCCGGGACGGGATGGAAAAGCTTATCGGACGGCACGGCGGTGGTGTAGAGAATTTCCTGCTCGTCATCTTTTTCCACGCTGGGCCGCGACTGGTGCAGGCCGTACAGCACGGGCGGAATGGTGTCCGTTTCCGTCAGGAACTGCCGCCAGAAATGCAGGCGCATCTCATCGCGATAGCTGGAAATCTGCTCCAGCGTGCAGGTATAGCTTTGCGTTTGTCCCACCAGCATCGTTTCCGGCAGGGTGACGTAAGTGGCTTCGGGCAGCTGAAAGTCATCCAGCCGGATCGGCGGACGCAGGCCGAAGGAGTGCCAGTCGGAGGCGCGACGATACCAGGCCGGCGTCTGGTTAAACTGTTTTTTAAACGCGCGCGTAAAGGTCTGCTGCGAGTCGAAGCGATACTGCAGGGCAATATCCAGAATAGGGCGGCTGGTCAGGCGCAGCGCGACCGCGGCTTTTGACAGCCGACGTGCACGAATATAGGCGCCGATAGCATGACCGGTAACTTCTTTAAACATCCTTTGCAAATGCCATTTTGAATAGCCTGCTCTGGCTGCGACGTGATCCAGAGACAGCGGCTGGTCAAGGTGGCCTTCAAGCCAGACTAGCAAGTCGCGAATGATACCGGCTTGATCCATAAAACGTCCTCATCCTGGTTAATATTGGTGCAGCAGCAGTTCTGGGATTGCTGAGAGTGAACTTTCGTTTTGTTAGTCCGGTATGCTATACCGGGGCACGCCAGGTCCGCCAGCGTAAAAGCGCTAAGCGAGGTAACTTACAATGTCATCTATTTTCTATGCAATGGTAACGTTATGACAATGAAAAAAATGTTAATGGTCACGGCAATAATGCTCACCCCTCTTGCGGTGCGCGCCGAAGTGGTCGGCTCGGTCGATACCACCTTTAAAGTGTTTGGGCCCGATCATAAGATTATGGTCGAAGCCTTTGACGATCCCGATGTACAAAACGTGACCTGCTACCTCAGCCGGGCAAAAACCGGCGGGATCAAAGGCGGGTTAGGTCTGGCGGAAGATACGTCGGATGCCGCTATTTCCTGCCAGCAGGTTGGGCCGATAACGCTCAGCGACAAGATTGCCCAAGGGAAAGCAGAAGGTGAAGTGGTGTTTCGTAAGCGCACCTCGCTGGTGTTCAAAAAGCTACAGGTAGTCCGCTTTTACGACCGCAAACGTAACGCGCTTATTTACCTTAGCTATTCCGACAAGGTGGTGGAAGGCTCGCCTAAAAATGCGTTAAGCGCCGTTCCCATCATGCCCTGGAGCCGCTAAGGCAAGCGAGAGGGGGCCGCGAAAAACGACCCCTCAACGCAGCACCGGCTTACTCCTGCAGGTCGCCGCAGAAACGGTAACCTTCACCATGAATAGTGGCGATAATTTCCGGCGTGTCCGGCGTGGACTCAAAATGTTTACGAATGCGGCGGATGGTGACGTCCACGGTGCGATCGTGCGGCTTCAGCTCGCGGCCGGTCATTTTTTTCAGCAGATCGGCGCGGGTCTGGATTTTGCCCGGATTCTCGCAGAAGTGCAGCATCGCGCGGAATTCGCTACGCGGCAGCTTGTACTGTTCGCCCTGCGGGCCAATCAGCGAGCGGCTGTTGATATCCAGCTCCCAGCCGTTAAAGCGATAGCTTTCAACCAGCTTGCGCTCCTCGCTGTGCGGCGCCAGATTCATGGTGCGCGACAGCAGATTACGGGCGCGGATAGTTAGCTCACGCGGGTTGAAAGGCTTGGTGATATAGTCATCCGCCCCGATCTCAAGGCCGAGGATCTTATCGACTTCGTTGTCCCTGCCGGTCAGGAACATCAGCGCCACGTTGGCCTGTTCACGCAGTTCGCGCGCCAGCAGCAGGCCGTTTTTGCCGGGAAGGTTTATATCCATGATGACCAGGTTGACGTCGTTCTCTGTCAAAACCTGATGCATTTCTGCACCGTCCGTAGCTTCATAAACCATGTAGCCTTCGGCCTCAAAAATACTTTTGAGAGTATTGCGAGTAACTAATTCGTCTTCAACGATAAGTATGTGCGGGGTCTGCATGTGTTCGCTACCTAAAATTGCCAAAAAACGATATGGGCATACAGCATTTACCGTATGGGTAATACGCGGGCGCCGATTGACGCGTAACGCGGGCTGTACGGAATATGTTCACAAGCCATTCATGGACCGGAAAATACCAGATAAAAAAGTATATTCCCTGTCTCGGCAAGGTCAAAAATGGCGTATATCCTAACCTCATTAACAGCAACATAACAGCACAAGCCACGACCAACAGCCAATAAATAAAGCTTAATTGACTTATATCAATCCAATTGTAGCACGTTGAGGTGCCGTTGAAAAACGCCCCGCCAAAGGGCGATTTAGCTGGATAAGCGCCGCGCAAAGATGAAAAAATAAACGGCTTTCTTTGCAAAGAGTATAGATAAAATTTAACAATTCTTAATTGCCTGAACTACATGAGATTATCGTCAGATAAATGTTTTTATCGCTAAAATCAGCGGAAAAAAGCCGTAGTTTATAATTATAGCTGGTCAGACAGGTCGTTAGTATGTTGTTGATTTGTTAAAATGATAGCAGAGGTTTCCCGTCCATCTTATGCCACGGGACCCTCAGGATATGTCCACACTGAACTTAAGAAGGCCCTTATGCGTTTTCCCCTGATACTTGTTTCACCTGCCCGACCTGAAAATGTGGGGGCGGCGGCCCGCGCCATGAAAACCATGGGATTTGATGAATTACGGATCGTAAACAGTCAGGCGCATCTGGAAGCGGGCGCACGACGGGTCGCGCATGGCGCAGGCGAGATCCTGGAACAGGCTACGCACTGGCCTTCGCTGGCTGCCGCGCTGGTGGATATCGACTTCAGCATCGCTACCACCGCGCGAAGCCGGGCAAAATTCCGCTATTACGCCACGCCGCAGCAGGTAGAAAGCCAGCTGGCGGAAAAGCAGCAGTGGATCGGCAGCGCGGCGCTGGTGTTTGGGCGTGAGGATACCGGCCTGACGAATGAGGAGTTAGACCAGGTGGATTTGCTGACCGGCATTCCGATGGCGGCGGACTATCCTTCGCTGAATCTTGGGCAGGCGGTGATGGTGTACTGCTATCAGCTGTCGGCGCTGCGTCAGGTCGCCGCCGTGCCGGCCGTCACGGCTGACGGTCAGCAGCTGAAGGCGCTGCGCCAGCGGCTCAGCCAGCTGGTTGAGCGGCTTGAGGTCAGCGACGATCGCAAACTGGTCGACTGGCTGGATCAGCGTCTGGGCACGCTGCAACAGCGCGACACCGCTATGCTGCACCGGCTGCTGCACGACATAGAAAAAAATCTTATAGATAAAAAAACTGGTTAACGCTTTATACATAGCAAGACATGCTAAGGGTAAGCGGCTTTCGCCTTGGTTAAGATCTGTTTTCAGGCCAAATCCCTGGCGGGCGTTTTGTCAGCCGATTTGCGCCTGCGGATAAAAAAATTGACTTAGCCAGGGCTTTGCTTTACTTCTGAAAGCGGACAAATTCAAGACAGACAGTAAAATCTAAAATGCGTACTTACAGCCTGATGACAACAATCATTATTACCACCACCACCATTACCACAGGTAACGGTGCGGGCTGACGCATACAGGAAAAAATAAAAAAAGCCCGCACCTTAAACAGTGCGGGCTTTTTTTTCGGCAAAAATTCAGGAGATGATTATGCGAGTGCTGAAATTCGGTGGAACCTCAGTCGCCAACGCGGAAAGATTTTTGCGCGTGGCGGATATTCTGGAGAGCAATGCTAAGCAGGGACAGGTCGCTACCGTATTGTCCGCGCCGGCCAAAATCACCAACCATCTGGTGGCGATGATTGAAAAAACCATCAGCGGGCAGGATGCGCAGGTAAACCTGCTCGATGCCGAAAAGATTTTTGACGTTTTGCTGCAAGGGCTGGCGGAAGCGGAGCTGAAATTTCCCTACGCCCGTCTGAAAGCCGTGGTGGATGCGGAGTTCGCTCAGCTGAAGCAGGTGCTGCACGGTATCGGCCTGCTCGGCCAGTGCCCGGACAGCGTCAATGCCGCCATTATCTGTCGCGGCGAGAAGCTGTCGATCGCCATTATGGAAGGGCTGCTCCAGGCGCGCGGCTACGGCGTCAGCGTGATCGATCCTGTTGAAAAGCTGCTGGCGGTTGGCCACTATCTTGAGTCCACCGTGGATATTCCTGAATCCACTCGCCGTATCGCCGCCGCGCAGATCCCTGCCGAAAATATGATCCTGATGGCGGGCTTTACTGCCGGAAACGAAAAGGGCGAGCTGGTGGTGCTGGGCCGTAACGGCTCCGACTACTCCGCCGCCGTGCTGGCTGCCTGTCTGCGCGCCGACTGCTGTGAAATCTGGACCGATGTCGATGGCGTTTACACCTGCGATCCGCGTCAGGTGCCGGACGCCCGCCTGCTGAAAACCATGTCCTATCAGGAGGCGATGGAGCTTTCCTACTTCGGCGCTAAAGTGCTGCATCCGCGCACCATCACGCCGATCGCCCAGTTTCAAATTCCCTGCCTGATTAAAAATACCGCCAACCCGCAGGCGCCCGGCACGCTGATCGGCGGCGACAGCGCCAGCGACGATAACCCGGTAAAAGGCATCACCAACCTAAATAACATGGCGATGTTTAACGTCTCCGGGCCCGGCATGAAAGGGATGATCGGCATGGCCGCGCGCGTGTTCGCCGCCATGTCCCGCAGCGGCATTTCCGTGGTGCTGATCACCCAGTCTTCTTCCGAATACAGCATCAGCTTCTGCGTGCCGCAAAGCGATCAGCTGCGCGCCCGTCGCGTGCTGGAAGACGAGTTCTTCCTGGAGCTGAAAGACGGACTGCTGGAGCCGCTGGACGTAATGGAAAATCTGGCCGTGATTTCGGTGGTGGGCGACGGAATGCGTACGCTGCGTGGCATCTCCGCGAAGTTCTTCTCGGCGCTGGCGCGGGCCAATATCAATATCGTGGCCATTGCGCAGGGCTCTTCAGAGCGCTCTATTTCCGTGGTGGTGCATAATGACGACGCCACGACCGGCGTGCGCGTGGTGCATCAGATGCTGTTCGCCACCGACCAGGTGATCGAAGTGTTTGTGATCGGCATCGGCGGCGTGGGCGCCGCGCTGATCGAACAGCTTTCCCGCCAGCAGGCGTGGCTGAAGAACAAGCATATCGATCTGCGCGTCTGCGGCATCGCCAACTCCAAAGCGCTGCTGACCAACGTGCACGGCATTCCGCTGGACAACTGGCAGGCCGCGCTCCAGGAAGCCAAAGAGCCTTTTAACCTGGCGCGCCTGAACCGTCTGGTGAAAGAGTATCATTTGCTTAACCCGGTGATTGTCGACTGTACCTCCAGCCAGGCCGTAGCCGATCAGTATGCGGATTTTCTGGCCGATGGTTTTCACGTGGTCACGCCTAACAAAAAGGCCAATACCTCGTCATGGCAGTACTATCAGCAGATGCGCGCGGCGGCGGCTAAATCGCGCCGCAAGTTCCTGTACGATACCAACGTGGGCGCGGGCCTGCCGGTGATTGAAAATCTGCAAAACCTGCTTAACGCCGGTGATGAGCTGCTGCGTTTCTCCGGCATTCTGTCCGGATCGCTCTCTTATATCTTCGGCAAGCTGGACGAGGGCGTGTCGCTGTCGGAAGCGACCCGTACAGCGCGCGAAATGGGCTTTACCGAGCCGGATCCGCGCGACGATCTCTCCGGGATGGACGTGGCGCGCAAGTTACTGATTCTGGCGCGTGAAGCGGGCTATCAGCTGGAGCTGAGCGATATCGAAATCGAAGCCGTGCTGCCGGAGGCGTTTAACGCGCTGGACGTGGAAACCTTTATGCAGCGGCTGCCGGAGCTGGACGACGCTTTTACCGCCCGCGTACGCCGCGCGGCCGATGAGGACAAAGTGTTGCGCTTTGTCGGCGTGATTGAAGAGGGCGGCCGCTGCCACGTGAAGATCGACGCCGTTGACGGCAACGATCCGCTGTATAAAGTCAAAAACGGCGAAAATGCTTTAGCTTTTTACAGCCGCTATTATCAGCCTATACCGCTGGTGCTGCGCGGTTACGGTGCCGGTAACGACGTGACCGCCGCGGGCGTGTTTGCCGATCTGTTACGCACCTTGTCATGGAAGTTGGGAGTTTAAACATGGTTAAGATCTATGCGCCAGCCTCAATCGGCAACGTCAGCGTCGGCTTCGACGTGCTGGGCGCGGCGGTTTCGCCCGTCGACGGAACGCTGCTGGGTGACTGCGTAACAGTGGAGGCGGCCAGCGAGTTCAGCCTGCGCAACGAGGGACGCTTCGTCAGCAAGCTGCCTGCCGATCCGCAGGAAAATATCGTCTGGCAGTGCTGGGATCGCTTTTGCGAGGCGACAGGCAAACGCGTGCCGGTAGCGATGACGCTGGAAAAAAATATGCCGATCGGCTCCGGTCTGGGATCTAGCGCCTGTTCGGTGGTGGCCGGACTGATGGCGATGAACGAACATTGCGGCAGGCCGCTTGACGACAACCAGCTGCTGACGCTGATGGGCGAGCTGGAAGGCCGGGTTTCCGGCAGCGTCCACTTTGATAACGTGGCACCCTGTTTCCTGGGCGGCCTGCAGCTGATGCTGGAAGAGAACGGCGCGATCAGCCAGCCGGTGCCATGCTTTGATGACTGGCTGTGGGTGATGGCCTATCCCGGCATCAAGGTTTCCACCGCCGAGGCGCGTGCGATCCTGCCTGCGCAATATCGCAAAGAAGATATCATCAAACACGGCCGCTATCTGGGCGGCTTTATTCACGCCTGCCACACTCAGCAGCCGGAACTGGCGGCGAAGCTGATGCGCGACGTGATCGCCGAACCCTACCGCACTAAACTGTTACCGGGCTTCGCCAATGCCCGCCAGGCCGCCCAGGATATCGGCGCGCTGGCCTGCGGCATTTCCGGCTCCGGGCCGACGCTGTTCGCCGTCTGTAATCAGGCCGACACGGCGCAGCGCATGGCAGACTGGCTTCGCCAGCACTACCTGCAAAACGAGGAAGGCTTCGTCCATATTTGCCGCTTAGACACGGCTGGCGCACGTAAACTGGGATAACGCATGAAACTTTATAATCTGAAAGATCACAACGAGCAGGTCAGCTTTTCACAGGCGGTTAAACAGGGCCTGGGCAGCCAGCAGGGGCTGTTTTTCCCGCTGGAGCTGCCGGAGTTTGAGCTGACCGATATCGACGCCATGCTGGAAATGGATTTCGTCAGCCGCAGCAGCAAAATTCTCTCTGCTTTTATCGGCGACGAAATCGACGCGCATCATCTGCACGAGCGCGTGAAAAACGCGTTTGCGTTCCCCGCGCCGGTAGCGAGAGTCACCGACGATATTTCTGCGCTGGAGCTGTTTCACGGCCCGACGCTGGCTTTTAAAGACTTCGGCGGCCGCTTTATGGCGCAGATGCTCTCTTACGTCAGCGGCGCGGACGAGAAGATTACCATCCTGACCGCCACTTCTGGCGATACCGGCGCGGCCGTAGCCCATGCGTTTTACGGCATGGACAACGTGCGCGTGGTGATCCTCTATCCGCAGGGCAAAATTAGCCCGTTGCAGGAGAAGCTGTTCTGTACGCTGGGCGGCAATATCCAGACGATCGCTATCGACGGCGATTTCGACACCTGCCAGTCGCTGGTCAAGCAGGCGTTCGACGACGAGCTGCTGAAGAAGGCCATCGGGCTGAACTCGGCGAACTCGATCAATATCAGCCGCCTGCTGGCGCAGATTTGCTACTACTTTGAAGCGGTGGCGCAGCTGCCGCAGGAAAAACGCAATCAGCTGGTGGTGTCGGTGCCGAGCGGTAACTTCGGCGATCTGACGGCGGGCCTGCTGGCGAAATCACTGGGCCTGCCGGTGAAGCGTTTTATTGCCGCCACCAATGCCAACGACACCGTGCCGCGCTTCCTGAAAGGCGGCGAGTGGCTGCCTGCCGCTACCGTTTCCACGTTGTCGAACGCCATGGACGTCAGCCAGCCGAACAACTGGCCGCGCGTTGAGGAGTTGTTCCGCCGCAAAACCTGGCGCCTGACCGACCTGGGCTTTGGCGCGGTAGATGATGAAACCACCCGCGCTACTATGCGCGAGCTGGCGGATCTGGGCTATATCTCCGAGCCGCACGCCGCTATCGCTTACCGACTGCTGCGCGATCAGCTACAGGAAGGCGAGTTCGGGCTGTTCCTGGGGACGGCGCATCCGGCCAAGTTCAAGGAGAGCGTGGAAGAAATCCTGGGCCAGACGCTGCCGCTGCCGCAGGAGCTGGCGGATCGCGCCGATCTGCCGCTGCTGTCGCACAAGATGGCCGCCGATTTCGCCGAGCTGCGCGACTTCCTGCTTTACAAATAACGCCTGCGGCCCTTATTCATAAGGGCCTGAGATTGTTGACACACTCATCCTCTGTCATCAAGTCGCATTGGGGCCGGTGGAAAGCAGCGGAGGCAGATCGGAACACGGACACGCCGTGAATACGTCCATGTAGGCTCGTTTCGCGCGTCCATGCGCGAAAACGGTCCGCTTATCCGCTCAGCCTCTGCCGCTGTGAAGCGGTTGTGTCGCTATCAAAAACGACAGTGTAGAGTCGCAGGCTTTTAAGTCTGTCATCAAACATTGGCCCTTACCCGTAAGGGTCTTTTCCTGCCTGTTATGCCGTCCCGCTGGTGGAGGGCTCTCCTGAGTTTCCGGTTGATTGTGGTGACCCTGAAGGCTGAATAGCGGCCGTTTGCTGCCCGGAAGGCGGCGCGGCTATCGCCTGCTGGCTACGGCTATCCGCTGCCGGATTCGGCTGTCCGGCGGCGGTGATATTCACCGGCCCGCTGGTGGCAGCTGCTACGGCGGCGCGCACTTTACTGTGCGCCTGATAGATCTGGTTCACCATCTTGTAGGTCAGGCCAAACGCGGCTGCGGTGCCGCCGTTGTTCAGCAGGCTGGAGAGCTGCGGCGACAGCGAGCCTTTGGTCGCCGCATTCAGCACCTGCTGCGCGGCCAGGGTGCTGGCATTGGCGAAGTTATTCCAGCTCAGGCGGGCAATGGAGTGATCCAGCAGGCGGCCATAATCTTTCATCGGCAGGGAAGGGGAGAACTTCTGCGAGTCGCCCGCGCGTTTGGCGTCATAATGCTTGCCCAGAAAGGCGTCGCCCGTCTCAATCACGGTGTTGCAGGCTGCCCGGATGCCGGAAACCAGCGCCGCCATCGCGTGCAGCTCTTTCCCGCTGAGCCGCTGCCCGGCCGCATCGCGAATTTCAGGGCCGGAAACGGTATAGCCCTGCGGCAGCGCTTTCTGGATCAGACCGTCCTGCAACATGCCCATCGCCAGCGTATTCAGCGTGTACCAGGCACCGTTGGTGCGCATATCGCCATCGCTGACGCCGTGGCTTGGTTTGCCGTCGCGCGAGGCCACCATGCTGCCGGTCGCCTGCAAAGATTCGCGCGAGGCCGCGTAAAGCACGTTGCGCAGCTGGGTGCTGAGCACGCGGGTGGTTAAGCCAGGGTTGCCGGTCAGCACGCCAGCCGCCGACATGCCTATATTCATCAGTTCGGCGGCGACCTGCTGCCCGGTTACGCGCTGTGAGTCCTGCTGGTGTTTGTCCGTCATATTTTGCCATTCCTGCGGCTTATCGCGCTGGATCACGTCTGCCTGGCCCGGACTCAGGCCAAACTGACCGCGCACGGCAACAGCATTGTTTTGCGGATCGCGTGCCAGACGCGGCTCCCTGATATGGTGATGCGCGGCGATGTTTGCCAGCGACACCGCGACCTGAAGCCCCACGGCGGCGGCCGGATGCTTCTCGGCCAGATGCGGCAGCATCATGTTATAGGCCTCGATAAATGCCTCTTCGCGCATCAGCGTCGGCAGCCCGCAGGTCACCATCTGCTGTAGCGCATGGCCGCCCAGCGCGCCCCAGGCTTTGTTTTGCAGCGGCGCAGAGGCGAATTTCCCCAGCGTGACGGCGGAGTGTTTGGTTTCGTTCCAGCTCGCTTTTCCGGCAATTTTTGCGCCTTTCCAGCTTTGATTACCGACATACTTCGTGCCCTGCCAGCCCGCTTTGCCCGCTACCGTCATTTTGTCGGCGGCATAGCTGCCGCCGGTTTTTAAGCCGCCCCATGCCGCGTTGCCAACGGTTTGCAGGCCGCCCGAGGTCGTCTGTAACCCTTTTCTGGCGCCCTCCGCCAGGCCGGAAAAAAACTGGCCTGCCGCGTGGCTCGCCCTGGCCGCGCGCGCTGGCCCCGTGGGCAGCGGGCCGCTTTCAATATCGCCCCGGCTGTTCTGCACGGTCATCTGCTGTAGGGCGGGCGCGCGCTGGATTGAATCAGTCATAAGTCGCCTCTCTGTGTATCGCTACTGAAAGCCATGGTCAGGGTCATCAGATTTGCCAGCCATTCGGCTAAATCAAGGCCGTCCAGCCCCAGGGAATCCCAGCGGCAGAGCAGGCTGACCTCTTCCTGATAAAGCCCCAGCGAGCAGTGCGTCAGCGGCTGTAAATCCCCGTTGGCGACCAGCAGCCGACGGGCGTCATCCTTCTTCAGCTCAAGCGGCGTGGAAAGGAAAAGGTGGCGGCCGTCACCGTCGGCGGTAATGGCTATCTCACGCTCGGGAAAGCGTAGCGAACAGAGGCAGCCGTTGAGCTGGTATTGCGTTGCGGGCAGTTCTAACGCGGCGACAGCCTGCTGCACCAGCGGGTAGTGCCACCGGGCGGCCAGCGCCTGTTCCGCCAGCGCATCGATTTTTAAAGCCGTCTGCTGCTGCCAGCCCATGACCCAGCCGGGCAGTGCTGGCGTTTTGTCTGCTTGCTGCGTTGCCTCGGGCTGGCCGAGAGACAGCAGTAAATCGATCAGGCTGGCGGCAAGGGCGTCGATATCGTTAAGGATGGCCGCCAGCGCCAGCGCATCATCAACGGCGTCAAAAGCCAGGCGTCTGGTCAGCAGCGTCGTACCCTGTTCATCCAGCGAGAGGCTGATGCCGTTCATCGCCATCGCCACGCCGTTAGCGCGCAGCAACAGCTGCTGCCAGGTTTCAGAATGGATTGCCTGGGGCGTGCGCAAATAGCCAACGACGAGCCACAGCGGGACGGGATCTTCGCTTTGGCAAATCATAACTACATGCAGCGCGTCCAGGCGGAGCAGGCCGGTTGTGGCAAATTGCTGCTGCGCCTTTTCGTCTACGCCAAACTGCGCCGCTGCCGCTTGCAGCCAGGCATGCGAGCCAACGGGCAGCGGATTTTGCAGCGTGGGCGCGGCGGCGTTTACGGTGGGAGGATGCGTGGCGTGCCAGGCCCTGTCAGTGACGGTTTTAAGAAGCGCTTGCCGATCCATAATTACCTCAAGGCTGATACAGATAAACCTTGAGTAGAGCGATCGGCGGCGCGGTTCGGCACCATAACAAAACGCTATGGCTGGATCTGAAAAGGCGGCTCGCCCGCGAAAGCGGTATCAGGCGATTTCGTGACGTTTAAACACCAGCTCGCGCTCGCTGCTTTCGTCAGCCACAAAAAAGTAGCCGTCAACGTCGAACGCTTTCAGCTGTTCCGGCTGCGTCAGGCGGCGCTCGATAATATAACGGCTCATCAGGCCACGGGCCTTTTTGGCGTAGAAGCTGATGACCTTAAACTTGCCGTTCTTCTCGTCCAGGAACACCGGCTTGACGATGCGGCCTTGCAGCTTCGCTGGCTTCACCGTTTTAAAATACTCATCGGAAGCCAGGTTAATCAGCACGTCGTCGCCCTGTTCCGCCAGCGCCGCGTTCAGCGCTTCGGTCAGCCTGTCGCCCCAAAAGGCATAAAGATCTTTGCCGGCAGGGTTGGTCAGCTTAGTGCCCATCTCCAGACGGTAAGGCTGCATCAGATCCAGCGGCCGCAGCAGGCCGTAAAGCCCGGAAAGCATGCGCAGATGCTGTTGGGCAAAGGTGAAGTCGTCTTCGCTGAAGGTCTCCGCCTGAAGTCCGGCGTAAACGTCGCCCTTAAAAGCCAGAATGGCCTGGCGCGCGTTATCCGGCGTAAAAGGCGTTTGCCATGCCTGAAAACGACCGGCGTTTAAATCGGCCAGCTTGTCGCTGATGCTCATCAGTGAGCCGATCTGCGCGGGCGTCAAGTCGCGCGCCACGTCAATCAGCTTTTTGGCATCATTCAGCAGCGCGGGCTGCGTAAAGCGGGCGGTCGCCAGCGGGCTTGCGAAATCCAGCGTCTTGGCCGGGGAGATCACCATCAACATGACAGAATCCTTATGTAATACGCCATCGGAGGGCAAAAAAAAGCGCAGGCAGTGTAGCAAAAAAGCGCCGTGGCACGACAAATCACTGCTATCGGCCCGGACAAATTAGCTAAATAAAGGGCGCGATTTAGCACTCAGTGGCCTGGCCGCAAGCTTACCTTGCATGGTCGGTCTCGCGTGATATTATCCGTGGCAGACAGTTTCAAGAACCCGATAACTCTTCTGAGAGAATGACAACCATGACGGACAAACTGACTTCCCTGCGCCAGCTCACCACCGTTGTTGCCGATACCGGCGACATCGCAGCGATGAAGCTGTATCAACCGCAAGACGCTACCACTAACCCTTCACTGATCCTGAATGCCTCACAGATCCCGGAATACCGTAAGCTGATCGATGAAGCCGTAACGTGGGCGCGCGAGCAGACCAGCAACAAAGAAGAGCAGATCCAGTACGCGGCAGATATGCTGAACGTCAAAATTGGTCTGGAGATCCTGAAGCTGGTGCCGGGTCGTATCTCTACGGAAGTCGATGCGCGTCTCTCTTACGACACCGAAGGCAGCATCAATAAAGCGCGCGCGCTGATCAAGCTCTATAACGATGCCGGTATCAGCAACGACCGCATCCTGATCAAGCTGGCCTCCACCTGGCAGGGCATTCGCGCCGCCGAGCAGCTGGAAAAAGAAGGCATCAACTGTAACCTGACGCTGCTGTTCTCCTTCGCTCAGGCCCGCGCCTGCGCCGAAGCGGGCGTCTACCTGATCTCTCCTTTCGTTGGCCGTATTCTGGACTGGTACAAAGCCAATACCGACAAGAAAGAGTACGCGCCGCATGAAGATCCGGGCGTGGTTTCCGTGTCTGAAATCTACCAGTACTACAAGCAGCACGGTTACGAAACCGTGGTCATGGGCGCAAGCTTCCGCAACGTAGGCGAGATCGTTGAGCTGGCCGGCTGCGACCGTCTGACCATCTCCCCGGCGCTGCTGAAAGAGCTGGCGGAAAGCGAAGGCACGCTGGAGCGTAAGCTCTCCTACACCGGCGAAGTCAAAGCGCGTCCCGCTAAAATGACCGAAGCGGAATTCCTGTGGGAGCACAACCAGGATCCAATGGCGGTTGATAAGCTGGCGCAGGGCATTCGCAACTTCGCGCTTGACCAGGCCAAGCTGGATAAGATGCTCGCCGAACTGCTGTAATTCCCTCACGCGGTCGGCTCGCCGGCCGCGTCCTGTACATCAAGCGTGGCAATGTTTATCCTTCCCCTGTTCCCCTTATAAAACCGCGCCCTCCCGCGGCCGGCCTCACAGTGACGACACAATGAATACTTTACGCATAGGATTGATCTCCGTTTCCGATCGCGCGGCTAACGGCATCTATCAGGACGAAGGCTTACCGGCGCTGGAAGCCTGGCTTTCTACGGCGCTGGCGACGCCTTTTACCGTTGAGAAACGGCTGGTGCCCGACGAGCAGCCGATGATTGAGCACGCCATTTGCGAGCTGGTGGACGAGCTGTTTTGCCATCTGGTGTTGACTACCGGCGGAACCGGGCCGGCCAGACGCGACGTGACGCCAGACGCTACGCTGGCTATCGCGGATCGCGAAATGCCGGGCTTTGGCGAACAGATGCGTCAGATCAGCCTGAATTTTGTGCCGACCGCTATCCTTTCGCGCCAGGTTGGCGTGATCCGCAAGCAGTCACTGGTGATTAATCTGCCGGGGCAGCCAAAATCGATCAAAGAGACGCTGGAAGGCTTAAAGGACGCGGACGGCAAAGCGAAAGTGCACGGCATTTTCGCCAGCGTGCCCTACTGCATCCAGCTGCTGGATGGCCCTTATGTGGAAACGCATGAGGCGGTAGTAGCAGCATTTCGTCCTAAAAGCGCCAGACGCGAAACAAACAGCTAAAAATTTCCGGATTCAGGCATAAAGTTCAGCGCTGCTGGTGTAGCGGAAAATGAACGGTATAGTCATGCTGGCTTTACACGCTCTTATTCCCTCACTTCTGGCTGCGCGACGATTATGCACAATAACAGCACTCGCCGATTGAACCGGCAGGATTACAAAACCCTCTCTCTGGCCGCCCTGGGCGGCGCGCTGGAGTTCTATGATTTTATCATCTTTGTTTTTTTCGCGGCGGTCATAGGCGAACGCTTCTTTCCGGCTGATATCCCCGACTGGCTACGACAGATGCAGACCTTCGGCATCTTTGCCGCAGGCTATCTGGCGCGGCCGCTTGGCGGCATTATCATGGCGCATTTTGGTGACAGCAGGGGAAGGAAGAAAATGTTCAGCCTGAGCATCCTGCTGATGGCCCTGCCGACGCTGGCGATGGGGCTGCTGCCTGACTATGCGTCGCTGGGCGTGGCGGCACCCGTACTGCTGCTGCTGCTGCGCCTGTTACAGGGCGCGGCCATCGGCGGCGAAGTGCCCGGTGCCTGGGTTTTTGTGGCGGAGCACGTGCCGGAAAAACGGATCGGTTTCGCCTGCGGCACGCTGACCGCCGGACTGACGGCGGGTATTTTATTGGGATCGCTGGTTGCCACGCTGATCGCCACCACGCTGTCGGCCCAAAGCATCGCGACATTCGGCTGGCGCATTCCTTTTTTTCTGGGCGGGATTTTTGGCCTGATCGCGCTTTATCTGCGCCGCTGGCTGCATGAAACGCCGGTCTTTACGGAAATGCAGGCACGCAAGGCGCTGGCGCAGGAGCTGCCGCTGAAAACCATCGTCAGGGCGCATCGTCGGAGCGTGATCGTTTCCATGCTGCTGACCTGGCTGCTTTCCGCCTGCATTGTGGTGGTCATTTTGATGGCACCCGCGCTGCTGCAAAAAACCTATGGGCTACCGGCGGCGCAAACTTTACAGGCCAATAGCCTGGCGACCGTTATGCTACTTATCGGCTGCGTGGTGGCGGGCGCGGCGGCAGATCGTTTCGGCGCGGGTAAGACGTTGATGGTCGGCAGCCTGCTGCTGGCGGGCGGCAGCGCCTGCTTTTTTTACGTGGCCGCGGCTGCGCCACAGTATCTTTATGCCGCCTATGCGCTGGCTGGCCTGTGCGTAGGGGTAGTGGGCATCACCCCTTTTATCATGGTTAAAGCGTTTCCGGCGGACGTACGCTTCACCGGCATTTCGTTCTCCTATAACGTCGCCTACGCCATTTTTGGTGGGCTGACGCCCATTTGCGTCACTTTTATCATGAAGCTGACACCCATGGCGCCGCTCTGGTACGTGCTGAGCCTGGCGGCGATGGGCTTTGTGCTGGGCGGCTGGCTGCTGCGTAGCGACAGGCAACCGTTATTAAATCAGGTCAGCATTCGCTAAAAGACAGGCCCCGTGATTATCCACACGGGGCTTTTTTTATGCTCGCGTTACCTCGCCAATTGGCAGCGCCTTGCGCGCCAGCTGTTCGTTGATCACTTCCGCCACCGCCAGATAGATCGCGCTCGCGCCGCAAATAATGCCTTCGAAACCGGCCAGCGTCAGAATGCGCTCGCTGCCGCTGATATTGCCAGTCGCCAGCAGCGCGAACAGCAGCGTCAGGCTGGCAAAGACAAACTGCAAGGCGCGGTTGGCCTGCAACGTGCCGAAGAACATAAACAGGGTGAAAATGCCCCACAGCGCCAGCCAGACGCCAAGAAAAACCGCATCCGTCGGCGCAGCCAGCCCCAGCGACGGCAGCAGCAGCATGCCGACCAGACTAAGCCAGAAGCAGCCATAGGAGGTAAACGCCGTCAGGCCGAAAGTGTTGCCTTTTTTATATTCCAGCAGGCCAGCCAGGATCTGCGCGAGGCCGCCAAAAAAAATGCCCATGCTGAGCACCACGGACGTTAACGGGAAAAATCCTGCGTTGTGCAGGTTCAGCAGTATGGTGGTCATCCCAAACCCCATCAGGCCCAGCGGCCCAGGATTGGCCAGTTTGTTGTTATGCATAAGTCCTCAGCTATAACAGAAATTAAGAAGAGTCGCGGGCAGGGCGGCTGACCGCCGCTTTCCTGCAAAGCGCGCGGCATCATAAAGAGCCGCCGGGCGGGCGACATTGATCTGCCATAAGGATAAAAACGAAATTTTTTTTAACTCGCCCCTTGATGCCGGGCGCGCAGGCCCCATCTTATTTGGCATCCAGGGTTATGTAGCGAAAAAAAGCGTGAAGCCGGGAGTTGAAACGGCCAAAACCGCCCGCATTAAGTGTGCATAACCTGATTTGAAATGAATTTAAGTGGGAGACGTTTAGATGGGCAAGATTATTGGTATTGACTTAGGTACAACAAACTCTTGTGTCGCGATCATGGATGGCGGCAAAGCGCGTGTACTGGAGAATGCGGAAGGCGATCGCACTACGCCATCCATCATCGCTTACACCCAGGATGGTGAAACGCTGGTTGGTCAGCCTGCTAAACGCCAGGCCGTGACTAACCCACAGAACACCCTGTTTGCGATCAAGCGCCTGATTGGCCGTCGCTTCCAGGACGAAGAAGTGCAGCGTGATATTAAAATCATGCCTTACCAGATCGTTGGCGCCGACAACGGCGACGCATGGCTGGACGTAAAAGGCCAGAAAATGGCACCGCCGCAGGTTTCTGCTGAAGTGCTGAAAAAAATGAAGAAAACGGCGGAAGATTACCTGGGCGAGCCGGTAACCGAAGCGGTTATCACCGTACCAGCCTACTTTAACGATGCGCAGCGTCAGGCGACCAAAGATGCCGGCCGTATCGCAGGTCTGGACGTAAAACGTATCATCAACGAACCAACCGCAGCCGCGCTGGCTTACGGTATGGACAAAGGCCAGGGCAACCGTACTATCGCGGTATATGACCTGGGCGGCGGTACGTTCGATATCTCTATTATCGAAATCGATGAAGTTGACGGCGAAAAAACTTTCGAAGTGCTGGCGACCAACGGTGACACCCACCTGGGCGGCGAAGACTTCGACAGCCGTATGATCAACTATCTGGTAGCAGAATTTAAGAAAGATCAGGGCATCGATCTGCACAACGATCCGCTGGCGATGCAGCGTCTGAAAGAAGCGGCAGAAAAAGCGAAAATCGAGCTTTCTTCCGCACAGCAGACCGACGTTAACCTGCCGTACATCACTGCTGATGCAACAGGTCCTAAACACCTGAACATCAAAGTGACCCGTGCGAAGCTGGAATCGCTGGTAGAAGATCTGGTGAGCCGTTCTATCGAGCCGCTGAAAGTGGCTCTGCAGGATGCTGGCCTGTCCGTTTCCGACATCAACGACGTTATCCTGGTCGGCGGTCAGACTCGTATGCCAATGGTGCAGGCGAAAGTGGCCGAGTTCTTCGGCAAAGAGCCGCGTAAAGACGTGAACCCGGACGAAGCGGTAGCGGTAGGCGCAGCGGTCCAGGGCGGCGTGCTGGCAGGCGACGTGAAAGACGTGCTGCTGCTGGACGTTACTCCTCTGTCCCTGGGTATCGAAACCATGGGCGGCGTGATGACCGCGCTGATTGCCAAGAACACCACTATCCCGACCAAGCACAGCCAGGTGTTCTCAACGGCGGAAGACAACCAGTCTGCGGTAACCATTCACGTGGTGCAGGGTGAGCGTAAGCGCGCGGCGGACAACAAATCGCTGGGCCAGTTTAACCTGGACGGCATTCAGGCAGCGCCACGCGGTATGCCGCAGATCGAAGTGACCTTCGATATCGACGCCGACGGTATTCTGCATGTCTCTGCGAAAGACAAAAACAGCGGTAAAGAGCAGAAGATCACCATCAAGGCTTCTTCTGGTCTGAACGACGATGAAATCGAAAAAATGGTGCGCGACGCCGAGGCTAACGCCGAAGCAGACCGTAAGTTTGAAGAGCTGGTACAGGTTCGCAACCAGGCCGATCATCTGTCGCACAGCACCCGTAAGCAGCTGGACGAAGCGGGCGACAAACTGCCTGCGGACGACAAAGCGCCAATCGAAGCCGCGCTGACCGATCTGAACACCGCGCTGAAAGGCGAAGACAAAGCGGAAATCGAAGCGAAAATGCAGGCGCTGATGGAAGTCTCCAGCAAGCTGATGGAGTTCGCTCAGCAGCAGCAGGCCGCTGGCGGCGCAGCTGATGCAGCCGACGCTTCCGCGAAGAAAGACGACGACGTGGTCGACGCCGAGTTCGAAGAAGTTAAAGACAAAAAATAATCGCCCTTGAGCGGGCACGGCGGGCCGCAAGGCCCCCAGTGAAACCTACGGGCGTCGGAGTGTTCTCCACGCCCGTTCACGCATATTTAGGGCAGGATCACCACAATGGCGAAGCAAGACTACTACGAGATTTTGGGCGTTTCGCGATCGGCGGACGAGCGCGAAATCAAAAAGGCCTATAAACGCCTGGCGATGAAGCATCACCCCGATCGCAATCCGGGCGACAAAGAATCAGAAGCAAAATTTAAAGAAGTCAAAGAAGCCTACGAAATTCTGACTGATGCGCAGAAGCGTGCGGCTTATGACCAGTACGGTCATGCAGCCTTTGAACAGGGCGGCATGGGTGGCGGCGGCGGCGGCGGTTTTGGCGGCGGCGGCGCAGACTTCAGCGATATCTTTGGCGACGTGTTCGGCGATATCTTCGGCGGAGGACGCCGTCAGCAGCGTGCTGCGCGCGGCGCCGATTTGCGCTACAACATGGAGCTGACGCTTGAAGAAGCCGTCCGCGGCGTGTCCAAAGAGATCCGCATCCCTACGCTGGAAGAGTGCGACGTCTGCCACGGCAGCGGCGCCAAAGCGGGCACGCAGCCGCAAACCTGTCCGACCTGTCACGGTCAGGGTCAGGTCCAGATGCGTCAGGGCTTTTTCACCGTGCAGCAGGCGTGTCCGACCTGTCACGGTCGCGGTTCCGTTATCAAAGATCCCTGCAACGCCTGTCATGGACATGGCCGCGTAGAGCGTTCTAAAACGCTGTCGGTAAAAATCCCGGCAGGCGTGGATACCGGTGACCGCATCCGTCTTTCAGGCGAAGGCGAAGCGGGCGAGCACGGCGCACCAGCGGGCGATCTTTACGTTCAGGTGCAGGTGCGCAAGCATCCTATCTTTGAACGTGAAGAGAATAACCTGTACTGCGAAGTGCCGATCAACTTTGCAATGGCGGCGCTGGGCGGCGAAATCGAAGTGCCGACGCTGGACGGGCGCGTTAAGCTGAAAGTGCCTGCGGAAACGCAGACCGGTAAACTGTTCCGTATGCGCGGCAAAGGCGTTAAATCCGTACGCGGCGGCGCGCAGGGCGACCTGCTGTGTCGTGTGGTCGTGGAAACGCCGGTCAGCCTGAGCGAGAAGCAGAAAAGCCTGCTGCGCGAGCTGGAAGAGAGCTTTGGCGGCGTGGGCGGCGAGAAGAACAGTCCGCGTTCGAAAAGCTTTTTCGACGGCGTGAAGAAATTCTTTGACGATCTGACCCGCTAGCCTTTATAGCGTGCAGAACCAGACGGGCGGCTTAAACTGCCCGTTTTTTATGGCAAGCGCAAAGGGGTCAGCGCCGGGGCTACGCCGTTGGGTTAGCCTGGCTGAGGCTGGTGAGTTCCTGCTCCGACAGGCCGGTTGTTTTCGATACCGTGTCGGGGGCAATGCCATTCTGTAGCAAGGCGCGGGCAATTTTTAGCGTGGCCTCGCGCTCGCCTTCGGTTCGCCCTTTTTGAAGCCCTTTAGTTAATCCTTTTTGTTCAAGGTATTCTGCAATAGTCATCAACACGTCCTCCTGTGACGATAAATGGCTGGTCAGCTCCTGCAGCAGCTTTTCCGGATTACCCGCCGTGCCGGTTTGCATCATCCAGTTCATTGAGGTTACTAACTGCTCGTTCGTAGTATAACCTGCAAGCAACAGGGTCACCAACTGTTCCGTCAGCTCCGCCAGGTCGCGCGTTCTGGCGTGCTTCAGCAGCAGCTCCAGCATCGCCATCCGGCGGTGTTTCATGATATCCGCATCATCCATCGCGCCGACGTCAATCAGCGGAAAGCTTCGCGTATAGAGCCGTCGGGCCAGCTCCGGCTCAGCGAACAGCGCCGTCCAGTCTGTGGTATAGGGCCAGGGCGTGGCGCGACCATGACAAAACAGCAGCGGGACGACCAAAGGCAGCGCCGTGTGTCCCGCCTCTATATGTCGCTGCATAGCCGCTATCGCGTAGCGCATCAGGCGGAAGGCCATATGCTTATCCGAACTGCTCTGGTGCTCTATTAGCGTATAGATATAGCCCGTGCCGTTACTGGTCCGCAATGAATAGAGCACGTCGGCGAAATAAGTCCGCAAATTCTCTTCAATAAAGCTGCCCGACTCCAGCTGCAAGGTGGTGATATCGCAGATTTCAAGCAGCTCCGGCGGCAGATAGAACGACAGAAAATCCCGCGCAGTGTCGGTATTAGTCAGAAAAGTTTTAAATAGTCCATCATGCGGTACAGGCGAAAGGGTTTTCATCATCGATCCTGAATCAGAAAAATAATGCCGACATCATGTCATGCCCGTTTTATCCGGTTAAGGGCGTTAACAGCGCGATGCGGCGCGCCTCGTAAATAATTTCTCCGGCAGCCTTTTTGCCCGATAAACCACCGCAAACCGTTTTTCCTGCCGTCAGAAACGCGTATGCTGTCAGGCCGCACGATTTGTTTATCAGGAAAGATTGCAATGAAATCCGCGATTAAGCGATTACTCAATAATGAAGCAACCGGCGGCGTGGTATTGATTATCGCTGCCGCTATCGCTATGTATCTGGCCAATTCGGCCGGCACCCAACAAGCCTACCAGTCTCTTCTTGCCATGCCGGTGGAATTCCGTTTTGGCTCGCTGGATATCAGCAAAAATCTGCTGCTGTGGATCAACGATGCGTTGATGGCGCTGTTCTTTTTGATGATTGGGCTGGAAGTCAAACACGAGCTGGTTTCCGGCTCGCTGGCCACGCGTGAACGGGCCATGTTCCCGCTGATTGCGGCTATTGGCGGCATGATCGCGCCCGGCGCGATTTTTGCCCTGCTCAATCATAACGATCCGCTGGCCGTTCACGGCTGGGCTATTCCTACCGCCACGGATATCGCTTTTGCTTTGGGTATTCTGGCGCTGCTGGGCAGCCGCGTGCCGCCAGCGTTGAAAATGTTTCTTATGGCGCTGGCGGTGATTGATGACCTGGGCGCTATCCTGATCATCGCCTTCTTTTATACGCAGGATCTGTCGCTGGCTTCGCTTGGCGTGGCCGCCGGGGCTATCGTGGTGCTGGCGTTACTGAACCGGCTGGGCGTGCGTAATATCGCTATTTATATGCTGGTTGGCATGGTGCTGTGGGTAGCGGTGCTGAAGTCGGGCGTGCACGCCACGCTGGCCGGCGTGATTGTCGGCTTCTTTGTGCCGCTGGAGAAACAGAACGGCCATTCTCCGGCTATCCACCTGGCTCACGGGCTTGCGCCCTGGGTCAGCTGGCTGATCCTGCCGCTGTTTGCCTTCGCCAATGCCGGCGTTTCGCTGAGCGGCGTCTCGCTGGACGGTTTGTTCTCCGCCGTGCCGCTGGGCATTATTTTAGGGTTGTTTATCGGCAAACCGTTAGGTATCACGCTAATCTGCTGGCTGGCCGTCAGGCTGCGCATCGCGGCGCTGCCGGAAAACACGCGTATGCAGGATATTTGCGCCATCGGCGTGCTGTGCGGGATTGGCTTTACCATGTCGATATTTATCGCCTCGCTGGCTTTCGATGCGCAGCATGAGGAGATGGTGACGCTGGCGAAGCTGGGTATTCTTACCGGCTCGATTGTTTCTGCGCTGGTAGGCTATACGCTGCTGCGTATCAAGCTGCGCTGATTGAGGACGACGGCAGGCTCACCGCTTGCCGTTGTCTCTTGCGGCTAAGGCCGGCGTTCAGGAGGCGGCAAACTCAGGCCGGGGCCGAATGGCGGACATAAAAAAGCCCGGAGCCAAACGCCGGGCATAAAAAAACCTGCCTGAGCAGGTTTCTTTATCAAAGCTGATTAACAGACGGGCGATTAAGCCAGTTTGTTGATCTGAGCAGTCAGGTTTGCTTTA
Organism: Erwinia sp. STN24; assembly: GCF_041320675.1. Taxonomy (NCBI): domain Bacteria; kingdom Pseudomonadati; phylum Pseudomonadota; class Gammaproteobacteria; order Enterobacterales; family Erwiniaceae; genus Erwinia; species Erwinia sp. STN24. The sequence goes on along the minus strand of NZ_JBGGPM010000004.1, from coordinate 19,698 downwards.
TGACGTGCCGCTTTGTTTTTGTGGATCAGGCCTTTAGCTGCCTGACGGTCCACAATAGGCTGCATTTCATTAAATGCAGTCTGCGCAGCTGCTTTATCGCCAGTAGCGATAGCCGCGTATACCTTCTTGATAAAAGTACGCAACATTGAACGACGGCTAGCGTTGTGCTTACGACGCTTCTCAGACGTTACGGCGCGTTTCTTAGCTGATTTGATATTAGCCAAGGTCCAACTCCCAAATAGTTCTATGAGGACAATTCAAAGGCCGAGGAATATGCCTCTTTAGCCCGTGGTTGTCAATGGATTTGTGCAAATAAGCGCCGCTGAAACAACGACACCTGGTTACGTTTCGATGGCGCAAGATTCTACCAGCTTCATGGCGATGAATACAGCTTATTCACAAGAAAAATGGTATCGCCCGTCAGCCGCGACAGAAAAAGCCCGCATTAACGCGGTAAAGGCGCATTCGCGGGTTAACCTTCCTGGTGGTAGTTGGTATAATCCGCCGATTTCCACGAACCTGAGCCAGCCATGAAGTTTATCCGCGGCATACATAACCTCCGGGAGCAGCATCGCGGCTGCGTTCTCACCATTGGCAATTTCGATGGCGTACATCGCGGCCATCAGGCGCTACTGTCCCGGCTGCGCGAGGAAGGGCGTAAACGTAATTTACCGGTGGTGGTGATGCTGTTCGAGCCGCAGCCGCTGGAACTGTTTGCGGCCGATAAAGCGCCTGCGCGGCTGACGCGACTGCGCGAAAAACTTCGCTACCTGGACGAGGCGGGCGTGGACGCGGTGCTTTGCCTGCGTTTCGACCGACGCTTTGCCGCGCTGTCGGCACACAGTTTTGTCGCCGATCTGCTGGTCGATAAGCTGGGCGTACGGTTGCTGGCGGTCGGCGACGATTTCCGGTTTGGCGCTGGTCGCGAAGGGGATTTCCTGTTATTACAGAAAGCGGGCGCCGACTACGGTTTTGACGTTATCAGCACTCAGACTTTTTGCGACGACGGCAAGCGCATCAGCAGCACGGCGGTGCGCCAGGCGCTGGCGGAAGACAATCTGCCGCTGGCGGCCACGCTTCTGGGGCACCCTTTCAGCATCTCCGGCCGCGTAGTGCACGGCGACGCGCTGGGCCGCACCATCGGCTTTCCCACCGCTAACCTGCCGTTAAGACGCTATGTTTCGCCGGTAAAAGGCGTGTATGCCGTCGAGGTCCGCGGCCTGGGCGACAAGCCGCTGCCCGGCGTCGCCAATATCGGCACGCGCCCCACGGTAGCGGGCATACGTCAGCAGCTGGAAGTGCATCTGCTGGACGTTGCAATTGACCTGTACGGGCGCCATATAGAAGTGGTGCTGTGCGAAAAAATACGAAACGAGCAGCGTTTTTCCTCGCTTGACGCGCTCAAAGAGCAAATTGCTAAAGACGTGGTGGCGGCCCGAACTTTTTTTGGGCTGAGCGCACCGGTTTAAACAGAAGCGGAATACGGAATCGAGAATCTGATGAGTGACTATAAATCTACCCTGAATTTGCCGGAAACGGGGTTCCCGATGCGTGGCGATCTGGCCAAACGCGAACCGGGAATGCTGCAACGTTGGTATGCTGACAATCTGTACGGCATCATCCGCGAAGCCAAAAAAGGGAAAAAAACCTTTATCCTGCATGACGGCCCTCCCTACGCGAACGGCAGCATTCATATTGGTCACTCCGTCAACAAGATTCTGAAAGACATTATCGTTAAGTCCAAAGGCCTGGCGGGCTTCGATTCGCCTTATGTGCCGGGCTGGGACTGCCACGGTCTGCCTATCGAACACAAGGTCGAGCAGATGATCGGCAAGCCGGGCGAGAAGGTCACGGCGGCTGAATTCCGCGAGGCGTGCCGTAACTATGCGGCAGAGCAGGTTGAAGGCCAGAAAAAAGACTTTATCCGTCTTGGTGTGCTGGGCGACTGGGATCGTCCTTACCTGACGATGAATTTCCAGACCGAAGCCAATATCATTCGCGCGCTGGGCAAAATCATCGGCAACGGCCACCTGCATAAAGGCGCCAAGCCGGTGCACTGGTGCCTGGACTGCCGCTCCGCGCTGGCGGAAGCAGAAGTGGAGTACTACGACAAAACCTCGCCTTCTATCGACGTGATGTTCAACGCGGTAGATGCCGACGCCGTGCGTGCTAAATTCGGCGCTGACAGCGTAGAAGGCCCGATCTCGCTGGTTATCTGGACCACCACGCCGTGGACCATGCCGGCTAACCGCGCTATCTCTCTGCACCCTGAATTTGACTACCAGCTGGTGCAGATCGAAGGGCGCGCGCTGATCCTGGCGAAAGATCTGGTGGCAAGCGTGATGAAACGTGCCGGCGTCAGCGACTGGCAGGTGCTGGGCGAAGCCAAAGGCGCGGCGCTGGAGCTGCAGCCTTTCCGTCATCCTTTCCTCGACATCACTTCTCCGGTGGTGCTGGGCGAGCACGTAACGCTGGAAGCGGGTACCGGTGCGGTGCATACGGCACCAGGCCACGGCCCGGACGACTACGTTATCGGACAGAAATACGGTATCGAAGCGGCCAACCCGGTCGGCCCGGATGGACGCTACCTGCCGGGCACTTACCCGACGCTGGATGGCGTAAACGTCTTTAAAGCCAACGATATGATCGTTGAGCTGCTGCGTGAAAAAGGCGCGCTGCTGCACGTGGAAAAACTGCTGCACAGCTATCCGCACTGCTGGCGTCACAAAACGCCCATCATTTTCCGCGCCACGCCGCAGTGGTTTATCAGCATGGATCAGAAAGGCCTGCGCGAGCAGTCGCTGAAAGAGATCAAAGGCGTGCAGTGGATCCCGGACTGGGGCCAGGCGCGGATCGAATCTATGGTTGCCAACCGTCCCGACTGGTGTATTTCACGCCAGCGCACCTGGGGCGTGCCGATGGCGCTGTTCGTGCATAAAGAGACCGAGCAGCTGCATCCGGATACGCTGGCGCTGATGGAAAAAGTGGCGCAGCGCGTCGAGCAGGACGGCATCCAGGCCTGGTGGGATCTGGACGCGAAGGAGCTGATGGGCGACGACGCGGAAAACTACGTCAAGGTGCCGGATACGCTGGACGTATGGTTCGATTCCGGCTCCACCAGCTATTCGGTGGTGGATGCGCGTCCGGAATTTGAAGGCCACACGCCGGATATGTATCTGGAAGGCTCGGATCAGCATCGCGGCTGGTTTATGTCCTCGCTGATGATTTCCACGGCGATGAAAGGCAAGGCGCCTTATCGCCAGGTGCTGACGCACGGTTTTACCGTGGACGGTCAGGGCCGCAAGATGTCCAAGTCGATCGGCAACACCGTGTCGCCGCAGGACGTAATGAACAAGCTGGGCGGCGATATTCTGCGCCTGTGGGTGGCTTCCACCGACTACTCCGGCGAAATGGCAGTATCGGACGAAATCCTGAAGCGCTCTGCGGATGCCTATCGTCGTATCCGTAACACCGCGCGCTTCCTGCTGGCTAACCTGAACGGCTTCAACCCGGAAACGGATATGGTCAGCCCGGAAGAGATGGTGGTGCTGGATCGCTGGGCCGTAGGCCGCGCGAAAGCCGCGCAGGATGCGATTGTCGCCTCTTACGACAGCTACGACTTCCACGAAGTGGTGCAGCGTCTGATGCAGTTCTGCTCGGTTGAGATGGGCTCCTTCTACCTGGATATCATCAAAGACCGTCAGTACACCGCCAAAGCCGACGGCCTGGCGCGTCGCAGCTGCCAGACCGCGCTCTACTACATCGCGGAAGCGCTGGTGCGCTGGATGGCGCCGATCATGTCGTTTACCGCGGATGAAATCTGGAACGAGCTGCCGGGCAAACGTGAGAAGTATGTCTTTACCGAAGAGTGGTTCGACGGGCTGTTTGGTCTGGCGGAAAGCGAGTCGATGAACGATGGTTTCTGGGCGGAGCTGCTGAAAGTGCGCGGCGAAGTCAACAAGGTCATTGAGCAGGCGCGCGCCGACAAGCGCGTGGGCGGCTCGCTGGAAGCGACCGTCACGCTGTATGCCGACGCCGACCTGGCGCAGAAGCTGACCAGCCTGGGCGACGAGCTGCGTTTCGTGCTGCTGACTTCCGGCACCCAGGTCGCGGATTATGCGCTGGCCACGTCCGAAGCTCAGCAAAGCGAGCTGGTAAAAGGCCTGAAGATCGCGCTGCATAAAGCGGAAGGCGAGAAGTGCCCGCGCTGCTGGCACTACGCGACCGATATCGATCGGGAAGCGCAAATCTGTGGCCGCTGCGTCACCAACGTCAGCGGCGCTGGCGAACAGCGTAAGTTCGCCTGATGAACAGGCCGATTTTTTCGACCGGACTGCGCTGGCTGTGGCTGGTGCTGGTGGTGATCGCCGTCGACTTCGGCAGCAAGCAGTGGATTATGAATACGCTGATGCTGCACGAGTCGATGTCGGTGATGCCGTTCTTTAACTTTTTCTACGCGCACAACTACGGTGCGGCGTTCAGCTTCCTGGCGGATAAAGGCGGCTGGCAGCGTTGGTTCTTCGCCGCGATTGCGGTGGCGATTGCCGTCGCGCTGCTGGTGATGATGTACCGCACCGAAGCCAGCAAGAAGCTGAACAATATCGCTTACGCGCTGATTATTGGCGGCGCGTTGGGCAATCTGTTCGATCGCGCTTACCACGGCTTTGTGGTCGATTTTATCGACTTCTACGTGGGCGACTGGCATTTTGCCACGTTTAATATCGCAGACTGCGGCATCTGTATCGGTGCCGCGCTGATCGTGCTGGAGGGCTTTTTAACGCCCGCCGGCAAAGCCAAAAGGGCAGGGCATGACTGATTCTGTACAGCGTAACAGCGCGGTGCTGGTGCATTTCACCTTAAAACTCGCCGACGGCTCCACGGCGGAATCAACGCGGGATAACGGCAAGCCCGCGCTGTTCAGCCTGGGCGACGGCAGCCTGTCCGGCGAGCTGGAAGAGCAGCTGCTGGGCCTGAAGCCCGGCGACAAAAAAGCGTTTTCGCTCGGCCCGGATGCCGCTTTCGGCCAGGCCAGCCCGGATCTGATCCAGTATTTTTCGCGCCGTGACTTTACGGAAGCGGGCGAACCGGAAGTCGGCGCCATCATGCTGTTCAGCGGCATGGACGGCAACGAAATGCCGGGCGTAATCCGCGAAATCTCCGGGGATTCGATTACCGTGGACTTTAACCATCCGCTGGCCGGACAAACGATTCACTTTGATGTAGAAGTGCTGGAAATTGATCCGGTACTGGAGGCGAACCATGCAAATCCTGCTGGCTAATCCACGTGGCTTTTGTGCCGGCGTCGATCGCGCCATCAGCATCGTAGAGCGCGCGCTGGAGATGTATGGCGCGCCTATCTACGTGCGGCATGAAGTGGTGCACAACCGTTACGTGGTTAACAGCCTGCGCCAGCGCGGCGCTATCTTCATTGAAGAAATCAGCGAAGTGCCGGACGACTCGATCCTGATCTTCTCCGCGCACGGCGTTTCTCAGGCGGTGCGGGCGGAAGCCAAAGCGCGCAACCTGACCATGCTGTTTGACGCCACCTGTCCGCTGGTGACCAAGGTGCATATGGAAGTGGCGCGCGCCAGCCGTAAGGGCACGGAAGCGATCCTGATTGGTCATGCCGGGCACCCGGAAGTGGAAGGCACCATGGGTCAGTACAGCAATCCGGCTGGCGGCATGTATCTGGTGGAGTCGCCTGCGGACGTATACAAGCTCCAGGTCAAAAACGAAGATAACCTTTGCTTTATGACCCAGACCACGCTTTCCGTGGATGACACTTCCGAAGTAATCGACGCGCTGCGCGATCGCTTCCCGAAGATCGTCGGGCCGCGTAAAGATGATATCTGCTACGCCACCACTAACCGTCAGGAAGCGGTACGCACGCTGGCGAAGGATGCGGACGTGGTGCTGGTGGTCGGTTCACGCAACTCTTCCAACTCCAACCGTCTGGCCGAGCTGGCCCAGCGCGCGGGCAAACTGGCGCGGCTGATCGATTCGGCGGACGATATCCAGGAAGCCTGGATCAAGGACGTCGGCTGCGTGGGCGTCACGGCGGGCGCTTCCGCACCGGATATTCTGGTGCAGCAGGTTATCCAGCGTCTGCGCGAGCTGGGCGGCGAAGCGGCCATCGAGCTGATCGGCCGTGAAGAGAATATCGTGTTTGAAGTGCCGAAAGAACTGCGCGTGGACGTTAAGCAGGTCGACTAACGCCTGACCGTTCGCTACAGCCCGAAGGGAAACATTAATACCGTTTTCGCTTCGGGCTTTTTTTATTCTGCCTCATCACGCCTCTTATTCAGTCTCTCCGACTTTCTCTGCGTAATAAAAAGTTAAACAGATCAACTTTTCTAATGTTTTGGCTTGATTCCGTGAGCGAAGCTGTTTGTTATAGCGTCAGGAACAGTAAAAACAGGAGGGAAATATGGGTCACTACGAAGTAAGAAAATCAGACAAGCAGACGGATCAGCCCTGGTATTTTGTGCTGGTCGCCAACAATCATGAAATTATCGCCACCAGCGAGATGTACGCCAGCAAGCAGGGCGCGCTGAACGGCATTAAGTCCGTACGGGCCAATGCGCCTTCCGAAGAGGTGCGCGACAGGAGCTAACCCCGGCGGAGGCGATTTTTCTGCCTCCGCTGTTCAACTTCGCTATGCTTACCCCTTGCCGTTATTGTAAGGAGTCCGCATTGAATATTATCGCGATTATGGGACCGCACCACGCGTTCTATAAGGATGAACCCATCCGCGAACTGGATGGCGCGCTGGCCGCCCAGGGTTTTCAAACTATTTATCCTAAAGACGCTGGCGATCTGCTCAAGCTGATTGAACACAATCCGCGTATCTGCGGCGTAATTTTCGACTGGGACGAGCACGGCTTCGATCTGTGCAGCGAAATAAATCAGCTGAATGAATATCTGCCGCTGTACGCGTTTATTAATACGCACTCGACGATGGACGTCAGCGTTAATCAGATGCGCATGGCCATCTGGTTTTTTGAATATGGTCTGGGCGCGGCGGAAGATATCGGGCAGCGTATCCGCCAGTACACCAATGAATATATCGATACCATTACACCACCGCTGACGAAGGCCCTGTTCACCTATGTGAAAGAAGGGAAATATACCTTCTGCACGCCGGGCCATATGGCGGGCACCGCGTTTCAGAAAAGCCCGGTCGGCAGTTTGTTTTACGATTTCTTCGGCGGCAACGCGTTAAAAGCGGACGTGTCGATTTCGGTCACGGAGCTGGGCTCGCTGCTTGACCACACCGGCCCGCATCTGGAGGCGGAAGAGTATGTCGCCCGCACCTTCGGCGCCGAGCAAAGCTATATGGTGACCAACGGCACCTCGACCTCCAACAAAATCGTCGGCATGTACGCCGCACCGTCGGGCAGCACGGTGTTGATCGATCGCAACTGCCATAAATCCTTAACGCACCTGCTGATGATGAGCGATATCGTACCCATCTGGCTGAAGCCAACGCGCAACGCGCTGGGCATTCTTGGCGGCATCCCTAAGCGGGAGTTTACCCGCGAGAGCATAGCGCAAAAGGTGGAGCAGACCGAACGCGCCAGCTGGCCGGTGCACGCGGTTATCACTAATTCCACCTATGACGGGCTGCTCTACAGCACCCGCTACATCAAAGAGACGCTGGACGTGCCGTCGATCCACTTTGATTCCGCCTGGGTGCCGTACACCAATTTCCATCCTATCTATAACGGGCTGAGCGGCATGAGCGGCGACCGCACGCCGGGTAAGATCATCTACGAAACCCAGTCCACCCATAAGCTGCTGGCCGCTTTTTCGCAGGCCTCGCTGATCCATATTAAAGGGGAGTACGACGAACAAACCTTTAATGAAGCCTATATGATGCACACCACCACCTCGCCGAACTATCCCATCGTGGCGTCGATAGAAACGGCGGCGGCGATGCTGCGCGGCAATCCGGGCAAGCGGCTGATTAATCGTTCCGTAGAGCGCGCGCTGCATTTCCGGCGCGAAGTTCAGCGGCTGCGGGAAGAGTCGGAAGGCTGGTTCTTCGATATCTGGCAGCCGGAAGGCGTCGACAAGCCGCAGTGCTGGCCGATCCAGCCGGGCGAGGAAGACTGGCACGGCTTTAACGATGCCGACGCCGATCATATGTACCTCGATCCTATTAAGGTAACGATCCTGACGCCGGGCATGAGCGAGCAGGGCGTGATGGCGGATGAAGGGATCCCGGCGGCGCTGGTGGCGAAATACCTCGACGAGCGCGGCGTGGTGGTGGAAAAAACCGGGCCTTACAATCTGCTGTTCCTGTTCAGCATCGGCATTGATAAAACCAAGGCGATGAGCGTGCTGCGCGGCCTGACCGAGTTCAAGCGCGCTTACGACCTTAATCTGCGGGTCAGAAACATGCTGCCGGATCTTTATGCGCAGGCGCCGGAGTTTTATCGCAATATGCGCATTCAGACGCTGGCCCAGGGCATTCATAATCTGATCCGCGATCACGATTTGCCAAGGCTGATGCTTCAGGCCTTCGATAAGCTGCCGGAAATGAAGCTGACGCCGCACCAGATGTTCCAGCAGCAGGTGAAAGGCAATGTGGAAACGGTAGACCTCAGCAAATTAGTCGGGCGAGTATCGGCCAATATGATCCTGCCTTATCCGCCGGGCGTGCCGGTGGTGATGCCGGGCGAGATGATCACCGAAGAGAGCCGCGCGGTGCTCGACTTCCTGCTGATGCTCTGCACCATCGGTCGTCACTATCCCGGTTTCGAAACCGATATTCATGGCGCCACCCTGACCGACGAAGGGCAGTATCTGGTTCGCGTGCTGAAAGCGTAGTTCCGGAATTGTGCCATTGTCCTGTGCTTCCGGCCTGCGTAAGGTAGCCGGAAGCTTTTATTCAGGAGAAAGACATGTTTATCAGGAAAGTGCACCATATCGCCATTATCGCCAGCCATTATGAAACCAGTAAGGCTTTCTATTGCGACGTGCTGGGTTTTACGCTGATGGGTGAAGTGTATCGGGAAGCGCGGGATTCCTGGAAAGGCGATCTGGCGCTGAACGGCGAGTACGCTATTGAACTGTTTTCGTTTCCTTTTCCGCCTGCGCGGCCGGACGGCCCGGAAGCCTGCGGCCTGCGCCATCTGGCGTTCAGCGTGGAGGATATCGAGGCGGCAAAGCAGCATCTTGAAGAGAAGGGCGTCAGCTGCGAGGCGATCCGCGTCGATCCGCTGACCGACAAGCGCTATACCTTCTTTAAAGATCCGGACGGTTTGCCGCTGGAGCTGTATCAGGCGTAAAATAGCGCCTGGCCGCTGTCGGCCGGGCCTTTTTGCTTCAGGGATTTGCATGTCACTGTCCGATCTTCAACACCATCTTGCCGGACAACGGCAGCTGCTGGTGGCCTTCAGCGGCGGCCTGGATTCCAGCGTGCTGCTGCACCAGCTGGTCTGCCTGCGTCAGCAGCACGCCCTCACTTTACGCGCCATTCATATTCATCACGGCCTTAATCCGCTGGCGGAAAGCTGGGCGACGCACTGTCGGCAGCAGTGCGCGCGCTGGCAGGTGGCGCTGGAAGTGGTGTATGTGCAGGTCGACGGGCGGGAAAAAGGCATAGAAGCGGCTGCCCGCGAGGCGCGCTATCAGGCGTTTCGTCAGCACCTTCAGCCCGGCGAATGCCTGTTGACCGCGCAGCATCTGGACGATCAGTGCGAAACGCTGCTGCTGGCGCTGAAAAGAGGCAGCGGGCCGGCCGGGCTGGCCGCTATGCCCGTCAGCGGCAGACTTGATTCGCATCTGCACCTACGGCCGCTGTTGACGCAGACGCGAGCGCAGCTGGAGCAGTGGGCGGCAGAACATCAGCTGAGCTGGGTTGAGGACGACAGCAATCAGGATACGCGCTACGACCGTAATTTCCTGCGCCAGGTTATTCTGCCCGAACTGAGCGCGCGCTGGCCTCATTTTGCCCGCGCGGCGGCGCGCAGCGCGGCCCTGTGCGGCGAGCAGGAACAGCTGCTGGATGAGCTGCTGGCTGAATCGCTCCGTTCGCTAATGGATGAAAAGGGCGCGCTGGCGATAGCGCCGCTGGCCGCGATGAGCGACAGCCGACGCGCCGCGCTGCTGCGACGCTGGATAGCGCAGCATCAGGGGCTGATGCCTTCGCGGGATGCGCTGGCGCGTATCTGGCAGGAAGTGGCCTGTAGCCGTGAAGATGCGGAGCCGCGCCTGCTGTTGGGCAATGTTGAAATCCGGCGCTTTCGCGGCCGCCTGTACTGGCTGCCGGTCGCCGTATCTGTCCGTGATGAGGTGCTTGCCTGGCCTTTGACGTCTTTATCGCTGGCGCTGCCGGCTAAAATGGGCAGGCTGGTACGCGGTGACACAGGCACAAAGGTGCGGGTGCCGCAGGCTGACGAGGCGGTCAGCGTGCGCTTCCAGGCGCAGGGGAAAATACATATTGTCGGACGCGCGGGCAGTCGGCCGATAAAAAAAATCTGGCAGGAGCTTGGTGTGGCCCCGTGGCTGCGCGAGCGCACGCCGCTGCTGTTTTATGGCAATCAGCTGATTGCCGCCGTGGGCGTCTTTGTTACCCGTGAAGGCGATCCGAAAGAGCAACCCGGCTGGCAAATCAGCTGGCAACAGGATGAGCAATGAAAAAAGTAATCGCGTCGGCGCTGCTGCTGGCGATCAGTTTCCCCGCGCTGGCGGGCAACGCGCAGAGCGGCCAGCAAAAAGCCGCCAGCTGTCAGGGCTGTCACGGCGCCGCAGGCAAAGCCGCCGTGTCGCTGTATCCCAATCTGGCGGGCCAGAATGCAGACTATCTCGATCACTCGCTCCACGCCTATCAAAAAGGCGAGCGCAGCGGCGGCCAGGCAGAGGTGATGAAAGCTTTCGTAGCGGGACTGAGCGATGAGGATATGGCGGATCTGGCGGCTTACTATGCGGGCCTGAAGCCCTGACGACGGAGGGCGGAATAGCTTCCGCCCGATTGGGGGTTAGTCAGACTCGCTGACCACGACGGTACCCAGTTCAGGGTGGCTGAAACTGGCGATATGATCCAGACGCAGCTCGCGGATCTCGCCTGAGAGATCGACGACCAGGTATTCCACCTTCTTGCGCAACAGCATATCTATGGCCTTTGCCTTCAACTGCTCGCCGTCCTTCAGCGCCAGCGCCAGCGTCAGCTGTTTCTGGCAGGCAAGTTCCAGATTGTCGTAATCATCGCAGTTGATCGGTTGGTATTCATTCGTCAACATAATCGCTCACCAATAAGTTAGCAGCAGCAAAAGCTGCCTGTTCCCTGATTGAAGAGTGTAGCTCAGGATTTGCGGCTACCTCATTCAGTGCTTTTAAAACGCAAGCTATCGCGTCCGGCACGTATCCCAGATCGCCGCTGCCGATTTCAGCATATTTACGACGAACTAATTCACAATACTTTTGCACATGCACCTCAAGAATTTTCTTTGGCGACCTGACGACTATAACACAGGATTTCACGGGAAATCAGCCAGGCGGAGCGTGATTTGCTGCCCGCACGGGTTACAATGCCCGACAACGACTATAAGGAATACCATGGCACTTAAAGCGACAATTTATAAAGCCACCGTCAACGTGGCCGATATGGACAAAAACGTGTTTCTGGACAGCGTGCTGACGCTGGCCCGACATCCTTCCGAAACGGAAGAAAGGCTGATGCTGCGTCTGCTGGCATGGCTGGTTAACGCGCATGAAAGGCTGACCTTTACGCGCGGCCTGAGCGCGGAAGACGAGCCGGAAATCTGGCTGATGAACGATCACAACGGCATTGAGGTCTGGATAGAGCTGGGGCTGCCGGACGAGCGGCGGTTAAAAAAAGCGTGCAATCGCGCAGCCCGCGTATACTTGTATACTTATAACGCCCGCGCCGCGCAGATTTGGTGGCTGCAAAACCAGAATAAGCTTCAGCAGGCGAACCTGACCGTGCGTTTCCTGGATGATGAGCAGCTGAAGGCGCTGACGCAGCTTGCCTCACGCTCCATGACGCTCCAGGCGACCATTCAGGACGGCACCATCTGGCTTTCCGACGAGCAGCAGCATCTGGAACTGCGCTTTACCGACTGGCTGCTCGACGGTAAACCGGCATGATCGTCCTGTCACGCCACGCGACCATTCCCGATAGCGAGCTGGAATTAACCGCTATCCGAGCGCAGGGGAACGGCGGTCAGAACGTGAATAAAAGCTCTACGGCGATCCATTTACGGTTTGATATTCGCGCCTCCAGCCTGCCGGAGTTTTATAAAGAGCGGCTGCTGTCGGCCAGTCACCATCTGATTACGCCGGAAGGGATAGTGATTATCAAGGCGCAGGAGTATCGCAGCCAGGAGATGAATCGTGAAGCGGCGCTGAAAAGGCTGGAAAACCTGATCCAGGAGCTGACGGTAGTCGAAAAAACAAGGCGGGCCACGCGGCCCACGCTGGCGTCTAAAAAGCGGCGGCTGGAGGGCAAGGCGCGCAAAGCCACCACCAAATCGCTGCGCGGCAAAATGCGACGCGTGCCTGACTGATCGTATGACAGAGGAGGGAAAGTGAAAAAGGTTCTGATTGTTCTGGTGATATCGCTGTTCTTTGGCCCGCTGATGGGCTGTCAGAACTACGATGCGGCGGCAACGGTGCAGCCGCGCGAGGCACAGGTGCAGAACTATCGCGGCGTTATTCCCTGCGCCGACTGTGAAGGCATCCAGGTCACGCTCTCTTTAGAGCAGGGCGGGCGCTACCGTTTGCAGGAGCGCTATCTGACCGACGAACACGTTGAAAATCAGCAGCAGGGCCACTGGTCGCGCACGGCGGAAAAACTGGTGCTGGTATCGGATCAGGGAGAGAAGCGCTATTTTCGGCCGCGCGACAGCGGGCTGGAGATGACGGACGCGAGCGGCGAAGCGCTATCGACCACGCTGAACTATCGGCTGGCGCCGGTAGAAACGGGCAGCTGAAGCGGCGGACAGAACGCCCGCCGCCTGACGACTACTTGTTGATTTCGGCCAGCAGGAAATCCAGGATTTCGCCTGTTTTAATCATCTGCTTCTCGCCCGCGCGGCGGGATTTGTACTCCACTTCCTCGCTGTCGAGATTACGGTCGCCGATGACGACGGTGTGCGGCACGCCAATCAGTTCCATATCGGCAAACATCACGCCAGGACGCTCTTTGCGATCGTCAAGGATCACGTCGATGCCTTTAGCGCGCAGCTGAGCGTACAGCTCTTCCGCCAGCTCCTTCACGCGGAAGGATTTGTGCATATTCATCGGCAGAATAGCCACCTGGAACGGCGCCAGCGCCGCAGGCCAGATAATGCCGCGCTCGTCATGGTTTTGCTCGATAGCGGCAGCCACGATACGCGTGATGCCGATGCCGTAACAGCCCATGGTCAGCACCTGATTGCGGCCGTCTTCGCCCTGCACGGACGCTTTCATCGCTTCGGAATACTTGGTGCCGAGCTGGAAGATATGACCGACTTCGATGCCGCGCTTGATCAGCAGCGTGCCTTTTCCATCCGGGCTGGCGTCGCCTTCCACCACGTTGCGCAGATCGGCCACGCGCGGCAGCGGCAGATCGCGCTGCCAGTTGATGCCGGTCAGGTGCTTGCCGTCCTGGTTCGCGCCGGCGCAGAAATCGCTCATCATCGCGACGGTGCGGTCAACCACGATTGGCAGCGTCAGGCCGACCGGGCCAAGGGAGCCAGGGCCTGCGCCCGTTGCCGCGCGAATATCCTCTTCGCTTGCAAAGGTCAGCGGCGCGGCGACGATATCAATTTTTTCGGCTTTGATTTCGTTAAGCTCATGGTCGCCGCGCACAATCAGCGCAACCAGCGAATGGCCGCTCTCTTTGGTTGCCTGTACCAGCAGCGTCTTCACGGTCTTCTCAATCGGCAGCTTATGCTGTTCAACCAGCGCCGCGATGGTTTTCGCGTTCGGCGTGTCGATTTCCACCATTGGCTGGGTGGCGTCTGCACGGCTGCCGGCTGGCGCAACGGCCTCGGCCAGTTCGATATTCGCCGCGTAGTCGGAGCCGGTAGAGAACACGATATCGTCTTCGCCGCTCTCGGCCAGCACCTGGAACTCATGCGAGGCGCTGCCGCCGATGGAGCCGGTATCGGCCTGCACGGCGCGGAAATCCAGGCCCATGCGCGCAAAGCTCTGGCTGTAAGCGCGATACATATCATCGTAGGTCGCCTGCAGCGATTCCTGCGAAGTATGGAACGAATAGGCATCTTTCATGATGAACTCGCGCGAGCGCATTACGCCAAAGCGAGGGCGTACCTCATCGCGGAACTTGGTCTGGATCTGGAAAAGATTCAGCGGTAGCTGCTTATAAGAACTCAGCTCGTTGCGGATCAGATCGGTGATCACTTCCTCGTGCGTCGGGCCAAGTACAAAAGGGCGGTCGCCGCGATCGACCAGGCGCAGCAGCTCCGGTCCGTACTGCTCCCAGCGTCCGCTTTCCTGCCACAGATCGGCGGGCTGCACGACCGGCATAGAGATTTCGATAGCACCGGCGTTGTTCATCTCTTCACGCACGATGTTTTCGACTTTTTTCAGAACGCGCAGGCCGGTTGGCAGCCAGGTATACAGCCCGGAAGCCAGTTTGCGGATCATTCCGGCGCGCAGCATCAGCTGGTGGCTGATCACTTCAGCGTCGGCAGGCGTCTCCTTCTGGGTGGAGAGCAGATATTGAGTAGTACGCATGAGTTACGATTCCAGTTAAGCAGAAAGCTACATTAAGCCAGGCTAAATAATTGCTGGCGGCTAGTGTACCAGCGTGGTCAGAGACTCAAAAGAGACAGAAGATAAATTAACGACGCTCTACGGCGGTCACCAGCGTGCCGGAGGCGTCGACGCGCCAGCGCACGTTGAAATCCAGCAGCCAGGCGGCGTATTCCCGTTCCGGCTCTTCGCCTTTGCGGTAGGCCGGACGCGGATCCTGGGCCAGCACTTCGGCGATAAAACGTTGCAGATGCGGATAGCGCGCGCCGTGCTGCGCAATCTGCTGGACGGCCTGCGGCGAAAACGCTACCGGCATAGAGGCTTCCGGCGCCTCCTGCGCGAAACCCGCGCGCGCGGCAGGGATCGACTCGGCGAAAGGCAGGTAGGGCTTGATATCCACTATCGGCGTGCCGTCAACCAGATCCAGACTGCCCAGTTCCAGCACAACTTCGCCTTTTCCCGTCCGGATGCCCTTCAGCTCTACCAGCGACATGCCGATCGGGTTGGGACGAAAGGTGGATCGGGTGGCGAAGACGCCCATGCGCGCATTGCCGCCCAGCCGGGGAGGGCGAACGGTGGGTCGCCAGCCGCCTGCCATCGTCTGGTGAAACACAAACAGCAGCCACAGATGGCTGAACGCTTCCAGCCCGCGCACCGCTTCCGGCTGATTATAGGGCGACAGCAGCCGCAGCTCGCCGCCGCCGTCCTGGATCAGGCCTGGCTGACGCGGAACCGCGAACTTCTCTTTCCACGGCGAATGGATAGTGCCAATTGGCTGGAAGGTAAAACTCATTGGCCGCTGACTTTCAGGGCCGAACCCTGGCACACCGCCTGGCGGTAGCAGCCCTGGGAATTGGTGACGATTTCACACTTGTGCAGCAGCACCGCATTGGCTTTCATCGCGGAGGCGCGGATCTGCATTCTTTTACGGGCGGTGGCGATAGCCGGCGGCGAGCTTTGTCTGCTGCTCTGGCAATCTTCGCCATAGACTTCGCCCAGATCGCGGAAAGGCTTGCTGACCAGATCGCTGGCGTCGCTGTAAAGTTTTACCGGTGCGGGACGCGGCGCGGGTTTGCTCCTGACTGGCTCAGTTTGTGCAGGCTGCTTAAAAGGCTCTACGGGCTTATAAGGCTTATGCAGCAATGAACACCCTGTCAGCGAAAGGGCTAACAAACAGAGCGGTACAACACGCATGGGAACATCCTCATTGTCGGTAAAAGAGGCGTTATTGAAGCAAGCCCGGCGGCAAATAACAAGCGCGCATAAATGAACAAAGCGGGCTATTGCCCGCTTTGCTGAGGTGACGGCCAGGTGACCGCCAGAATAGTGTGGTACTGAAAGGAAATTACCAGCCTTTCACCGCGCCGCCGTTGAAAATCTTATTAGCCGCTTCGCTGACTTCGTCGGACTGATAGGCTTCAACGAATTTCTTCACGTTTTCAGCATCTTTGTTATCTTCACGCGCCACGATCAGGTTCACGTAAGGAGAATCTTTATCCTCAACGAAGATGCCGTCTTTGGCCGGCGTCAGGTTGATCTGGCTGGCATAGGTAGTGTTGATCACCGCCAGCGCAATTTGCTGATCGTCCAGTGAACGTGGCAGCTGCGGCGCTTCCAGCTCAACCAGCTTAATGTTTTTCGGGTTTTCTACCACGTCCAGCACGGTCGGCAGCAGGCCGATGCCGTCTTTCAGCTTAATCAGACCTACTTTCTGCAGCAGCAGCAGTGAGCGGCCAAGATTAGTGGGATCGTTCGGAATGGCAACCTGCGCGCCATTCTGCAGCTCGTCCAGCGACTTGATCTTTTTCGAGTAGCCCGCAATTGGATAAACGAAGGTGCTGCCAACAGGCACCAGCTTATAGTTGCGATCTTTGATCTGCTGATCCAGATAAGGCTTGTGCTGGAAAGCATTAACGTCGATATCGCCCTTGCTCAACGCTTCGTTCGGCAGGACATAATCATTAAAGGTGACCAGCTCTACATCCAGACCATATTTATCTTTGGCGACCTTTTTGGCGACTTCGGCAACCTGCTGCTCGGAACCTACAATCACGCCGACCTTAATATGGTTAGGATCCTTCTCTTTCTGATCGCACCCGACCAGCGCCAGCGAACCAATCAGCGCACCCACAGCGGCAATCGTTTTAAAATTAAACATATCCTTTCCTTAATCTGTAAGAAGCGTTATTTACTTGTGGGTGACAGCACGAACAATGCGGTCGCCACAGAACTGAATCAAATAAACCAGAACCACTAACAGCACCAATACGGTATTCATCACGGTGGCGTTGTAGCCGATATAACCATACTGAATACCGATTTGTCCCAGACCGCCCGCGCCGACGGCGCCGCCCATGGCCGAATAGCCGACCAGGGTAATAAGCGTAATGGTCGCCGCATTAATCAGGCCGGGAAGGGCTTCCGGCAGCAGCACTTTTTTCACGATCTGCAACGGCGTCGCGCCCATCGCCCGCGAGGCCTCAATCAGGCCATGCGGCAGCTCCAGCAGCGTGTTCTCTACCATGCGCGCGATAAAAGGCGCGGCGCCGATGGTTAACGGTACGATAGCCGCCTGTAAGCCAATCGAGGTGCCGACGATCATGCGGGTAAACGGGATCATCCAGACCAGCAGGATAATAAAAGGAATGGCGCGGAAAATATTCACCAGCGCGGATAAAAAGCGATACAGCCCGCGGTTTTCGATAATCTGGCCCGGACGCGTTACGTACAGCAGCACGCCAAGCGGCAGGCCGAGCACGAAGCCAAAGAAACCGGAAACAAAAGTCATGACCAGCGTTTCCCATACGCCACGGCAGAGCAGCAGAATCATTGCCTCAGACATAACCTAATACCTCTACCTTTACATGGTGTTCCTGCAGAAAAGCGATTGCTGTCTGCGTATCAGCCGCTGCGCCGTGCATTTCCGTCAGCATAATGCCGAACTTAACGCCGCCCGCGTAATCCATCTGCGCGCTGATAATATTGTTGTTAACGTTAAAACGGCGGGCTGCTTCCGACAGCAGCGGAGCATCTACGGACTTGCCGGTAAATTCCAGACGTAATAAAGGGACGCTTTCCGGTTTCGCCGTTGCCGACAGCCGCGCGGCATAATCCTCCGGAATATCCAGATGCAGCGTGGACTGAATAAACTGCTGTGCCAGCGGCGTCTTGGGATGAGAAAAGACTTCGCTGACCGTGTCCTGTTCAATCAGCTTGCCGTTGCTGATCACGGCGACGCGATCGCAGATGCGTTTCACCACGTCCATTTCATGGGTGATTAGCAGGATAGTGATCCCCAGGCGACGGTTGATATCTTTCAGCAGCTCCAGAATCGCTCTGGTCGTCGCCGGATCGAGGGCGCTGGTGGCTTCGTCGCACAGCAGCACTTTAGGATTGGTGGCCAGCGCGCGGGCGATAGCGACGCGCTGCTTTTGTCCGCCGGAAAGATTGGCAGGCCAGGCGTCCTTTTTATCCGCCAGACCAACCAGTTCCAGCAGCTCGTTAACCCGCGAGTCGATCTCGCTGCGGGAAAGCTTGCCCAGCTCCAGCGGCAGCGCGACATTGCCCGCAACGGTACGGGAGTTCAGCAGGTTAAAGTGCTGGAAGATCATACCGATTTGGCGGCGCGCCTGGGTCAGCTGGCTTTCTGAAAAGGCGGTTAAATCCTGGCTATCCACTAACACGGTGCCTGAGGTAGGACGCTCAAGCAGATTCACGCAGCGGATAAGCGTGCTTTTCCCGGCGCCGGACGAGCCGATTACGCCATAAATTTGTCCGGCGGGCACTTCCAGGCTGACATCCGTCAGCGCGGTAATAGTGCGGGTGCCCTGTCGGAACACTTTGCTGATATTTTGAAGTTTTATCATTTTATTATCGTAATAGAGTGGGCCGTGGCAAATATTCGTCTGCACTTTCCTGCAGAGAGCTGCGAGTGGATGGTAAGGCATCCAGACGTCTGAATCAATCAATGCGCGCTTAAGGGGCATTCTCTCTGCGGATACAAACGTGCGATACTCTGTCTTAACATTAGTAGCAGGAGTTTCCACGTGACGAACAAAGTCCCCGCAATATTTCTCGACCGTGACGGTACCATGAATATCGATCGCGGCTATGTCCATGAGATCGACAACTTTCAGTTTATCGACGGTGTTATCGAAGCGATGCAGGAACTGAAAAAAATGGGTTTCGCGCTGGTGGTGGTCACCAACCAATCTGGTATCGCTCGCGGCCTCTTTACGGAAGATACCTTTATGCAGTTAACGGAGTGGATGGACTGGTCGCTGGCCGATCGCGAAGTCGACCTGGACGGCATCTATTATTGTCCTCACCATCCGGAAGGCGTAGTGGAAGAGTATCGTCAGGAATGCGACTGCCGTAAGCCGCAGCCGGGCATGCTGCTCTCTGCCCAAAAAGAGCTGAATATCGATATGGCGGCTTCTTATATAGTAGGCGACAAAATTGATGACCTGCTGGCAGGTAAAGCGGCAGGTGTAGGCACAAAGGTATTAGTGCGCAGCGGCAAGCCGGTAACGGAAGAGGGCGAAAATGCAGCAGATTGGGTGATAGATAGCCTTGCTGACCTGCCTTCGCGCATCAAAAAGCGCTAAAAAGCAGCGTTGCGAGCAAAAATAGAGCGAACGATAAAAAAGTTCATTTTTACGCTTGCCTTTCCGCGGCGCCTCCCTATAATGCGCAACCACTGAGACGGCACAACGGCTTACAGGCCAGCGGCTCAGGAGGTTCAGGAAGCTGAATCGCCGGAGAAAACTTCTGAAAAAGAGGTTGACTCTGAAGGAGGAAAGCGTAATATACGCCACCTCGCGGCAGGAAGCGAAAGCACTGGCCGCAACGCTCTTTAACAATTTATCAGACAATCTGTGTGGGCACTCGCAGGATTGATATCAAGCGTCTCCGGACGCAAAAAAATATCAAGTCTTAAGAGTGAACACATAATGAAATTCATTATGACGT